>NZ_JABBWY010000007.1:0-538171 GCF_014161415.1 Microbispora sp. H10885 | reverse complement strand
GAACAGGCGGCGCTGCTGCGCGAGCGGCTGGCCGGTGAACTGCCGGGACCCAGGCGCCCGCGGCCCCGGCCGCCGCCGCGCCCGCCGCGGCGGAGGTGCGGGTGGACACCACCCTGCGCGGCCGCACCGAGAAGATGTCGCGCCTGCGGCAGACCATCGCCAAGCGCATGGTGGAGTCGCTGCAGGTCTCGGCCCAGCTCACCACCGTGGTCGAGGTCGACGTCACCCGCATCGCCCGCCTGCGCGACCAGGCCAAGGGCGAGTTCCTGCGGCGCGAGGGCGTCAAGCTGTCGTTCATGCCGTTCTTCGCGATCGCCGCGATCGAGGCGCTCAAGCAGCACCCGAAGCTGAACGCCACGATCAACAGCGAGACCAACGAGGTCACCTACTTCGACGTCGAGCACCTCGGCTTCGCGACCGACACCGAGCGCGGCCTGCTCGTCCCGGTGATCAAGAACGCGGGCGACCTCAACATCGCCGGGCTCGCCCGTAAGATCGCCGACCTCGCCGAGCGCACCCGCACCAACAAGGTGAGCCCGGACGAGATCACCGGCGGCACGTTCACGCTGACCAACACCGGCAGCCGGGGCGCGCTGTTCGACACGCCGATCCTCAACCAGCCGCAGGTCGGCATGCTGGGCACCGGCGCGGTCGTCAAGCGCCCGGTCGTCGTGGACACCCCGGAGGGCGAGGTCATCGCGGTCCGCTCGATGGTGTACCTCGCGCTGAGCTACGACCACCGCCTGGTGGACGGCGCCGACGCCGCCCGCTTCCTCACGACGATCAAGCGTCGTCTTGAGGAGGGCCGCTTCGAGGCCCAGCTCGGCCTGGCCTAGTATCCGGCGACACCGCGAAGCCGTCCCGCATCCCGCGGGGCGGCTTCCGGCGTATAAGGGGCTGTGGAGACGATGACGACTGTGGTGACCGGTGCGTCCGGTCTGCTCGGCTCGGCCCTGGTGAGCGCGCTGCGGGACGACGGGCACGAGGTGCGCCGCCTGGTGCGGCGCGAGCCGGCGGCGCCCGACGAGCGCTTCTGGGACCCGGCGGGCGGGGTTCTCGACCCGGCCGCCCTGGAGGGCGCCGACGCCGTCGTCCATCTCGCCGGGGCGGGGATCGGCGACCGCCGGTGGTCCGACGCGTACAAGCGGGAGCTGGTGGAGAGCCGGGTCTCCGGCACGCGGACGCTCGCCGAGGCGCTGGCCCGCACGGACGGCGGGCCCCGTGTCCTGCTGTCCTCCTCGGCGATCGGCTTCTACGGCGACACGGGCGACCGGGCGGTGGACGAGTCCGCCCCGCCGGGAGAGGGCTTCCTGGCCGACCTGGTGCGCGCCTGGGAGGACGCCACGGCGCCCGCCGCGGAGGCCGGCCTCCGGGTGGCGCGGCTGCGCACCGGGGTGGTGCTCAGCGGCCGGGGCGGCGCGCTCGCCCGGATGCTGCCGATCTTCAGGATGGGCGCTGGGGCCGTCCTCGGCAGCGGCAGGCAGTACGTGTCGTGGATCTCGCTGCCCGACTGGGTGGACGCGGTCCGCTTCCTGCTCTCCCGCGAGGACCTGTCCGGGCCGGTCAACCTGACGGCGCCCGGGCCGGTGACGAACGCGGACTACACCGCCGCGCTCGCGAAGGCGCTGAAGCGGCCGGTGATGCCGGTCCCGGCCCCGCGCCTCGCGCTGCGCCTGGCGCTCGGCGAGTTCGCCGACGAGGCCCTGCTCGCGGGCCAGCGGGTGCTCCCCCGGCGGCTCCTCGACGCAGGTCACCGGTTCGCCCATCCCGCCATCGGCGACGCCCTGGCCGCCGTACTCTGAAGAGTCAGTCGATCCGGACACGGAAGTGGTGGGGCATGAGCCGCATCGGGCAGTCGCACATCGTCGCCATCGGGGGCGGCTCGTTCCGGCAGTCGGAGCGGTACGGGTTCATCGAGCCGACCGCGCTGCTGCGCTACGTCCTCGACCTGACCGGGCAGGACCGGCCCAAGCTCGGGCTGCTCGCCACCGCCACGGGCGACGACGCCGACTGGCTGCTGAAGATGTACGGCGCGTTCGCCCGGTGGGACGTCGAGGTCAGCCACCTGACGGTGTTCCCGATGCCGAACGTCGCCGACCCCCGTGAGTGGATCCTGGAGCAGGACGCGATCTACGTGAGCGGCGGCAGCGTCGCCAACCTCGCCGCGCTGTGGCGGCTGCACGGCCTCGACGAGGCGTTCGCCGAGGCCTGGCGGGCGGGCGTGGTGCTGTCCGGGCAGAGCGCGGGGGCGCTGTGCTGGCACGTCGGGGGCAACACCGACTCGTTCGGGCCGAGGCTGCGGCCCTGGTCCGAGGGCCTGGCCCTGCTGCCGTACTCGTGCGGCGTCCACTACAACTCCGACCCGCAGCGGCGCTCGCTGCTGCACGAGTCGGTCGCCTCGGGCGAGCTGCCGGAGGGGTACGCCGCCGACGAGGGCGTGGCGCTGCACTACGTCGGCACGGAGTTCATCCAGGCCGTGACCACCGACCCCCGGGGGTTCGCGTACCGGATCGAGCGCGACGGGCCCGCCGTCAAGGAGCTGCGGGTCGAGCCCCGGCTGCTGACCTCCACTACCCTGTCAGCGTGAAGGGCTTGGCCATCGTCCGCCTGGGAGTGGACGTTCCGTACGAGCAGGCCTGGGCCCTGCAGCGGCGGCTGCACGCCCGCCGCGCGGCAGGCGAGATCTCCGACCTGTGCCTGATGCTGGAGCACGCCCCGGTCTACACCGCGGGCAAGCGGACGCTGCCGCAGGAGCGGCCGGCCGACGGCACCCCGGTCATCGACGTCGACCGGGGCGGGAAGATCACCTGGCATGGCCCGGGCCAGCTGGTCTGCTACCCGATCATCCGGATCGCCGACGTCGTCTCCTACCTCCGGCTGCTGGAGGAGGTCCTGATCCAGGTCTGCGCCGACTTCGGGCTGACCGCGCGCCGGGTCGAGGGGCGCGGCGGGCTCTGGGTCCCCGGCGACCCGTCCCACGGGCTGCCCGACCGCAGGCTCGGCACGATCGGGATCCGGGTCACCGGCGGGGTGACCATGCACGGCTTCGCGCTCAACTGCGTGAACGACCTGAGCTGGTACAACCGCATCACCGGAGACCCCACCGGGGACGACGCGGGGGTCACCTCGCTGTCGGCGGAGACCGGCAGGCGCATCACGGTCGACGAGGTCATCCCCTTCGCCGGAAAGCGCCTCGCCGAGGCTCTCGGCGAGGAGCCGTACGACCTGTACGAGGAGGACCTGGGCGAGGCGGGCGGGCACGCGCCGGGCGAGGTCGGGGCGGGTAATAAGCTGGAATGGTGACGGTCGCTCCGGAAGGTCGAAAGCTCCTCCGCCTGGAGGTGCGCAACAGCCAGGTCCCCATCGAGAAGAAGCCGCCGTGGATCAAGACGCGGCTGCGCAACGGCCCGAACTTCACCGAGATCAAGTCGCTGGTGAAGGGCGCGGGGCTGCACACCGTGTGCCAGGAGGCGGGCTGCCCCAACATCTCCGAGTGCTGGGAGGACCGCGAGGCCACCTTCCTCATCGGGGGTGACCAGTGCACCCGGCGCTGCGACTTCTGCCAGATCGACACCGGCAAGCCCGCGGAGTACGACAGGGACGAGCCGCGCCGCGTCGCCGAGTCGGTCCTCCAGATGGGGCTGCGCTACGCCACGGTGACCGGCGTCGCCCGCGACGACCTGCCCGACGGCGGCTCCTGGCTGTACGCCGAGACCGCCCGGCAGATCCACGAGATGGTCCCCGGCTGCGGCGTCGAACTGCTGGCGCCCGACTTCAACGGCGACCGCGGCCAGCTGGAGGAGGTCTTCTCCGCCCGGCCCGAGGTCTTCGCGCACAACATCGAGACCGTGCCCCGGATCTTCAAGCGGATCCGCCCGGCGTTCCGCTACGAGCGGTCGCTCGCGGTGATCACCATGGCCCGTGAGGCGGGACTGGTCACCAAGTCGAACCTCATCCTCGGCATGGGCGAGGAGCGCGAGGAGATCCTTCAGGCGCTGCGCGACCTCCACGAGGCCGGCTGCGACCTGGTGACGATCACGCAGTACCTGCGCCCCACCCCGCGCCACCACCCCGTGGACCGCTGGGTCAAGCCCGAGGAGTTCGTCGAGCTCCAGCGTGCGGCCGAGGAGATCGGCTTCGCCGGCGTCATGTCCGGCCCGCTGGTCCGCTCGTCCTACCGGGCCGGACGGCTCTACCAGCAGGCGATCGCCGCCCGTGCGTGAGTCTCGTTTTCATTAAGTCAGCTCGGCGTTTGTATCCTTCAGGACATGGCCAAAGACGCAGCGGCTCCGGGACGCCTCAAGCAGATCCGGATGGTCGCACAGATCATTCAACAGGCGAATCCGAAGGGCATGCCGATCGTCTACGCGTCGGCTGCGGGGACACTCGCCCTGTTCGTCGTCATCGGCGTGATCTTCGGCTGGACGTGGATCGTCTTCGGCGTCTTCGCCGCCGTCCTCGTGGGCATGCTCGTCTTCAGCCGGTTCGCGCAGAAGTCGCAGTACTCCATGCTGCACGGCCAGCCGGGCGCGTCGTACGCGATCCTGCAGAGCCTGCGCGGCACGTGGTATGTCGAGGAGAAGCCGGTCGCGGTCAACCGCGACCAGGACATGGTCTTCCGGGTGGTCGGCTTCCCGGGGGTCATCCTGGTCTCCGAGGGCCCGCCGAACCGGGTCCAGCGGATGCTCGTCGCGGAGAAGAAGCGCGTGCAGCGGGTCGCGATCGACGTGCCGGTCTACGACATCCAGTGCGGTGACGCCGAGGGGCAGGTCCCCCTGGCCAAGCTCCAGCGGCACATGATGAAGCTGCCCCGCAACCTCAAGAAGGGCGCGGTGTCCGAGGTCAACAACCGGATGCGCGCGCTCACCCCCGCCGTGCCGATGCCCAAGGGGCCGATCCCCAAGGGCATGCGCATGCCGCGCGGCCCGAAGATGCGCTGACCCGGCCGGAAGACTCGTTCGGAAGACGGCGACATATGGACGTCGGACGGCGGCCGGTCTCCCGGTCGCAGACCTCCCGGGCCAACCGGGGCTGGTGGGACGGCGCGGCCGACGACTACCAGGCCGAGCACGGCGGATTCCTGCGCGACGACGGCTTCGTCTGGTGCCCGGAGGGGTTGGACGAGGCGGGTGCGCGCCTGCTGGGCGAGGTCGCCGGCCGCCGGATCCTGGAGATCGGGTGCGGCGCCGGGCAGTGCGGCCGGTGGCTGCTCGGGCAGGGCGCGACGGTCGTCGGCGCCGACCTGTCCCACCGGCAGTTGCAGCACTCCCGGCGCATCGACATGGCGGCCGGGGTGCGGCTGCCCGTCGTGCAGGCCGACGCCGAGACGCTGCCGTTCGCGGACGGCTCGTTCGACCTCGCGTGCTCCGCCTACGGCGCGCTGCCGTTCGTCGCGGACGCCGCGGCGGTGCTGGCCGAGGTGCGCCGGGTGCTGCGCCCCGGCGGCCGGTTCGTGTTCTCCGTCAGCCACCCCGTCCGGTGGGCGTTTCCCGACGATCCCGGGCCGCGCGGCCTGACCGCCGACCGCCCCTACTTCGACCGGGCGCCGTACGTCGAGTACTCCGACGAGGGCGAGCCGTCGTACGTGGAGCACCACCGGACGATGGGCGACTGGGTCGGCCTGATCACCGGCGCCGGCCTGACGCTGACCGGCCTGACCGAACCCGAGTGGCCGCCCGGCCACGACCGCGCCTGGGGCGGGTGGAGCCCGCTGCGCGGGCGCCTGCTGCCCGGCACGGCGATCTTCCAGTGCACCGTGTCCTTCTGAGCACCGTGTCCTTACAGAGCACCGTGTCCTTCCAACGCGCCGCGTCGTGAGCGCGGCGGGTCAGAGGAAGTACCGCAGCCAGACGTAGACCCAGGCCATCGTGATGCTCAGCACGGTGACCAGGATGCCGTACCTGGTGAACTGCCAGAAGCCGATGCGGTGGCCGGTCCGGGCGGCGATGCCGACGGCCACGACGTTGGCGCTCGCCGCCACCGCGGTGCCGTTGCCGCTGAAGTCGGCCCCCAGGGCGAAGGACCACCACAGCGCCTGCCCGGTCTGCCCGTCCGGCGCCTGGGCGACCATCTCCTCCACGACCGGCACCATCGTGGCGACGTAGGGGATGTTGTCGAAGAACGCGCCCAGCACCCCGGAGCCGAACAGCAGCGCCGTGGCCGCGAGGAAGTAGTCGTCGCCGAGCGCGCCGACCGCCCAGCCGCCGATCGTCGCGATGACGCCGGTGTGCACCAGCCCGGCGACCATGACGAACAGGCCCATGAAGAAGACCAGCGTGCTCCACTCGACCTCGCGCAGGACCTCCGGCACGTCGGCGCGGGACACCAGCAGCATCACCCCGGCGCCCACCAGGGCGACGATCGACGGCTCCACGTGCACCACGGCGTGCAGGCAGAACCCGGCGACGACCCCGGCCAGCACGATCAGGCACCGCAGGAGCAGGCGGGCGTCGGTGATGGCCCGCCGTTCCTGCAGCGCCATCACGGCGGCCACGCGCTCGGGGTCGTAGCGGAACGACCTGCGGAAGAGCACGCGGGTGAGCAGCACGAACACCACGAAGACGACGACCACGATCGGCGCCATGTGCGCCAGGAAGTCGTTGAACGTCAGCCCGGCGCGGCTGCCGATGATGATGTTGGGGGGATCGCCGATGAGCGTCGCCGCGCCGCCGATGTTGGACGCCAGGACCTCGGCGATCAGGTACGGCTGGGCCGGGATGCGGAGCCGGTCGCAGACGACCACGGTGACCGGCGCGACGAGCATGATCGTGGTGACGTTGTCCAGGAACGGCGAGGCGACGGCGGTGATGGCCATCAGCATGACCATCAGCCGGTAGGGCCTGCCCCTGGATCTCTTCGCCGCCCAGATGGCGAGGTAGTCGAAGACGCCCGTCTGCTTGACGACGCCGACGATGATCATCATGCCGAGCAGCAGGAAGACGACGTTCCAGTCGATGCCGGCGGTCTCGGAGAAGAACACCTCGTCGCCGGGGATCAGCCCCAGGACGGCCATCGCGCCCGCGGCGACGAGGACCACCTTGACCTTGTGCACCTTCTCGGACGCGATGAGGGCGAAGGCCGCCAGGAAGATCGAGAAAGAGGCGACGGCGCTCACGTACGGCGCCCCGGGGGTCCGGCGACGCTCGCGAGGCGGGTGCGGGCGTGATCGGCGGAGGCCCGGCACGGTGTCCCGGCGGGTGGGCGCGACGAGGACGGCGACGGCATGGCGAAGCGGTGGATGACGGAACCTCCGGAGCAGGGACACGCCGCACGGCGCGACGCGACAGCGGGAAGCGACATGACGGCAGGAATCAAGGTGACCGGAAAGCGCGCGGAAGGCGGGACGGCGACGCGGCAGGCGACGTGACAGCCGGGGAAGCCGGAGGCGGCCCCCGCGGCCCGGGGGCTCCGGCCGCGGGGGCCCAGGGGCGCCGCCGAACCCGGCGCTTCGCCGGGCGCGGCGGCCCGCTCGTGGCGGTCAGTCGCCCGGCGGGACGAGTGCCAGGCTGGTGAGCAGCCGCTCCAGCGTGATCGCCCCGGCCAGGGCGCCGTCCCGGTCGACGACCGCGACGATGGGGCTGCGCAGCCGGGTCATGAGGGCGGCCACTTCGAGCAGGGTCGCGTCGAGCGGCACCGTCACCGGCCTGGGCGGCTGGGGCGGCAGGCAGTCGCCCACCGTGATGCCGGCCAGCTCCTGCCAGAAGCGGTCGGCGTGGGCCTCGTCGATCGCCCGGGCGAGCGCCGCGTCCTCCTGGTAGGCCCCTGGGACCGTGAGACGCAGCACCTGCGTGCCGGGCAGCACCCAGCCCGGCCGTCTCCTGTCGTCCACGACGATCAGTCCCGGCATCCGGTTCAGCACCATGATCCGTACGGCCCGGGCGACGGGGTCGTGGACGGTCACCGTCGGCAGGTTCACGACGACTTCGCGCGCTTGCATCAGGTCATCACATCGATCGGGGAGACGGAGGTTCCTTGCGATGGTCATCGGGCCGCCTCGGTGAACGCCGCCTGTGTGAACTCCGTGAACTCGGTGAAACGGCGTTCGAGATCGGCGAGCCGATCGAGGACGGGCCTGCTGTGCAGGATGTCGGCGAGCTGGTCGGCCTCGCACTGCTCCAGGCTGATCGCCTGCAGCACGGTGTCGGGCTCGGCGGGGTCGTAGAAGAGGAGCCGCCGGCGGCCGGACTTCTCGACGAGCACCCCGAAGCACCGGCCGTCACGGGTGACGCACTGGTGCACGGTCGCGACGCCGGGCAGGGTGGCGCTGGTCACGTCCATCTCGGATACCTCCCGTCCGTCGTTGCCTGCTGTTCCAGTCTTCGGAACACCCCGGCCGGGGACCATCGGGTCCGGCACCCATATCGGGAGAGGTATGACATGTAGCGGCCCCCGCGAGATGGGGAGCACCCCGCATGGACACCCGCGTACGAGAACGAGCAGGCTGTGAGACGTGAACGAGCCCACTGACCGGCGCACCGACCGGCGCGACGACCGGGGCGACGACCGGGGCGACGACCGGCGGACCGGCCGGCCGGCGGCGGCGCCGCGGTCGCGGCGCCCGGCCCGGGCCCTGTTCTGGCGGCTGTTCGCGATCAACGGACTGGTCTTCACCGCCGGGACACTGGTGCTCGCGCTCTCCCCCGCCACGGTGTCCTCACCGGTCCTGCTCACCGAGGTACCGGTCCTGACCGTGGGGCTGGCCCTGATCATCACGGCCAACGCGCTGCTGATCCGCAGGAGCCTGGCCCCGCTCGACGCGCTCACCACGCTCATGCGGCGGGTCGACCTGCTGCGGGCGGGCGACCGGCTCACCGACAGCGGCAACGGCGACCTCGCCCAGGTCATCGGCACGTTCAACGAGATGCTCGAACGGCTCGAAGCCGAGCGCAGCGCGAGCAGCGCGCACGCGCTGGCCGCGCAGGAGGGGGAACGGCGGCGCATCGCGCGGGAACTGCACGACGAGATCGGCCAGAGCCTCACGGTGGCGCTGCTGGAGCTCAAGCGCGTCGCGGACCGCGCGCCCGAGGATCTCCGGGAGGAGCTGCGCTCCGCGCAGGAGACGGTGCGGGCCAGCCTGGACGAGGTACGGCAGGTCGCCAGGCGGCTGCGGCCGGGCGTCCTGGACGACCTCGGCCTGCACAGCGCGCTGAGCGCGCTCGGCAGCGACTTCTCCCAGGCGAGCGGGATCCGGATCACCCGTGACATCGACCCGCGGCTGCCCGCGCTCAGCGAGGAGGTCGAGCTCGTCCTCTACCGGATCGCTCAGGAAGGGCTGACGAACGTGGCCAGGCACTCCCGCGCCCGCCGGGCGGAGCTGTCGCTCACCGAGGAGGACGGGCGGCTCACCCTGCGCATCGCCGACGACGGGTGCGGGGGCGCCCGGACCGAGGGCGCCGGCATCCGCGGGATGCGCGAGCGCGCCCTGCTCATCGGCGCCCGGCTGACCGTCGACTCCCCGCCCGGCGGCGGCACGGACGTGCGTCTCGTCGTCCCCCCACAGGTCCCCCCTGTCTCGCCGTCCCCCCACACGTCGTCCTCCCCACACGCGGTGAAGGAGAGCTGAGCCGTGGAGAGCGCCAAGACCCGCATCCTGCTGGCGGACGACCACGCGCTGGTCCGCCGCGGACTGCGGCTGATCCTCGACGCCGAGCCCGACCTCATGGTGGTCGCGGAGGCCTCCGACGGCGCCGAGGCGGTCGAGGCCGCCCGCTCCGAGACGATCGATCTCGCCATCCTGGACATCGCGATGCCCCGCATGACCGGGATCCAGGCTGCACGTGAGATCTCACGGCGCGCTCCCGGCATCCGCATCCTGATCCTGTCGATGTACGACAACGAGCAGTACTTCTTCGAGGCGCTCAAGGCCGGGGCGTCGGGTTACGTGCTGAAGTCGGTCGCCGACCAGGACCTGCTGGAGGCCTGCCGGGCGGCGATGCGCGGAGAGCCCTTCCTCTACCCCGGCGCGGTCACCGCCCTGATCCGCGACTACCTCCAGCGCGCCCGGCAGGGCGAGCGGGTGCCGGACAGCATCCTGACGCCCCGCGAGGAGGAGATCGTCAAGCTCATCGCCGAGGGAAACTCCGCGAAGGAGATCGCGGAGACGCTCTACATCAGCGCGAAGACCGTCGACCGGCACCGCGCGAACATCCTGCAGAAGCTCGGCATGCGCGACCGGCTCGACCTGACCCGTTACGCCATCCGGGCCGGCCTCGTCGAACCGTGATCACGGGCCGCGCCGGGTCCCTCGTACGGACCGTCAGAGGGTGACGACCACCGTGCCGGACGCGCGGTCGTGCAGGCCGCGCCGGTCGCGGTCCCAGATCAGGGCGGGTACGGCGAGGCACAGCAGGAGCGTGCGGACCAGCACGCCGAGGAAGCGCGGCCGGCCGCCGTCCAGCGCGGCCACCCGGATGCCGAACAGCCGCATTCCCAGGGTCATGCCGATCGTGCCGAGCAGCAGGACGTACTCCGGGGCGAACACGCCGAGGCCGACCGCGCTGACGTCGGCGCCGCGGACGCGGAGCAGGCCACCGGCGATGGCCCAGGTGCACAGGAGCCAGTCCACGATGACCGCGCCGAGCCTGCGCCCCCAGCCCGCGACCGCACCCGGGCCGTGCTCGGGCAGGCCGAGCCGCTCGCCGGGGTAGCCGAGGTCGATCCCGGCGGCGCGGGTGCCGCCGAGCCAGGTCTGCGTCCAACGCGGCTGCCGGTCACTCATGGCTCACCAGCGTATCGGGGAGGGTCACCGGTCTGGCGTGCGGCCGCGAAGCCGTCCATGATGGGGCAGGTCGAACCCATCAAATGCCCTGTATGGTGGGCCATTTACGACTTAGGCGTTTGGAGGGAACCGTGCGGCCGGCGGACCCCGATGACATCGACGCGCGTTTCGAGGCGCTGGTCGCGCAGTTCGACGAGGACGAGATCCGCAGCATGATCACGGCGGCGGAACGGGACCCCCTCACCCGCCGGAGGACGCGGCGCCGCCTGCCGGCCGTGCTGGTGGCGATCGCCGCCGCCGTCCTGGTCGCGGGGCTCGTCGTCACCGTACGGCCCGACGCCCTGGAGCGGCTGGGCGTCGGCGGCCAGGCGTCCGGCGACGAGGACCGGTTCGTCACCGGCGCGGTGGTCGCCCGGCCCGGTCCCGTGCTGACGCCGATCCCCGACGGCGAGGAGGGCCTCGCCGACCTCGACCCGGCGCCCGCCGGTCCGTTCACGGGCACCCCGGCCGCCGGGTTCGCGGACGGCGAGGAAGGGCTGGTCATGCCGCCCGCGCGGAAGCTGGGCGGGCTCACCGAGGACGAGGTCGGCCGCGCGCTGCTGCGGGTGAAGCTGCTGCTGTCGGCCGCGCACCTCGACCCCGCGACGGTCCGCGGCGGCCGGCCGGAGCGGTTCGCCGCGCTGCTGCACCCCCGGCAACGTGAGTCGTTCCTGGGCGGTCTGGACGAGAGCGGCCCGTCCGGCACCCGCTCGTGGGTGTTCAGCCTCGCGCCCGGCGCCGCCCAGCCGGCCGGGAACGTCGTGAAGGTCTCCGGGGCGACGACGGTCGGCGCGCGGACCGGCGGAGGCGTCACGATCGAGGCCGACTACCTGTTCGTCCATCCCGTCACCCGGCCCGGCGACCCCCTGACCGTGACGAGGGTCGTCGAGCACCACAGGAGCGAGTTCGCCGCGTACGGGGAGGGCGGGAAGCTGGTCGTCTGGCTGAACGGCGACCGGTCGGCGCTGTTCGGCGCGAGCTGCGACACGGGCGACGGGTTCGTCCATCCGTACTTCCCCGGCGACCCGCGCGAGGCGCGGCCCTCCGGCGAGCCCGTCAACCCGTACGACCGCGCCTCCGCGGTCTCACGGCGACCGGCATGTCCGGCCGCGTATGCCACCTGACCTGCGAGAAGGCCGTACGATGGAGGCCGGGGACGAGCGAGGCCGGTGTTAACGCGGCGGCCGCCCGGGTAGCGCTTTCCCTTAACACGCGCGAAACAATCGAGACATGGGGCGGAAACGGCATCGGCCTATTTTCGGGTTGCGCTAGCCCGTGCCCCTGGGAGGTTCGAGAGTGTTCAACTCCGCCGATGACGTCCTCAATTTCATCCGGGACGAGGGTGTGCAGTTCGTTGACGTCAGGTTCACGGACCTGCCGGGCACGACGCACCACTTCACCTTCCCGTCTGAGAACTTCGGTTCGAATGTCTTCACCGACGGCCTGATGTTCGACGGATCGTCGATCCGTGGTTTCCAGGCCATCCACGAGTCGGACATGCTGCTGCTGCCCGACCCCACGACGGCCGTGATCGACCCGTTCCGTCAGCACAAGACGCTGAACATCAACTTTTTCGTGCACGACCCGCTGACCGGCGAGGCCTACAGCCGCGACCCGCGCAACGTCGCTCGCAAGGCCGAGGAGTACCTCAAGGGCACGGGGATCGCGGACACCGTCTACTTCGGCCCCGAGGCCGAGTTCTACATCTTCGACGACGTCCGCTTCGAGACGCGGCAGAACGCCGGTTACTACTACATCGACTCCATCGAAGGCGCCTGGAACACCGGCAAGGCCTCCGAGGGCGGCAACCTGGGTTACAAGCCCCGTTACAAGGGCGGCTACTTCCCGGTCCCGCCGATGGACCACTTCACCGACCTGCGCTCCGAGATGGTCCGCAACCTCATCGAGGCCGGCATCGAGACCGAGATGCAGCACCACGAGGTGGGCACCGCCGGCCAGGCCGAGATCGACTTCCGGTTCGGCACGCTGCTCGAGACGGCCGACAAGCTGATGCTGTACAAGTACATCATCAAGAGCACGGCCATCCAGGCGGGCCGCACGGTCACGTTCATGCCCAAGCCGATCTTCGGTGACAACGGCTCCGGCATGCACTGCCACCAGTCGCTGTGGAAGGACGGCGAGCCGCTGTTCTACGACGAGGTCGGCTACGCCGGTCTGTCGGACACTGCGCGCTACTACATCGGCGGCCTGCTCAAGCACGCCCCGTCGCTGCTGGCCTTCACCAACCCGACGGTGAACTCCTACCACCGCCTGGTGCCCGGCTACGAGGCCCCGGTCAACCTGGTCTACTCCCAGCGCAACCGCTCGGCCTGCGTCCGCATCCCGATCACCGGGTCGAACCCCAAGGCCAAGCGCATCGAGTTCCGGGTGCCGGACCCGTCCTGCAACCCGTACTTCGCCTTCGCCGCCATGCTGATGGCCGGCATCGACGGCATCCGCAACAAGATCGAGCCGCCGGAGCCGGTCGACAAGGACCTGTACGAGCTTCCGCCCGAGGAGGCCCGCAACATCCCGCAGGTGCCGGGCTCGCTGGAGAAGGTGCTCGACGCGCTCGAGGCCGACCACGACTACCTGCTGGAGGGCGGCGTCTTCACGCCGGACCTCATCGAGACCTGGATCTCCTACAAGCGCGAGAACGAGGTCGACCCGATCCGCCTCCGCCCGCACCCGCACGAGTTCGAGCTCTACTACGACGTGTGATCCGCTGAGCCGCCGACCCCGGCGGGAAGGGCCGTACGGCCTCTGCCAGGGTCACGACCGGCGCACTCGCGTCCGCAGGAACGGCCATCGGCCGGCGCCCCACCACGGCGCCGGCCGATGGCCGTTCTCATGCGCAAGAGCACGGGAACTGCGATGCTGTCCAGGCCCGACGCGGTCTCAATTGTCTGTACCGATATCGCGCGGTACTGTCTCGCGGGCGGTCGTCCGAGCCGCCTGCGCCGACCAGGTGGCCCTAGTGAACCTTGTGTGAGGTGCCGTCCATGACTGCCGGGCAGTATCCCCGCCTGGCGGATGTGTTTTCCGGGCTCACCGCTGAAATCATCGCTCTGCTGCGGGAGCAGAACGAGAACGACTCTCTTGTGGACGTGGTTGAGGATCTGCCGTTCTACGGCGTGTGTACCTGTAGCTTCACGTGCACAAATTTATTGACGGCTCCGCTGGGTTCCTCGGGCACCTGGATTGTGCGATTGGAACGCGACGGTGAGGACGTCATCTGGCTGAGCTTGGCCCCCACCGGGACGACGATCACGGCCATCGAGGTTCTCGACGGACGTGACCTCGGTCCGGCAAGCCGACGGCGAAGCGTTCCGTCAGTGATGATTTCCCAGGCGATCGCCCACGAGTGAAGGAAAGTCAGGGCGCATCGGCCGGCGCCCCACCACGGCGCCGGCCGATGGCCGTTCTCATGCCCGCCGGTGCCATCATGATCGGGTGCATCAGGCGTGGAACGCGTGGGGGCCCGTCGTCGTGGCGGCTGTCGTGGCCCTGCCTGCCGCGGCTCTCCTCGGGTTCGTGCTCGCACGCCTCCGGGACCGGAGGGGGCATCCCTTCCCCCGCCGCACGGCCGTCGCGGATGTCGCCATCGTCGCGGGAACCGCTCCGTGGATCTGGATGATCCTCACGCCCGGGGCAGGCCAGGGCGTGCAATTGATCCCCCTCGTCGATCTGGCGGATCAGATCACGCGGATGGCGCCGGGGGCGGCGTTCGTACAGGTCGTGGGTAATCTCCTGGTGTTCGCGGCACTCGGTGCGATGCTTCCCGTCCGCTCGGCGCGCTTCGCCTCGCTCGCCGCGGTCGCCGCCCTCGCGGCCACCGCCTCGCTCACCGTCGAGACCCTCCAGTACGCCCTGCGGCTCGGGCGGGTGAGCTCCGTGGACGACGTCATCCTGAACACGGCCGGGGCCGTGCTCGCGGCCCTCGCCACCCGCCGATGGTGGATGCCGAAGCCAACGGCGGGCGAGAACGCGGTCAGGCCGCCTGGTCCGGTGGGAGACGGTAGACGGAGACGTGGGAGGGCGACTCGGCGGTGAACTCGGCGCCGGCCCAGTCCGCGTGCCTGGACTCCAGCTCGAACCCGGCCAGTTGGGCCATGAGGTCGAGCTCGGCCGGCCAGATGTAGCGGTGCGGGCTGCGGAACAGGGTGGCCTGCCTGCTCTCGTCGAACGTGAAGTGGTGCGACACGAGGTGCTGGCGCAGTACGTCGTAGGTGTCCAGACCGATGTAGCCGGGCTCCGAGTGCCACACCACGGCCTGCCGCCCCGACGGGAGCGCGCGCAGCTCGGGCACCCAGAGCTCGATCACGAACCGGCCGCCGGGCACGAGATGACGGGCGGCGTTGCGGAAGCACGCGACCTGCTCGGCCTGGGTGAGCAGGTTCGAGATGGTGTTGTAGACGAGGTAGACGAGCGTGTACTCCCCCGGCGCGACGGCCGTCGCCATGTCGCCGACGATCACCGGGATGGCCGCCTCGTCCGCCTTCGTCCGCAGTTGCTCGATCATCGGAGGAGACAGTTCGATGCCGGTGACAGGCACTCCCCGCGCGGCGAGCGGGACGGCCACGCGCCCGGTCCCGATCGCGAACTCGAGGGCCCGTCCGTCCCCCGCGAGTTCGGTGAGTCGGTCCACCGCCGGCCCCAGGACCTCGGGCGCGAACATCCCCCGGCCCGGCGTGTCGTAGCGTCCGGCGGCCTCGGCATCCCAGATCTGCTCTTGACGCATGCGCTCCACCATCGCCCTGGGATATTCGTACCGTCCAATGGTTTTCCGGGCCGCTGAGAAAGGACGACGTGCGGGCGACGGTGCGGCAGGACACGGAAACGGGCGGCGACCGTACGCGCTGGTGGCCCTCGACGTACCGATGAAGGCGGCCTTCCTGGTCTCCGAACCCGCCCTCACGAGATACGTCGAGTCCGTGCCCGGCGAGAAGCGCTGGGAGAGCACGCGCGATCACGTCGGGCTGTTCACCGTGAGCCATGTTTTCCGGCAGGACGGCGTGACCGAGCTGGTCATCGCCGGTTCCGGCGGTTTTCTGGAGGAGTGCGGATTCGCCTATGTCCCGCAGCGCGGCGCCTGGCTTCCCGACTTCTCCGGCGTCGACCGCCTGACCGACAGGTGGTACGCCGTGTGCACCGACTTCGACTGACCCGGCGCCGCCGCGGGCGGTCAGGTGGGCTGGCCGATGGGCCGCACGACGACCGTGTTGACGTCGACGCCGCCCGGCTGCGCGACGGCCCACACGATGGCGTCGGCGATCTGGTCGGCGGTGAGGAGGTTCCCCTCGGGCAGAGCGCCCAGCCCATCCCAGAACGGGGTCTCCACGCGGCCCGGAGCGATCAGGGTGACGCCCACACCGTCGGCGGTCACCATGCGCCGGGTGTTCTCGGCCAGGCCTGTCACCGCCCACTTGGTCGCGCCGTAGATGTTGCCCGGGGTGTTGACGAACCCCGCGACGCTGCCGACGAGGACGATCCGGCCCTTCGACCGCTTCAGTTCGGGCAGCGCGGCCCTGATCAGCAGGGCGGGCCCGAGCACGTTGGTCAGCACCATCTCCCGCCACCCGGCCGGGTCTCCGTCGGCCAGGGTGTCGTGGGTGGCGAAGCCCGCGTTGGCGATGGCGGTGTCCAGGCGCCCGAACTCCTTCACCGTCGTCTCGACGGCCGACAGGACCGCGTCGTGGTCGGACGCGTCGGCCGGGATCGTCAGCAGGCGGCCGGGGTCGCCGATCGACTCGGCGAAACGCCTCAGGCGGCCCTCGTCACGGCCGGTGACGCTCACACGGTGCCCCCGGTCGAGCAGGCGCCGGGCGGTCGCCGCCCCGATGCCGCTACCGCCCCCGGTGATCAAAGCGACAGGAGAGTCCGTCATCCGTGCCCCCATGGTGATCGATGCGTCACGAGCGTGTTCGCGCCCGATCCGGCATTCCATCACCTGGAGCCCGCTCCAGGTCAACTCCTCACGAAACGACGCTCGTGTCGCGGTAGGTCCACATCTCGGCGAGCAGGCCGTCCTCCACGCGGACCAGCCAGATGAGCCGGGTGCTCGCCGTCCCCTGGCCGGCGGTTCCGGCGATGGCCACCAGATCGCCGTCTCCGAGCACGGCGCCGATCGTGAACCGGAGATCGGGCCGCGCCTGGCGGATCCGCCCGACGGCCTGCCGACGCCGTCGGGCCCGGCCACTTCGGGGTGAGCGTGGTCGACCCAGGCAGGGCTCAGGATCTCGTCGGCCGCCGACGCGTCCCCCGTGTTCCACATCTCGAAGTAACGCGTCACGAGCCATCGGGCAGAGCGGGTGACGTCGGCGTCCATCGGCGATTCGTCCTCCTTCGAGTCGGAGAAGATCAGCCGGACGAGCCCTGGGATCGGCTGCGCATCCCGCTGACGCGGCGCAGGATGTCCCACCAGAACGGCGCGCCGAACAGCACGGCGACGAGGGTGAGCAGCAGGCCCGGCCAGTGGCCCGGGGTCGTGAGACGCCGCCACCAGTCCTCGCCGTGCCACTCCCAGGCCGGGCCGCCGGCGTCCATGCTGACGCTGACCGGGGCGTGCGTGAAGATCTTGACGAACGCCGGGGTGCTGAGCACGTCGGTCACGCATGCGTAGGTGTCCTGGGCGGGCGCGCACCTCTCACGCAGCGGCTCCAGTGCCTCCGGGCCCGACTGGGCGAAGGCGGTCACCTCGCTGCGGTAGGCGTTGTCCTGCAGCAGCGTCTTGCCGTACTCCAGGGAGTCCAGGCCGAACAGCAGCGTGACGAGGAGGCCGAGCGCGGCGATGACCCAGCGCACGTAGCGGCGGTAAAGCAGGGTGAGCCGCTCCATCTCCCCGTCGAACCAGTCCTCCACCCCGCGCCGGAACGCCTCCAGATCGTGGCTGGCCCTGTTCCACACCGCCTTGAGCGGCCGGGAGAGCGGGCTGTTGAGCGCGTCGAGGTCGCGCATGAGGGCCTCGACGCCGCCGTGCTCGGTGGCGATCTCCAGGACGGCGACGGCGAAGCGCGCCGGAGGGATGTCGGCGATGCTCGTCCGGCCGCGCTTGGCGTGATCGATCTCCTGCAGGCGCTCATGGAGCAGTTCGGCCATCGACTTGCCCTCGCCGGGCAACGCGACCCCGACCCCCGCCGCGCCGTCCGCCGCCGCATCGACCATCCCGCCGACGGCGGCCCCGTCCCCTACGCCTGCGGCCATCTCACTCTCGTCCAGGGTGAGTACGGCCCGCTCCAGGGGATCGGCCTGCTCGGCGGAGTGCGCGGGGTCCACCGTCGCACCCGCAGAGCCCGCAGCGCCACCAGCAGTGCCGCCCGCCGTGCCGCCCGCCGCCGGGCCGCCGTCCGACGGCCCGGTGGTGGCCTGCTGTACGACCGTCTGGTCGGCGGCCGCCTGCTCCGCGGCCATCATCTGCTCGGCGGCGACCGTCCCGGTCGCGGGGGCGAGCGGCGGGCTCTGCGCGGGCGGCGGCTCCTGGCTGAAGGCGGGCCGCGGGTCCCGGCCGAAGGGCAGCCGCGCGAACACCCCCAGCACGGTCGCCGGCAGGCGCGAGCGCCCCTCCCCCGGCGACGGCGCCGCCGTGAGCGGCGTGCTGATCCGGCGCACGAGCCTCTTCAGGAGGTCCACGATCCGGTCGAGCCGGGAGGTCCCGTCGGCCGTCTCCGCGCCGTCGAGCGTGTCGCGGAGGTAGGCCCACAGGAACTTGCTGCGAATGCCGAGCAGCCTGACGATGCCCTCGTTGATGCCGCTGACGAGAAGCGACAGCAGCAGGAAGGCCAGGATCAGCCCGATGGCGAGATCGGCGTAATACGAGATCAAAGAGATCACCCGTCCCCGTTGATACACCGTCACGGGCTGCGATGGCAACGCTCCGATGCGCACACATATGGGTCATATCGCCGCAAGCATCGCCTGAGGGCGGTAATCCCCTACCGCGGGCTCGTAGCCGCCGAGGTGCCCCATAGCCGTGGCGGTACCCCCGCCCCCTGTGATCCCCGCGGACCGCACACGCCCGCCGTGATCCGTCCGTCAGGTCGCACGCCTGCGGCCGTACGCCCGGATACGCGCCCCCGGAGACGGCCGCGCCGGCGCCGAGGAGCGGATTGCCCAGGCGCCGGCGCGGATTGTGAGATCAGGAGGCGGTGCAGGTCAGGGATGCCGGAGCGCCGTTGCTCCCGCTGGAGGAGCCGGTGAAGCCGAACGTGGTCGAGGCTCCGGCTCCGAGGGCGCCGTTGTAGGAGACGTTGCTCACCGAAACCGCGGACCCGCTCTGGGACAGGGTGCCGTTCCAGACCTGGGTGATGGTCTGGCCGCTGGGGAACGTCCAGCTCACCGACCACGAGGTGGTGGCGGCGGCGCCGGTGTTCCGCACCGTCACCTCGCCCTGGAATCCGCCGGGCCACTCGTTGACGACCCGGTAGGCGGCGGCGCACCCCCTGCCGCCAGGCGACTGGCTCGGAGATTGGCTGGGAGACTGGCTCGGCGACTCACTCGGAGACGGACTCGGAGACAGACTCGGAGACTGACTTGGAGACGGACTCGGCGAGGACGAGGGAGAGGCCGACGGCGACGGCGACGGCGACGGCGACGGCGACGGCGACGGCGACGGAACGGTCTCGTTCTTGATGTCCTGGTAGGCCGCCTCAAGCCCGGCGGCGGACATGACGGACCGCGCGCCGGTCGGCCAGTTGCCGTTGGTGACCGTTGTGTTGCCGTAGACGGTGTTGCCGCGGTCGCCGTTCGTCACGTCGGTGGAGCTGCTGGACGCCCAGTTGTTGGTGACCGTCAGGGCTCCGGTGTTGTTGCCGCCCTGGTAGTTGCCGTGGGCGAACATCCACCAGCTGCCGTCGAAGACGTTGTTCGTCGCCGTGATGGAGCGGGATCCCTCGTCGAAGTACAGGCCGAACTGGCCCGTGCCCGCCCTCAGGCAGTAGTTGCCGCTGATCTGCCCGCCGGGGTTGGCCGACAGCGTGTAGACGCACGCCCCGTCGTTCATCTGCTGCATGACGTCGTGCACGTAGTTCTGCGTGATCTTGTTGTTCGACGCGGTGGTCGCCGTCGAGTACCGCGGCTGGTAGTTGTACAGGCCCCGGTTGGTGTAGTCGGAGCTGCCGCCCGCATCGTTGGAGCCCCAGCCGTACCCGAAGGCGACCCCCAGGTACGGCATGTTGTAGATCTCGTTGTGCGAGATCGTGGCGTTGGTGACATAGGTGGGCAGGAACGAGGTGATGCCCCGGTAGTCCACGCCGATGTCGTGCACCAGGTTGTTGGTGAAGCTCAGGTCGCGGTTGACCATCCGGGAGTCGCTCGGATGGTGCGCGTCGGCCTGTACGCCGCCCGCGACCACCGCACCCGCCGCGCTGTACGCGAACACGTTGCCCGTCACCGTGATCGAGCTCGCCCCCAGGCCCACGCCGGATGCGTGGGCGTTGGCGTCGTTGCCGATGCCCAGCGCCGTCTGGCCCAGGTTCAGGAACCGGTCGCGGACGAAGCTGATCGTGTTGGCCGCCGACACCTGGACGGCCGCGGGCATCTGGTTCCAGTGCGGACGCACCGACTCGAACTGGGTGCACCCGTACTGGCAGGACGACAGCGCGTTGCTCGGCCAGTTCCAGTCGCCCGAGATGTACGCCCCCGTCTGCTGGTCGGCGTACCCCTGGTTGCTGCTGGGCCCCAGCCAGCTCGTCCCGGCGAACGTGATGCCGGAGAAGGTGATGTGGTGCGCGGGCGCGGCGTAGGTGCCGCCGAGCTGCACCAGCGACTGCAGGAGGGGAAGCTCCACGTCCGCGGTGCTCATGTTCTTCCCGGACGGCGGGATGTAGTACAGCACCCCCGTGCCGGTGTTGAGGTACCACTCGCCGGGCGAGTCCAGGAACTCGTACGCGTTCTCCAGGTACATCGGTCCCTTGCGGTAGGGGTTGACGATGGTGTCGTACCCGAAGGTGTTGTTGTTCCAGGCCGGCTGCTTCATCGTGATGAAGTTGCCGGAGATGCTCTGCACGGGCACGTACCGGTCGGTGAACGAGCCGATGCCCTGCAGCTCGATCCGGCTCTGGCCGGCCAGGTTGTTCAGGTAGCTCAGCGCGCTGTTGCTGAACCGCAGGCCGGTGCCGGTGGCGGTGAAGTCGGCCCGGTTCACCGTGGTACGGGCCCGGGTGGCCATGCGGCCGTCGACGTACAGCTGCCGGGTGTCGATCCCGGTGCCGACGCTCGCCTTCCAGATGTTCTTCCCGGAGTCGGCGACGGTCCATCCGGTGACCTGCCTGGCGCCGCTGATGACCGGGCGCGCCCCCGGCTCCGCCTGCCAGACGACCCGGTAGCCGTTGCTTCCGGAGTCGGCGGCGGTGAACCTGAGCGGCGAGGTGCGCCGGTACACGCCGTCGGCGAGCTGCACGACGATGTCGCCGGACATGGAGCCGTTCTGCGACCGGACCGCCGTCTGCGCCGCGTCCAGGGAGCACGGCTCGGCGGAGGAGCAGGCACTGCCGGTTCCGGAGGGCGACACGTACAGGGTCGTCGTGGCGGCGATCCCCGTCACGAGCGGTCTCAGCACCGCTGCCCGAGAGGAGAAGCCATGTCGGCGCGGCTTGTCACGATGGTTCACGTGTTCTCCAGGGAGTGCTCGACGCGTCTCGTGATGGGCCGAGGACGCCGGACAGGCCGGCCAGGCGAGTGCGCGCGAAGCTTCCGCCCGCGGTCGCCGTCCTGGCCGGGCCACCGGGGGCCCAGTGGCTTGAGTACTAATTACCGTGTGATCAGCGAAGTCAGTCAAGGCGCTTGTGCATGCCTATTCTCGGCACCGCGCGCCGAGGCGCGCCGTCCGGACGCGCTCTACCTCCATCGATATCGCGATCCACCTCAGCGTTCGCCCCCCCGGTTCGCCACTGGCAGGCGATAAGTCGTACTCACCGAGGCTCCCAGCCGGGGATTCCGGTATGAAAGAAACCTGAAACGAAGCCGCGGTCGTGCGGTGCCACGGCATGCCGGACCGCCGAAGCCGGGCCGCGCACGCCGGCCCGGCGGGAGAGCGGGCCGAGAAGGACCCGGAGAGTCGCCAGGAATCTGGACAAGCGCGACCGCGCCCGGCGGGTCCCGGGAGACGGGGGACCAGCCGGGCGGCGGGGGGTCAGTCAGCAGCGAGGGGTCAGCCCTCGTAGAAGACGCGCTCCACGACGGTCCTGGCCCGCCGGGTGGCGCGCCGGTAGTCCTCCACGAAGTCCTCGGTGCCCTCCGGCGGGTAGCCGAGGGCCCGCGCGAGCAGCAGCCGCTCCTTGACCAGGGTAGGGATGCTGTCGGCGGCCCGGCCGCGCACCAGCATCAGCGCGTCGCGGATGCGCGAGGCGAACAGCCACGCCTCCGCGAGCACCGCCTCGTCGGCCGGGTCGAGCAGGTGCTCCGCCGCAGCGGCGCGCAGCGCGTCCAGCGTGCGGGTGGTGCGCAGCGCCGGTACGGCGCCCGCGTGCCGCAACTGGATGAGCTGGGCCACCCACTCCACGTCGGTCAGCCCGCCCCTGCCGAGCTTGGTGTGCAGGGCGGGATCGGCGCCGCGGGGCAGGCGTTCGGCCTCCATCCTGGCCTTGAGCTTGCGGATCTCCCGTACGGCGTCGACCGATATGCCGCCCTCCGGGTAGCGCATCGGATCGACGAGGGCCGTGAACTCCCGGCCGAGGTCGGCGTCACCCGCGCAGAACCGGGCGCGCAGCAGCGCCTGCGCCTCCCAGTGCGAGGCCCAGCGGTCGTAGTAGGCCTTGTAGGAGGCGATCGTGCGGACGAGCGGCCCCTGCCGTCCCTCCGGCCGCAGCCCGGCGTCGATCTGCAGCGGCGGGTCGGGGGCGGGCCGCGCGAGCAGCCTGCGCGTCTCCTCGGCCACCGCGTGGGCCGCGTCGGTGGCGTCCCGCTCGGCCACGCCGGGCAGCGGCGCGTGCACGAACATCACGTCGGCGTCGCTGGCGTAGGAGCTCTCCAGACCGCCGAGGCGGCCCATGGCGATCACGGCGACGCGGGTCGGGAACGGCTCGCGCCGCTCCAGCGTGACCTTGTTGATCGCCGCGGTCAGCGCCGCCTGGATCGTCACGTCGTTGAGCGACGAGAGCGCCTGGCCGACCTCCTCGATGTCGATCAGGCCGGACAGGTCGGCGCAGGCCGTACGGAGCAGTTCCCGGCGGCGCAGCGCGCGGGCGGCGGCGACGGCGGTCTCGGCGTCCTCCGCATAGCGGCCCACCGCCGCGGCCGCCTCGCCGGCCAGCGTCGCGGCCGGCCGGACGGCGAGCTCGGCGGGCGAGCCCAGCATGCCGACCGCGTCCGGGGCGTGCAGCAGCAGGCCGGTCACGTACTTGCTGGTGCCGAGCAGGTGGGCGAGGCGCTCGGCCACGGCGGTCTCGTCCCGCAGCAGGCGCAGATACCACGGCGTGCTGCCGAGCTTGTCGCTCACCTGGCGGAACCCGAGCAGGCCGGCGTCCGGGTCGGGGGCGTTGGCGAACCAGCCGAGCATGACCGGCAGCAGCGTGCGCTGGATGGCCGCGCGGCGGGAGACGCCGCTGGTGAGAGCGGCGATGTGCCGTAAAGCGCCCTCGGGGTCGGCGTACCCGAGCGCCTGGAGCCGCGCGGTGGCGGCGGCCGCGGACAGGCGGGTTTCGGTCTCCGGAAGGCGGGCGACGGCCTGCAGCAGCGGCCGGTAGAACAGCTTCTCGTGCAGCCTCCGCACCTCCAGCGCGTGCCGCTTCCAGGTGGTGGTGAACTCTCCCACCGGGTCGGTGATCATGCCGAGCCCGCGGCCGATCCGCCGCAGGTCGGCGGTGTCCGACGGCACCACGTGCGTGCGGCGCAGCCGGTGCAGCTGGAGCATGTGCTCGACCTGCCGCAGGAAGGTGTACGCCTCGGCGAGGGCCTTGGCGTCGTCCCGTCCGACGTAGCCGCCCCGCGACAGGGCGGCGAGGGCCGACAGCGTCGCCCTGCGGCGCAGCAGCGGGTCGGAGCGGCCGTGCACGAGTTGCAGGAGCTGGACGGCGAACTCGATGTCCCGCAGCCCGCCGGGCCCCAGTTTGATCTGCCGGTCGGCCTCGCTCACCGGCACGTGCGCCTCGACCCGGCGGCGCATGGACTGCACGTCCTCGACGAAGTTGGGCCGCGCCGCGGCCTGCCACACCAGGTCGTTGACCGCGGCGACGTACTCCTGGCCGAGGTCCAGGTCGCCGGCGACCGGCCGGGCCTTCAGCAGCGCCTGGAACTCCCAGGTCTTGGCCCAGCGGCGATAGTAGGCCAGGTGGCTTTCCATGCTGCGGACGAGCGGGCCCATCTTGCCCTCGGGACGCAGGTTGGCGTCCACCTCCCACAGCGCGCCCTCGCGGGTGCTCGCCGAGCACGCCCGCATCATGCCCTGCGCGAGCCGCGTCGCGATCTGCAGCGCCTTGGTCTCGTCGACGCCCTCCTTCGGCTCGGCCACGAAGACGACGTCGACGTCGGAGATGTAGTTCAGCTCGCGCGCCCCGCACTTGCCCATGCCGATGACGGCGAGCCGCACGTCGCCGGCGTCCGCCACCTCCGCCCTGGCGATGGCGAGGGCCGCGTCGAGCGCCGCGGCGGCCAGGTCGGCCAGCGCGGCGGCGGTCTCCGCGAGCGTGCACTCGCCGGTCACGTCCCGCGCGGCCAGGTCGAGCAGCCTGGTCCGGTGGGCGACGCGCAGCGCGTCCATCGCCTGGGCGGCCACGCCCGGTTCGGCCGCGCCCGCCGTGGCCCCGCCGGCCACCGGCTCGGCGGCGTCCGGGTCCGCCCCGACCGCCAGCAGCAACTCCTCGCACAGCTCACGGGCGCCGGGCCACTGCGGCGACCCGGCCACCGTCAGGCAGTCCGGGTGCCGTACGACGTGCTCGCCGAGCGCCGCGCTGATCCCGAACACGCCGAGCAGCCTGCGGCGCAGCGCGGGATCGGCGCGGAACGTGCCGAGCACGCTCGGATCCCGCTCGACCAGGCGGCTCAACGTGGTGAGCGCGAGATCGGGGTCGGCCGCCCTGACCAGGTCGTCGAGCAGCGCGAAGTCGCCGACCGCCTCGGGGCCGAGGTCGTCCAGCAACCGTTCGGCCCGCGCGCCGTCGGCGAATCCCAGTGCGGCCAGGCGCCCAGCCGTCGTCTGTATCCGCGGCGCCGCGTTCACCGTTCCTTCCTCCACCCCGACGTCGATCACGTCGGTCCCCCGAGACATGCCTTCCCAGTAACCGTACACAGGGATGGACGCCTCCTCGCAGAGATCGGTCCCCCCTCGGGACCCGATTCCCGAACGGACGCCTCCCGGCGTCCACTGATGTCGCAGCTCGGCGCGTGCCGGGCTCGCGCACACGGTAACCCGGTGGGTTGTGCGGCGTCCTTAGCGGTTTCTCTGCGTAATCGGCGCATCACGCGGTTTGCCCGCGTCCCTTTCCCATGCCTCCCGCGCGGCGGGACGACAGGTCAGAGCCGTGTCACCTGGGCCGCGAACGCCTCGGCCAGCGGCCTCCAGGTCTGTTCGAGCTCCCGCCCGGCCGCCGTGACCTGCGTGATCAGCTCCGCCGCCGCCTCGGGCGCGAGCTCGCCGCTCCCGGCCCAGGAGGCGAAGATCTCGGGCGTGGCCTCGGGGTGGAACTGCACCGCCCAGGCGTGGTCGCCGAGCCG
Source organism: Microbispora sp. H10885 (assembly GCF_014161415.1). Classification (NCBI taxonomy): domain Bacteria; kingdom Bacillati; phylum Actinomycetota; class Actinomycetes; order Streptosporangiales; family Streptosporangiaceae; genus Microbispora; species Microbispora sp. H10885. Next base: position 512,769 of record NZ_JABBWY010000007.1, on the reverse strand, counting down.
GTAGGCCTGGTTGGCGTACCGCGCGCCGGTCGCGAGGCGCACCGCGCCGGGCGGCAGGGTGGTCATCGCGTCGTAGTGGTACTGCACCGTCCGCAGAGGCACCGTCCGCAGAGGCGCCGACCGCGGGGGCTCAGATCGCAGGGGTACCGTCCCGCCGGTCGGCGCGGACAGGAGCGGGTCGTCCGCCGCCTCGGGCAGCGGTTCGATCTCGCAGAGGCCGATCTCCGGGCCCACGTCGCCGCGCTCGACGGTCCCGCCGCAGGCCAGGGTCATGAGCTGGGCGCCGAGGCAGATGCCGAGAACCGGGACGCCGCCGTCCACCGCGCGCGCGAGCAGGTCCCTGGTGGCGGGCAGCCACGGATACCCCTCGTCGTCCCACGCGGCGGCGGCGCCGCCGAGGACGAGCAGCCCGCCGCCCGCGGTCGCGGGCACCGCCTCTCCCTTGTACGGCCGGACGACCTCGACGCCGACGCCGGCGGCCTCCAGCCAGCCGGCGAAGTAGCCCAGACCGGCCTCGGCCTCGTGCTCGATGACGAGCAGACGTTCATCCATAGCGCGCAGCTTAAAGACGCATGACAGGACAGGCGATACCTGGGTCGCACGCGCACAGCCGCCGCACCCAGATGGCCACGGCGGGGTCGTCGCCCGGCCGCACGACCGCGGGCGCGGGGAGTAACGGCCGGTCCCAAGATGAGTAATGACTGCTCTATCCGTACGTGCCGGAGGGCCCCGACGCTGATGCGTGCAGACCCCGAGCCGTCCGAGATGAGGCAGAAGTGTCCGAGAACGACGATGTCAAGGTCCCTCAGCCGGGACAGAACCAGGCGCCCTTCCCGCCGGTCGTGCCCATCGGCGTGAACCACAACGAGATCGCGATCGAGGCGTGATCGGCCGCGGAGGAGCGATCGGACCCTCCGGTGACGGAGATCCGATGGAGCGGAAGAGACTGACCCGGCGCGACTTCGGCCGGGTGGCGGGGCTGGCCGGGCTCGGAGTGGCCGGAGGCGTCCTCCTGCCCGGGACTCGGGGGACGGCACACGCCGGCCCCTTCGAGCCCGAGTTCCCCAGGCCCGTCTTCAAGGTGACCGGCTCGACCGATCCCGGGCTGGACGCCTTCAACCAGGCCATGAGCAGGTTCATGCAGGACCGGAACATCTCCGCCGGTTCCCTGGCCGTCAGCCGCAACGGCAAGCTGGTGCTGGCCCGCGGATACAGCTTCTCGCGCAACCTGCATTTCACGGTCGAACCGACCGCGCTGTTCCGGCTCGCCAGCGTCAGCAAGCCGATCACCGCGGCGGCCGTGCTCAAGCTGGTGCAGGCCGGAAAGCTCAGCCTCGACGACAAGCTGACCGACCGGCTCACGCTGACACCGCCGCCAGGCAAGACCGCCGACGCCCGGCTGGGGAACGTGACCGTGCGCAGGCTCCTCCAGCACCTGGGCGGCTGGGACAGAGCCCTCACGCCGGACCCTATGTTCCTCGATTCCGTCATCGCGAGCGAGCTCGGCGTGCCGCTCCCGATCAGCCGGTCCAACATCATGCGGCGCACGACCGGCGTACGGCTGGACTTCGACCCCGGGGCCAGGTACGCCTACAGCAACTACGGCTACATGCTGCTCGGCCGGATCATCGAGAAGGCCGGGGGGATGCCGTACGCCACCTATGTCCAGGAGAAGATCCTCAATCCCCGGGGCATCACCAGGATGCGCCAGGGCCGCTCCCTGCCCGAATACGCCGCCCCCGGTGAGGTCTCCTACGAATCGAAGCAGGAGGTGGTCTACGTCTTCGACTCCTCCGGCAGTCTGGTGCCGTCCCCCGACGGCGGCTTCAACCTGGAGAACATGGACGCCCACGGCGGCTGGCTGGGCAGCGCGGTCGACGTCGTTCGGTTCGGCGACCTGTTCGACCAGCGCGGGATCAGGTACGACCCCGTCCTGGACAAAATCACCTTCCCGACGCTGGAAGGCGACTCGATCGACCAGGCGTTCGCCCAGCCGGAGATCGGGGTCCAGCCGGGCGGGTGGTGGTACGGGTGCGGCTGGGTCGTCCGCAACGCCGGAGGCGGCATCGACGCCGCCCACAACGGCAGCCTGCCCGGGACGACCACCCTGCTCGTACGCCGCCACGACGGCCTCAACTGGGCCGCCCTGTTCAACCGGAGGCGTGACGACGACACCGAGCTCGAATTCGACGCGTCCATCGACAACGCCCTGCGCCAGGCGGCCAACGCCGTGACGTCGTGGCCCTCCGTCAACCTGTACCGGGACTACCTCTGACCGGTGCCCCTACCGGCTCTGTGCCCGGCTGGGTCCGCCACCGAGCGAGGAGGCGAACCTGCCGGGGCACGCCCCGGCCGCCGCACACCCCGGCCGCCGGCGCCCGGGTCAGGCGCGGCATGCGCGGTTCCGTACAGTCCGTTCCATGAAGTTCGACGAAGTCGCCGTCCCCGGCGGGCGGCTGCGGATCGCCCGGTTCGGCGACGGCCCGCGCCTGATCATCGCGGCGCACGGCATCAGCGCCTCCCTCATGGCCTGGCGGGCGGTGGGCGACGCGCTGCCGCCCGGCTGGTCGCTGGTCGCCGCCGACCTGCGCGGCCGCGGCCACAGCGCCGGCCTGCCCGGCCCGTACGGCCTGGACCGGCACGCGGAGGACCTGGAACTGGTGGCCCGGCACGTCGGCGCGGACGGCACCAGCGTGCTCACCGGGCATTCGATGGGCGCCTACGTCGCCGCCCTGCACGCCGCCGCTCGAACCGGGGCCGCGCGGGATGGAGGGTGGCGCTATGCCCGGGTCGTGCTGGTCGACGGCGGCCTGCCGCTGCCGCTGCCGCCGGGCGCGGACCCCGACGAGGTGATGGCGGCGACACTCGGCCCCGCCATCGCCCGGCTCTCCCGGACCTTCCCGGACGTGGAGGCGTATCTCGACCTGTTCCGCGCCCACCCCGCGCTGGCCGGCGACTGGTCCCCGGTCGTCGAGGAGTACGTCCGCTACGACGCCACCGGACCGGACGGCGCCGTACGGTCGCGCGTCCGCGAGGAGGCCGTACGGCAGGACGGGCGCTGGCCCCTGACGAGACACGCGGAGCTCGGCGCGGCGCTCAAGGCGATCGAGCCCGCGCCGCTGCTGCTCCGCGCGCCCAGAGGGCTGCTGAACCAGGACATCGGGCTGCAGCCCGACGATCTCACCGCGCGGTGGAAGGCGGAGCTGCCGGGGCTGCGCGACGAGGTCGTCCCCGACTGCAACCACTACACGATCCTGTTCGATCCCCGCTGCGCCGCGCTCGTCGCCGCCCGCCTCACCGCCGGCTGATCACTTGGGGATGATCCAGGTCGCCTGGGCGGCGGCCACCAGCGTGCCGTCCACCTCGTAGACCGCGCTGGTGCCGAAGATCTTGCGGCCCTCGCGGCCGGTCGCGCGGGCGACGACGGAATACCTGCCCATCGGATAGACCCGGCGGAACACCTGCCCGGTGAGCCGCCCGAGGAGCGGAGGCCGGGCGGGCTCGGCGCCGGTGAACGCGCGGTGGTGCGCCCACCCGGTGGCGCAGTCGAGCGCCGCCCAGACGATCGAGCCGGGGACCACGCCCTGCTCGTCGGTGACGTTGAACGGCACCCGCCATCCGGCGGCCACCAGGTCGGTGCCGTCCACCGCACCGGGGAAGATCCGCAGGCCGTCGCCCGGCTCGCGCAGCCCGCAGGCGAAGCAGCCCGCGATGGCGTGGCCGTGCAGTCCGGGGAAGCCCGCCTCCGCCCGCGCCGCGTCGGTGAACGACACGAACGGCGGCGGCGTCAGCGGCTCCGCGACGGGGATGGCCTCGGCGAGATGGCTCTCGCCGACGCTCAGGACGACGGCGTTGCCGACCTGTTCGAGCGTCAGCCCGGTTTCGAGCGGGACCGGTCTGCGGAGGGTGACCTCCACCGGAGATTCATGACCGGCCCCCGTCAGCGTGCCGGCGAGGGTGCCCGCGATCCATCCGCCGTTGGCGGTGCCCTCGGGCCCCCGGAAGCGCTTCGGTACGGTCAGAACGGTCTGCAGTCCCGCAGCCGCCGTCATATGGCCACGTCCTCCCTGAGTCACGTCGATACGGCTCACCCGTAAGGGTCGCAACAAGTGCGCCGATTTTACTGTTCCGGCATACGAAACAGTTAAACGGACGGGAGTGTCAGGAAGATTTGCAACCTGTAACGTCGCCGTGACGCCGGGACGGCGCGGCGGCTACAGCACCGGCAGGTAGCGGCCGAGCTCGTACTCGGTCACCTGGCGGCGGTACTCCTGCCATTCCGAGCGCTTGTTGCGCAGGAAGTAGTCGAAGACGTGCTCACCGAGGGTCTCGGCGACGAGCTCGCTGTGCTCCATCGCCGCGATCGCCTCGTCGAGCGACTGGGGCAGCGGCTGGATGCCGAGCGCCCGCCGCTCCGAGCTGGTGAGCGCCCACACGTCGTCCTCGGCCCCCGGCGGCATCTCGTACCCCTCCTCGATGCCCTTGAGCCCGGCCGCCAGGATGACGGCGAAGGCGAGGTAGGGGTTGCAGGAGGAGTCGAGCGACCGGAACTCGATGCGGGTGGAGCCGCCCTTGTGCGGCTTGTACATCGGCACCCGCACGAGCGCCGAGCGGTTGTTGTGGCCCCAGCAGATGTACGCGGGGGCCTCGCCGCCGGCTCCGGCGATCGCCTCGGCGCCGCCCCACAGCCGCTTGTAGGAGTTCACCCACTGGTTGCACACGGCGGTGATCTCCGCGGCGTGCCGGAGCAGGCCGCCGATGAACGACCGGCCGATCTTGGAGAGCTGGTAGTCGGAGCCGGGCTCGTAGAAGGCGTTGCGGTCGCCCTCGAACAGCGACATGTGCGTGTGCATGCCGGAGCCGGGGAAGTCGGTGAACGGCTTGGGCATGAACGAGGCCCACACGCCCTGCTCCAGCGCCACCTCCTTCATCACCAGCCGGAACGTCATGATGTTGTCGGCGGTGGTGAGCGCGTCGGCGTACCGCAGGTCGATCTCCTGCTGGCCCGGAGCGCCCTCGTGGTGGCTGTACTCCACCGAGATGCCCATCGACTCCAGCATCATGATCGCGTTGCGGCGGAAGTCGTGGCCCGCGCTGTGCGGGGTGTGGTCGAAGTAGCCGCCCTCGTCTATCGGCTCGGGCCTGCTGCCCTTCTCCGGCCGGTTGCGCAGCAGGAAGAACTCGACCTCGGGGTGGGTGTAGAAGGTGAACCCCATGTCGGCCGCCTTGGCCAGCGTCCGCTTCAGCACGAAACGCGGGTCGGCGTGCGACGGCGAGCCGTCCGGCATCAGGATGTCGCAGAACATGCGGGCGGCGCCCGGCGTCTCGCTGCGCCACGGCAGGATCTGGAACGTCGAGGGGTCGGGCTTGGCCAGCATGTCCGACTCGTAGACCCGCGAGAAGCCCTCGATCGCCGAGCCGTCGAACCCGATGCCCTCGGCGAAGGCACCCTCCAGCTCGGCCGGCGCGATCGCCACCGACTTCAGGAAACCGAGCACGTCGGTGAACCACAGCCGGATGAACCGGATGTCTCGCTCTTCGAGCGTGCGGAGGACGAATTCCTGCTGGCGGTCCAAGGCGTACCTCTCGGAGTTACAGAACGGCGTGTCTACCAGTTTGCCTCGTTCGTGTTTCACAGGGGTTACGAGGGGGTGTGAGAGCGAACCAACCGCCCCCGCGCGTAGTCGTTGCTCATTGATCCGGCGTTGATCCGTCGTCCAGTGAGCATCGACCCGCGCGTTCTACGGTCCCAGCATGCCGGTGCACGACCAGAAGGAGTTCCCGCCCGTGGCACGACCGCCGCTCGACACGCGCGCCCTCGACTGGTCCGGCCGGGTGCGGGCGTACGGCCCGGCCGTCGCGGTGGCCATCGCGTGCGCGGCGGTCGCCCTGGAGATCGGCGACATCTGGGTGACCGCGCAACTGCCGCCGTCCCCCTACAACCCGCTGCCGTTCGCTCCGGAGGACGTGGCCGGCACCACGTTCCCGATCTTCGGGGCGCTGCTGGTGATCTCCCGGCCCCGGCTGCTGCTCGGCTGGCTGCTGTGCCTCGGCGGCCTGGGCTCGGCCGCCAACATCCTGGCGGCCAACACGGCGGCCCTGCTCGTCCTGAACGGGGGGCATCCGCTGGTCCACCCGCTGTGGGTGTTCGCCGACGGGGTGTGGAACCTCACGACGTACGCGCTGGGCGTGCTGCTGCCGTTGCTGTATCCGACCGGGCGGATCCTGTCCAAGCGCTGGTGCGTGCCCGGGGCGATCACCGCGACGGCCCTCGGCCTCGACTGGCTGTGCTCGTGGATCGCCCCGTCGAGCGTCCGCACCGGCGGCAACGCGCTGGAGGTGGCGGCCTTCGCGCCGTACTACGCGCAGACCCGCCAGGGCCTGCACATGGTCGTCGCGGTGGGCATGGCGCTGGCGTTCTCCTCGCTCGTCGTGCGGTTCCACCGGGCCGACGGGATAGAGCGCCGGCAGATCCTCTGGCCGCTGGTCGCCATGGCCGGCCTGGTCGTCCCGTGGGTGATCGGATATCCGGTCTGGTGGACGGCCACGCTGACGCTGCCCCTGGTGCCGGCCGCGATCGCGGTCGCCGTGCTGCGCTACCGGCTCTACGGCATCGACACGCTGATCAGCCGCGCCCTCGTCGGCGCCGGCCTGGTCGGCGTGGTCGCAGCCGTGTACGTGCTCGTGGGCGCGGGCTCCAGCCTGGTCCTGTCCGGCGTCGACCGGTTCGCCGGGCTGGCCGCGGCCCTGTTCGCCGGGGCGTTCTTCCATCCGATCCGCCGCGGGCTGCAGCGCCTGGCCGACCACGCGTTGTACGGCAGGGGCGGCGACCCGCACGCGCTGGCCGCCGGGCTGCGGCGGCGGCTGCCGCACGCCGACCCCGCGCACGCCCTGCTCGCCGCCCTGGAGGTGCTCCGCGACGGCCTGTCGGTCACCGGCATCGCGGTGGAGATCGACGGGAAGACCACGACCAGCGGCCGGGTGGGCCCGGTGGCCCGCGAGATGCCGCTGGTGTGGCACGGAGAGCCGGTCGGCCACATGCTGATCGGGCCGCCGGGCCGCCGCCGGTTCCCCGCCGCCCACGACGAGCGGGTGATCGCGGTGCTGGCGCCGTATGTCGCGGACGCGGCGCACACGGTACTCCTGACCACCGCGCTGCAGCGCTCCCGCGAGCGCATCCTGACCGCCGGGGAGGAGGAGCGGCGGCGGCTGCGCCGCGACCTGCACGACGGGCTCGGGCAGACGCTGGCGTCGATGGCGATGACGCTCAACGCGGCGCGGGTCAGCCTGGAACGCTCCCCCGACGCCGCCGACACGCTGCTCCGCGACCTGCGCGAGGGCATGGACACCGTCACCGCCGACGTCCGCCAGCTCGTGTACGGCCTGCGTCCCCCCGCGCTCGACGACCTCGGGCTGGCGGGAGCCGTACGGGCCCTGGTCGAAGAGGCCCGGCCGGGCCTGGCGGCCGGGGCGGAGTCGGCCGCCGAGGTCGAGGTGACCGGCGACCTGGCCGGGCTGCCCGCCGCCGTGGAGGTGGCGGCCTACCGGATCGTGCAGGAGGCGCTGACCAACGTGCGCAAGCACGCGCGGGCGCGGCGCGTGCGGGTGGTCCTGCACCGGAACGGCGAGCTGCGGGTGACGGTGGCCGACGACGGCGTGGGGCTCCCGGCGAACCGCAGGGCGGGCGTCGGCCTGTGCTCGATGGCGGAGCGGGCGGCCGAGCTGGGCGGCACCTGTGCCGTCGCCTCCGAGCCCGGCCATGGCACGACCGTCACGGCCCGCCTGCCGGCCGTACCCGGGCAGTCCCTCGGCGGCGCGTGGTCCTGACGGCCGCGCCGAATCGGCGGCCTGCCCCTGAACGGCGGGCACAGACCGGCGGGCACAGACCGGCGGAGCCGGATCAGCGGGCGGCGGTCAGCGCGTCCCCGACCGGCGTCCGCCGATAGAGCACCTCGCGGCCGAGCCGCTGCCGCGTCACGAGCCCGCCGCCGGACAGCACGGTGAGGTGCTGGCTGACCGCGCCGGGCGTGAGGCCGAGCCGCCGGGCGAGCGCGGTGGTCGTGCCGGGCTCGGCCAGCGCGGTCAGCACCTGGGCCCGGGTGCGGCCGATGAGCGCGGCCAGCTCCGGGGCGCAGGGCACGCCGGCCGACCACAGCGTGCCCACCCCGCGCGCCGGGTAGCACAGCATGGGCCGGTACGGCTCGTACATGACGGCGACGCCCGGCGAGGAGAAGGCGCTCGGTACCAGGACGAGGCCGTCGCCGCCGAGGTCGCCGTCGTAGGCGCATCTCCTGGCCGTCACCAGACGGTCGCCGTGCCAGGCGACGTCGGGGTGCAGGTCCGCGAACAGCTCACGCACTCCCCCGGCCGCGAGCCTGCGGGCGCGCCACATCACGTCCGCCTCCAGCAGCGCGCGGACCGCCGGCCAGAACTCCTCCAGGGCGACCGTCCAGTACCGCCCGAGCAGGTCCGCCACCCGCCGTACGCCCGCGGCGGGGTCGGCCGTGAACCGCGAGAGGGCCGCGGGGTCGGGCGTCTGCACCCACGCCGCCTCCTCGTACGCCGTGCCGGGAGGCGTGGCGCGGACCCGCTCCAGCTCGCCGAGGAAGTCGGGCAGCGGCGTGTCCGGCGGCGGCGTGAGGAAATCGGGCAGATAGCCGCTCAACGGCACCAGCGCGAACAGGTCGGTGAGGTCGAGCCCCCGCAGGCGCGGCTGTACGGCCCGCAGCCACGGCAGGTGCGGCGAGTGGCGGGCGGGGGCCCGCAACACCCGGAGGCTCGCCACGAGCTCCCACATCGGGGAGAAGGCGAACCGCAGCCGCGCCACGTCGTCCGGCGTGAACCGCCACTCCACCGGCACCGCGCCCCCATGTTTCAGCCAGGCCTAAAACATTCGCACGGCGGACTCCGGATGTCCAACAGTGATCGGCGTGACAACCGTTTCCGGCAGGGCGGACAGGACAGGCGGGACGGGGTTCCTCCGGTCGAGGGCCGGCGGCCTGCCCCGGCCGTTCTGGGTGCTGTTCGGCGGCTCGTTCGTGAACCGTCTCGGCACGATGGTGGAGCCGTTCATCGGCGTCTACCTCACGCAGGCGCGCGGCGTGCCGCTGGCCACCGCCGGACTGGTGATGACCATGTTCGGCGTGGGGTCGCTGCTGGCGCAGCCGGTCGCAGGATGGCTGAGCGACCGCTTCGGGCGCCGGGTCACCCTGACGGGCGGGATGGTCGCGACGGCCGTCACCATGCTCGCGCTCGGCTACACCACGAGCGTGCCGGGGCTCGTCGCGGGGATGCTCGTGCTGGGGATCGTGGTCGACGCCTACCGCCCGGCGTCGCAGGCGATCGTCGCCGACCTGGTGCCGCCGGAGGACCGGCCCCGGGCCTTCGGGCTGCTGTTCTGGGCCGTCAACCTCGGGTTCGCGGTGGCGATGGTGACCGGCGGCTGGCTCGCCCGCTCGGGCTTCACGGTGTTGTTCTGGGTGGACGCCGTCACCTGCCTGGTCTTCGGCGTCCTCGTGTGGAGAGCGATCCCCGAGACCCGCCCGGCCCGTGAAGACGCGCCGTCCGGCCGGTTCGCCGACGTGCTGCGCGACCGGGTCATGCTGGCCTTCGTGCTGGCCAACCTGGCGTACGCGCTGGTCTACCTGCAGGCCTACAGCACACTGCCGCTCGCGATGACCGGGCAGGGCCTGCCGACCAGCGCGTACGGCATGGCGATGGCCGTGAACGGCCTGCTGATCGTGGTCGTGCAGCCGGTCACGACCACCTGGCTGGCCCGGTTCGACCCGTCCAGGGTGCTGGCGGCCGGGTTCGCGCTCGTCGGGCTCGGGTTCGCGCTGACCTCCCTGGTGTCGTCGGGGGCCGGGCACGCGGCGACCGTGGCCGTCTGGACGCTCGGCGAGGCGCTCACCGCCGGGATCCCGGGAGCCATCGTCGCGACGCTCGCCCCCGCCCATCTGCGGGGACGTTACTCCGGCCTGTACGGACTGTCGTGGTCGGCCGGCGCGCTGCTCGCGCCCCTCGTCGGCACCCGGCTGCTGGCGGACGCGCCGGGCCTGGTCTGGCCGGTGCTGGGCGGCCTCGGCCTGCTCGCGGCGGGAGCCCAGCTTCTCCTCGGCCGCGCGGTCCGCCGCCGCTCCGCCGCCTGACGAAAGGGCCCGCGTCCCGGCCGGCGGCGTCCCGGTTTTCTGTTCCAGGGCGGAACGGGACAGGACATAATTCGGTCCAGAATGGAAGAGAACCCCCCTGCCTTCCCCGCGCGCACGATGGCGTACGCGATGGCGGCCGTCGCGCTCGGACTGACTCTCCTGGGGGTCGTGGTCCAGCTCCGGCTCCCCGCCGAATGGCAGCCGCACCCGGCGATCCCGCCCGACGCCGGCATCGCCCTCACGTTCCCGGCCACGGGAGCGTTCCTGGTGTCCCGGCGGCCCCGGCTCATCATGGCCTGGCTGATGTGCGCCGGCGGCCTGCTGGGGTCGGTGAACGTCGCCTTCACCGCGTTCTCGTTCTACTGGGCCTCGCAAGGTGAGATGGGCGCGGCCATCGCCGCACGCGCGGTGTACCTCGTGGGCTGGGCGGTGGCGGGCCTGATGCTCGCGGTCCTGCTTCCGCTCTACTCCCCCGACGGCCGGCTCCCCTCACGCGGGTGGCGGGCCGTCGTCGTGGTGGGCGTCCTCACCACCGTCTTCCTGATCGTCATGGGCCTGGTGCGGCCCGATCCGGATCCCGCGGACTACCCCTGGCCGGAAGTGATCCACAATCCGCTGGAGATCAGGGCTCTCGCCCCCTACTACCAGTCGCTCTGGTTGGCGCCGCAGGTGCTCATCCAGGTCTGCGTGGTCGCGGCGCTCGCCTCGCTCGCGCTGCGGATGCGGCGGGCCGACCCGGCGACGCGGCGGCAGATCGCCTGGCCGCTCCTGTTCTTCGCCGTGTACGTCCTGTTGTACCTGCTGGGAGCGTCGGCGTCGGTCGCGGCCACCCTGTGGACGGCGCTGATCCCGCCGTCGATCCTCTTCGCGGTCCTGCGCTACCGGCTGTACGGCATCGACACCCTCATCAGCCGGACGTTCGTCAGCGTCGGGCTGCTCGTCGTGGTCGGCGCGGTGTACTTCGGCGTCGGAGCCGCCTCCAGCCTGTTCGTCTCCGGATACCACCAGGTGGCCGGGCTCGCGGCGGCGCTGTTCGCGGGCGCGTTCTTCCAGCCGCTGCGCCGGGCCCTGCAAGGCGTCGTGGACCGCGCGCTGTACGGGCCGGTGGGCGACCCGGCGCTGCTCGCCGAGCGGCTGACTCAGGAGGTGCGGCGGGCCGACCCCGCCGACGCGCTCGCCTCGGTGGTGACGGTCGTGCGGGACGGCCTCGCCGTGGAAGGGGTCGCCGTCGAGATCGCCGACGGCAGTCCGCGGTACGTCGAGAGCGGCCACGTGGGGCCCGAGCCCCGCGAGGTCCCGCTGGTCTGGCACGGCGAACCGGTGGGCCGGCTGCTGGTCGGCCCGCCGGGCGCCCGGAGGTTCGCCGCCGCGCACGACGAGCGGGTGCTCGCCACCCTGCTCCCCTACGTGGCCGACGTGGCCCACGCCGTACGCATGGCCGCCGACCTGCAGCGGTCGCGGGAGCGCATCCTGGCCGCCCGCGAGGAGGAGCGCCGGCGGCTGCGCCGCGACCTGCACGACGGGCTCGGCCAGACCCTCGGGGCCATGGCGATGACGATCAACATCGCGCGGATGAGCCTCACCCGGTCGCCCTCCGCCGCCGACGGCCTGCTGCGGGACCTGCGGGTGGGCATGGACGCCGTGGCCGGCGACATCCGCGAGCTCGTGTACGGCCTGCGTCCGCCCGCCCTCGACGACCTCGGGCTGGCGGGTGCCGTACGCGCCCTCGCGGCGGAGACGCTGCCCGCCGGCGGCTCCGGGCACGAGGAGGACGCTCCGGCGCCGGTGGACGTCATCGTACGGGCCGAGGGCGACCTCGCCGGACTGCCCGCCGCCGTGGAGGTCGCGGTCTACCGCATCGTGCAGGAGGCGCTGAACAACGTGCGCCGCCACGCGCGCGCCACCCGGGTCCAGGTCGAGATCACCCGGACCGGAGCGGCGGCGGAGACGGGACCTGGAGCAGAGGCGAAGGCAGGAGCGGGGACGGGAGCGGGGGCGGGACCTGGAGCCGCGGCGGCAGAGGTGGAGGCAGAAGCGGGGGCAGGGCCTGGAGCGGAGGCAGAAGCGGGGGCGGAGGACGGCGGCGGTGAGCTGCGGGTGCGGATCACCGACGACGGCATCGGCCTGCCCGCCCACCTGCGCGCGGGAGTGGGCATGTCCTCGATGCGCGAACGCGCGGCGGAACTCGGCGGCAGCTGCACCGTCACCGCCCCGGACATCGGCGGCACGGTTGTCGAGGCCCGCTTCCCGCTCACCTCCTGACGCCCCGAACCGCCTGATTCCCTGCGTTGCCCGCATTGCCTGCCCCGCGCGCTGCCGGGCTCTCGTGCACGTCCCCTCCCACCGCACCGCCTGAACCTCATGCCCGGCGACGGGAGTCCCCCGGGTGCCCTCCGCCTCCAGTGCCTGCATCCGGCGTTCCGGGGGGTGTGAGCAGGCATGTCATGACCTCGTGACACAACCGAAAGGCGCGCGGCGCGTCTTCGGGGGTCGCTGCCCTTACGCTTACCCGTGCGATGGTGATTTTTCGTGCTCTGGGGCCGTTCGAGGCTATTTCCGATGGCGAGACGCTCGATCTGGGCGGGCAACGGCAGCAGGCCGTGCTCGCCCGGCTACTCGTGGCCGGAGGGCGCGCGGTGCCGGTGAGCGCGCTCATCGACGAGCTGTGGCCCGGCGAGCCGCCCGCCCAGGCGCTGTCCACCATCCAGGGGTACGTCTCGCGGCTGCGGCGGGCGCTCGAACCCGGCCGCGCGCCGCGCGAGGAGGCGGGCATCCTGGTCTCGGCTCCCCCGGGCTACGCGCTGCGCGCCGGTGTCGAGGACGTGGACTCCTGGCACTTCGAGCACCTGGTCAAGAGCGACCACGACGGACCGGCCGCGACGCTGGAGCGGATGGAGACGGCCCTCGGCCTCTGGCGGGGGCCCGCGCTCGCCGGGTTCCAGGAGCTGATGTGGGCGCAGGCCGAGGCGATGCGGCTGGACGAGCTGCGTCTTCTCGCCGTGGAGCGCCGCGCGGACGCCGCCCTGCGGCTCGGCCGCACCGGCGCCCTGATCCCGGACCTGGAGGCGCACGCCTCCGCGCACCCGCTGCGGGAGGAGGCCTGGCGGCTGCTCGCGCTCGCGCTCTACCGCGCCGGACGGCAGGGCGACGCGCTCGGCGCGCTGCGGCGGGCCAGGGAGGCGCTGCGCGACGAGCTCGGCCTCGACCTCGGCCCCACCCTGCAGCGTCTGGAGCAGGACATCCTCGCGCAGGCGGGGCACCTCGACGCCCCCGAGACGGGCCCGGCCTCCGGGGTGTCGCCCGGAGCGCGGGTCGCTCCTCCCGGGCCCGACACGCCGCGTGGAACCGAGCCGGCGCGGGCCGGCGCGCGTGCCCTGCGCGTGCTGATCGCCGACGACCAGGCGCTGGTGCGCACCGGCCTCAAGGTGATCCTCGACAGCGAGCCGGGGCTCGACCTCGTCGGGGAGGCGGAGAACGGCGAGCAGGCCATCGCGCTCGTCCGCGACGCGCGGCCCGACGTGGTGCTCATGGACATCCAGATGCCGCGCCTGGACGGCCTGGCGGCGGCCCGGCGGATCCTCGCGGCGGAGGCCCCGCCGAAGGTGATCATGATGACAACCTTCGGCACCGACGAGAACCTGTACGCGGCGCTGCGGGCCGGGGTGAGCGGTTTCGTGCTGAAGACCTCGGCGCCCGAGCAGCTCATCGCGGCGGTCCGGGCGGCCGTCGCGGGGGACGCCCTGCTGGACCCGGCGGTCACGACCCATCTCATCTCCGCCTTCGCCGGGCGGCGCGACCCGTCGGCGCCGGAGGGCCTGTCCGACGCCGACGTCGACCTCATCAAACTCGTCGCCCGGGGCTTCACCAACCGGCAGATCGCGATGACACTCGACGTGCCGGAAGGCGAGGTCGCCGGCGACGTGACGGCGCTGCTGCGCGCGCTGGGGCTGGTCGACCGCGCCCAGTTGGTGGTCCTCGCGTACGAGAGGGGTCTGGTCAGCCCGGGAACACCCGGCGCCTGAACTACTTATCGTCAGTTTGACGACAAAAAACCGGACACCTTAGGGTGGGGGCGTGGCTCAACTGCGTATCGCTCTCGCCCAGACCAATCCCGTCGTCGGAGACATCGCCGGCAACGCGGAGACCCTCGTCGAGTGGACCCGCCGGGCCGCCGGGCGCGGCGCGCACCTCGTCGTCTTCCCCGAGATGTTCCTGACCGGCTACCCGGCCGAGGACCTGGTGCTCCGCTCGTCGTTCGCCGAGGCGTCGATCGCGACGCTGTCCGAGGTGGCGGCGCGGCTCGCCGACGAGGGGCTCGGAGACCTCCCCGTCGTGGTGGGATACCTCGACCGCGCCGACCTCGCCCCCCGCGTCGGGCAGCCGAAGGGCGCCCCGCTCGACGCCGCCGCCGTGCTGCACCGGGGCCGGGTCGTGGCGAAGTCGGCCAAGCACCACCTGCCCAACTACGGGGTGTTCGACGAGTACCGCTACTTCGTCCGCGGCGACCGGCTGCCGATCTTCCGGCTACACGGAGTGGACGTCGCCGTGGCCCTGTGCGAGGACCTGTGGCAGGAGGGCGGGCCGGTCTCGGTGGTCGCCGAGGCGGGCGCCGGGCTGCTCGTCGTGCCCAACGGCTCGCCGTACGAGACCAACAAGGACGACGTGCGGCTGGAACTGTGCGCGCGGCGGGCCCGCGAGGCGGGCTGCGCCCTCGCGTACGTGAACATGGTCGGCGGCCAGGACGAGCTGGTCTTCGACGGCGACTCCCTCGTCGTGGACGCCTCCGGCGCGCTGGTCGCCCGCGCGTCCCAGTTCCGCGAGGAGCTGTTCGTCACGGACCTGGAGCTCCCGGAGGCCGCGGTCGAGCTCGGCGAGCCGAGCCATGACTCCTACGACGCCCACGACGGGACGGTCATCACGGTCGAGCGGGTGCTGCTGTCGGCCGACCCGGTCGAGCCGTACGAGCCGGAGCCCCCGGTCGTCGCCGAGCGGCTGGACGACCTCGCGGAGATCTACCACGCGCTGGTGACCGGAGTGCGCGACTACGTGCGGAAGAACGGCTTCAAGTCCGTCATCCTCGGCCTCTCCGGCGGCATCGACTCGGCCCTGACCGCCACGATCGCGGCCGACGCCATCGGGCCCGAGCGGGTCCACACGGTGCTGATGCCGTCGCGGTACTCCTCGGACCACTCGATCACCGACGCCGAGGAGCTGGTGCGCCGCCAGGGGGTGAACGCGCAGGTCGTGCCGATCGCCGACATCGTCTCGGCGTTCGAGAAGGAGATCGCTCTGACCGGCCTGGCCGCGGAGAACCTGCAGGCCCGGGTGCGCGGCATGCTGCTGATGAGCCTGTCGAACGAGCACGGCCACCTCGTGCTGACCACCGGCAACAAGAGCGAGCTCGCCACCGGCTACTCCACCCTGTACGGCGACTCGGCGGGCGGCTACGCGCCGATCAAGGACGTGCTGAAGAGCGTCGTCTGGAAGCTCGCGGAGTGGCGCAACGCCCAGCCGGGGGTGCCGCCGATCCCGGAGAACTCCATCACCAAGGAGCCGAGCGCGGAGCTGCGGCCCGACCAGCGCGACACCGACTCGCTGCCGCAGTACGAGGTGCTCGACAGCCTGCTGCGCGACTACGTGGAGCGGGACATGGGGCGGGACGAACTGATCGCGGCCGGGCACGATCCCGAGCTGGTGACCAAGGTGATCCGCATGGTGGACCTGGCTGAGTACAAGCGCCGCCAGTACCCGCCGGGGCCGAAGATCACGCCCAAGAACTTCGGCCGCGACCGCCGCCTGCCCATCACCAACCGCTGGCGCGAGCGCCTCTAGTCACCCGCCACGCGCCTCGCGGGTCCGCGGCGGCCTCCGGGGGCGATGGTCCTCCCGGCGATGCCGGACAGGGTGTCGCCGCCGATGTCGGACGGAGGCGGCCAAATGGTGCCCGGCCGCCGTTCCGCGCGGCCGGGCGTGGCCGGCCGCGCGGGGGTTCACTCAGCGGGCCGTCCGGCGGGTCACTCGGCGGGGCGGGGGCGGAAGCCCTTCAGCGCCTCGTCGACGATCCGCTCGGGCAGGTCGGCCGGGGAGTGCCCGTCGGACCACTTCGTGAGCCAAACCATGGCGCCGCTGAGGAGCGCCAGCGCCATGTCGACGTCGAGGTCGGCCCGCAGCTCACCGGTGTCCATGCCACGGCGCAGGACGGCCGCCACCACCGCTCTGCGCGGCTCCACGGCCAGCTCGCGGAACCGCTCCGCCAGCCGGGGATGCCGCTCGGAGTCGCTCATGGCGATGTTCATGATGCAGCGGGTGCGGAGGTGGCGGGTCTCCTCCTGGATCACCCGGAGGTAGGTCACCAGGTCGTCCCGGACGGTCCCGCCCTGAGGCAGCGGGATCGGCGGCTTGAGCGTCGCCAGGGCGTCCACCACGAGGTCTTCCTTGTTGGACCACCTGCGGTAGATCGTGGTCTTCCCGACACCGGCGCGGCTCGCGATCGACTCGATGGACAGCTCCGACACGCCGATGCCCTCGCCGAGCAGGTCGAGAGTGGCCTCGATGATCGACCGATCCGCCTTCTCGCTGCGCGGGCGGCCCGCCGGGCGGGCCGCCCCCTCAGCCGTCTGCTGCGTATTCATGGCCTGTTCAGACTACCGCCGCTTCCTTTTCGGTCCCGGCCTTGTCGGCCGCGACGTCGACCCGGGTCTTACCCGGCATCCAGCGGGCCACCACGAGGGTGCCGAGGAGGGCGACGAGGGCCGAGCCGAGAGCCGCCCAGTGGATGCCGGTGACGAACGCGGCGTTGGCCGTGTCGAGCAGGCCCGCGCCCCGCGCGCCCAGGTGTCCGGCGACCCCCGCCGCGCCCGAGATGGACTCGGTGACGACGTGCCGGAGCTCCTCCGGCAGCGCGGTGACCTTGTCCTGCATGTCGTTGCGGTAGCTCGCGGACAGGACAGCGCCCAGGATGGCGATGCCGAGCGTGCCGCCGACCTGCCGGACGACGTTGCTCATCGAGGAGCCCACACCGGCCTTCTCCCGCGGCAGCGCGTTCATGATGGCCGTGGTCGCCGGAGGCATGATGTTGGCCATCGCCACGCCCTGGACGAACGTGAGGACGAGCAGCAGCCAGATCGGGGTGTCCACCTGCACGAAGGCGTAGGAGGCGAGGGCGAGCGTGATGACCAGCATCGCGACCGTGCCGACGGCCCGAGCACCGTACTTCTGGACCATGCGCGCGCTCTGCGGCGCGAAGATCAGCTGGGCCGCGGCGAACGGGAGCACGAGCGCCCCGGACTGCAACGGCGAGTACCCGCGCACGATCTGCCAGTAGAAGGCCAGGAAGAACATGACGCCCATGGCCGAGAAGAACACGAGGCCGACGCTCACGATCGCGGTGGAGAACCCCGCGTTGCGGAAGTTCCGCACGTCGAACGCCGGGTGCTCGATGCGGCTCTCGTACCACACGAACGCGGCGAGGATCGCGAGCCCCAGCAGCGACGGCGCGATGACCGAGACGTCCGCGACGGTGCCGAGGTCGCTGATCCGGACGATGCCGTAGACGAGGCTGATCAGACCGGCGATGGACAGCAGCACGCCGACCGGGTCGAGGCTGTTCTTGCTCGGGTCCCTGGAGTCGGGGACGAGCGCGGCGATGAGCACCAGGCCGATGATGACGATCGGCACGTTGACGAGGAAGACCGAGCCCCACCAGAAGTGCTCCAGCAGCACGCCCCCGGTGATCGGGCCGATCGCGACGGCGATGCCGACGCCGCCCGCCCAGATCCCGATCGCCTTGCCCCGCTCGTGGATCGGGAAGACGTTCGAGATGACCGCCAGCGTGGCCGGCATGATGGCCGCGCCCCCGAGGCCCATCAGCGCCCTCGCCGCGATGAGCTGCATCGGGTCCTGGGCGTACGCGCTGGCGAGGGAGGCCAGGCCGAACAGGGCCATGCCGACGAAAAGCATGCGCTTACGCCCGTAGCGGTCGCCCAGGACCCCGAAGGTGAACAACAGGCCGGCGAACACCAGCGTGTAGGAGTTCATCGCCCATTCGAGCTCGCTCTGGGTCGCGCCCAGGCCGTGGACGGGATCGGCGATCGTCTTGATCGCCACGTTGAGGATGGTGTTGTCGAGGACGACGGCCAGCAGGCTGAACACCATCACGCCGAGGATCTGCCATCGGCGTGGGTGACCGGTATGCGCTTCCAAGGAATCCCCCATGACTGCGGTACGCATGATTTCGATACGCTTGAGTTTCGCAACGCTAGCGTAGCGCTAGGCGGTTCCGATACGCAACGGCACCGTTTCATAATCGCCCGATGCCTCCGTACCAAGCGCCCGGGGGCGGGTTCTATTCCCCGTCGGACGCGCGCAGGGAGGCGGCAGCCTCCGCCCCCGCGACGGCGCCGCCGGCGCCGGGGACCTCCAGGGCGGCTCCCGCCTCCGGAACCGCCGCCTCCGGAAGGGCCGCGCCCGGAACCGTCGCGCCGGGAACCGTCGCGCCGGGGACGGAGACCGGCGCCCTGCGCCAGACCAGCACGGCGATCACGGCCGGCACGAGACCGGCCACTCCGGACGCGGCGAACGCCCAGGCGGGGCCGTAGGCGTCGAGGATCCCGCCGGCGATCGGCCCGGCCAGGGCGCCGCCGATCGTCAGCGAGGTGCCGTGCAGGCCCATCGCCTCTCCCCTGGCCGCCGCAGGGACGCGCCGGTTGACCGCGTCCACCGTGGACGACAGCGCCGGGGCGCACAGCAGCCCGGACGGCAGCAGCGCCAGGCACAGCCACCACCAGCCGCCGCCGACCAGGCCGACGGGCACGGTCAGCGCGCACAGGCCGCCCGCGAGCAGCACGGGCGAGAGCCCTCGCGGCAGCCCGCCGTACACGAAGCCGCCGACCAGCGAGTAGGCGCACCACAGCGCGACGACCAGCCCGGTCCAGGCGGTCGCGTCACCGGCCTTCAGCATCGCGACGACGGCCAGCTCGGTCGTCGTGAGCACGAAGGTGAGCCCCGTCACCATCCCGAACAGGGCGAACAACGCGGGCCGCAGCCACTGCCGCCGGGGGACGGCCTCCTCGTGCCCCGCGGCCTCCTCCGCGGAGCGTGTGGGCGGGTCGAGCAGGTAGAACGCCACCCCCGCGCCGACGAGCCCGGCCGCCACGCCGTACATCGTCGCGGTGCTGCCGAACGCGGTCACGCACGTGACCGCGAGAGCGGGCCCGACCATGTACGACAGCTCCACGCCCATAGAGTCGAGGGCGAAGCCGGTCTGGTGGTTCTCCTTGGGCACCATCGCGGCGATGCACTGCCGCACCGCCCCGAAGACGGGCTGGCTGAACAGCCCGCCGACGAGCGCGCCCGGCAGCAGCACGGCGTACGGCATCGCCGGCGCGGCGCACCACAGGCACAGCTGCACCACCGTCGTGACCGCCATCACCGGGCGCAGCCCGCGCCGGTCGACGAACCTTCCGACGAGCGGCGAGCCGATCGCGGCGCCCGCCATGGACGCCGCGCCGATGAGGCCGGCCTGGAGGAAACCCAGCTTCTGGTGGTTCACCACGTGCAGGGTGAGGGTCATCCCGGTGCCGGTCAGGGGGATTCTCGCGATCATGCCGACCAGCAGCAGTGCCCGCACGCCCGGCAGGGCGAGCACCCGCCGGTAACGATCAAAAGCCATTGTGGTTGCTTACCTCCGCAGGCATTGTGCCTGGTGGGTCCGACAAGTTCGCCGCCGGGGCCCCACGCGCCCCACTGGTCGCACCCCTGGATTACGCCGCCGATCCGGGGTGTTCCATGCCATGTCGGCATGCAATGATCGGACTGTCCGGGGACGCCACAGGGGCGCCACGAGGCCAGGAGGTAGCCATGTCCTCTGTTTCCGCTGTGTCCACTTCCGCCTTGTACGGCGGCGCCGCGGGTCGCAGGGTCACCGTCCGCGACATCGCGGCCGCCAAGGAGCGGCACGAGAAGTGGCCGATGGTCACGGCGTACGACGCCATGACGGCGAGGGTGTTCGACGAGGCCGGGATCCCGGTGCTGCTCGTCGGCGACTCCGCCGCGATGGTCGTGTACGGCTACGACTCGACGCTGCCGGTCACCGTCGACGACCTGATCCCCCTCACGGCCGCCGTGGTGCGCGGCTCCTCACGCGCGATGGTCGTGGCCGACCTTCCGTTCGGCTCCTACCAGGCCTCGCCGCAGCAGGCGCTGGAGACCGCCGCCCGCTTCATGAAGGAGGCCGGCGCGCACGCCGTCAAGCTGGAGGGCGGCCACCGCGTGCTCCCGCAGGTGGAGATGCTCGTGTCGGCCGGTATCCCGGTCATGGCCCACCTCGGCCTGACCCCGCAGTCGGTCAACGCCTTCGGCGGCTATCGCGTGCAGGGCCGCGGCCAGGCGGGTGACGAGCTGATGGCCGACGCGAAGGCGCTGGAGCACGCGGGCGCCTTCGCCGTCGTGCTGGAGTGCGTGCCGAGCGACCTCGCGGCGCGGGTCACCACCTCGCTGAGCATTCCCACGGTCGGCATCGGCGCCGGGCCCTGCACGGACGCGCAGGTGCTCGTCTGGCAGGACCTGATGGGCCTCACCCCTCAGCCGGCCAAGTTCGTGAAGAAGTACTTCGACCTCGCGGGCGAGATGGACCGCGCCGTGCGCGCCTACGCCGACGAGGTCGTCTCCGGCGTGTTCCCCACGCCGGAGCACAGCTACCGGTAATCCCCCGCGAGCCGCCTCACGGGACGCCTCGCGAGCCGTCTCAGGAGCCGTCTCACGAGCCGGTCAGACGGCGTCGAGCGCCTGGGCGAAGTCGGCCCACAGGTCCTCCGGGTGCTCGATGCCGACGGCCACCCGCACCGTGCCCTCGCCGATGCCGGCCGCGGCCAGTCCCGCGGCGTCCACGGTGCGGTGCGAGGTGGTGGCCGGGTGGAGGATCAGCGTCTCGACGCCGCCGAGCGACGGCGCGAGCAGCGCGAGCCGTACGTTCCGCAT
This sequence comes from Microbispora sp. H10885, assembly GCF_014161415.1. NCBI lineage: Bacteria > Bacillati > Actinomycetota > Actinomycetes > Streptosporangiales > Streptosporangiaceae > Microbispora > Microbispora sp. H10885. The sequence continues at coordinate 491,644 of NZ_JABBWY010000007.1, read as the reverse complement.
GAACGCCTCGCCGGCGGCACGTCCTCCGGCGAGGTCGAAGGAGAACACCCCGCCGAAGTCGGGCAGGATCTTGGCCGCGAGATCGTACGACGGATGCGACGGCAGGCCCGGCCAGTGAACCGCGGCCACGGCCGGGTGGCCGGCGAGCCGCGTCGCGAGCACGCGGGCGTTGGCGCAGTGCCGCTCCATGCGCAGCGGCAGCGTCTGGATCCCCCGGAGGGTCAGCCACGCGGCGAACGGGTCGGCCGTCGCGCCGAGTTCCACCGCGTACGACCACACCCCGCGGTGCAGGTCGTGGTCGGCGAAGACGGCGATCCCGCCGAGGACGTCGGTGTGCCCGGACAGGTACTTCGTGACGGAGTGCACGACGACGTCCGCGCCGTGCTCGACGGGCCGGCACAGGATCGGCGAGGCGAAGGTGTTGTCGACGACGGTCAGGATCCCGGCCTCGCGCGCCGCCGCGCACATGCCCGGCAGGTCGGCCACCTGCGTCATCGGGTTGGCGATGGTCTCCAGGTACAGCAGCCGCGTCGTCGGCCGTACGGCGGCTCGCACGGCGGCGGGGTCGTCCTGCGGCACGTGGGTCACCTCCACGCCGAAGCGCCGCGCGAGGTCGGCCAGCACCTGGGCGGTGGCCCCGTAGAGCGCCGACTGGGCGATCACGTGGTCGCCCGACTTCAGCAGGCCGAGCAGCACGGCGTTGATGGCGCCCATGCCGGAGCCGGTGGCCACGGCGGCCACGCCGCCCTCCAGACCGGCCACCGCCTCCTCCAGGGCGCGCACGGTGGGGTTGGAGAGCCTGCCGTAGACGTACGCTCCGTCGGGCCGCCCCATGCCGTCGGCGAAGACGGCCGGGTCGTCGAAGACGAACCCCGAGGTCTGGTAGATCGGCATGGAGATCGGAGTGCTGCCCTCGGGCACGGGCCGGGGCAGGTGGACGACACGCGTTTCCGGATGCAGGGAGCTCATGTCGTCCAGAATGACCCACAAAAGCCACTCTTGTCAGTTTGGCCCGCCGACGACCGGTTAAGCGGCGAGCGGAGTCCGGTCCCGTCGCCGCCGCCCACGGCGAGGATGAGGGAATGGACATCAGCTTCCTCCTGGTGCACAGCCCCTCCGTCGGTCCCTCGACCTGGGCACCGGTCGCCGAGGCCCTCCGGGCGCGGGGCCACCTCGCGGTCGTGCCGCCGCTGACGGACGTGACGGCCGGCCCGCCGCCGTACTGGCCGGGCCTGGTGCGGCAGGTGACGGCGAGCGCGCCACGCGGGCCGCTGGCGGTCGTGGCGCACAGCAACGCCGGGCTGTTCGTGCCGCTGATCGCCCAGGCGCTCGCCGGGCAGGTCGCCGCGTGCCTGTTCGTGGACGCCGCCCTGCCGCCGCGCGACGGCACGTGCCGTGCGGCGGAGCCGGAGCACCTCGGCTTCCTGCGCTCCCGCGCCGACGACGCGGGCGTCCTGCCGCGGTGGACCGACTGGTGGCCCGAGGAGGCCGTCGCCGCCCTCCTGCCCGACCCCGTGACGCGCCAGGTGGTCGTGGCCGAGCAGCCGCGCCTGCCGCTCGCGTACTACCAGGAGGAGATCCCCGTGCCCGCCCGCTGGGACCACGTCAGGAGCGGTTACCTGTGGTTCGGGGACGCATACGCCGCCCTGGCCGGGGAGGCCGGCGAGCGCGGCTGGCCGGTCGAGCGCATCCCCGGCGAGCACCTGCACCAGCTCGTCGCCCCCGAGGCGGTGGCCGACTGGCTCGTCGCCACCGCCGCGTGACGTGCGTACGCCCTCAGCGGGCGCCGAGCGGGCGAGGGAGCCGGATGACGACGAGGCGGTTCGGCACGCCGCTGTCCACCAGCCTGCCGTCGGGGCCGAAGTCGCCGAGGCCGAAGTCGTTGTCGTTGGCCAGGGCGATCGTGCGGGGGTCGAGCACCGCCAGCCCCTCGATCTTGCCGGGCAGCGACGGCACCAGCGCGTTCGGCTCCAGCACGAGCGACTTGGCGGGCAGCCTGAGATCGGACGCGCCCGCCCCCTCCTCCAGCGACGGGCTGGTCTTCGGGTCGTCGTAGGGCCCGCCGAGCAGGTTCGCGGCCCTGGTCAGGTCGATCGAGTACACCCGCGCCACGTTGTCGGTGCGCTCGTCGACGAGCAGGCGGCCCCGGCCGGCGTACGCCAGGCCGGAGATCTTCATCTCGCTCTGGTCGCCGTTCACCTTCGGGTCGAAGGTCGTGACGTCCTCGAACCGGTACGGATACTCCCCGGTCACCTTCCGCCGGCGCAGGTCGAAGGTGAGGATGCGCCCGATCCGCGACTTCTTGGCGGCCTTCTTGTCGGGGTTGGCCAGCGGGCTCTGCACGGCCAGGTAGAGCGTGCGCTCGTCCGACGAGATCGCGAGGCCCTCGAAACCGCGGTTCTGCTGCCGGCTCGCCAGGATCGCGGGCAGCGACTCCTTCACCGGATAGTCCGCGCCGGTCAGTCCGAGCCCCGCCGGAACGTGGCGCTCCAGCACCCGGCCGTCGCGCGACACCCGCACCAGCGACGGGCCGTACTCGTCGACCAGCCAGAAGTCGCCCTCCCGGGTGCGCACGAGGTCCTCGACGTCCAGGCCGCTCGGGTTGTACGGCAGGGCCGTGCGGCCGTCCCAGGTGTACGGCGTCTCGTCGTGTCCCGCCTGGTTCGACAGGCCGGTCACGGGCCTGCCCGAGGAGCCGACGATCGGGATGTACTGCTTGATCGTGGCCGTGCCGCGCGCGAGGGCGACCCGGACGATCGCCGGCGTGAACTCGGGCACCGGGAAGGTGCGGCGCTTCTCTCCGTCCACGGTCGGCTGGCCGTTCGGCCCGCGGTCCGTGACGAGCCAGAACTCACCCGCCCGACCGGCCGGGAACAGGCCGCTGCCGGCCCCGCCGAACCGCACGCCGTGGTCGTCCGCGATGGACGGCTGCACCCGCTTCAGCGCGGGAGCGGGCAGCGTGACGTCGGTGACGACCACGGGGCCCCTGGCCGGGGTGGCGGCGACCGTACCGGTGGCGGTGAGGGTGAGCGCGGCGGCGACGGCCAGACCGGCGAAGAGGTGACGTGGCACTGGAGACCTTTCAGACAGCGGTGACAGCGCCCGAAGGTAGTGAACGACGACGTCTCCGCCGTGAAGATCAGATGACGCCCGGATGGCTATACGTCGGTGACCCGGATGCCGGCGTGGGCCTTGTACCTGCGGTTGACCGAGATGAGGTTCGCGGTCAGCGCCTCGATCTGGTGGGCGTTCCGCAGCCGTCCCGCGTAGACCCCGCGTGCGCCGGGGATGCGGGCGGCGAGCGCCCGCACGACGTCGGTGGCCTCCCGGTCGTCGCCGAGCACGAGGACGTCGAGGTCGATCTCCTTCACCGAGGGGTCGAGCAGCAGCACCGCCGACACGTGGTGGAACGCCGCGACCACGCGGCTGCCGGTCAGCACGGCCGCCGCCTGCTGGGCCGCGCTCCCCTCCTCAACGGGCAGCGCGTACGCCCCCTGCTTGTCGAAGCCGAGCGGGTTCACGCAGTCGACCACGATCTTGCCGGTGAGCGGCTCGCGCAGCGACTCCAGCAGGGCCCGGTGCCCCTCCCAGGGCACGGCGACGATCACGACGTCGGCCTCGGCCGCCACGTCGGCGTTCGCGGCCCCCCGCACGCCGATCTCCCGGGCCGCCTCCCCCGCGCGCTCGGCGCTGCGCGAGCCGATCAGCACGGTGTGACCGGCGAGGGAGAACCGGCGGGCCAGCCCCTTGCCCTGGTCTCCGGTGCCGCCCAGGATGCCGATGGTCAGCCCGGACACGTCGGGAACATCTGTGGTCTGCTCTGCCATGAGTCAGATCATGCCAGCATGCCGGGGCCGGGAACCGCCCGGGCGGAGCGCGTCCGGGGACGTGGACGGGCTCAGCAGTCGCCGATGGCGGGCAGCCCGGCCACCCGGGTCGCCAGCCAGGCCACCGCCAGCGGGGCGCCCTCCACCGCGCCGAGCACGTGACTGCCGGCCGGCAGGCCGGTCCACAGGACGTTCGCCCCACGCGCGCAGTACTCCCGCCGCAGCGTCCGGCCCAGCTCGTACGGGATGATCTCGTCGCCCTTCGCGTGGTACAGGAACAGCGGCGCCTTCGGCGCGGACGCGCCGAGGCGGTTCTCGGCGAGGCGGGCCCGCCACTCGGGCAGGTCCAGCACGTCGGTCGTGGTCAGCTCCGACAGGCGCCGTCCGCCGAGCTTCGCCCGCAGGTCGCCCACGCAGTCGTCCCGCGCGTCGCCGAACAGCGCGGCGCCCTCGGGGGTGAGTCGACTCTCCAGGCGCAGCTCCGGATAGGCGGCGTCCAGCCCGAGGCCCGCCGCGGCGGCCAGCCCGAAGTCTCCCGTGCCGTCCAGGTGATCGGCCACCGCCCGCAGGTCGGCCGGGACCCCGCCCGCGGCGACTCCCCTGAGCCGCAGTTCGGGCGCGTACGACGGCTGGAGCTGGGCCGCCCACGCCGCCGACGAGCCGCCCTGCGAGTAGCCCATCACCACGACCGGCGCGGTGGCGGACAGGTTGGCGTCCGGCACCCGGACCGCGGCCCTGATCGCGTCGAGCACGGCGTGCCCCTGGGAGAGGCCCGCCATGAACGTGTGGTCGCCCGGCGTGCCGAGGCCCTCGTAGTCGGTCACCGCGACGGCCCAGCCCTTGAGCAGCATCAGGCTCATGATCGCGAGCTCGGCCTCGGTGCCGCCCGCCATCGCGGCGGACGGGGCGCACTGGTCGCCCAGGCCGTGCGTCCCGACGGCGTAGCCCACGACGGGCCGCCGGCCCAGCGGATAGGGGGCGGCCGGCACGAGGAGGGTGCCCGAGACGACGTTCGGCTCACCCGTCGCGGAGGTGGATCGGTACCGGAGGTGCCACGCCTTCACCGGCACCTCCAGCAGCCTGCCCGGGGCGAGATAGACGGTGGTCGCGCGGGCCTCGACGACGTCCCCCGCGGAGGTCGCGCGAGCGGTGCCGCCCAGCGCGGGCAGCAGGAGGAAGACCCCGATCATCGACACGAGGGCGCGCACGCGCAGGTTCATCGAGCCGCCTTCCGGTGGGGTGTGCACAGGACGATCTCAGCGCCGTGGGCTGATCGTCATCCTCCGGTAACGGTGTGTCAAGAACCGGATCGGCGGGACTTCACTCGTGTCTGTCAGGCACCATGACGGTCATGGACGCCGCATCGGTGAATCTGCTGCGGGAGGTGCTCGCCTCCACCGGCTGGCTGGAACGCACTCGTGAGCTCGGCCTCGCCCTCCGGGCCACCAGGTCGCCCGGAGGGCTCCTGGTCGTCGGCACCCCCGAGGACGAGCCGTGGCACGTCACCGCCCATCTCGCCGACGAGGCCCGGCTGTCGGGCCTCGCCCAGCTCTCCCCCACGCTCGTCCGCTGGGCGCCGCCGCCCGGCGCTCCCCCTCATCTGCGCGTCGGGATGGACCGGCTGCGAAGCGCGGGGCGGGGCGAGACGCTCTTCGTGGTCGCCGAGGAGCGGGCGCCCGTGCCGCTGCTGGAGCGCGTGGACGACGCCCGCCGCACCGGCGCCACGATCCTCGCCGTCGACGGCGGAGACCCGGAGCTGGAGTCGCTCGCCCACGACGCGATCGCCGTGCCGCCCGAGGGGGGCGTGCTCAGCTTCGACGCCGCGCAGCACCTCGTGAGCAGCGCGGCCGGTGAGGTACGCCGGAGGGCCGGCCTGCGGGAACGCCTGGCCCTGCTGGCCGACCGCATCACCGGCCCGCGCGTGAGCGACTGACGCGAGCGGCGGGATCATTGGGCCATGAGCACTTCTCCGGACGGAGGGCAGTCCTGATGTCCGCCTTCATCACGATCATCGGCACGGTGGGGGCCGTCGTCCTGCTGGCCGCGTACGCCATGGTGTCGTCGGGCCGGATGTCCGGGGACGGGCTGCCGTACCAGCTCCTCAACCTGGGTGGGGCGGCCGCGCTGATGGTCAACAGCGCCTACCACTCGGCCTGGCCCTCGGCGATCCTCAACCTGGTGTGGAGCGGGATCGGCGTGTGGACGCTCAGCCGGCTCGTGGCCCGCCGCGCGGCGGGGCGCCGGGCGGCCGGGTCCGCGGGCGCCGCGCCCCCGGCCGGCACGGTTCAGACAAGTGAGGTCCAGGCAGGCGGGGTCCAGGCAGGCGGGGTCCAGGCGGGCGGGGTCCAGGCAGGCGCGGTCCACGTCCAGGCCGCCGACACCCCGGCCGGCTGAACCCGCGTACTTCAGGGGGTCACTCGTCCCACTCCTTGTCCTGTTCCTTCCACTTCTTGTTGCGCTCGGCCGCCGTCTGCAGGGCGTGGGAGGCGGCGTCCTGGGAGTCGTAGGGCCCGAGCCGGTCCTTGTTGGGGCAGCCCTTCTCCGGCTCGACGGTCATGTGCTTCAGGCAGAACCACCATTGATCGCTCACGGCACTAATCGTGCCCAGCGGAAGCGCAACTAGACTTGGCGGCATGTCCACGCTGCTGCGCCCCGGGCGTATCTCGCCCACCCGCAAGGTCCCCGCCCACATCCCCCGCCCCGAGTACGTGGGCAGGGCCGAGCCCAGGAAGGGCGACAGCGACGTCCAGACCCCCGAGACCATCGAGAAGATGCGGATCGCGGGCCGGATCGCCGCGCAGGCCCTGGAGGAGGTCGGCAGGCACGTCGCTCCCGGCGTGACGACCGACGAGCTCGACCGCATCGGCCACGAGTTCCTCTGCGACCACGACGCGTACCCCTCGACGCTCGGCTACCGCGGGTACCCGAAGTCGCTGTGCACGTCGATCAACGAGGTGATCTGCCACGGGATCCCCGACGACACCGTCCTGCGCGACGGCGACATCGTCAACGTGGACATCACGGCCTTCATCGGCGGGGTGCACGGCGACACCGACGCCACCTTCCTCGTCGGGGAGGTCGACGAGGAGTCGCGCCTGCTGGTCGAGCGGACCCGCGAGGCGACGATGCGGGCGATCAAGGCGGTCGCGCCGGGCCGGCAGCTCAACATCGTCGGCCGGGTCATCGAGGCGTACGCCAAGCGCTTCGGCTACGGGGTCGTCCGCGACTTCACCGGCCACGGCATCGCGACGTCGTTCCACTCGGGGCTCATCGTCCCCCACTACGAGGACACGTCGCTGTCGGTGACGCTGGTGCCCGGAATGACGTTCACGATCGAGCCGATGCTCACACTGGGCACGATCGACTACGAGATCTGGCCCGACCGCTGGACCGCCGTCACCAAGGACCGCAAGCGCACCGCGCAGTTCGAGCACACGATCGTGGTGACGGAGACCGGCCACGAGATCCTGACCCTGCCCTGAGGCCCGCCCCGCGTGCGGGCGCGTGGGTCCCGCGTGGTCAGCGGGACCGGTCGCGCCGGTTCAGTTTGGCCAGGTAGTCGTTGTAGGCGTCCAGCTCGGCGTCTCCGGTGCCGCCGCCCGGCTTCGCCGCGGCGGCGTCGGCCCGGCGGTCGGCCCGGCGGGCGACCCGCTCGTCGTCGCGCCACCACTGGAAGCCCAGCGCGAGCAGCACGATCAGGGTGGGGATCTCGCCGAAACCCCAGGCGATGCCGCCTCCGGTCTGCTGGTCGGCCAGCGACGAGGCGCCCCAGGTGCGGCCGAGCTGGTCGTAGTACGCGCCGGCCAGCACCGTGCCCATGCTCATCAGGGCGATGCCGAAGAACGCGTGGAACGGCATGGTCACCATGAGGAGCAGCAGCCGCCCGGCGTGGGGCAGCTTGTGCGGCGCCGGGTCCACGCCGATGATCACCCAGAAGAACAGGGTGCCGCTCAGCAGGAAGTGCGTCGTCATCGCGATGTGCCCGAGGTGCTCCTCCATCGCGGCGGCGAACAGCGGGGTGAAGTACAGCGCGAACGTCGACACCACGAAGATCGCCGTGGCGATCGCGGGGTGGCTGACGAACCTCATCACCCTGCTGTGCAGGATCACCGTGATCCACTCGCGGGGCCCGCGGTCGCCGCGCCGTACGGCGGGCCTGAGCGCGCGCAGCGCCAGCGTCACCGGCGCGCCCAGCACGAAGAAGATCGGGACCAGCATCGACAGGATCATGTGCTCGGTCATGTGCACACTGAACAGCACGGGCGCGTACCGCGCGATGCCGCTCTGGGTGCTGAGCACCAGGATGACGACGCCGAGACCCCAGCTCACCGTGCGGCCCACCGGCCACTTGTCACCCCGCCGGGCCAGCCGCACGACCCCCGCGCCGTACAGCCCGGCCAGGGCCGCGGCGAGCACGGCGAAGAACAGGTCGAACCACCACAGCGTGAACAGGTTTCCCAGGGACAGCGGAGGCGGGAGCAGGTAGCCGAGGAGCTCGAACGCGCGGTCGACCGGCGTGTTGACGGGCGGCGGGGCGGTCCGGGAGAGCGCCACGCCGACCCCCATCGTCGCGCCCATGAGCATGACCTCGCCGAGGGCCAGGCGCAGGAACGCGTGCGGCTCTCCCGCCGACAGCCTCGGCAGCGTACGGCCCCGGTGGCTCCATCCCAGGTACCCCAGCGCGGCGAACGCCGCGACCTTGGCGATCAGGAGCAGGCCGTAGGCGGAGGTGAACAGGTCGCCGATCGTGGCCAGGCGCGAGGCGCCTGCGGCGACGCCGGAGAGGCCGACCCCGATGAAGCACCACAGCGCCATCCGCGAGAAGCGCGCGGCGGCGACGTCGATCTGCGCCTGCCCGCGGAGCGCGTGGACGCAGATCGCGGCGAGCCCCCCGACCCACAGCGCCAGGAAGAGCAGGTGCATGCCGACGGAGGTGGTGGCCAGGCCGTGGTTGGGCGCGGAGGAGGAGTGCCCGGTCAGCGCGGGCGGCAGGAGCGTCACCAGCGCGAAGACCAGCAGTCCCGCGGCGGCGCCCGCCGTGATCGCGCCCCGGGCGAACAACGCGATGGCGACGGCGAACAGCACGACCAGGGTCAGCGCGATGCCCTGCGGCACCTGGCTGGCGTAGCTGGTGAGCTCGTTGCCGGCGAGGATCTCCCCCACCGGCGCGCCGAGGGTCTCCGACAGGCTGAAGACCAGCGCCACCGCCGCGGCGACCGCCCAGGCCAGGGCGGACCACGAGGCGCCCTTCACATAGCTCTGGGCCGGCCTGCCGAGCAGCCCCTTGTCACTGGGCAGGAAGGCCGCGGCCACGGCCAGCAGTCCCACGGTCAGCACGCCGGAGACGTCCATCGCGAGCTTCGACAACGGAAGCATCCAACGCGTCAGCGTGCCCTCGTCGGGCAGACCGGGGATGATCCGGGGGGTCGCGGCGCCGCCGAGCACCATCGCGACCACGAGCGCGCCCGCCGTCGCGCACAGCGCCGCGACGGTCAGGCGCACGACCCTGCTCACGGCTTCTTCCGCAGGCTCAGGAACATGCCGATGCCAATCCCGGCGATGCCGAAGACCACGGCCCAGAACCAGCCGGGCACGCCGCCTCCCTCGCTGTCGCCGGCCTGGGACGCCTGCGCAGCCTCGGACGTCGTAGCGGCCGACGCGACGGGTGCGGCGACCGTGTCCTGGGGCTCGGCCACCGAGGTCGCGCTGCCCAGCGCCTGGTCACCCACCACGGTGAAGGGGATCTCCCCCTCCAGGGGGTGACCGTCGGGAGAGACCACCCGCCAGGCGATCGTGTACCGGCCCGGCGGTACCGCGTCGGCCACCGCCTCGGTGACCTTGGGGCCGTTGACGGCCGGAGCGCCCTTCTCGTAGCGCTTGCCGTCCTCACCGCGGACGACCACGACCGGGAAGCGCACGGAGTCCGCGAACTCCAGGGTGACCTTGGTCAAGGTCTTGACCTGGGCGTTCTTCTGCGGGTCGCTGCTCTTGAGCGAGGTGTGCGCCTGGGCCGGCAGGACCGGGGCCGCGCACAGCAGGAGCGACACCAGGAACGCGGCGAGGCCGGCGAAGGCGGCGAGGATGGGTCTCTTCATGACAGTCCCAGGCTACCGACGCCTGTGCCCGGTCCACACCCCGCACCGGAAGACAGGGACGACCTGTCATGTCCCCTGCTCAGGGGCCCGGCCACACAGACGGATCCGGGCCGGAGCGCCATACGCTCCGGCCCGGTGGGTCAGGTCTGTACGGGGCCTATATATGAGGCCCCGTGGACGAGCGGTGTGCGGGGACGCCTGTCACAGCCCGGCGCAGGCGAGGGCCCGCTGGTAGGCGGCCACGCTCTGCCGGTCGTCACCGATCCGCCGGCGAAGCTCCGCGATCGTCATCCAGTCCTCGGCCGCCTTGCGCGTGGCCGGTGTGGTCTCCAGTCGGTGGCTGACTGAGTCCAGTTCCGCCGCCGCCTCGTCGTCCTGATGGAGGAGGAGACGCGCCTGGCTGAGGAGCAGGGCACCCTGAGTCTCCAGCGACCCCGATGCACCTCGCACCAGGTCGATAGCGGACTGCGCGTACTCCATGGCCTGCTCGGGCTGGTGGAGAACGATAGCCGCCCAGGCGCGGGCGAGGGCCCCCTGAGCCCTATCGAAGGTGCTGGTGGCCGCGGCCTCCATCTCCCGCTGCGCCCTGAGCAGGAGGTCACGAGACTTCTCCAAATCCTCGGGGCGCAGCCTCAGCACCAGGTTCGCGTGCGCCTGCCGAAGACGTGCCAGGTTGCGAGGCTCGCCCGTCTCGGACTGGATCGCCAGCGCACGCTCAATCAGGGCGATGGCCTCCTCTGCTCGCCCAGCCTGCTCAGCAACATAAGCGGCGTTCCAGCATGATGCGACGCTGGCCCGCGGAGTACCCAGGGCCTCGGCGGCCGCGATCAGTTCGGCTGCGAAGTGCCCGGCTCTCAGCATGTCGCCCCGCGCCAGGTAGACGCTCAGCAGCGTGGCGCCGAGTTCAATCAGAGCATCACTCCATCCGGACCGGGCCATGGTCTCCAGCGCGTGCTCGCCGACCTGGACGGCGGCGGAGAAGTCGCCCCGCTCCCGATGGCACCGGCACAGTGCCAGGGCAACCGCGATCTTACGTTCCTGCGTCATCGCCTCTGTCTCGGACCCGCCGAGTTCCTCCAGCATGGAGATGGCCTCGGCGACCTCGCCACACGCCTCGGAGGCCAGCGCATAGCCGTAGCGCGCCTCTACCCGGAGTGAGGCGAGACCCAGGAGGTTGCCGTCGGCGAGCAGTTCGGCGTACCGGCGGCGAGCCTCGGCGACCTCACCGTTCTCCAGCGCCATGCGGGCGAAGCTGAGGCCGACTTCAAGATCCTCCATCTGCTCGGCGGTGACGCCGTTGACGAGATAGGTGAGCGAGCAGTCGAGCTTCTGCGCGAGTAGTTCGAGGACGGCCGGGGTGGGCGTGCGCTTGCCACTTTCGATCAGTGATACATAACTGTCGGAGAGTTCGGGATGCGCCAACTGCGCTTGCGAGAGCCCACGCTGACGGCGAATCGCCTTGATACGCTGTCCGACTAGATCTTGCGCGGCCATTGGCAACTCCTGCACTATTGTAGGCCCGGCAGTCTGAGCTGATGGGAGTCCCACCGTGCGCCGCCTTGCTCTACCTGTTCTTACCGTCATCATTTCGGCCCTACTGGCCGTTGGTGGCGATGTTACGCCAGCAAGTGCCACCGCGTCTCCTGCGGTGGCCAATATTTTCAGCAACATCTATTGCTGCTGATCAAAGCTCCCTGGTAGCCCGTGCCGGGACGCCGGAGACGAAGATCAGATACTGCCCGACATCACACCCCCTCCGACGCCCCGGCGCTCCCATCGAAAATTACGGCCGTCGCGGCGCCGTCGCATTCGAGGATGCATTTACGACCCATTCAGCCGATCGAGTCAAACCGGGAATTGCTCTACCGGTCCCCGTATCACTGAAAAACGTTTCCACGGGGATTATCGATCACCGACCCCCAGCAACGCCGACATCATATTCGGCGGGATATTAATAGGGTCGACTTTCTTCTATTTGGCGGATCCGGATGGAGGCACTTTCCGTCCGGCCATCGGACGGCGAGCGCCACACGCGTCTCCCGGCCCTCCTCCATGGCCCGGCCTGTCGCGTCTCAGCTCCGCGAAGCACCCCTACGCCGGCCTTAGCTCACGTAGCGGCACAGAAGCCATCAAACCGTCGCTTCGGCGACCCGTGCCCGGCGCCCCGCTTCCGCCGGGCGTTGCCTCGTGCACACGAGAACCGCCCCTGTTCCGCGCCGTCGCCGGACTGGGCCACGGCGTCTTCGTATCTAGACGGAATCTAGATATGTAGTGGCATATTTGGAGTTCTGTCAAACTGGGGGAAGTAAGGCCCACCACGACGGCGAACACGGGGATGGCCTCGTAATGCGGTAGTAGCGAGGAACGTCGGGGGATGCGTTGAGGTGCGGTTACGAACTACCCGCCCCTTCAACCGGCCCTGACGGACTTCCACAGAACGCGTCTGTTCCGTTACGGCATGGAGTCCGACGACGTATGGATAACGCGAATGAGCGTGAGACGTCCCAGCGGTCACCGTATCGTCTGCAGCTACTGGGGCCCGTGGCGGCGTGGCGCGAGGGCCGGACCGTCGACCTCGGGCCGCCGCTGCAGCGTGCGGCCCTGTGTGTCCTCGCCGCCCGCGCGGGACGGGTCGTCACCAAGGACACGCTGATCGGCGGGCTCTGGGGGGATCGTCCGCCGAACACCGCCGAACAGAGCGTCTACACCTACATCGCCGGTCTGCGGCGGGCGCTGGAGAGGGCGCCGGGCCGGCGCGGCCCCTACAGCACCCTGATCTCCCGATCGCGGGGCTATGTGCTTGAACGCGGGGCCGTGGAGGCGGACGTCGGCGACTTCGAACGCCACCTGGCCGAGGCCCGGCGGCTCCAGGCCGCGGAGGATCCGCGTGGCGTCCTGCGGACGTTGGACGCCGCCTCGGACTGCTGGTCGGGTCCCGCCCTCTGCGGCGTGCCCGGCCCCTTCGCCGAGGCCGAGCGGGTCCGGCTGGAGGAGTTGCGCCTGACGGCTCTGGAGGACCGGGCCGGCGCGATGCTCGATCTGGAACTGCACCAGGAGGCTGTGACGGCCCTCACCGAACTGGTCACGGAGGCTCCCCTGCGGGAGCGGACCCGTGACCTGCTCATGCTGGCGCTCTATCGATCGGGCAGGCAGGCCGACGCGCTCGACACCTACCTGGACGTCAAGCGGTTGCTCGCCGAGCGGCTCGGTCTGGACCCCGGCGAGGCCCTGCGCGAGCGGTACGAACTGATCCTGCGGGCCGACCCCTCCCTGGACCCGGAGCGGAGCGTGACGACCGACGCCGGTCCCGGGGCTCGGCCGCCACGTCAGCTTCCGCGCGCGGTCACCGGCTTCGTGGGCCGGGTCGAGGAGCTGGTCCGCCTGCGATCGCTGCTCACCCCCTGGGACGGCGGCGTCCCACAGGCCGTGGTCGCGATCACCGGCGCCCCCGGAACAGGCAAATCTGCCCTGGCCGTCCATGCCGCGCACACCGCGGCCCACGCGGTCCCTGATGGCCAGCTCTACGTGAACCTCCTGGGAGCGACGCCAGGGGTAGAGCGTCTGGAGCCGATCGGCGTACTCGGCAGGCTCCTGCGTGCGCTCGGCCTGGAGGGCAAGGCCGTGCCGTCCGAGGAGGAAGAGGCCGCGGCGGTGCTGCGCGATCGGCTGGAGGGCCGCAGGACCCTCATCCTGCTCGACGACGCGGCCGGGCCGGAGCAGGTCCGTTCCCTGCTGGGCCTGCCGTCGGGCAACACCGTGCTCATCACGAGCCGGGAGTCCTTCGCCGTGGCCGACGACTGCGTGCGGATCGTCCTCCGCAGGATGCGGCGGTCCGAGGGGGTCACCGTCCTGTCGAAGCTCGTCGGGGCGGAGCGCATCTCGGGAGATCCGGCCGCCGCGGCCCATCTGGTCGAGCTGTGCGGCGGGCTGCCGCTCGCCCTGCGCCTGGCCGCCGCACGGCTCGGCGAGCGACCGGACTGGAGCGTACGGGACCTCGGCGGGAGGCTGGAGGACCGGCGGCGCACGCTGCACGAGCTGGAGTCGGGCCAGATCGCCGTGCGGTCCAGTCTGGAGCTCAGCTACGAGGCGCTCGCCCGCGGTGGCGCGCTCGATCGGCTGGCCGCGCGGACGCTGTGTCATCTCGGCGTCCTGCACGTGGCGAGCGTGACCGCCGACGTGGTGGCCGCCCTCGTCGGCGAGCCCGCCGACGCCGCCGAACGCGCCCTCGACCGCCTCGTGCGGGCGCATCTGCTGGAGACCGGCGAAGCCGGCCGTTACCAGCCGCACGACCTCGTGAGGCTGTTCACGATCGAACTCGCGGACGCCCGCCTCACGCCGCAGGCGCGCAAGGACGCGCTCATGCGGGCGCTCGGCTTCTACGGCGCGACCTCACGTCATGCCAGCACCCTGCTCGATCCGCACCGCGTGCACCTTCCCTGGCCCGATGTGCCGCAGCGCCCGCTGACGCTGAGTACCCCGGCCGAGGCCAGAGCCTGGCTGGGCAAGGAGCTGGCACATGTCATCTCCACCGCCTCTCAGGCGATGGCGAGCGAGGACGACGAGATCACCCGCCTCGGAGCCTACGTAGGGTTGGCTCTTTCCTGGCAGCTCATCCGTGAGGCGCGTTACAGAGAGCAACTCGAACTGAGCCGTCAGACGCTCCTCGTCGGGAGACGTGCGGATGATCTGGACATGCAGGCTCTCGCACACGGCCAGATCGCCGGAGCGCTCGGGAACCTCGGACAGCTGGATGAGGCTGTACCGCATCAGGAGACCGAGCTCGAACTGCGACGCACACTGCGCGACCGGTTCGGCGAGATGCGTGCCCTGGGTAACCTGAGCGTGGCGCAGATCGAGATCGGGCGGTACGCGGAAGCTTTAGAGAGCGCCGAAGTGCAGAACGCTATCGCCCAGGAGATCGGTTCCGCGGTGGGAGAGCGGCACTCCCTGCTCATGGCGGGGAGCGCACGCCGAGGTCTGGGCGACACTGCCGCGGCGATGAGCCTGCTCGAACAGGCACTCGGACTCGCTCGAGTCGCCGGGGACCGGCATCACGAGTCCATGAGCCTTCTTTTCCTCGGCGAGCTGTGTCTGGACCGGGGCGATCCGCCGACCGCCAGGGACTACCTGGAACGCGGCCTGCGCCTCTCCCGCGAGAGCGGCCAGCGAGGACGTGAAGGCCATCTGCTCGGCAGGCTGGCGAAGGCGCATCGCCTGCTCGGTGAGCCCGACCCGGCACTGCGCTGTGCCCTGGAGTCGCTGGCCATCGGGCAGCGGTCCGGGGACGAGCAGCTACGCCGTCAGGCGGAGGACGAGCTTCGCGAGATCGGGGAGGCGTTCCCCGGGGTGGAGGTCACGCCGCCGCGCTCCGCGGAGGAGGCGCTGAGCCGCTGACCGCGGCGGGCTACCCGGCGCGCAGGGCGAGGAAGAGGTCGACGCGGTCGGCCATCGACGACAGGTCCCTGCCGGTCAGCTCCTCGACCCGCCTGATCCGGTAACGCACCGTGTTGACGTGGACGTGCAGGCGCTCGGCGCAGGCGTTCCACGAACCGGTGCAGTCGAGGAACGCGCCGAGCGTGCGCACCAGCTCGGCGCCGTGCCGCCGGTCGTAGTCGAACAGCGGCCCGAGCAGCCGCTCGGCGAAGGACGACCGCACCTCGCCCGGCGTGGTCGCCAGCAGCAGCGCGTGCGTGTAGATCTCGTCGCCGGTGACGACTCCCCCGCCGCGCGCCGCGGCCAGCCGCCGGGCGTGGCCCGCCTCCTCCACCCCGCCCCGGATGGCCTGCGGGCCGGTCAGCGCCCCGCTCACCCCCACCGACACGGTGAGCGCCGGCAGCCCGGCCGCGATCACCGCCGCCCGGTCGCGCAGCCGCTCCGCGAGGGCGTCGCGGTCGTCGCCGTACGCGTCGCCGCGCAGCGGGACCAGCGTCACCGACGCGTCCGCCCCGGCCACCGCCACCACCCGCCGGTCCAGCAGCTCCTCCACGACCTGGCCGCCCAGCAGGGCGGGGTCGGGGCCGTCGGTCGCCCCGCGCCGGCTCGCCGCCGCGGCGACCAGCGCGTACGGCTCCGCCGGGTCGACGCCGCAGGTCCGCAGCCGCGCCGACAGCTCCGTCGGCTCCCCTCCCGAGCAGGCCAGGGCGATCAGCTGTTCGGCCAGCCGCCGTTCCACCCGCCGGCCCGCCTCGGCCCGGGTGCGCTCCAGCGCGACGCAGGCCGCCAGTTCGAAGCCGATCTCCGCGTCGACCTCGCCCCGGCACACGAGGGCCCAGCCGGCGGCCCGGTGCGCGCGGTCCACGGCGAACAGCGTGAACCGCCCGCCGCGGTCCACCACCACGGGCAGGCGGACGGCGGCGAGGTAGTCGCGGGCCAGCCGTACGGCCTGGTCCTCGGGCAGGGCGCCCGCGACGACGGAACCGCAGGCGGACACCACGGCGGCCGTGACGCCGAGCTCGGTCTCCACGAGCGCGAACAGCTCCCCCAGCCCCGCTCCCTCGGCCACCGCCGCCACGATCCTGCGGTGCCGCCCGAGAGCGCCGCGCAGGTCACCGGCCTGCACGGCGGCGACGCGCCGGCCCACGAAGTCGGTGACGGCGCCGAACGACACCTCGACGGGCACCTCCAGCAGCGGCAGGCCGTGCTCGCGGCAGGCCGCCACCAGGTCGTCGGGCACCATGCCGAGCCGCGCGTCGCCCGCGCCGATCGCGGCCACCCCCGCCTCCGCGAGGGCGGCCACGAACCGCGCGGAGTCGCCGGGAGACCGCCGCCACATGAGCCCGGTCAGCACCAGCTCGCCTCCCGACAGGTAGCGCCGGGGGTCGGGCAGGTCGGTGATGAGCACGCCGCTGATCTCGCGCTCGGGCGTCTCGTCGCCCGTCAGCAGGACGAGCCGCAGCTCCGGGGCGGAGAGCAGATCACGAAGCAGCACGACCGACAGCCTATTTGGAGGTATGTACAAGCATCGACCCCGTCCGCCGTCCCGTTTCCCATGACCACGCCGATAGGCCGGGGCCCGGTCCGGTTGCTGTACTACGAGCATGACGCGGCCGATGACGACGGACACCCAGCGCCCCTCGGGGCCGGGTTCGGGGCTCGGCGAGAGCGTGCCGCGCCCGGACGGCAGGCTGAAGGTGAGCGGGGAGTTCGCCTACTCCTCGGATCTGTGGCTGGAGGGCATGCTCTGGGGCGCCACCCTGCGCAGCCCGCACCCGTCGGCGTGGATCCGCTCGGTCGACGTCGGCCCCGCCCTCGCGATGCCCGGCGTGTTCGCCGTGCTGACCCACGAGGACGTCCCCGGTGAGAGGTTCTACGGGCTGGAGCACCGGGACCAGCCGGTGCTGGCGATCGACCAGGTCCGCTACCAGGGCGAGCCCGTGGCGATCGTGGCCGCCGACCATCCGGAGACCGCGCGCCGGGCCGCCGCCGCGATCGTCGTGGACTACGAGGTGCGGCCGTCCGTCGTCGACCCCCGCCGCGCCGCCTTCGACCCGTCCTGCCCGGCCGTCCACCCCGGGGGCAACGTCGTACGGCACCAGCCGGTCAGGGTGGGGAGCACCTTCGAGGCCGAGGTGGTCGTCACCGGCGAGTACGAGGTCGGCATGCAGGACCAGGCCTTCCTCGGTCCGGAGTCGGGACTGGCCGTGCCCGCCGAGGACGGCGGGGTGGACCTGTTCGTCGCCACACAGTGGCTGCACGTCGACCAGGGTCAGGTGGCTCCGTGCCTGGGCCTGCCGGCGGAGAGGGTGCGCCTGACGCTCGCCGGGGTCGGCGGCGCGTTCGGCGCGAGAGAGGACCTGTCGATGCAGGTCCACGCCTCGATGCTGGCGCTGCGGACCGGCCGCCCCGTCAAGATGGTGTACGGCCGCGAGGAGTCGTTCTTCGGCCACGTCCACCGGCATCCCGCCCGGATGAGGTACGAGCACGGCGCGACCGCCGACGGGCGGCTCGTCTACGTGCGGGCCGAGATCCTGCTCGACGGCGGGGCCTATTGCTCGTCCACGCCCGCCGTGGTCGGCAACGCCGCCTCCCTCGGCGTCGGGCCGTACGAGGTGGACAACGTCTGGATCGACGCGTACGGCGTCTACACCAACAACCCGCCCTGCGGCGCGATGCGCGGGTTCGGGGCGGTGCAGGCCTGTTACGCGTACGAGTCGCAGATGGACCGGCTCGCGGCGGCCTGCGGGCTGTCCCCGGTGGAGATCCGGGTCCGCAACTCGGTGTCGCAGGGATCGCGGCTGGCCACCGGGCAGCTGATCGACAGCCCCGCGCCGCTCGCGGAGATGCTCGCCGAACTGGCCGCGATGCCGCTACCCGCCGAGCCGCCGCCCGTCGGCCCGGACGGCGCGGGAGCGGACGGCGCCGGGCCCGACCTGCGCCTGTTGCCGGGCGGTGTGGCCCAGGCGACGCGCGGCGAGGGCGTGCGGCGGGGCGTGGGCTACGGCGTCGGCATCAAGAACATCTGCTTCTCCGAGGGCTTCGACGACTACTCGACGGCGCGGGTGCGGGTCGAGCTCGCCGGTGACGAGCCGCACGTGCTCGTGCACACCGCCGCCGCCGAGGTGGGGCAGGGCCTCGTCACCGTGCAGGCCCAGATCGCCCGTACGGAGCTGGGCATCGAGCGGGTCACCGTCGCCCCGGCGGACACCGCGGTCGGCTCGGCCGGGTCGTCCTCGGCGTCCCGCCAGTCGTACGTCACGGGCGGGGCCGTCCGGGCCGCCTGCGTGGCGGTGCGGGAACGCCTCGGCGCGCTGCGCGCGGCGCATCCCGGGCTGTCGCTCTCTGAGGTGCTGGAGCGGTCCGGGCCGGTGGAGGAGACCCGGGAGTTCCGCCACCGGCCGACCTTCCCGATGGACCCGGTCACCGGCCAGGGGAACTCCCACACCCAGCTCGCGCTGTGCGTGCATCGCGCGGTGGTCGACGTCGACGTGGATCTCGGCCTGGTCAGGGTCGTCGAACTGGCCGCCGTGCAGGACGTGGGGAAGATCCTCAACCCGCTCGCCCTCGAAGGGCAGATCCACGGCGGCTCGGCGCAGGGCCTGGGGCTCGCGCTGATGGAGGAGATCCAGGTCAGCGAGGGCAGGGTGCTCAATCCCTCGTTCACCGACTACCTGATCCCCACCATCCTCGACATGCCGCCGATGCGGCTGTCGATCCTGGAGAACCCCGACCCGCACGCGCCGTACGGGCTGCGCGGGGCGGGCGAGCCGCCCACGCTGTCGTCGACCCCGGCCGTGGCCGCCGCCGTCAGGGCCGCGACGGGCCTGGATCTCTCCCGGGTGCCGATCCGGCCCGAGGACATCGCCCTCGTGCCGGCCTCCCGGCCCTGAGGACCGGCCGGCTCGCCGGCTCGGTCCGCTCGCGGGCTCAGTCGGCGATGTAGCCGATGGAGGTCACCTCGTAGCCGCGGGCCTTCGAGCCGCCCAGCCGCATGAACATCGCGCCGCCCTCGTAGGAGTAGGCGCAGCTGTAGCCCTTCGAGTCGCGGTTGCAGCCCTGGAAGATGTAGGCCACGCCCTTGGGGTCGAACCTGTTCCGGAAGAGCGTGGTGACGGCCCTGTTCGTGGCGGCCTCCAGACCCCGGTAGCGGTCGCCCGCGCGCCACGCCTTGAAGAGGTGGGTGGCCGCGGCGGACGGCTTGACGAGGTGCCGGGACTCGTACACCTTCACGACCTTCGAGCCCGAGACGACCATCAGGATGCCGTCGAGCCCGCCCGGGACGTTCACGCTGGTGTGGACGAACCGGCAGTCGCGCCCTCCGGTGCAGCCCGCGAACCTGTCCGGGGCCCGGAAGGGGTAGGCGAAGATCGTGGAGACCGCGCCGGCGGTGGCGACCCGGGAGGCCGCGTGGCGGTCCCGGCGCAGCCACGCGCCGAAGAGTTTCTTGGCGACCGACGCGGGCGCGGGCCTGAGCCCCGTGGACGCCGCCTGTGCGGCGGACGGGGCCGGGGCCTGCGCAGTGGAGTGCGCGGCGGAGTGCGCGGAGTGCGCGAGCGCCGGAGCGGCGGGGAGAAGCAACGCGGCGGCGACGGCCGGACCGGCCACGCCTCGCAACCATGGTGCTGACACGCTCCGCACGCTACCGGGCTCTGCTTGCACCCCGATTGCCCGCGGCTTGCACGCCCGCCGGACAGCCCCGGCGGGCGTTCCCGTCGCGCCGTATGCCTGACGGGGTGAGGGTCAGACCATGTCGTCGGGGTCGCAGGCGACGCCGTCGTGGTCGACGTCGACGTACCAGTCGTACTCGGGGTGACGGCCCTTCGTGTACGGCCCGGCGCCGTGGGCCTTCGCCTCCTTGCACGAGGCGTACCGGCCACCGTTCCCTCCACCGGTGCCCGCGCCCGCCGAGGTGAGAGCGGCCTGCGTGGCACCGGGCTGCGCGGCGCCGGTGCGGGAGCCGGAGCTGATCGTGCCCTGCCCGCCGTTCTGCTGGGAGACGCCGGGCGGGGTCGAGCCGGGCTGAGGGGCGTTCTGGTTGGTGCCGGACTGGTCGAGGCCCGGCTGGGTTCCGCCCGGTTGCGTGCCACCCGGCTGGGTTCCACCGGGTTGGGTTCCACCCGGCTGAGTCCCACCCGGCTGAGTCCCGCCTGGCTGAGTCCCGCCTGGCTGAGTTCCGCCCTGCTGGGTTCCGTCCGGCTGGCCGGCGCCGGGCGTGGGGTTCTGCTGCTGGCCCGCGGGGGCCGATCCTCCGGTCAGCAACCCGATGATCGCGTCGGCCTGCGCCTTGTCGAAGCCCGCGATGCCGAGGCTGTCCTGCGTGATCTCCTGGGCGACGCGGGGCGCCGCGACGACCTTCTCGCCCACCACGACCGCGAGTTGCTGCTTGACGGTGTCCCGGGTGAGCTGGGCGATCTCCTCCCGGCTCGACGGCGACAGCACGAGCCGGACCGAATAGGTGCCGTCGTTGTCGGGCACCTCCTCGATCTTCTGCACGGTCTTGACCGTGACGCCCGGGTCGAGCAGGTAGCAGGTGGTTCCCTTGTCGTCCGGGATCGCGTCGGTCCCCTCGCAGGGCGCTGGCCGCACCCCGGTGACCGGGGCGAAGTGCACGGGGGTGGTCAACGTGTGGACAGGCGTCTGCTTGAGCGGGGGCGCGTCCGGATTGCGGGTCATCAGGACCGCGACCGCCCCGAGGACGCCGGACATCACGACCACCGTCACGAGCGCCGCCACGAGGGCGATCGTCGTCCCCCTCGCCGCGCGCGGCTCCGACGGCCCCTCCGGAGCCGCGGGGCCGGCGGGCGCGTCGAGGGGCACATCGGCCGGAGCCTCCTCGACCACCTCGACCACGACGTCGGACGGAACGGGAGGAAGGTCGGCGAGCACCTCGACGGGAACGCCGGGAGGAACGTCGAGGGGGACGCCCGGAGGAACGTCGGCGAACACGCCGGGGGGCAGGTCGTCCGGCTCACCGGCGCCGGGATGCCCGGGCGCGCCGAGCCCCGCGGGTACCTCCGCGTCGCGGAAGCCGTCGTCGGGGAGGCCCGCGACCCCGTACGGGTCATCGGTCACGCGGGGACCGTACGGGTCGCCGCCCACGCCGGGAACGGCGCCGATCACCTCGGTCTGCCCGAACCCGTCCGGCGGGATCTCCTGCGGGCCGTACGGGTCGCCGGCCGCGCCCGGTCCGTCTCCGGGCACGCCGTACTCCGCGGCGTGGCTGCCGCCGGGCGGGCCGTACGGTGCGGCGTGCCTGCCGCCGGGCCGGCCGTACGTCCCGGCGGGCACACCGCCGGCGTCGTCCGGGCCTGCCACGCTCTGCAACGGTGCCGTCTCAGTCCCCGGGGTCGGTCCGCCGGGCCGCGGACCGGGTTCCTCGTCTCCCGGCACGGGCGCGTTCTGCATCCCCACCTCGATCCCTGACATCGCTCGCAGAGCCTACCGACCTATGCCAACGGTAGGTAACCGGGCGACCATATGCGGTTCAGTGGCTTCCAATCCTGACCATTTGTCATGAATGCCAGCCAAATTGTTGCTCGTTGCCCGCTGCCAGGGCAAACACGGGGAGCAGACAGTGAGAACATGAAGGTGGGAGTGCCCCGAGAGATCAAGACCCATGAGTATCGCGTCGCGCTCACCCCTGCCGGGGCCAACGAGTTCGTCCGCAAAGGCCACCAGGTCGTCGTGGAGCAGGACGCCGGACGGGGGTCGGCGATCCCCGACGAGGACTTCGCCGCCGCGGGGGCGACGATCCTCGACTCCGCCGACGAGGTGTGGGCGGAGGGCGACCTGATCCTGAAGGTCAAGGAGCCCGAACCGGACGAGTACCACCGGATGCGCGCGGGCCAGGTGCTGTTCACCTATCTCCACCTCGCCGCATCGGAGCCGTGCACCCGGGCCATGCTGGAGGCGGGCGTCACCGGCATCGCGTACGAGACCGTGCAGCAGCCCGACCGCACGCTGCCGCTGCTCGCGCCGATGTCGGAGGTCGCCGGGCGGCTGGCTCCCCAGGTGGGCGCCTACCACCTCATGCGGCAGGGCGGCGGGCGGGGGGTGCTGATGAGCGGCGTCCCCGGCACCTATCCGGCCAAGGTCGTGGTGATCGGCGCGGGGGTGTCCGGCATGAACGCCGCCGCCGTCGCCGTCGGCATGCGGGCCCAGGTGCTGCTGCTCGACCGAGACGTCGACCGGTTGCGCCAGGCAGACCTGGTCTTCCGGGGCGACTGCCAGACCGTCGCGTCCAACGCGTACGAGGTCGAGCGGGCGGTGGTGGACGCCGATCTGGTGATCGGCGCGGTGCTCGTGCCGGGCGCGAAGGCGCCGACCCTGGTGAGCAACGATCTCGTGGCCCGGATGAAGCCGGGGTCGGTGCTCGTCGACATCTCCGTCGACCAGGGCGGCTGTTTCGAGGACACCCGGCCGACCACGCACGCCGACCCGGTCTACCGGGTGCACGGTTCGGTGTTCTACTGCGTGGCCAACATGCCCGGGGCGGTGCCGCACACCTCGACGTACGCGCTGACCAACGTGACGCTTCCGTACGCGCTGTCGATCGCCGACCTGGGCTGGCGCGGGGCGCTGACCGCCGATCCCGCGCTCGCCCTCGGCCTGAGCACCCATCAGGGCCACCTCGCGAGCCGCCCGGTGGCCGAGGCCCACGGGCTCGAAGCCGTGCCCGTGGACCGCCTGCTGGTTCCCTGAGTCCCTCCAGGAGGGGCTACCACCCCGGTCAGGGGGACGCGCTGGGCATCGGCTCCTGGCTGGTCTCCGCCTGCGGCGGCGGGAGCGGCTGCTCGGAGGTGGTGCCGACGCCGCCCGTGCAGGACGCGCCGTACTCGGGGGTGTAGGTCGGGTTCTGCTTGTACTTCTTCACGAACTCCGGCAGGCGGGGGTCCTCAGCACCGTCGAGGGTGATCTGGTGGTCCCACGAGGAGGCGACGACCTTGGCCGGCAGGTTCGGGTACGGGCTCAGCAGCATGTAGTCGGCCGAGGCGATGGTCTTCAGCTTGTCGACCTCCGCCTTAGGCAGGTCCGGACGGTACGTGATCCACACCGCGCCGTGCTCCAGCGAGTGGACGCCGTGCTCGTTGTGGATGGGCTTGTCGTAGATACCGCAGTTCTGCCAGTAGTAGTTGTGCTGGCCGCCGACAGGTGGGTTCTCCTTGTAGTCCACCTTCGCCCAGGAGTGGTCGGAGCCCTTGTAGTTGAAGGACTTGACCGCGCCGAGCGACTTGCCCGAACGGTCCTTCACCACCCAGACGGCGACAAGAGCGACCAGGACCACGATGACGAGGCCGCCTATGCCCCACATGAGAAGCGCGGCGCGCCGCTCCTTGCGCTTCTGGTCGGCGCGCATGCGGGCGAGGTGCTCACGCCTCGCCTGCGCCTTCTCCTTGGTCATCGCTCCTCCAAGCACTGATCACTGACGCCCCCGCTGGGTATGGAGAATAGTGGCTATACCTACCACTTCGGGTAGATCTTGTTTGGCGGCGGTACCCTGTGGGCGATGAGCACTGACCTCGACGCCTCGGTGGAGACCGCCTCCCCGCCCCGGCGCTCCTTCCCCGTCCTCGGGCTGATCGCCGTACTGCTCGCGGCGGCGGTGCTCGTGGTGTTCTTCACCAGGCAGGGAACGCCCTCGGACTCCTCCCCCGAGGCGGGGTTCGCGCGGGACATGGGGGTCCACCACGCCCAGGCGGTCGAGATGTCCTTCGCCCTCCGCGACAAGACCTCCGACCAGGCGCTGCGCGGCCTGGCGTACGACATCATCACGACGCAGAGCACGCAACGTGGAATTTTCATGGGCTGGCTGCAGCAGTGGGGGCTGGACCAGAGTGCGAGCCGCCCCCCGATGGCCTGGATGTCCGGGCACGGCCACGGCGGCGGGGCCGCCACCGCCATGGCGCCCGGCGGGACCATGCCCGGCATGGCCACTCCCGCCGAGATGGACAGGCTGAAGGCGGCCACCGGCAAGGACGCCGAGATCCTCTTCCTCCAGCTCATGATCCGCCATCACCAGGGCGGGGTGGAGATGGCCGAGGGCCTGCTCCGGCTCTCGTCGCGGGAGGAGGTGCGGGCCTTCGCCCAGCACATCGTCGACAGCCAGAACGCCGAGATCCGCACGATGAAGGAGTTCCTGGCCGCCCGCGGCGCCCAGCCCCTCCCCGCGCCGTGACCTTCCCCGGCCGGCCCGCCGTCGGCTGGGGGTGACGGCGGCCGGGCCCTCAGCCCCTCCCGGCGTGGATCGCCGTGAAGGCCAGCAGGGGGCCGGCGGTCCTCGCCGGATCCTCGAGTATGGGCGAGTGCCCGAGACCGGGCAGCAACTCGACCTTCGCGCCCGGAACCGTCCGGTAGCCGGCGGCGGACGAGGATCGCCACCTGCGGTCGTCCTCGCCGAAGATCACCAAAAGCGGCTTGCCGAGGGCCGTCAGCCGCTCCGGGAGCGCCTGTTCCTCCAGGTAGGCGCGGGTGCCCACCATCGTCGCGGTGAGCGTGTGGTAGGTCATCATGCGTACCTCGTCCAGAAGCTCCTGTGGGATCTGATAGCCCGCGCGGCTGAAACCGGTGCTCGCGAACCGGCGGATCTGCTCGTCGGCCGGCGGCCACTGCGACGGTGCGATCGCGGCGGACTCGGATGCGATGAAGGCGGCCATGCCGGGTCCGGTGTTGATGAGCACGAGCGCGATCACCAGGTCGGGGCGTCGCTCGGCGAGAGCGGTGGCGACCGCGCCGCCGCTGGAATGACCGACCACGATCGCGCGCTCGACGCCGAGCCGGTCCAGTACCACGCCGGCCCGGCGTCCCTGGTCCGGGGTCGCGTAGCTCGGGCCGGCCGGTTTGGCCGACCGCCCGTGCCCGAGCAGGTCGATCCGGATGACGCGATGCGAGCCGGTCAGCAGCGGAACCAGGGAGTCCCACGAGCGGGCCGAGGAGGCGGACCCGTGGATCAGCAGGAGTGCCGGGGCGTCGCGGGGGCCGTCCTGGCACACGTGGATGTCGCCGTCGTCCAGGGACAGCGTCGAACTTTCGGTGGTCTCGGCTTCCGCACGCCGATCGCCTTCGGAAACAGTCATGCGCCCACTGTCGCCGCCGGTGCGCGCGGGCGTCTTGGACGAATGTTCCCCTCGGTCGTTCCCTCCGGTCGTTCCCCTCGGTCGTTCCCTCCGGTCGGTCCGCGCGGCGCTCGGCATAGCCTGGCGGTCGTGTCGGCTTTCGTGCACGGTGAGACGGTGTGGGACGTCGCCTGTCCGCGGGGGCCCGGCCGGGTGGCCGGTGTCGCCATGGCCGGGTTCCGCGTCGGTGACCTGGACGCGCTCCGGATGGTCCCGCACCCGGCCGTGACGCTGCTGCTGGAATTCGGCGCCGGTTCGCCCGTCGTGGACTACGCCGCCGGGCGCCAGCAGCGCGGAAGCCTCGTCGCGGGGCCCGGGCTCGGGTCCGGAGGCGCGGCCTGGGCACGGGGGGAGAACGTCGAGTGCGTGCAGGTACGCCTGTCCCCGGTCATCGCACGCGCGATTCTGGGCGTCTCCCCCGCCGACCTCGACGGCGCCGTGGTGGCCCTCGACGACCTGTGGGGCCGGGAGGCGTCGCGGATCCGTGAGCGGCTGGCCGACGTCTCTTCCTGGGAGGATCGCTTCGCGTTGACCGGCGCGCTGCTGGCCCGCCGGCATGAGGCGGGGCGGCCGGTGGACCCTGAGGTGGCCTGGGCCTGGCGCCGGATCGCCGGAGGCCGCGGCCTGGTCCGGGTCGACCGGCTGGCCGCCGAGCTCGGCTGGAGCCGTAAGCGCCTGTGGTCCCGATTCCACGCGCAGATCGGCCTGCCGCCCAAGCGCGCCGCGAAGCTGGTCCGCTTCGATCACGCCGCCCACCGCCTGGTCGCGGGCGGCAGCGCGGCCCGGGTCGCGGTGGAGGCCGGCTACGCCGACCAGTCCCATCTGCATCGAGACGTCATGGAGTTCATCGGGGTGACCCCGGCGAACGTGGCGGGCGAGCCGTTCCTGGCGGTCGACGACATCGCATGGCCCGGCCGGGAGGCTCCCGCCAGACCGGATCTCCCGTCGGCCGGCAGTCCAGGTCCCTGATCCCGGGGAGACGCACTCCCTAGGCGCGCAGTTCCTCGGCGAGCGCGGCGGCGAAGGCGTCCACGTCGGCCTCGGTGGTGTCGAAGGCGCACATCCACCGCACCTCGATCATCCCCCCGCCGATCTGCTCGTCCCAGTTGTAGAACCGGAACCGCTTGCGCAGCCGGTCGGCCACGTCCGCGGGCAGGATCGCGAAGACCCCGTTGGCCTCGACCGGCCGCGGCACGGTCACGCCGGGCAGGTCCCGTACGGCCGCGGCGAGCCGCCGGGCCATCGCGTTGGCCTGCCGCGCGTTGCGCAGCCACAGGTCGCCCGCGAGCAGCGCCTCGAACTGCACCGACACGAACCGCATCTTGGAAGCCAGCTGCATGCCGGTCTTCCGCAGGTACGGCAGGCCCCTGGTCGCCGACGGGTTGAGCACGACGACGGCCTCGCCCAGCATCAGCCCGATCTTGGTGCCGCCGAACGACAGCACGTCGACGCCCGCGTCCGTGGTCAGGGCGCGCAGCGGCACGTCCAAAGCGGCGGCGGCGTTGGTGAGCCGCGAGCCGTCGAGGTGGACGACCAGGCCGAGCTCGTGCGCGTGGTCGCAGAGCGCCCTGATCTCGTCGGGCGTGTAGACGGTGCCCACCTCGGTCGCGTTGGAGATCGTCACGGCCCGGGGCTGGGCCCGGTGCACGTCGCCGAAGCCCCACGCCTGCCGGTCGAGGAGATCGGGCGTCAGCTTCCCGTCCGGGGTGGGCACGGTCAGCAGCTTGAACCCGCCGACGACCTCCGGGGCGCCGCCCTCGTCGTTGTTGACGTGGGCGGTCTCCGGGCAGATCACCGCCTCCCAGTGCGCGCACATCGACCGCAGCGACACCACGTTGGCCGCCGTGCCGTTGAAGACCGGGAACGCCTCGGCCTGCTCGCCGAAGTGGCGGCGGAAGACGCCCTGCAGCGCCTCGGTGTAGACGTCGTCGCCGTAGGAGACCTGGTGCCCCTCGTTGGCGAGGGCGATCGCCTCCAGGATCTCCGGATGCACTCCCGCGTAGTTGTCGCTCGCGAAGGTGCGGATCGCCGGGTCGTGCCGCCGTACGGCATCGGTTGTCACGAAATCTCTCCCCACAACACTCAGCGGAACAGCGCCGGGTCAGCCGGCCGTATCGGGCGTGAGGTCGATCCGCCGGCCGTTGACCTCCGCCGCGTCCTGGTCCCACAGGGCCTCGACGGCCGCCGCGAGGTCCTGCACGTCCGTGAAGGTACGGTACGGCTTCTCCGGGTTCGCGGCCCGCATCTCGTCGTGCACCAGCGCGGTGACGACGAGGACCACGGCCGCGGCGGAGGTGCCGGTGAACGCGTCGGCGAGCGACAGCGTCCACGCCTCGGCGGCGGCCTTGGCGGCGGCGTAGGCCGCGCCGCCCTTCACGGGCTTGCGCGCCGCCCGGGCCGACACGATCACGAAGCGGCCGTCCCCGCTCGCCCGCAGCAGCGGCTCGAACTCCAGCGACACGTTCTGCAGGGTCCTGATCAGCAGGTCGTGCAGCAGGTCCCAGTCGTCGAGCGAGGTCTCGGCGAAGGTCTTCGACCCGCGCCAGCCCCCGACCAGGTGGACGACGCCGTCCACCCGGCCGTGCTCGGCGCGCACCCGCTCGGCCAGGCCGCGTACGGCGTCCCGGTCGAGCAGGTCGACGGCCAGAGCCCCGTCCGCCCCGGTCTTGTCCACGGCGACGACGGTGTCGCCCCGGCCGGCGAGCCGCCCGACGACGGCGCGCCCGGCCGGGCCGCCCGCCCCGGTGACCACGATCACCCTGCTCATCTCACGTTCCTCCAGGTCCGCGCTCACGCCCGGATGCCCCGGGTCGACTCCACCACGTCGGTGAGCTTACGGCGCAGCGCCTCGTAGAACATGCTCAGAGGGAACTCGTCGGGCAGCACGGCGTCGACCATGGCCTTCTGCTCGGCGGGCAGCGCCTCCGCGCCCCGCTGCCACACCGAGGCCGGGTCGGGCTCGACGTACGCGGACACGAGCCGGTGCGCGGCCAGCCAGTGGGCGCGCTTGGACCGGTCGATGCCGTCCCGGTAGAGCTTCTCCACCTCGGCGCGCAGGTCGGCGACGCCGTCCGCGACCCGCGGCCAGTCGACCGAGAGCCGGTTGTCGGTCCACCGGACGACGCCCTGCCGGTGCAGGTAGGCGAACAGCAGCTGGCCGCCGAGCCCGTCGTAGTTGCGCACCCGCTCACCGGTGATCGGGAACCGGAACAGCCGGTCGAACAGGATGGCGTACTGCACGTACCGCGCGTGCGGCACGCCCGCGGCCTCCAGCTTCACGGCCTCGCCGTACGCCGTGAGGTCGCAGCGCAGCTCCTCCAGGCTGTAGAGCCAGTACGGCATGCGCTGCTTGATCATGAACGGGTCGAACGGCAGGTCACCGTGGCTGTGCGTGCGGTCGTGGACGAGGTCCCAGAGCACGAACGTGTCCTGGGCGAGGTCCTGCGAGGCGAGCAGCCGGGCGGCGTCCGGCGGCAGTTCCAGCTTGAGCGTGGCGGCGGCCGCCTCGCTGACCCGGCGGAACCGGGCCGCCTCGCGGTCGCAGAAGATGCCGCCCCAGGTGAAGCGCGGCGGCGTCTGCCGCACGGCGACGGTCTCGGGGAACAGCACGGCCGAGTTGGTGTCGTATCCGGAGGTGAAGCCCTCGAACGCGATCGGCACGAACATCGGGTTGTCGTAGCCGTTCCGCTCCAGGTCGGCCAGCCACGCCGGCCACACGACCCGGATCCAGACCGCCTCGACGTTCCGGTTGAGGTTGCCGTTCTGGGTGTACATCGGGAAGACGACCAGGTGCTCCAGGCCGTCGGTCCGCTGGGTGTCGGGGTGGAAGGCGTTCAGCGAGTCGAGGAAGTCGGGCACGCCCAGCCCGGCCGCCACCCACGCGCGGAAGTCCTTCATCACGGCGTCGAGATACTCGCCGTCGTGCGGGAAGTGCGGCGCGAGCCGCGCGACGCCGTCGACGATCTCGCTGATGCACGCCACGGCCTCGTCGTGGTCGCCGGTGACCGAGCCGTCCTTGGCCTGCAGCGGGCGCAGCCGCTCCACGGCGGCCGCGAGCGCGGCGAACCCGGCCGCGACCTCCTCGTGCCGCGCGTCGCGCGCCGCGGCTCCGGACGCCTCGGGCACCCGGGCGGCCCAGGTCACGAGGTTGCCCCACAGCTTCTCGTGGTCGTAGTCGCGGATCGAGTCGTCGCCGAACAGGTCGGAGTCGGCCAGCACGACCACCCGGCCCCTGCCGTGCCGTACGGCGACGGCGAGCGGGGCTCCCGCGGGGTCGGCCGACGCGGAGGCGGCGAACAGCACGGTCGCCCCGGCGGGGACGCCGAGCGTCCCGGCGCGGTAGAAGCAGGCCCGCCGGACCTCTGCCAGCAGATCCTGGGCCACGCCGCCGGGCTCGGTCACGGCCTGCGCGGAGGGGACGCCGAGGACCCAGGTGGCCACGGTGTTGTGGCAGTTGCCGGGGTCCTGCACGGTCGCGTGCTCGGCCGTGACCCCGAAGCGGGCGAGCAGGGCGCCGAGGTTGCTGCCGTACTTGTCCTGCTCGTGCTCGGCCAGCACGATCAGCCCGCCGCCGCCCGCGACGTACGCCTCGACGGCGTCGATCTCCGCGTCGGCGAAGACCGGGCTGCCGGAGCCGGTCGTGCGCTCCCAGCGGGCGTCGGAGGGGTGCGCCACCACGAAGACGTCGCACCCTTCCAGTACGGCCGGGGTGACGGGACCTTCGGTGTGCGCGCGGACCGTGTGGCCGAGCCGCCGCAGCGTCCCGGCGGCCTCCGCGTAGCTGTTGTCGTCGGGATGGGCGGGATTGATGGCCTCGGCGACCTCCCGCCGGATGGTCCAGGCCTCGCTGTGCGCCTCGTCGAACAGGACCGACGGGAAAGCCTTCATGAAAAATCTCCCGTAGTGTGAGCCGTCTTCCGGAAAATATACACATACCTCGCCTGAAGGCGATAAGTAGCCCCAGCGGATGAGGACGCATCATCCGGGCGGCGGACGAGTCCGCCGCGTTCCGTCACCTACGGTCCCCGGCTGTAGGAAGACGGACCCGAAGGGGAAAGATCGATGTTCAAACTGTCCGACTCGGTGGCCTTCCGGCGAAGCGTCACCGGAGTCCTGCTGTTCGTGGCGCCACTGCTGCAGTTCGTCGCGCTCCTGGTCGACCCCGGCACGTGGGGCGACGACCGCGAGATGGTCAGCTACGGCGCCAACCCGGCGCTGGCCCAGCTGGAGTCGGCGCTCTACCACTGGAGCTGGATGCTCGTCCCGATCGCGGCCTTCGGCCTGCTGCACCTGGTGCGCAAGAAGTCCGTCGTCTTCGGGCACATCGCGGGCGGAATGACGATCATCGGGTACATGAGCGTCTCGGCCCTGCTCCTCATGGACCCCGTGGAGTGGTGGTTCGGGCAGCACTACCCGGTCGAGCAGGGCGAGAAGATGTTCAACGAGGTGTTCGACATCCCCGGCGTCGTCTTCGGCTTCACGCTGCCGTGGATCTACTTCGGCATGGTCGGGCTGCCGCTGCTCCTGCTGGCCGTCTCGCGCACCGGGTTCGTCCACTGGTGGGTGCCGGCCGTGGTCGCCGTGGGCTACCTCGGCGCGGTGGCGGTGCCCTACAGCCCGGCGACGATCCCGTTCTGGGGCGCTCCCGTCATCGCGATGGGTTACCTCGGCCTCAAGGTGCTCAAGATGACGAACGCCCAGTGGCGGTCGTACTACCCGAGCGCCGACCCCGGCGTCACCACGCCCGACTCGTACGCGAACACGACCGCCTGAGCGCGGTCGCGCAGGTTCAGCTTCATGAGCACGCGGGCGACGTGGGTCTTGACCGTGGCCTCGCCGACGAAGAGCTCCTTGGCGATCTCGGCGTTGGTGTGGCCGCGGGCGAGCATCCGCAGCACCTCCAGCTCACGCGGGGTGAGCTCGGCGAGCTGCGGGGGCCGCACCGGCTCGTGCCGGCCGGCGAACGAGGCGATCACCCGCGTCGTGACCGCGGGGTCGAGCAGTCCGTCCCCCGCGGCGACGACCCGGATCGCCTCCACGAGCTGCTCGGGCGGCGACACCTTCAGCAGGAAGCCGCTGGTGCCCGCCCGCAGCGCGGCGTACAGGTTCTCGTCGGTGTCGAACGTGGTCAGCATGATGACCTTGGGCGGATGGGGCGAGTCGAGCACCCGCCTGGCCGCGGCGAGGCCGTCCATGCGCGGCATGGAGATGTCCATCAGCACGATGTCCGGCCGCACCCGGGTCGCCAGGGCGACGGCCTCGGCGCCGTCGGCGGCCTCACCCACGATCTCCATGCCGGGCTCGCTCTCGACGACCATGCGCAGCCCCGCCCGGATCATGGCCTGGTCGTCCGCGAGGACGATGCGGATCGTCAACTCGCCGCCTCGCTCATCGGCGCCGCCTGCGCGATCGGCAGCGTCGCGCGGACGCGGAAGCCGCCCTCCGGCCGCGGCCCCGCCTCCAGGCGGCCGCCGAACAGCTCGGCCCGCTCCCGCATGCCGATGAGCCCGTTGCCCGTGGACAGCGCCGTCGCGGCCCGCCCGCCGTTGTCGGCGATCTCCAGCTCCAGCCGGTCGGGACGGTAGGCGACGACGATGCGGGCGTCGGCCTCGCCGGCGTACTTGACCGCGTTGGTGAGGGCCTCCTGGACGATGCGGTACGCCGACAGGTCGAGACCGGGCGCGAGCCGTACGGGGTCGCCCTCGGTCTCCAGCGTGACGCGCAGGCCGGAGGACGCGACCGTCGAGATCAGGTTGGGCACCATGTCGAGCCCCGGCTGGGGCAGCGCCTCGTCCTGCGGCATCCGCAGCGCGCCGAGCATGATCCGCAGCTCCTCCACCGCGTCGCGGCCCGCCTGCTCGATGCCGGAGAGGATGGCCGCCTCTGGGCCGGGGCCGTCCTCCCGCGCCACGCCCATCCTGCGCCGCAGCGCCCCGGCCTGCATGACCATCATGCTCACGCTGTGGGCCACCACGTCGTGCAGTTCCCTGGCGATGCGGTTCCGTTCGGCGGCGACGGCCTCGGCGGCCCGCCGCTCCCGTTCCATCTCCAGGCGCGCCGCCCGATCGGCCATCCGGTGCGCGCGCAGGAGATAGCCGCGCAGGGCCAGGCCCGTGGCGTACGCCGAGCCGAACATCACGGTGAGGAAGATGACCTCCTCGAACGGCAGGAACCGGTGGTCGACGGCACCCGAGTCGAAGATCAGGATGCCCGCCAGCCCCCAGGGCCCGCCGTGCCGCACCGGCAGGTGGGCGCCGATCGTGTGGAAGACGATGAGCAGCGCGGCGAGCTGCCAGACGGGGCACTGCTCGTAGCCCTGCCGGTGCCACACGTACTGCGCGAGGATCATCAGGATGAAGACCGTCACCGGCGACCTGCGGCGGTACCAGACCAGCACGCCGGTGACCACCGCCTGCCCGACCCACCACAGCTCGGGTGTCTCGGCCGCGCCGTAACTCCCGGCGACCGTGAACGCCTCAAGGGTGCCCAGCGCCATGATGGCCAGGCCGATCAGCAGATCGACGCGGGGGACCGAGCGAAGGGGGGAAACGCGCATGACGCGCAGCGTAACTCTTATCCGGCATAACGCGCATCAGTCGAATCTGCCCAGCAATCGCCCTGCAAGTGGTTGTCAAGTGACTGACTGATCATTGCCCTGTATCAAGTGGATGTCAGTCACGGTGCTCAGCTTGTCGAGCACCGTCCGCACTGAGACGCTTTAACCGATCCGAGAAGGCCGAGGAGACGCAGAATGCCCCGCCTGCACTCTCTTGTCGCGGGGCTGGGCGCGTTAGCCGTGCTCGCGGCGCCCATGCTCCACCCACACCCGAGCGGCTCCACCGACCGCGTGACCCCGGGTGCCGTACGCGTCGAGTCGTCCTCCACCGTGTCCATCACACTGCTGGACGACCGCGGCGTGATCAAGCAGATCGCCCGGAAGTACGACGTGGACCTCGACGGAGGCAGCGGCTTCACCATCACGCCCGACGGGGTGGTCGTGACCGCCACCCAGGTCGTGCAGTCGGCCCAGGACCCCCGGGTGTACGCCGCGAACCGGGTGTTCGCCGAATACTTCAAGGTCAAGGTGCCGGCGGACTTCAAACGGCACACGCTCGACGATCCCGACCTCGACCGGCGGCTCCAGGGGTGCTACCCGCCCCAGGAGAGCGACTCGACCTGCATCGCGACGGTCACCACCAACGTCACCGTCTACCCCTACCTCGACCCGCCGACCGGAGGGCTGCCCGCGCAGATCCTCACGACCGGGACCTCCCCGGCCGCCCCGGCCGTGCTCAAGGTCACCAAGGGCGGCGAGAAGCAGTCTCTGCCCACGGCGCCCCTGGGCACCACGATCGCCGGCAACATCGCGTCGCTCGACGTGATGACGCTGACCGGCAGGCCGTCGGCCAAGCTGCCGCCCAAGCTCGACACCGCGCACCTCGACCCGCCGGGCAGCCGGACCTTCAAGGACGACGAGCGCGCCAAGCTCGCCGGGCTCCTCGCCGAGGGCGCGCCCGGCGCGGCCCTCATCGACGACGGCAAGAGCGAGGTCGTCGGGCTGCTCGCCGGAGGCGGCGACGTCCCGCTGACCATCACGCCCGCCGACGAGATCCGCACCGCGCTCGTCGGCGTCGGGATCACCCCCCGCCGCGGCCCGGTCGACGTGGTGTACGAGAACGCGCTCGCCTCCTACCACAACAAGCTGTACTCGAACGCGGCGCCGGTGCTGGAGCAGGTGCTCAAACTCCGGCCCGACCACGCCGTCGCGGCCGACCACCTGCGGGTCGCCAAGGCCAAGGCGGGCACGGCGGAGGACTCGGGCGCCAAGCGGCCGGCCCGTCCGGTGCAGGCGGAGCAGCCCAAGTCGTCCGTGTCGCCACTGGTCTGGGCGGCGGGCGGCGTCGTGGTCCTGGTCCTGCTCGTCGTGGGCGTCGTGCTGCTGCGGCGCAGGAGCGCCGCCGGTCACGCCGCTCCCGAGCCCCAGGACCTCGCCCACGCCGACGCCCACCATGACGCCTATCCGGTCAGTCACCCGGGCGGCGGGCCGGCGGGCGAGGCCGGTGACGCCGGCCCCTCCTGGCCGCCGTACGCGGTCACCCGGGTCTTCGGAGCCGAGGCCGCCCGGTCGCCCGAGGTCATGCGGCCGGCGCCCACGGGTGGACCGGCCGCCCAGACGCCGGTGGACTCGTCGCCGCCCGGCGGGCACTCCCACCCCCCGGACCCGTCGCCGCCGCAGGGGCGGTCGTACCCGCCGGACCTCTCGCCGCCACGGGGACAGGCGCAGCTGAAGTTCTGCACGCAGTGCGGCATGCGACTGGGCCAGGGACATCGTTTCTGCGGCTTCTGCGGGAACCCGGTCGACCAGTGATCCGAAGAACGTTCAGGGGGGAATCCGCATGACGGAGGGGCCGGTGATGCCTCCGCTCATCGGGCGGCGACTCGGCGACTACACGGTCGAGGCGGTCGTCGGGCGCGGGGGGATGGCCACGGTCTACCGTGCGCGGGACCAGCGGCTCGGGCGGGCCGTGGCGTTGAAGGTGCTCGCGCCGCAGCTCGCCCAGGACGACCGCTTCCGCGACCGGTTCGTACGGGAGTCGCGGCTGGTGGCGAGCATCGACCACCCCAACATCATCCCCGTGTACGAGGCCGGCGAGCGCGACGAGCTGCTGTTCATCGCGATGCGGTACGTCGAGGGCTACGACATGCGCAAGCTGGTGCAGTCGGAGGGGCCGCTGCCGGTCGGGCGGGCCAATCCGCTGTTCGCGCAGATCGCCTCCGCGCTGGACGCGGCGCACGCCAACGGCCTGGTGCACCGGGACGTGAAGCCGGCCAACATCCTGGTCACCCGGTCCGAGCACGTCTACCTCACCGACTTCGGGCTGACCAAGAGCTCGTCGGCCGAGGCCGGGCTGACCAGCCACGGGCACTTCATGGGCACCCCGCGTTACGTCGCGCCCGAGCAGATCCGCGGCCTGCCGGTGGACGGGCGCAGCGACCTCTACGCCTTCGCCTGCGTCGTCTACGAGGCGCTCGCCGGGCAGCCGCCGTTCCAGCGGGACACCGAACTCGCCCTGCTCTATGCCCACGTCTCGCACGA
This sequence comes from Microbispora sp. H10885, assembly GCF_014161415.1. NCBI lineage: Bacteria > Bacillati > Actinomycetota > Actinomycetes > Streptosporangiales > Streptosporangiaceae > Microbispora > Microbispora sp. H10885. The sequence continues at coordinate 456,078 of NZ_JABBWY010000007.1, read as the reverse complement.
TCCGCCGCCGCTCACGCCGTACCGGCCGGACCTGCCGCACGCGGTGAACGCCGTGCTGACGCGGGCGCTCGCCAAGGCGCCGGAGGACCGGTACGCGACCTGCCTGGCGTTCGTGTCGGCCCTGCGTGACGCGATCAGCGGCGGAGCGGGCGGCCCGGCGGAGGGGGCCTCCTCCTACCCGCCGGTCTCCTACCCCGGCGGGTCCCAGCCGGCCCAGTCCCAGCCGGCCCAGTCCCAGCCGGCAGGGTCGTATCCCCCGGCGTCGTCCTCGGTCCCGCCGTCGTCCGTACCACCGGTCTCCCGGCCCTCCGCCGGTCAGCCGGCCTCCTACCCCGGCGCCCAGCACGGCTCGTATCCCGCCACCCACCCGGGCACGCACCCCGGCCCGGGCTCGTACCCCGGCGGCCAGGCCGGATCTGGATCCCACCCTGGATCTCAGCCCGGTTCGCATCAGGGGTCGTATCCTCCGGGCTCGCGTCCCCCCGGCGCGCAGTCCGCGGCCTCGCATCACGGCTCACCTCACGGCTCGCATCACGGGTCGTATCCCCCGGGGTCGTCCCACACGCAGGCCACGGTCGCGGCGGGGACGGGGCGGCCGCCGGCCCGGCGCAAACTCCCTCTCGGACCGCTGATCGGCGGCCTGGCGGTCCTGACGGCCATCGCCGTCGCCGCCACGCTGCTGCTCACCAGGGGCGGGGACACCGCCGCGACGTGGAACACCTACCCGGGCAGCACCGCCGCGCCGTTCACCATGGCCTACCCCTCGACCTGGGGCGAGGCCAGGACCAACGCCGACCAGTGGATGATCGCCTCCCCCGCCCGCGACGAGTTCGACGCGCTGTTCGCGGTGCCGGGCAACACCGACTGGTCGAGGGTGAACCCGATCATCACGGGTCAGCCGGATCGCGCCAGAGGGGTGTTCGCCCAGGTCAGCAATACCCTGAGCCTCTCCGACTCGCCGATGGAGCTCCAGGAGAGCCTGCAGACGGCCTTCCCCGGCACGGTCGCCTACACCGGCGTCCCGTCCCCCACGACGGTCGGGGCCAAGCCGGCGTTCCAGATCGAGGGCGTGCTGAGCGACCCCCAGCAGGGCGGCCGGCTCGACTTCTACGCCTACCTCGTGCGGCAGGGCGACACCGGCACCGCGGTGCTGATCACGTTCTTCTGCCCGACCGGCAAATGCGACCGCGGCCTGATCGACCACATGGTGAACACCGTCACGTTCAAGTAGCGGCCGCCCTCACAGACCGCCCTCACAGACCGCCTTCACACAGCGGCGTGTTCCGCCCAGTCGCGGGCGCCGTCGAGGACGGCCCGGTGGACCGCCCGGGCGATCCGCGCGCCCCAGACGGAGCGCGGGCCGCCGAACGGCTCCGCCGGGCCCTCCCGCCGTACGGCCACGCAGACCGCGTCCGACGCGGTGCCGGTGCAGGGGAAACCCGCCTCCAGCAGCGCCTGGGTCTTGGCCTCGGTAACCGTCATGACGGCGTTGACCAGGGCCGCGTCGGAAAAGGCCACGGGCGCCGCCACCAGGATGTTGACCGTCCCCGGGCGTGGCAGGCACGCCGCCGCGTCCCCCGGGCCGGGGGTCTCCCGGGTCGCCTCCCGCCCGCGCTCCGGGGCATGTCCTGGGGGCCTCCGCCCGGGCTGTGGCACGGCCGGCAGGCCGGGGTCGGGCACGCCCTCGGGTGACGCCGCCCAGGTGGGCACGCCCAGGCCGACCGTGGCGGCGGCCTCCGCTCCGCCGTCGGCCGCCACGCGGAACCGCTCGACCGGTGCCGCCGTCATCATGCCGACGCCGGGGCCCGCAGGGCCGAGCGAGGCCATGTGCTCCACCGGGTCCATGCGCGCGTAGCCGCTCGCGACCTGCGCGTTCAGCACCCACTCCCGGGGGCCGATCCCACCGCCCAGCATCGCCGAGGAGATCATCCGCCAGCCCGGCCCGAACCGCCACAGCAGCGTGCCGAGACGCGCGCCGTCCTCGGCGCGGTGGGTCAGCGACGGCCGCGGCAGGCCGGTCACCTCTCGTCCCCGGCGGAGATCGGTGCAGGCAGCGGCGGGCGCACCAGGTGGACGAGCGGCCGCCCGTCGGCGCCGGGCTCCACCCGGACGCGGGCGCCGAAGTGCTCGGTCAGCAGCGGCTCGGCCAGCACCCGCCCGGGCGGGCCCGCCGCGACCGCGCGGCCCGCGGCGAGCAGCACCAGACTGTCGGCGTACTGCCCGGCGAGGCTGAGGTCGTGCAACGTCGTCACGACGGTCAGCCGGTCGGCCAGGCGCAGCCGGTCGACGAGTTCGAGCACCTGCTGCTGGTGCCCCAGGTCGAGGGCGGTGGTCGGCTCGTCCAGCAGCAGCACCGGCGCCTGCTGCACCAGCGCGCGGGCGAGCACGACCCGCTGCCGCTCGCCGCCCGACAGGTGCCCGAGCGGCCGGGTCGCGAAGCCGTCCAGGTCGAGCCGCTCCAGCACCGACCGCGTCACCTCGCGGTCCCGGGCGCTCTCGCTGCCCAGATAGGAGATGTACGGGGTGCGGCCGAGCGACGCGTAGTCGTACACGGTCATGTCGGGCGGCAGCGCCGGGCTCTGCGGGGCGTAGGCCACCAGCCGGGCCCGCCGGCGCGGGCGCAGGCCGTCCACGGCCGCGCCGTTCACGAGCACCTCACCCTGACGCGCCACCAGCCCGGCGACGGCCCGCAGGAGCGTCGACTTGCCCGCGCCGTTGGGGCCGATGACCGCCAGCCACTCCCCCGGCGCGGCCGACAGGGTGACGTCCGCGAGCACCGGCCGCCCGCCCAGCGTGACGCCCAGCCCGCGCGCCTCCACCGCCGGGACGCCGGGGCCGGCGGCGTCGCCGCTCACGTCTCCACCCGCCGGGTCATCCGCAGGACGGCGACGAAGAAGGGCGCCCCGACGAACGCGGTGACCACCCCGATGGGCAGTTCCGCCGGGGCGAGCACCGTACGCGCGATGGTGTCGGCCAGCACGAGGAACGCCGCCCCGCCGAGGAACGACAGCGGCAGCACGACGCGGTAGGACCACCCGGCGAGCCGCCGGACGACGTGCGGCACCACGATCCCGACGAAGGCGATCAATCCGCTGACGGCCACCGCGGCCGCGGTGGCGAGCGACGCGGCCAGCAGCACGGTGAACCGCACGCGCGTCGCGTGCAGGCCGAGGCTGACCGCCTCCTCGTCGCCCACCGACAGCACGTCGAGCAGCCGCCCGTGCAGCAGGACGACCACCGTCGACACCACCGCGTACGGCGCGATCATGCGGAGCTGCTCCCACCCGCCGCCGACGTCGCCGAGGATCCAGGAGTAGATGCGCTGCAGCTCGTCGACCTTGAGCTGCTGCACGAAGGTCTGGATGGCGGTGAGGAACGAGGTGACCGAGACCCCGGCGAGCACGAGCGTCGCGGTGCCGCCTCCCCGGCCCGCCGTGTGTCCCAGCGCGTACGCGAGGACGACCCCGCCGACGGCCCCCGCGAAGGCGGCGACCGGCACGGCCGCCACCCCCGCGTCGCCGCCCAGGAAGACCACGACGAGCGTCACCGTGAGCCCGGCCCCGGCCGCCGCGCCGAGCAGGTACGGGTCGGCCAGCGGGTTGCGGAAGACACCCTGGTAGCCCGCCCCCGCGAGGGCGAGCAGGCCGCCCACGACGGCGGCCAGCAGCACCCTGGGCACCCGGAGCTGGAAGACGATGCCCTCCTCGTTCGGCTGCAGGCCGCTGTGCAGGGACACCAGCGGCAGCCGGTCGAGCAGGGCCAGCGCGATGGCGCGGGGCGAGATGACCGCCGCGCCCGCCGCCAGACCGGCGATCAGGCTGACCAGCAGCACGACGGACACGACGAGCAGCGCCCGGCGTGACCGGCCCGCCGCCGTCACCCCGTCACCCGGACCCGCCGCGGCACCGCTCTCACCGCGATCCCGGGGGCGTGCGCGTCACCGGGGGCCTGCGCGTCACCACCGGCTCAGCCCGCCGCCTTCTGGACGGCGTCGCTGACGACCTGGGCGAGGTCGGCGACGCGCGGTCCCCAGCGGGAGGCGACGTCGTCGTCGAGCTCCACCACGCGGTCCCGCTTCAGGGCGGCCAGGCCGGACCAGCCCGGCCGCTTGGCCAGCGCGGCGGCGTTCTGACCACAGCACTTGGTGTCGCCGAGGAAGATCAGGTCGGGGTCGGCCTTGGCCACGAACTCCGCCGACAGCTTGGGGTAGCCGCCCGCCGCGTCGGGGGCCTCGTCGGCGATGTTCTTCAGCCCGAACAGGCTGTAGACCTGCCCGATGAACGTGCTCGACGTGGCCGCGTACGGCGTGGTGTCCAGTTCGTGGTAGTAGGTCAGGCCCTTGCCCTTGGGCGCCGCCGCGACGAGCGCGTCGATCTTCTGCTTGACGCCGCCGGCCACCTCCTCGGCCTTGTCCACGTTGCCGGTGGCCGCGCCGAGGTCCCGGATCTGGTCGTAGGTGTCCTCCAGCTTGGTCGCGGCGGGCTCCAGCAGCACCGGGACGCCGACCTTCCCCAGCCCGGCGACCACGCCCTCCAGGTCGTTGGCGAGCACGACGAGATCGGGCTTGGCGGCGGCGATCGCCTCGACGTTGGGCTTGAAGCCCGACAGCGACGTCTTCGGCGCCTCGGGCGGGTAGTTCGACTGGTCGTCCACCGCGCCCACCTGGGCGCCCGCGCCGATCGCGAACAGGATCTCGGTGGCCGTCGGGGACAGCGACACGATGTGCTCGGGCCGCTTGGCGATGGTCACCGCGCCGTTGCCCGCCTGGATCGTGACGGGGAAGGCGCCGCCCGAGGCGGCGGAGCTGGAAGCGGCGGGGTTCGAGGCGGCGGGGGACGCGGAAGTGGCGGAGCCGTCGCTCTGGCCGCAGCCGGCCAGTCCGAGCATGCCCAGCACCACACCCGCGACGGCCGTACGCAGGGGCCTCACGAGGGTCCTCCAAGGGGGGAAAGCCGGGAAATCGAGAGACCCGCGGGATTGGACGGATCACCCTTTTCCACGAGGGTTGACGGCGTCGGCGCACAACGCAGGCGACCTGGCTCGTCCCCGGGGGCGGGGAACCACAGTTGCGGGACAGCGCCGGGTTCGCACCGGACTTCGCTGCGCTGCGCGCGTCGGACGCAACGGTACCAACCCGCCTCGCGGCGCCGTCATCCTCCCCCGGCCGCCGAGGTCCGCCCGCCTGCCCGTACGCCGGGGTGGTAGGGCAGGCCCCACCCCGATGGTGGGGGCTCGCCCATGATCGGGAGTAGTGGCTCCGTCGCTGCGCCGGACGGCGGCCGGGCGGGACCCTGGAACGGCCGGGCGGTTCCCGGCAGAAGCTCCTGACGGACTGTCTCCCCCGCTCCTCCTCAGTCCGCGAGCCGGCGCCGGAGCGCGCGGTCGCGGCCGGTCCCCGCTCCGGCCGGGCCCGTGACGGACGACCGGCGTCCGGCAACCGACGATCGACACACCGAAGGCGGCTCCCCCGTGTCCCTGACCATGCTTCCCCCCGCCCCCGCGCGGGCCCCGGCCGCCCCCGGGCCCCGGGACCGCTTCATCGACATCCTGCGCGTCTTCGGGATGGTCCTCGTGGTCGTCCAGCACTGGGCGATGCCGGTCCTGTCGTACGCCGGAGGACGGCTGACCACGGGCAACGCCCTGGCGGCGGCTCCGTTCGTCACCTGGATCTCCCAGGTGATGCCGCTGGTCTTCTTCGCCGGGGGCGCGGCCAACGCGATCAGCTTCCGGTCCGCGGCGCGCCGCGCCGGCCTGCCGGACACGGGCGAGACGGGCCGGGCGGCCCGGGAGCGGTCGACGCGGCGGCCGAGCGCGGAGAAGCGGACGGCCTGGGAGTGGACGGCGCGGGAGTGGACGGCGCGGGAGTGGACGGCGCGGGAGTGGACGGCGCGGGAGTGGACGGCGCGGCGGGTGCGCCGCCTGGCCTGGCCGGTGGCGCCGCTCGCGGCCGTCTGGCTGCCGCTCCCCCACCTCCTGACGGCGCTCGGCGTGCCCCCGCAGCCGGTCGAGGTGGCCGCGCGGACCGTCGGCCAGTTGCTCTGGTTCCTCGCCGTCTACCTGCTCGCGGTGGTGGCCACCCCCTGCCTGCTCCGCGTACGGGCCGGGGTCGCGCTGCCCGTGCTGGCGGGCGGCGCGGTGCTGACGGACGTGGTCCGCTTCTCGGGGCTGGAGGCCGCCGGCTATCTCAACGTCGCGTTCGTGTGGCTGGCCGTCCACCAGGTCGGGTTCCGGTACGCCGACGGCGGCCTGGAGTGGCTGCGGGGACGCCGCGCGGCGGCGCTCGCGGTGGCCGGGTTCGCGATGGTGGCGGCACTCGTGGCGGCCGGGCCGTACCCGGCCAGCATGATCGGGATGCCCGGCGCGATCTCGAACATGGCCCCGCCGAGCGCGTGCCTGCTCGCGCTCTTCGCCGGCCAGCTCGGCCTGGCGATGCTGCTGCGCCCCGCCCTGAACGCCCTGGCGCGCCGGCCCCGCGCCGAGGCGGCGCTCACCGCGCTCGCGCCCCGCATGATGACCGTCTACCTGTGGCACATGACGGCGCTCGTCGCCGTCGCCGGGCTCGCGACCATCGGGTTCGGGCCGAGTGCTCCTCTCCCCGGCTCGGCGGCCTGGTGGAGCGGCGCCCCACTGTGGCTGGCCGCCCTCGCGCCGGTCCTGCTCGGGCTCACCGCCCTGTTCGGCCGGTGGGAGGAGCCGGCGGGAGCCGCCACCGGCCGGCACATGGCGGTCGCCGCGCCGCTCGTCGGCGGCGCGCTGCTCACCCTCACGGTCACCGGCTTCGCCCCGGGGCCGGCGCCGGTGATCGCGTCGATCGCCCTGGTCGGGGGCCTGTGCCTGGTCAGCCGGAGGGCACGCCTCGCGGGGCCGGTCCACCGCTCGGGTGAACCGGCCCGATGAGACGCCGCACGACGGCGTCGGGCGTCAGCCCGCCCGCCTGGCGCGGAGCCCGAGCAGGACGTCGATCACCAGGAACACGGCCAGGGAGATGCCCATCAGGGGCAGGTAGTAGCCGGCCACGGCGGTGAGCAGGGCCAGCGGCACCAACAGCCCCCAGTGCAGGCCCCGCACGCCACCCCGGGGGTGGGGCCGGCCGAAGCCGCGGGTCGGGCGGCGGCGCCACCACATGCGGTAGCCCAGCACGATCAGCGTGATGAGCCCGGCGGCGATCGCGGCCAGGACGATCTGGTTGGCCAGGCCGAAGAGCAGCCCCATGTGCGCGTCGATGCCCCACTCGGTGAGCTTCGCGGCCAGCGGATAGTCCGCGAACCGCAGCTCGCCCACGAACCGCCCGGTCGCCGGGTCGAACGCCAGCTGGTCCAGGCGCGTGGGGACGGTCTTGCGGATCTCCTTGACCACGTACGCGTCCCCGGGCTCGCCCGGCAGGACGACCTCCAGCGGGCCGGACAGCCGCCAGCTCGCCGCCGCCCGCGTGATCTGGTCGATTCCCACATCCGGGGTGCCGCCGGCCTGCCCGCCGCTCGCTGCGTGCCCCGAGTGCCCCGAGTGCCCGGCGTGCGCGCCCAGATCGGTGTCGATCGTGGGAGTCTCCCAGCCGAACGCCGTACGCAGCCCGGCGATGTTGTCCCCGGCGTACTTCGACCAGGTCAGGCCGGTGACGGACAGGAACAGCAGGCCCAGCAGCGCCCACAGGCCCACCGAGCCGTGCCAGGACAGCGTGCGGCGCGACCCGGTCGCGGCGCGGTCCGGGGTGAACAGGCCGCGCAGGCGGCGGCCGTCGCGGCGCCGCCGGGTCAGCCACAGCGCGAGCCCGCCGAGGGCGACCACCCACAGCCAGCCGGCGGCCAGCTCGCTGTAGATCCGGCCGGGCTCACCGAGGTGCAGGCGGCGATGCAGGTCGGAGATCCAGGCGCGCACGGGCAGCGCCCCGGAGCCGCCGTAGCTCTCCAGGGTGCCGCGCACCTGACCGGTCCCGGGATCGACGAAGACCGCCATCCGGGTGCTCTCCGGCAGGCCCGGCACGTCCAGCAGCACCCGGGTGGTCAGGCCGGGCTCGGCCGCGGGACGCACCGCGGCGACCTTCCCCTCGGGCAGCGCCCGGCGGGCCGCGGCGACCTGCTCGCCGAGGGGGACGGTGACCTGGCTGACGGGCGCGGTCAGCTCGTGCCGGTAGACGACGTTCTCGATCTGGAAGGAGGCGGCGTACAGCAGGCCCGTGGCGGCCGCGACGAGCAGGAAGGGGGCGATGAGGATCCCGGCGTAGAAGTGCAGGCGGACCACGAGCGGGCGCAGCGCCGCCCAGGTCGCGCTTCTGCCGCGAGGAGGGCGTGGGGGATCGACGACGGGATGGACGTCGGCGGTCGAGGTCATGGGGGGGTCTCTCCGTTCGGCCGTGAGCGCGCGCCCGCGGGCACGCCTCACCAGGGCAGGGGGGAAGTGCCCGGCGGGCGCCGCCCTTCACGAGCGGGAACCCGGGTGGACGCGTCGCACGGCGGAGCGGGCCGGAGCGGAGCTCCGGCCGGCGGCTCCAGGCCCTGCGAGAGCGTTCCGAGCCCGCGAGGCGTCACCGCGGGTGGGCGGCGGCGCGGCGAGGCGTCACCCGGGCCACGCGCGGCGGGGCGTGCGTGCCGGACACGAGCCGCGGCCGCGCGGGGCGCGGTCCAGGCGGCTGGGAACGGGCGTGCGGCATGGCGACAGCCGCCGCCCCCGGAGGGGGCGAGCCCGGATCAGAGAACGGAGAAGACGGGAGGCGGACCACGCCGGGCGACGACCACGGCGAAGTCGGCCCGGCGCGGGAGCGGAAGGGAGAACCGCCCCAGGACGCCCGCGGGGAGCGGGGCGACGCCGGCCGGCGGGCCCGCGAGGACGACGGCCATCGCCCACAGCCGGCGCACGGGCGTGACGGCCAGGTGCACGATCACGTCCAGCGCCGACTCGCCGCGTTCGAGGGCCCAGGCGGACAGGACCGCCGTCGCGGCGTGGATCAGCAGCATGCCCAGCCCGGTGCCGTGCTCCCCCGTCCACCTGGGCGGCGACTCGTGCGCGGCGCCGAGGGTGAACAGGTGGTGCAGGCCGTACTGCGCGGCGAAGCACGCGCCCAGCAGGACGTCCATGCCACGCCGGCGGCCCGCGAGCAGGAACGCGCCCAGCCAGGTCAGCGCCAGCGCGGCGACGAGAGCGCCCGCACGCACGGGAGCGCCTCCGGCCAGTACGTGCAGCGCGGCCGAGACCAGCACGCACGCCACCGCGAACACCGCGGCGCGTAAGGCGCGCAGGGGCGACCGGCCGGCAGACACGGCGCAATCCTGGCAGAGCGCGGACGTCGCCCCACCATCCTTGACTTGTTTGGATCCGCTCGGCTATGTCTGTCCGTTTCCCGCCGCCAGCGCGGACGCGCTCATCGCCTGTGACACCGGGGGACACGTCCGGCACCACGCGTGAAAGGTTCACGCGTGAGCCGTCGCAGGCGAGAAGGTCGTATGCACGTGCATCGGCCGCGGCGGCCTCGGACCCGGCGGCCCCACCTTCCGGCGGGGGCGGTGCGCTCGGCCTGAGCCGCATCGGCAAGAGTGGGAGCCCATGAACGTCATCCTGCTGAGACACGGCGAGACCGAGTGGAGCAAGGCCGGGCGGCACACGGGCCGCACCGACGTCCCGCTCACCCCGCACGGCGAGGAGCAGGCGCGCGCCCTGTCCCGCCTGGTGGCGGGCCGGTCGTTCGCCCAGGTCCTCGTCAGCCCCGCCCGCCGGGCCAGGCGTACGGCCGAACTGGCCGGCGCCGGGTCGTACGAGGTCGACCCGGACCTGTGGGAGTGGGACTACGGCGGCTACGAGGGCGTGACCACCGCCGCCATCCGGGAGTCGCACCCAGGCTGGTACGTCTGGCGGGACGGCGTCGTCCCGGGTGACGAGGGCCACCCGGGCGAGACCGTGGAGCGCGTCGGGGAGCGGGCGGACAAGGTCCTGGCCCGGATCCGCTCCACGGACGGCGACGTGCTGGTCGTCGCGCACGCGCACATCCTGCGCGTGCTCGCGGCCCGTTGGCTCGGCCTGCCGCCCGCCCACGGCAGGTACCTCCGCCTCGACACCGGGACGTACTCGGTGCTGGGCCACGAGCACGGCGACGAGCCGGTCCTGCTCCGCTGGAACGCCCCCGCCTGAGCCGGCCCGGTCAGCCCTGAATCAGCTTCGAATCAGCTCTGAGATCAGCTCTGCGCGACCGGCTGAGGCTGCGGCCCTCGGCCGGTCAGCCACTCAAGGACCTTGCGGTGGCCGTGGCGGGCGTCCTCGAAGTGCCCCCACCGCCAGTATCTGGGCTGCTCCCGCACCCCGGTGACCCACGTCCGGTACGCGACCGCCCTGGGCCGCCCGTCCTGCGGGTCGGCCGGGGAGGCGACGCCGTAGGTGCGGATAACCACGCGGCCGCCGGGTGCGAAGAGCACGTCGTCGGCCACCGGGTAAAGAGTCATCTGCTCCAGCACGAGGTCCCCCTTGTGATTCTCCTGGGGTCCAATGTGCCGGATCCTTGTTACGGCGCCCGCCTTGTGGTGTTACGCCCGCGAGAAGCGAGTGAACAGAGGATTACACCAGAAGGCCGTCGAACTCGCCGTCCTTGACCCCGAGCACCAGGGCCCGGATCTCGTCCCGCGTGTAGATGAGGGCCGGCCCCTCGGGATAACGCGAGTTCCGTACGGCCACACTGCCGTCGGGAAGCTCGGCCAGTTCCACGCAGTTGCCGGTCGAGTTGCTGTGGGCGCTCTTCCGCCAGGTGACCCCGGAGAGGTCGGTTGCGGGCATCCCGTTATATGTCTGCATTCATGTCTCTCTGAGAAGATCGCCGAGGATCTCGGCAGTGCCGCCGGGCGTGGTGCTCTCCACGCACAGCTGCTCCATGGCCGTGAGGTAGGGATCGATGTCCTCACGTTTGTCCAGGTAGAGCGCACCCCAGAGCTGCTCGACGTAGACCACGTCCGAAAGATCGGACTCCGGGAAGCGGAGGATGGTGAACGCGCCTCCCTCAGCCGCGTGCATCCCGTAGCGAAGGGGCATCACCTGCAGGGTGATGTTGGGCAGCGTGGACACCTCCAGCAGGTGCTGGAGCTGTTCCCGCATCGTCGCACTCCCTCCGATGGGCCGCCTGAGCGCGGCCTCGTCGATGACGGCCCACAGCCGGGGGCCGTCCTTGCGCGTGAGCCTCTCCTGCCGCTGGAGCCGCAGGTTGACGCGTTGATCGAGCGTGTCCTCCGTGGCGTCCGGATGACCGAGCTGGATCACCGACCGGGCGTACTTCGCCGTCTGCAGCAGGCCGGGCACGAACTGCACCTCGTAGGTGCGGATCACGCTGGAGGCCTCCTCCAGGCCGACGTAGGTGACGAACCAGTTCGGCAGCACCTCGCCGTACTTGTGCCACCAGCCGGGCGTGTTCGCCTCGCGGACCATCTCCAGTAGGCCACGCCGTTCGTCGTCGTCGTGGACGCCGTACAGCGTGAGCAGGTCTTCGACGTCACGTGTCTTGAACCCGACCCTGCCGAGCTCCATCCGGCTGATCTTCGACTCCGAGGCACGGATGTGGAAGCCGGCGACCTCACGGGTCAGTCCGCGCTCCTCCCGCAGGCGTCGAAGGCTCGCGCCGAGCATGATTCGCCGAACGGTGGAACCGGATCCGGGCGGATCTATGGACACGTGCTATTCCTCCGCTTTGTGGACTGGTTCACAGTCTGTCAAAGATCGCCCCCTTCGTCCCAGTGGTGTCGGGGGTAACGGTAGCGCCTGCACAACGCGCTTGCACGTGCATTCGCTCTTGCACATGCACGGGAGTGTCCCTCATCATGATCTCGTGCAGTCCACGAACCTGACTCGTGGCCAGATTCACTGGTCGGCGCTCGACTGGTGGCCGCCTATCGGCTGGTGGCCGGAGCCCGCACGCGGCCTCCTCCAGCCCGGTTCGGCGAGCGCCAGTGCCACATTCGTCCTCCCGCCCCGCGCGGAGTCGGTCCACTCGGCACGGAGCTTCGCGGCCGGGACGCTCTCGGGCTGGGGGATGACCGACCTGCTCGACGGGATGGAGCTGGTCGTCTCCGAACTGGCCACCAACGCGCTGCGACACGGCATGACGCTCGCCTGCGACCGCCCGAGGGAGGTCATCCGGTTGTCGCTGATCCGCCGGGGACCGCACGTGGCGTGCGCGATCACCGACCCCGGGTCGAACGCGCCGGTGCTGCGGGACCCCTCCCCTTTCGAGCCGGGCGGGCTGGGGCTGCACATCGTGGAGTCGCTGAGCGCGTGCTGGGGCTGGTGCCCCCTCGTCCCGCAGGGCAAGGCGGTATGGGCCGTGCTCGCGGCCTGAGCCCCGGCCCGGAGCCGGGAAGACGGACGGAAGGCGGCGCGCCCTCCGAAAACCTAACTCCGTCGTTAGATCTTGCTGTCGCCGATCGCGGTCCGCCGGCCGAAGAGCGCTCCCGTGCAGCCCGGAATGCATGGGAGCGCCCTCCGGCCGGCGGCCCGGATTCCCCGGAACACTCCCGAAGCGTGGGCGTGGCGGGCGATGATGTGCAGACATCGGGCCGGACCGGCCCAACAGCACGCCCGTTTCCAACTGATCGGCGGAGACATATCGTGATCCCGGAATTCGTGAGCGCGATCTGTCCACCGGTGCGCGGACCCCGCCGAGGCTGTGATCTGCACTACGGTGTCTGCCTGGGACTCCCGAGAGATCAACGATGGACGATCACATAATCGGCTGGCTGACCAGTCTTGACGAAGACAGGCTCGCCCGTGTCCTGGCCAACCGGCCGGACGCGATCGCACCGCCGTGGCCCCGGCGCATGGACGCCCTCGCGCACCGGCTGACCGACACCTTCGCCGTCATGGAGGTCATGCGCGGCCTCCCCCTGCCCCCGCTCGAACTCCTGCAGGCGTGCCTGGTCGTCGGGGGCCACCCGACGGAGGACGAACTGGCCCGCTTCCTCGGGGTGAGCACCTCCGAGGTCATCCCCTGGCTCGATCACCTCTACGACCACGCCGTCGCCTGGCCGGGCGCGGACGGGCGGATCACCCTGGCCCAGGCCGTGGCCCGCTGGTGGACCGCGCCCTGCGGCCTGGGCGAGCCGCTCGGGGCGTACCTCGACTCCTGGAAGCTCAGCACCGAGGCGCTGCGCCGGGTGTGCCGGATGCTCGACCTGCCCGGGCACGGCGGCAGGCGGCAGGTGGTCGCGCGGATCACGGCGCTGCTCGGCGACTCCGAGCGCCTGGGGGCGCTCCTCGACGACGCCCCGGACGGCACGCTCGGCATGCTCGACGACTTCGCCTGGGACGGGCCCGTGCGCAGCGTCGACGGCGACCGGTTCGTCACCCCCGGCACTCCGGAGAAATGGGCGCTCGACCGGGGGCTGCTCTTCCGCACCCAGTGGAACCTGGCCGGGATGCCCCGCGAGGTGGCGCTGGCCCTGCGCGGGCCCGACTACCGCGGGCCGTTCACGCCGTACCCGCCCGACCTGGCCACGTCCGGCGCCGACGCCGGCGCGGTCGAGCACGCGATGTGCCTGGCCGCGCCGCGGGTGCTCGACCGGGCGGCGGCGTTGCTGGAGAACATCGACAAGACGACGCTGCCGCTGCTGAAGAACGGCGGGGTCGGCGTGCGGGAGATCAAGCGGCTGGCCAGGGAGATCGGCTGCGCGGAGGACGAGACCCGGCTGCTGCTGGAGGTCTGCGCCGTCGCCCGGCTGATCGCCGTCGACGACGAGGCCGGCGGGCTGACGGTGACGGCGGGGTTCGACGCGTGGCGGCTGGAGGAGGCCCCCGCGCGGCTGTGCGTCCTGCTCGCGGGCTGGTGGCGCATGGAGCGCTCGTCGCTGCGCCGGGTGGACGGCCGTCAGCCCGCCGCGCTCGGCGACGACCCGGCCGGCGAGACGATCGCCCGGATCCGGTGGGCCCTGTTCGCCGCGCTCGCCGAGATCCCCGAGGGCAGGGCCTTCGCGACGCTCCGTGAGCTCGTGCAGCGGGTGCACTGGCGGGCCCCGCTGCTCGACCGGGAACTGCTCGCCGACTGCGCCGCGGCCGTCCTCGACGAGGCCCGCCTGCTCGGGCTCGCCGCGTGCGACACGCTCACCGGCCTCGGCCGGGCGCTGGCCCCGCTGGCCGCCGTGGCCGGGAACGAGAGCCACGAGTGCGTGCCGGAGGTCGAGCACGATCCCCGGCTCGCCGGGGCCGCCACCCACGCCATGGCGAGCGCCCAGCGGACCGCGCTGTTCGGCGCCGACCTCACCGCCGTGGTGACCGGCCCGCCGTCGGTCGAGCTCGCCGCGCTGCTCGACCGCGCGGCCGACCGGGAGTCGCAGGGCACGGCGTCGGTGTGGCGCTTCGGCCCCGCGAGCGTACGGCGGGCCCTCGACGCCGGCGACACCGCGGAGACGCTCATCGCCGGCCTGACGGAGGCCGGGACTCTCCCGCAGCCCCTGACGTACCTGATCCGGGACGTGGCGCGGCGCCACGGCGAGGTCACCGTGTCGTCCGTCGGCTGCATCATCCAGGGCTCCGACCCCGCGTTGCTCGCGGAGATCGCCGCGCACCGGAAACTGGGCAGGCTGGGCCTGCGGCTGCTGGCGCCGACCGTCCTCGCGGGCGCGGCGCCCGCCAAGGCCACGCTGGCCGCCCTGCGCGAGGCGGGGTACGCCCCCGTACCGGTGGACGACACCGGCGAGATCACGGTCAGGCGGGAGCCGCAGGGCGGGCGGCTCATCCTCCTGCCCGGCGGGCGGGTCGCCGAGCTCGATCCCCCCGCGCACCTCCTGGAACCCCCGCCCGACCCGCGCGAGCACGCCCGGCGGCTGATCGTCAGCGGCGGGCCGTCGGCCGGCGAGGCGCGGGCCCGCCAGACGTGGGCGGTCATCGGGCGGATGGCGACGCGGCTGCCCGCGGCCCAGCAGTCGCTCCTGGGCTTCGTGGTGGACCGCGACGTCCGGGCGCTCATCACACTCGCCGACGGGGTCACCGCCACGGTCAGCCACGGCGAGCTGCGCAGCGGCGTGCTCGACGCCTGGTGCGAGGAGGCCGGCGACTACCTGGAGTTCCCCCTCAACGAGATCGCCTCCGTCGTCAACGCCTGACGCCCCGGCCGCCGCCTGCTCAACGTACGCCGCATCGGCGCAGGGCCAGCAGCGCCAGGGCGCGGGTGACGTCGCGGACCTCCCGCAGGTCCACCTGCTCGCGCGGGGCGTGCGCGAAGCGGACGTCGCCCGGGCCGTAGTGCAGGGTCGGCACGCCCGCCGCCGCGTAGAGGCGCAGGTCGCTCCCGTACGGCGCGGCCGTCCGGGACGGCGCGGCGCCGGTCGCGTCGGCGACGGCCACGGCCGTCTCCTCCGCCAGCGGATGCCCATCGGGCAGCCGCCCGCTGGCGAACTGCCCCCCGGGCCAGGTGACGCGCACGGGATTGTCCCGCAGCCAGGGGTCGTCGAGGCCGGCGAGCGCCGCCTCCAGGGCCGCCCGCGCCTCGGCGGGGTCCTCGCCGAGGCGCACGCCCAGCCGTCCCTCGGCCACGAGCAGGTCGGGCACCGTGCTCGCCCAGTCACCGGCCCGCACGGTGCCGATCTCGATCGGGTACGGCACCGGGTTGCCGCCGAACAGCGCGTCGCGGTCCCGGTTCCGCTCCCGCTCCAGCTCCCGCACGGCCCGCAGGACCGGCCAGAACGCCTCGACGGCGTTGACGCCCTCGTAGCGGGTGGCGCCGTGCGCCGCCCGTCCGGCGACCTCCAGGCGGAAGGTCAGCGCCCCGGCGGTGGCGGTGATCAGCGCGCCGCTCGTCGGCTCGGTGATCACCGCCGCCTCGCCGGTGTGCCCCCTGGCCAGGGTGGCGAAGGCGCCCAGACCGCCGTCCTCCTCGCTGACGACGCAGTGGACGGCCAGCGGGCGCGCCAGCCGTACGCCGGCCCGGCGCAGCGCGCGGACGACGGCGAGGTTGGCGGCGAGACCGGCCTTCATGTCGCAGGCGCCCCGGCCGTGCAGGGTGGTCGCGGTGAGGCGGGCGCCGAAGGGGTCCTGCCCCTCCCACTTGCCCGGGTCGCCGATCGGCACGACGTCGGCGTGCCCCTGCAGGATCAGCGCGGGCACGCCCTCGCCCTCGGTGACGCCGACGACGCCGTACCCCTCGGCGCGCTCCGCCTCCGTCCCCGGGAACCCCTCGCGGGAGCGGAGATCGTCGAGGTCGAGCTTCCACATGTCGACGTCGAGGCCCCATTCGGCCAGCATGCGGGCGCACCTGTCCTGCAGGTCCGACTCGGCGTCGCTGCCGGTGACGCTCGGCACCCGGACCAGATCGGCCAGCAGGCCCACGGTCTCGGCCTCGTCGATCGCGTCCAGGACCCTCGCTTCGACATTCATGCCGAAAATGTACGGCCTGCCCGCCACGGTGTGGACACCTGAGGAGCGAGGTGTCCGGCGCGTAGGGTGGATCATCACTCCGAGCGGCTTGGCGAAGGGGCCGAGGATGACGAAGCGGACCGCCGGTGGCGGGGCGGGCTGCCGGAACCTCCTGCGCGGCCTGCTCGCCTGGCTCGTGGTCGCGCCGTTCGCGCTGTGGGCCCTGCTGCGGCTGGTGCCGGGCGACGTCCACTTCCGCTGGGTGCAACTCGTCGCGTTCACGCCGTACGCAGCCCTCGCCTCGGTCGTCGCGCCGGTGGTCGCGCTGCTCGCGCGGCGCCGGGCCGCGCTGGTCGCGGGCGTGGCGGTCACCGCCGTGCTCGTGGCCTGCGTGCTGCCCCGTGCTCTCTCCGATCCGAACAGCGCTCTCCCCAATCCGAACGGTGCGCTGCCCGGCCCGGATCGGGCCGGGTCCGGCACGGCCGTGCGGGCGGCGGGCGGGCAGGCCGCGCGCGGGCCGGTCCTGCGGCTGCTGTCGGCCAACCTGCTGAAGGGCTCGGTGCCGCCCGCCGCGCTGGTCGATCTCGTGCGGGCGCTGCGCCCGGACGTGCTCACCGTGCAGGAACTGACCCCGGAGGCCCTGGAGGGCCTGCGGGGCGCGGGCCTGACCCGGCTCCTGCCGTACGGGGACGAGCGGGCGCGGGAGGGCTCGGGCGGGTCCGGGCTGTTCACCCGGTTCCCCCTGCGCCCGGAGACGCTCACCGGCCCCGGCGACTCCCGGCAGGCGCAGGGCGGCGTCGAGGTGCCCGGCGCGGAGCCGGTCGGCGTCGTGTCCGTGCACCCGTGCGCACCGCGCTACGTGTCCCGGTTCACCTGCTGGGCCGACGTGCTCGCCGCGCTTCCCGAGCCCGGTGAGCAGGTGCGGATCCTCTCCGGGGACTTCAACGCGACGCTGGACCACAGCCGGGTCCGGCGCCTGCTCGACGCGGGCTACCGGGACGCGGCCGACGCGACCGGCGACGGCCTGGCCGGGACCTGGCCGTACCGGCAGTGGGACTTCAGGGGTCTGCCGGTGCCGCCCGTGACGATCGACCACGTCCTGGTGGACCCGCGCGTCACCGTGCGGGCGTTCGGCGTCCGCCGGCTGCCGGTGACCGACCACCGCGCGATCTTCGCCGAACTGGTCCTGCCCCCGCGGCGATCAGGCGGATGAGCCTCTCTCCGGGCGGCCTGGCGACCGGCGGCCCGGCAGATCAGGAGGCTTCCACCTCCGCAGGCGCCGGGAAGACGTGCCTCGGCTCGTCTCCCGAGCGCCACACGCCGATCGCGAACGCCGCGGCCGCCTCGATGTGGACGGCGCGGGACAGTCCTCCGCAACGTATGGGCGTGCACCCCATCGACCTGATCAGTGTGGCCGTCCGGTCGAGGCTCCCCGGATCGTCACCGCAGAACGGAACGGCCAGCGGGACGCCTTCGAACACCGGCCGCGGCAGCGTCCAGATGCTGTCGTGGCACAGATTGAACGCCTTCACCACATGGGCGCCCGGCGCGGCCTCCCTCATCAGCCGGGCGACCGAGGTCGTGCCGCCCGTCGACAGCGTCAGCCCGTCGTCGCCCGGCTCGACGGGATTCGAGCAGTCGACGACCGTCCGCCCGGTGAGGACGGCGGCGAGCCCGTTCGCCAGCCGCGGCGCCGCATCCGCGGGAACCGCCGCGAGGACGAGTTCGCCGTGGACCGCCGCGTCGGCGAGGGTTCCGTCCGTCACGGCGCCGATGCGGGCCGCCGTCCGGGCCGCCGCAGCCCGGTCACGTCCGCCGACGAGCACGTCGTGCCCCGCGCGGACCCAGGCGCCGCCCAGTGCCGTGGCCATTCGGCCCGTGCCGAGGATGCCGATGCGCATGGTGCGTCTCCGTTCCGAGGTGAGCCAGGTGACCTGGCGGGTCGACGGACTACGACGGTAGGCGGGGCGATGGACACCACACGGTGTCCTTCGGACCGGGCAGGATGGCGCCATGCACGAGATCCACGACGAGCGCGCCTACACCTCCGACTGCCGGGCCCGCCTCGCCTTCGAGGTGCTCGCGAACCGCTGGGACAGCGTCGTGGTCTACACGCTCGGCGAGGCCGGTCCGCTGCGGCCACGGCAGCTGCGCGCCCGGATCGGCGGGATCTCGCCCAAGGTCCTCAACGACGCGCTACGGCGCCTGGAGTACAACGGCCTGGTCGACCGCCTGACCTACGCCGAGGCGCCGCCCCGCGTCGACTACGCGCTGACCGATGCGGGCACGGCGCTGCTCGCCCCCATGCGCGCGATGGGCATGTGGGCCGTGCGCTACGGAGGCGCCGTCCTCGACGCCCAGGACCGGCACACGACCCGGGGCCGGGAACCCCGTCTCGCCGGCGCGTGACTCCTACGTCAGCGACACCCGGGTGAAGCGGGTCTCGAACCCATCGCCGCTCGGAGCTGCGCACATGACCCCGGCGAGGGCGGGCGTATTCGGCGGGAAGTAGGCGAGGCGCAGCATGTGCTCCGGCTCCGCGCCGTTCACGCCGTACCGGACCGTCACGGCGTCGCCCGCGCGCTCGAAGTCGAACGTCGCGGAGACGAGGCCGGCGGGCGCGGGCGTGACGGACCAGTCGGAGAAGCCGCGCGTGA
Source organism: Microbispora sp. H10885 (assembly GCF_014161415.1). NCBI lineage: Bacteria > Bacillati > Actinomycetota > Actinomycetes > Streptosporangiales > Streptosporangiaceae > Microbispora > Microbispora sp. H10885. The sequence continues at coordinate 437,110 of NZ_JABBWY010000007.1, read as the reverse complement.
CGACCACGCTGAGCTGGTGGCCGCCGTCGACGAACTCGACCCCCGCCTTGATCCAGTTCTCCTCGTCGATCCGCAGCACCGCCCCGGCCTGGTCGTACTGCTCCGCGTAGTCCGCGTCGAACGTCACCGTCAGCCGGAGGTCTCCGGCCACCTCCCGGCCGAACATGTGCGCCGTGTCGAACGAGTACCCGTAATGCGTCTTCTGCCACAGGTCGGTCCGGGCGCCGGCGACGGCCCGCAGCCCCTCTCCGTTCCCCGACCATTCGGCGGGCTCGTTGACCCAGGTGAATCCCTCGAACGCCATGACGCCCCCTTGCCTTCGCTTTGCCGGAATCTGCCTATGAGAGCGCTCTCAGGGCCTCCCGGTCAAGGACGATCTACCAAGCGGTGACTCCGTTTTGTCCTATTTACTATCTCTTTCCATATACTCGTGCCTCACATCACGTTTGACCCTTTTGCAAGCCCCGCCCCTCGCGTGACTCGTATCGCCCCTCCCCCAGGGGCCGCACGCCCGATCGGCACTCGCGCCCCGTCCCGGGGCTGCGTCGCGCTGCCCGGACGCGCGTACGGGGACCCGGCCCCCGGCCGGGAGCCCTCCACGACGTGCGGCCCTCCCCCCGGAGGACCGCGCCGCGAGCGACCCGAAAGGAACTCCATGCACAAGCGAGCCCGTCAGGCGGTCACCGCGGCCCTGGCCGGAACCACCCTTCTCCTCGGCACGGCCACCACGGCCGCCCAGGCCGCGGTGACGCCTCAGGCTCCGCCCACCGCGTCGCTCTCCCCCGCCGACGCGCCCCGCCCGGTCCTGGACCCGGTCGCCATCGGCTCCGCGCTCAACGCGGCCCTCCAAGCAGCCGCCGCGGACGCGAAGCGGATCGCCGCCCTTCCCTCCGGCAAGGCGACCGCCACGTCCTTCTGGGACGCCTCCACCGCCTCAGGCAAGCGCATGCGGTACGCCACGCTCGCCAGCCCCTACTGGCCCCTGGGCACGAAAGTGAAGATCACGTACAAGGGGAAGAGCGCGGTCGGGGTGGTCGAGGACTTCGGCCCGGCCGAGTGGGCCGTCGCACAGCACGACATCCCCGCGATCGTCGACCTCTCCGAGAAGATGATGGCCGACCTGACGGGCGTCGCCTCCAACACCGTCCATGTGCGCTTCCAGGTGCTGAAGTGGGGCAAGGGCCGCGTCTACCGCCACTCGGGGACCGGCTACGACCTGGCCATGGGCCGCTCGTGAGCGCCTGACCCCCGTCCGCCTCCGATGACGGCGCCCGGGCGGCCTCCGCGTACACTGCGAGGGTGCCTGACCCGAAGTTCGAGATCCAGATGCTCCACGACCGCGTGATGGTCAGGGTCGAGCGGGAGTCCGAGGAACGGCGCAGCACCTCGGGCATCGTCATCCCGGCCACGGTCAAGATGGCCAACCGGCTGGTGTGGGGCGAGGTGTGCGGCGCGGGAGTCGGCGCGCGCACGGTCAAGACCGGCGACAAGGTCCTGTTCAACCCCGAGGACCAGTACGAGGTCGAGGTGCAGGGCCAGCTCTACCTGGTGCTGCGCGAGCGGGACCTGCACGCCGTGGCGACGCAGCAGACCGACCACGGCACCGGCCTCTACCTCTGACCCGTCGTGCGCCGCACCACCGGGTCCGCCGCCGCACTCGCCCGTCAGGCCCCACCGCCGAGATCCGCCGTGGTGGCCACGCGGCCGGTCTCCGCGGTGGCCGGGAGGAGCCCGTGGTCGTGCAGAAGGCCGCGGGCGTGAGCGATGGCGGTGGGGGTGTCGGGGAAGATCAGACCGTCGCGCCGAAGGTGACCGGCGATGCCGAGGGCGGCCAGGACCTGGCCGTGTCCGGGTTTCACGCCGGAGATCAGGACGGTGATACCCCGGCGTTCCATGCGGACGATGGCGTGGCCGAGGATCTGGGCGCCGGTCGCGTCCAGGGCGGTGATCCGCGACATCCGCAGGATGACCACGCGGACGTCCGCGACTTCGGACAGTTCGAGCAGAAAGCGGTGGGCGGCGGCGAAGAACAGCGGCCCGTCGAACCGGTAGGCGACGATGTGCTCGCTCAGCAGCCGCCGCTCCTCGGCGCTGTGGTCACCGGCGTCGAGCGGGACCTGGTCGAGGCGGGAGGTCCGGGCGACCGCGCGGAGCGCGAGCACGACGGCCAGGCCGAGACCGACGGCCACCGCGGTGACGAGGTCGAACACGACGGTCACGACGAAGGTCAGGATGAGCACGACGGCGTCGCCGCGGGTCGAGCGGGCCAGCGCGCGCAGGGAGCCGACCTCGACCATGCGGACGGTGGTGGCCAGCAGCACCCCCGCGAGCGCCGCGAGCGGGATCCGGCCGACCAGAGGGCCGGCGGCCAGCACGATCCCGGCGAGGACGGCGGCGTGGGTGAGCGCCGCCAGCCGGGACCGGGCCCCCGCGCGCACGTTCACCGCGGTACGGGCGATCGCGGCGGTCGCCGGCACGCCGCCGAGAAGGGGCGCCGCGAGGTTGGCGATGCCCTGCCCGAACAGCTCCCGGTCGGGGTCGTGTCTCTCGCCGACGCTCATCGCGTCGGCGACGGTGGCGCACAGCAGGCTCTCCAGCGCCGCCAGCGCCGCCACGGCGAGCGCGGACGGCAGGAGAGTTCCCACCATGCCGGGATCGAGGAAACCGAGCGACGGGGCGGGCAGCCCGGCCGGCAGTGCCCCGATCCGGGCGACGTCGAGCGAGAACGCCTGAGCGGCCAGCGTCGCGGCCGCGACGCCGAGGAGGGAGAACGGGACACCCGGCCGCAGCCGGGCGCCGCCCAGCATCACCGCGGCCACCGCCAGCGCCATGAGCGGCGCCGCCCAGGTCGGATGGGCCGCGAAGTGCGCCACGGCTCCGGCCGCGACCTGCCACACTTTCCCGCCGTCTCCGCCTGTCACGCCGAGCGCGGCGGGGACCTGCTGCAGCGCGATGACCACGGCGATCCCGGCGGTGAAGCCCTCGACGACCGAGGTCGGCAGGAACTGGGCGAACCGTCCCGCGCGCAGCGCGGCCAGGGCCAGGAGGACCAGCCCGGCCATCAGGCCGACCATCAGCACTCCGCCGGAGCCGTAGGCGTGCACGATGGGGACGAGGACGACGGTCATGGCGCCGGTCGGGCCGGACACCTGCAGGTTGCTGCCGCCGAACACGGCCGCGAGCGCTCCGGCGACGATGGCGGTCACCAGGCCGGCCTGGGCGCCGAGCCCGGAGGAGACGCCGAACGCCAGCGCCAGCGGCAGGGCCACCACCGCGACGATCAGCCCGGCCACCAGGTCCCGGCCGGGTGAGCGGCGCGCGGCGGTCCAGTCCGACCGTCCGGGCAGCAGGTCCGCCAACCGGCGCGGCACTTCCCGGAGGCTCACCTCGTCTGTTCCAGCTCGGCGAGGAGCTCGTACTGGTCGGCCAGCAGCTCCGTGAGGATGCGGCGGGCCGCGCGCATCATCTCCGACACGTCCGCACCGGCCAGCTCGTAGACCACGGTCGTCCCGTCGCGGCGCGCGGTGACCAGCCCCGCCCGGCGCAGCACCGCCAGCTGCTGCGACAGGTTCGGCGCCTCCACCTCGATCGCGGCCAGCAGTTCCCGGACCTGCCTGGGTCCCTCACACAACAGTTCCAGCACCCGGATGCGCAGCGGATGGCCGAGCGTCTTGAACAGCTCGGCCTTGGCCTGGTAGAGCGGGACCGGCATCACCCGGCCTCGCCCTCGACGACGGGCCCGTCCGCCGGTTCGGGTCTGACGACGACTCCGTGGGCGGCGCCCAGCCGTTCCAGTTCCTCCGCCTCCGAGGCGTGCGTCTGCACGCCGAAGTGATCGCCGTCCCGTTGTGCCGCCGCCAGCGCCCGGCGCGTCGCGGCCAGCCGCTGCCGGAGACTCTCCTCGAAGGAACTCACGCCCCCGGCTCACCTTCACGGTCCAGGTCCGCCTGGCCCGCGCCGTCGCCGGCCTCCGTACGTGCGGGTGCGGCAGGCGTCGCGTCGACGCCCAGCTCCCGCCGCAGGGACTCCAGATCGCCGCCACCGCTGTACTTCAAAGCACGAGCGACCTTCACCTGCTTGGCCTTGGCCCGGCCACGCCCCACAGCCATCGCCTCCTCGTCGGCGGACACTGTTGCCATTATAGGGAATTAAGAAACTCTGCAACCACGGGGGCGGCCAGGTGCGCTCGCAACTGTCGCGACGGCGGGCAGACGCGTCGCACGCCCGTCGCGCAACCCGTCGCGCAACCCCTGCCTGGACCACCCGGCCGCGCTCTAATGTGATGGCGACATCGACCCTTCTCGCGCGATCGGCGGCCCATGACCCTTCAGGACGATCTCGTCGAACTTCGCCGTGCTCTGCACCGGGAGCCCGAGATCGGGCTCGACCTGCCCCGGACCCAGGAGAGGGTGCTCGCGGCGCTCGACGGCCTTCCGCTGGAGATCACGACCGGGGAGCGGCTCACCTCGGTGACCGCGGTGCTGCGGGGTTCGCGGCCGGGGCCGGCCGTGCTGCTGCGCGCCGACATGGACGCGCTGCCGGTGCACGAGAAGACGGACCTGCCGTACCGCTCGCGCGTCGACGGCCGCATGCACGCCTGCGGGCACGACCTGCACACGGCGATGCTCGTGGGGGCGGCCCGCCTGCTCTCCGACCGGCGCTCCGACCTCGAAGGGGACGTGGTGCTCATGTTCCAGCCCGGCGAGGAGGGCGAGGAGGGGGCCAAGCTCATGATCGAGGAGGGGGTGCTCGACGCGGCGGGCGACAGGCCGGTCGCGGCGTACGGCATGCACGTCTTCTCGACCACGATCCCCCGCGGCCTGTTCCTGACCAAGGGCGGGCCCGTGCTCGCCGCGGCCGACACGCTGACCGTGACCGTGCGCGGCAGGGGCGGGCACGGCTCCGCCCCGCATCGCGCCCTCGATCCGATCCCCGCGGCCTGCGAGATCGTGACGGCCCTGCAGACCCACGTGACCCGGACGTACGACGTGTTCGACCCGGTCGTGGTGACGGTGGGGAGCTTCCACGCCGGCACCACCGACAACGTGATCCCGGACGAGGCACGCTTCGAGGTCACGGTGAGGACGTTCTCGCCCGCCACGCGGGACCGGGTCAGGGAGGGCCTCGTACGGCTGGCGCGCGGCATCGGCGAGGCGCACGGGCTCACCGTCGACTGCGTCTTCGGCATCGGCTATCCGGTCACGGTCAACGACGACACCGAGGCCGAGTTCGCCGCGCGGACGGTGCGGGAGGCGCTCGGCGAGGACCGGTACTTCCCGCTCCCCACCCCCGCGACCGGCTCGGAGGACTTCTCGTACGTGCTGGAGCAGGTGCCGGGGGCCTTCCTCGTGGTCGGCGCCTGCCCGCCCGGACGGGACCTCGCCACCGCCCCGTCGAACCACTCGGCGGAGGCGGAGTTCGACGACGCCATCCTGGCCGACGGCGCCGCGCTGCTGGCCGAACTGGCGATCCGGAGGCTGACCCGGGCCACCGTCTGACCGTCGCCCGCGGGCCGGCCGGCTCACGGGCACGGCTCAGGTTCGCACGGCTCAGGTCGGCGTGCGGGTCAGCTCAGCAGCTCGCGGGCCTTCTGGATCAGGTCGACGCCCAGGGTCAGCCGTATCGACACCCAGACGATCACGGCCGCGCAGGCGAGGGTCAGCGCGCCCGCCACGATGCGGACGAACCAGTTCTGCCGCTTGAGCCAGTCCGTCGCCCGCCTGACCCAGTGCTTGGCGAACTCCAGCACCCGGCTCGCCCAGGCGAACTCGGTGGCCAGCACGGCGAGGCCGGTGAAGACCACCAGCCAGCCCGGCCCCGGGAACGGCACCATGATCAGCCCGCCGACGACGAGGGCGGTCCCGATCACCCCGATGACGATCCGCAGCGTCAGCCGGCCCGCCGGAGTCGCGCGCACCCGGTCCAGCAGGCCCCGCGACTCTCCCTCTTCCTCACCCGTCCGACTGCTCTCAGCCGTAGCCACACGGCTCACCCCCATCCGTTGCCCACGATAGTCAGCCGGGCCTTTGGCCACGGTCACCGACGTCACCCCTCTTCGAGGCAGGCCGCGGTCTGCTCGGCGATCTCCAGTTCCTCGTTGGTCGGCACCACCAGCACCGTCACCTCGGCGCCCTCCGGAGAGATCGCCCTGGCCTCCGCCGACTCGGCGGCGTTGCGGGCGGGATCGACCTCGATGCCGAGCCGCGTGAGACCGGCCGTCGCCAGCGCGCGGACCCGCGCGCTGTTCTCCCCCACGCCGCCGGTGAACACGACCGCGTCGACGTGGCCGAGCGCCGCGTAGTAGGCGCCGACGTAGGCGCGCACCCGGTAGCCGTACACGTCGAGCGCGAGCCGGGCGTCCTCGTCGCCCGCGTCGGCCAGCCGCCAGACCTCCCGCATGTCGTTGGCGCCGCACATGCCGAGCAGGCCGCTCTCCTTGTTCAGCGCCGTGTCGACGTCGCCGAGCCCCATCCCCGCGACCCGGGCGAGGTAGGCGGGCAGCGCCGGGTCCACGTCGCCGGATCTGGTGCCCATCACCAGGCCGGCGAGGGGGGTGATGCCCATCGACGTGTCCACGCTCCGCCCGCCCCGCACGGCCGTCGCGCTCGCGCCGTTGCCGAGGTGCAGCACGATCGAGTTCACCTCGCCGTACGGCCGTCCCAGCAGGGCCGCCGCCCGGCGCGAGACGTACGCCGTGGAGGTGCCGTGGAAGCCGTAGCGGCGCACGCCGAGCTTGCGGGTCCACTCGCGGGGGACCGCGTAGGTGTGGGCGTGTGGCGGGATCGTCCCGTGGAAGGCCGTGTCGAACACGGCGACGTGGGGCAGCCCGGGGAAGGCCCGCCGGGCGACCCGGATGCCCTCCAGGTTGGCCGGGTTGTGCAGCGGCGCCAGCGGCGCGATCTCCTCGATGGCCCGCTCGACCGCGTCGTCGATCAGGACGGGCGTGACGAACCGGCTGCCGCCGTGGACGACCCGGTGCCCGAGCGCGGTCACCCCGTCGAGCGACGGCCCGTGCTCGGCGAACGCCGCGAGCACGGCCTTCAGGCCCTCCTCGTGGTCGGCCACCCTGCGCTCGACCCGCACACCGTCGTGGACGAGCGCGCTCGCGTCCTCGCCGATGCGCTCGACGAGCCCGCCGGCCACACCGGTGCGGGTCGTCATGTCGATCAGGCGGTACTTGATGGACGACGATCCCGTGTTGAGGACCAGGACCTGCCCGCCCACCCCGTCTCCCCGCGCCTGCGCGCTCACCGCTTCTCCTCCCGCGCCCGCACGCTCACGGCGCCTCCTCCCGCACCTGGGCCTGGATGGCCGTGATCGCGACGGTGTTGACGATGTCGCCGACCGTCGCCCCGCGCGACAGGTCGTTGACCGGCTTGCGCAGACCCTGCAGCACCGGGCCGATCGCGACCGCGCCGGCGCTGCGCTGCACGGCCTTGTAGAGGTTGTTGCCCGTGTTGAGGTCGGGCACCACGAACACCGTCGCCCGCCCGGCCACCTGACTGTCCGGCATCTTGGTGCGCGCCACGCTGGGCTCGGCCGCCGCGTCGTACTGGATCGGCCCCTCCACCGGCAGGTCCGGCCGCAGCGCGCGGACCCGCTCCGTCGCCTCCCGCACCTTGTCCACCTCGGGCCCGGCCCCGGACTCGCCGGTCGAGTACGACAGCATGGCCACGCGCGGATCGACCCCGAACCGGGCGGCGGTGGCGGCCGAGGAGATCGCGATGTCGGCGAGCTGGGCGGCCGTCGGATCGGGCACGACGGCGCAGTCGCCGTACACGAGCACCCGGTCGGCGAGGCACATGAAGAAGACGCTGGAGACGACGCCGACGCCCGGCGACGTCTTGATGATCTCGAACGACGGCCGGATCGTGTGCGCCGTGGTGTGGGCGGCGCCCGAGACCATGCCGTCGGCCAGCCCGAGGTGGACCATCATCGTGCCGAAGTAGGACACGTCGGTCACGATGTCGCGGGACTGCCCGAGGGTGATGCCCTTGTGCGCCCGCAGCCGGGCGTACTCCTCGGCGAACAGCTCGCGCAGCTCGGGGTCGAACGGGCTCACCACCCGGGCGCCGTCGACGGCCAGGCCCATCGTGTTCGCCGCCAGCCGGATCTCCCGCTCGTCGCCCAGCAGGGTCAGCTCGGCGACGCCCCGGCGCAGCAGGCTGTCTGCCGCGCGCAGGATGCGCGGCTCGGCGCCCTCCGGCAGCACGATGTGCCGGCGGTCGGCGCGGGCCCGGTCCAGCAGGTCGTACTCGAACATCAGCGGGGTGATCGCGGCGGCCTTGGTGACCCGCAGGCTGCGCAGCAGGGCCGAGGCGTCGACGTGCTCGGCGAAGACACCGAGCGCCGTGTCGATCTTGCCGGGGGCGTCGGGGCTGAACCGCCCCTCGGCCTTCGACAGCTTCGTCGCGGTCTCGAACGTGCCGCCCGGGGTCGTGATGATCGGCAGCCGGATGTCCATGCCCTTCAGCAGGCGGACGACCGCGTCGGGCAGTTCGAGGCCGCCGTTCAGGATGATCGCCGACAGGGCGGGGAACGTGCGCGACTTGTGCGCGGCCAGCAGGCCCGGCACCAGCGCGGCGGCCCGGTCGGCCGGGACGACGACCGCGAGGCCCTCGGTGAGGCGCTCCAGGATGTTCGGCAGCGACATCGCGCCGATCATCAGGCCGCCCGTCTCCCGGCCCAGCTGGGCGGCGTCGCCCAGGTACAGCTCGCCGTCGCATGCGGCCATCAGGTCGCTGACCGTCGGGGCGGACAGCCGCCGCACCTCCGGCAGCACGTACGCGGGGACCCGGGCGGCGACCTCGTCCACCAGGGCGGGCGCCACCCTCGTGACGACCGTGGCCAGCTCGGTGGCGTGCCGCTCGGCGAGCTCCTTACGCGACATCTCGACCGCCGTGGCGATCTCGTCGGGCGTGCGGTCGAGACCGGTGACCACGTTCATCACCGGCGTGCCGAGGTTCGCGGCGAGCTGGGCGTTGAACGTGAACTCGGTGGGCGCGCCCACGTCCGTGTAGTCCGTGCCGATCACCACGACCGCGTCGCACCGCCCGGCCAGCGCCCGGTAGCGGGCCAGGATCTCCCCGGCCGCGCGGTCCTCGTCGGCGTGCACGTCCTCGTAGGTGACGCCCGTGCACATGTCGTAGGACAGGCCGATCGCGAAGCGGCTCCGCGCGGTGTTGACCAGGCTGTCCTCGCGGCCCGCCCGGACCACCGGCCGGAACACGCCCACCGTGCCGACCTGGCGGGTCAGGAGCTCGATCATGCCGAGGGCGATCGTGCCCTTGTTGCTCCTCGCGTCGCCGGCCGCGACGTAAACCCCGATCGCCATCGCGCAGTCACCCCTGTGTCCGGCCACCCCTGCCTCCGGGCGGCCCGACGGCCCGCCCAGGCAAATCTACGCGACCGGCCGTACGGGCGCGGCAGCCGAACGGCACATCCGTACCCCCTCTTCCCAACGGCCTCGGGAGTTCCACCTCCCCCGAGGCGTCCTCCCGTCGTGACCTCCGGGAACAAGCCCCGGACCTCCTCTTTCAGGGCCGGTCGTAGATCGAATGATCGCCGACACGGCACCAGACCAGGAGGGGTTCGCCGTCGTCAGCGGTGCCGAACTCGAAGGTCGCTCTGCCGTCTGGAGAGGCGCAGTTTCATGTCATCGAGTAGACACGCGTGTCCGTGAGCTTGTGAACACGTAGCCGAGAAGGCCAGGGGACGCGGCCTGTGTGTGCCCACTGCTCGATGGCCGGAAGGAAATGCTTGAAGACGGCTTCTCTGAAAAGCGCGTACTGCTCGGGGGAAGCCGGGCCACGTCCCGGAGAAACACAGCCGTACGCTCGAATCTCACGGGAGATCTTCTGCGCGGACCGCGTCTATCTCAACGAAGAGGTCGTCCATCGTGGCGAAGGAGCGGGTCCGGCCCTCACGGATCTCTTCGTCGGCTTCGGCCTCCGCCGACTGCCATCCGGACGTCCAGTACCAAACTTCGTCCAAGGGCACGATGGCGGCAACACGGCGACCCTGGTCCGTCAGGTAGGCGATGGCGTGCCGCTGTGCGGGGGTCACGCGCCCTATAGTAACGGATCGAGCACAGATCGTGACACGCGTCTTCGCCGATGTCCAGGGTCTGTTCAGACCGGGAGACGGGCGAGGAGGCCGTCCAGCCCACTACGGACGGCGTCCGGGTCGCCGATGCCGAGACCGTGCGTGACCTCGTGCCATGGCCCGAGCCGGTGCCACAGCAGTGCTCGTTCGACGACCTCGGCGGCGACGTCGTACTCCGCCGCCACGGCCCTGGAGAAGACCGGAGGGGCACCGTTGAGCGCCCACGCCAGGTCGAGCGCCGCGTCGCCGACGTGCGCGTCGCTGAAGTCGATGACACCGCTCACCACGCCGTCCCGCGCGAGCACATGTCCGGGCCCGAGATCGCCGTGGACCAGAGCGGTGGCGGGCAGCGTGGCCACGGCGTCCAGTACCAACCGGGCGGCGCCTCGCCGGTCCCCCGGCAGGAGCGGTACGACACGCGTGCCGAAGTCCTCGACCATGACCGCCCGCTCCCGCAGTGCTTCTCTCGCGGGCGGGGCACCACGCCGCACGGCCTCCACGGGATCGGTCGCGTGCAGTGCGCGCAGGAACGCGCCCAGGGCGCGGCCGCCGACGGCGTCGAAGGTCCCGAGCGGCTCACCGACGATCACCTCATGCCGCACGACCAGGGGCTCCCGCCGCAGGACGTGGGGTAACGGAACGGGCAACGGTAACCGCGGCGCGAGCCACGGCATCAGGCGGGTCTCCATGAGCAGTCGCCCGGCCACCTCCGGCCTCCTGGGGCGGCGCTCCACCCACCGCTCTCCGACCAGCCGCGCCTGGCTGTCCCACCCCGTCCCGCCCCACTCCCCCGACAGTCCCCGCACCACGCCAGTAGATCAGCTCTGCCATGGCGCGCCCCACCCCTTTCCGGCCCCGGAGGCCCTTGGCCGGAGCCGCCACGCGAAAGGACGGCCGTACGGGCGGGTGTCGCCCGTACGGCCGTCGTCGCGTTATCTCAGGAGGCGGTGCAGGTCAGCGTGGCCGGGACCGCGTTGGTGTTGTTCCAGCTCGCCTGGAAGCCGAACACCGTGGACGCCCCGGGGCTGAGCGAGCCGTTGTAGTTCACGTTGGTGACCGTGACGTTCGCCCCGGACTGGCTCACCGTGCCGTTCCAGAGCTGGCTGATCGTCTGGCCGTTCGCGAAGGCCCACTTGACGGTCCAGCCGCTGGTCGCCACGGTGCCGGTGTTCTTCACCGTGACCTCGCCCTGGAAGCCGCCCGGCCACTGGTTGGCCACCTTGTACGTCGCCGAGCACGACTTGCCGCCCGACGGGGTCGCCGAGGGCGACTGGCTGGGCGAGGCGGACGGGGACGCACTCGGAGACGGGCTCGGGGACGGGCTGGGCGAGGGCGACGCCGACGGAGACGGAGACGGAGACGGCGAGGGAGACGGCGACGCGGACGGGGAGGCCGAGGGAGACGCCGACGGGGACTGCGGGGTGCCGTTCCGGTCGCCGTAGATGACGCCCCGGCCGTTGGTGCCGAGGTAGACCCGGCCGTAGATCCGGGGATCGCCGGTCAGGGCCTCGCCCATGTTGCCGTACTGGTGCTGGTCGTCGTTGATGCGCACCCAGCTCGCGCCGGTGTCGTCGGACCGGAACAGGCCGTCGACGCCGTCGACGGCGCCGGCCAGGTAGAGCGCCTGGTACGACTTGCCGGGCGCCGCCTTGCCGAAACCGACGTTGATCGAGTCGCTGACGTTCGACAGCTTGGTGAACGAGGCGCCCGAGTTGGTGGAGTGCCACAGGCCGCCGTCCCCGGCCAGCCAGATGTCGCCCTCCTTGCCGGGCAGCGCCTTGAAGTGGACGTCGGTCGTCGGCAGGCCGGTGGCCGCGGTGGCGCTGAAGCTCGCGCCGCCGTTGGTGCTCACGTAGAACTTGCCGCCGGAGTAGGCGTAGAACTTCTGCGCGTTCACCCGGTCGGACTCGACGATCGCGTTGGCCGGGACGCCGGTGGAGGCGCTCCAGCTGTTGCCGTAACCGACGGAGTAGACGACCTGGATGCCGGGGTCGGCCGGCGACCACACGAAGCGGCTGCCGTCCGCCGCCGCGGCGACCGTGCCGCCGTTGTTGACGCCGCCCGGCTCGGTGCCCTGGAACCAGTTGGCCCCGCCGTCGGTGGAGAAGGCGACATGGCTGTCGTTCGGCCGGTCGGAGTCGGTGAAGTTGCCGGCCCGCACCATCACGCTCGGGTTGGTCTCCGCGTAGTCGAGCGAGGTGGTCGAGGTGAAGACGGGCTGGGTGAACATCATGGACGGCACGGCGTCGAGGTTGGTGTGCCGGAAGCCGCCGATGTCGCCGAGCGCGCTGATCAGCGGGGCGCCGGTCGGCGGGCTGATCAGGTCGAGTACGGCGGTCTCCTCCAGGCCCTTCACCATCGGCTTGAGCGTGAACTGGCCGCCGGAGTCCCACTTGGTGAGGTCGGTCGTGCCGTAGATCGTCGCGCCGGTGCCGTACATCATCCGGTCGGAGTTGAACGGGTCGATCTCGACCGACTCGTTCATCCAGCCGAGCTTGGGCGTGACCTCCGGAGGCTGCGGGTTGGTCCCGAAGGTCAGCCAGGGCGCGGACGAGATGTCCATCTTGTAGCGGAAGCTGCGGTTGGGGTACGACGTCCAGTCCCAGATGCGGGTCCAGGTCGCGCCGCTGTCGGTGCTCCGCCAGAAGATCGCGTCGGGCCACCAGGAGACCTGCGTGGCCACCATGATGGTCTTCGGGTTCTGCCGGTCGATGGTCAGGCCGCTGTAGCCGAAGTAGTCGTCGCCGCTGCTGGACGGGATCGGGCTGATCTGGGTCCAGGCGCCGGTGGCGGTGGCGTAGCGCCACACGTCGCCCTTGCCCCCGTCGTACGGGCCGCCGGTGTCGCTGGTGGCGATATAGAGGTAGCCGTTGGCGGTGTCGAGCACGCCCTTGTGGGCGATGTAGCCGGTCGGCTGCCCGGCGACCCGCTCCCACGAGGTGCCGCCGTTGGTGGTCCGGTAGACCGTGTTGCTCTTGTCGGCCACGCCGACGTAGATGGTCTGGGTGGCGTTGCCCGAGGTGCCGGTCCGCTTGTCGAAGGTCACCCAGACGACGCCCTGGTTGTCACCGTTGTACGCGTCTCCGGGGCTGGCGACGTAGTTGCCGACGTTGGGGAAGTTGGTCACCTTGGCCCAGGTGGCGCCGGAGTCGGTGCTGCGCCAGAGGCCGTTGCCGCTGGGCGCGCCGAAGTACAGGACGCTGTTCTTGTTCGGGTCCACCGCGAGGCGCTCGCCCATGCCGCGTCCGGGCATGTTGCCGCCCAGCTTGAACGGCAGCGGGCTGACCTGCCAGGAGGCGCCCTTGTTCGACGAGCGGATGATCGCGCCGTTGTTGGGGTCCCAGCTGTTCGTGTACATGCCGACGGCGGCGTACACCTTGTTGGCGTCCACCGGGTCGGGGGTGATGCTGACGACCCCGTTGTAGCCCCAGTTCGACTGGCCGACCCAGTCGAGCAGCGGCGTCCAGGTCTGGCTGGACTGCTCCCACCGGTACGCGCCGCCGATGTCGGTGCGGGCGTAGATGAGGTCCTTCTGGACCGGGCTGAACACGATGCCGGGAACGAAGCCGCCCCCGGCGATCTGCACGTTCTTGAACGTGTACGGATCGGCGGCGACGGCCGACACCGGCGCCATCCTGATCACGGCCGTGACCAGCGCCATGGCGGCGATCACAAGCAGGGATGCGAGTCTTCGCATGGACGGTTTTCCCTCCGGGGGGCATGGACAACCGGCCATGCACGATCAGGCGGGGACCCTGACCGTCCTTCTCCTCCGTGCATGGAAATCTGAACGAGAGAGTCACACATCGGCCGAAGCGCCGTCAATAGTTTGGCGTCCAGACAAAATCTAAACCGGTTTCACCAGGGGGGCCGCTTCCTGTTCCCTCCCGGAGGTAGAACATAATTCCGGTCATGACTACAGCTCTCGTACTGGGCGGCGGAGGTGTCGCCGGGATCGCCTGGGAGGCGGGGATCGTGACCGGCCTGCGCCGCCTCGGCGTGGACCTGGGGACGGCGGACCGCATCGTCGGCACCTCGGCGGGGTCGGTCGTCGGCACGCTGGTGGCCACCGAAGCCGACCTGGAGGAGGCGATCGCCCACCAGGCCGAGGTGGACACCGGACCGCCACCCGTCGTCGACATGGACGCCATCATGCAGGCGTTCGCCGTCATGTCCGACCCCGCGCTGGACCGCCGCGAGGCCCGGCGCCGGGTCGGGCAGATGGCCCTGGCGGCCCGGGTCGACCACCAGGCGGAGCGGCTCGCGGCCGTGGGCGAGCGGCTCCCGGTCAAGGAGTGGCCGGACCGCGACCTGCGCGTCACCGCCGTGGACGCCGCGACGGGCGAGTTCGTCGTGTGGGACCGGTCGGCCGGCGCGCCGCTGGTGCTCGCGGTCGCGTCGAGCTGCGCGGTGCCGATGGTCTTCCCGCCGGTGGAGATCGGCGGCAGGCACTACGTGGACGGCGGGGTCCGCTCCGCGACCAACGCCGACCTGGCCGGCGGAGCGCGGACGATCGTCGTGCTGGAGCCCCTCGGTCACCTGACCCCCAGGGCGGTGCTCGACGCCGAGTTGCTGAAGGCCGGCGCGGACGCCGCGTACACGGTGCATCCCGACGGGGCGTCGCGGGAGGTGTTCGGCGCCGACGTGCTCGACCCGCGGTTGTGGGGGCCGGCCTTCCGGGCGGGGCTCGACCAGGCCGCCGCCGTCGCCGCCCCGCTCGCCGGCATCTGGGCCTGACCCGGCTGAGGGCGGCGGCGGAACCGCGTCCGCGCGCCGCCCCCGCCCGGCCTCGGGTCATCCGGCCTCGCTGACCGCCTTGCTCACCGCGTTGGGGCCGTCGTACTCCCGGTCCGGGATGCGCTCCAGCGCGTTCAGGACCGTGTCGTCGGCGCCCTGGTCGCGGGCCGTATTGATCAGGTCCGACTTCCCGGCCGGGTAGTCCACGCCCTTCAGGTGCTTCTGCAACTGGATCGGGTTCGGGGCGTCGGCCATGACCTGTCTCCCTTCGTCCGTGTCCTCTCACCTGCTCGCCTACCCGCTCGTCCGCCCGGCCACGCGGGACGCCGCGGCGGACGCCCGAAACCGGCTTTACCGGGCCCTCACCTGCGGTTTTGTCACGATTGGGTATACACGAGCCCACTTTGTGAGACAGGGAGGCGTGAGGGTAGCTGGCGTTGCGTGCCTGATGCCCAATTGCTGGCCGCACAGGATCTGCGGCTCGACGTCAACCTCCTGGACTACGTGATCCTCGCCCTGTACTTCCTCGTGGTACTGGGAATCGGCTTCGCCGCTAGGCGGGCCGTACGGACGAGCCTGGACTTCTTCCTCTCGGGCCGCGCGCTTCCCGCCTGGATCACCGGCCTCGCCTTCATGTCCGCCAACCTCGGCGCCACCGAGATCCTCGGCATGGCCGCCAACGGCGCGCAGTACGGCCTGATGACCGTGCACTACTACTGGATCGGCGCGGTCCCCGCGATGGTGTTCCTCGGCGTCGTGATGATGCCGTTCTACTACCGGTCGAAGGTGCACAGCGTCCCCGAGTTCATGCGCCGCCGCTTCAACGGCGCGACCCAGCTGCTGAACGCCTCGACGTTCGCCCTCGCGCAGATCCTCATCGCCGGGATCAACCTGTACGCGCTCGGGCTCGTCATGGACGCACTGCTCGGCTGGCCGCTGTGGCTGTCCATCATCGTGTCGGCGGCGATCGTGCTCGCGTACATCACGCTCGGCGGCCTGTCCTCGGCGATCTACAACGAGGTCATGCAGTTCTTCGTGATCGTCGCGGCGCTCGTGCCGATCGTGGTGATCGGCCTGACCCGGGTCGGCGGCTTCTCCGGCCTCGGCGAGAAGGTCAAGCAGGGCGTGCTCGGCGAGGGCGGCCTGCACACCTGGGCGCAGACCGGCGGCACCGACAACCCGATGAGCGCCAACTGGATCGGCCTGGTCCTCGGCCTCGGGTTCGTGCTGTCCTTCGGCTACTGGACCACCAACTTCGCCGAGGTCCAGCGCGCCCTGTCGGCCCGCAACACCAACGCGGCCCGGCTCACCCCCATCGTCGCGGCGTACCCGAAGCTCGTGATCCCGATCGTGACCGTGATCCCGGGCCTCGTCGCGGTGGTGCTGTTCGGCAACCTGGGCAAGGACGGCGGGCCGACGTACAACGAGGCGATCCCGCTGCTGATGAACGAGTTCCTGCCGAACGGCGTGCTCGGCATCGCGGTGACCGGCCTGCTCGCGTCGTTCATGGCCGGCGTGGCCGCCAACATCAGCGGCTTCAACACGGTCTTCACGTACGACATCTGGAAGTCGCACGTCAACGGCGGCCACTCGGACGAGTGGTACGTACGGCTCGGCCGGATCGCCACCACCGGCGGCATCGTCGCGGGGATCGGCGCGGCGTTCATCGCGGCGGGCTTCAGCAACATCATGAACTACCTGCAGTCGCTGTTCTCGTTCTTCAACGCCCCGCTGTTCGCGACGTTCATCATCGGCCTGTTCTGGCGGCGGATGACCGCGTGGGCGGGTTTCTGGGGCCTGCTGAGCGGCACCGTCTGCGCCTTCGCGTCGTACATCCTCTACAAGGTGGGCGTGCTCGACTTCGGCACCGAACTCAACGCGAGCTTCTGGGGCGCGGGCATCGCCTTCGTGGTCGACGCGGTCGTCTCGGTCGTGGTCACGCTCGTCACCACCCCCAAGCCGCAGAGCGAGCTGCGCGGGCTCGTCTACGGCCTGAGCGACGCGTCCGTCTCGGACGACGCGCTGGCGGGAGACGCCGCCTGGTACCGCTCCCCCGTGATCCTCGGCGCCGGGGCGGTCGTCCTCGCCGCGGCGTTCTACCTGCCCTTCCTGTAGGAGGTTCCCATGGCCGCCCCGCAACGGCTCTTCGACATCCGCCGCGTGATCGGTGGTCTGTTCCTGCTGTACGGACTGATCCTCACGGTCACCGGCCTGTTCGACGGCGCCCAGGAGATCCAGAAGGCGGAGGGCATCCGCATCAACCTGTGGACGGGCATCGCCATGCTCGTGGTCGGCGGCGCCTTCCTGCTGTGGGAGCGCCTGCGCCCGTCCGACGCCCCCGCGCCGTCCGACGCCTCCTCCGGCGACGAGGAGTGAGGGGGATTCCCTCTCACAGGACACGAGGGCCGCGGTCGTCCCGACCGCGGCCCTCGTCGTATCCGATGACGCGTATCCGATGACGCGGTCAGCGCGGACGGACCACCGCTCCGGCGGCGCCTTCGGGAACGGCGGCACCGGCGGCTTCGGGACCGGCGTTTCGGGGTCCGGGCGCGGAGTCCTTCGTGACGACGACGGGA
The DNA here is from genome assembly GCF_014161415.1 of Microbispora sp. H10885. NCBI lineage: Bacteria > Bacillati > Actinomycetota > Actinomycetes > Streptosporangiales > Streptosporangiaceae > Microbispora > Microbispora sp. H10885. Next base: position 419,693 of record NZ_JABBWY010000007.1, on the reverse strand, counting down.
GGCACCAGCACGGCGGGGATCGAGGCCGTGGTGCCGTTGGACACGGTGGCCGTGCCGTACACGGTTCTGCCGCCCGCGACCTCGACGGCGAGTCTCGCCGCGGCGGCGGCCTCGGCGGCGACGTCGGCGCGCACGGTCGCGGCCGAGGCTTGCGTCGGCGCCCGCCGCGGGACGCCCGTCCCGCCCTGGCCGACCAGCGGGACCCCGGCCGCGCCCGCTCGCGCCAGCTCGGCCGCGACCGCCTCGGTCGCGTCGCCCGGGCAGCAGACGCCGGCCACCTTCGCGGGCCCGCCGAGCGCCGCGAGGGCCGCCGCCACCTCGCGCGCCGCGTCACCGGGCCGGGCCAGGTCCCGTTCCCGGGCGATCGTCACGCGGCCGTCCAGCACCGCGTGCAGGCTGCGCTTCACTGCCGCCGCGTACGGATCGCCCGGCGGTCCGTTGAGGAGCAGGACGGGCCCGGGGCGCTTCATCGCGCCGAGCAGGGCCAGGGCCTGCATCCGGCCGGCCCGCGCCGGGTCGGTCGAGACGTACGCGTCCACCGGCCCGTCGGCGAGCCGGTCGTACGCGACGACCTTCGCCCCGGCCAGCTTCGCCCGCGCCACCCAGGGGGCGGCGGAGCCGGGGTCCACCGCGCCGAGGACCAGCACCCGGACGCCGTCCGCCAGCATCCGCCCGATCTGCCGTCCCTGCCGGGCCCGGTCACCGGCCGCGTTCGCGTACTCGACCCGGCAGCGCGGGCAGCGAGCCGTTAAGGCGCGGGTGAACAGGGCGCGCTCCGGGCCCTCGTGCGGAAGCAACAGGCCGACGGTGAAGCCCTCGCGGATGGTCCCGATGGCGCCGAGCCCCGCTTCCCGCTCCTCCCCTCGCTGTCCGCACGCCGAGACCGACGCCAGGAGAAGCACGCAGACGCCCGCCAGCCGTCTCCCCACCGGGACACCCCCGATCCGTTGCGGAGCCACGTTTCGCAGAGCCGTCGTGTGTGGAGCCTGACCACCTCTCGCATCACATACCCGGACAATGGCCCCATAACTCCCAGACCACCCAGCGGCACCAGCGGACGATCAGCGGAGGCGGTGATTACGCCGTGGGCCGAAGGGCGCCGCTCCCCTCCGAGCCCGCATCCCCTCCTGCCCTAAGTTGTGAGAGACTCCACCATTGCGGGGCGGTAGCTCAGCCGGTCAGAGCATCGGACTCATAATCCGTGGGTCGTGGGTTCAAGTCCCACCCGCCCTACCACGTATGACCAGCGATCAGCGGTCCGACCTGCGCATGCTCCGATGGTCACGCCTGTCCGGACATGCCGTTGGAAGCCGCCTCGCTCACATGTCCGGCTCGGCCGTCCAGAACTGCCGGAGGATGAGCGGCCTCACCTCTTACGAGGCGTTCTCAGCTGAGGCGTCTTCGTCGCCGCACAATGCTTGCCGCTTGAAGGCCGTCAGCGCGTCATCGATGGGGTGGGGCTGCGGCCTTCCCGAAGAATCGATCGTGTTCCACCTCGCGAGGTTCATCGCGACGGAGATCTGACGCCGGCCGTCGGCTCGGATCCAGGACTGCGTTTCCGCGCCCCAGACCGTCCCGTCGTTGCCCCAGAAGGTGCCGCAACCCGGGATCTGGAGCTCGTGCAGGCCGAGGCCGTAGGAGATCATCTGCCCGGACTGGCTGATGACGGGGCCGGTACGCCGCATCTGGGCCAGCGATGACGGCTTGACGATCTTGCCGTCGAGCAGCTTGCCGTAGAAGCGGTTGAGATCCCCCATCGTGGACACCAGCGAGGCCCCTATCCCTGTCCAGGACATGTCGTAGACGCTGTAGTCGCGCGGCGGGTCGATCAAGCCGAAGAACGCCTCGTACATCCGTGGGTGCGGTCCCTCGACACGCGGCCCGGCCGGAAACACGGTGTGCCGCAACCCGGCGCGTCTGATGACGTTCTGGGTGATGTACGTCTCGGCGGTGGTACCGGTCACCTTCTCCAAGAGTTCGCCGAGGATCAGGTAATTGGTGTTGGCGTACACCCCCGGCGAGCCTCCGGGCTCGCCGACGGCGGGGGCCCTGAGCCCCATCCCGATCAGCTCAGCCGGAGTGAACCGCTTGAACCGGTTGTCGTCCAGGCTCTTGGGCGACATGTCCGGAAGAGAAGGAAACTTCTGGAGGGACGGGAACGCATAGCCGAGGTATTCGGCTATGCCGCTGGTGTGGTTGAGCAGCATCCGAACAGTGATCTTCTCGCCGCGTTCGCCCGGCACCAGGTGCGGCAGGTAGCGGCCGATCGGCGCGTCGAGCTCGACTCGCCCCTTCTCGACCTGCTGCAGGACCGCGGCCGCGACGAAGGTCTTGGCGAGGCTGCCGACGCGTTGCAGCATGCCCGGCGTCACGGGACGGCCGGTCTCCACATCGGCCACCCCGGAGGCACCGCGCCAGATCTGGCCGTCAGAGCGCACCTCGGCGAACACACCGGGCATCCCCGCGCGGTGGACATCGTCCAGGGCGGACTTCAGCCTCGCGGGATCGACGCCTGTCGCCGAGCCGGTCGCGTCGGCCCGCACGACTGCCGTCTCGCTGGTCGCGGGCACCGCCGTCACCGTGCCGGCGCCGACACCCAGCATGGCCACGCTTGCCAATGCCATCGGTCCGATCTTCACGCCGTTCGTCCTTTCGTGATCCCTGGGCGCGACGGGGACTGTCCCCTCGCGTACATGCCGGACATCGTGGCCTTCGGGCCGGTCAGCGGTCGTCCTGCCCAGGAAGACATCTCAGCCCGGCACCCGGGGAGTAGGCCCCGCCCGGCTACATCGTGTGGAGTAGCGACCCATCACACTCGTTCCTCGACCCCCGGGCTCGGCCCGCTTCCTCCACCGCCAGGCAGAGCCTCGAACACCGACCCGCCGCCCTGAGGGCGGCCGATGCCGGCGGGTGTCCGGCGGCAGGAGCGCCAGTCGGCCGCGGTTGGCGGACTGCGGTGGTCAAGGACGCAGGGTTGCCCGGCGGTCGCTCGCGCGTACGCGCAAGACGTCCGCCGGCCGGTAGGGTCATCCGCGTGGATCTCGACGACACCGCCGCCCGGCTCGGGGTATCCGTCGAGGACGTCGAGCGCGTGCACCGGCTCGCCGGCGACCGGCCGTCGGCTCCGCTGCCCGCCAAGGCCGACGTGCCCGCGATCCTCGACCGGCTCGCGGTCCTGCCGGACGACGCCGCCGAGATCATGGCGGGCTGGCCCGACCCCGGATCTCCACTGTGGAATCCGGAGCTGCGCTGGCTGCTCGACCGCTCGATCGCACTGGTCCGCGCCGATCTCGGGGGCCACGGCTGGCTCTCGCCAGGTCCGGAGCTGCCGCGCGAGCGAGGCCCTGCCTGGCGGCATCTCTACGTGTACGCGTACCTGGCCCTGGTCGACGTCGTCAGGGGATACCACCGCGACCACGACATCGCCGATGCCGTGTCGTGGACGACCCTCGCGGACCTGGGTCGCAACCTCGCGGTCGACCGGCGGATGCACCGCGAGGGCTGGCCGGTCATGCAGAGCTGGCTGACATTGCACGCCCGCGGCGGCGTCTACGAGCTGGGCCGACTGCAGTACCAGCGCGGCGATACCGACATCGGCGTGCACATCTTCGAGTCGGGACCGATGACCCCGGATGCGGTCACGGCGTCGCTCGACGAGGCCCGCGCGTTCTTCCCGCGCCACTTTCCCGACGAGCGCTACACGGCGTTCTCCTGTGGCTCGTGGCTGCTCGACCCACAGCTGCTGGAGTACCTGCCCGAGGACTCCAACATCGTCCGGTTCCAGCGAAGGTTCGAGCTGGAGCCCTACGAGGAGCCGGAAGGGCTGGACGCCGACGCCGAGGTGCTGCGGTTCGTGTTCCGCACCCTGACCACGCCGCTCGACCAGCTGCCGCGCCGCACCGTGCTCGAGCGCGCGATCGTCGACCACCTGAAGGCCGGCCGCCACTGGCACTGGCGCCGCGGCCGCTTCCCGATCTAGCCACACCTCCAGGTTCCGTCTCCCGGACATCCCGCCGCATCCTGCCGGGCGTGTCGGACCGGGCCGATCCCCGCCTCAGCGGCACGCAGGCCGGCGGAGTATGCGCAGGCGACCATCGCGGCCGTCACGGGCCCGCCTACGGACAAGACGGTGGCAGAATGCGACCATGCGGCCACCCAGAGCGAAGTACTTCAACACCACGGGCCCGTGCGACCCGCGGCGTCACTACATGCTGCCCCCCACGCCGCGGCTCCCGCAGGCGCGCGCTCATCGAGATGGACCGCTACTTCGTGCTGCACGCGCCCCGGCAGACCGGCAAGACGACCACGCTGGGCGCCTTGGCGTCCGAGCTGAACGCCGAGGGCGACATCGCCGCCCTGATGTTCTCCTGCGAGCGCGCAAAATCAGCCGGAGACGACTACGCCGCCGCAGAAGAGATTTTGCTGAAGTCCCTCCGTCAGGCCGCCGAGTGGGCGGCATGGCCGGAGGAGTTGCTGCCGCCGGACGCCTGGCCGCAAGCTCCGGCAGGCGCCCGATTCGGTTCGGCGCTGACCGAGTGGTGCCGCCGCTGCCCGCGCAGGGTGGTGCTGTTCCTGGACGAGATCGACGCCCTGCAGGGCAACAGCATGGTCAGCATCCTCAGCCAGCTCCGCGACGGCCACAACGCACGGCCGGGAGGCCGTCCGTTCCCCGAGTCGGTGGTGCTGTGCGGGCTGCGCGACGTGCGTGACTACAAGGTCGCCTCGGGCGGCGAACCCGGCAGGTCGAACCCGGCCAGCCCGTTCAACATCGTCACCGAGTCGCTGCGCCTGGACGACTTCAGCGCCGACCAGATCGCCGAGCTGTACGGCCGGCACACAAAGGAAACCGGCCAGGAGTTCACCATGGACGCGCTGGACCGGGTCTTCGAGCTGACACAGGGACAGCCGTGGCTGGTCAACGCCCTCGCCTACGAGATCACCGTACGGATGGGGGTGACTGATGCCGTCACCGCCGGGCAGGTGGAAGACGCCAAGGAGCGGTTGATCCGGGCGCGCGCCACCCATCTGGACTCTCTGATGGCCCGGTTGCACGAGCCGCGGGTCAAGCGGGTGCTGGAGCCGGTCGTGGCCGGGGTCTTCCCCCACGTCGAGCCCGGCTTCTCCGACGACCTTTCCTACGTCCGCGACCTGGGCCTGATCAGGCAGAGACCCCCACTGGAGGTGGCGAACCCGATCTATCGGGAGGTGATCCTGCGGGTGCTGGGCGACCCGTCGGAGCAGTACGTGATGGCCGATCCGCACAGCTTCGTACTGCCGGACGGCAGATTCGACCTGCCGCGCCTGCTGGAGGAGTTCGTCGTCTTCTGGCGCGAGCACGGCGAGGTCCTCGTCCGGCAGGAGGGTTATCACGAGGCCGCCTGCCAGATCATCCTCATGGCCTTCCTGCACCGCCTGGTCAACGGCGGTGGCCACCTCGACCGGGAGTACGCCGCCGGCACCAAGCGACTGGACGTGCTCATCCGCTGGCCCTACACCGGCCCCGAAGGCGAACGGCACATTCAGCGAGAGGCCATGGAACTGAAAGTCAGGCGAGCAGGCGAAAACGACCCGACGTCCGACGGCCTCGCCCAGCTCGACCGTTATCTGGACCGGCTCACTCTCTCCACCGGCGTCCTGGTGATCTTCGACCGCCGCCCCGAGGCCCCGCCCTGGAAGGAACGCGGCGGCTTCGAGCAGGCGACCACCCCCTCCGGCCGCCAGGTCACCGTCCTGCGCGTCTGACGGAGTTGATCACAAACTCTGCGGCGCCGCGCCCTCTACAGCCGACCTCGCGCCGCGAGCCTCACCCGTTTCGCCATCCGGAGATCCGGCCTCAATGCCGGTTCCAACCGGGTACGCATACCGCAGCATGATTGCCCATGGCCGATACGACGCGCATCACGGTGACGTTGCCGAACGAGCAGGTCGCCGAACTCAGGAAGATCACCGACAATGTCTCCGGTTATGTCGCCGAAGCGGTGGCACGCCAGCTGCGGCACCAACTCCTAGGTGCTGACTTGCTGCGGCACCAGGAGGAGCACGGGGAGTTCACCGAAGAGGAACTGGCCCAGGCCCGCGTCAGTATCTTCGGGACGGCGGATTCCGGCGGTTCGGCAAGCACGGCGTGATTGATCACGCCGAAACCGTCACCCTCAGCTCTCAAGGGCTCTCCGCCTGGATCGCGCAGGATCGCAAGATCCTCGCAATGTTCCAGGTGTTCCATTCCATGGGTGCCGATTTCGTCATCGGCGCCAACACCATCGTGGAAACCAGCCACGCACGAGTGGACATGCCGCGGCTGCACTGGGCGCTCGCACGAGCGAAGGTCGAGCCGGCAAGCGGGCCGTATGCGTCGGCGTACCCCGCCACTCGCCGGAGTTACGACGCGGCGCCAGAACCGTATCCTGCCTGAGTGGACGCGGTCGCGATGCTCGAATGGCTTCTGGAACACGGCGTCAACGCGCTGCTCAGGGTCGACGCTGAGCGCGGAGCAGGCCGGTCGTGGACCTTCCACGCCAGTGGCGGAGGCCAGAACGAGGAGAGATGGGTTGTTCGGGCCGACGCAGGCTCCGCGGAAGAATGTGTCCGTCGAGCTCGGAAGGCGCTGAAGGCTTATGGCCTCGACCTGCCCGAGTAAGACCCACTTGTCGAGGCCGGTCGCGTACGACTGAATCGCTCCCGTTTCGTGGAACGCTCTGATCCGGATGAGTTCGGATCGCTACTATCTTCGGGTGGCGCAAGCTCAGCGCAGGCGCATTCCCGATGAAACTCGGCGCGCGCTCTTCGACGCGACCGACAGGAAATGCACCATATGCCGCAGGCCCCTGGACATCGAAGGCGGCACCCGTCACATCGGCGAGATGGGCCACATCGCGCCGCACTCCCCCGACGGGCCTCGCCGGGAGGCGGCCAGGCCGACCGAGGTCGACGGCTTCGACAATCTCATGCTGCTGTGCCCGAGCTGTCATCGAACCATCGACAAGGAGCCGGGTCTGTGGCCGGAGCCCTGTCTGCGCGCCATCAAGGCCGAGCATGAGGGGTGGGTGGTCGTCGAGCGAACCCGGCCGGAGCCTCGGCGACCACCCGGCGGAGAGCCGGCCGGCATCGGCGGCACCGTCGAGATCGAGGGCGTCGCCTACCACGTCGCGGGAGATCCCGAGGAGGAGAGGTCGGCGGACGGCACGGCGATCGCGTCCCGGGCGTTCGCGCTCACGCCGGAGGGCGGTCACGTCTGGATCCGCAGGATCGCCGCCAGGTCGCCCGGTCCCGCGGCCCTGGAGTGGCGCGCCGCTCTGGCCGGCGAGGCCGGCCTGCTCGCCGAAGCGCTCCCAGGCCTGCCGCCGCGGGTCGCCGCGTCCGTGACGCCGGAGACGGCGGTGCTGGTCACCGCGGTACCGTCGTTCACCACCCTGGCCGGCTTCTACGACGGCCGGGGCCGGGAGGCCGAGGCCGTGCGCGTGCTGGGCGCCGGAGTCGCCGGGCTCTGCGAAGGCCTGGCCTCCCTGCACGGCAGGGGGCTCGCCCATGGCGCCGTCAGCCCCGATTCGATCATGACCGACCGGGCGGGGTCGCTGTTCCTGCGTGACGCCGGTCAGGCGTTCTCACGCCCCGATCAGGCCGCCGAGCCCGCCGAGGACGTCCGCCGGCTGGCCGAGCTGATCCACGTCATCGTGACCGGGCGTCCGCCCATACCGCTCGTCTCGGCCGCGGTCCTGAACCCCGCCGTGCCGGAGCGCTTCGCCCACGCTCTCGATCGGGCGCTGTCCCCCGACCCGGCCGGACGCGGCCACATCCTGGAGCTCGGCGAAGGTCTCCGCATCTGAACGAAGGAGCAGACGGTGGAGGGAAGGATCGTCGACCTCGGTGCCGAGGCCGGTCTGGTCTGGTCGCAGAAGTTCCCCGGAACGCTGGTCAAACAGCGCGAACGCCACCCCCTCCTGCCGGGCATGGAAGGGATCAGCCGGGACCTGTGGGCGGCCGGGCCGCAGAATCCGGTCCCCGCCCGCCTGCAGCGCGGCCGGGGCGACCGTGGCGACTTCCTCAAGATCTATGTCGACGGCCGGTACGCCCTCATGCTCTTCCCCACCCGGGATCTGCGCGGCTACTGGGTCGGCGGCATCCATCCGATGCACTTCGACGACCATGACCAGATCGTCCGGGGCGCTTTGCTGCTGCGCGCCGGGCGCTGGCGGGTCTTCGACAGCCCGCACGACCTGCGTCATTCCTCCGGCTGGCCGATGATCCAGAGCGCCTGGAGCGCCGGCGTCGGCGTGCCGCCGGGGGGAGAGCCCACGCTCCCGCCCGCCCACGCCGCCTATCTCGACCGTCTCACCACGCTGGTGGAGCAGGGACGGCGGATCGAGGCGTCGGCCGGGGACGCCCGCCGTCTCGTCCCGTACCGGCGGGTCACCCCGGTGGCCGCGACGCGCCGCTCCGCCCGGTCGGTGCACTCCTTCCAGCTCATCGACGCCAACCGGCTGACGGCGGGCACCCGCGTCCACATCGACGGCGAGCCCGACCTGCGCGGCCGGATCGAACGGATCGACGAGGCGGTGGCGACGGTGCGGTTCGAACGGCCGGTGGACTTCGCCCGGATCCCCGAGAGCGGCGCGTTCGCCGAGACGCCGAACCTCATCACCTACGACAAGGAACGCGAGGCCATCGAGATCCTGCGGGAGGGCCGCGCCCGCAACCCGCTGCTGCTGACGGCGCTGGTCGACCGCAGGTTCCAGACCTTCGCCCCCGCGCTCCGGAGCCGTCCCCGTGAACCCCTGGACGCCAGCCAGCTCAGCGCCTTCCGCAAAGCGCTGGCCGTTCCCGACCTCGCGCTCATCCAGGGACCCCCCGGCACCGGCAAGACGCACACCATCCGGCAGGTCGTCCTGGCCTGCGCCGAGGAGCACCGCAAGGTCCTCATCTCCTCCTTCACCAACCGCGCGGTCGACAATGTGCTCAAGGACCTGCCGGAGAACCTGCTGGTGCTGCGGGTCGGGAGGGAGGACGGCATCACCCCCGGCTGCGAGCACCTGACACTCGAGGCGCGGGCGGTCGAACTGCAGCGGCTCATCGCCGGCCGTACCGAGCCCCTTCTCGCCCGTTACGGCGCCGCGGCGCCGGACGGCCCGGCGGACGCGCTGTTCCGGCAGCTGAACGAGGACATGCGGCGTCTCGACGACGCCGGAGCCCAGGTCCGGCGCAGCGCCGCGGCCGCCGCCGAGCGTGAGGACGTCGTGGCGGCCGACCTCAAACGGCGGGCGGCGTCCCTTGACGACGCGGGGAGCCGCCACGGGGAGCTGCTCACCGAGCGCGTCCACGACCTCCAGCGGCTCGACCGGGCAGTGGCCCGCGCCCGGCGAGCCGCCGAGCTTCCGCTGGTCGGCCTGTTCTTCCGGCGCCGGCTCACCCGACTCCAGGCGAGCCGGTCCAGGGCGAGCGCCGAGGCCGAGGGCATCCGCCGGATGCTCGACGCGATCGCGCGGGACCTGGCGCGGGTCGCCGCCGAACTCGATCACGTCCGTGCCACGCATCCCGACCTGGTGGCCGCGCGTCAGGCCCACGAGCGCGATCTGGCCGAACAGCGGTCGCGGGCCGAGCGGGCCGCGCGCGTCGCCACGTCCTTACGGGAGTTGCTCGACGGCGAACATCCCGAGATCGCCCCCGACCCCGCGAGGCTGGCCGCCTTCCTGTCCGCCGCCGGCTCCGCGCTCGGCCTGATGCGCAGACGGCTGGACCTGCTGACCTCCTGGAGGGAGAAGCTCGAACGGCGGACCGATCAGCTGTACGGCGAGCTCGTCAGATACGCCGATGTGATCGGAGCCACCTGCATCGGCACCGCGACGAGCGGGCATCTCGACGGCGCCGACTTCGACCTGGCCATCGTCGACGAGGCCGGCCAGATCAGCACGGCGGACCTGCTCGTCCCGCTGGTCCGGGCGCGCCGGGCCGTCCTCGTCGGCGACCATGTCCAGCTGCCGCCGCTGCCCGACGACCGGCTGGTCGCCTGGGTGGCGGCCGAGCACCCCGGCGACCGCGAGCTGGCCCGGCTCGTCACCGACAGCGCCTTCGAGCTGCTGTTCCCCTCCGCGCCCCAGGAGAACAAAGAGGTGCTGCGCTTCCAGCGCCGGATGCCCGAGAGCCTGGCGCGTTTCATCTCCGGACACTTCTACGGCGGGCTGCTGGAGACCGACGTGCGACGGGTCCACCACGACGACCTGTTCGCCGCTCCCGTGGCGTTCATCGACACGGCGGAGCTTCCGCAGCGGCAGCGAGGCGACCGCAAACCCCGCGAGGACGAGCCCTGGCCCAAGGACAGCCGGCTGAACGAGTGCGAGGCCCGGCTGCTGACACTCCTGGCCGCCCACTACCACGCCAGGTCCGACGACTGGGCGGTCATCCTGCCGTACGCGGCCCAGATCGGCCTGGTCACCTCCCTGCTGGCCCGGCAGGTCCGTGACGAGGACGCCGTCGCCCGCCGGGTGGCGACCGTCGACTCGTTCCAGGGCGGCCAGCACGACACGATCCTCTTCGGCTTCACTCTCAGCAACCCGCGCCGCGGTGTCGGCTTCCTCCGGGAGGTGCGCCGCTCCAACGTCGCCTTCTCCCGGGCCAAGCAGCGGCTGATCCTCGTCGGGGATCTCTCCACCCTCCTCAACGCCACCGACCCGGGCTTCCGTGACCTGGCGCGGGCGCTGCACGACCATGTGCGGGCCACGGGAGATCTGCGGAGCTACCGCGAGATCATGCGACGCCTCGGGGAGAACCCATGAGCAGTGCGCCGGCCGACACGATCCTCTACGCCCAGACCCGCGCGCTGGAGCACGCCGCCGGCCTGCCCGGGATCCGTCCGTTACGGATCCACGCGCTCGCGTTTCCCCTGCACGCCGCGGAGCTCTCCGCGACCATCGAGGAACGCGACCCGTTCGACCTGCTCGATCGGTACGTCGGTCTCGCCATCGCCGAGGGCGGGTTCACCCGCCGTGCCGACATCGCCGTGTTCCTCGGCCTGACCGAGCACACGGTCGACCGGGTGCTGCGCTTCCTGGGCGGCATCGGCCATCTGTACGGCACCGCCGACGCCCTCTTCCTCACCGAGCGCGGCCTGCGGTCGGTCCGTGACGACCGCCGCTACACGGAGAAGCAGGAACGGCTCCGCCTGTACTTCGACGGCGTACGGTGCGGGCCTCTCCGCACCGCCCACTACGCCCACGGCGTCCGGATCCTCGACCGGGACACCGGCCACGCCCAGCGGACCTTCCGCCTCCTCCCGGAGGCATGCGGCTTCCGCCCCGGAGCCGTCCAGGAACTGGCCCGGCGGCACGACCGGGGCGAATACGACCTGCCCGACGAACTGCTCAACCTCGAAGTCCTGGAGGTGGGCCGGGCCTTCCTGCCCTGCTACGCCGTCAGGGCCCACGACGGTCACCGGCTCAGGACGCTCGTCTACTCGGGCGTCGCCGATCTGCGGGACGATCACCTTGAGGAGATCCTCAACTCCTGGCCGACGGCCACTCACGTGATGGAGAGCGCCGATTCGGAGCACCCACGCGACCACTTCGCGGAGTGGATGCGCGAACGGGGGATCGCCCCCCAGTCGCTCTCCTGGGTCGACCACCACAGCTTCCGGCTCGTCCTCCCGCCGTCCCGCTACTCCGACCGCGAGGACGGGACGCGCGGGAAGGGCACCTTCTCCCTGGCGATGCTCGGCGCGTACGTGGCACCGCGCAGCCACGTCCTGCAACTGTGGTGCGACGACGTTCCCACTCGGACGAGGGCCGTCCTCACCCGGGCCCTGGCCTACGCCACGGCGACCCGCCGCACGGTGCCGGAGGTGACGGCGTTCCTCGGCCGCGTCTGCCGCCAGCTCGAACCGGAGGCCGACGTCACCCTCGACGACCTGCGCAGGCACGCCCGCAGGGCCGGATACGGCACCCTCGACCTCGAAGAGTGAGAACGGCCGCCGTTCCTCCTCTTCGCTGCGGTCAGTGGTAGATGCGCTCCTGGAGTTCGTAGAGCTCCGCGTAGAGCCCTCGCCTTGTCACCAGCGCCCGGTGGTCGCCGCTCTCCGCCACCCGGCCCCGGTCCAGTACGACGATCATGTCGGCCATCCGCACGGTGGAGAAGCGGTGGGAGACGAACAGGGTGATCCCGCCGGATCGCCGGCCGGTGTCGGCCGACAGGTCGGCGTAGCGTTCGAAGATCGCGTGCTCGGCGGCGGCGTCGAGGGCCGCCGCGGGCTCGTCCAGGACCAGGAGGAGCGGGTCCTCGCGCATCTGGCTCCGGGCCAGTCCCAGGGTCTGCCACTGCCCCATGGAGAGCTCGGTGCCCTGGCCGTAGCCATGGCCGAGCAGCCCGGACAGCCCGCCGGGCACCGACGCCACGATCCGGCCGGCCCGCGCCAGCTCGACGGCCCGCAGGACCGCCTGCTCGTCCTCCATCCGGGCGACGTCGCCGACCCCCACGTTCTCCCGCAGCAGCAGCTCGAACCGGGCGAAGTCCTGGAACAGGGACGCCACTCTCGCCTGCCATTCTCCGGCCGGCAGGTCACGCAGGTCGGTCCCGTCCACCAGGATCCGCCCGGAGGTGGGCTGGTAGAGGCCGCACAGCAGCTTGACGAGGGTGCTCTTGCCCGCGCCGTTCTCGCCCACCAGCGCCACCGACCCCCCGGCGGGGATCGTCAGGTTGAGATCCTCCAGGATCACCTTGCCGGTGCCCGGATAGACGAAGCTCAGGTTCTCCAGCCGGATCCCTTCGCGCAGCACGGCCGGGACGGCTCCGGTGCCGGGATAGACGGGCACCGGCGACGTCCGGGCCGGTGTGGCGTGGCCGGGCTTCCGCGACCCCCGCTCCCCTGCCTCGTGCTCCCGCGACCCCTGCTCCCCCGACCCGTGATCGCGGAGCGAGGTCAGCCGGTCCAGCGTCCTGCCCACGCCCTGCAGGCCGGTGAGAAGGGTGGCGGCGCCGGCCACCTGCACGCTCACCTGTACCGCCAGGGTGATGACCAGGATCACGTCGCCGACGCCCGCCCTGCCCTGCTCCGCCTGCCAGAGCACCAGCGTGATCGCGCCGCCGTAGGCGAGGGCGAACACGAGCTGGCCCGCCGCGCGCAGGGCGGCGGCCCGCAGGTGCGCCCTCCGCAGCACCGCGCTGGTCCTGGACCAGTTGGCGTCCTGCTCCCGCAGGAGCGCGGCCTCGGCGTGGAAGAGGCGGATCTCCTTGATCGAGGCCGGAGCGGTCGCCAGCGCGAGCAGGTGGCGGGTGCGGCGGGTGTTCTCCGCGCTCGCCTCCTTCGCCGACTCCAGGAGGTTCTGTGCCCACCTGCCCACCAGCACCGAGGGGAGCGCGGCCAGCGGCAGGAGTGCCAGCCGCGGATCGAGCGTGACGAGGACGACGGTGGTGAGCGCTGTCTGGAGGGCGAGACCGCCCAGCTGGAGCACCGACTCCACCGCCGTGCGGGTGTTGCCGAGTTCCTCCCGGACGAGGTTCACGTTGTCGGCGAAAGCGGGGTCGTCGAGGCGCTCCAGCCCGGGAGAGCCGTTGACGTGGCGCACCAGTTCCTCGTTGAGCGTGGTCTCGGCGAGTTCGCCGACCTCGAAGTACGACAGGTGCGCGAAGTGCCCGAGCATCAGTTCCAGGACGAGCAGGACGGCGACGCCCCCGATGACCCACGTCGCCACGTCCAGCCGCCTCGCCAGGGCGGCCTCGGTGAACTCCCGGAGCCCGAGGGCGATGACGGGCGTGGCCAGGTAGCCGACGGTCATCAGCCCGACGGCCCGCAGCAGGCGGCCCCGGTCCACCGCCGCGGCGAGGCGCAGCACGAACACGGCGCTCAGCACGATCCGTCTCATCTGGTGGATCCCGTCCCGGTGTCGTCGGCGCCGAAGCGCCGTGCCTGCAGGTGGAACAGGTCGGCGTAGCGTCCCCCCGACCTGAGCAGCCCTTCGTGGTCGCCCTGCTCGACGACCCTGCCGTGCTCGACGACCACGATCCGGTCGGCCCGGCGTACGGAGGAGAAACGGTGCGAGATGATCACCGTGGTCAGTCCGCCGGTGATGTCCAGGAACCGGTCGTAGAACTCCGCTTCGGCGCGCACGTCCAGCTGGGCCGTGGGCTCGTCCAGCACCAGCACCGAGGCGCCCTGCGCGACGGCGAGGAAGGCCCTGGCCAGGGCGATCCGCTGCCACTGCCCTCCCGAGAGGTCGCGTCCGCTCCTGTACCGCGGGGAGAGCGGGGTGTCCAGCCCCGCGGGCAGCGCCTCCACCACCTCCAGCGCGCCGGCCCGGCGGGCGGCCGCGAGAAGACCGGCCCGGTCGGCCGACACGGCCGGCGCGCCGAGACCGATGTTGGCGCCGGCGGACAGCTCGTACCGCACGTAGTCCTGGAAGATCACGGCGAGCCGGCGTTGCCACTCCCTGGGATCGAGGCGTCTCAGGTCCTCCCCGTCGACGAGGATCCTGCCCTCTTCCGGGTCGTACAGGCGGGTCAGCAGCTTGACGATCGTGGTCTTGCCCGCGCCGTTGAGCCCGACGATCGCGGTCGAGCGGCCCGCCGGTATCTCCAGGTCGAGACCGTGGAGAACCTGCCGTCCCTCCCCGTAGCGGAAGCGGACCTGTTCGAAGCGGATGCCGCGCCTGGGGAGCCCGTCAGCCGTAAGACTGCCGCGGGGGACGTCCTTCTGGCTCCCCTCGGCCAGTTCCTCGAACTCGGTCAGGGCCTCGTAGGCGTTCAGCCCGTACTGCGTCTGGACGTCGCTCTCCGGGAAGAAGGCGCCGAAGCGGATCGCGACGAGCGCCGCCTGGAGGACGACGGACAGTTCGAGCAGACCGAAGTCGCCGCCGGCGGCGGAGCGGCCGAGCCAGACCAGGAGGACCGAGCCGCCCGCCAGGCCGACCAGCGTGTAGCCAACGAACGGCCAGAACAGGATGCGTCGCCGGCCGGTCCACAGCGCCGCCAGATACTCCTTCGCGTCCGCGCGATGGCGGCGTTCGTGCCAGTCGATCAGGCCCAGGGTCCGGAACTCCTTGGCCGCCGTGACCGTCGTGCCGATGTCGCGCAGGTAGGTGACGCGGCGCCGCGGACCGGACAGTTCGTGCCAGAGCCCGCCGAGCCGTCCGAGAGATCCGCGCTGGCCCCGGCGGATCACCAGCGCGGTGCCCGCCGCGACGGCGCCCGCGATCGGCGAGAGCGCGATCCCGATGAGGACCACCGCACCCGCCAGCTGGGTGTACCTGGCGATCAGGGTGAGCCCGCCCGCGACCGCCTCCCCCGGCGTGGGCGGGCGGCGGCCGAGGCCGTCGCGCGCGTCCCCGAGCCTGCTCATGACGTTCTCCCGCTCCAGCACCGACATCGGGGCCCGCGCCAGGGCCGAGGTCATCAGGCGGTGGGCGCAGCGGCCGTCCACCCGGCGCGCGATCACCTCTCCCACCGCGGCCTGGTACGGCACGAGCAGTTGCTGGAGGATGTAGGCGCCGACCGTGAGCGCCAGCGCGGTGCCGACGGCCCCGAGGTCGCCGGTCCCCTCCCCCACCGAGGCGGAGATCTCGCTGAGCAGCACGCTCGTCCCCACGATGAAGGAGATGGGGAGCAGGCCCGCGAGCAGGTTGAGCACCACCGCGATGCTCAGCGGGACCGCCCCGGCGTAGGGAAGCAGCCGCGCGAACGCGTGCCGGCGCTTCGCGGCGGCGGACGCGGTGGACACGGCGGCGCGTGTTTCCGTGGTCATGCGTTCCTTCCGCTCCCTGAGCCGATCTCGACTATGATCGGGAGCAAAGCTGTGACGAAGCCAAGTAGGCCGGGACCGCGCGAGTCACGAGAGAGCCGCCGTCGCTGGAAAGGCGGTCTCGCCCCCCGGTCGAAGACCCTTCTGAGCTGCGGGGAGGAACGGCGGCGCCGTCGTGGCGGCCGCCCAATGCCCCGCCGGTGGGCCCTCGTGACCGGGCCGCAACGAGGTCTCGCCGGCGGCGGGGCGAAGGTGTGGTGGCACCGCGAGCGACAGGTCCCTGCTCGCCCACACCGGACAGGGACACCTACGGTTCTCGTCTGTGGAGTTGTCATGCGAATTCTGTCCTCCCAGGTCTCCAAGCATGTCGGGGAAGAGGTGACCGTCGCCGGCTGGCTGCACCGCGTCCGCGCGCTGAAGTCGGTGACCTTCGCCATCGTGCGTGACCGGGATGGTCTGGTGCAGGTCGTCGCCGCCGAGCCGGACCTGGTGAAACGCCTCGCGGTGCTCACCGAGGAGACCGTGATCGAGGTGACCGGGACCGTCACCGCCAACCAGCAGGCGCCGGGCGGAGTGGAGATCACCTCTCCGGCGGTCCGCGAGCTGTCCGAGCCCGCCGTCGCGTCGCCGTTCGACCTCTACCGGCCGGTGGTCTCGGCCGCGCTGCCCACCGTGCTCGACAACGCCGCGGTGGCCCTTCGCCACCCCAGGCTGCGCGCGCCGTTCGAGATCTCCGCGGCCTCGGTGGCGGGATACCGCCGCGCGCTCGACCGGCTCGGCTTCACCGAGGTGCACACTCCCAAGGTGGTCTCGTCGGCCACCGAGTCCGGGGCGAACGTCTTCGCCCTCGACTGGTTCGGCCGCAAGGCCTACCTGGCGCAGTCGCCGCAGTTCTACAAGCAGACCATGGTCGGGGTCTTCGAACGCGTCTACGAGGTCGGCCCCGTCTTCCGGGCCGAACCGCACGACACGGCGCGGCACCTGGCCCAGTACACCAGCCTCGACGCCGAGCTGGGCTTCGTGACCGACCACCGCGACGTCATGGCCGTGGTCCGCGAGGCGGTGGCCGAGATGGTCGCCACCATCGCCGAGCGCGCCCCGGGCGCGGTGGAGCTGCTCGGAGTGAAGCTGCCGGACGTGCCGGAGGAGATCCCGTCGATCCACTTCGCCGACGCGCAGGAACTGCTGGCGCGGGAGACCGACGAGGACCCGCGCGGTGAGCCCGACCTGGCCCCCGCGCACGAGCGGTGGCTGTGCGAGTGGGCCATGCGCGAGTACGGCTCGCAGTTCCTCTTCGTCACGGGCTATCCGATGCGCAAGCGGCCGTTCTACACGCACCCCGACCCGCAGCGGCCGGAGTTCTCCAACAGCTTCGACCTGCTCTTCCGCGGCCTGGAACTGGTCACGGGCGGGCAGCGGCTGCACCGCCACTCCGACTACCTGGCCGCTCTGGAGGCGCGCGGGGAGAGCCCGGAGCCCTACGCCGGCTACCTGGCCGCGTTCGCCCACGGCATGCCGCCGCACGGCGGGTTCGCGCTCGGGCTGGAGCGGTTCGTGGCCCGGCTGACCGAGGCGGACAACATCCGCTGGACCACGCTCTTCCCGCGTGACCTGCACCGCCTGGCGCCCTGACCGGCGGCTCGAATTCCGGTTCACGCGCACAGGTGCCGCTGCAGGCTGTACAGGGCGGGACCGAGCAGGACCAGCGAGAGCGCGACCAGCCAGCCGAGATGCCCGGCGGCGGCCGGGAGATCGCCGGTGATCACCAGGGCTCTCGACAGCTCCACCCCGTGGTGGAGCGGAGAGACCTCGGCCACGGCGCGCAACACCGGAGGGAGCCTCTTCGTGGGGAAGAAGACCCCGCTCAGCAGAGTGAGCGGGGTCAGCACCAGGGTGTAGAAGTAGGAATAGGCGTTGATCGCGCGGACGGTGCCGGTGAAGATCAGTCCGGCGCAGGCGAAGACCAGGCCGAGCGGGAGCAGGGCGGGAACGGCGAGCGGGGCGGTGCTCGCGGGCGCGTAGCCCAGGGCCGCGACGATCGCCAGGTAGACGCCGGTGTAGACCAGGCATCGGGTCAGCGCCCACATCAGCTCGCCCAGCGCGATGTCGGGCGGCTCCACGGGGCTGGTCACCGCCGCGTCGTAACTGCGGGCGTGCCGGAGCCGTACGAAGACGTTGTAGGTGACCTCGAAGACGGCGCCGTTCATCGCGGTGACGGCGAGCAGTCCCGGAGCGACGAAACTCGCGTACGACGAGCCGATGGCGGCTCCGTCCACGTAGAACCCCAGGCCGATCCCCATGGCCGCCAGCGAGAAGACCGGTTCGAAGAAGTTGGGGACGATGGTGGTCCGGTAGGACTTCCTGAACAGGGTGAAGTCACGCCACCAGATCCGCCGGGCGAGGGCGGGAGAGGGCGCGGGGAGCGCACGGCGCGTGCGATGCCGTGCCCCTTGCCGGTCGCCTGTACCCCGGCGGCCTGTCCCCGGGCCCGGCGGCACGGCGGGAGTCACCGGCGCCGGATCCGCAGGTGTGGTCTCCTCCCGCCGGTCGAGGGCGTGCAGCGCGTCCTGCAGCGACGCCGGCCGGACGAGGTGGTCGCCGGCGCCGGCCGCCGCGAGGTCCCTGGTCAGGTCGGCGGCCGAATCCCCGAACACCAGCAGGCGGTTGCCCACCCGCAGCCGCTCGCGCTCCCCGGCCCACGCGGGCACCGTGTTCTCGACAACCGTGTTCCCGGCAACCGTGCTCCCGGCGGCCTTGTTCGCGGCGACCGTGGCCTCCGAGGCCGGCAGATCGAGCTCGACCACGTACTTCGGAAGCGTCGCGGCGATCAGCCGCCGCGGGTGGGACGACTGCCGCACGCGTCCGGCGCGCAGCACGGTCACCCTGTCGCAGAGGCGTTCGACCTCCTCCAGGTAGTGCGTGGTGACGACCAGCGTCTTGCCGGTGGCGCAGAGTCTGTGGAGCAGGTCCCACAGCATCACCCGGCTCTCCGGGTCCAGCCCCGTGCTCGGTTCGTCCAGCAGGATCAGGTCCGGGTCGTTCACCAGGGCACGGGCGATCAGGAGCCGCCGCTGCATGCCGCCGGAGAGCGTCTGCGGCATGGCGCGGGCGTGCGCGGTGAGGCCCACCATCTCCAGCAGTTCGTCGGCGCGCGCGGCGGCCCGCCGCCTGGAGAGCCCGTGATAGCGGCCGAAGGTGGTGAGGTTCTCCCGCACCAGGATCTCGTTGTCGTGCGTCATCCCCTGGGGCACCACGCCGATCCGCGCCTTGGCGGCCCTGGGGTGGCGTGTCACGTCGTGCCCGAGCACCCGGAGCGATCCGTGGTCGGGTGCGAGCGTGGCGCTGAGCATGCGCATCAGTGTGGTCTTGCCGGCGCCGTTCGGCCCGACCAGCCCGTGGCGCTCGCCCGCCGGGATCGCGAGCGAGACGCCGTCCACGGCGAGATGGGAGCCGTGCCGGCGGGACAGATCATGGCCCTCCACAGCCAGAGTCAGTGGCGCCCGGGCGATAGGTCCGGCAAACGCGGGATCGGCCAGTTCAGGCTCGACCGAATTATGGCTATTCAAAGGGAGAAGTACCTTTTGGTAAGAGAGTTGTCCGTAGGTCCGCCTGTGCACGCGGTACTCGCGGCCGCTCCACCGAAGGAAGTAAACGTGACATTCTTGGCGGTTTCATCAGGGAAAACCCTGAATGTTTCGCATCAACTGTTACGTTGCGATCATCGCGGTAGTTGAATCTCCTCACCGCCGCGGCGACCGCTGCCGGTGAGGAAACTTCCGTCGAGAGGATCAATGGACGTCCCCGGCAGGGCCGACGAGGCCCGCGCGATCGAGACATGGCTCGACGCCGGCGTCTCCGGCCCCTCCATGGGAGTGCTGGGCGGAGACGCGGGTGTCGGCAAGTCCACCATCTGGTCCGCCGCGCTGGCCGCCGCGAAGGAGCGGTCGTTCCGGGTCCTCTCCTGCCGATCCGACCTGAGCGAGACCGGCCTGTCCTATGTCGGTCTCGGCGACCTCTTCGCCGGCCTGGAGGGCTCCGAGGCCGTACGCGGTCTGCGCGAGCCGCTGCGCGGCGTGCTGGCCGCCACACTGTGGTGGGAGCAGGCCCCCGGGACGCCGCCCCACCAGCGCGCGGTGGCGCTGGCCGTGCTGGACCTGCTCAGGAACCTGTCCGCCGAAGGACCCGTGCTCATCGCCCTCGACGACCTCCAATGGCTGGACTCCGCGACCGAGGTCGTGCTCACCTTCGTGCTCCGGCGCCTGACCGTCGAGCCTGTGAAGCTGCTCGTCACGCTCGGCGCGGAGACGGAGGGCGACGCCTGGCCCACGCTCGTCCGGGTGCTGCCTCCCGAGCGGGTCACCTGCTGGGAGGTCGGGCCGCTGGCCCCCCTCGCCCTGGCCGCCGTGGTGGAGAGCCGCTACGGCACGGCCTTCCCCCGGCCTCTGCTGCGCTGGCTGCACAGGGCGTGTGGCGGCAACCCCCTGTTCGGCCTGGAGACGGCCCGGGCGTGGAGCGAGCGGTCCTATCCGACCGGCGACCTCCCGCTGCCGGAGAGTCTGCGGCGCCTGCTCCGTGCGCGCGTCCGCGCACTGCCTCCGGCCGTGGCGGAGGCGGTGCTGGTGGTCGCCTGCGCCGAGACGCCCACGATCGCTCTCGTCCGCACCGTGATCGGCACGTTGACGGGGCTGGCGGAGGCGATCGCCCGGCGTCTCGTCGTACTGGAACACGAGTCCCTTCGCTTCCGCGACCCGCTGCTCCGGAACGTGGTGTTCGAGGTCGCCGGACCACTGCGGCGCCGGGAGATGCATCAGCGGCTCGCCCGGGTGGTGAGCGACGTGGAGGAACGCGCGAGGCACCTGGCCGCCACCGCCGGCCATACCGACCCTGTCGTGGCCGACACGCTCGCCGCCGCCGCCACGCTGACCGCCGCCCGTGGCGACCCGCTGACCGCGGGCCACATGACGGCGCAGGCCGCCCGGCTCACCTCCCCCGGGGAGCGCGAACTCCGCCTGCGCCGCTGGCGCGACGCCGCCGGCCACCTGATCTCCGGAGGAGACGGATCCCGGGCCCTGGACATCCTGGAGGACGCGCTGCGCCGCTGCCCGCCCGGGCCGGTCCGTTCGGAGATGCTCCTCCGCCTGGGGCAGGCCGCCTTCAACTCCGGCGACGTCGCGGGTTCGATCACGCGTCTGGAGCGCGGCCGTGCCGAGGCCGCCGGCCGGCCCGACCTGCTGATCCCGATCACGACCGGCCTCACGTACTACTCCGTGCACAGAGGCGACCTCGCCGCCGCTCAGGGGCATGCCAGGGAACTGCTGCGCCTCACCGAGGCGTCCGGGAACGACGACGCGCGCGGCGAGGCCGTCTCCGTGCTGTCCACGATCGACTTCATCCGCGGTGCCCCGCCCCCGGCGGCCATGCCCGTGCCACACCGTCACAACCCCCTGGAGCACTCGCTCGCGGTCCCGCACCTGTACGGCTTCCTGTGCCGTTGCCTGGGCGACCTGCCCGCGGCGCGGGCCGTGTTCGGTGCTCTGCGCACCGCGGTCGTCGAGGCCGGCACCGTGGCCTGCGCCGACTGGGGGATGGCCTGGGCCACCGAGGTGGAATGCCTCGCCGGTGATCTGCGCGCGGCGGCGCGCTACGCGGACCTGGCCGCGCGCGCGGTGGAGGCGACCGGCGTCCCCACGTCCGCCGCCCTGTTCACCGAGGCGCTCCTGCTCGGCATGCACGGCGAGCTGGGCAGGGCCCGGCTGCTGGCCGGCGAGGGACTGCGGATCGCCCAGACCTCGGGCAACAGGCTGGCCGCGCTCTCGGTGCGCGCCCTGCTGGGCTTCATCGACCTGTCCGACGGCGACCCGATGGCGGCCGTCCAGCACCTGGACGCCGCCGAGCAGACGGCCCGCTCCCTCGGCGTCGTCCTCGACGTGGTCTGCCCGACGGCGGGCGCCGACCACGTCGAGGCGCTGGTGCAGGTCGGACAGTACGACCAGGCGGCCGAGCGCGTCGAGCGGATCCAGCGGCACGTGCGCGTCGCCGACCGGCCACTGGGCCGGGGCCTCGCCGGCCGGGCACACGGCGTGCTGCTGACCGCCACCGGATCCCCGAAACGGGGAGCCGCCGAACTGGAGGCCGCCGTGGCCGAGTTCTCCGCCGCCGGTGCGCCCTTCGAACTCGGCCGCGCCCTGCTCGCGCTCAGCAGGTCACAGAGCCGCCTGCGCCGGCGGGAGGCCGCGCGGCGCACCATGGAACGGGCGTCGAGGATCTTCACCAAGATCGGTGCCGAGTGGTGGGCGGGGAGAGATGAGCCGCGGTCGAGGCTCACCCCGCCCGACCGCCTGACCGTGTCGGAGGCGCAGGTCGCCGCGCTGGCCGCCGAGGGCCGGACGAACCAGGAGATCGCCAGGGAGCTGGCGATCGGGGTGAAGACGGTGGAGAGCCACCTGTCCAGCGTCTATCGCAAGCTCGGGGTGCGCAGCCGCACCGAACTCGCGCTGCGCATGAACTCCGGCAGGCGGACCCCCGGGCACGGCTGACGACGATCCGCGTCCGATCACGGCGTTTCAGGGTTTTCCCCAATGACGCCGCAAGAAGGGGCATGTTAAATCAACTGCGTTGAAACCGGCCGCCGGGCCGGCGGCGTGTGCAATCTGAGGAGGCGTGTGCGATAGGAGAGGTATGGCCCGCGCACCTCGGAACCCGGATCGACTCAGCCCCGGTTTTCCGCGCCCGGAATTACGAGGACCCGGGCGGGAATGACAGGCCCGGCACGCGTACTCCTCCGCTACGGAACGGATTTCCGCCATGTCCGAATCAACTGAGCCGCTGACAGAAATCCCCGTCGTCGAGCTTACAGACGTGGAAAGAGAGGCCCTCAGGGCAGGGATCGCCTCCGTCGACGCCAATCCGTACGACGAGTTCGAGACCTTCCTGGCGCAGGTACGCCGGAACCGGGGCGTGCTCCCCGCAGGGGTGCGCGCGGCGGTGGAGGCCCTCCGGCTCCGCCGGGCGCCCGGCGCGCTGCTCCTCCGCAACCTGCCGATCGTCCGCGACCTGCCGCCCACGCCCGGACGGTCCTTCTCCTCGCTGCCCGAACTCGCCGCGGTGGGCACCGAGGCGTTGCTCGCCGGCGTGGTCGACCTGCTCGGCGAGCCGTTCAGCTACCTGGAGTGGGACTCCGGTCATCTGGTCCACAACAAGTACCCGATCCGGGCCCATCGCGATCTGCAGTTCGGGTCCAACGCGGTGGAGTTCCTCCTGCACACCGAGACTCCCTTCCGCGACGTGTCCCCCGACTATCTCGCCCTGCTCTGCCTGCGGGGCGATCCGACCGGTCAGGCCAAGACCCGGGTCGCCGACATCACCCGGGTCGTCGACTCGCTGGACGAGGCCGATCTGGCGGTGCTCGCCCAGGCGCGGTACGCGTTCGAGACCGACAACCCGGTGGTCGTCATCGACGGGCGCGGGCTCACCGAGCCGCAGCCGATCATCAGTTTCCGGGACGGCACGCGGGTGATCGAGTACGTCGGCGACCTCGTCGCGATCGACGAGGAGTCGCAACGGACGCTGGACGAGCTGTCCCGGCGGGTCCTGGCCATCGCCACCGACGTCCCGCTGGTCACGGGAGACCTGCTCGTCCTCGACAACTCGCGGGTCGTCCACGGGCGCAACGCCATCGTCCCGAGCTACGACGGGACCGATCGCTGGCTGCAACGCATGCTCGTCACCACCCGCCTGCTGGACGGCGACCGCGAGACCGGCCGCCTGATCTCCGATCGGCGTTACGCGAACTACCCCGACGACTACCAGAAGGCGCTCAGCCAGCCCGCCACCCAGCCGTAGCGGGCCCGGCTCCCCGACCGACGCGAGGACTCAGACCATGTGGAACGGCTACCCGGTCGTCGACGCGGACGGCCATGTGATCGAACCCGGGAATCTGTGGGAGGAGTACGTCGACCCCGCGTTCCGGGAGGCGTGCCTGCGGGTGGAGCGTGATCCGTCCGACGGCGACCGCCTCCTCATCGACGGGAGACCCTCCAGGCTCATCCGCCGGCTCGGCGGCGTCCCCTACGACCCGGACGAGCCGATCGTGGACTGGAACACCCTGGAACGCGCGGAGTACGCGCCCTTCAGGGAGTCGTGCCCGCCGGCGTCCTACGACGGCGACGCGCGGGTGCGGTGGCTGGACGCCGAGGGCATCGAGGCCACGCTGCTCTTCCCGTCCCTCGGCCTCATCTGGCCCAGGGAGGTGGACTGCGCCTCCCCCTACGCGGTCGCCCACCTGCGGGCCTACAACCGCTGGATGGCCGACTTCGCCTCGGCCGCCCCGGACCGGCTCGTCCCCGTGGGTCAGCTGGCGCTGTCCCCCGAGGCGCCGTTTCCGCAGGAGGTGGCCGCGCTCGCAGCGACGGGCTTCCGGCACGTGATGCTTCCCCACGGGGTGACGGTCCTCGACGCCCGGCTCGACCCGTTCTGGGCGGCCGCCCAGGACCACGGCATGGTGATCCACCTGCACAAGGTCGCCGTGCCGCACCTGCTGCCGCTGCCCCTCCCGACCAGCGTGCGCGCGCCCGGCACCGGCGCCTTCTTCAACCACGTCAACGAGATCCTGCCCGGGCAGCTCTTCCTGGCGGGGCTGCTCGACGCCCGGGTCCCCGACCGCTTCCCGGACCTGCGGTTCGCCTTCCACGAATGCAACATCGGCTGGCTGCCGGCCTGGCTGGAGCGCGCGCAGGAGTCGTTCGAGACGCTGCGGGAGACCGGACGCGACACCCCCGACCACCCGCCCCGGCACTACCTGTACGACCGCGACGCCTTCTTCTTCTCGACCGGCCTCGGCGAGCGTCTCGACGGGCTCCCCGAAGAGCTCCGCTCCCGGGTGCTCCTCGCCACCGACTTTCCCCACCCCGGCACGCCCTTCCGGCCGCGCGAGGAGTGGGACCCGGTTCTGGCGGCCTTCCCCGAGGACCTGCGCCGTGCCCTGCTCGGCGAGAACGCCCTCCGCATCCTGGACAAATAACTCCCCCGGAGAACTTTCATGAGACGTGCGGCCGCTCGTGACTCCCGCATCCCGCTGACGCTGAAGAACCTCGATCTCGTACGGATCGAAGAGGTGTTCCGGCTCGGCGCCCTCCGGGACGGAGTGCGTTTCGCCACCACCGACATCCGGCTGCCGATCCTCGGCCAGGTGCTGCCGCGGATCGAGATCGTGATCAGCGGCCCCGACTTCCGCAAGAAGATCACCGTACGGGTGAACCAGGCCTCTCCCTTCTGCTTCGACGGCACGCGGCTCAGCGCGCTGATCAACGACGAGGATCGCGAGGTGGCCTGCGAGCAGTTCGTCGACGACGACCGGGCGCCCACCGGCATGTACAACTTCGGGCTGCTCCGCGAGAACGGCACCCGCAGTTTCGTCTTCGACTACCACACCTACTGCGCGTACTCCTGCGACTTCTGCTTCAAGGAGAGCGAGTGGGAGGTGCTCGCCATCCAGCAGACGAAGACCGGGAGCTACAAGGCCAACTTCGACGAGTGCCTCCGCTACGTCGAAGAACACGCGGAGGACTTCCACACCAAGTACGACATCGTCTGGCTGTGCACCGGCAGCATCACGAACGAGGCGCTCGAACTGGAGCGCCACTGCCGGATGGCGACGGCGCTGCGCGACGTCGGGTACACGGAGGGGATCTACGTCTCGCAGGTCATCCCGCCGAGCCTCATCGGGAACCGGGCCCGCCGGATTGAATACCTCACCACCCTGCGCGACTCGGGCGTCTCCCGCTTCAACAGCGGGATCGAGGTGGTCAGCGCGGACTACCGGCGACGGCTCATCCACGGCTACAAGGCCGACATCACCTTCGCGGACTACGTGGACATCTTCACCGACGCGGTGGAGGTGTTCGGCTCCGGCAACGTCGGCAGCTGCCTGCTCGCCGGGATCGAGCCACCCGAGGAGACCCTGCGCGGACTGGAGACCATCGCCGGGCTCGGGGTCGTCCCCTCTCCCACGGTCTTCACCGCGTTCGTGGTGAAGCAGCAGCAGATTCCCTTCGTCTACGACCTCGACGAGCTCATCCGCGTACACGTGAAGTTCAACGAGATCATCGAGCAGTACCGGCTCCCCGTCTTCTCGGGGGTATTCAGCCTTGCCTGAGCACCACCCGCACCGCCGGGGGCTGCTGACCCTGCCCCCGGACGTCGCCGAAGGCGGCGAAGACCAGTCGTCCGGCCTCGGGCCCGAGCTGGCCCGGGCCGCGACGCGGTTCGGCCGGACCCTGGGCGAGGCCGGCCTGCTGCACGTCACCGGGGCATGGGTACCGGCGGACCTGCCGCCCACGCCCGACCGCCCCTACACCGAGGTGGGACGCCTGATCGGGACCGAGTCGCCGCTGCTCGCCCTCGCGTCCCTGGTCGGCGAGGTGATCTCCTTCGCGGACTGGCACGCGGGCGCGCGCGTGCAGAACCTCTACCCGCTCCGCGGGGAGGCGTCCAGGCAGAACGCCAGCAACGCCGTCTACCTGGAGATGCACACCGAGACGGCGTTCCGCCCGAACACGCCGGACGCCCTCGTCCTGCTCTGCCTGCGGGCGGACGAGAGGGTCGGCACCCTGGCATGCGACCTGCTCGACGTGTGGGCGGAGCTCGATCCCGGCACCCGCCGTGCGCTGGCCGAGCCGGCCTTCGCCTTCCGCCTGCCCGACGGCACGCTCACCGAGCCCAAACCGGTGGCGTCCCGGTGGCGCGGCCGGCTCCGCTTCAACTACGCCGAGGCGCTGTGCGCGGTCGGGGAGGAGTACGAGCGCCCGCTGCGGACGCTGCGTGAGGGGATCGCGGACCGCACCGTCACGATCAACCTTCGGACCGGGGACCTGTTGCTCATCGACAACACCCACCTCGTTCACGGCCGCACCGCCTACCAACCGCGCTACGACGGCACGGACCGCTGGCTGCAGCGGTGCCTGATCCGTGCCGCCGCGTGAACGCACAACAGGAGAAAGATTGAGCAACCTCTGCGACATCGGTGTGGACCCCCGCTGCTGGTATCCGGCCTGCCGCAGCGACGAGCTGGGTCCGGGACAGGCCAGGGAGGTCCGCTTCCTCGGCCGTTCCTTCGTCGTCTTCCGTGACGCTAAAGGCGCGGTCCACTGTCTCGACAACGCCTGCGCGCACCGCCGCGTCGCGCTCCACGAGGGCGAGGTGCGCGACTGCCGCATCGTCTGCCCGTACCACGGATGGGAGTACGGCCCGGACGGAGCGCTCGCCCGGATCCCTTACTGGGAGGAGGAGGCGCCGCTTCCCCGCCTGCGGGTGCGGAGCTTTCCCGTCGCCGAGCGCAGCGGCCTGGTCTGGTTCGTCCCCGAGCCCGCCGACCCGCTGCCTCCGCAGCCGCCGGACACCTCGCGGTGGGACGGCGGCGAGTGGTTCTCGTTCCGGCAGGACCGGGTCTTCCCCAACCACTACGGCGTCGGCCTGATCAACGGGATGGACTACACCCACTTCCACCTGCATCGGAAGTACCAGCCCTGGTCGCGGCTGCGCCTGCACGACCTCGAGACCGACGAGCAGCGCGTCTTCGGGGCGTACGAGGTGACCAGCGGGCACAGCCGGGCGGAGCGTACGCTCCGGATGCTGCTCGGCTCCGACCGGAACGCCTCCACGGTGACCTACCCGCTGGAGGTGTACTACGACTATCCCCACCATCAGGCGCGTCTCGGCGACGGGATGGTGGTGTGGGCCTTCTTCCGGCCGGAGGGCCGGGACCGGGTCGCCGTCTACATCACGCTGTACATCAAGGCCAGGCGGGGCACCAGGCACCTGCGCCAGTTCGCCGAGCCGTTCTTCCGCCGTCTGGTGCTCGCCCGGATCCAGGAACAGGACGCCTGGATCGGGGTGCGCGAGCAGATCGCGTGGGAGACCCGGCCGGACGAACCGCGCTGCGAGCTCAACCCGGTGGCGGCCGCGGCGGAACGGCTGCTGCGGTCCAGGTGGCAGGCCTACGTCGAGGAGGCCGGCCCACCGGACGACCGATGGCCGGGCGTCCGCCTCACGCACGGGGCCGCTCGGTGAGCGCACGCGACGAGGAGACCTCGCCGGCCGGGACCGATGTGGCGATCCACGGTCAGGCTCTGTCCAAGAGCTACGGTTCCGGCCGCCGGGCCGTGCGGGCCGTAAGTGACATCAGCCTGAAGGTCCGCACCTCGGAGTTCCTGGCGATCATCGGCCCGTCGGGCTGCGGGAAGACGACGCTGCTCCGGATGATCGCCGGGCTGGAGACGCCCACCGACGGCACGATCACCTGTTGCGGCGGTCCACCGGCCCGGCTGGCGCGGGAACACCGCATCGGCATGGCCTTCCAGGACCCGGCCCTCCTCCCCTGGGCGTCGCTGCGGCGCAACGTCGAGTTCGTCTACCGCGCCGCGGGACGGCGGCCGGACCGGGAGCGCGTCGACGAGATCCTGGACCTCGTCGGCCTCCGCAGCCTCGCCCACCTGCGCCCCCACGAGGCGTCCGGCGGGATGCGCCAGCGCGTCGCGCTGGCGCGGGCGCTGGTCATGGAGCCGTCGCTGCTGCTCCTGGACGAGCCGTTCGGAGCGCTCGACGCCATCACCCGGCGCCGGTTGAACCGGGAGCTGGAACGCGTCTGGACCGTCGTCCGCCCGACCACCGTTCTGATCACCCACGCGGTCGAGGAGGCGGTGCTGCTGGCCGACCGCGTCGTGGTGATGTCGGGCCGCCCGTCCACCATCGTGAGGGAGATCACGGTGCCGATGGCACGGCCCAGGCCCGAGGTCCCGGACGAGTCGTTCCGGCACGCCGTGCAGGAGTGCATCGAGGCGCTCGATGCCTAGACCGTCTCTCCGTGGCCGCGCTCACCGCGCGGCCACGCCCCTCCTGGGCGGCGTGCTGCTCGTGTCCGCCGCCCTGCTCGTGTGGTACGGGTTCGGCGCCGCGGGTTCGGCGGAGATCTGGCCCGTTCTGGCCACGCGCCGGGAATTGCTGATCGAGTCGGCCGGTGTCACCCTGCTGGAGGCCGCGTACGGCCTGGTCGCCGGGGCCGCGCTCGCGATCGTGGCGGCCTGGGCGGCCGGCGCCGCGGACGGGGCGCGGGGGCCGCTCCAGCTCCTCATGCTGATCTGCTACGCGGTCCCGCTGGTCGCGCTCGGGCCGCTGCTGACCTCGTCGGTGGAGCGCGAGGCCATACCGGTGATCGCCGCCGCGATCAGTGTGGCCCTGCCGGTCTTCTCGGCGGCCGAGGCCGGGCTGGGGACCATCCCCCGGGGACTGCGCGACCTGCTCGCCGTGCACGGCGCGGGACGGTGGCGTCGCCTGCGCCTGGTGGAGGCCGCGGGGGCTCTCCCGCACGTCGTGGAGGGTGTCAAGTTCGCCGTGCCCGGAGCCCTCCTCGGAGCGCTCATCGGTGAGTGGTTCGGCTCCGAGCGCGGGCTCGGCGTACTCCTGGTCTCGGGGCTGCGTGAGGGACAGGACGACCTGGTGGCGACGGTCAGCGTGCTCGTCGTCGCGGCGTCCTCGATCGTCTACGCGGTGTTCGCCCGGCTGGCCCGGACGGTCCACCGCCGCCGCGGAACCACCGGGAGCGTCGCATGAGCCGCGCGCGCGTGCACCGGCTGCTCGGATACGGCGTCGTCCTCGTCGGCCTCCCCGTGGTCTGGGTCCTGGTGCGCCTGAGCGGCGCCGTGCCCGCGCTGCTGGTGCCCGACCCCGCGAAGGTGGCGGACAGCCTGGTCGCCAAGGTCGCGGACCCGAGCGCGCTGGCGCTCACCGTGGCGCGTGCCGTCGCCGGCATCGGGCTGGGACTGGTGTTCGGCACGGCGCTGGCGATCGCCGCGCACCTGCTCCCGATGGTGGAGCCGCTCACCCGCGTCGCCGGAATGATCATGCGGTGTGTGCCGGTGCTCGCCCTGAGCCCGCTGATCGCCACGTTCTTCGGCTACGGCGGGCCGGCCGCGGTCGCCACCGCGGCGATAATGAGCTTCTTTCCCTCGTTCGCCCTGGTCGGCGCCGCTCTGTTGCGGATCCCGCCCGCCCTCGTCGACGTCGTCCGGGTCACCGGCGGCGGCCGGGGCAGGCTCCTGTGGTACGTCTCGCTGCCCGTCGCCCTGCCGGAACTGGTGCAGGCGGCCAAGCTGACCTCCTGCGTCGGGGTGCTCGCCGCGCTCACCGCGGAGTTCCTCACCGCCAACGACGGGCTCGGAGCCCTGCTGGCCCGCTCCCAGGGGCTCCTGGACACGCCCACGGTGTGGGCGATCCTGCTGACCTCGCTGGCCAGTTCCCTGCTCGCCTACGAGGTCATGGACCTCGCCGAGCGGAGGACACGTTCTCTCCTCTCCCTGCACAAGAACTGAACGGCACCAAGAAAACTGAACGGCACCAAGAAAAGGACGGACTCACAGTGGACCAGTTCTCCCGGCGCGGGTTCCTGCGCACCACCGTGGCTCTCGGCGGACTGAGCGCCGCGGGACTGCTCACGGCGTGTTCTCCGTCATCGGGCGGGGGGTCCGCGGACGGCGGGAAGGTGGTGCGTACCCAGTTATCCTGGTTGAAGACCGTCACGTTCGCCGGCTTCTACATCGCCGAGGAACAGGGGTACTTCAAGGAGGAGGGACTGTCGGCGCCGCTTCTCGCCGGCGGGCCGAACATCCCCGACGCCGTCAGCGTCGTCACCGCGGGTGGCGCGGACGTCGCACTGGTCGACTTCGGCGCCCTCATCAAGGCCAGGGAGAGCGAAGCCGACCTCGTCGCGATCGGCGCCGTCTTCCAGGAGAGCCCGGGCGGCTTCGTCAGCCTCGCGTCCAACCCGGTGCGCACCGCCAAGGATCTCGTGGGCAAGCGCATCGGCCTGTCACCCGGCGCGGAGGTCATGGTGGAGGCGATCCTGAAGATCAACAAGCTGCCCGTCCGCTACGAACGGGTTCCGGTGGGCGCGGGCACCACGGCGCTCACCAAGGGGGACTGCGATGTCATGGCCTGCTACGTCACCGCCCAGCCACTCGCGCTGGAACAGCAGGGCGTCCGCGTGGTCAGCGTGACCCAGGGGCAGCTGGGCATGCCCGACTACGCGCTCGTCATGGCGGTGAAACGCGCCGACCTCGCGGCGGACCGGGCGCGTTTCGTCGGTTACCTGCGCGCGGTGATCCGGGGGTACCGGCACAACCTGAAGGACCCGGCGCTCGGGACCAAGCTGGCCGTGGAGAAGTACGGCAAGGACCTCGGACTCGATCCGGCGGCGGCCCGGCGGGAGAACGAGGTGCAGGCCGCGCTCATCCGCGGAGCCACCGGTGACCGAGGCCTGGGCTCGATCGACCCCGACCGGCTGGCGGGTCCCGTCTACGCCGGTCTGCGGGCACGCGGCGTGAGCACGCTGCCTCCCGTCTCCTCGGTGCTGGACACCAGCCTGGCGAAGGAGGCCCTCATTGGCTGAGCGGCCGGGTGAGCACGGCGCACCGGAGGTGTCCGTCGTCATCCCCACCTACAACCGGGCGCGGGAGCTGGACCGTACGCTGCGCTCCCTGGCTCACCAGGACCTGCCCCGCGACCGGTACGAGGTGATCGTCGCCGACGACGGGTCGAGCGACGACACCCGGCTCGTGGTCGAGGGTCACGCCGGGAACCTCCGGATCGGCTACGTCTACCAAGAGGACCTGGGATTCCGGGCGGGGCAGGCACGCAACCTCGGCGCGGCCCGGGCCGAGGGGCGGATCCTGGTGTTCCTCGACAGCGGCATGCTCGCCTCCCGCCACCTGCTGAGCGGGCACCTGGCCGCGCACGAGGGCGGCGGCCGGGCCGTGATCGGTTACATCTTCGGCTACGACCACGACCCGGCCAACCGGGTCTCCCACGACGATCTCGGCGAGCCGCCCGACGAGCTGATCGACCGGTTCACCCTGAGCGGGCGGCACCGGGACATGCGGGAGCCGTGCTACCGGAGCCTCGGGGACGACATCGACCGGTACGCCGCTCCGTGGATCTTCTACTGGACCGGCAACGTGTCCGTCGGCGCCGCCGACTTCCACCTGGCCGGTGGTTTCGACGACGACTTCGTCGGCTGGAGCGGTGAGGACGTCGAACTGGGCCGGCGCCTGTACGAGAAGGGGCTGAAGTTCACCCTGGCCCGCGGGGCGGCCTGCGTCGAGATCCCCCACACCCGCGACCTGGCGGCGCTGCGCCCCAGCTACGAGAAGCACGCGGCGCTGCTGCTGCGCAAGCACATGGATCCCGTCGTCGAGGTCTCCACGGTCTGCTGGGCGCACGAACTCCATCCGCGGCTCGCCGAGCTGCGGGCCGCGTCCCGGAACCGGATCCGGCTGGCCCGGCTCCGGCCGTCCGGCCGGCGGGTCGATCCCGGCCCCGCCACGGCCCTGTTCGGGGCCGACTGCCTGTACGCCGTGAACGGCGGTGACCTCTGCGTCGAGCCGGTTCCCGGACTCGCCCAGGAGGCGCGCCGCAACCACCCCGGCATCGAGGTGCTGCCGCTGCACGGTTTCCGCACAATGCTGGAGCCCGGCACCTTCGACCTCTGCCTGCTCGCCCCCTCCCTGCGCGCCTATCCCCGGTGGGCGGTGGACCTCCTGGAGAGCGAGGCGGCCAGGATCGGCAGGCGCGTCCGGTGGCTTCCCGCGGTGGAGACCGTCCCGAGCGAGGAGCGATGACGGATCGCCTCACCGGTCTCCCCGGGTTCCCGCGCATCAGCGTCGCCGTCATGTACCACCCGGCCAGAGGGGACCGGATCCCCCGGATCGCCGAGGCGTGTGCTCCGTTGCGGCTCGTGCCGGTCCCCGACCCCGACCCCGGCTCGTTCCCCAGCCCGCTGCGTACGGCGAAGCGCGCGTGGGCGGCCTGGAGCCCGGACGCGACCCACCATCTCGTCCTCCAGGACGACGTGCTCCTCGTGGACGGGTTCTCCGCCCATCTGCACGCCGCGGTCGCGGCCTGTCCGGACGACGCGCTCGCCCTCTACGCGCACTGGAACTCGCCCTACAACTCCTACGCGATCCGCCAGGCGGCGGCCGGCGGCGCGTCGTGGGCGCGGCTCGTCCCCGGCGAGTGGGTCCCCACGCAGGGGCTCGTCCTGCCGGTCGGCCTGGCCAAGGAGCTCGGCGACTACCTGGCGGGCGTCCCCGACCACGTCCGCGACGACGACACGGTGATCGACCTCTTCCTGCGTGAGCGCGACCGCCGCGTCCTGGTGACCGTACCCCACCTGCTCGACCACGACGAGGTCGCCAGCGTCGCCGGGAACATGGATCACGGCGTGCGGCGCGCCACGGTCCTCCTGCCCGGCGCGGACCTCCCCGCGGAACGCTGGCTGGAACCGCCGCGATTCGACAAGGGCGCGGTGATGCGCGGGAAGGGCGCCTCCACCTGGGACTTCTCCGTGACCTACGCCTTCGGCACCTGCTTCCTCGGCTTTCTGCGGCCGACGAGCGAGGAGTTCGTCCGGCATCCCTTCGGACGATGGAGCGACTGGTGCGGCGTGCTCGGTCTCGGCCGGGCGGACGTTCTGGGAGGTCTGGAGGCCTATCTCGCGTCCCCGGACGGCCGCGACCGGGCGCGTGCCCTCGCGGAGGCGGGGACGGCGCCGGGCACCGCGGCGGAGCTGTGGGCGGCGGCGTTCCTGCTGGGGGCCGATGTCGGAACCGGCCTCGCAACCGTCCTCGGAACGGACGGCGGAACGGGCGCGCGTGCGGATCTCGTCGGTCCGCTGCGGCGGGCGGCGGTGACCAGCTGGATCGACTCGGGGCTGCCCGCCGCCGACAGGGCGTTGCTGTGCGGCGGAGCGCGTGCGGCCCTGGTCGATCTCGGCGTCGCGGGCCTGACGCGCGGCCTGACCGCGGACCGGGGGCGGGCGGCCCCCTCCGACGAGCCACCGGCCGGGGAGATCCTCCGCCTGCTCGCCGTGCGGGAGGCCGAGGGATTCCTCCGCACGGCGCGTTTCCCTCCCCCGCTCACCGTCGAGGTCGTCACCTGCCCCCGCTGCGGGGCGGGGCCCGAGGAGGCCGCCGCGTATCTCAGGACGGTGGAGTTCTGCGAGCTGCGCGTGGTGCGGCCGGGCGCGGGGCCCCGCGACGGCACTCCGTGGCTGCGGATGACCGGATGCGAGCGGTTCCCGGTGCACGGGCTCACTCTCGTCGCCGATGTACGGGAACGGCTGCCGCGGCTCTCGGGGGAGTTCGTGACCCGGCCGGCCTTCCTGCTGGATCGGGGGCTCGACCCGGACGCGCCCGATCCGCTGCCCGCTCTGGCGGCGGTGGACGCGGCGGAACGCTGGGCCGACGACTTCTTCGCCGGCCGCCTCTCCCCCTCCGCGGCTCCGGACGTCATGGTCCTTCCCGTGTCCACCGGTGTCCATCGGTGGGCGGCCCGGCCGGCCGCGGACCTTCTGGAGCCCGCCGCCTGGGTCGAGGAGGTGAGCCGGTACGGGCGGGCCCTGGACGGGCACCCGCTCGCTCCGCACTCCCCGTCGTCCGAGGCCGCGGAGCGCTACCGCGCGATCCGCGACGACCTGGTCCGGCGGAGGTTGACCGAGATCACCGTGAACTACCCGCGGGGCCCCCGGGTGAACGGCCGGCTCGATCCCGCGAAGCTCGTACGCCCCTGGTGACCCGGCGAGGTGCGGCCCCTCTCGCAGGAGAGGGGCCGCACCTGTCCCTTCGCAGGTCGGGTGCCAAGGGGTGTTCCGGCGGTCAGACCACGGTGCAGGGGACGCCGTTGAGGGTGAAGGAGGTGGGCTCGGACGTGTTGCCGGTGTGGCTGGCCTGGAACCCGATGTCGACGGTGGCCCCGGGGGCGAGCGTGCCGTTGTAGTCGACGTTGCGGGCGCTCACCTGGCCGCTGGAGGGCGAGTAGGTGGCGTTCCAGCCCGAGGTGATGGTCTGTCCGGAGGGCAGGGTGAACGCCAGCGTCCAGCCGTTGATCGTCGAGGACCCGGTGTTGGTGATGCTGATGCTGGCGGTGAAGCCGTTGCTCCAGCTGTTCATCGTGTAGGCGACCCGGGCCGCACCGGTGCCGCCGGTCGGCGACTGACTGGGTGACTGGCTCGGCGACTCGCTCGGCGACTGGGAGGGCGTCACGGTCGGCGTCAACGTGGGCGTCGCGGAGGGCGAGGAGCCGCTGAGGCTGGTCACGTAGGTCGTCATGCTGCGAGCGGGAAGCGTGACGGTGAGGGAGCCGTTCGACATGGTCGTCGCCGCCTGGGGCGCGACGTTCCTGCTCCCGTCGGTCACCCACGACGAGACACCGGCCGAGCCTGCGCCCGCCACGCTGAACTGCTGGCTCACCGCGGAGGTGTTCTTGTTGATGGCGACGATGACGACGGTGTTGCCGCTCCGGTACGCCGAGACGTAGACGTTCGTCGCCGGGTTCGCCGTCGCGTCGATCCGCACGTATCCGGGGCGGACGAACCTGGCGAACTGCGCCATGATGGCGCCGCGCTTGCTGAGCTGGCCGTCCTCCCGCATGGGGCCGTAGCTGCGCCGGATGTACCACCAGACGTACGCCTGGAACTCGGCCTCCACCATGGCGCGGTGCATGTGCTCGCCCACGTCGAGCGCCTGGGGCCAGGTGTCCGCCGAGTCGGTGCTGTTGGGGTAGTACACCTCCGTCATCCAGAGCTCCTTGCCCGCGCCCTTCTGCTTGAAGAGGGGGTAGGGGAAGTTCGAGTAGGACGTGCCGTAGAGGTGCGCCCCGATGATGTCGGTGTTGGCGAGCGCCGTGGAGTCGTTGAGGATCGGGTCCGACACGCTCTTCACGTACTGGAAGGACTCGGGCGCCATGACCCTGGTGTTGATCGAGCCGGCGTTCTCCCGCAGGAACTTCACCATCTCGGTGGTGGTCCACCACGTCCAGTCGTGCGCGTAGTCGGGCTCGTTCTGCACGGATATGGCGTACAGGTTCACCCCGTTGTTCTTCATGTACGTGCTGAAGGAGTTCAGGTGCTGGGCGTACGCCGCGTACTGGTCGTACCTGAGACGCTTCGCGTTGGTCTGGCCGCTGCGGGTGAACGTCTCGATCATGCTGGCCGGGGGGTTCCACGGCGACGCGAAGACGGTCACCCCGAGCTCGACCGCGCGCTTCGCCGTCGCCAGGTCGCGGCCGAAGTCCGCCTGGCTCTCGCCGACGGGGATCCGTAGGATGGAGAACCCCAGCTTGCCCTCGCCGGTCTGGAACGCCGTGTCCCGCTGGGCGGATGTCAGGTCGCCGGCCCAGGCGGCATGGGTCATGCCGCCGAAGCCCTTGATCGTCTGCCGCTGCGCCGACGGGTTGACGGTCGCGGTGGCCGCCGCGGCCTCCGTGGCCCCCAGGACGGCCGACGTGGCCGTGATGACCGGCACGGCTCCTATCGTCGTCAGGACGGACCGCCGGCTCAGCGCCCTTCGCTCGCCGCTCACCGGTCCATTCTGGTCGTGCGTCATGTCTCCTCCTCGTGGTCTCCGGTGCCGATCCGCGCCTTGACGTCGCGGTTCTTCCTCGGCTCCGGATGTTGGCGTTAACATTCCCTCGCATGGACCGGCACGTGAGGCGCCGGAGATGCGGACCGCTCAAGGTGGTGCGCGGAGGGGGGTAACACTCCAGCGGAGTGTGGTTCCGCCCCCGGCGGGGGTCAAGCACGGGGTACGGCCCGTACGCCCGTGAACTGTGCGAACGTCTCGCCGGACCGTGAAACTTACAGCTCGGGGAATCGGACGGCCCTGCACCGGTTCAGCCGAGGTCCGGGCCGGGGACCGTGCGGCGCCGGCCCGGGCCGGCCGCGCGTTTCCCGCTTCTCGTCAACCCGGATCGTGTCTCAGGGCGTGTCGGGGTGGCATCCGCCGACGAGAGGAGACCGGGTGGACGCGGATTTCGTGGAGTTCGTACGGCGCCGGGGCGACCATCACCTGAGAACGGCGGTGCTGCTGACGGGAGACTGGCACGCCGCCGAGGACCTGGTGCAGACCAGCCTCGGCAAGCTGTACAAGGTCTGGCATCGGCTGGACACCGGCAGCGAGCCCGACGCCTACCTGCGGCGCATCCTGGTCAACACCCACCGGTCCTGGTGGCGGGCCCGATGGCGGCGGGAGATCCCGCGCGCCGAGCACCCCGGTATGCCGAGCACGGAGGACCTGGGTGAGACGCGGGCGGTGGCCGAGGACGTCAGGAACGCGCTGGCCAGGTTACCCGCGCGGCAGCGCACCGCCCTGGTGCTGCGGTTCTTCGCCGACCTGCCCGAGGCGGAGGTCGCCGACCTCATGGGCTGCTCGGTGGGGACCGTCAAGTCGCACACCCACCGTGGGCTGCACGCGATGCGGCGACTGATATCACCCGGCCTGGTGGTCAACCACGCCGAGGCGGAAGGGAGTGGTCTCCGGTGAGACCCCGACACGAGGAGCCGGAAATGAACGAGAGAGACCTGCGTACGTTGCTCGTCAGAGCCACCGAGGATCGGCCCGCGGGCATCGACCTCATGCCGTCGATCGCCCCCCGGCCGAGGCGGGTCCTGGTGCCGTCGCTCGCCGCGCTGGGGGCCGCCGCGCTGGTGACCGTGATCGTGACGGCGCTGCCCGCGAGCCAGACGTCGGCGCAGGCCCAGGTGGCCGCCGCCCTCCACACCACGAGCGGTGAGAGCTTCCGGATCCACGTCCAGTCGGGCGGCCGGACGTGGGACGGCGCCTTCGATCCCGTCCGGCGGGTCGGCGTCATCGCGGAGGCGGGAGATCCGTCCGAGACCCGCTTCGTCGGCGACCTGATGTACCAGAGGCCGGCCGGCGCGGCGAAATGGGAGGAGCTGCCGCGCGTCGACGAGAGACTGCGGAACGCACCGCCGACGGCCGCCCTGGTCAAGCTCGCCCCGCAGGACCCGCAGGCGGCCCTGGAGCGGCTCCGTGCGGCGACCGACGTACGCGAGGACGGCGCGGCGTCCGGCCCCGGGTGGAGCGGGCGGCGGTTCGCCTTCACACTGACGGGCGGATCCGGCTCCGACTCCGGCTCCGGCGACGCGGAGTTCCGGTCTCCGGCGCTCTCCGGCCAGGTGGACGTGGACGACGAGGGCCGGGTGCGACGCCTGGAGTTCGACTTCCCGAAGGACAGCCATCGTCTCGTCATGGACATCGCCGACTTCGGCACCCCGGTGACCGTCACCGCCCCGCCCCCCGGCGAGGTGGTGCCCGGGCCGGTGGACGCCTCCGGCGGGGCCAAGGGTGAGCACTCCCCCGATCTCAAGGGGCGGGACACGAAGCCGGCCGCCGGGAAGTCCTGATCAGGCGGTTTCCGGGCCGGGGCGGCGCCGCCCCGGCCCGGGACCCCGAGGCGGCGTGACCGCGACGGCCACCGCACTCGTCAGGGAAGAGCGACGAACCACCTCAGGAACTCCCGGGCGGAGGGGGTGTCCAGCCGGTAGTCGATGTTCGTCGACCTGCAGACGTCGTCCACTCCGCTGATCGTCGTGGCCACGAGCAGATCGGAGTCGGCGGTGCCGAGGAAGTTCGGGCCGCCGGAGTCTCCAAAGCAGGTCCCCCCTTCCCCACGCTCCGAGTCAGGCGTCAGCCTGAGCCAGGTGGCGCCGAGGCGCCCGAACGAGATGGACGTCCGGTTACGCGTGTCGTTGTAGGTGAACCGCCATCCGCCCTCCCTCTTCGTGGGGGTCAGCGCGCCGTACCCGACGGGGGTGAACCGCGTCGACCTCAACGTGCCGTCGTCCCGCATCCGGTCGAGCAGGCCCTGGGCGGGCAGCCGGGCCGGCTTGATCGCGGGGACCGCGGAGGGGAAGACGACGACCGCCACGTCATGGAGATGGTGCCCGCGCGTGTACCTCGGGTCGCGTACGAAGCGGCCGGTGAAGACCTCGGCCCCGGGCTTGTAGCGGCCGGCGAAGGAGACCCGCGCCGTCCGCTTCCCCGGACGGCCGCAGTGGGCGGCGGTGAGGAAGACGGTCGGGGAGATCAGCGTGCCGGTGCAGTACGCCCACGTGCCGTCGCTCTCCGGGGCGTCGCCGATGAGGGCTCCCACCTGCGGATGATCGTCGCGGTCCACCGAGCCGTTGGTGATGGCCGACGCGGGGGTGGCGATTCCGACGATCATACAAAAAATAATCATGACAAATGGGACGAAACGCATGGGCAAATGTACCCCGTTTATGCGCTTCGCCCCGAAACCCAGGGAAAAGATCTACCGGCCGCGTATCCGGACGGACGTGCGGGAGAACGCCGGGAAAAGCCCGGCCGGGCCGGGTCGGCAGCCCGTCCGCCGATCGGCCCCATGGATGCCGTGCGCGTCACCGGCGCGGTCCGCGCCGACGACGGGCACGGCGAGTGGTGGCGTACACCCAGGCGGGAGGCGCGACGACGGTCACGGCAACCTCCCCGATCGGCGCGGCTTCGTACGGCGATCCGCGGTAACGGCCGGGACGGGACGGAGCACGCGGCGGCCTCGGCAGGGGCGAGCACAACCAACCTCACGCAATTCCCCGGAAGGCTTTCGCCCGCCGCGCAAAGCGGCTGTGAGCCCTGGGGAACGACACGCCCAAACACCAGAGGAAGCTGCGCTTTCTGATGCGCGAAGGCGTTGTTTGCGGCTTGATGGGTGACTGTGCCGTTTGTTACCCATAGCGTGAGAACCAGGGTCTGGATCCAAAGGTTCGATGGATCGAATCGCGCTCCGTGTGGCCGGAGTTCCCGGTGACATCACGGAGTCGACGGAGTGATACCTATGCTCAGAGAAGCACTGGCCGCCGGCACGATCGCCGTATCGGCCCTCGCCGCCCCGGTGGCGCTGCAGGCGCAGTCCGCCAGCGCCGCCGGTACCACCGCCCAGGCCATGCAGGCTCCGGCACAGCCCTGCCCGGGAGGCAGGTGCCGTGGACGGGAGCGTCAGCGGTACGGCCAGTACGGCCAATACGGCCGTACCGGGCAGGTCCGGGAGCGGGAACGCGTACGTGAGGAACGCGGACGCGAACGCACGCGGCAGGAGATTCGTGGCCGCGAACGGATCCCGGCCCGGGAAGAGCGCGGACGCGAACGCTTCCGCGAGGAGACCCGCGGACGCGAACGCACACGCGAAGAGACCCGCGGACGCGAACGCTTCCGGGAGGAACCTCGCGGGCGCGAGCGCATGCGCGAGGAGACCCGCGGACGCGAGCGCATACGGGAGGAACGCGGACGCGAGCGCATGCGTGAAGAGACCCGCGGACGTGAGCGCAGCCGTGAGGAAATCCGTGGCCGCGAGCGCATCCCGGCCCGGGAAGAGCGCGGACGCGAACGCTTCCGCGAGGAGACCCGCGGACGCGAACGCACACGCGAAGAGACCCGCGGACGCGAACGCACACGCGAAGAGACCCGCGGACGCGAACGCTTCCGGGAGGAACCTCGCGGGCGCGAGCGCATGCGCGAGGAGACCCGCGGCGGCGAGCGCATGCGGGAGGAACGCGGACGCGAGCGCATGCGGGAGGAGACCCGTGGCCGCGGGCCGGAGCGCGAGCGCACCCGCGAGAGCGAGCGGGGCGGGGAGGAGTTCGGACGGTGACGACGGCTCCCGGCAACAGGGACAAGAGCAGGGAGAGACAGGAAGCGACAGCCGCAAGGACCGGATAGTCCACGCCCATCGAACCTGCCGGACCCATGGCCCCACGAGGCCGTCGCCTCGCGGGGCTCTCCCGTTCCCCGGGCAGGCCAGGATCGGCCGGCCCGGACATCGCGGTCGCTGCGGACGTCGCGGCCACGCGACAGACGCGCTCAGCTCCCCACCGGCTTCAGGAAGCCCTCCAGCGCCACCGCGCCCTTCCCGTAGCGGTCGTCCAGTTCCCGTCGCAGCTCCGGTGTGGCGACGTACACACCGGCGCCGACCCGGTTGCCGACGGTGTCCACGGCCAGGTTCAGGAACCGCCGGCTCCGCATCTCCCCCTCCAGCTCACGCTGGATCCGGCGGAGTTCCGACTCGGTCCGCTCGGCCCCGCTCACGCACAGCGCGCCGCCCCAGACCTCGCGGATCCAGCGCTCGCGCCCTGAGAGGTCGCCCGTGAACCTGAGGTTCAACACGTACCGCCCGGGGTCGTTGCCGATCTTCTCGATGGTGCGGACGTCATGGGAGTCGATTCCGTCCATGTAGTGCTGGTCGAGCCATCCGCCGGCGAACTCGTCCGCGGACGCCGCGCGATCCATCGCCGCCCGCATGGCCTCCTCGGTCGCCTTCGCCCGGTCGACCGGACGCCAGCCGCCCGCGGGTTCCGGACACGGACTGGTCATGTCGGTCCCCGGCCCACCGTCTCCCCCGGGTGCGCGGTCTCCCGCCGGCGGACGGGCCTCGCGGGGAGGTTCGGTGAGCGTGAGCCGGGAGCCGTCCCAGGTGCCGACCACCCGGTACTCCCCCCAGGTGACGCCGCCGGACGACTCGGCGCCGACGGCCTTCCAGTCCCAGCCCACGATGTCCG
The DNA here is from genome assembly GCF_014161415.1 of Microbispora sp. H10885. Classification (NCBI taxonomy): domain Bacteria; kingdom Bacillati; phylum Actinomycetota; class Actinomycetes; order Streptosporangiales; family Streptosporangiaceae; genus Microbispora; species Microbispora sp. H10885. Next base: position 378,564 of record NZ_JABBWY010000007.1, on the reverse strand, counting down.
CTCCGCCGCACCGGGGAGGGTACGACTCCGCGACCGAGGCGCACAGCTGCGGCCCGTGGTCCTCGTTCTGCAGCACGGTCCCCGTCGCCGTGTAGCGCGTGTCACCGGCGGGAGCGGCGACGTCCGGCGGCGACCCGCAGGCGGAGGCGGCGAGCGGGACGACGAGCAGCACGGCCAGGGGGAAGACCACGGCGGCTGACGGGAAGCGGCTCATGCCGACTAGACGAAAAGGCGTCTCCCCCGGTTCACCGCGTGACTCGCCAGGCGATCCGCGGGGTGAAACGGCTGGCAGGACGGGCGATGGCGGCGGACGCCCGGGCGATCTCACGCGATTCCGCCGCACCAAACGGCACATGACCGTAATTCACCCCCTTGACACCACAAATCGGACGGAAAAAACTCGGAGACCGTGCCACACCCCCCACAGCGGCGCGTGGACCGCCACGTCGCCGCGAAGGAGCCTGTATGAGGCGTCTGTTCGCCGTCGTCGCGTTGCTCGCCGGCTTCCTGCTGGTGCCCACGCGGTCGGACGCCGCCGTCGTCAACGTGGCCCCCTGGGCCACCGCGACCGCCTCCTACACCTCCCCCTGGGAGAACGTCGCCGCGATCAACGACGGCGTCGACCCGTCACGCTCGAACGACCTCCGGAACCGCCGATGGGGCACCTGGCCGCAGGCGGGCGAACAGTGGGCCCTGCTGACCTGGCCCTCCGCCCAGACGATCTCCTCGGCGCAGGTGTACTTCTTCGACGACGGAGGCGGCGTCCGGGAGCCGGTCTCCTGGAGGCTGCAGAGCTGGGACGGCGCCGCCTACGCCGACATCCCCGCCGCCTACCCCGTCACCGTGGACGGCTACGTCACCGCCTCCTTCCCCGCCGTCACCACCACCCGGCTGCGGATCGTGCTGGAGAGCGGGAAGGCCGCGGTCGGGCTCCTGGAGGTCAAGGCCTTCGCCGACGCCGCCGCCGCCGCGCAGAGCGGCTGGAACCCGCCCGCCGCCCTGGTCACACCGCTCGACGAGGTCTGGCGGCACACCGAGTCCGGCGACCGCGATCCGTACGGCTTCCGCAACTTCGGCTGGGACCAGATCATGGCCAACGGCGGATCGATCAACTACTGCGTCCGCTGGGACTCCCCCGCCCCCGTGTCCGCGGAGTTGCGCGACCGCATCCACGCCGCGCTGGGCAGGTCGTTCGGCAAGTGGATGAACGTGATGGCCGGTCACGACGGCTGGCCGTACGCCGAGGTGCCGGTCAAGGTGGTCGGCTGGGCGGTCCGCGACCGCGCCACGCTGCAGTGGGACGACGACTCGGTCGACGTGTACGTCGGCGACATGCGGGAGGACGCGCCGCAGTGCGCGGAGCCCTGCGGCCGCTTCTTCAACCAGTCGGGCGCCTATCCCGACTGTCCCGGCGGGCCCTCCCACCACTACGACATGTCCCTGTGGCTCACGGCGGGCATGGACGGCGGCGCGGGAGGCGACTGGGGCCAGCGCGTCGGCAGCGAGTATCTCGTGGACAACCTCGGCAGCGACGACATCCACATCCTGCTGCACGAGATCGGGCACGGTTTCGGGCTGGACGACTTCTACGACTGGACGCCGACCGGCCAGTGCTGCTTCCTCATGAAGGCGGGCTCGGCCACCTCCATCACCGAGTTCGACGCGTGGATGCTGCGTGACCTCTGGCGCCACCTGAAGAGCCGCTACGGCTACTGACCCCCGCCTGCCCCGGCCCGGTCACGCTGCCGCCTGGTCACGCTCCGGCCCGGTCACGCGAGGACGGTACGCAGCGCGGCCTCCAGTTCGCCGGGGGCGGCGGGGCCACGCGACCGCCAGGCGACGACGCCGTCCGGCCGTACGAGCGAGGCGCCCCCCGCCGTGATCCCGTAGGCGGCGGTGAACCGGCCCTCCGGATCGCCGAGGCCCCCCGCCGCTCCGACGACGTGCGTCCCGACGGTGACACCGGTCCGCCGCGCGGCCTCGGCCGCCGCCTTCTCCCACGGTTCTCCCGCCGGACCCGCGAGCAACGTGAACGCCGGGCCGAACAGGTCGCGGGAGGAGACCGGAACGCCATCTCGGTCGAGCCGCACGTGCGGCGCCCGCGTTCCCGGGCGTCCCGAGGGCGAAGCCGGGTTCTCGAAGAGGGGACGGCCGTCGTCCGGCTCGGCGGCGAAGGCGCCCGACGGGCAGACGTACCCGAACAGTCCCACCGCGGGATCCATGATCTCGGCGACGCTCTCGTCACGCAGGTGCGGAGCGTGCCGCTGGACCATGTTCGCGTACTGCTGCTCGGCGAGGACGTCGGCGTACGGCCGGCGCTCGGCGTCGTAGGAGGCGACCAGGCCCGGACCGGCGAGGCCCGCCAGCGTGTACGCGAGCCGCCAGGCGAGGTGGTAGCCGTCCAGGACGGCGGCGTTGCCGCCCTGCCCGCCGGTCGGCGGCATCAGGTGGGCGGCGTCCCCGGCCAGGACGACCCGCCCGGAGCGGAAGGTGTCGGCGACCCGGGTGACGTGCCCGCCCGGGGACGACCAGGCGGCGTCCACGACGCGCGGGTCCAGGCCGGGCACCCCGCAGGCGGTGCGGATCACCTCGGTGAGCCGGTCCGGGCCGGGCTCCTCACCGGGGTCGAAGGCGCAGCTCAGCACGTAGCGGCCGGGGTGATCGGTGGTGACCACGGTGGCCGACCCGCCGGGCAGTGCGGGGTTCTGGATGTAGAACAGGCCGAACGCGGCGCCCTTGAGCGTCACGTCGAGGTCGGCCTCGAACTGCAGGAACATCGTCCGCATCGGCCCGGGCGAGGTCCTGCCGTGCGCCGCGATCCCGGCGGCGTCCCTGATCGCGCCCTTGTGCCCGTCCGCGCCGACCAGATAGCGGGCCGTGACGGTCCGCCGCCGGCCGGTCGCGCGGTCCACGAGCGACGCGACGACGGAGTCGCCGTCCTGCCGGAACGACTCCAGCACCGTGGAGAACCTGATCTCCGCCCCGAGTTCGACGGCCCTTTCGGCGAGGATGCGCTCGGCGCGCTCCTGGCTGACCATGCCCATCGGCGCGGGAGACAGAGCGGACATGTCCGGAGCGGCCTGCACGAAGTCGTGCAGGACCCGGCCCGTGACGCTCTCCGCGATCACGATGATGCTCTCGTCCGTCCCCGGCGGCGCCGCGGCGAGGAACCGCCCGGCCACCCCGGCCGTGGCGAGCGCCTCCATGGTGTGAGGCATCTGCCCCCGTGCCTTGGGCTGGGTGGACAGGCCGGTGTGGCGCTCCACGACGAGCGCGGGCACCCCGTGGACGCCGAGGAACATCGCGGTGGACAGGCCCGCCAGGCCTGCCCCGGCGACGAGGACGGGTACGGACTCTCCTGGCATGCTCCGCTCCCTGACAGATAGAATTCGTTCGACCGATAGGAAATCTCGATGCATCGAGATATCTACTTCAGCCGGATGGAGCGTCCGTGTCAAGGCATCGATCCGAAGCGCTGCGATCCCTCATGGACGCGATGCGCGAGAACGCCGGTCGCGGCCTGGCGCTGCACCAGGCCATCGCGGACCGGTTCGGGCTCGGGCCGACCGACCTGAAGTGCCTGGACCTCGCCCGCCACGAGCCGGAGCTCACCGCGGGGCGGCTCGCCGAGTCGACCGGCCTCAGCACCTCGGCCGTCACCGCGCTGATCGACCGGCTCGAACGCGGTGGCTTCGTCGAGCGCCACCGCGACCCCCTCGACCGCCGCAGGGTCCTGATCCGGTCGACGGGGCGGCACGAGGCGGCGCTGCGGGAGATCTTCTCCAGGATCGAGACGGAGTTCCTCGCGGTCGTCGACGGCTACGACGACGGCCAGCTGGAGATGCTCACCGAGTTCGTCGGACGCCTCAACGCGCGGGCCCGGGAGGTGACGACCCTCCTCACCGGCCGCCCTCACCAGTGACCCCTGCCGCTCTCCGGCCCCACGGATACGCTCCTGTCACCTCTGACGACTACTGAACGTCATATGTGTGTGACGGAAAGTATCGGGAAGGGAGTGCGCGATGCACGCGCAGCGACAGGAGGTGAGCCTGTGACGTCCCTGCTTCACCTGGACTCCAGCGCCAGCGACCACGGCGACTCGGTCACCAGGCAGTTGACGGCGCTGTACGCCGACACCTGGCGGTGTCTGCACGGGAGCGCGGGGTACCGGTACCGCGACCTCGCGGCCGAACCGGTCCCGCTGGTGTCCCCGGCCTTCGTCTCCCTCGGCATCCGGGTGGAGAGAAGGGGCGCGGTCACGCTGCCGGAGGTGGCGGAGATGACCGAGGGCCCCGCCGAGGAGCGTGAGTGGGCGCTGACCCTGCCGCTGATCGCGGAGATGCGTGCCGCGGAGACGGTGCTGGTCGGCGTCCCGATGTACAACTACTCCGTGCCCGCGTCCCTCAAGGCCTGGATCGACCGGGTGACCTTCCCGGGGGCCTTCCTCGACGCCGGCACGGGAGACCACCTCCTCCGGCGGACGAACGTGGTGGTGGTCACCGCCCACGGCGGGTGCTACGCCCCGGGCACGCCACGGGAGGACTTCGACTTCCAGACGCCCTACCTGAGGGCGTACTTCACGGACCTGGGAGTGGCCCCGGAGAACCTCTGCTTCGTCGGCGCGGAGATGACCAGGGCGTCCGACGTGCCCGCCCTGGCCCGCTTCAAGCCCCTGGCGGCGGACTCGCTGGCCACGGCGCGGACCGCCGTGTCGGAGCTGGCGGGCCGTGCGGCGCGCAGCGGCGCGGCGGCCCGTACGCGGTGAGGCGCCGGCCGCCCGGCGGCCTGTCGTGAGAGGCGGTGTCCGCCCACCGGCGGACACCGCCCGCACGGCCGCCGCGTGTCACCTTTCCGCGCCGCGATTCGTCTTAAGGACGAGGACCGCAGACATGACCCGGCGGGAGGCCGTTTCCACGTTGACGTCCGGCGTCCGATGCCGCACCCGTGACCGGGCAAGCCCGGTAACCAGGCCTACCGAAGACATTCTGTAAACGCATTGTCAGGATGTCTCGACGCTTCATGTCCGGTGAATCGAGAATCGCGTCCGCGGGGCGGCGATTTCGATTGGCGTGCCATTTTCTCGCGGCGTGGGCCCGCCATTCATCAGCCACGTTCTCGGACGGCGATTTCCCGCCGACGGCCTTACACGCGGGTCACGCCTGCCAGGATGGACCGCCCGGCGATAAGTGCGGCTACCGGCCGGGCGGTCCATCCGCTCAGGTGAGCGGCTGTCGCCGCTCCACCGCCACTCGGTAGCGGTGCGTGATGGTCGCGAGTTCGGCGGTCTTGTCGTGGCCGGGACGACCGGCGATGCCGCGCTCCGCGCCGTCCATGTTCCGGTTGGCGAGGATGATGGCGGTCGTGGCGGGGCGCCTGGCGGCCTCGTACCGCAGCAGGGCGGTGGCCACGTCGTCGCCTTCCGCGAGTTCGGCGGCGAGCGTGGCGGCGTCGATGACGGCCTGCGAGGCGCCGTTGGCGCCGATCGGGTACATCAGGTGGGCGGCGTCGCCGAGCAGGGTCACCCGGCCCTCTCCCCAGTGCGGCAGGGGGTCGCGGTCGACCATCGGGTAGCGCAGGATGCGGGGGCTGCGGGCGAGCATCGCGGGCAGGTGCAGCCAGTCGAAGTCCCAGTCGGCGAGGTGGGGCAGCACCTCCTCGATCCGTCCCGGGCGGTTCCAGCCCGCGTCGCCGGCCAGGCTCTTCGACGGGGCCGCGACCAGGCAGACCCAGTTCACCAGCGCCTTGCCGCGCTCCGCGTGGCGCCGGGAGACCGGATAGGCGATCAGCCGGGTGGCCTGCTCGTCGTTGGCCAGGATCATCGTCCGCCCGTCGAGGAACTCGTCCAGTTCGGACAGGCCCCGCCACATGTCGACCCCCGCGGGGGACAGCGGGACGCGGTCGGGGTGGAGCTGGGACCGCACCGCGGAGCGCAGCCCGTCGGCGCCGACCAGCGCGGCGGCCTGGATCTCGACCGCTCCCCCGCTCTCGTCGTGCGCGAGGACGCGGACGCCGGAGGGGGTCTGGTGGAAGCAGATGACGCGGAGCCCGGTGCGCACCGCGCCGGGGCCGAGCCGGTCCCGTACGGCCGCGAGCAGGAGCATCTGCAGCTCGCCGCGGTGGATGGAGTACTGGGGGTGCTCGTGGCCGGCGTCGACGCCCCGGGGCTCGGTCCACAGCGTGGTGCCCTTGTGGTCGAGGTAGCGGTGCTCGCGGGTGCGGATGCCGGTGGCCGCCAGCGTCTCGCCGAGCCCGAGCTCGGTCAGTATGCCGATCGCGGCCGGCTGGATGTTGATTCCCACTCCGAGCGGCGCGAGTTCGGGCGCGGCCTCCAGCACGACCGCGTGGATCCCCTTGGCGTGCAGGGCGAGCGCGGCGGCCAGCCCTCCTATTCCCGCGCCCGCGATCACGATGTCGGCGGTGTTGGCAGTCGTCATGGCGTCGCGCTCCCTGGGCCGGGGGTGGCTACTCTTCGTCACCTTCGGGTGGGCGGTGCGGTCAGGGCCGGGCCCCGGACACCGCCCGCTCTGGGGGATGCGCGGGCGACGTCCGTCCGCCGATGCCGAGAGGCGGACGGAGTGTGTCGCATGGGGCCCGGACCCGCTTGTGGGTTGCCGCGGAGTGCCTGGTCAGGCGTGATGGACGGAGATGACCTTGTAGGGCTGCGGAGCCGCCTTGGCGATCTCCGCCGTCCGCTTCGCGATGGCCTGCGCCTCGGGGTCGCCCATGGTCGCCTTGATGTCGTCGACACTGCGCCACTGGGCGAGGTTCACGACGCGGGTGCCGTCCGCGCTGGCGAGAATGTTCACCGAGACGAAGCCGGGCCGGTGCTGCATGACCTTCTCGGTGCCCTCGTTCAGAATGGCGATTAGTTCCTGCTGCTTCGAGGGGTCGACGTCGAAGATGTTGATGAAGGTTGCGACTTGGTCGTCGACGCGAATCACGGTCTCAGTCATGACTTCATCGTATCCGACAATGAACCATTAGAGTCAAGCCTCTTTGTTAAACAATCGCGGACCTCGAACACGAGAACTCCTCACTGAATATCTCGTCCGGAGAGCAGGAAATGCCGCTTATCTCAAGCGGACGCGGAGGGTCCGGACGGCCTTCCCGGCCGTCCGGACCCTTGGATGTCGGCGCGGGGCATGCCCCGCGCGGTCTCAGGCCGGCGTCAGCGAGGGACTGGCCTGCAGGTCGAATCCCTCGTACCCCGCTTCCGCCACCTCGCTCAGCTTGGCCCGGTACGACCCCAGCCCGGCGAAGTAGAACATGACCGTGTTCTTCTTGCCGGGGATGTTGGCGCCGAAGATCCACGAGGCGACCTTGGGGAAGAGCGTGTACGCCGCGAGTTCCCGGCAGGTCTCGGTCCACGCGTCCTCGGCGCTCGCGGTGGCCTCGATCACGGTCGTGCCGTTCTTCTCAGCCGTGCGGATCAGGCCCGCGATCCACTCCACCTGGGTCTCGATGCCCGGCGGCAGGTTGCTGAAGGCGCTGTTCGGCCCGAGGACCATGAACAGGTTGGGGAAGCCGTGGGTGGCGACGCCGAGGTAGCCGGTGGGGCCGTCCTCCCAGTGCTCCCGGATCGTCACGCCGCCCCGGCCGCGGATGTCCATCCGCTTGTAGCTGCCGTCCACGGCGTCGAAGCCCGTCGCGAAGACCAGGACGTCGAGTTCGTGCTCCACGCCGTCCTCGGTGACGACACCGTTGGGGGTGATCTCCCTGATCGGGTTCTCCTTGATGCTGACCAGCGTGACGTTGTCGCGGTTGAAGTTCTCGTAGTAGTCGGGGTTGCAGATGGGGCGCTTGGCGTAGAGGTCGGTCGGCGTCAGCTTGCGCGCCGTCTCCGGGTCCTTCACGATCTCCCTGATCTTCGACCGGATGAACTCCGCGGCGGCCTCGTTGGCCGCCGGATCGGTCACGATGTCGGAGAACGTGCCGAACATGAAGCGGAAGCCGTTCCCCTTGTCCCAGTACTCCTGGAACACGCGCCGGCGCTCCTCCTCGGAGACGCTCATCGCGGGGACCTCGCTCTCCTCGAACCCGCAGGCGACGCGGGAGCCGCGCACCTGGTCCCAGATGAGGTCGTAGCCGGCCCGCACCTCCGCGACGTACTCGTCGGTGACCGGGCCGTGGCCGGACGGGACGCAGTACTGCGCCGAACGCTGGAAGACCGTCAGATGCCCGGCCACCTTGGCGGCGGCGCAGACGAACTGGGTGCCGGTGGACCCCGTGCCGACGACGCCGACGCGCTTGCCGTCGATGCTGAGGTCGTCGGGCCAGGCGCCGGTGTGGACGATCCTGCCCCGGAAGCGCTCGCGGCCCTCGATGTCGGGGATGTTCGCCGTCGACAGCGGCCCGAGCGCGGTGACCAGGTACCGCGTGGTGAAGGTCTCACCGGTGTCGGTGCCGATGGTCCAGACGCCCCGGGACTCGTCGAAAACCGCGCTCTCGACGCCGGTGTTGAGCTGGATGTCCTCGCCCAGCCCGTGCTTCTCGACGACCGCCTCCAGGTAGGCGAGGAGCTCACGCTGGGGGGTGTACTTGGTGGTCCAGTTCCACTCCTGGAGCATCTCCTTGTCGAAGGAGTAGCGGTAGACGAAGCCCTCGACGTCCGACATGGCGCCGGGGTAGCGGTTCCAGTACCACGTGCCGCCCACGCCGCCGGCGCGGTCGAAGGCCCGCACCCGTAAGCCGAGTTCGTTGCGGAGCCTGTGCAGCATGTAGATGCCGGCGAAGCCGGCGCCGACGACGATCGCGTCGAAGTCGGTCGTGCCCGGCTCGTTCGTGCTCTGATCGGTCGTGCTCTTGTCGGTCGTTATGGGGCCGGTCGTTATCGAGTCGGTCAAGGTCGCACTCCTTCGTGTTTCCTGTCCCTGTGGGGAGGAGGTCACGGCTGTAGCCGTGAGATGTGCCAACCGGAGGAATCCCGGTCGTAACGCAGCCGCCGGTGCAGCCGGTCGGCGTCGGCCGACCAGAACTCCACGGCGGCGGGCTCCAGGCGGTATCCGGCGAACCGCGCCGGGCGGGGCAGGGGGGTTCCGTACGACGCCAGGCGCTCCGCCTCCGCCCTGAGCCCGGCGACGTCCTCCAGGGGTTCGCTCTGCCGCGAGACCGCCGACATCGCGTGCAGCGGCACCGGCCGCGCGTTCCACAGCCGCTCCGCCTCGGGCTCGGGCAGCATGACCACGGGACCGGAGAAGATCAGTTGCCGCGCGGTCTCGCGCCAGTAGAGCAGGCCCGAGCCCCAGCCGGTCTCGGCGATCTCCCGGCCCTTCCGGCTGGAGCTGTGGCTGGTGAAGACCAGGCCCCGATCGCTCACGTCGATGACGGCGACCATGCGGGAGGAGGCCCGGCCGCCGCGGTCGGCGGTCGCGAGGGCGAGGGCGAGCGGCTCCCGCACCCCCTCCTCCACCGCCGACGCGATCCACTGCCGGGCCAGGACCATCGGCTCGGCCGGCGGCGTGTCGTACTCGGGGAACGCCGGGTCGATGGCGCCGGTCAGACTCTCGAACCTGCTGCTCACTGTCGCCTCCGGGCTGTGTGGGGATACGGGCGGCCCTGGCCGCATGGCGAGGACGGGGTGCGGACCCGGCCGCGCGGGCGATCCGCCGGCGGGTCCGCGCGCCGTTCAGGCGTAGATCACGCCGCGGGCGACGGTCACGGCCGAACCGCCGACCCGTACGGACGTGACGGCTTCCGGGGCGCCGTCGGCGCGGGCCCGCATGAGCGAGGGGCGGCCCATCTCGACGCCCTGGTGGATGTCGATCCACTGCCCGAACCCGATCTGCCCGTGCCGGGCCAGGTGGACGGCCAGCGGACCGGCCGCCGACCCCGTGGCCGCGTCCTCGGCCACGCCGTAGGCGGGCGAGAACATCCGGCTGCGCCAGGTCGGTCCGGAGCCGGCGAAGCAGTTGGTCGCCATGTCGGGGAAGGCGGCCAGCGCGCGCTGGTCGGGGTCGACCCGGGACAGCGCGGCGATGCTCTCCAGCCCGACGTACACGTGCCGGGGACCGTTGTGGTAGATCACGACGGGCAGCGTGGAGGAGGTCAGGCCGAGCGCGGCGAGGAGTTCGCCGGCGCGGTCGAACTCCTCCCACGTCGGGACGGGCTGCCCCATCTCCGCGGCGACGACCCTCCCGTCCACGCGCTCCAGGTCGAAGGCGATGACTCCCATCGCCGTCTCCAGCCGGAGCCGGTCCTCCCTGCGCCCCTCGCCGAGCGCGATGGCGGTGCCGAGGAGCGGATGCCCGGCGAACGGCAGCTCGTTCACCGGCGTGAAGATGCGGATGCGGGCGTCGCCCCCCTCCCGGGCCGGGAGGACGAAGGTGACCTCCGACAGGTTCATCTCCCTGGCGATGCGCTGCATGCGTTCGGCGGAGAGGTCCTCGGCCTCGAAGAAGACCGCGACCGGGTTGCCCTGCAGCGGCGTGTCGGTGAACGCGTCGACGACCACGTACGGACGCGCCCCTTCCAGCACGGACTGGCCGGTGACCGTCATGGCAGCAGTCCCTCCATCAGAGAGCCCAGGATGCGGGGGCCGTTCTCGGTGAGCACCGACTCGGCGTGGAACTGGATCGAGGCGAAACGCGGGCCGCGCAGCGCGTGCACCTCGCCGGTCACCGGATCACGGCAGATCTCGACCGTGCCGAGGCCGTCGATCTCGGCCCGGTCCGCCTCGGCGCGCGCGGCGAACGTGTTGTAGAACCCGACGCGCTCCCGCGCGCCGAACAGGCTGATCTCCTTCTGCAGCCCCTGGTTGGGCACGTCGCGGCGCTGCAGCGGGAACCCGAGCCGGGTGGAGAGGACCTGGTGGCTGAGGCAGACGGCGAGGAAGGGGCGCCGCCCGGCGAGGAGGGCGTCCGCGGCGGCCCTCAGATAAGCGATCTTGGGGTGGGCGTCGTCCCGGGGGTCGCCGGGGCCGGGCCCCAGCACCACGAGGTCGTACCCGTCCAGCGACGGCCTCTCGTCGTGGCGGCGCACGGTCACCGCCATGCCCAGGCTGCGCATCTGGTGGTCGAGCATCGACGTGAAGGTGTCCTCGGCGTCGACGACCAGCGCCCGCACCCCGGCCAGCCGCGGCAGGGCGGCCGCGCCGCAGCCGCGCCTGCCCAGCCAGAAACCGGCGATGTTCTCGTTGCGCCGCTCCAGCGCCTCGCGGACCTCCGGGCGGGTCCTGAGCCTGCCGCTGTCGCCGGTGTCGAGCGCCGCGAGCAGGCCGGCGGTCTTCGCCCGGGTCTCCGCCACCTCCGACATCGGGTCGGAGTGGCGTACGAGCGTGGCGCCGACGCCGATGCGCGCCCGGCCGGTGTCGTCGATGTCGGCGGTCCGGATGAGGATGGAGGAGTCGAGGGTCTGCCGGCCGGCCTCGTCGTGCCCGATCAGGGCGACGACTCCGCTGTAGTACCCCCGGCCGTGCGGCTCGTGCCGGTCGATCACCCGGCAGGCGTTCTCCACCGGGCTGCCGGTGACGGTCGGGGCGAACATCGTCTCGCGGAGGATGTCGCGCACGTCCCAGCCGGTGTCTCCCTCGATGAAGTACTCGGTGTGCGCGAGCCGCGCCATCTCCTTGAGCCGAGGGCCCGTCACGCGGACGCCCGGCTCGCAGATCCGCGTCATCATCTTGAGTTCCTCGTCGAGGACCATGTAGAGCTCGTCGGACTCCTTGCGGTCGGCGAGGAAGTCCATCACCCCGTGCAGGGACGGCCCGGACTCCGGATACCGGTACGTGCCGCTGATCGGGTTCATGGTCGCGACGCCGTCCCGCAGCGTCACGTGCCGTTCCGGAGTGGCGCCCACGAAAGTCCGCTCGCCGGTGTGGACCACGAAGGTCCAGTACGCGCCCGACTCGACCTCCAGCAGTCGCCGGAAGAAGGAGAGGGCGGAGGCGGGCGTGTAGTTCCCGATGTCGGCGACGAAGGACCGCTTGATGACGAAGTTCGCCCCCTCCCCCTCGCCGATCGCCTCCTTGACGACCCTGCGGACGAGCTCGGCGTAGTCGTCGTCTTCCACGTCGAAGTGCCCGCCGGAGACCGCGAAGGGCAGGTCGGGGATCCGGTCCAGGGCCGCGCCGACCGGCAGGGTGGCCTGCCGCGTCACCGTCATCGCGATGAGCGGGGCGCCGTCGTCGGCGCAGGCGAAGCCCCGCTCCCGGACCTGCCGGTAGGGGACGACGACGAGCGTGTGGTGGCGGTCTCCCGCCCCCGGCTCCCCCTGTTCCGGCAGCGGGATGTCCGCGAGTTCGCTCAGGTACGCGACCTCGCCGATCAGGACGTCCAGTACGCCCGGGCCGGTCGCCTCCGGCCGGTGCAGCAGCGCGAAGGCCGGCGCCCGGAGGTCCAGCACGGCGTCGAGCAGGCCGCCTCCGCCGGTGTCCGAGCCGCTCCCGAGGCCGCCTTCGAGGCCGCTCACGAGAACACCTCCTTGGCCGTCAGGACGACCGCGCACCTCTCGGCCGCGTACTCGACCGCCATGCGGTGGTAGGCGGCGGTGAAGTCGGCGACGGCGTCGGCGACCAGGAAGGTCTGCAGGTCGTTGGTGAAGGCGTCGACCGCCGTCATCAACACCCCGACGTGGGCGTACACCCCGCAGACCACGAGCTGGTCGCGGCCGGCGCGCCGCATGCGCTCCAGCAGGTCGGACCGGAAGAACGCGCTGTAGCGCAGCTTGGTGAACATCCAGTCGCCGGGGGCGGGGGCGAGTTCGTCGACGACGAGCCGGTCCTCGGGGGCGCGGCGCATGCCGGGCCCCCAGAAGTCCTTGAGCAGTCCGCGCTGCTCCTCGCTCATGTCGCCGGGCTGCGCCGTGTAGCCGACCGGGACGCCGAGCGCCACGCTCCGGTCCCGCAGCAGCGCGACGTTCTGCACGAGTTCGTGCCTCGTCGGGTCGGCGAACGGCCTGACGAAGTATCGCTGCATGTCGTGGATCAGGAGCACGGCACGAGCGGGGTCGGGCGTCCATCCGGCGGCGTTGGGAGGCAGCTCGCCCGCCGCCGGAAGGGGGTAGGGCTTGATTGCGGGAATGCCGGACATGGAAGTCCTTTCAGGTAGCCGTCGCGTCAGCCGCCCCAGGCGGAGATGACCGAGACCGCCTGCCAGAGGGTCAGCCGGGGGTCACAGAAGCTCGTGTAGCGGTCGCCCACCTGGGCGAAGCCGCTCTCGTCGGCGACGCATTCGGTCACGTCGTCGGGCGTGGTCTCCAGATGGAGGCCGCCGGGGACGCCGTCCGCGCTCTCGACCGCGGTGACGAACTCCCGGACCTCCTGTTGCAGGGCCGGCACGAGGCGGGTCTTGTGACCCGACGGGGTGACCCGCGTGTTGCCGTGCATGGGGTCGCAGAGCCAGATGACGGGGTGTCCGGCGGATCTCACGGTCTCGACGAGCGGCGGCAGGGCGTAGGCCACCTGGTCGGCGCCCATCCGGGAGATGAGGGTGAGCCGGCCGGGCTCGCGTTCGGGGTCGAGCCGCTCGCACAGGCCGAGCAGTTCGTCCTTGCTCATCTTCGGGCCCACCTTGCAGGCGACCGGGTTGGCGACCTCGGCCAGCAGGGCGACGTGCGCGCCGTCCACCTGCCGCGTCCGCTCGCCGATCCAGGGCCAGTGCGTGGAGCCGAGGATCAGCCTCCCCGACGCGTCCCTGCGGAGCATCGGAACCTCGTAGTCGAGCAGCAGCGCCTCGTGGCTGGTCCACACGGGCGGGTCTATCCGGGATCGGGTGGACGATCCGCGCCAGCCGAGGTGCTCCATGATGTCGCTGGCCGCCATGTATCCGGTGAGTATCCGCAGCGGATCGGGCTGCCTGCTCTCAGGGGTCGGTTCCGGGCCGTTGACCATGTGTCCCCGGTACGCCGGGAGGGTGAGGTCGCCGACCTTCTCGGTGGAGCTCGAACGCGGCTTGGAGAACTGGCCGCCGATGCGGCCGGCCCTCAGCACGGGCTTGTGCGTGATCATCTTGAGTGCGCCGGCCAGCACGTCGAGGGCCGCGGACTTGCGGCTCACGTGCTCGGGCGTGCATTCCTCGGGGTTCTCCGCGCAGTCCCCCGACTGCACGACCAGGGAGTTTCCTGCGGCGACCTCCGCCAGGAGGGCACGCAGAGCGCGCACGTCCGCCGGCCTGACGAGCGAGGGGCGGGAGGCGAGCACTTCCTTGACGCGCTGGACCTGCGAGACATCGCTCCACTCCGGCTGCTGCAGCGCGGCGCTCAGCCGGATGGCGGGCATCACGTCATCCACGGTTCTCCATGGGGTCGAGGCGCTCTCGGCGCCGTCGTCGTCGCCCGGCCGGGAACGGCTGGGGGGTTGTCTGGCAGCCGCTGACGATCACGCGGCGGATGTGACCTAGGTGGGGATTCCCTCACGCCTGATCTCGGGCACGGGGATGTTCAGCGCGCGCAGTTGCTCGAACGGGTTCATGAACTCGCGCTGCAGCTTGATCTTCCCGTTCTCCAGCTGGAAGGAGTGCAGGAAGTGGTTCCGGTAGTGGCCTTCGGGGTAGCCGGGGAAGCGGATGGCGCCTTCGCCGTCGCACTCCACCCAGAAGAAGTTCGGGTCGTCCGTCTCGAAGATCTGGATGTTGGTCCAGACCCAGTCGGGGAAGCACTTCAGCGACCAGACGGCGTGCTCGCCGAGGCGGTCACGCCCGCGGATCGCGATCGGCTGCCCGGTGTCGTTGGTCCAGAGGCCGCCGACGCCGTCCTCGGTGAACAGCAGGTGCCGCCGCAGCCGATCCTCGCCTCTGGTGTTCATGTACTGCTCGACCGTCGCCCGGTTGATTTTCCGGAGTTCGGCCTCCGCGTCGGTTCCCGGAAAGTGAGTCGTCTCTGACACGATGAACCCTCCAAACCAATGCCGATTAATGGCGATATTTCACCCTGTGCCTTCTTCGCAGAAGCACCTCCGTTGCTTTTCCGATCACCCCGGGAAACCCCTGCGCACCATGTTCGCCAGGCTTTCCCACTCCTCTGATCTCCTGAGCACGACGGCGCGCACGAGCGGCATGCAATGGGCCGGAACCGCCTCGGCGATCTCCTTCCACTGGGCCGGGCCCACCTCCGTGGCCAGGAGCATCCGCAGCAGCAGCCGCCCGGACTCGGTCGCTCGCAGGGACGGATCACGCGCGAGCTTGCGCAGCACGGACGCCGTTTCCACCGCCTCCCCCGCCGGGCAGCCCGGCTGCCTCGGCTCGCCCCTGCGCCGGCTCTCCACGCGGGGGCGACGGGACTGCGCCGCCCGTGAGACCACTCCGGTGCGCGGCGCCGCTTCCTGCGCCGGCGCCGTCTCGCTTCGCGAGCCGCCGCCGGTCTCCTCCCTCGCGCGCAGCCGATCCGGGATCGGGTCCTGCCCGCGGTCGAGCCGCTCGCGCACGTCCCGGACGGTCCCCAGGGAGAGTCCGGTCTTCCTGGACAGCTCCCGGAGGGAGATCTCCGAGTTGGCCGCCAGCAGGGCGGCCGCGCTGCGACGCCCCTCGACGCTGCTGACCGGCCTGGACTTCCCGTCCCGGCCGACGCGGCTGAACTGCGTCTGCCCACCGAGCCGCCGGCGCAGGCCGCCGACGGTCTTGGCGCTCAGCCCCGCGCTCTCGGCCACCATCCGGTCGGACCAGTGCGGATGGGAGGCGATGATCCGCCCGGCCGCCTCCTTCCGCTCGTCGAGCGTCAGCGGCAGCCCGTGGCCGACGTTGAGCCGGACCGACAGGACGAACGCGTCGGCCTCGCTTCCGTCGAAGAACCGGACCGCGATCTCGTTCCTGCCCTTCAGCACGGCGGCGCGCAACCGGTGCATGCCGTCGATGACCCGCATCGTCGGCCGGTGAACAAGGAGCGGATCGAAGGCGCGATCCATCTCCGCGAGCATCCGGACGTGCGCCGGGTCCTCACGTTGCTTCCGCGGCGAGAGCGAGGAGGTGAGATCGCGGACGGACACGATCTCCCACGGCAGGTGGCGCAGATCCGCCACGTCGGGAAGGCGAGTTCCAAGTTCGCGATCGGTGTCGGCTGCGGTGTGAAGTGTCACTGCGGGGCCTTCCTATGAAGGAACAAGGGCAGGGGCGAATTCTTCACAGGAGCTCAACTGCGCTCAGCTTATGGTTCGGATGATTGCCATACCAGAGCAAAGGGAACAGATTCATGACAAGTCATCCATAATTTGGATATCGGTCTGCCCGCGCGCGACGGGACCAGGAAAAGTCGTCGAGGTATCGCAATCACGACATATAACGAAAAGCATGGCACGGCATGACCAACGTCATAGAGCCGTACCTGCCGTAAGGGATGACCGTTTCGATAAGCGTCCCGAGACCCGAGCGCAGGGCCCCGGACGACCCGGCGGGCCCCTGGCACACATCTTTCAGCGTCTCACCGGCCACCGATTTCGGACACCGTGCTCGATTTTCGGCACGGCGCGAAAGTATGAGCGGTCGATGCGAGGATAGTATGCACCTCGGGCGGCAGCCGGCCGGTGCGCTTCACGGCCGGAGAGGTCACCCGCGGTGCCCCTCCCCGTCACGTTGGTTCAAACGAACCGGCGACAATAATCAGTACGGGCACTGACGTCTCCTTGTCAAACGTGCGTTCTCCATCTCCCCACCTATACGACGAACCGCGACGGTGAAAGGTGACCGATGAACGACCAGGCCCAATTGGCCGAGCACTTCGACCGATCCCGCGGGCATCTGCGCGGAGTCGCGTTCCGCATGCTGGGCAGCGCGGACGAGGCCGACGACGCGGTGCAGGAGACCTGGCTGCGCGCCTGCCGGGCCGACTCCGGCTCCGTCGACAACCTGACCGCCTGGCTCACGACGATCACCGGGCGGGTCTGTCTCGACATGCTGCGCTCACGCAGCCGCCGGCGTGAGGACTTCGCCGACCTGACCGAACTCGACATGCTGGCCCCCCACGAGGAGACCGCCGACCCGGCGGACGAGGCGGTGCTGGCCGACTCCGTCGGTCTCGCGCTGCTCGTGGTCCTCGACACGCTCGGCCCGGCCGAGCGCGCCGCCTTCGTGCTGCACGACCTGTTCGCCGTGCCGTTCGACGAGATCGCCGTGATCGTGGAACGCTCGCCGGCGGCGGCGAAGAAGCTGGCCAGCCGTGCCCGTCGCCGGGTGCACGACACGGCCGACGTCCCCTCCTCCGACCTGGTCAGGCAGCGTGTGGTGGTGGACGCCTTCCTGGCCGCCTCCCGGGCCGGCGACATCGACGCCCTGCTCGCGGTGCTGGCTCCCGACGTCGTACGCCGGGCGGACGCCGTCGCCCTGCGCGGACAGGTCAGGGCGCAGGCGGAGGTGCGGGGCGCGCGGGCGGTCGCCGAGGAGACGCGCACCAACATCCGCAGGGCGCGCTTCGCCTCGCCCGCTCTCGTCAACGGCGCCGTGGGGGCGGTGGTCGCTCCGCACGGACGCCTCCAGCTCGTCCTCGAGTTCGCCTTCTCCGGTGACCGCATCGCGTCCGTCGACGTCATCGGTGACCCCATCCGCCTGAAGGAGGTCCGGCTCGGCCTCGCCGACAACCCGGCCGTGGCCGCGTCGTCCGTACGGCGCCAGCTTTCGGTGCAGAGCGTGTGACACACCCGGGAGGCATCGTGATCGTGAATCCGCGGCTCGCCGTGCTCTACGTCGGCGACCAGAGCAGGACCCTGGAGTTCCTCACCGGGACGCTGGGCTTCGAGATCGCGGCGGACGTCCCCCAGGGGGAGGGGCGCCGCTGGGTGGAGGTGCGCCCGCCGGGCGCGCAGACCTGCGTGGCCCTCGCCGCGGTCGAGCCCGAGATCCTGGAGGCGCTTGAGGCCCGCGCCGGACGGATGACGCACGGCTGGTTCGACTGCGACGACGTCGACGCCACCTGCCGGGACCTGCGGGCACGGGGCGTGGAGATCGTCGTGGCGCCGCAGGCCACTCCCTGGCGGGAGGGCGGCCGGTGGGCGCAGATCCGCGGCCACGACGGCAACCTGTACGGGCTGACGGAGCGAGGCCGCTGACCGCGGGCGGCAGGGGCGCGGGTGGTAACTGTGGGTTCTCCTCAGTTGCACACCCCGCCCGCCCCCTCGGTGCGGTTCAGCCGCCGGCGTCCCGCCGGAGCGGGCGCACCTCGCAGCGCACCCGCGCCCTGGCCCTGGCGTCGATCACGCCCACCGCCTCCTCCGTGAGCCCGGTCACCGCGGCGATGTCGGCGTACGAGAGCCCGAAACCATGGCGCAGCAGGAACACCGTCCGCTCGTCCCGGTCCAGCATGCCGAGCACGGCCGACAGGGCCGCCGTGACCGACTCGGCCAGTTGCAGATCGGGCTCGCCCCGCAGCGGCTCCGGCAGCCAGGGGCCGATGTGCTCCTCGCCGTTGGCCTGCGCGACACGCAGGCGCGTCAGCGCCAGCACGGCGACCAGCCCGATGAGCGCGTGCGGGAACCCCGCCGAGCGGTCGCCCTGACCGGCCAGCCAGCGGGCCCGGGTCTCCTCGACCACGCGTGCGGCCTCCCCGCCGTCGCCGAGCATGCTGCGCGCCACCGCGTGGAGCAGAGCGGCGTGTTCCTCGAACGCCTGGAACGCGCAGTCCGCTTCGGCCGGCCCATCCGGATTACGCTCCATGCGCTCTCCTCGCAGTCGTGGTCCGATCTCCGGACGCCGCCCACCGGGCCGATAACCGTATGTCGCCGCCCGTGGCCCGCCCTGCCGGACACCTTCTCGCGCGGCACCGCAACCCCCTGCGCCGCCCGATTCGACGATTTCCTCGTCGCCCGCAATTTACACCGGCGGAACCGCCACGCCCAGAATTACTCCCCCTCTCCTTTGCCGGCTCCCCTTGGCCGGCACTCCTTTGCGGACGGCCCCGGCGGGGCCCGCGGGAGCGCCGGACCGCTTCTTTCCCATTAAGACGAACGCGGCCCGCGGAATGTGACACGCGAACCCGCGGTGAATTACCGGCGCAATGCGCATGTCACGTTCCGGCCCTCGGGATACGTCATTCTTTTGGCGGCTCGAACCGGCGGAACCTCTCCGCTCCCCACCGTGCCGCCTTCCGGCCGCACAGCGAGGTGAACAACTGATGGTCTTCGTCCCGGACGCGTCCCACGCCGATCCGAGCGCGTGGCGGATCGCCATGGACGCCAGTGAGGGAACGCTGTCGATGACGACGTCGAAGGGGCCCCGGCTCCTGCACGAACTGCCCTGTTTCCACGGCTCCTTCTATCTGAGCCCTCCCGGGCTGCTGGCGGGCTTCACGCTGCAGCTGCCGTTGCCGGTCTATCCGTCGTGGCTGCAGGAGGACGAGGCCCCCGTGCTCTTCTGGGAGTCGGTGGACCTCGAAACCGGCCACGCCCCCAACGAGGTCATGGGGAACGCCCGGCTGCGGCTCGGCAGGCGGGAGACCTCCGCGACCGTGTCCGCCCTGTGCACGGAGGTCCCGGTCGCCCAAACCGGCCGCTCCTACCTGAAGATCGTGCTGGAGACCGTGTTCCCCTCGGTGAGCCTGCGCTGGCCGGCCGAGGCGTGGCAGCGGCTGCGGCCGGTGACGCTCAAGCTGTTCACCGAGATCCGCCCGGCCGACCCGCCCGAGTCGCGGTGGCCGGTGCCGGAGCAGCGGGACCGCTGAACGGCACCCTTGGGCAGCCGAATGAGGTCCGGGCCGGCCGGCCCGGACCACATCGGTCCCGGAGACGGGTCAGCGCGTCAGAGCGCGGTTCTGCCCGTCCGGAAGAGTGTCCGGGAGAGCGTCCTGAAGTGCGGCCTGCCCGTCCTCGCCGTGCGGGCCGCCGTTCGCTGTCGGAACCTTCTCCCCGCCGTACGCCCTGGACATCCGCAGGCGCAGCCGGCCGATCGGTCCGCGCAGGCCCCTGGGGGGCACGGCCTCGTCGTACGGCAGCACCGGCACCGGTTCCCGGCCGCGCAGGTGCGCCTCGATGTCCTCCGCCGGCCGCGAGTGGACCTCGACGTACCGGCCGTCCGGCATCCGTTTGATCACCCCCGACTCCACGCCGTGCGTGAGCACCGCGACGTCGGAGCGCTGCAGGCCCAGGCAGATGCGGTAGGTGACCGCGTAGGCCAGGGCGGGCGCGACGAACACGAGGATCCGTCCGGCCCAGGTCGTCGTGTAGAGGCTCACGCGGAAGTTCGCGGAGATGATGTCGTTGCCGCCGAACAGCCACAGCACGCCGTAGAACGCGATGGCCGCCATGCCGATCGAGGTGCGGTGCGGGTTGTCGCGCGGCCGGTCCGCGAGGTGGTGCTCGCGGTGATCACCGGTGATCCACCGTTCCAGGAACGGGTAGAGGGCCATTCCGACGACGATGATCCCCAGCGGCACCAACGCGGGGATGACCACGCTGAGCGGGACCGTGCCGGCCTGCGAGGTGCCGAAGAGGTTGACCTCCCAGGCGGGCATGATGCGCAGCGCCCCTTCGAGGAAGGCCAGGTAGAAGTCGGGCTGCGAGCCGGCCGAGATGTCGGCGGGGGTGTACGGCCCGTACAGCCAGACCGGGTTGATCTGCGCGAACGTGCCGAGCCCGGCGATCACGGCGAACGTGAACAGGAAGAACGCCCCCGACTTCGCCATGAAGGCCGGGTAGAAGGGCGCGCCGACCACGTTGCGGTTGGTCCGCCCCTTGCCGGGGAACTGCGTGTGCTTCTGCACCCACATCAGGATCAGGTGCGCGGTGACCAGCGCCAGGATCAGGCCGGGCAGGAGCAGGATGTGGATCGAGTAGAAGCGGGAGATGACGTCCTCGCCCGGATACTCGCTGCCGAACAGGAAGAAGTTGAGGTAGGTGCCGACCACCGGCAGTCCGATGACCACCCCCTGGGTGACCCGGAGCCCGGCGCCGGACAGCAGGTCGTCGGGCAGGGAGTAGCCGGTCAGGCCCTCGAACAGCGCGACGGAGAGGATCACCGTGCCGATGATCCAGTTGAGCTCGCGCGGCTTGCGGTAGGCGCCGGTGAAGAAGACCCGCAGCGCGTGCGCCATCATGCCGCCGATGAAGACCAGCGCGGACCAGTGATGGATCTGCCGGATGAGCAGACCGCCCCGGACCTCGAAGCTGATGTCGAGCGTGGACGCGTACGCCTCGGACATCGCCACCCCCTTGAGCGGGGCGTACGTGCCGTTGTAAACGATCTCCCCCATGCTCGGCTTGAACCAGAACGTCAGGAAAGTGCCCGTAAGCAGCAGGATGACGAACGAGTACAGCGCGATCTCGCCGAGGAGGAAGGACCAGTGGTCGGGAAATATCTTGCGCAGATTGCGCCTGGCGAAGCCGCCCGCGCCCAGGCGGTCGTCCAGGAATGTGGCCGGCCCGGCGATGCGCTCGGGCACGGTTCTCAGTTCACTCAAAGGTGGCCTCCGTTCTCCCTGGCCCGCGCCTCCGCGTCGCCGCGCTCCCAGTAGCTGGGGCCGACCGGAGCGGCGAAGTCGCCCAGTGCGACGAGGTAGCCCTCCTCGTCGACGCCGACCGGCAACTGCGGCAGCGGCCGGGCGGCGGGGCCGAACACGACCCTGGCCCCGTCGGCGGCGTCGAAGGTTGACTGGTGACACGGGCACAGGATGTGGTGGGTGGTCTGCTCGTACAGCGCCGCGGGGCAGCCCACGTGCGTGCAGATCTTGGAATAGGCGACGATCCCGTCGTGGGTCCAGTTCGGATCGGTGCCGGGTTTCAGCTCCTCCGGACGGAACTTGACGAGGATCACCGTCGCCTTGGCGAGGACGTTCAGGTCGTGCTCGTAGCCCTCGGGGACGACCGACAGGATGCCTCCGGGCGAGTTGAAGTCGGCCGCGCGGATCGGCTGTCCGGTGCCCTCGACGACGAGGCGCAGCGGCTTGCCGTCCTCGGTCCGCTCTCCCCAGACCGTGTGCCGCAGCTTCCGGTGGAGCTGCGCGGCGGGCGCGCCGGTGGTGTCGAGGTCGCGCAGCAGCACCAGCGGCGCCAGGCCCAGCGGCGCCGCCGCGAGCAGCAGGGTGCGGCGCAGCAGGCGGTGCCTGACGATGCCGCTCTCCCCGGCGCCGCGCACGAACGTGGCCGCGACCTCGGCCCGCACCTCCTCGGGTGAGGCCATGGGATGGCGCCGCTGGACCAGCTCGTACTTCGGCATGATCTGGCGTACCCAGATCACGATCCCCGAGGCCAGCGCCAGCAACGCCAGCGTCAGCGTCCCGCCGAGGGCGACGTGCGAGGCGCCCGTCGCGCTCAGGCCGCCGACCTGGAGCCGGACATAGGTCACGAGGAAGGCCACGAGGGCGGCGAACGCCAGCAGGAAGCACAGCGCCGCGACGCGCTCCGCCCTGCGGGCCGTCCGTTCGTCCTGCGGAACGACGCCGAGGACGCCGGGAACGGCGGGAAGGTCGGCCTCCTCGTCCGCCGCGTCCGGACGCGCGGGCGCGGCGCCGGGCAGGGGGGCGCCGGGTGAGGGAGCGTCGGTCAAGGGGGTGCCGAGGACGCGGGCGGGCGTCCGCCGGTCCGGGCGCGGGCGCCCCTCAGGCCACCCCTCCGGACGTCCGGTCTCGTGCTCGTTGTCCGTCATGACGAAAGTCGCTTCTCTCGCGGCCCGTCAGCCCGCGGCGCGGACAGGCCTGGGTCTTCCGGGTCGCCGGCCCTCGACGCCCCCGAGCTTGTCCTGGTTCGCGATGATCCAGATCCGGGTGACGCGGTCGGCGGCGAGGTCGACGTCGACCACGATCACGGCGATCGGCTCGTCCCCCGCGGTGATGAGCGCCGCGGGCCCGCCGTTGACGTCCACGACGGAGCCGCTCCCGATGTCGTCCCCCATGTCATCGGTCTCGGCGACCGCGGCGCTCTCCGGGCGCAGGACCCTGCGCAGACCGCGGACGAGCAGACGGCCGACCTTCTCCGCGCCCTCGACCCGGTTCCTGGCCACGCCGCGGCGGCCGTTCCCGTCGATGCACAAGGTGACCTCGGGCGCGAGCAGGTCGAGCAGCGCCCGCAGATCGCCGCCCAGGCAGGCGGCCAGGAAGCGCTCCGTCACCCGCCTGCGGACGTCGTGGTCCTGCCGGAACCGGGGCCGCCTCTCCCGGACGTGCGAGCGGGCGCGGCGGGCGAGCTGCCGCACCGCGGCCTCGGACCGGCCGACCATCACCGCGATGTCGGCGAAGGAGAAGTCGAACGCCTCCCGGAGCACGAACACCACCCGCTCCAGCGGGGAGAGGGTCTCCATCACCACGAGCATGGCCACGGAGACCGAGTCGGCGATCTCCGCGCCGTCCTCGAGCGCGGGCCCGGTCGGCAGCGGCTCGGGCAGCCACTGCCCCACGTACGCCTCCCTGCGGGCCTTCGCCCACCGCAGCCGGTCGAGGGCGAGCCTCGTCGTGATCTGGACGAGGAAGGACCGTGGGTCGGCGATCCTGGCGTGGTCGACGCGGTCCCACCGCAGCCACGCCTCCTGGACGACGTCCTCGGCGTCGGTCACGCTGCCCAGCACCCGGTACGCCACCCCGAAGAGCAGCTCGCGGCTGCTCTCGAAACTGGCGACCGGCGCGGGTTGCCCCTCGGTCACCGCGGGCATCTGGCCTCCTTGTCTCCGCCTCCCCTATAGAGACGCGCCGGAGGCACGAGACGTGACACGGGCGGCCAGGGGTGCGAGACCGCCGGGAAGGCCGACACGCAGGGGACTTCTCCGCGTACTGCCCTTTTCGTGATCTGCACCACTCTTGACCTTCCAACACAGGTGGGTATAAACAAATACGAAACAACATCGAAACGGTGGTGAACCAACACGATGTACGCCGAGGAGCGGCAGCAGGAGATCCTGCGGGTGGCGCGGGACGCCGGCCGGGTCGACGTGGTGACGCTTGCCGACCGGTTCGGCGTGACCACGGAGACGATCCGCCGCGACCTGACCGCGCTGGAGCGCGCGGGCGTCCTGCGGCGCGTGCACGGCGGCGCCATCCCGGTCGAGCGCCTGGGGTTCGAGCCCGCCCTGGCCGCCAGGGACGAGGTGATGACGGTCGAGAAGGAACGCATCGCCAAGGCCGCCCTGGCCGAGCTTCCGCAGGACGGCGCCGTGGTCCTCGACGCGGGCTCCACGACGAGCCGGCTCGTGCAGGCGCTGCCGCCGGACCGCGAGCTCACCGTCGTCGTGAACTCGCCTCCACTTGCCACCATGCTGGCGAGCCGTCCCAACCTGACCGTGCTCATGCTGGGGGGCCGGGTGCGCGGCCGGACGCTGGCGACCGTGGAGGACTGGGCCATCCAGCAGTTGTCGCAGCTCAACGTGGACGTGGCGTTCATGGCGACCAACGGCTGCTCGGTGGCCAAGGGCCTGACGACCCCCGACCCGGCCGAGGCGGCGATCAAACGGGCGATGATCGCCTGCGCCGACCGCGCCGTCCTGCTGGCCGACCACACGAAGTTCTCCGCCACCTACCTCGCGCGCTTCGCGACGCTCCGGGAGATCGACGTCGTCATCACCGACACCGGGATCGACCCCGACCTCGCCGCCGCGCTGGCCGCCGCCGGACCGGAGGTGGTTCGCGCGTGATCCTCACGCTGACCCTGAACCCCAGCCTCGACCGCACGATCGAGGTCGGCGCGCTCACCCGCGGCGCGGTCATCCGCGCCGCCGCCACCCACCTCGACCCCGGCGGCAAGGGCGTCAACGTCTCACGCGCCCTGCTGGCCAACGACGTGCGGTCCTGCGCGGTCATCCCGTACGGCGGCAGCGAGGGGCGCCGGCTCCTCGACCTGCTGTCCGCGGAGGGCATCGACATGGTCCCCGTCCCGGTCGAGGGCCCCACCAGGTCGAACGTCGCCATCGCCGAGCCCGACGGCACGGTCACCAAGGTGAACGAGCCGGGAACCGCGCTGACCCCCGCCGAACTGGACACGCTGGCGGGCGCGGTGCTCGACGCCGCCCGGTCGGCCGACTGGGTGGTCGCCTCGGGCAGCCTCCCGCCGGGCGTCCCGATCGACGTGTACGCCGGGCTGGGCCGCCGGTTCGCCGGCGCCGGCATCAACCTCGCGGTCGACACCAGCGGCCCCGCCCTCGTGTCCGCCGTGAGCGCCGGCCCGGCTCTGGTCAAGCCCAACCGCGACGAGCTCGCCGAGGCCACCGGCACGTCGATCGCCCATGTCGGCGACGTGCTCGACGCCGTCGGCAAGCTGCGCGCGATGGGCGCGCGATCCGTCCTGACCAGCCTCGGCGCCGACGGCGCGCTGCTGGTCGAGGACGACGACCGGGTCTGGTACGGCGAATGCGCGGTCGAGGAGCCACGCAGCAGCGTGGGCGCGGGAGACGCGCTGCTGGCGGGCTTCCTCGCCGCCGGGGCCCGCGGCGGCGCCGCCCTCGCCGAGGGCCTGGCCTGGGCCGGCGCGGCCGTGGGCCTGCCCGGCAGCCGGATGCCCGGTCCGGCCGACATCGACCGCACGCACGTCCGGATCGGCTCCCCCGACCCGGCCCGCCAGCTCTGCCCCTACTGACCGCGTCCACCGAACCCGCGCTCACAACCGAACCCGCGCCCACCGCGTCGGCCCCGCCGACCCGCCCGCTCTGCCCCTGCTGATCCACTCGCTTCGCTCGCTTCGCCCGGGGACGACGGCGACCCGAGAACCCCCCAGCCGGCCCGCCAGGCCGGTCGCCCGGAAGGAGCATGTCCATGGCCACGCCCTATACCCCCACCGTCCACGGCACCGGTGTGCGGGCCACGATCCAGCGTTTCGGCGGCCATCTCGCCGGGATGATCATGCCGAACATCGGGGCGTTCATCGCCTGGGGCCTCATCACGGCCCTGTTCATCCCGACCGGGTGGATACCGAACAAGACACTCGCCGAACTGGTCGGCCCGATCATCGGCACCCTCCTTCCCGTCCTCATCGGCTACACCGGCGGCCGGATGGTCCACGCCCAGCGCGGCGCGGTCGTCGGCGCCGTCGCCACGATGGGCGTCGTCGTCGGCGCGGACGTGCCGATGTTCCTCGGCGCGATGGTCATCGGCCCGCTGGCCGCGCTGGTCCTCAAGTACGCCGACCGGTTCACCGCCGAACGGACCAGGGCCGGCTTCGAGATGCTCGTCGACAACTTCACCGCCGGCATCGTCGGCGCGGTCATGGCGATCGCCGGGGTCCTCGCCATCGGCCCGATCGTGGAGAAGGTCACCGAGGTCGCGGGCGACGGCGTGTCGTGGCTCGTCTCCCACTCGCTCCTGCCGATCGCGTCGGTCATCATCGAGCCGGCCAAGGTGCTGTTCCTCAACAACGCGATCAACCACGGCGTGCTCGGGCCGCTGGGCGTCGCGGAGTCGGTCAAGCACGGCAAGTCGATCCTGTTCATGCTGGAGTCCAACCCCGGCCCGGGCCTCGGCCTGCTGATCGCCTACCTGCTGTTCGGCCCGAGGTCCCTGCGTCCGAGCACCCCCGCCGCCATGATCATCCACTTCTTCGGCGGCATCCACGAGATCTACTTCCCGTACGTGCTGATGAAGCCGCGCCTGATCCTCGCGGTGATCGCCGGTGGCGCCTCCGGGGTGCTCATCTTCCTGATCACCGGGGCGGGCCTGGTGGCGACGCCCTCGCCGGGCAGCATCTTCGCCTACATGGCGGTGACCCCGAAGGGCGGCTGGTTCGGGGTGATCGCCGGGATCGTGGTCGCGACGGCCGTCTCCTTCGCCGTGGCCGCCGCCCTGCTGGGCTTCGGCCGCGCCAACGGCGACCAGGGACCGGCACCGGACGCGATCCGGACCGACGCGGGCGACACCGGCCACGCGAACGACAGCCACGTGAACGACATCGACGGCACGAGCACCGAGAAGCGCGACCCAACCGGCGAGACGGCGGCCGAGAGCGTGCCCGCCACCAAGGAGGCGTAGAACGTGTCCAGCATCCAGGGCAAGGACGTCCGCAAGCTCATCGTGGCGTGCGACGCGGGCATGGGCAGCAGCGTCATGCTCGCGAGTACCCTGCGCAGGCAGCTCAAGGGCACCGAGGTCACCGTGGAGCACACCCCGGTCAACTCGATCCCCGGGGACGCCGACGTGGTCGTCTGCCACGCCGGGCTCGCCGACCGGGCCAGGGCGAGCGCCCCCGGCGTCGCGCTCGTGCCGTTCCAGGTCTTCATCGGCGACCCGGCCGTGACGCGGGTCGTCGACGCGATCAGGAACGGGGGCACGATCGATGGCTGACCGGGCCACGGCCCCGCTCCCCCTCGACCCCCGCGCCGTACGGACGGCCGCGGCCGCCGCGGACATCGAGGACGCCGTCCGGCAGTGCGGAGCGGTCCTCCAGGAGGTCGGCGCGGTGGACGGGACCTACGCCGAGGCCATGCTCGAACGCGAGCGGTCGATCTCGACGTACGTCGGCGAGGGTGTGGCCATCCCCCACGGCACGCTGACGTCGAAGGAGGCGGTCCGGCACGACGCCGTCTGCGTGCTGCGCTTCCCCGAGGGCGTCGACTGGCACGGCGAGCGCGTGACGGTGTGCGTCGGCATCGCCGCACGCGGGGACGGCCACCTGCGGCTGCTGTCGTCGCTCGCCCGCATCCTGCTCGACCCGGACCGCGCCGCGGCCCTGCGCGCGGCGACCGAGGTCGACGAGGTCATCGGCCTGCTGCAACCGGACGGAGAGGAAGACCCGGAGTGAAAGTCGCCCGATTCCACGCTCCCGGAGACATCCGGCTGGAGGAGGTGCCCGAGCCCGTCGCCCGCCCCGGCGAGGTCAAGATCCGTGTGCGCAACTGCTCGACGTGCGGCACGGACGTGAAGATCTACCGGTTCGGGCACCACCACATCAGGCCGCCCCGGGTGATGGGCCACGAGATCGCCGGAGAGATCGTGGAACTCGGCGAGGGCGTGACCGGCTGGAGCCCGGGCGACCGGGTGCAGGTGATCGCCGCCATCCCCTGCGGCGAGTGCGAGGAGTGCCGCCGGGGCCACCTCACGGTCTGCCCGAATCAGGAGTCGATGGGCTACCACTACGACGGCGGCTTCGCGCAGTACATGGTCGTGCCGGCCAAGGTGCTCGCCGTGGACGGGCTCAACCGCGTCCCCGACGGGGTGGGGTTCGCCGAGGCGTCCCTCGCCGAGCCGCTCGCCTGCGTGCTCAACGGGCAGGAACTGGCCCGCGTCGGCGAGGGCGACGACGTGGTCGTCGTCGGCTCGGGCCCGATCGGCTGCCTGCACGTGCGGCTCGCCCGCGCCCGCGGCGCGGGCCGGGTGTTCCTCGCCGACCTGAACGCCGAGCGTCTCGCCATGGCCGCCGGGCTCGTACGGCCGGACGCGGCGATCTGCTCGGGAGAGACCGACGTCGTGGACGAGGTGCTCAAGCTGACCGGCGGCCGGGGCGCCGACGTGGTGATCACGGCGGCGGCCTCCGGGGCGGCCCAGCAGCAGGCGTTGCAGATGGCCGCGCGGCAGGGCCGGATCAGCTTCTTCGGCGGGCTGCCGAAGGACGACCCGATCATCGCCTGCGACTCCAACCTCGTGCACTACCGGGAGCTGACCATCGTCGGCGCGAACGGGTCGAGCCCGGCGCACAACGCCCGCGCCCTGCGGCTCATCGCCGACGGAGCGGTGCCGGTCGCCGACCTGATCACCCGTCGCCTCGGCCTGGACGAGGTCATGGACGCCATCGACGTCGTCGCCCGCGGCGCCGCGATCAAAGTCACCATCGAGCCCTGAAGCCGAGCCCTCAAGCTCTGACCTGAAACCAAGCTCTGGAAAGCGAGCTCTGGAAATCAAAGCCATGGAAGGAATGCGATGCCGGAAAGGACAGTGACGGTCGCCGCACGCTCCGGCCTGCACGCCCGCCCCGCCAAGATCTTCGTCGAGGCGGCGGCGCGGCAGCCGGCGCCCGTGCGCATCCGAGTCGGCGACGGCGACGCCGTCCCCGCCAACAGCATGCTGGGCGTGCTGACGCTCGGGGCCGGGCACGGCGCGGAGGTCACCCTGGAGGCCGAAGGGCCGGGGGCGGAGGAGGCCCTCACCGCCCTCGCGGACCTGCTGGCCCGCGACCTCGACGCCGAAGGCGCCGCCTAGGCCGGGGCCCGCATCACCTGAACGACGGGCGCGGCCACCCGCCCGCGCCGCACTTCCGCAGCGGTGCCCGCCGTACGCGCCGATGGCTGACGCGCTCCCCTTCGGGGAGACTGGGGTGCGGGAGGGAGGAGCGGCGGATGGCGGCCACGGCACGGCGGACGGCGGACCCCGGCGAGAAACGCGGTGAGCGGGAGGAGGCGCGGTACGTCCGGCGGCGACCGGCTCCCCCGCTGCGTCCGCTGGTCGCGTGGTACAGCGGCTACCGCGACGCCGGCATCCCGCCCGGGACGCATCGCGGCCTGCCCTCGCCGTACCTGACCATGATCGTCACGCTCGACGACCCGCTCGTCGTCGCGGCGCATCCCGATCCCCGCACTCCGGCGAGGTCGTACGACACGCTGGTGGGCGGGTTGCACACCGCTCCGGCGATCGTCACGCACGACGGGCGGCAGTCGGGGGTCCAGCTCGCCCTCACGCCGCTCGGCGCGCGGGCCCTGCTCGGCCTGCCGGCCGGGGAGCTGTCCGGGCTCGACCTGGACGGCGCCGACGTCCTCGGCGCACTCGCGGGCGAACTGCGCGAGCGCCTGCTGGAGGCGCCCGGCTGGGACGGGCGCTTCACGGCCCTCGACGCGGTCCTGTCCCGGCACACCCGTCCCACGCGGGAGCGGCCGTCCGAGGTGACCTGGGCGTGGCGGCGGATGCTGGCCGCCGGCGGCCGGGTCACGGTGTCCGGTCTCGCCCGCGAGGCGGGCTGGAGCGCCCGGCACCTCAACGGCCGGTTCCGGGAGGAGATCGGCCTGTCCCCCAAGGAGGCGGCGCGGGTCGTCCGGTTCGACCGGGTCCGCCGCCTGCTCCAGAGCGCGGCGGCGTCCGGACGGCGGCTCGCGCTGGCCGACGCGGCGGCCGAGTGCGGGTTCTACGACCAGGCGCACCTCGCCCGCGAGTTCCGGAGCCTCGCCGGATGCTCCCCCAGCCGGTGGCTGGCCGAAGAGGGGGTGCCGTTCCGAAACGTCCAAGCCCTGGACGGGGACGGACGGCCAGACTCGGCGGCATGAACGACACCACACCAGCACCTCAGGTCTGGCCCACGCTGCGGGCCGGGGACGCCCGCGCGTTGATCGCCTTCCTCGTCGAGGCGTTCGGCTTCGAGGAGACCGCCGTGTACGGCGAGGGCGACCGGGTCGGCCACGCCCAGCTCTCCTGGCCGCCCGGCGGCGGGATCATGCTGGGCAGCGTCCGCGAGACGCCGGACGACAAGTGGAACCTCACCCCCGGCACGTTCGGCGCGTACGTCGTGACCGACGAGCCGGACGCGTTGTTCGCCCGGGCGACCGCCGCGGGGGCGCGCGTCGTCCAGGAGCCGTACGACACCGACTACGGGTCCCGCGACTTCGTGGTCCGCGACCCGGAGGACAACCTGTGGTCGTTCGGCACCTACCGCGGCGAACCGCGCGTGAAGGGCTGACCACTCTCCGCCGCCCCGCCGGGCAGTACCCGGCGGGGCCGGACCGATTTCCGTCCCCGTGAATACCCAGCCAAAAACCGGATATGGAGGCATTGACAAGGACTAACAGTTCAAACGTGACCTGAGAGGAGCCGTCCCATGACGGACGTGTCGAGCAGGGGGCCGGAGCCCGGAGACGAGCGCCCGGTGCTGACCAACCGTCAAGGGCACCCGGTCTACGACAACCAGAACCAGCGGACGGTCGGCGCACGCGGCCCGGCCACCCTCGAGAACTACCAGTTCCTGGAGAAGATCAGCCACTTCGACCGGGAGCGCATCCCGGAACGGGTGGTGCACGCGCGCGGCGCCACGTCGTACGGCTTCTTCGAGGCGTACGGGACGTGGGGCGACGAGCCGATCGCCCGGTTCACGAGGGCGAAGCTGTTCCAGGAGGCCGGCAAGCGCACCGACGTGGCCGTGCGGTTCTCGACGGTGATCGGGGGGCGGGACTCGTCGGAGGCCGCCCGCGACCCGCGCGGATTCGCCGTGAAGTTCTACACCGAGGACGGCAACTGGGACCTCGTCGGCAACAACCTCGCGGTGTTCTTCATCCGTGACGCCATCAAGTTCCCCGACGTGATCCACGCGCTCAAGCCGGACCCGGTGACGTTCCGGCAGGAGCCGAACCGCATCTTCGACTTCATGTCGCAGACGCCCGAGACCATGCACATGCTGGTCAACCTGTTCAGCCCGCGGGGCATCCCATCGGACTACCGGCACATGCAGGGCTTCGGGGTCAACACGTACAAGTGGGTGAACGCCGAGGGCGAGACCCACCTCGTGAAGTACCACTGGATGCCCAGGCAGGGAGTCCGCAGCATGACGGCCGAGGACGCCGCCCGGGTCCAGGCCCACGAGCTGGGACACGCGACCAAGGACCTCCGCGAGGCGATCGACCGCGGCGACCACCCGGAATGGGAGCTGCTCGTCCAGATGATGAGCGACGAGGAGCACCCCGAGCTGGACTTCGACCCGCTGGACGACACCAAGGTCTGGCCGGAGGAGATCTTCCCGGCCAAGCCCGTCGGCCGCATGGTCCTCGACCGCAACGTGAGCAACAACTTCGCGGAGAACGAGCAGATCTCCTTCGGCACCGGCGTCCTGGTCGACGGGCTGGACTTCTCCGACGACAAGATGCTCGTGGGCCGTACGTTCTCCTACAGCGACACCCAGCGCTACCGCGTCGGGCCGAACTACCTGCAGCTGCCGGTCAACCAGGCCAAGAACGCCAACGTGCGGACGAACCAGCGCGACGGCCTCATGACCTACCGGCAGGACCAGGCGGGCGAGAACCCGCACGTCAACTACGAGCCCTCGATCACCGGCGGGCTGCGCGAGGCGCAGTTCCC
Organism: Microbispora sp. H10885; assembly: GCF_014161415.1. NCBI lineage: Bacteria > Bacillati > Actinomycetota > Actinomycetes > Streptosporangiales > Streptosporangiaceae > Microbispora > Microbispora sp. H10885. The sequence goes on along the minus strand of NZ_JABBWY010000007.1, from coordinate 346,761 downwards.
GACGCACGACGAGCAGGGCCCGGAGATCGTCGGCAGGCTCACCCGCAAGCGCATCCCGCGGACCAACGACTACAGGCAGGCGGGCCAGCGCTACCTGCTCATGGAGCAGTGGGAGCGCGACGACCTGGTGGAGAACTTCGTCACCATGCTGTCGCAGTGCGTGCGTCCCATCCAGGAACGCATGGTCTGGCACCTGCTGCTGGTCGAGGACGACCTCGGGCTACGCGTCGGCGAGGGCCTCGGCATCACGCCGGACGACGTCAAGCACCTGGAGCCGCTGGCGAGCCAGGACCTGACCGACGAGGACCGGCAGCGCCTGTCCAGTCTCGGGAAGAACGGCCCGCGCGACGTCTCCGGCCTGAAGATGACGCACTGCGTCCCGAACGAGCGGGCGGAGGTGCCCGCGATCTGACACCCGCACAACGGGGGGAAGGGGCCCGGCTCGGCATCCCGAGCCGGGCCCCGGCACGTCGGCGGCCTCGAAGGTCGCTACCCTACGGGGAGGCCGCGGATGTCGAGGAGTGTGCGATTATGGGCGTTGCTGGTGCTTTCCTCCAGGCGTACGGCGAGGAACCCGCCGGAGTCTGGCACGCGCCCGGCAGGGTGAACCTGATCGGCGAGCACACCGACTACAACGACGGCTTCGTGCTGCCGTTCGCGGTGCCGTGGGGCGTCACCGCGGCCGTGCGCCCCCGCGAGGACCTCACGGTGCGGATCGCGTCCCTCCAGGCGCCCGGCGGGGAGCAGGCGCTGGACGACCTCGACCGGGCGGACGGCTGGGCGCGGTACCCGGCAGGGGTGGTCAAGGTGATGCGCGGCGCCGGCCTGCCGGTCCGCGGCGCGGACATCATGATCGACGGCGACGTGCCCACGGGCGCCGGGCTGTCGTCCAGCGCGGCGCTGGAGGTCTCGGTCGGGCTCGCCCTGAACGACCTGTACGGCCTGGGCCTGGAGCCGATGGAGCTGGCCAGGCTGTGCCAGAAGGCCGAGAACGAGTTCGTCGGCATGCCCTGCGGGATCATGGACCAGGCGGCCTCCGCACTCGGCAGGGAAGGGCACGCGCTGTTCCTCGACTGCCGATCGCTGGCGAGCCGCGCCGTTCCGTTCGACCTGTCGGCGTACGGCCTGCAGATCCTCATCATCGACACCGGCGTCCACCACGAACTGGCCGACGGGCAGTACGCGAGGCGACGCCAGGACTGTGAGAACGCGGCCAAGCACCTCGGCGTCGCGTCGTTGCGGGACGTCACAGACCTCGCCGGGGCGCTGTCCCGGCTGAGCGGCGACGAACGGGCCCGCACCCAGCACGTCGTCACCGAGAACCACCGGGTGGAGGCCGTCATCGGGCTGCTGCGCGCGGGAGCCGTACAGGAGATCGGCGCCCTGCTGAACGCCTCGCACCTGTCACTGCGGGACCAGTACCAGGTCTCCTGCCCGGAACTGGACGTCGCGGTCGAGAGCGCGGTCCGCGGCGGCGCGCGGGGGGCGCGGATGACCGGCGGCGGCTTCGGCGGCTCGGCAATCGCGCTCGTCGCCGACGACCGGGTGGACCGGGTCCGCACGACGGTCGAACGCGCCTACGCCGAGCGCGGCTGGGCCCCGCCCACGTTCCTGCCCGCCACCCCCGCCCCCGGCGCCCACCGCGTCCGATAAGCGCGCGACCGCCCACCTTACGGAGAGGTCATGAACTTCCTCTGGTCGTCGCGCCAGGCATGCTTGCTGAAGTTGCCGCCCATAATGCGGAAGCGCTTGACGGACACAGCGCCGTGACGTGTACTTATAGTGGTCGGTGACAAGAGGTCCAGGGGACTTCTTCCCGGGGGACCGGGATAGCCGGCCTCACTCATACGGTGCCCCAGGGAGTCAACATCGAAGCCAGATGGGGCTGGATTCGGCTCTCGAACCATTTGCAGGGTCGACCTTCCAAAATCCGCTGCACCGCCCAGAGGCCGTAATCCGCCACCTGTATCCCCCATGAGCTTTGTGCGTCCCAGACGCAGAGCACTACCTCCCGATCCACGGCCAACTCACGGCATACATCTGAAAGCGCTTCACGCGCATCCATGAGCCGCCGGTTGGTGCTAAGCGTGGCCACGATCACGTAGAGCGTATCCCCCGGCGCGCTGACCAGCGGCAGCACGTCCCTGAAGTGTGAGTACCACGCCAGCTTGTACAGCCAGTGCGGTCGTTCCCTGATCGACGGATGCGCCCTCGCCTTACAGAGAAAGGTGACGTCGATTCGCGGTCTTTGGCGACCTATCAAATCGAACATCTCGTCTCGGGTGGCATGGGAGTCGTTCTTCGCGTGAAGGCCCCTGGGCAGATTGACGCCGCGCCTCTCCAGATCGCACCGCAGGCGTAGCCCATCCCAAACCTGCCGGCCGTGTTCCCCGCCGAACACGGCCGTCCCGAAGCCGAAGTAGAGACTTGCTCCAGGCGATCCGCTCATATCCATATTGCCGGTTTCGTCGGCATACATATAGATTTCCGCCATATTCCAGCTAGCCTTCAGCTCGGCAAACAGTGGAAACCTTTCCTACCACGTAACCGAGACCTTGCTCTCGAATACCAGCCCGATCACCGGCCCTGCCGGCCTTCGCGTTGCCGCAGTGAGGGTCTTGGGGATCGCGTCTCTCACCGAAGCACGTTGTCCGGTTGGTCGAGCGGGACGTCTTGTCGGTCGCGGCCGATAGGTTCGGGAGGCTGCGCCGGACTGCCTGTCGGCGCCACCTGACCTGAAGGGATCGTCACGATGGCGAAAATCATCTCCACGCTGTTCATCTCGGCCGACGGGGTGGCCGAGATCGACCCCGCTTGGCACTTCCCGTACTTCGACGAGAACATGGGCCGCGCCGTCACCGAGGACTATGACACCGCCGACGTGCTGCTCATCGGGCGCGAGACCTATGACAGCTTCGCCGGCGCCTGGCCCGGCCGCGAGACGGCGGGCGAGGTCGACGCGCCGTTCGCCAAGCAACTCGGGGACATGCGCAAGGTGGTCGTCTCGCGCCAGCCGCTCGAGTTCTCCTGGCGCAACTCCGAGCTGGTCAAGGGCGATCTCCTCGACGCCGCCGCCGCGCTCAAGGCCGATGCCGGCATCAGAGGCATCCTCATCCCGGGGTCGATCTCCGTCGTGCAGCAACTGCTCGCCGCGGGGCTGGTCGACGAGGTGCGCCTCCTGGTGCATCCGGTGGCGGCGCGTAAGGGCCGCAGGCTGTTCGACGACGGCGACGCGCCGTACCACCTGAAAGTGACGGCGACGGAGGCGTTCCCGACGGGCGTGATCCGCGTGATCTACTCGCCGACCGCGGCACCTGCCAAGGCCGGCTACGACGAGATCAAGGACCAGGTGCCCGAAGGGAAGTAGCGTACGTCCGGAGATCACCAGGGGACGACGCCCTCGTCGTCGAAGAAGCCGCCGCGCGGGCCGTCGTCCGGCAGGGTGGCGAGCCGGATCGCGATCGCGGCGCCCTGCTCGGGCGTCCGCGGCGCGTTGTAGCCGGTGAAGTCGGTGGCCACGTAGCCCGGGCAGCAGGCGTTCACGATGATCTTCGTGTCGGCGAGCCGGCGGGCGTACTGGGTCGTGATGCCGTTGAGCATCGTCTTCGACGGCGCGTACGCGGCCAGGATCGGGCCGGTCTGCAGCGTCAGCGAGCCCATGTTGCTCGACACGTTGACGATGCGCGGTGCGTCCGCGCGGTGGAGCAGCGGGAGCATCGCGTTCGTCACCCGGACGACCCCGAAAACGTTCGTGTCGAGGACGGTGCGCACGACGTCGAGGTCGAGCGTCGTCGGATCCTGCGCGCCGCCGTCCATCCGGCCGGAGATGCCCGCGTTGTTGACGAGTACGTCGAGCCGGCCCGCCGTCCGCTCGATCGTCTCCGCCGCCGCGGCGACGCTGTCGTCGGAGGTGACGTCGAGCGCGACCCCGAACGCGTCGACGCCCTCGGCGCGCAGCCGCTCGACGGCCTCCTTGCGCCTGACATCGTCGCGCGCGCCCACCGCGACCGTGAAGCCGATCGCCCCGAGACCCTGTGCGACGGCGAAGCCGATCCCCTTGTTCGCGCCGGTCACCAGCGCGGTCTTCCTGTCGTTCACGCGATCAATGCTCGCGAGCCGCACGCTCGTCGTCCAACACCGTGTGAGTGGGCTGTGATACTCGGCGGGTATCAGCCGGTAGGCTCCGGCCGTGGACGACCTCGAGACCCGCGAGCTCCGGTACTTCGTCGCCGTCGCCGAGGAACTGCACTTCGGACGCGCAGCCGACCGGCTTGGGATCGCACAACCGCCGCTCTCCCGCGCGATCGGCCAACTGGAGCGGCGGCTCGGTGTCCGGCTCCTCGACCGGAACCGGCGCGGAGTGGCGCTCACCGACGCCGGCCGGGTGCTGCTCCGCGAGGCCGGTACGGCCCTCGACGCTGTGGCGGCCGCCGCGCGCCGGACGCGGCGGGCCGGGGACCCGAAGCGGCCGCTGGTGCTTGCGTCGAAGGCCGGGGCATCCCATGAGCTGCTGCAACGGCTCCTCGACGCGTTCGCGAGAGAGCCCGGCGCGGTACCGGTCGAGGTCCTCCTCTGCGAGGTCGGCGAGCAGGCGGGCCTGCTCCGCGACGGACGCGCCGACGTGGCACTCGTGCACCGGCCGTACGACGACCTCGCCGGGTTCGACACCGAGGACCTCCACGTCGAAGGCCAGGTCGCGATCCTTCCCGCGGCGCATCCGCTCGCGTCCCGCGATCGGCTCACCATGGCGGAGGTCCGCGACGTGCCGGGCCTGCCGATCGCCCGATGGCCCCGGCTCGACGGCTCCTACCCGGACGGACCCGGACCGGAGGTGCACACCCAGTCGCAGCTCGCCCAGCTCGTGGCGCTCGGCAGGACACTGCTCGTCATCCCGGCCTCCAGCCGGGCCTGGCAGTGGCCCGAACACGTCGCGGTGCCCGTCGTCGACGCGCCGGACGTCACCACGGTGATCGCGTGGCCGCCCAGCAGCCGCTCATTGGCGGTCGCATCACTCGTCCGCTGCGCGGCCAGGCTCCGCGACACCGCGCCGCCTGTAAGCTCCGCCCGAGTTCGACCTGCGCGGTAGTAGTACACCGCGCTGCGGGCGGCAGGTCCTCAGATTTCCAGCGCAGCGAGGCTGTCCCCACGCGTGCGGTCGTGGGGTGGTCGCTTCCGTATCGGCCTCACGGGCCCGCGGATGCTGCGGGTGGTAGAGCCAGACGTCTTGTCGGTCGCGGCCGATAGGTTCGGGATGCTCGCGCCGTCGGCGAGGATTACGGCACGGCCGACGTGCTGCTCGTATCTCATCCTTCAAGCGGCGGCTGCGGTACGAGGCCGACCTTGTTGAGCGCGTCGACCCGCGACGTGGCGGCGAGCTTACGAAAGATATTTCGCAGGTGTGCCTTCACGGTGGCCTCGCTGATCGCGAGCTCCTTCGCGATCTCGCGATTGGAGAGCGCCCGGCTCACGCACTTCAGCACCTCCCGTTCGCGCTCCGTGATGTCCTCCGGGCCGGCGACGGGTCCGGACACACTTCGGTGGTCTCTCCCGGAGCCGGATGGGCGGCCGGCAAGCCGGACATGCTCGTGCGCCAGGCTGCCGATGTAGAGCCGGATGCTGATCGCCTCGTACAGCGCTTCCAGCACGTCTGGGAGGCGCTCGCGGCCTTCGGGGATCTCCGTCGTCAGGACCTCGCGCAGGACCGGAACGGCCGCGCGCCACAGCAGGGTGGCGGCGCGGATGGAGTCGGCGACGAGGATCTGCTCGTGCGCCCGACTGATGCCGAGTTCGCGGGTCGGGACGTGCGGATCTGATGGTTCCGTGGCGGTGGGATCGAGTACGCGTACGCACTCGCTCAAGATCGCCTCAGCTTGGCGGCGGGCCTGATGCCAGCGGTCGGCCGTGGTGACGAGCGGGCTGTCGGCGTCGCGCAGCGCTTTCTCGTAGAGGCCGAGGATCTGGTCGATGCGCTCGCTGACGATGCCGGTCACAGATGTCTCTTCGCCTCGAACAGATCGCGTATTCGACCATTGGCCCGAACCTTTTGTGGAGATGTGTGTCGATCATAACGGATCTCGCGGTAATCGGTGGTTCTCGGTGGTGGGCGTCACAGAGCGTCAAGGGCGCCACACCGTCGGCCGCGACTCCCACTGCTACGACGCAGGTAGAAAGATCAACGGGCGTAAGCGCGGTCATCCTCACTCAGATGGCATGACGCGTGAACAACGTGATTCCCAGCGCGGCAATGGTCGCGTACTGGGTGGCCATGAAACTGCGGTACGGGTTCCGGGGCGTCTCACCCGCGAGAGAGCGGCAGTCGCCGGCGACTCTGCACGCTCCCAGCGTGAGGATCAGCATGGACGGGAGCAGGACGGGCGCCGTCAGGGCGGCCGCCGCGTCACCCGCCACCGCGACCGCGACGGCGAGGGCGGCGGTGCATCGGGCGACTGGGGTGATCCCGTACCGGACCGCGAAGGTGCGACGCCCGGCCAGAGCGTCGCCCGGCACGTCGGCGATGTCCTTGGCCAGTGCGCCCACCAACCCCATCCAGCCGGACATGACGAGGCCGAACACGACGACGGCGGCGCTGTGTCCGTGCGCTGCCCGCGCTCCCGCCCAGAAGGTCGCCAGGCCGAGGGCCGCAATCACGGCGCAGGCGGCCGCCCCCGCCCGCTTGGCCGCCCGCGGGGGACCGGAGTAGAGGTAGCCCAGGCCGAGGAAGAGCAGCACGTGGACGGTGATCCCCGCCGTCGCGCCGATTGCCAGGGCTAAGGCGGCGGCGCAGCCCGTGAAGGCCGTCGCGTTCGCGCGCGACAGGCGCCCGGACGCGATGGGGCGCCGAGAGCCGTTGCCCCGGTCCTCGGCGACATCCATGATCCCGTTGAACACGTAGACGGCGACGGCGGCGGCGGACCACGCCACGGCTCCGGCGGCGACCGAGACAACGTGCGCGCCCGCGCCACCGGTGAGCGCGGCCCCGGCCAGGAAACGGCTGAGGAACATCACCTGCACCAATGGCCGGGACTCCAGCAGTCCCATGAATATCGTATGCGGCGCGGTGACCAGCGACCGTCGAATTCCGGTTAACGATTCATGCCTGGTGACCAACAGCCACCGCCATGAGAAGCCAAGAGAACCCCCGGATGCTCGTGGACGGAACCATGAAAAACCAGGGCTATCGGGCCTGTCAACCAACGGCGCGGAACGCGAGGATTCCAATGCGGGCGGGCGGGTGTGGCCGGTTGATCACCTTGGGTGAGGGACCCGGCCGATGCCTGGCCTTTCGCGCCGTGGTCAACGGCTCGGATCCCCCGAAGAACGGTCCTGAGCACGGGGTGCGGAACCCGCCGGCCGCCATCCCGCGACCACCGGGGACGGCGGGCGACCGTGTGCGCACATGCTTCGAACGCCATTCGGCCGGTGGCGCCACCTGTCGGCCGGGAGGCCGGGAGTAATACCAGAGAACGATGCACCGTAATCCTTTTGGATGAATTGAATCATCATTGTCATGAGGAAAGGATCTCTGTTAGTGTCTCAACGTGCTCCCCGAAACCGTTTCGCTGCTAATCCTGCGCTAAGTCCCAGGTAGTGATTCGATCGTTCTCGGTAGCAGAGGATCTGTGCTGTGCCTTCAATGTCGGCGGACGTGAAACGCCAGTCGATAGTCGAACAATTCCGCTGGCGGGCGATGAGCTCGCCCGACTCGGTGGCGGCCTCGGACGCCACGGAACGCGTCTCGTATGCGGAGCTCTGGCACCGAACGGAGACGATGGCCCGGCTGCTGCGCGCCCGTGGGTGCCGGCCCGGTCAGCCGATCGGTCTGTGCATGTCGCCGACGGTCACCCGGCTGGCGTCGATGCTCGCGATCATGGGGATCGGCTCGCCCTACATCCCGATCGACCCCGGTTACCCCGACGGCCGGATCCGCTCGATCGTCGACTCGTCCGCGGCGGAGGGGGTGCTCGTCGACGAGGTCACCGCGGAGCGTTTCGCGTCGATGCCCTACCGGCTCGTGAGCGCCTCCGAACGCGCGGCTGACCTGACAGGCCCAGCGGTGATCGAGCCGGGCGGCTCTGATCTCGCGTACATCATCTACACCTCCGGATCGACGGGTGACCCGAAGGGCGTCGCGATCGAACACGGCGGTGTGGCGAATCTGTTCGCGGCTCTGGACGCGGTGCTGCCCGCCCCGCAAGAACGGCCGGACGAATGCTGGCTGGCCGCGGCCAGCGTCTGCTTCGACCTGTCCGTCGTTGAATTGTTCTGGCCGCTGACCCGGGGGATTCCCATCGTGCTTGCCGCCTTGGACTCCCTGGCCGGGAAGTCCAGTGACGGCGCCGAATTCCTGACCGGCGTGTTGGCGGGCGGACGGGTCACCCACTTCTTCGTCACGCCGTCCCTGATCCAGCTGATGCTGCAGGATCACACCCTCGCCGCCGCGATCCGCGGGCTGCGGGTGCTGATCCTGGGCGGCGAGATCGTGCAGCCCGAGCTGATCGGCCGGCTCCGGCCGGTGCCGCACATCTACAACGCGTACGGGCCCACCGAAGCCACCGTGGCCACGACGGTGCACGAGTGCACCGACCGGGACGTGGAGTATGTGCCGATCGGACGGGCCCTGCGCGGCCTGGACGTTCGGGTCGTCGACGAGGACGGCGGGGACTGCCCGCCCGGCGTGCCCGGCGAGCTGCTGATCGCCGGGCACGGACTCGCCCGGGGGTACATCAACGACGAGGAGCTCACCGCCCGCAAGTTCCCCGTGCTGGGCGACGGGGAGGACCGGCGGCGCTGGTACCGCAGTGGCGACCTGGTCAGCATCGACGCCGACTCGACCCTCCGGTATCACGGCCGCATTGACGGCCAGGTGAAAGTCCGGGGCTTCCGGGTCGAGCTGGGCGAGATCGAGGCGGCGATCCGCGCGGTACCCGGGGTGGAGGAGGCCGCGGTGTTCCCCGTCCGGGACTCCGCCGCCCAGGTGACCGGGTTGATCGCGGCGGCGAAATCCGCGGCGGACGGCGTCACCGGTGACGCGATCACCGCCCGGATCGGCCAGGTCCTGCCGTGGTACGCCGTGCCGCACACCGTCCGGGTCCTGCCGGAGCTGCCGCTCGCCGTGAGCGGCAAGCTGGATCGGAAGGCGCTGGAGCGTCGGCTCCTGGCGCTCGCGCCGGTCCCGGACCCCGATACGGCTCCCTCCCGGCTGGCGGAGCAGAGCTACGAGCAGATCATCGCCGGGATCTGGAGCTCGGTCCTCGGTATGGAAAAGGCGTTCGCCGACGACGAGAGGTTCTTCGACGCGGGCGGGAACTCTGCCCTGCTCGGCTTGGTCCTCACCCGACTGCGCACCGCGTTCCCGGAGGCGAACCTGCAGCTGATCGACCTGTATCGGCATCCGACGATATCCGCGATCGCGGCACGGCTGCGAGCACCAGTTCCGCCCAGGTCACCGGCTGCCGGCCGGGCCCGGCCGGGCGCGCGGCTGAGCGCGGCCGACCGCCGGCGGCTGGCCCGGCGAGCGAAGTAGCCGGTACCAGACAGCATCACCGACATTAAGGACTCGGCGAGTGAGCTATCAGCACGACGGATCGGAAGACCTGCCGCGCGAGGCCCCTGACGAGTACCGGGACGACTCACAGGGCGTGGCGATCATCGGAATGGCCTGCCGGTTCCCGGACGCGGACACGCCGGCGCGGTTCTGGGCGAACCTGGTCGGCGGCCGGGAGTCGATCACCGTCGCGGACGGCCCGGACGACGGTCCGGCCGGGTGGGTGCGAGCCTCTGCGACCCTGGAGGGCATCGACCGGTTCGACGCCGGATTCTTCGGCTACAACCCCCGTGAGGCCGCCCTGCTCGACCCGCAGCACCGGCTGTTCCTCGAGGTCTGCTGGGAGGCGCTCGAGGACGGCGGCGCGGCCGGCCAGCACCGCACCCCGGACGTCGGGGTGTACGGCGGCTGTGGAACCAGCCTGTACCTGATGCACAACCTCGGCGGCCAGGCGAGCAGGCCCCTGCCGAACTTCCTGGACACGGCCCAGGACCTGCAGCTGACCATGGCCGCCGAACGCGACTTCCTGACCAGCCGGGTGTCGTACAAGCTCGATCTCGACGGCCCCAGCGTAAGCGTCCAGGCGGCGTGCGCCACCGGCCTGTACGCGCTGCACCTGGCATGCCAGGCGCTACTGGCCGGCGAGTGTGATCTGGCGCTGGCCGGGGCGGCACACGTGCCGGTGCCACAGATCGACGGATATCAGCCGGAGCCGGGGCTGGTGCTGTCCCAGGACGGGCACTGCCGCGCCTTCGACGCTGGAGCCACGGGAACGGTCTTCGGCAGCGGCGTCGGCGCGGTCCTTCTCAAGCCGCTGGACCGTGCGCTGGCCGACGGTGACCGCGTGTACGCGGTCGTCCGGGGTACCGCGGTCAACAACGACGGTGCGAGCAAGCCTGGCTTCAGCTCCCCGAGCGTGGCCGGCCAGGCCGCGGTGATCCGCCAGGCGCTCGCCGCCGCGGACGTCGAGGCCGACTCGGTCTCCTACGTCGAGGCGCACGGCACCGCGACGCCGACCGGCGACCCCATCGAGATCGCGGCGCTGACGGACGCGTTCGCCGGGGTCGCTCCCGGTTCGTGTGCCCTGGGCTCGGTCAAGACGAACATCGGGCACCTGAGCTGGGCCGCGGGCATCGCCGGGCTGATCAAAGCCGCGCTCGCCCTGTGGCACCGGAGGCTGCCGGCCTCCCTGCACTTCCACGAGCCCAACCCGGCCATCGACTTCGCCGGCTCGCCGTTCTTCGTGCAGTCCGAGACCGCGGACTGGCCGCGCGGGGACGGCCCACGCCGAGCCGGGGTCAGCGCCTTCGGGGTCGGCGGCACGAACGCCCACGCGATCCTGGAGGAAGCGCCGGCCCTCCCTGGCAGGCGGAACGACCCCGATGCCGCCGCGGAGCCCGGCATGCAGGTGCTTCCGATCTCCGGCGACACCGAGCCCGCGCTCCGCGAGCTGGCGTCCCGGATCGGCGCTGCTCTGCTGGAGGAGGCGGCGCCGGAGGCCATCGACGTGGCCTTCACCCTCGGCGCCGGACGCCGGCACTTCGCCCACCGGGCGGCGGTCGTCGGGTCGGACTGCAAGACGCTCGCCATGCTGCTGGACGCCGTGGCGAACGGTGAGGCGGAGGCGTCCGACGGGCTCGACGGAGAGATCGGCCTCTCGTACGGGCTGGTCCGGGGGGCGCCGCCCCGCCTGACCACGCTCTTCTCCGGCCACGGGGCCGAGTACCTGGAGGCGTGCCGTGACCTCTACCTGTCGGAGCCGGTGTTCCGGGAGTTCATCGACCGCGCCGATCCGCTCTACCGGCAGCACATCGGCCACCGCCTCTCGGAGTTCCTCTACCAGGACGATGCCCGCCGGGGCATGCCCATCGACGACTTTCGGCTGGCCCAGCCGGTCGTCTACACGCTGCAGGCGGCGCTGCTGACCCTGTGGCGTAGCTGGGGGGTCACGCCGGACGCCTACGCAGGCCACAGCCTCGGCGAGTACGCGGCGGCGTACGGCGCGGGCGTGTTCGACTTCGAGACCGGGCTCTACCTGGTGTCCGAACGCGCCCGGCTGTTCAGCACCCTGCCCGAGTCCGGCGCCATGGCCGCCGTCTTCACCGGCGAACAGCAGGTTCGTGAGCTGCTGGCGGGCAACGAACAGGTCGGTGTCGCGGCGATCAACGCGCCCAACCGCACCGTGATCTCCGGCGACGGAGCCGCCGTACGCGCCGTCATCGCGGAGGCCGAGCGGCGCGGCATCACCTGCAAGCCGCTGCGGATCGGCCGGGCCGGGCACTCCTCGCAGGTCGATGCCATCCTCGACGACTACTCCGCCGTGCTGAAGTCCGTCGAGCTGCACCCGCCGGCGCACACGATCGTCTCCACCCTCACCGGGGCCCCGGTCGCCGAGGAGATCGCGACGCCCGGGTACTGGCTGCGCCAGCTGCGGCAGCCGGTCCGGTTCCTCGACGCGATCCGCGCGGCCGCCTCCGGAGAGCCCGGCGTGTTCCTGGAGATCGGCCTCGCCAACACACTCGCCGGTCTGACCCAGCTGGCTCTGAGCGACGATCCGGGCTGCGAGCCGACGTGCCTGGAGACACTGCGCTGGGAGCGCAACGACATCGCCTCCACCCGGTTGGCGCTGGCCGGGGCGTACACGGCCGGCGTAGCGGTGGACTGGGCGGCCGTGTCGCCCGGTGGTCGTACGGTCACCCTGCCCACCTATCCCTTCCAACGCCGGCGGCATTGGGTCGAGCCGACCCCGGCGAGCGGTGACGCGGCGGCGGGCCGCATCGACGGCGACTTCAGAGGAGCCCTCGACACCGACGTGGCGGACCCGGCGGATTCGGGCGCCCCCGCGCAGTACGCGGTCACCTGGATCGACGCGCCGCCGGCCGCCGCGGCTCCGGCGGCCAACCGGCGAATCCTGCTCATCGCCCCTTCGACGGGCTCGGCGGCCGACCTGAAGCTGGAGTTGGAGCGCCTCGGCGCCGAGGTGCTGGTCCACGTGCTCACGGACGACGCGGTGACGGACGCCGCGCGGGTGCTGACCGACTACCGGCCGTGCACGGTCGTCAACGCCGTACCCGTCCTACGCAAGCGCCAGGCCGACCTCGGCGGACCTCCGCTCGTCACCGGGTCGGCCTCCGACGACATCGTCGCCGCCGGGGGGGCGGCCGGCCTGCAGCTCTTCCAGGCGGTGTCCGCGGCGAACCTGCCCGACCTCGTCGTCTGCACGGTGACGTCGGGGGCGCACCGCATCCTGACGTCGGACGACGTGATCCCCGCCCAGGGCGCGATCGTCGGCATCGCCCGTACCGCACGCACGGAGTTTTCGACCGTCCGGCACGTCCTCATCGACCTGGACGCGGCCGCCACCAAGCAGCGGTGGTCCGCTACGGCGGTGCCCCGGCTGGCCGCAGCCATCGGCTCGCTCCCGGCCGGCGACGCCGAGCTGGCCCTGCGTGGCGACCGCGTGCTGCTGCCCCGCCTGCGCCCCGGCCGGGTACCGCCCGGAGCCGGGCGGGTCCGCATCGATCCGGCGGCCTGGTACCTGGTCATCGGCGGATCGGCCGGCGTCGGCCTGGAGTGCGCGCACGCGCTGCTGGAGCTGGGCGCCAGGCGGCTGGTCCTGTGCGGCCGGTCCGCTCCCGGTCCGGAGCGCGCCGAGCGGCTGCGGCGGCTGAGCCGGGAGTTCGGAGCGGACATCCGGACGGAGACCGTTGACGTCTCGTCGCCGCGGCAGGTCGATCGGCTGTTCGCCCGCTACTGCGCCGGGGACGCCGTCGTACGCGGCGTCGTCCACGCCGCGGGCGTCATCGACGACGGCATCATCGACCGGACGGACTGGAGCCGGATCGCGCGGGTGCTGGCGCCGAAGGCGCAGGGCGCGTGGAACCTCCACCGCAGCGCCGCCGAGTACGCGCCCGACCTCGACCTGTTCGTGATGACCTCCTCCTTCACCGGGTTGTTCGGCAATCCCGGGCAGGCCGGCCACGCCGCGGCCTGCGCGTTCCTGGATGCGCTGGCCGGCCACCGCCGGGCCGTCGGGCTGACCGGCCTGTCGGTGAACCTGGGTTCCTGGTCGGACGTCGGCTACCTGGCAGGCAACGAGGACTTCCTCCGCCAGCTCGAGGAGCAGGGCATCGGTACGATCTCCAGCGCCGCGGGCCGTCCGGCCCTGCGCGCCGCGATCGAGGGCCGGCCCTCGGGTCAGGTCGGACTGCTGCCCGTCCGCTGGAAGGACCTCGACCCGGACCACCACCTCGCATCCAATCCTCTGGTCGCTGAGCTGACCGGCGCCGATTCGGCGCCCGCGGCCGCCGATCCGCCCCCGGCGGCGCCGGTGACCTCGGAGGACGTCCTTGCCTGCTGCCAGGAGGTCGTCGCCCGCGAACTGGGCTTCGACGGCGACGAGCTACTCGGGCTGAACCTGACGAAGGCCGGCATGGACTCGCTGAACGCGCTCACCATCCGGAACAAGCTGCAACGACGCCTGTCGGTGCCGCTGCCGGCGTCGATCTGCTTCGACAAGCCGACCATCGACGAGCTCGCCGACGACATCGCGCAGCGGATGCGGAAGGTGCGGGCCTGACATGGAAAACGAGGCCGCGTACTCCGAGCACGTCATCGGCACCTACTCGGAGGAGTTCCTCCCGCTGGTGGCGGAGTTCGACCGGATCCACCGGGAAGGGCAGGACTCCAACGCCGAACTCTGCGTCTACGTCGGAGGCGAGGAACGGGTCCGGCTGCGGTCCGCGGAGCGGCTGCCCGACCAGCTGCAGAACGTGCGGTCGGTCAGCAAGGCCCTGCTGTCGGTCGTCACGCACGCCCTGCACGAACGGGGCGTGATCGACATCGACCGCCCAATCGCCGAGGTCTGGCCGGAGTTCGCCGCCGCCGGCAAGGAGTCGCTCACCCTGGCCGTCTTCCTCAGCCACCAGGCCGGGCTGATCGGCGTCGACCGCCGGCTCTCCGTCGACGACGTGCTCGAATGGGACCCGGCGGTCGAGGCGCTCGCCGCCCAACGCCCGTACTGGGAACCGGGAACCGACCACGGCTATCACGACCTGACCTTCGGCTGGGGCGTGGGCGAGTTCCTGCGGCGCGCGACCGGCAAGTCGGTGGACGAGCTGTTCCGGGAGGAATTCCGCGAGCCGCTCGGCGCCGAGGTTCGGATCGGCATCGACGACCTGACGCGCTTCGCGCCGTTCCGCCAGACGCGTCCGGCAGGCACCGGTACGGCCGCGGACATCCTGCACCTGCTGGGTGACAACTCCTCGTTCCTGAGCCGGTCCCAGCGAAACCCGAACCTGATGGGGGTGGAGAACTCCCTGCGGTACCTGGGCGCGGAGGTCCCGGGATGCAACGCCGTCTCCTCCGCCCGGGTCCTGGCCAGGATCTTCGCCGCGACCATCGGCCCCGTCGACGGCACACGCCTCTGGAGCGAGGAGACGCTGCTGCGCGCATCCCGGCTGCAGAGGCGCGGAACCGACCGGGTCTTCGTCCGCGAGCGAGCCTACTCGCTCGGCTTCATGCTGCCCGACCACAACCTGCCCCAGGCGGGCCTGGCGGTCGACTCGTTCGGCCACTACGGGCAGGACTGCGCCCTGGTCTTCGCCGTCCCGGGCGACGACCTGGCCTTCGCCTACACGACGACGCAGCTGAACCGCCGGCTGGACCAGTACACGAGTACCGATGACCGTGCGGACCGGCTGGGCCGGCTGGCCGTCGAGTCGGCGCGCCGGCTGGCCCCGGCTCGGGCACAAGCGGAACTCAGGAGGGTTTGCCCGTCATGACGACAGCACTCATCGACACCAGTAAGCGGCTCCGGGAGATCCTGGACCGGCTGAGCTCCATGTCCATCGAGGACTACTACAACCCGTACCAGATGTTCGACTGGCCGGACTCGCTGCCGCAGGACATGTGGTGGATGAGCCCCGAGCTGACCACGACGTACGGCACCGAGATCGCGGCGGAGCTGAGCCAGGAGCAGCTCTACCGGCTGTCCAAGTACGAGAGCATCAACTTCTACAGCCTCAACGTGCACGGCATCCGCGAGCTGCTCATCGAGGTCACCGGGCGCATACACACCGACGAGTTCGCCACGCCGTCGGAGTTCTTCCACCACTTCATCGGTGAGGAGAACGAGCACATGTGGTTCTTCGCCCAGTTCTGCCTGCGCTACGGCGGGAAGATCTACAAGCAGCCGCGCGGCGGTGCCGAGACCATCCCGCCGAACAACGCGGCGAGCCTGCTGGTCTTCGCCCGCATCCTGATCTTCGAGGAGCTGGTGGACCACTTCAACTCCACGATGGCGCTGGACGAGCGGCTCGACGACACGATCCGGAAGATCAACCGGATCCACCATCAGGACGAGTCCCGGCACATCGCGTTCGGGCGGGAACTTGTCCGCATCCTGTTCGAAGGCTTCCGCGAGCACGCCACGCCGGAAGAGCTCACCCAGGTCAGCGACTACCTGAAGCGGTACATGGCCTACAGTTTCGAGTCGCTGTTCAGCCCGCAGGTCTACAAGGACGCCGGCATCCCGAACCCGCTGGAGGTGCGCCGGCGGCTGCTCACCGGCCCGCGCCGGCCGGAGTTCGAGGCGCGGGTGTTCCGCAAGACGCACTCGTTCCTGACCAAGCACGGCCTCATCCAGGCCGAGGCGGCGGCGCCCGAGGGTGTTCGATGACCGGCCTGAGCGGTAGCCGGATCGCCGGCGGCCTCGCCATTCTGGGGCCTGAGGAGACCGCGTTGCTCCGCCTGCTCGACGACACGTTCCGCAGTTGGGCCGTTGAGGAGGGCGGCGGCGAGATCTCCGCCCCGCCGATCTATCCGGTGGACGAGCTGGCGAACTTCGACGTCTACGTCAACTTCCCCCATCTCGCTCTCGTCGCCGGCGGCCTGCGGGCGCCGGTCGCCGGCCCGGCCGGCGGCCGGTTCTCAACGGAGCAGATCGCCGGTCCCCACCTTGGCCTGCCCACGGCGACCTGCTTCGGCGCGTACCTCTACTACCGGGATCGGACGGTGCCCGCGGACACCCTGGTGACACTGGTCAACCGCTGCTTTCGCGGAGAGAGCCACTTCGACGGGCTGCGCCGGCTGCTCACCTTCCAGATGCGCGAGATTGTGGCGATCGGATCTTACGAGCACACGCAGGACGTGATCGCCCGATACCGGACCCGGATCGAGGAGCTTCTCGGCGCGTTGTCGCTCGACGTCACCGTGGAGGCCGCGTCCGACCCGTTCTTCCAGCGGGACGGTGCGCGCGCCCTCCTGCAGCGGATGCAGCCGGTGAAGTACGAGTTCCAGGTCGACGACCTCGCCATCGCCTCGGTCAACACGCATCGCAACTTCTTTGGCGAGCGGTGCCGCATCGGCCTCGAGCCCGATGGCGGCACCGCCTTCACCGGTTGCGTCGCCTTCGGATTGGAGCGGTGGGTAAGCGTGCTGGCCGGCCGGTACGGCTCGGCCGGGCGCGCCCACGAGAAGGTCGAGCAGGCGCTCCGTGAGCGGCAGCTCGTCTAGCGTGCCGCGGGTCGGAGTGGACATCGTGCTGATCTCCCGGGCCGAGGACCTGGTGCGGCCGGAGCGCCGGCCGGTGCTGTCGCACATGCTCCGGCCGGAGGAGATCGCGGCCTGCACCCGGCAGGGCCGTCTCGACCCCAGCGCGGTGGCCGGCTTCCTGGCCATCAAGGAGGCGGTGTTCAAGCTCTTTCACCAGCGGAACCGGCCGGTGCCCTGGCAGAGCCTGCAGGTCGACGGCGGAGCGGGCCGGTGGCCGGTCGTCCGGCTCGACGGGACGTCCGCGGAGCTGGCCCAGGCCGCCGGGGTGGAGTCGGAGATATCAGTCAGCGTCACACACGACGGCGCGTACGCCGTGGCCGTCGCGGCGACCATGATCAGAACTTGAGGGATTCCTGAGATGACCCAGCAGCAGACAACGGCGCGAATCGATCAGATCAAGGAATGGATCCTCGCCAAGCACAAGAATCGCACCGACGTCGGAGTCGACGAGGATCTGATCGACAGCCGCCTGGTCGACTCGCTCTCCTTCGTCGAGTTCGTGTTCCTCATCCAGGAAGTGAGCGGTGTCGAGATCGACATGGACACTTTGAACATCAGCGACATTCGCACGCTCGCCGCCATCGAGAAACACTTTCTGGCCACCTGATCGACGCGAGTGGAGAAAGGCAATCGCGTGGATGACATCTCCTACACCGCCCAATGGACCGCGGCCGTCCGTGCGCTGGAGACCGAACGCTCCGACGGCCTGTTCCGCGACGAGTACGCTCGGTGCCTGGCCGAACCACGTGGGTTCGAACTGCTCGACCGATACCGAGGCGCCGGCGTGTCCGACTTCGTCGCCGTGCGCACCCGGTACATGGACGACGCCTTGACGCGCATCCTCGGCGAGACCGGCATCCGGCAGGTCGTGCTGCTCGCCAACGGCATGGACGTACGCACCCACCGCCTCGACTGGCCCGCCGGCACGACCGTCTACGAGGTCGACCACGGCCCGTTGCTGGACGAGAAGCAGGCGCGCCTGGCTGCGCTCGCGGCCGAGCCGCGGGTGCCGACGGTACCGATCAGCGCCGACCTGGCCGGGGACTGGCTGGAGGCGCTGAAGTCGGGCGGGTTCGACCCAGCCGAGCGCACCCTGTGGATCGCCGAGGGCCTGCTGTTCTTCCTCACTGAAGAGCAGGCCGGACGGCTGCTCGAGACGGTGGCCGGCGCCTGTCCGTCGGAAAGCCGGTTGGTCGTCGACATGACCAGCGCGGCCCTGCTGCGCCACCCGATGACGCAGGCGTTCCTGTGGCGCCTGCGCGAGGACGGCACGCCGTGGCGGTTCGGCACCGACGACCCGGAGGGATTCCTGACCGCACACGGGTGGACCGTCGAGGATCTCCGGCAGCCGGGCGAGCCGGGCGCCGGCGAGCGCCGCTGGCCGTACGCCGTGCCTCCCCGCGAGGCGCGTGGCGTGCCGCGGAGCTGGCTGATCAGTGCCGTCACGGCGGATCGGCCTTAACCGCCCGGAATGGCCACCGTACTGACGTGACCACCCCAGGCGTCGAGGAATTCCGCGCCTCGCGGAATCAATCGGCCGCCCCTTGAAGAGGATTCACCGTAAGATTCGTCAAGACCGTCCACGAAGGTTTGATCGTGATACGAGGAAAGCCATTGGCTGCGCTGGGTGTGATAACGCGATGACCGAGACCGGAAAGACCTCAGGAGAGTTTCCCTGGCGGGCGCGGACTGCGGTTCTGACACTCGGGACATTCGTCGTCGGAACTGACGGATTCATCATCGTGGGTCTCCTTCCGAAGATCCAACAAACGCTGCACGTCAGTACCGCCGCGGCCGGTCAGCTGGTCAGCGTCTTCGCTTTCTCCTACGCGCTGCTGGGCCCGATCCTCGCCACGCTCACGGGCCTGTGGCCCCGGCGCCGGGTCCTCGTGACCGGCGTCGCACTGCTGGCCGTCGGCAACGCCGTGACCGCGTCGGCGCACGTCTACGGTCTGGTCCTCGCATCCCGCGTGCTGGCCGGGTGCGGCGCGGCGCTGTTCGTGGCGAGCGCCGTGGCCACGGCCGCGCATCTCGCCGGCGACCAGCAGCGGGGCCGGGCCATCTCAATGGTGACCGCCGGGGCGACGCTGTCGCTGGTGCTCGGCGCCCCGCTGGGCACCCTCATCGGCGGAGCGTGGGGCTGGCAGAAGGCGATCTGGTTCGTCGCCGTGGTCGCCGCCGTCGTCGCGATCGTCCTCACCGTGCTGCTCCCGCCGATCAAACTCGATCAGAAGGCAACGCTGCGGCAGCGCATCACACCGCTGACTGACTGGCGGGTGCTGCGGATCCTGATCGTCACCCTGCTGGCGTTCATCGGTATCTTCCTGCCCTTCACGTACATGAGCGCGGTCTTCGCGCCGGCGCTCCATGGGCACGAATCCGGCCTCGCGCTCCTGCTGCTGGTGTTCGGCATCGCCGCCACGGCCGGCAACCTGACTGCCGGCTCGCTGGCCGACCGGTACGGCCCGCGCCGCGTCGTCATCGGCGCCACGCTGGGCGTCGCCGCGGTGTTCCTGATCATGCTGCCGATCCGGGACGTCTTCGTCCTCGTGGTGATCGCCGAGGCGCTCAGCGGCGTCGTGTCCTACTCGGTCATCGGGCCGCAGCAGCACCGCATCATCGCGTACGCGCCACCTGGGGGCACGTCGCTGGTGACCTCGCTGAACACCTCCACCGGATACCTCGGCCAGTTCCTGTCCAGCGTCATCGGAGCGGGCCTGCTCACCGCGACCGGCTCCGCCGTCCTCCTGCCGGTCGCCGCGGGCTTCGCCGCGCTGGCGGCGTTGCTCACCTGGTGGCTGTCCCGGGCGGGCCGGGAGGGCGGCGAGCAGGCCGCCGGTGAGACCGGCATGGTGGCGACCACCACGAAGTGACCGCCTGTCGAGAGAACGGGATGGAAAGCGCATGTTGACCACGACGACGCAGCGAAGTATCGACGTCTCCGGCATCCCCGTCGGCTACCACGTCGCGGGAGAGGGACCGGGGCCGGAGCTCGTCCTCATCCACGGCGGCACCGGACACCCGGAGACCAGCTTCGCCACCCTGCTCGAGCACTTCACGCAGCACCGCAGCGCGATCGTACCGGGCTACTCGGGCAGCAGCCTCACCCCGCTCCCCGAGGGCGAGATGGACGTCGACATGCTGGTCGATCAGGTGGCGGGTGTGGTAGAGGCCGCCGCGCACGGCCCGGTGGACCTCTTCGGAATCTCCACGGGCGCCGTCGTCGCCGCCGCCCTGGCCGGCAAGCGACCGGATCTCGTGCGCCGCATGGTCGTCCTCGGCGGGTTCGTGCACTACCGCCGGCCGTGGCAGCGCCTGCTCATGCGCACCTGGCTGCGCCTGGCCGAACTGGACCCGGACGCCTTCGCCGAGTTCACACTCCTGCACGTGGTCTCGGACACGTTCATCGACTCGATGAGCGCGAGCGAGCGGCTCCGGCTGCGTTCCGGGCTGATGCCGTCCGAGGGACTGATCGCCCTGCTCGAGCTCATCAACCGGCTGGACATCAGCGACTACGTGCGGAAGATCGAGTGTCCCACGCTGGTCCTCGGCATGCGGCAGGACCAGCTGGTTCCCGTACGGTACGCCCGCGAGTTCCGCGACGCGATCCCAGGCAGCGACTACGTGGAACTGGATTGCGGCCACGCCGCGGCGATGGAGAAGCCGGACGAGCTCATCATGACGATCGAGAAGTTCCTCGCCTGACGCTCCCGGTCACGGCCACCCCGAGCCAGGAGCGACACCAAATCGGCCGGAGGCCGGTGATCTGTGATCACCGGCCTCCGGAGTGATGAGCTCCCGCGATAGGACTCGAACCTATAACCTGCCGGTTAACAGCCGGCTGCTCTGCCGATTGAGCTACACGGGATCGAAACTCTGCTCCGCTCGTTCCGGCCTTTCGGCTTTCCTTGCGGCGCGGAACTAGATTAGCGCACTCTGGGGGGTGCCTGTCACATCGAATACGTCCACGTGTCCCCCGCTCCTGATCGTCGTACGGCAAAGAGTGCGGGGCCGGGCCGTGGGGCCCACTGGAGCGGGGCCGGGACCTCTGCTGTTGGATAGAGACAGGCCCTCGGGGTAGAGGGGCGTGGAACACGAGCGCGGAGGTGGAAGATGCGATACAAGGCGATGTTCGCCACCGGGCTGGCCGTCGGCTACGTCCTCGGCACGCGGGCCGGGCGCGAACGCTACGAGCAGATCAAGCGTTTCACGCAGCGGTTCGCGGACAGCCCCACGGTGCAGGAGGCGGCGGGACTGGTCGGCGCGCAGGCCTCGAAGGTGGCGGGCAAGGCCAAGGATCTGGCGGGTGACAAGGTGCCGTTCCTGAAGAGGACGGACACCTGGGAGTCCGACAGGCCCGACAGGGTAGGCGCGGCGACCGGCTGGCCGGGGCCCGGCACCGACTGAGTCCACCGAGGATTCCCCCGGAACCGGCCGCCCATCGGCGGGGCGGTATCGGACGCGAGCGGCGGCCTCCCGGCACCTGCCGGGAGGCCGCCGCTTTCTCGTACTGCGCAGGGCCTCAGGCAAGGGCCTCAGACGCCGAGGCTGCGCCGCATCTCTTCGAGCGCCTGCTCGGCGTGGGCGCGCAGGCCCGGATCCGTCGCGTCGAGTCCGGGGTCGAAGATGAACTCCCAGCGCGGGGTGTCGTAGCCGGGGACGCGGCGGGCGACCAGGCGCACTCCCCCGCGGCCGTCGATGGTCACGTGGCGGCTCGCGACGACCGTCGAGGTGACCCGCTCGCGGATCGCCTCCGGCAGCCGCCCGGGCTCGGGCAGGACGACCCGGTGGGCGGCTCCGTCGGTCATCGTGACCGTGACGCCCTCCTCGTCCCACACGGCCTTGTCCATCAGGTGCCAGGGCAGCCGAGGCCCGCCGGGCAGGTGCATCGCCCGGGTGGTGGCGACCGCGTATCCGCCCTCCGCCGTACGCGCGTGGCTGATCGGGCGCTCGCCGCCTTCGAGCGCGAGCGCCGTACGGACCTCACGAGGCAGGCGGGAGCCGAACAGGCGGGACAGGGAGGGCCTGGATGCAGTCAAGGGAACACCGCCAGCGGACGACGACCGTTACCACCCGCAGGCTATCCGGCGGCCGGACCCGTCCCGGTCGCAGGGCCCGGAGCGACCCGATCCGGCGGGTGAACCCCGTCCGGTCGCGGGGCCGGGAGCGAGTCCGGAGCGGTTCGCACAAGGGGCATGACGCGGACGAGCGCCCTCCTCGGCCCCACACCGCCGGGACCGGAGGGCGCTCGTCCGCGTGACGACGGCGTCAGTCCAGGTAGTCCTTGAGCATCTGCGCCCGGGTGGGGTGACGCAGCTTGGCCAGCGTCTTGGACTCGATCTGGCGGATGCGCTCCCGGGTCACGCCGAACTCGCGGCCGACCTCCTCCAGCGTGCGGGGGTGGCCGTCGGCGAGGCCGAACCGGAGCTGGATGATCCGCTGCTCGCGCTCCGACAGCGTGGCCAGGATGTCGTCGAGCTGGTCCTGCAGCATGATGAAGGCGGCCGCCTCCATCGGCACCACGGCATCGGCGTCCTCGATGAAGTCGCCGAGGTCGGAGTCCTCCTCACCGATCGGCGCCTGGAGCGAGACCGGCTCCTGCGCGATGCGCTGGATCTCCACCACCCGGTCGATGGGCAGGTCCATCTCGGCGGCGATCTCCTCGGGGGCCGGCTCCCGGCCGAGGTCCTGGTGAAGCTGACGCTGCACGCGGACCAGTTTGTTGATCGTCTCCACCATGTGGACGGGAATGCGGATCGTTCTGGCCTGATCCGCGATCGCCCGGGTGATCGCCTGGCGAATCCACCATGTCGCGTACGTGGAGAACTTGTAACCCTTGGTGTAATCGAATTTCTCCACCGCGCGGATCAATCCGAGATTGCCTTCCTGGATCAGATCCAGGAACAGCATTCCGCGGCCCACGTATCGCTTGGCGATCGAGACCACGAGCCTGAGGTTGGCCTCGATGAGCCGCTGCTTGGCGCGCACGCCCTCCCAGACGAGGTCCTCCAGCTCCGGCCGGGCGAACCTCGCGGCGAGGCTCTCGCAGAGCTTGTCCTCCGCGAACAGCCCGGCCTCGATGGCCTTGGCCAGTTCCACCTCCTCCTCGGCGGTGAGCAGGGGGACCCTGCCGATCTCCCGCAGGTAGATCCTGACCAGGTCACTCGTCGGAGCCCGTTTGCCGACGTCCTCCTCGTCCGGCTTGCTGGGCTCCTCATCCCCTTGCGGTTCGAGGACCTCAACTCCGTTCTCGGCGAGCATCCGCACGACGCGCTCCAGCGCGTCGGCCGGCAACTCGGATCGGTCGAGCGCGGCGGCCACGTCGTCAACCGTGACGCTCCCGCGTTCTCTTCCCTTCGCGACGAGGTCCGCCACCTGATCTACCGATGGCGGCCTGCTTGGCAGCACCGATGCACCCACGCAACACAGTGTGCAGGAAAGGCGCCACTAAACGGCAGGCCTATTTTTGTCACCCAAGGTAAGGCCAAAGTCAATACCGAATCGAGATCAAAGTATATGTTTGGCGGCTGTGCGGTCTGGAAAGGGACGCTTATTCAGGCTCCGCTCGCGCGTTCCCGCAACACCCGTCGCTGCTGTTCCAGCGCCACCAGTTCGCCGAACAGCCGGTTGTACTCCTGCTGCTCGTCGACCGGGTTGAGCCGCTGCAACCGCGACTTCACCCGCGCGACCGCCCGGCCGACCGAGATCTCCTGGATCTTGGCCAGGACGGCCGCGCCGTACCGCTCCTCGACGTTCACGTCCGCGCGCACGGCCTCGACCGCGAACCGGGTGACGAGCGACCTCAGGTCGAGGCCGGGCACCGCGCCCGCGGCCCCGGGTTCCGTCTGCTCCAGGAGCCGGTCCACCCACTCGCGCCCGCCCGGCCCGCCGGCGGCGGTCCCACCGGCCGCGGCGACGACGCCGAACAACGCGACGTGCTCGGGCAGCGTGAACGTGTCGGGCTCGAGCGCGTCGAACTCGGGCCCGAGCAGAGCGGGCCGCTGCACGGCGAGCTTGAGCGCCTCGGCCTCCAGCCGTACAGCGGGATCCATCGGGTCGGGCCCCGCCGCGCCCGGTCTCGCGGCCGGTCCCGGGCCCGCCTGCTGCCCGGCCGCTGCACGCCCGCCCTGCCCGTTCTGGGCACGCCCGCCGGGGGTACGTGCGCCCTCCTGCGCCCGGCCGGCCGTCTGCTGCACGCGCCGGATGACGAAGCCCTCGTCCATGAAGCCGAGCCAGCGGTCGAGGTCGACCGTGTACGCCTTGCGCAGCCCAGGGTCCTTGATGGAGGCCACGATGGGCGCGGCGGCGTCGAGCGCGGCCAGCCGGCCCTCGTTGGTGTCGAGGTCGTAGCGGGACAGGACGCTGCGCACCGCGAAGGCGAACAGCGGCTCACGACCGGCGATCAGGTCCCGCACGGCCGCGTCGCCCTGCTTGACCCGCAGGTCGCAGGGGTCGAGACCATCGGGCTGCACGGCGACGAAGGTCTGCGTGACGAACTTCTGCTCGTCCTGGAAGGCGCGCAGGGCGGCCTTCTGCCCGGCGGAGTCGCCGTCGAACGTGAAGATGACCTCGCCGCGGAACTCGGCCTGGTCGAGCAGCAGGCGGCGCAGCACCTTGATGTGCTCCTCGCCGAAGGAGGTGCCGCAGGTGGCCACCGCGGTCGGCACACCGGCCAGGTGGCAGGCCATGACGTCGGTGTACCCCTCGACGATCACGGCCTGGGACCGCCGCGCGATCTCCCGCTTGGCGAGGTCGACGCCGTACAGCACCGAGCTCTTGTGGTAGATCGGGCTCTCGGGGGTGTTCAGGTATTTGGGGCCGTCGTCGGAGTCGAGCAGCTTGCGCGCCCCGAAGCCGATGACGTCGCCGGTGATGTCGCGGATGGGCCAGACGAGGCGGCCGCGGAACCGGTCGACCGGCCCGCGCCTGCCCTCACGGGCGAGCCCGCCCTTGATCAGTTCCTGCGCGGTGAACCCGCGGCCCATAAGGTGCCGCGACAGCGCCTCCCACTCGTTCGGCGCGTAGCCGACGCCGAAGTGCTCGGCGTCGGCCCGTTCGAAGCCGCGCTCGGACAGGAAGCGCCGCCCGGGGCCCGCCTCGGGGCCGGACAGCCGCTCGGCGTAGAACTCGGCGGCCGCCCGGTGCGCCTCGATCAGCCGCACCCGCTCGCCCTGCTCGCGGCCCGGCACGTAGCCGCCCTGCTCGTAGCGCAGCTGGATGCCGGCACGCTGCGCGAGCCGCTCGACGGCCTCGGCGAACGTGAGATTGTCGATCTTGCGGACGAACGTGATGACGTCGCCGCCCTCGGCGCAGCCGAAGCAGTAGTAGTAGCCCCGGGCCGGGGTCACGTTGAAGGAGGGCGACTTCTCGTCGTGGAACGGGCAGAGCCCCTTCAGGTTGCCCCCGCCCGCGTTGCGGAGCTGGATGTGCTCGCCGACGACGTCGGCGATCGGTGAGCGCTCCCGTACGAGCGCGATGTCCTCGTCACTGATCCGCCCGCTTCGCCCTGCCACGCTGGCGAGTCTAGTGCCGGCCTCCGACAGGCCGGGCCGCCCCTCGTCCGGGCATGCGGACATGTCACGACTTTCCCGAACCGGTCGTGATATCCGGCTTGGTCCGTTAGAAAGGAAAGGTTCGGTAACGTCGACCAGGTGGAGATCATGCGATCGGGGAGACTGGCCGCCCTCACCGGCGCCGCGTTCTTCGCGGCGTCCTGCGGCGCGCCCGGGGGCGTCGCCGGTGTGAGCACGCTGCCGCCGGCGACGCCGCCGGCGAACGTGATCACGGCCGCGACCGCTCCTTCCGACCCTGGACAGGCCGTTCCCCCCGCGGGCGACGAGCCCGTGCGGATGCCGCCGCCGAAGATGTCCCCCTACACGTACGCCTTCCCGGTCAAGGGATGCAAGGTGTCGTACTCCCGCAAGCTGCTCGTGCTCCCCAAGACCACCATCTGGGCGGAGAAGGGGTGCGCGTTCGTGTCGCCGGTCGACGGAGTGGTCCAGGAGGTCAACGTCAAGAACCAGTGGGCCCCCTCGACCGACCGCGGCGCCGACCGGGAGGGCCGGTACGTCACCGTCAAGGGCGAGGACGGCGTGCTGTACCTCGGTGGCCACCTCGACTCGGTCGACGAGGACCTCAAGGCGGGCGCCAAGGTCAAGGCCGGGCAGCTCCTCGGCCGGGTGGGCAACTCCGGCAACGCCCGCGACACCGCGAGCAACCTCTACTTCGCCATCTCCTGGCCGACCGCGCCGCAGAACTGGTGGATCCGCCGGGGCATCGTGCCGCCGTGGCCCTACCTCGACGCCTGGGACGACGGCAACCGCACGGTCTCCCCGCGCAAGGCCATGCTGACGCTGCGCAAGAGGCTGGGCGCGACGCCGCCCTGCACCCAGTTGTGCGCCTCCAAGCAGCAGCAGTCCTCGCCGCCCCCGGAGGAGTCCCGGCCGCCCAAGAAGAAGGACAACGACGAGGACACCAGGGTGGTCGTCCCTCTCTGAGCCCTTCGGCCCCGGCCGTTCACCAGGGCACCGTTCACCAGGGGACCGTTCACCAGGGCATCGGGCCGTTCTCGTCGAAGAAGCCGCCCGTCGGCCCGTCCGCTCCGAGCGTCGCGAGCCGCACCACGACCGCCGCGCCCTGCGCCGCCGTACGGGGAAAGGCCAGGCCGAGGTCCCTGGCGAAGTCGGTGTCGCAGGCGCCGGGAGCGACGGCGTTGACGAGGACGCCCAGCGGGCGCAGGTGCTTGGCGTACTGCACGGTCAGCGCGTTGAGCGCGGTCTTCGACACGGGATAGGCCACGTTCCCCGGCATGCCGGTGAAGTGGTGGTCCGGGTCGTTCATGTGCGTCATGGACGCCGTGCCGCTGGAGACGTTCACGACGCGTCCGGCCGCCGACTTCGCCAGGAACGGCAGCATGGCGTCGGTGACCCGGACGACCCCGAAGAGGTTGGTCTCGAACACCGCGCGCACGCCGCCGAGGTCGGCCGCGCCGGGCGGCTGCCGGGCGTCGCCGGAGATCCCGGCGTTGTTGACGAGCACGTCGAGCCGGCCGAAGCGGTCGCCCACCCGCTCCGCGGCCGCGCGCACGCTCTCGTCGTCGGCGACGTCGAGCGTCAGCGGATGGACCTCCAGGCTCTCCGCCCGGAGCGCCGTGACCGCCGCGTCGCGGCGCTCCGGATCGCGCGCCCCGAGCAGCACGGTCATGCCGAGGGCGCCCAGCTGCCTGGCGGTCTCGTATCCGATTCCCTTGTTCGCGCCCGTTACCAGGGCGACGGTGTCAGTGCCTGTCATGGGCCCAGCCCACCATCCCGCCCTGCGCGCGGCCCAACACCGACTCGGTCACCGGCGATACCCTCGCGGTATGAACGCTGGTGACGACGGCGTCGAGACGCGGGAGCTGGCCTATTTCGTGGCGGTGGCCGAGGAGTTGCACTTCGGGCGGGCGGCCCGCCGCCTCGGCATCGCGCAGCCGCCCCTGTCGCGGGCGATCCAGCGGCTCGAACGCCGCCTCGGCACGCGACTGCTGGATCGCGACAGCCGCACGGTCACCCTGACCGAGGCGGGCGAGACGCTGCTGCGGGAGGGCCGCGCCGCGCTCGCGGCGGTGTCGGCGGCCGTGCGCCGCACCCGGCGGGCCGGGCGGAGCGAGCCGTCCCTCGTCCTGGCCGCCAAACCGGACGCAGACGCCGGCCTGCTGCCCGTGATCCTCACGGCGTACGCGGCCACGCCGGACGCGCTGCCCGTCGACATCGTCTTCAGCTCCTGGGAGCGCGGCGCGATGGTGCGGGACGGCCGGGCCGACGCCGCCCTGATGCACGCCCCGCGCGAGGACCTGACCGGCCTCGCCTTCGAGGACCTTCTGACGGAGGCGCAGGTGGCCGTGCTGCCCCGGCGGCATCCGCTGGCCGCCCGGGCCGTGCTGTCGATGGCCGACCTGGACCGCGAGCCGCTGCCGCGGTGGCCGCGGGCCGCCCCCGACGGCACCTACCGCATGGCCGAGAGCGGCCACCTGATGCATCTCATCGCGCTCGGCCGGGCGGTGGCGGTCGTCCCCGAGTCGGTGCGGGCGAACCTGCGGCACGACCTCGTCGGCGTGCCCGTGGCCGACGCGCCGCCGACGACTCTCGTGCTCGCCTGGCCGGAGGGCAGCAGGTCGCGGGCGCTGGCCGCGTTCGTGCGGTCCGCCGCGGAAGCGGCGCGGACAGCCCGGCCGGCCCCGGCCGCAGAGGACGCGCGCGCCGCGCAGACGACCCGGCCGGCGGGCGCCGCACAAGAGCCCGCACCGCAGACTGGGCAAACCACACAAACGGCCCAGACCACGCCGGCGGGCCTACCGGCCCAAGTTGCGGATTACCGGTGGGCCGGGGTCAGCCGACGAGACGGCGGGAGGCCGACAGGCGGCGGTGCCAGCCCATCGCCGACGCGTCGGTGAGCGAGGCGATCTGGTCGACCACCGCGCGCAGCCGCCCCGCGTCGTCGGCCGCCTGCTCGAACTGCGGGCGCAGGGCCGGCTCCAGCGTCGCGGGGGCGCCCCGCATGACGAGGTCGCCCAGCTCGGCGATGAGCTCGCGCTGCCGGGCCTGCACGGCGTGGTGCGACTCCCGCGACATCACGTAGCGGGCCGTCACGCCCTTGAGCAGCGCGCACTCCAGCCGGGCGGTCCTCGGCACCTCCAGGTTCGCGTCGTAGCGCAGGCACGCCCCTCTCCCCCCGGGTCCGGGACGGCAGCCGTACGCCTCACGGGTGGCGTCCTGGGCCGAGCGGCACAGGCGGCCGATGAGCGTGCTGGTGAGCCGTTTGAGCGCGGCGAGGTCGGCGAGCCCGGCGTCGAAGTCGGCCGGCCACAGCGGCTCGGCGAGCAGCCGCGCGAACGTCTCGGCCAGTTCGTCCACGTCGGCGTCGGGGGCGTACCACTCCCGGGTCAGGCGGCACACCTCCAGCCGCTCCTCCGGGTCACGCAGCTCCGCCGTCGTGACGTGGCCGCAGGCCAGCGCGTCCTCCAGGTCGTGCACCGAGTAGGCCACGTCGTCGGCCCAGTCCATGACCTGCGCCTCGAAGCGGATCGCGTAGTCGGGCGCCCCCTCCCGCACCCACCGGAAGACCGCGAGGTCGTCGGGGTAGACGCAGTACGGCCCGC
The DNA here is from genome assembly GCF_014161415.1 of Microbispora sp. H10885. Taxonomy (NCBI): domain Bacteria; kingdom Bacillati; phylum Actinomycetota; class Actinomycetes; order Streptosporangiales; family Streptosporangiaceae; genus Microbispora; species Microbispora sp. H10885. Next base: position 317,527 of record NZ_JABBWY010000007.1, on the reverse strand, counting down.
CCTCGCCGGCGAGCGGGACGCCGGGGACGCGGCAGGCGGACCCGGCCCAGGGATACTTGCAGACCGAGTCGAGCGCGGCGCGGGTGAGGTTGAGCCCGGCGCTGCGGCCGTCCTCGGTGATGACCTTGGCCTCCAGCCGCGTCAGCAGGCGCAGGTTCTGGGCGTTGCCCTGGAACCCCCCGCACGGCGTCGCCAGCTCGTCGAGCGCGGCCTCCCCGTTGTGGCCGAAGGGGGGATGCCCGAGGTCGTGGGCGAGGCAGGCGGTCTCCACCAGGTCGGGGTCGCAGCCGAGGACCCTGCCCATCTCCCGGCCGATCTGCGCGCACTCCAGCGAGTGGGTCAGCCGTGTGCGGGGACTGTGCAGGCCGGTGTAGTCGGCGGGGGCCACCACCTGCGTCTTGGCGGCGAGCCTGCGCAGCGAGGCGCTGTGGAGCACGCGCGCCCGGTCGCGCTCGAACGGGCTCCGCTCGGGGTTCCCGGGCGGCTCCGGCACCCATCGTGCCTGGTCGTGCTCGTCGTAGCGGGCCATGCGTCCTCCTTCCTGTCGCCCTCGCCTGGCCGCCGTGCCCCGGCCGTGTCCCGGCCGCGTCCGGCCCCCATCCGGCGGGGAATGGAGCGTACCCCCGAAGGTCGGGTTTCACGACAGATCCGGTAGTACGAAGGAAGATTGCCGCTCTTGCCGTGATTCGCGACGCCGGGTGATACTCGGCTTCGCTGCCGAGGAGGAGCCCAGGTGGTGGACAACGAGCTCGCGGAGGTCCTCAGATCGGGACCCTTCGAGCGGGCCCTGCGGACGGCGATCCGCGCCCGGGGGCTGAGCCTCGACCGCCTGCACTCACGGCTGCGCGAGCGCGGCGTCGCCATCAGCCTGTCCAGCCTCAGCTACTGGCAGCGCGGCCGGTCCCGGCCGGAGCGCGCCGCCTCCCTGGCGGCCGTCCGGGAGCTGGAGACGATCCTGTCGCTGCCCGAGTACGCGCTGATCGGCCTGCTCGGGCCGCCCCGTCCCCGGGGCCGGCGGCCGGAGACGGTCGCCGTGCTCAGCCACCACGAACAGGTCGTCGTGGGCGCCGACCGGCGCCGGAACCGGGCCAGCGCCCGGGTCGTGCTGCGGGCCGCGGCGCCGGGCGTGGACCGGTACGTGGTCGCCCATCCCCCCGGCGCCCGGCTGCTGCGGGCCGAGTCCTGCCGCCCCGGCCGCAGCGACGACGCGGGCCCCGGCACGCTGACAGAGCTGATCTTCCCGCATCCCCTGACCACCGGCGAGACCCGCGTCGTCGAGTACGTCACCGCGTTCCCCGCGACGGCCGACCGCTACGACCTGCACCTGCGGGACCCGGTCGAGCAGTTCCTGACGCAGGTGCGGTTCGCGGGCGGGCGGCTGCCGGTGCGGTGCTTCCACACCTGGTCCCCGGACGCGTCGGCGCCGCCCGGGGACGCCGGTGAGCTGCGCGTCGACGCGTTCGGGACCGCCCACGTCGTGGACACCGCCGCCCGGCCGGGCGTCCGCGGCGTCCGCTGGGAATGGCGCTAACTCTTCGTGATCTTCACGTCGTCGACGGCGGCCTCCACCAGGCTGGCCGCCGACAGGTCGGCCGCCTCGATCTGGATCCGTACGGTCTGGCCGGCGAAGGCGGTCAGCGACGCCGTGGCGACGCTCCACGAGCCGTTCCGGTTCGCGGCCGCGCCCAGCTGCTCGAAGACCGTGCTCGTCGTGCCGCCGATCACCCTCACCCGGAAGTAGTCGTCCGGCGAGGCGTTCGACCCGTGGGCGAGATACCAGGAGAACGACAGCGTGAGCGTCCCCGACGACGGCAGCGTGATCGCGGGCGACCTGATCGTCGTCGCTCCCCCGTCTATGTCGTAGTCCCCGGCGCTCGCGCCCGCCGCCGCGCCGGTGACCAGGTCGTAGCTCCCGCTGACCGGCGTGCCGAGCTGCTTGGCCCCGCTCGACGACGTCGCGGCGGGGCGGCCCCGCTCCCAGGCGCCGGAGGCCGCGGTGTCGGTGCCCGCCGCGTTCACCGTCCAGCCGGTCGCGGTCTCGAAGTCGTCGGAGTAGACGGTCGTGGACGGGGTGCCGGTGCCGCAGTACGTGGACTCCTTGCCGATGACCCGGTAGACGCAGTCGGCGTTCTGCGTGAGCAGCAGCGCCGCGGCCCGGTTGCGCGAGGTCTCCCTGTCGATGACCTCGTCGGGCGGGTAGAAGCCGGGGCTGCTCCCGGTGGGATACATCTCGAAGGTGTACGTGAAGATCTTGTAGGTGCCCCACATCCAGTCGTCGATGGAGCCGTCGGTGATGTAGAGGTCGCTGGCCTGCTCGGGGGTGTAGCCGTTGGTGGCCGCCATGCTGCGGCCGAGCGCGGCGTGCGCGTCCCGGTCGTCCTGCGTCATGCCGGGGCCGGTGTCGGCCGTCGTGTACCCGTACGGCCACAGGACGAGTTCGCTGTAGGTGTGCCAGTCGATGGCCGCCTTGATCTGCTGGACGCCGCCGACGACCCGGCCGCGCACGAAGTCGGCGGCCGCCCTGACCTCCGGCGCGGACTCGGCCGCCGCGCCGCGGTAGGTCTCGCTGGACGCGGTGCCGGAGGACCCGCCGCAGCAGCCCCACCGGTAGGCCCAGTTGCGGTTGAGGTCGGTGCCGACGCTGGAGGTGCCGGAGTTGGGCTGGCGGTTCTTGCGCCACGACCGGTAGGAGCCGGTGGCGATGTCGTACTCCCCGCCGTCGGGGTTGAGGTCGGGCAGGATCCAGATCTCCCGGGTGTTCACCAGGTCGGTGATCTGGGCGTCGCTGCCGTACCCGTCGGTGAACAGGCGCAGCAGATAGATCGCCATCTCGACGGTGAGGTGCTCGCGCGCGTGCTGGTGCGCGGTGAACAGCACCTCCGGCTCGCTCTCGTCGGTGGCCACGTTGTCGCTGATCTTGACGCCGATCATGTCGCGACCCTCGTACGACCGGCCGTAACTGAACCTGCGGGCGATCGCGGGATGGGCGGCGACGACCTGGTCCACCAGCGTGCTGAGCTCGGCGTAGTTGTGGTAGCCGGAGTCGCCCGAGGGGAAGTCGAAGGTCTGCGGCCCGCTCTCGTCGGCGGGCGGGGCGAGCTCGGTGACCCTGAACCCGAGCGCCCGGATGGCCGCGACCTCCCGGGGCGTCGCGGTGACGACCAGGCTCCGGCCGTGGACCTCGTCGATGGCGGCGCCCGTACGGGCGACGGCGCTGCGCTGGGCGACGTCGGCGGGGCCGTCCACCTGGTACTGCCTCGACGGCGCCGGATCGACGGCCCGCACCGCCGGGGCGACCCTCGCCGATCCGGCCGGTCCGGCCGCCGAGGCGTCCGGCGGAGCGGCGGCGCCGAGCACGGCGGGGATCACACCGAGCAGCACGGCCGCGATCCCCAGCGCCGGCGGGTACAGACGTCTTCTCACTCCACGCCCTCCCTTGCGGTAGGTACGTAGAGTGATCAGTCAGGCGGCCGGGATCAACGTTCACCGGGCCGTGTCGCGCGGCCCGGTGAACCACCCGCATCATGAACTGGATGTTCCACAACCAGTCCGGATGTTCTGTGGAATTTCAACTCACCGGCTGTCGGAACCCGTGCGGGTCAGCGCGGCGCGGCCCGCCTCCAGCCGGGCCACCGGGACGCGGAACGGCGAGCAGGAGACGTAGTCGAGCCCGATCTCGTGGCAGAAGTGGACCGAGTCGGGGTCGCCGCCGTGCTCGCCGCAGATGCCGAGCTTCAGGCCGGGCCGGGCCCGCCTGCCCTCCTCGGCCGCGATCCGCATCAGCCGGCCGACGCCGTCCCGGTCGATCGACTCGAACGGCGAGACGCCGAAGACCCCGAGGTCGAGATATCTGCCGAAGAAGGCGCTCTCCACGTCGTCGCGGGAGAACCCCCAGGTCATCTGGGTGAGGTCGTTGGTGCCGAACGAGAAGAAGTCGGCGGCCCCGGCGATCTGCCCGGCCGTCAGCGCCGCCCGGGGCACCTCGATCATCGTGCCGATCGCCGCCTCCACGCCCGCCTCGGCGAGGATTCCCGTCGCCTCCTCCCGGACGATCTCCAGCTCCTGCACGGCGCCGACCAGCGGGATCATGATCTCCGCCCGCGCGCCCTCGACCTGTCTGGCCGCGGCGGCGATGGCCCGCACCTGCATGGCGAACAGCCCGGGGATCGCGAGGCCCAGCCGGACGCCGCGCAGGCCGAGCATCGGGTTCTGCTCGTGCAGGCGCCGGACCGCCGCCAGCAGCCTGCGGTCGCGGTCGCCGGCCCGCTCGCCCGCCACGGCGACCCGGACGGCGAGGTCGGTGAGGTCGGGCAGGAACTCGTGCAGCGGCGGGTCGATCAGCCGGATCGTCACCGGAAGGCCGCGCATGGCCCCGAAGATGCCGGCGAAGTCGGCCGTCTGGAGCGGTTCGAGCGCGTCCAGCGCGACCTGCCGCTCCTTGTCGCCCGGCGCCAGGATCAGGTCCTCCACGAGCCGCCGCCGCTCCCCGAGGAACATGTGCTCCGTACGGCAGAGCCCGACGCCGAGCGCGCCGAAGCGGCGGGCGCGGGCGGCGTCCTCGGCGGTGTCGGCGTTGGCCCGCACCTCCAGCCGGCGTACGGCGTCGGCGTGGGTCATGACGCGGTCGACGGCCCGGACCAGTTCGTCCTCGACCCGCCCGCCCTCGAAGTAGCGGGCCACCGGCGAGGCGGTCACCGGCACCTCCCCGAGGTAGACGGCGCCGGTGCTCCCGTCGATCGAGATGAGGTCGCCCTCGTTCACGACGACCCCGCCGGGCGCGGTGAAACGGCGGGCGTGCGGGTCGACCTCCAGCTCCTCTGCCCCGCACACGCAGGTCTTGCCCATGCCGCGGGCGACCACGGCGGCGTGCGAGGTCTTGCCGCCCCGGGAGGTGAGCACGCCGTGCGCCGCGATCATCCCGGCCAGGTCGTCGGGGTTGGTCTCGCGCCGCACGAGGATGACCGCCTCGCCCCGTCCGGCCACCTCGACGGCCCGCTCGGAGCTGAAGACGGCCCGGCCCGCGGCGGCCCCGGGCGAGGCGTTCATGCCGGTGGTCAGCCGGTGACCGCCGCCCGTGGCGGCGAACCGGGGGAACATGAGGTGGGCGAGCTGGTCTCCGGTGACCCGGGTGACCGCCTCGTCCATGTCGATGAGGCCCTCGTCGACGAGCTGGGTGGCGATGCGGAAGGCGGCCTCGGCCGTGCGCTTGCCGACCCGCGTCTGCAGCATCCACAGCCTGCCGCGCTCGATCGTGAACTCGATGTCGCACAGGTCGCGGTAGTGCCGCTCCAGCGTCGCCATGATGCCGAGAAGCTCGTGGTACGCCTCCGGGTTGATCGTCTCCAGCTCCTGCAGGGGAACGGTGTTGCGGATGCCGGCGACGACGTCCTCGCCCTGGGCGTCGCGCAGGTAGTCGCCGTAGGCCCCCCGGCGCCCGGAACCCGGGTCGCGGGTGAAGGCGACCCCGGTGCCCGAGTCGGGGCCCATGTTGCCGAACACCATGGCGACGACGTTGACGGCGGTGCCGAGGCCGGCGGGGATGCGCTCCTGACGGCGGTAGAGGACCGCGCGGGGCGCGTTCCACGATTCGAAGACCGCCCGTACGGCGAGGTCCATCTGCTCACGGGGGTCGTCGGGGAACTCCCGGCCGGCCCGGGCGCGGACGATGCCCTTGAAGGTCTCGACCAGCCGTTGCAGGTCGGCCGCCTCGAGTTCGGTGTCGTCCCGGTCGCCCTTGAGGTCGTCCATCGCGTCCTCGAACGACTCGCCGTCGATGCCCAGCACGGTCCTGCCGAACATCTGGATCAGCCGGCGGTAGGAGTCCCAGGCGAAGCGGTCGTTGCCCGACTGCTTGGCCAGCCCGAGGACCGAGTCGTCGTTCAGGCCGATGTTGAGGACCGTCTCCATCATGCCGGGCATCGAGAACCTGGCCCCCGACCTGACGCTGACGAGCAGGGGGTCGTCCGCCTGGCCGAGACGCTTGCCCATGCGCGCCTCCAGGGCGGCGAGGTACCCGCCGACCTCCTCCTCCAGCCCGTCGGGCAGGTCGCCGTGCCGCAGGTAGTGGCGGCACGCCTCGGTGGTGATGGTGAAGCCGGGAGGCACGGGCAGGCCGATGTTGGTCATTTCCGCCAGATTGGCGCCCTTGCCGCCGAGCAGGTCCTTGAGGTCCTTGTTGCCCTCGGTGAATCCGTAAACATACTTCGGCATCCGACGCTCCCTTCTGAACTGCCGCAAAAGCCATCGAAGCGGCCTGCAACTGGACTGTACCGGGGAAAATCATCCTCAACCGTCACCCTCTGCCTCACATACCGTTTACCCAGGTAGACGTGTCAGCAGAGGTCTAATCCAATTGATTTTTACGGGACCGTGGCAATGGTTCATACCAATTCGCCGCCGGGCCGAGGCGGCGGGCGTTCGAAAGCACGGAAATGGTGTAGACCACGTGGCCGGAAAGGCCGCGTACCGGTGAGTCGGCCGTGCTGAGCCGCTCGGGTGCGATATAAACGAGCCACCCTCCGACCACAGCCAAGGGGAGGGTTTCCTGTGTCGCGAGCGGTGTCGCGAATGGTGCCGGCACGCGGGACGCCGGCGCGGCAGGCGTCGGCACCGAAGGCATCGGCGCGGGGGGTGCCGACGCGGGGGGTGCCGGCTCGGAGGCTCTGGCCGGTGACGACGGCGGTGGCCGCGGGACTGGCCGCGCTGGTGGCGGCCACCGGGTGCGAGGGCGCGCGGGTCACCCCGGAGCAGAGCGTGTCGGGCACGCCGGGCCTGGCCTGGAAGCCGTGCGAGGAGACGGCGTCGTCGTCCGGCTTCGAGTGCGCGACGCTCCAGGTGCCGCTCGACTACGCCGCGCCGTCCGGCAGGAAGATCGGCATCGCCCTGGTCCGGCTGCGCGCCACCGAACCCGGCCGGCGGCTCGGCTCACTCGTCTTCAACTTCGGCGGCCCCGGCGGTTCCGGCGTCACGACGCTCATGCAGGCGGCGCACGCGTTCTCCACCCTGGGCGGCCGTTACGACCTCGTCAGCTTCGACCCGCGCGGAGTCGAGCGCAGCAGCGGCATCCGGTGCCTCAGCGGCCCGCGGATGGACTACTTCCTCGCCCACGAGCCCAGCGGCGACGCCCGGTCGGAGAAGAGCCTCGTCGCCGAGTTCACCCAGGGGTGCGAACGCGAAGCGGGCTGGATCCTGCCGTACGTCGGCACGGTCAACGCGGCGCGCGACATGGAGGCGCTGCGGGCGGCGCTCGGCGACTCCCGCCTCAACTACCTCGGGTTCTCCTACGGCACCCACCTCGGCGCGGTCTACGCCACCCAGTTCCCCGGCAAGGTGGGCAGGATGGTGCTCGACTCGGCCGTCGACCCCTCGGTCACCCTGCTCGACATGTCCAAGACCCAGGCCCTCGGCTTCCAGAAGGCCTACGAGGACTACGTGGCCGACTGCGCCAGGACCCGGACGAGCTGCCCGCTCGGCGCCGACCCCGCCGCCGTGAAGGCCGACGTGCTGAAGCTGCTCGACTACCTGAACCGCAGGCCGCAGAAGCAGGGCGACCGCGAGATCACCCAGAACATCGCCAGGGCCGGCATCACGCAGGCCCTCTACAGCAGGCTCACCTGGCCGCTGCTCACCGAGGCGCTGAAGGAGGGCGGGAAGGGCGACTACAGCGGCCTGCTCACGCTCGCCGACCAGTACGCCGGGCGGCGGCCCGACGGCAGCTACTCGACCCTGCAGTTCTCGCTGCCCGCGATCCTGTGCGCCGACACCACCGACCGGCCGTCGGTCGAGGAGGCCGAGAAGCTGGCCCGGCGGCTCAGGGCGCGGACGCCGGTCTTCGCGCCGACCGCGGCCAGCGCCGGATCCTGCAGCGTGTGGCCGGTGCCGGGAGACGACGGCGCCCGGCGGGTCGACGCGAGCGGCTCGGGGCCCATCCTGGTGGTCGGCGTGACCAACGACCCGGCCACGCCGTACCAGTGGGCGCCGCGGCTCGCCGGTCAGCTGCGCACCGGGGTGCTGCTGACCCTGGACGGCGAGGGCCACGGCGCGTACGGCCAGAGCGGCTGCATCGACGACCGCGTCAACGCCTACCTGCTGGAGGGGCGGGTGCCCGCGAAGAACACGCGCTGCACCTGATCCCCCGGGCCCCCACGATCCGCCCGGCCCGTCCCCGGCGCTTTTCGTCGACGACGCGGAAGGCCCCGCCCGGGAGATCTCCCGGGCGGGGCCTTCGGTGCGCCGATCAGTCGTTCAGGTGCTGACGCAGGTAGGACTCGACCTGGTCGAGCGCGACCCGCTGCTGGGCCATCGTGTCGCGCTCGCGGATCGTCACGGCCTGGTCCTCCAGGGTGTCGAAGTCGACCGTGATCGCGAACGGCGTGCCGATCTCGTCCTGGCGGCGGTAGCGGCGGCCGATCGCGCCCGCGTCGTCGAAGTCCACGTTCCACCGGCGGCGCAGCCGCGCGGCCAGGTCGCGGGCCTTCGGCGACAGGTCGGCGTTGCGCGACAGCGGCAGCACCGCGACCTTGACCGGGGCCAGGCGGTGGTCGAGGCGCATCACGGTCCGCTCCTCCATCACGCCCTTGGCGTTGGGCGCCTCGTCGACCGTGTAGGCGTCGAGGAGGAAGGTCAGCGTCGCGCGGTCCACACCGGCCGCCGGCTCGATGACGTACGGCACGTAACGCTCGCCCGACTCCTGCTCGAAGAACGACAGGTCGGTCCCCGACGCCTTCCCGTGCGCGGTGAGGTCGAAGTCGGTGCGGTTGGCGATGCCCTCCAGCTCACCCCACTCGCCGCCGGCGAAGTTGAAGCGGTACTCGATGTCCACCGTCCGCTTGGAGTAGTGGGACAGCTTCTCCTTCGGGTGCTCGTAGAGCCGCAGGTTGTCCTTGTTGATACCGAGGTCGACGTACCAGCGCAGGCGCTCGTCGATCCAGTACTGGTGCCACTCCTCGTCGGTGCCGGGCTTGACGAAGAACTCCATCTCCATCTGCTCGAACTCGCGGGTGCGGAAGATGAAGTTGCCCGGGGTGATCTCGTTGCGGAACGACTTGCCGACCTGCCCGATGCCGAACGGGATCTTCCGGCGGGCCGACTGCTGCACGTTCAGGTAGTTGATGAAGATGCCCTGGGCGGTCTCCGGCCGCAGGTACGCCAGGCCCGACTCGTCCTCGACCGGGCCGAGGAACGTCTTCAGCAGGCCGCTGAACTGCCTGGGCTGGGTGAAGGCGCCCTTGTTGCCGCAGTTGGGGCAGGTGATGTCGGCCAGGCCGCCCGCGGGCTCACTGCCGTGCTTGGCCTCGTACGCCTCGAGCAGATGGTCGGCGCGGTACCGCTTGTGGCACGACTGGCACTCGGTGAGCGGGTCGGTGAACGTCTCGACGTGACCGCTGGCCTGCCAGACCTCGCGGGCGAGGATGACGCACGAGTCGAGGCCGACGACGTCGTCGCGGCCCTGCACCATGGCCTTCCACCACTCGCGCTTGACGTTGTTCTTGAGCTCGACACCCAGGGGTCCGTAGTCCCAGGACGCCCGCAGGCCTCCGTAGATCTCGCTCGACGGGAAGACGAGCCCGCGGCGCTTGGCGAGGCTGACGATCGTTTCCAGGACGTCGGTGCGACGTGCCATCAGTGGGACTCCATCCGGCTGGGTGTCGGCGTTGAGATCGGGTCGGTGCGGATCGAGGTCAGGTTCAGATCGAGGTCGGCGATGCGCCGGCGGCTCGCTCAAGCGGTCGGGCTCGGCCCGGCCGCCTGCCCGCGGCGGCGGCGACGTCCGGCCACCTGCCCGGATCCGTGCCCAAGCTTAGGGGAATCCGGCGGCCCCGCGCTCACGGCTTGCCCGTGGTCCCCGCGTTCACGCCGGCGCCCGGAGGCGCGTAGACGTCCTCGAAGGCCCCCGGCTCGTTGATCATGAGGGTCATCAGCGGATACATCTCCATCCGCGCCGCCGACAGGGCGCGCCGGTAGTGGCCCGCCCCCTCCCACTCGCTGACCAGCGCCCACAGCGCGGGCTCGTCCACCGCCCTGCCGAGCCGTCCGCGGAGGTAGCCCGGCTGCGCGGCCAGCAGGTCCAGGATGGCGCGGGCCTGGGTGGCGAACTCCTCGGTGCGGGCGCCCGGCACCGAGTAGCGGATCACGGCGAGCATGCCGCCCAGCATGCCACCCTCTCCCGTACGGCCCGCCGCGAGGGGGCGGGCGAAGGGGCGCGGGAGGCGCGGGCGGGGCTAGGCTCTCAGGCGTGGGAAGCGAAACGGAACCGCCGCGCCGCCAGGTCCCCGCGCATCCCCTGGCGCGCAGGCCCGCCGGGGAGACGCAGGCGCGGGGAGCACGGGCGGGAGGAGCCCAGGGGCGATCGCCGCGCCCGGTGCGTCCGCTGCCCGCCGGCGAGCACTTCTTCACGCCGGGCGCCACCGGGGCGCGCCGGACGGTCGAGACGAAGAGCGCCCCGCTGCTGGTCTTCCTGTTCCAGATGCCCCGGTGGCTGGCCCCGGTGGTCCTGGTGGCGCTGCTCATCGCCGGGCTGGTCGTGCCGGACTGGCGCGGCGGCGTGGCCGTGCTCCCGGTGCTGGCGTTCATCGCCTGGCTGGCCTACCTGTCGTGGCCGTCGCTGCGGCCGATGGGCCGGTTGCTCCGCGTGGCGGTCGGGACCTTCCTGGTTCTCCTCGTCGCGACCCGCTTCGGGCTCTTCTGACGCGAGCCGTCCCCAGGTCGTCGCGGGTGCCGCCGGTCGGACGGCGCCGCTCGACCTGCCGGACACGACCTAGTCTGTATTTCGTAGGGCGCAGTGCGTAGGGCGCCGCCGTACCCGGGAGTCCTTGATGACCAAGAGCCGCGACGCCGTCCACGAGATCCTCCGCCAGAGCGGCGGGTTCCGCAGCGCGCAGGACGTGTTCGCCGAGATGCGCGCGGACGGCTCGAAGATCGGCCTCACGACCGTCTACCGGGCGCTCCAGTCGCTGTCCGACGCGGGCCGGGTCGACGTGCTGCGCACCGACGAGGGCGAGTCGGTCTACCGGGCCTGCCAGAGCGACACGCACCACCACCACCTCGTGTGCCGGCTGTGCGGGCGCACGGTCGAGGTGGCCGGGCCGGACGTGGAGCGGTGGGCCGAGGTCGTCGGGGCCGAGCACGGCTTCATCGACGTCACCCACACCGTCGAGGTCTTCGGCACCTGCTCCTCGTGCGCCGCGTCACGCGGCGCGGCCACCCCTTCGGCGACGCCCGCGAAGACGGTCGGAAAGGCCGCCGGGAAGGGCTGACCCCGCCCCGCGCAGGCCTCGCGGGGAGTACGCTTCCTGCGCCGCGCCAAGCCCGCCGCGACAGAAGGAGATGGCGTGCCGTTCAGCCATGACATGGTGTACTCGCTGGCGACGGTGGTGGACCTCGTCAACACCGGCGCCGGCGAGCGCGACGGGCTGGCCGAGGTCGCCGACCTGGCGGAGTTCGTCGGCAGGCGGGAGGTCAGCGGGGTGCGGACGCTGACCCGGCGGGACCTCGCCGAGGTGCGGGCCCTGCGCGAGGCGTTCCACGCCGTGTTCACCGCGCCCGACCAGACGACGGCGGTCAGGGTGCTCAACACGCTGCTGGGCCGCACCCGCATCACGCCCAGCCTGACCGAGCACGACGGCCACCCGCTCCACGTCCACTACTTCGCGCCGGACGCGTCGGTCGCCGAGCATCTGGCCGCCGACTGCGGTGTCGCGCTCGCCCACGTGCTCGTGGAGAACGAGCGGGAGCGGCTGCGCACGTGCGCCGCGCCCGACTGCTCACACGTCTTCGTGGACGAGTCGCGGAACCGGTCCCGGGTCTACTGCGACAGCCGCACCTGCGGCAACCGCATGCACGTGGCCGCCTACCGGGCCCGCGCCCGCCGCCGCGACGCCTCCTGACGCCTCCCGCCGCGGGTCCGGCTACCGTGCGGAGGCGGGGGCGGCCTCGTTCGGCAGCGCGCCGCCGTACCTGCGGTCGCGCTTGGCGTAGATCTCGCACGCCTGCCACAGGTCACGGCGGTCGAAGTCGGGCCAGAGCTGGTTGAGGAACACCATCTCGGCGTAGGCGGACTGCCAGAGCAGGAAGTTCGAGGTGCGCTGCTCGCCCGAGGACCGCAGGAACAGGTCGACGTCCGGGATCTCGGGCTCGTCGAGGTAGCGGGCGAAGACCTTCTCCGAGACCTTGTCGGGCTTGACCCGGCCGTCGGCGATGTCGCGGGCGAGCCGCACGGCCGCGTCCACGATCTCCGCGCGGCCGCCGTAGTTCACGCAGAACTGCAGGGTCAGCGTGCTGTTGCCGACCGTCCTGCGCTCGGCGTCCTCCAGCTCCTTGATCACGCTTCGCCAGAGCCGGCCGGGCCGCCCGGCCCAGCGGACCCGTACGCCCATGGCGTCGAGCTCGTCGCGCCTGCGCCGGATGACGTCGCGGTTGAAGCCCATGAGGAAGCGCACCTCGTCGGGCGAGCGCTTCCAGTTCTCGGTCGAGAAGGCGTACGCGGACAGGTAGGGGATGCCGATCTCGATGGCGCCCTCGATGACGTCGAACAGCGACGCCTCGCCCATCTTGTGCCCTTCAGTCCTCGGCAGCCCGCGGGCCTTGGCCCAGCGGCCGTTGCCGTCCATGACGATCGCCACGTGACGCGGCAGCAGGGCGCGCGGAATGTCGGGTGGAGTGGCCCCGGACGGGTGTGGAGTGGGAGGACGAACCATGTAGCGAGCGTATTGCGTCCGGAGCGGTCCTCAGGTGCGGAAGACGTGCGGATCCGGTGCAGGTTCGGCATCTCCGGCGCCCGGCCACTCCCGCTCGACGTGGCGCAGCGAACGGATGCCGTGCTCCAGGTGCCACTGCAGGTAGGCCGCCACCAGGCCGCTGCACTCGGTGCGGTGCCGCGGCTCGGAGGAGTCCGCGGCGGCCCAGTCTCCCCGCAGCAGAGCGATCATCAGCGCGATCGTCTCGGCCGCGGGAACGGCCGCGCCGGGCGGGCGGCACGCGCCGCAGACCACCCCGCCCGCCACGATCGCGAAGGCGCGCGCCGCCTCGGCGCCGCACCGCGCGCACTCCGACAGCGCGGGGGCGTAGCCCGCCACCGCCAGCGAGCGCAGGAAGAACGCGTCGAGCACCAGCCGGGCCTCGTGGCCGCCCTGGGCGAGCGTGCGGAGGCCGCCGACCAGCAGCAGGAACTGGCGCAGCGCCGGCTCCTTCTCCCCCACGGTCAGCCGGTCGGCCGTCTCCAGCATCGCCGTGCCCGCCGTGTATCTCGGGTAGTCGGCGACGATCGCCTCGCCGTACGGATGCAGGGTCTCGACCTGCGTGATCACGTCGAGCGACCTGCCGCCGTGAAGCTGCAGGTCCACGTGTGAGAACGGCTCCAGCCGCGCGCCGAACCGCGACATGGTCCTGCGTACGCCCTTGGCCACGCCCCGGACCTTGCCGGTGCGCCGGGTGAGGAGGGTGATGATGCGGTCGGCCTCGCCCAGCTTCTGGGTGCGCAGCACGACGCCCTCGTCGCGGTAGAGGCTCACTCCGTCATCGTAGGGTCCGCCCGGTGGCGGGCGCCCCCTCGGGCCCCATACGAGGCTTTTCACCCCACTCAAGCGCATGAATGGTGAAAATTCGGTAATGATCCGGCGACGATGCCGAGTGGCAAACCCGGACGAAGCTGTACATCTAGCGGCCGTACGGTAAACCTGGGGTGCCACGTCCGAGCGGAAAGGTCACTAAGCTTTGGCCTCCGGCGGACTTCCCCGCGCCGGTCAAGCCCCAAGGGCCTGACTCCCCCGTTGCGTGAAAGGTTGCCATGACCCGCGTGGTCCTGCTGGGCGCGCCGCCCGGCCCGATCGCTTTCCCGCCGCCCGGCGGCCGGCCCGCCCTGCCCGCGGCCATCACGCTGACCTCGCTTCCCGGGGCGCCCTCCGCGTACGACAGGCTGCTCGCGCAGGCCGCCGCGCTGGACCCCGAGCCGACGACGATCGCCCGGCCCGGCGACGCGGCGGCCTACGCCCGGCCGTACGGCCGCGTGGTGGAGAGCCGGGACGTCGCCGGAGACCTGCGCGCGCTGGCCGACGTGGCCGAGGCCGCCGAGGACAATCTGCTGATCCTGCCGGCCGACTCGCTGGTGCACGACGAGCTGATCTACCAGATCACTAAGGCCAAGCGGGGCGCCCTCGCGCTGATCGTCCGCCCGGAGCGGGACGAGAACGCGCCGATCGAGGAGATGGTGCCGATCGAGGAGGCCGTGCCCGAGATCGGCTCGCAGTTCATCGAGGGACTGCCCCAGCGCACCCGCGCGGGCCGCGGCCGGATCATCTCGGTCGGCACCGCCTACCACGCGGTGACCCGGCCGAACGCGGCGCTGCTCGGACCGCTCCACCTGCACCAGCGGCACCTGCCGACCCTCGCCGAGGCCGCCCGCGACCTGGCGGAGATGGCCCACCTGTTCGGCCCCGAGGACGACCTGACCGAGCTTCTCGTGCTCGGGCTGGTCCGGCGCGGCGTCTCGGTCGGCCGGCGGGGCCGCCGCGACCTGTTCTTCCGCCGCGTCCGGAGCCAGGCCGAGGCCGACGAGGCGCAGGCGGAGATGGCCGGCTACGACGAGGACCGGGCCCGGCTCGACAACGCGGTGAAGGGCGCCGACGGCTTCTTCACCACGTTCTTCGTCAGCACCTACTCGCGCTTCATCGCCCGCTGGGCGGCTCGCCGGGGGCTCACCCCCAACCAGGTGACGCTGATCTCGATCGCCCTCGGCCTGCTGTCGGCCGGCGCGTTCGCCACCGGCACCCGCTGGGGGGCGATCGCCGGAGGGGTGCTCATCTACTTCGCGTTCGTCTTCGACTGCGTCGACGGGCAGGTCGCGCGGTACGCCCGCAAGTTCGGCGTGCTCGGCGCCTGGCTGGACGCCACGTTCGACCGGTTCAAGGAGTACGCCGTCTTCGTCGGCCTGGCGGTCGGTGCGACGGTGTCCGGGCAGTTCGGCGACGGCGAGGGCGTCTGGACGCTGGCGCTGGTCGCGCTGGCCCTCCAGTCGGTCAAGCACCTGCTCGACTTCTCGTTCGGCGCGGCCAACCGGCGCAAGGCGCCGGTGCCGCTGCCCACGCTGGACCTCACGGTCGCCGACGACCGCCCGCTGCGGGAGGCGCTGGAGGAGCGCAGGGCGAGCCGGAGCACCGGAGTGCGCGGTCTGCTGCGGCTCTGGACGAAGGCCGGGAAGTTCCGCCCGGTCCACTGGGCCCGCAAGATGATCGTGTTCCCCATCGGCGAGCGCTTCGCCGCCATCGCGATCACCGCCGCGTTCTTCGACCCCCGGGTCACGTTCCTCACGCTGATCATCTGGGGCGGCGTCGCGGCCACCTACACCCTCACCGGACGTCTCCTGAGGTCACTCGCATGATCACCCAGCCGCAGGCCATCACCCCGCTCCCCGACCCGGACGAGGAGCGCCGCCGCGTCCAGACCGCGCGCCTGCTCGCCTACCGCGACGACGGCCCGCTCGCGACCGCGCTGAAGGGCACCCTGGGCCGGCTGCTGCCGCCGGTGCCCGCGACGGCGGTGGCGCTGCTCGCGATCGTGGCGGCGGCCGTCGCCGGGATCCTCACCGACGGCCCGGTCCTGCTCCTCCCGGTGGCCGTGCTGCTCGTGCTGGTGCTGCCGACCGCCGGCCGCGACCACCTGGGCCGCTTCGACTGGCTCACTCCCCCACTGCTGCGGGCCGCCGAGTTCCTGACGGTCATCCTGCTCGGGCTGGCCGAGAGCACGCCCAAGTGGCTGCTGTTCGTGCTCATCTACGTGATCGGCTACCACACGTACGACACGGTCTACCGCACCCGGCAGGGCATCTGGCCCCCGGCGTGGCTCTACCGGGCGGGGCTCGGCTGGGAGGTCCGCCTGCTGATCCTGGGGGCGGGCGCGGCGGCCGGGTGGCTGACCCCCGTCGCCGCCGTCCTCACGGCGTACCTGCTCGTGCTGTTCTCGGTCGAGAGCATCACCAGCTGGGTGCGCCTGGACAAGGCGTCCGCGCAGGCCCAGGCCGACCAGGACCTGGAGCAGTCGCCCGAGGACGCCGCCGAGCAGGCCACCGGCGACGCCGACCAGGGCTGAAGCAGGCCTGACCAGGCTCGACCCGGAGCCGGCGCGGCCCGGGAACGGCGTGCGGGAAGACGGCGGGAAGAGGGACGGCCCGGAGGCGGGCGGGACGCGGCCCGGCGGGCGGCGGGCGGTCAGTAGGAGGATCGCGCGTCGAACAGCGCCCAGACCACCTTCCCGCCGCCCCGGGTGAGGATCCATCCCCAGGCCGCGCACAGCGCGTCGACCAGGTGCAGCCCGCGGCCGGACTCCGAAAGATCGTTCCAGGGAGACAGCGCGGGCACCCGCGCACTGGCGTCGCTCACGCCACAGCCGATATGAAAACGGTGCCTCACCAGCCTCAGCCGGATCGGCGGGGCGCCGGCGGGCTCGGCGGGCGCGTGCCGGAGCGCGTTGGTCACCAGTTCCGACACGACGATCTGCGCGTCGGGCACCAGGTCGCCGGCGTCCCAGCCGCTCAGCGTCCGGGCGGTGAAGTCCCTGGCGGCTGCGGGCGAGGTGGTGCGCCCGTGGATGTCACACGTCGCCGACGCGGGCAGGGACAGCCCGGCGACGTCGTCCCCTTCGAACATCGCGGTCAGCCACGAAGGCGCGGTCGCGGCTCCCGGGCCTGCCAGGTCTGCTGTCATCGCGGGTCCCTCAGGTCTCACCATTACATGATGTGAATTTCCCTGCCGTCGTGTATCTTGCCCTGCGCCTTGCGGGTGCAAGCGCGCGTGCACGTGCAAATGTCGGATGCCATCGACTTTTCGTGGAAGTCCCCAGAAAACCCCGCCTCGGACCCCATCCGGTAGGATGATCAACCGAATACTCCTCCGTCCGACCTGTTTCGCCCCTCGGACACCCGGTTTCACGAGGCAATCACCCGGAGCGTCGCCAATGGAGACCACGTGAACGCGCAGGCGGAAAACGCCCCCTCGTTACCGTTCGGGCTCGCCCGAAGCGGCCCGACCGCCCTGCGGCTGGTGCTCGGCGCGCAGCTCAGGCGGCTTCGCCGGGAGAGCGGCATCACTCCGGAGACGGCCGCGCACACCATCCGCGCGTCCCACGCCAAGATCAGCCGGTTGGAGCTCGGCCGGGTGGGCTTCAAGGAGCGGGATGTCGCCGACCTGCTCACGTTGTACGGCCTGACCGACCCGGACGAACGGGCGGTGCTGCTGGACCTGGCCCGTCAGGCCAACCTCCCCGGCTGGTGGCACAAGTACAGCGACGTGCTGCCGGGCTGGTTCGAGTTCTACGTCGGGCTGGAAGAGGCGGCGTGCCTGATCCGCTGCTACGAGCTGCAGTTCGTCCCCAGCCTGCTGCAGACCCCCGAGTACGCGCGGGCCACCGTACGGGTGGCCAACTCGGGACGGTCCGCCGACGAGGTCGACCGGCACGTGGACCTGCGGCTGCGCCGCCAGAAGCGGCTGACCGGGCCGGACGCCGCGACGCTGTGGGCCGTGGTGGACGAGGGGGTGCTGCGCCGCCCGGTCGGCGGCCCGGAGGTGATGCGGGCCCAGCTGGAGCATCTGATCGAGGTGACCAGGCGGCCGAACGTCACGCTGCAGGTCGTGCCCTTCGACCGCGGCGGGCAGTTCACCGTGGGCGGGCCGTTCTCGGTCCTGCGCTTCGACGCGCCCGAGCTGCCCGACGTCGTCTATCTGGAGCAGCTCACCAGCGCCCTCTACCTGGACAAGCCGGAGGACACCGAGGCGTACACGCAGGTGCTGAACGCGATCTGCGTGGAGGCCCACTCGGCCGAGCGGACGACCGCGCTCCTGGAGGAGCTGCTGGCCGCCTACCGGTGACCTGCCGGACGGCGTCCGGGACGGCCGCGCTCACCCGCCGGACGCCTGGCCGGGCCGCCGGCCGGAGAAGAACGCCTGGCAGGTCTCGGCGAAGGCGACCGCCCGGGCGGTGGGCCGCACACCGCGCACCGAGGCGAGCACGACGTCGAGCGCCGGGACGTCGTCGCTGATCGGCACGCACGCCACCCGCCCGCCGTCGTAGGTGTGGTCGCTGTCGGCCCGCTGGTTCAGTATCGAGTAGCCGTGCCCGCCCGCCACGAGCGCGCGGGCGGTCTCGTAGCTCGACGTCCGGAAGCGCACGCGCGGTTCCGTCGGATAGATCGCCCGGAAGTAGTCGCGGCTGCGCGGCAGGTCGAGCAGGATCATCGGCTCGGTGGCCAGGTCCGCCAGCGACACCGCCTCCGCCTCCGCCAGCGGATGCCCCACGGGAAGCAGTGCGTACGGCCTGGCCTGGGTGAGCGGCCGGATGTCGAGATCGAGGGCGAGGTCGATGGCGTAGACCAGGGCGACCTCGCACCTGCCGTCCAGCAGCGCCGCCTCCATCGTGGACAGCTCGCCCTCGGCGACGCTGACCCGCACCCCCGGATAACGCCCGGCGAACTCGCGCAGCAGGCGCGAGAGGTAGAACGGCGCGAGGGTCGTCAGGCAGCCGACCGCGAGCTCGCCGGTGAGCGAGCCCGCGAGGCCGCGCGCCGACTGGGCGAGGGCCGCAGCGTGGGCGAGGAACTCCCGCGCCTCGACGAGGAAGCGCTCGCCCGCGCGGGTCAGCGACAGGCCGCGGGCGTGGTGGCGGATCAGGAGCTGGACCCCGAGCTCCCGCTCGACCTGGGCGATCGCGGCCGAGATCGCCGACTGCGCGACCATGAGCTCTCTGCTGGCCGCGGTCATACTGCCGAGCTCGGCCGCGGTTACGAAGTAACGCAGCTGGACGAGGGTGAAGTTGGCGTCCGCCACGCCACCCATTGTGACCGTCTCCGGGCCCGCTGGCGCCCGCGATCCGGTATCAACTTCGAATGCCTTTTCCGGCCCCTGATCAGGCCTTTTCCCAACGGAAACGATTCGCGCCCAGCGCGAGCCCCCCGATCGCGAGGGCCAGGGACACGACCACCCCCCACAACACGGCCGACGCGCCGTAGGAACCGGAGAACAACGCCCGCAGTCCCTCGACCGCGTACCGGAACGGCGTGAGCCGCGACGCCACGTCGAGCCAGGCGGGGGCGAGCGACATCGGCAGCAGCGCGCCCGACAGCAGCATCAGCGGGACCACCACGGTGGACATCACGGGCGCGAACAGTTCCTGCCGCATCGTGAGCGCCGCCGCGTATGACAGCGACGCCATGCCGACGGACAGCACGGTCATCAGGAGCAGGGCCGCCAGCACCCCCGGGAGCGGGGCCCGCAGCCCGAGCGCGTAGCCCGCCACGATGATCGCGACGGCCTGCACCAGCAGCACCAGGCTGTCCCTGAGCACCCGGCCGAGCAGCAGCGTGACCGGGCTCACCGGGGCGACCCGGAGCCGTTCGAGCACGCCGAACCGCTGGTCGAAGACGATGCCGAACCCCGCCATCCCCGCGCTGGTCAGCGCGAGCTGCACCAGCAGGCCGGGCACGAGGACGGCCCACGACCCGACGCCGCTGCGGGCGAACAGCGGGCCGAACAGCACGAGGAAGAGGAACGGCTGCACGGCGCCGAAGGCGAGGCTGACCTTGCTGCCGAAGGAGGTGCGCAGGTAGTGGCCGGTCAGGACGGCGAGAGCGGTCACGCGGCGGCTCCCTCGCGCAGCTCGCGGCCGGTGACCGCGAGGAAGACCTCGTCGAGCGTGCGCGCGCCGTACTCGGCCTTCAGCCGGTCCGGGGTGCCCTCGGCGACGATCCGGCCGTGGTCGATGATCAGGATCCGGTCGCAGAGCGCGTCGGCCTCCTCCAGGTAGTGGGTGGTGAGGAAGACCGTCACGCCGTCGCGCTCGCGCAGCCGCCGGATGTGGTCCCACAGGTTGGCGCGGCTCTGCGGGTCGAGCCCGGTGGTGGGCTCGTCGAGGAAGAGCAGCCCGGGCCGGTGGAGCAGGCCCATCGCGATGTCGAGCCTGCGCTTCTGGCCGCCCGACAGCATGACCGTCGTCCGCTCCTCGACCCCGGCGAGGTCCAGGGCGGCGAGCAGGGAGGTCACCCGGGCGCGGGCTTCGGCCCGGCTCAGGCCGTGCAGGCGGGCCTGGAGCACGAGTTCGTCCCCGACCGGGGTGAACGGCCCGAACGCGCCGCCCTGGGCGACGTAGCCGATGCGCCGGCGTACGGCCACCGGGTCGGCGAAGAGGTCGGCGCCCGCGACCGTGGCGGTGCCGGACGTCGGACGCAGCAGCGTGGTCAGCATGCGCAGGGTGGTGGTCTTGCCCGCGCCGTTCGGGCCGAGGAAGCCGACGATCTCGCCCGCGGAGACGTCGACGTCGATCCCCCGAACGGCCTCGGCCGTCCCGAACGTCTTGGTGAGGCCTCTGACGTGAATCATGCTCGGTAGAGTAACACCAAATTTGGAGTCACTTAAAGTTTGTGCTCGTCCTTAGAATCGAGGCATGGAAGAGGGCCTGCGGGAGCGGAAGAAGCGGGAGACCCGGCAGCGGATCTCCGACATCGCGACGGGGCTGTTCCTGGTGCGGGGGTTCGACAACGTCACCGTGGCCGAGGTGGCGCGGGCGGCCGACGTGTCGGTCAACACCGTGTTCAACTACTTCCGCACGAAGGAGGACCTGTTCCTCGACCGCAGTGAGGAGAGCATGGACGTGCTGGCGCGAGTGGTCCGTGAGCGCCGGCCCGGCGAGACGGCGGTCGAGGCGGTGCGGCGCGACTTCCTCGCGGCCCTGGACTCCGGCGACTGGCGCTACGGGATCAACGAGGGCGCGGACGTCTTCGTCCAGCGGATCCGGGAGAGCCCGGCGCTGCAGGCCAGGATCGAGATGATGAGCCGGCACCGCGAGGAGCGGCTCGCCGCCGTGCTCGCCGACGAGACCGAGGCCGATCCCGACGACATGACCCCGTCCCTGGTTGCGGCCCAGATCCGCGCGGCGGTCGAGGCGCTCACCCGGCACTTCGCGATGCGGCGGCTCGCCGGCGAGGAGGGCTCGGGCATCGTCGCGGACCTGCGCGCGCACGCCGAGCGCGCCTTCGACCTGCTGGAGCGCGGGGTCGGCGACTACTGCCTGCGGCCCGGGCCCCGGGCCGTCAGCCTCCCGCCAGCCGGTGAGCGGACCACACCAGCGCCTCGGTGACGCGGTGCTGCGAGAGGCCCAGGGTCCGCCGCTGGAACAGGTACACCTCGGGCGCGAACGGCGCCAGCACGCCGTCGGCCATGCCGTCCGGATCCGGCGCCCCCGACTCGGTCAGCAGCATCCGGACGTGCGCGCGCCAGAAGCCGTACGCGCCGGTGCCGAATCTGGCGCTGCCGGTCTCGGCCCCCAGGACGAGGTGCAGGTGACGCTCCAGCAGGTCGACCATGGCGACGCAGAACGCGGCGAGCCGCTCGGCCGGTGAGGCCCCCGGGCCGAGCGGCGGCGGCCCGCTCAGGATGTGCTCCTGCAGCCGCCGCTCGTGCTCGTCCAGCAGCGCCGTGGCGATCGCCGCGACGTCCGGATAACGGCGGTACAGCGTCGCCCGCCCCACGCCCGCCTCCTTGGCGATCTCGTCCATGGTGACGTTCCGGGCGTCCCCGGCGGCGAAGAGCCGCTCGGCCGCCGCGAGCACGCGTACGCGGTTGCGCGCGGCGTCCGCCCGTTCCCGCACCGGGGCCGGCCGGACCGGCTGGAGATCGAGCACGAGCGGTTCGCGGCCGGTCCCGGACGCGTCCGGCGATGGCACGCCGCCGTTCGACCGGTTCACCCCGGGTTCCCGCACCCCGTCGCTCATGACCTCATCGTAGACCGGCGACCCAACCATGTGGACATCGCGTCCGGTTGTCGCCTAGGCTCATGTGGACACAGTGTCCACTTATCTGAGTTCCCCTGCCGAGAGGATGGCGATGCACTCCCTGTTCCTCGCCGCGGCGCTGCTGGCCGGCTGTCTGCTGGCCGTGCAGGCGTCGGTGAACCTCCAGCTCAACAAGGCCGTCGGCACCCCGTACGGCGCCTCGACCCTGCAGCTGGGCG
The DNA here is from genome assembly GCF_014161415.1 of Microbispora sp. H10885. Lineage (NCBI taxonomy): Bacteria > Bacillati > Actinomycetota > Actinomycetes > Streptosporangiales > Streptosporangiaceae > Microbispora > Microbispora sp. H10885. The sequence continues at coordinate 295,540 of NZ_JABBWY010000007.1, read as the reverse complement.
TGGCCACGGCCGTGCTGGCGCTGCTCGCGGTCACCGTGGGCGCGATCGGCGCGCTCCACCTGCCGCCCGGCATCCCGTTCTGGCACCTGCTCGGCGGCCTGGCCAGTCCGCTCTACATCACCAGCGGGATCCTGCTCTTCCCCCGCCTCGGCGCCCTGGCCGCGGCGGGGCTGTTCGTGACCGGGCAGATGTTCGCGTCGCTGGGACTGGACCTGTTCGGCCTGCTCGGCGTCGCGCCCAAGCCGCTCAGCGCCGGCATCGCGCTGGGCGCGCTCGCCGTCCTGGCCGGCATCACCGTCGTCATCCGCGGCCAGAACCTGATCCGGACACCGGCCCGGGCACCGGCCCCGGCCCCGACACCGGCTCGGGCGGCCTCCGGCACCCTCGGCGGCGGTGTCTCCGGGCGCGGTGGGAGCACCGGCGCCGGCGCCCCGGCGGCGACCGCCGGGACGGCCCCTCGGCCGGGCGGTCTCGGCCGGAGCGGCTGGGTTCTGCTCGGCGTCGTCGCCGGCGCGGTCCTGCCCGTGCAGGGCGCGGTCAACGCACTGCTGCGCAGGGAGATCCACCAGCCGGTGGCCACCGCCGTGATCAGCTTCGTCGTGGCCACGATCACCATCGCCGTCGTCCTGGCCGCGCTGCTCGCGCTGGGCCGCACCCCCCGGCCGCGGCTCGGCGGGCTGCGCACGATGCCCTGGTGGGGATGGCTCGGCGGCGGCTGCGCAGCGGTGTACGTCACTGCGACCTTCACGCTGATCCCCGCGATCGGCGCCGCGGCCACCGTCGCGCTCACCGTGACCGGCCAGCAGCTCGCCTCCGCCGTGATCGACCACCACGGCCTGCTGCGGTTGCCCCGGCGCCCGCTCACCGCTGCGCGCCTGGCCGGCCTCGCCCTGCTCATCGCCGGTTCTGTGCTCGTCCAGCTCGCCTGAGCGGACGGGCCGCAGGAGAGAACGGGCAGCAGGAGAGAACGGGCGCGGCGCCGTCCGATCGACGGGAGAACGCGGAGGGGCGCGGACCCTGCGGGGGCGTCCGCGTCCGCGAAGCCGCGCGGGTGAGTCGGCGGCTGTATACAGGTCCACGTGAGGTTGGACGAGCTCGATCGCGCCATCATCCGGGCCCTCGTCGAGGATGCCCGTGCGACATACGCCGAAATAGGCACTCAAGTGGGGTTGTCGGCTCCGGCCGTGAAGCGGCGGGTCGACCGGCTGGTCGCCACCGGCGCGATCACCGGTTTCAGCGCCCGGGTCGAGCCGTCGGCCCTGGGCTGGACGACCGAGGCGTACGTCGAGCTCTACTGCCGGGGCAAGACCTCCCCCGCCGAGATCGGGCTGGCGGTCTCCCGGCACCCCGAGGTCGTCTCGGCCTGCACGGTCACCGGTGAGGCCGACGCCCTGCTGCACATCCGCGCGACCGACGTGCGGCACGTCGAGCGGGTGATCGAGCGCCTGGCGGCCGAGCCGTTCGTGGTGCGGACCAAGAGCTCCATCGTGCTCTCCCGGCTGATTAACGGATCGCCGCAATCGGGGTGAAGGACGCAACCGATCCCCAGGTGATCGCAACATGGGCGCATTGGATTGCCGTCCGCCGATTCCTACGCTGAAGTCCCGTTCACCGGTTTCCCGCTTGGAGTCGACGATGACAATCGCGCCAGAGTCCGCAGCCACGGAAAGTGGTCGTACGGGCACGGTCAGGCACTTCCTGATGTGCCGGCCCGAGTTCTTCACGGTCTCGTACTCCATCAACCCCTGGATGCGGCCCGAGGAGGGCGCCGACACGGCCACGGCGCTGCGGCAGTGGGAGAGCCTGCGGCGGGCGTACGAGAGCCTGGGCCACCGCGTCAGCCTCATCGACCCGGTGGAGGGCCTGCCGGACATGGTGTTCGCCGCCAACGGCGCCCTCGTCGTGGACGGGCGGGTCTACGGCGCGAGGTTCGCCCACCCGGAGCGGGCGGCCGAAGGGCCCGCGTACCTGCGGTGGTTCGTCGAACAGGGATACGAGACACTGGAGGCGTCCTTCACCAACGAGGGCGAGGGCGACTACCTGACGCTCGACGAGATGATCCTGGCCGGGACGGGCTTCCGCACCGACGTGGCGGCGCACATGGAGGCCCAGGAGTTCCTCGGCCGCCCGGTCGTCACGCTGCGCCTGGTCGACCCGAGGTACTACCACCTCGACACCGCCCTGTTCCCGCTGGACGGCCGCAACGTGGCGTACTATCCGGAGGCGTTCAGCGAGGGCAGCAGGAGGGTGCTGCGGCGGCTGTTCCCCGACGCCGTGGTCGCGACGTCCGCGGACGCGGAGGTGCTGGGCCTCAACGCGGTGAGCGACGGCCGCAATGTCGTCGTCAACGCGGAGGCGACCGGGCTGGTCCTGGAGCTCAAGCGCCGCGGTTTCGAGGTCGTCCCGGTCGACCTGAGCGAGCTTCGCAAGGCCGGTGGCGGCCCCAAGTGCTGCACATTGGAAATAAGGACGGGGGAGATCAGGGTGAGCGGGGAGATTCGATGAGAAGCGAGGACCACATCAGGCTCGGTGAGAGCCACAGCGCGCACAACTACCACCCGCTGCCGGTCGTCGTCCGGTCGGCGGAGGGCGCGTGGGTCACCGACGTCGAGGGCAGGCGGTATCTCGACTGCCTGGCGGGCTACTCCTCGCTGAACTTCGGCCACGGCAACCCGGTCGTCCTCGCGGCCGCCCGCGAGCAGCTGGACCGGCTGACGCTGACCAGCCGCGCGTTCTTCCACGACCGGTTCGCCGGTTTCGTGACCGGTCTGGCCGAACTGTGCGGCAAGGGCATGGTCCTGCCGATGAACACCGGCGCCGAGGCCGTCGAGACCGCGATCAAGGTGGCCCGCAAGTGGGGCTACGAGGTCAAGGGCGTCGCCCCCGGCCAGGCCAACATCGTCGTGATGGAGGACAACTTCCACGGCCGCACCACGACCATCGTGGGCTTCTCCACCGACCCCGACGCCCGCGGCGGCTTCGGCCCGTTCGCCCCCGGCTTCCGGATCGTGAAGTACGGCTCGGCGGAGGCGGTCAGGGAGGCGATCGACGAGAACACGGTGGCGGTGCTGCTGGAGCCGATCCAGGGCGAGGCCGGCGTGCTGGTCCCGCCGGACGGCTATCTGGCCGCCGTCAGGGAGATCTGCGACGACGCGAACGTGCTGTTCATGGCCGACGAGATCCAGTCGGGCCTCGGCCGCACCGGCGAGACCTTCGCCTGCGACCACGAGGGCGTGGCGCCCGACCTGTACGTCCTGGGCAAGGCCCTCGGCGGCGGGGTGGTCCCGGTGAGCGCGGTCGTCGCGAACGAGGACGTGCTGGGCGTGATCCGTCCGGGCCAGCACGGCTCCACCTTCGGCGGCAACCCGCTGGCCTGCGCCGTCGGCGACGCGGTCGTCGGGCTGCTGCGCACCGGCGAGTACCAGGCCAGGGCGCGCGACCTCGGCGCGTTCCTGCACGAGCGCCTCGCGGACCTCGGCCCCGGGGTGGTCGCCGTACGCGGGCGCGGGCTGTGGGCGGGCGTCGACATCGATCCGTCGCTCGGCACCGGACGGGAGATCAGCGAGGCGCTCATGCGCCGCGGCGTGCTCGTCAAGGACACCCACGGCTCGACGATCCGCCTCGCGCCGCCCCTCGTCGTCTCGCGGGACGACCTGGCCTGGGCGACGGACCGGCTCAGCGCGGTGCTGCGGGAGGCTCGGGCCTGATCGTCACCGTGTCGTGGTCGCCCGTGTCGGTGAACCACGTGACCACGGCCTCCCCGGGCGCGAAGTCCACGGCGGTCATCATGTTGGGGAACCAGGGTCCCTTGCTGATGCGCCAGCGCAGCGACGGCCGGGGCAGGCCGCCGGCCCGGGCCAGCAGCCCGCCGAGCAGGCCCGCCAGCCCGAACGACGCCACGATGTTGGCGAAGCGCAGCACGCGGCTCAGCGGGTTGCGGATCGGCGAGCAGACGATCTGGTGGATGCGTCCTCCGCCCTTCCGCCGTACCGAGGCCATGTAGGAGTAGTGGACGTCGCCCGACAGCAGCAGGACGGTCGCGGGCGTCCGTCCCCGCTGACCCGAGGCGACCTCGACCAGCACCCGCGCGAGGTCCTCGAACGAGCGGCGGAAGGCCCCCCAGTGCTCCAGGTCGAGGAACTGCCGCACCCGTTCGCCCCACCGCGCCGCCCGGCGGCCCCAGATGCCGTCGCAGACCGCCTCGTTCCAGCCCTCGACGTGGTGGATCCCGGACGGCAGCAGGACCGGCAGCGACGACCCGACGACGAGGTGGCCGAAGTCGCCGGTCGCCTGCTTCTCGAACCAGCTCCACTCCTCCGCGTCGATCATCCGGCGGCGTCCCGGTTCGAGCGTCCGGGCGCTGCGGCTGTCCAGGATGACGAGACGGGTGTCGCCGAGGTCCCGGTGATAGCTCCAGCGGACCGAGTCGGGCTCCGCGTCGGCCCGCCGGGCGAACTCGTCGAGCGTCTCCTCGCCGGCGCCCGCCCGCAGCGCGGCGAGCACGGGATCGGCCTCCCGCTCGGCCGGCGGGATGTTGCCCAGGTGCTGGTAGACGTAGTAGGACCCCAGAGCGGAGACGATGCGCCGGTGCCACCACGGCACCTGCGCCATCTGCTCGCGCCACGCCGACGAGGTGTTCCAGTCGTCCCTGACGTCGTGGTCATCGAAGATCATCAGGGTCGGGACCGTGGACAGCAGCCAGCGGACCGCCGGATCTGACCACGCCTGGCGGTACAGCTCGGCGTACTCCTCGAAGTCGACGACCTCCTGCGGGCCCTCGAGCCTGCGCCCGGCGATGAAGTCCTTCATGTCCGGGGTGAGCTCGTCGGCGTACACCTGGTCGCCGAGGAGCAGGATGAGGTCCGGCCGGTCGTCCGGCGACTCCATCAGGCGCAGGCCGTACGCCCGCAGGACGTCCGGGCCGTGGGTCCGCACGTACGGCTCCTCGTGCGGCACGCTCGTCCGGCAGGAGCCGAAGATCAACCGGTTGAGGGCGGTGACGGGGTGGATCACACTCGGCGGCAGGCCGTCGTCCCCCGGCCACACCCGCCGGTCGTCGAGGTCCACCTCGTAGGCCACCGGCCCGTCGATGCCGACGTCCACCAGGGCGTAGTGGTGGCCGTGCACGGTGAAGGTGTGCTCCTCAGAGGAGGCGTCCCCGGCCCGCACGCGGACCGTGCAGGGCTCGGACGTCTCCACCCACACGGTCGCGGCGGACCCGTCCACGTGGCGCAGCAGCGGGCCCAGCACAAGTTCTGACACGAATACCTTCCTACTGCAAAAGGGTGGTAATGCGCGACTCGTGCTCGTTCGTCCGTCGCACGATCTCCTCGCACAACTCGTGCGTGACCTGCGCGTCCTCGGCCGTGAGGACCCGCCCCTCGCCGACCGCGCCGAGGAACTCGGCGACGGCCTGCTCGATCCCCCGCTGCCGGGCCACCGGGACCCAGTCCGCCCGCCTCGCGAGGGTCTCGCCGCCGTCGAGGTCCACCACGTCGCCGAGGTTCACGACCCGGCGCTTCCCGCCGCCGCCCATCACCTCACAGGTCTCCTCGGCCGCGCCGCTGGTGCGGCTCATCACGCCGATCGCGGTGAAGCCGTCGCCGCCGAGCGTCAGCACCACGTGTTCCAGCAGGCCGTCCCGCACCCGGGTCCTGATCGCGGTGTCGGTGATCTCCCCCGGCGCCAGGAAGCGCAGCGTGTCGGCCACGTGGACGAAGTCGTCGAAGATCACCGTGCGGGGGTCGCCGGGCAGGCCGCGGCGGTTCTTCTGCATCACGATCACGTCGCGCGGCAGGTCGCGCAGGGCGGCGTACCCGGGGGCGTGCCTGCGGTTGAACCCCACCATCAGCGACCTGCCCCGCTCGCCTGCCAGCCGTACGAGCCCGGCGCTCGCCGCGGCGTCGTACGCCAGCGGCTTGTCCACGTAGACGTGCACGCCGGCCTCCAGCAGAGCCGTCACGACGGGGACGTGCGCCTCGGTCGCCGCGTGCACGAACGCCGCGTCGATCCCCGCCCCGATCAGGCCGTCCAGCGAGGCGAAGCGGGCCGGGATCCGGTACGCGTCGCCGAGCCGGTCGAGGACCGCCCGGTCGCGGGTGCAGAGCAGCGGCTCGATCCCCGGCGTGGCCGCCAGCACCGGCAGGTAGGCCTTCCGCGCGATGTCTCCCAGGCCGATGATCCCGACTCTCATGCCTGGGGAGCCTATCGGCGTGCTGTCTCCGCTCTCCGCCGGGTGGGGTCACGGCCGGGGCGGGTCAGAGGCCGGCCGGGGTCACGGGTCCGTAGCGTGCGGCCGGGGCCTTGGTCGTGTAGGCCCAGTAACGGTCGCCGTAGGACCAGTGCCACCACTCGCTGGGGTAGTTGACCATACCGACCGTTGTCAGCACCTCACCGAGAATGCGGCGCCGTCCCCGGGCCTCCGCGGAGATCGCCGTGCTGGCGGTGTGGCAGGCGCCGGTGTCGGTGTCGTTCACCTCCGTCCCCAGCCACAGTTCGCGCCCGTCCGTCTCGCACAGGGTCAGGTCGACGGCGGCTCCGGCCACGTGGGGCGCCACCTCCGGCGGGGAGATGTAGCGGCCGGCCCGCCGGTGGTACCAGTCCTCGTCGTGACCGGGGTGGGCCGCCCGGAGACGGTCGACGTGCCGGTTGAAGTACCGGGTCTGCAGTGCGACCGGCCGGAAGCCCTCGACGATCAGGAAGCGCAGCCCGGGCCGCAGCAGGGTCTGGGCGGTGACGAGGCGGTCCACCACACCGAGGCGAAGGTGGGCGTAGGCGCCTTCTGGGTCGGCCAGGCGTTCGTCGAGGCGAAGCGCCTGAACGGTACGCAGGTCGAGCAGTGTCTCTCCGCACTCGTCCACGGGTATCCGGCTGATCGCGGGATCGGAGAGCAGGATCATCTCGTCGTCCTTCCGATGGATGGAGAAGGCCCCGAGGCCGCCCGATCAACGGATCGGGCGGCCCGTGGGACCTGTGCGACGTCCGCGGGTGACGGTCAGTCGGTGGGGGCGGAGGTGAGGAGCTTGTTGCCGAAGATGCTCCAGCCGGTGCCCAGGCTCTTGTACGGGGCGAAACCGAAAGCGGTCGCGGTGCTGGAACTCCGCCAGACCATCAACTCGTCACCACCGTTGAACCCGATGATGTCGCTCTTGCCGTCCTTGTCGAAGTCGGCGCCGAGGAACTTGCTCACGGTGCGCCACCCGGTCGAGACGAACACGCCCGCGGTGGAGAAGTTCCCCGGCGTGCTCGTGTTGCGGTGAATCCACAGATCACTGCCCGCGACCCCCGCGATGTCCTTCTTCCCGTCACCGTCGTAATCCGCCAGCGGAAGAAGCTGCGTGAAAATCCCCCAGCCCGTACCCAGACTCTTGTACGGCGCGAAACCGAACGCGGTCGCGGTACTCGTACTCCGCCAGATCAACAACTCGTCACCACCGTTGAAACCGATGATGTCGTCCTTACCGTCACCGTCGAAGTCCCCCGCCATGAACTTCGAGACCGTGCGCCACCCGGTCGACACGAACACGCCCGCGGTGGAGAAGTTCCCCGGCGTGCTCGTGTTGCGGTGAATCCACAGATCACTGCCCGCGACCCCCGCGATGTCCTTCTTCCCGTCACCGTCGTAATCCGCCAGCGGAAGAAGCTGCGTGAAAATCCCCCAGCCCGTACCCAGACTCTTGTACGGCGCGAAACCGAACGCAGTCGCGGTACTCGTACTCCGCCAGATCAACAACTCGTCACCACCGTTGAAACCGATGATGTCGTCCTTACCGTCACCGTCGAAGTCCCCCGCCATGAACTTCGACACCGTGCGCCACCCGGACGACACGAACACACCAGCGGTGGAGACGTCACCCGGCGAACTCGTGTTCCGGTGAATCCACAGATCACTGCCCGCGACCCCCGCGATGTCCTTCTTCCCGTCACCGTCGAAGTCACCAAGCGTCTGTAAGAGGGGTGACGCGGGGGAGCCGCGCTTGGCGAGGGCGTCGAGCTGCGCCTGCGTGCCGTTGAAGACGTTCAGCGTCACGTTCGTCGTGGGGACGCCGGGGACGTTGCCGGTGTCGGCGTACTGCCACATGATCCAGGTGCTCCAGCCGGGGGGAACCGCCGGAGTGGTGTGACCGCTGGTGTAGTCGGCGACCTGGAGCCCGTACGACGAGAGGGCGGTGGTGCTGCCCATGCAACCGGTCATGAAGCCCCTGGCCGTGTAGATCCACGGCTTGACGCCGAACGCCGCCTCCACCTTGTCCAGCCAGGTCCTCGCGAACGAGACGGTGGTGTAGGGCGGGCAGGAACTGGTGCCGTCGTCGGTCCACTCCAGGTCCAGGATCGGCGGCAGCTCCCCGGTCCGGTGCCCGGTGTAGCCCGCCGCGCGGGCGGTGTCGATGAAGAAGTCCGCCTGGGCGGCGGCGTTGGAGCTGGTGCCGGTCAGGTAGTGGTAGGGAGCGGTGGCGATGCCCTGGGCCAGGGAGGCGGCCAGGTCGCCCCTGAAGTAGGAGTTGGTCTTGTTGGTCCCCCGGGTCACCTTCAGCGTCGCGAACGTGGTGCCCGACTGGCGGATCTGGGACCAGTTCACCGCCGCCCCGTTGGGATGCTGGTACTCGGTGACGTCCACGCCCCTGACGGGGTACGTCCCCGCGGGCGGGCTGGCGTTCGCGCCGGCCGGCTGTGCCAGTGCCCCGGCGAGTCCGATGGCGATGGCCGCGGTGACAAGGCGGCGGGCCCATCTCAGCCGTCGCCCGGGCCGTGTGGCTGTCGCAGACATATCTGCTCCATCTGATGAGAGATGTCGAATCTTGACTGGTGCGAAGCCGGGAGTCGGCGGCATTCGCCCTGATGCGCACTGAAGTGAGCGCCGGTGGCCGGCGTGTGCCGCCGGTCACCGGCGCTGATGGTGCCGGTGGTCAGTCGGTGGGGGCGGAGGTGAGGAGCTTGTTGCCGAAGATGCTCCAGCCGGTGCCCAGGCTCTTGTACGGGGCGAAACCGAAAGCGGTCGCGGTGCTGGAACTCCGCCAGATCAACAGCTCGTCACCACCGTTGAAACCGATGATGTCGCTCTTGCCGTCCTTGTCGAAGTCGGCGCCGAGGAACTTGCTCACGGTGCGCCACCCGGTCGAGACGAACACACCGGCGGTGGAGAAGTTCCCCGGCGTGCTCGTGTTGCGGTGAATCCACAGATCACTGCCCGCGACCCCCGCGATGTCCTTCTTCCCGTCACCGTCGTAATCCGCCAGCGGAAGAAGCTGCGTGAAAATCCCCCAGCCCGTACCCAGACTCTTGTACGGCGCGAAACCGAACGCAGTCGCGGTACTCGTACTCCGCCAGATCAACAACTCGTCACCACCGTTGAAACCGATGATGTCGTCCTTACCGTCACCGTCGAAGTCCCCCGCCATGAACTTCGAGACCGTGCGCCACCCGGTCGACACGAACACGCCCGCGGTGGAGAAGTTCCCCGGCGTGCTCGTGTTGCGGTGAATCCACAGATCACTGCCCGCGACCCCCGCGATGTCCTTCTTCCCGTCACCGTCGTAATCGGCCAGCGGAAGAAGCTGCGTGAAAATCCCCCAACCAGTGCCCAGACTCTTGTACGGCGCGAAACTGAACGCAGTCGCGGTACTCGTACTCCGCCAGATCAACAACTCGTCACCACCGTTGAAACCGATGATGTCGTCCTTACCGTCACCGTCGAAGTCCCCCGCCATGAACTTCGACACTGTGCGCCACCCGGACGACACGAACACACCAGCGGTGGAGACGTCACCCGGCGAACTCGTGTTCCGGTGAATCCACAGATCACTGCCCGCGACCCCCGCGATGTCCTTCTTCCCGTCACCGTCGAAGTCACCAAGCGTCTGGTACTGGGGTGCCGGCGGCGGCGACTGCGTGTCGTCGACGATGTTCTTGTAACGGATCGGGCGGAAGTTCTGCATGCTCGACCACGACTCGTCGCCCACCTGTCCGTGGGAGTTCGCCGTCGGCCCCTTGGCCCAGTCCTGCTCCCAGCCGTTGCCGTCGGGACTGCCCGTGCCGTTGAGGGAGTAGGTCCACGCGCCCTTGGTGTGGTCGGCGGAGTCCTTCCACCGGGCGAACAGTTCCATGTGGCTCGATTTGAGGATCGCGTCTCCGGGCTTCAGATCGTGCAGGCTGCCCAGATACTCCTTTCCGCTCCAGGACGCGAAGTCGTAGGTGCTGTTGCCGCCCTTGCCGGAGTTCGCGGTGATGTGCCACGCCATGGAGACCAGGCCGGAACAGTCGGGGCCGTACTTGTGCCCTCCGTCCACGTCGGTGTAGAGGCTGCTCGCGCTGCGGCTCTGGTTGTACTTGACCCCGCGGTCGACCCAGTTCTGGGCGCGGGCGAGCACCTCGGAGCGGGTGATCTGGCCGTCGGCGACGGAGGCGGCCGCGGCCGGCGTGGCGGTGGTGAGGCTGGTCACCGCGGCTCCCGCGAAGCCGAGGGAAGCCGCCGCCACCATGCTGAGCGTGCCCGCGATAAGGCGGTTGAGTTTCATGGGGCCTTCCGGTGGAGAGGTGGTGTTCGTCCTCTTGCACCGGAAGACTCGAGCGAGGCGCTGAAAATACGGTGAAACTCCGTGGAGGATGGTTTTCAGCGGTTAGCAGCGGGCGTTTCAGGGAGCGGAGGCGCCGGTGAGCTCGCCGTACTCGCGGGCGCCGTGGTCGCGGAAGACCGTCAGCACCCGCGCCCGGATCGCCGCCGCCGTCTCGACGTCACCCCTCGCCTCGTGCAGGAGGGCCAGCGTGTACTCCGTACGTGCCTGCCAGAGCGGAGCCTCCATGCCCTCCCACACCCCGATGGCGGAGGTCAGGCACGCGGCCGAGTCCGTCAGGTTGCCGTCGGCGAGGTGCAGCTCGCCCAGGGTCCGCAGGGCGATGCCGAGCCCCCACCGGTCTCCCATCGCCTGGCAGATGGACAGCGCGCCTTCGAGTGGTGCCAGGACCTGCCGCGTCTGGCCCAGGCGGAACCGGGCCTTCGCGCACGCACGGACGGAATACGCTTCCAGCAACCGATCGCCGAGCTGGACGAAGATCTCCGTCGCGGCTTCGGCGGTCCGGATGGCCGCGTCGTAGTCGCCGACCGCCCGGTGGAACAGGCTCATGGTGCGCAGGGTCACCGCCTCGCCGCGGCGGCTGCCGAGGCGGCGGTAGCCGGCCACTGACTCCTCCAGACCGGACCAGGCCGCCGGATAGTCCCCAAGCTCCAGTCGCACCGAGGCGGCCAGCCGCCGCAGGTACGTGACACCGAGATCGTCGCCGAGGCCGGTGAGGAGGACGTCGGCCTGGTCCAGAAAGTGCAGCGCCTCGACCAGGCGGCTCGCCTCCCGGCAGGTCACGCCGAGCCCGGACAGCGCCACGGCCTGGCCGCGCGCGTCACCCATCTCCCGGAAGGCGGCGAGCGCGTGGCCCAGAAGCCGGCGCGCCTCCGGGAACCGGTCCTGGAGATAGCGCAGGTGGCCCAGCTCGGCCAGCATGGTCGCCTCGCCCTTCCGGTCGCCCGCCCGGCGGGCCGCGGCCAGCGCCGCATCGTTGATCCGCTCCCGTGACTCGAACCTGTTGACGCCGAGGAACGACGGACCGAGTCGCGCGGAGGCGAATTGGCAGACCATGTCGTGCAGGCCCAGCACGGCGGCGCGCTCCAGACCGACGACCAGCGCGGGCTGTTCGATCTCGAACCAGTCGTGCGGGGCCGCCAGCACCCGCGCGGTCAGCTCGTCCGGGATCGCCGGGGCGGTCGCGGCGGGGTGCATCCAGTCGATCTCATCAGGCGGGGCGTCGGCCGCCACCTGGTCGGCCAGGGCGAGCCAGCCCCCGAGCACCCGGCCCGCGGCCGCCGTGAGCCGTTCGGACGGCTCCTCCGCCTCGGCACGCTCGCGTCCGTAGATGCGCACCAGGTCGTGGATCCGGTAGCGGAGCGCGCCCAGGTCGTCGACTCGGCTGAAGTCCACCATCTGGGCGTCGACCAGGCGTTCCACGATGTCTTCCGCGAGCTTGTCGTCGATGTCGCACAGCCAGGCGGCGATCCACGGGGAGAACTCCGGAACCCCCAGGTGACCGAGCCGCCGCAGCGCCCGGCGTTCGTCGTCGTCCAGCCCCCGGTAGCTCAGCTCGAAGCCGGCCCGCACCTCCAGGTCGGCGATCGCCAGCTCGTCCAGCCTGCGCCGCTCGTCGGTCAGCCGGTCGGCGAGCAGCCGCAGCGGCCATCGCTGCCTGGTGGCCAGCCGGGCCCCGGCGATGCGGATCGCCAGCGGCAGCCGGCCGCACAGGTCGACGATGTCGTGGGCCACCGCCTCCTCGGCGGCCACCCGCTCGGGTCCCACGATCCGGGCGAGCAACTCGACGGCCTCAACCGGTTCGAGCACGTCCAGGTCCGTACGGCGCGCACCGCTGAGTGCTCCGAGCCGGTTGCGTGAGGTGATCAGTACGCCGCCGGCGCCACCCGGCAGCAGCGGGCGTACCTGCGGCTCCCCGGCGGCGTCGTCGAGCACCACCAGCACCCGGCGTCCGGCCAGCAGGCTCCGATAGAGCTCGGCCCGCTCGGCGGTTGCGGAGGGAAGAGCATCCTGACGCACCCCGAGCGCCTTGAGGAACCTCCCCAGCACCTCGCCCGGATCGGCGGGAGCATCGCTCATCCCGCGCAGCTCGGCGTACAGCCTGCCGTCGGGGAAGGCGTCCGCGACCTGATGGGCGACGTGGATCGCCAGGGCCGACTTGCCGCTGCCGGCACGACCCGCGACGACCTGGATCATCGGGGCTTCTCCCGAGGTCAGCGCCGTCACCAGGGCCGCGCTCTGCGCGGAACGGCCGGTGAAGTCCGCCGGCGCCAACGGCAACTGGGCGGGTACGGCGAGGCGGACCGTCTCCCCGGACGGCGGTGCCAGCAGTGACGGGTCGCCGCGCAGGATGGCGTGGTGGAGGGCGGTCAGTTCGGGCCCCGGGTCCACCCCGAGGTCCTCGGCCAGGATCCGGCGGCCCTCCCGGAACGTGGCCAGCGCGTCGGACTGCCGGCCGAGCCGGTACAGCACGGTCATGTACTGGCCGCGCAGCCGCTCGTTGACGGGGTGGCGCCCGACCAGCGCGGCCAGTTCCGCCACCAGCCGGCCGTGCCTGCCCAGCGCCAGGCCGGCGGCGACGCGTTCCTCGGTGGCGGTCAGTCGCAGTTGTTCCAGCCGCGCGGCCTCCCCCGCCAGCGGCGAGTCGCCCAGCCCGGCCAGGGCGGGCCCGCGCCATAACTCCAGCGCGGAGTCGAGCAGCCCGGAGGCCTCCTCGGGTGTGGCCGCGCCGCGCGCGTCGGTGAGGAGCCGTTCGAACAGGTCGGCGTCCAGCGACCCGGCGGGGATCCGCGCCAGGTAGCCGGGTGCGCGGGTGACGATCACGTCCGGGGCCCCGGCACGGGTCAGCGCCTGGTGCAACGTCTTGACATAGGTCTGTATCGCCGCTTTGGCGGTCTCCGGCGGCCCGTCCGGCCAGAGGATGTCGATGAGGCGGTGCATCGGCAGGACGTGCCCCCGCTCCAGGAGCAGCGCTGCGAGCAGCGTCTTCGGTTTGACTCCCCCCAGCGGGACCGGGATCCCGCCGACCGCCACCTCGACCGGCCCCAGCAGCCGAAACTCCACCCGCCACTCCCCTGTCACGTCGTCCCCCCGGACGTAGCCCCGGCGGCTCCCCTGCTGCCGGGGCGTGGAACGCGGTCCCGTAGGAGCGCGTGAGTGCGGAACCACAGGGTGAGGCCGCGCCTGTCGTCGTCGGCCGGCGCGACCGCCCGCCCGCCCGGGAGCCGACAGGGGTCTCCAGGACCGAGCGCCGGCGAGGGCGGGATCGTGCAAAGATCTTCGAATCAGCATGGCCAGCCGGGATCCCCAGCGCAAGGGTCAAATGTCGTGACTTATGCGCTCCTCAGCGCGATCGCCACCACGCGACCGTCTCCTTCACCCCGTCCTCGACCGGCGTCGGCGCGAAGCCGAGGACCTCCTGCGAGGCCGACGAGTCGAGCACGTACGGCCGGTCGAACTGGTAACGGGTCTCCCCCAGCTCCCGCAGGAACGGCACGACGAGGCCGCCCGCCTTGAGCAGCACCGCCGGCAGCCGCCGCAGTCGCGGCGCCCGGACTCCCCCGGCCTCGCACACCATCTCGGCGTACGCCCGCATCGTCACGGGCGGGGCGGTCGGGACGTGCCACGGCCTGCCCCACGCCCGCTCCTCCTCGGCCGCCGCCACCAGGGCCCGCACGACGTCGGGCAGGTACGTCCAGCTGTGCGGGATGTCGGGGTCGCTCACGACGGTGGCGGTTCTGCCGCCGAGCAGCGGCTCCAGGAGCCTCGGCCCCAGGTAGGACTGGTCAGACGAGCCCGGGCCGTAGTAGTCCGAGCCGCGCACCTCGGTCACCCGGACCCTGCCCGCCTCGTGGGCCGCCCGCATCTCCTCCCACATCCGCGCTCTGACCCTGCCCTTGGTGCCCGTCGCGGCGAGCGGCAGGTCCTCGGTCATCGGGCCGTCCACCGGGCCGTACCCGTAGAGGTTGCCCAGCGTGACCAGCACCGCCCCGGACGACTCGGCGGCGGCCAGGAGCGAGGCCGCGACCGGCGGCCAGTCCTCCTGCCAGCGGTGGTAGGGCGGGTTGACGCAGTTGTAGATCGCGTCGGCCCCTTCCGTGAGCCGCCGCATCACGGCGGCGTCACCCGCGTCGGCCGCGACCGGCGACACCCCCGCGCGCCTCGGGCCCGAGCCCGAACGGGTGACGACGGTCACCTCGTGCCCCCGCCCGGCCAGCGTCTCGGCGAGCCCGCCGCCGACCTGTCCCGCTCCCACCACGACATGCCTGCCCATGATCTCTCCTTGTTGATGTCATTGCTGCGTCAGCAGCCGCAGCGCGGCGTCGGCCACGTACACCACCGCGAACACCACACCCGCGGTCACCAGCCCGGAGGCCGCCAGCGCGGCCGCTCCGGCGCCGAACCACACGACCTCGAAGGCTCCCCGGGCGAATCCGTGCAGCTGGTACGGCGCCTTGCCGCCGGCCATGAACAGTCCCCAGAGTGTCGCGAACGCTGCCGGTGTGCCGAGCCCCAGCAGGATCCTGACCACGATGTTCGCCTCCCGGGTGAAACCCCAGCGGGCCAGCGCGATCAGAACGCCGAGCTCCAGGAAGAACATGAGGGCGGCGGCCGCCCCCTTGACCATGGTGAGCATCGGCACCCCTTGCGTTCGTCGCTCCGTTACGAGAGCAATGCTCTCTCAAGAGAGCGCGAGTCGTCAAGAGCAGTGCTCTCGAATCGGTGCTCTGATAACATCAGGCTATGAACGCGAGCCGTACCGCACGGGAGCGGGTCAGGGCGGAACTCATCAGGGAGATCACCGACATCGCGCGGCGTCATCTCGCCACCGACGGCGCCCCGGGCCTGTCCCTGCGCGCGGTGGCCCGGGAGATGGGGATGGTCTCCTCCGCCATCTACCGCTACTTCCCCAGCCGCGACGACCTGCTCACCGTGCTGATCGTCGACGCGTACAACGCGATCGGCGAGGCCGTCGAGCGCGCCGACGCCACCCGCCCACGCGACGACTTCACCGGGCGCTGGCTCGCCGCCTGCCGCGCCGTCCGCGAGTGGGCCCTGGCCCACCCGCACGAGTACGCCCTGCTGTACGGCTCGCCGGTGCCGGGCTACCGCGCCCCGGAGGACACGATCGGCCCGGCGTCACGGGGCACGATCGTGTACGGCCGCATATTGGCGGACGCCCAGCGGGCCGGCCGCCTCGCCCCTCCGCCGATGTGCCCGCCGCCGCCCCCGATCCTGTCGCAGGACGCGGAGGCCGTACGCGCGGTGATGCCGGGCGTGTCCGACGACGTGGTCGCGCGGGCGCTGGTCGCCTGGACCGGGCTCTTCGGAATGGTCAGCTTCGAGCTGTTCGGCCAGTTCAACAACGTGATCGAGCACCGGGCCGAGCTGTTCGACCACAACATGACCTGCCTGGCCCATCTGCTCGGTTTCTCCGAATAGCGCTCCTCCGTGAGAAAAGGCGGCCGAGGGATTCTCGGCCGCCTTTCCTCTGTTACAGCCCCGCCTGCCTGACCGCGGTGCGCCAGTCCTTCGCGATGGCCTTCTGCGCACGGGCCAGCGGCACGTCACCGGCGCAGACGGCCTTCCACAGACGGCGTTCCACAGCGTTCTTGTCCGCGGCGCTCCTGCCCCTGACCTTCCACACGGGCTCCGGCCAGAGGTTCTTCACACTCTTGGGCGATCCGCCGAGGAGCAGCGGAATGACGTGGTCCTCCTCGTAGCGGGCCGGCCTGCGGTCCGGGTAGCCGTACTCGGCGATCTGCCTGACCCTCAGCGCGCTCAGGTAGCTCGCCGCGGGCCGCACCTTCGCGGCGAAGCCGGCCCTGCAGATCGTCGTGCCGATGGTCGCCTGGGTGACGGCGGGGTTGCGCGTGCCCGGCTGGCAGCGGGGATCGGGCAGGGGCAGGTAGGCCCGCGAGCACCTCGCCCTGGCCGGCTTGGTCGTCGGCTTGGGGCTCGGCTTGGGAGTCGGGGTCGCCTTGGGAGTCGGCTTGGGGCTCGGCTGGGAGCTCTGGCCCGACGAGGAACCGGCGGGCTTCCACCTCCAGTACGAGCCGTCCTGGACGCACCGGTATTTACCGCCGCTCTCGGAATATCCGTACAGGCCGTGGGCGGCGGCAGGGCAGAAGGCGCCGGGGGTGACACATTCCCAGTGGTCCCCGACCTGGCGGTAACAACTTGCGACGGACGCGGACACGGCCACGGCCGATTGGGTCTGAATCGGTACAAACAGGCCGATAGCCACAGCTACGGCGAACAACAGAGAACGAACGCGCAAAACCACTCCTCCACTCGGGTGGGACAACCGAAAAGAGGACGCATGGATGAGACGCAGGTTTACTTCTGATATCTATATGGCCATTAGGGCAATTGACCGTTTAGTGTTCCTGTCGAACGGCGAAGGGCGGCGAGATTCCGAGAAGCGAGGCCGGGGGGTTCAGGGGCCGTCAGCGCTGTGACTCCCCTCGCCACGGGTGGAGCTTCTCGGGGTTGCGGACCGCCCAGACGTGCCGGACCCGATCGTCCACGACGTCGAAGGCCATCACGACCTCCGTGACGCCGTCTCGCTGCCCGACCAGGCCCGGCTGGCCGTTGACCGTACGCTCCAGGAGCGTCAGGCCGCCGGCCTTGCCGATCAGGGCGACGGCGTAGCGCGCGACCTCCTCGGCGCCTTCGAGCGGGAACAGCAGGGCGTCGACCACCCCGCCGCCGTCGGCGATCACGGTGGCGGCGGGGTCGAGCAGGCCGATGAGGGCGTCGATGTCCCCGGTCTCCCATGCCTGCTTGAAGTTCCTGACGACCCCGGCCTGCCGGGCCGTCGGAGCCGCCGCGGGACGCGACGCGCGGACGCGGCGGCGCGCCGAGGAGGCCAGCTGGCGGCACGCCCCCGGCGTACGGCCGACGATCTCGGCCACCTCCGCGAAGGAGTGGCAGAAGACGTCGTGCAGGACGAACGTGACGCGCTCGGCCGGGGTCATCGATTCGAGCACGACGAGGAAGGCCATGCTGACCGACTCGTCGAGAGTGACCCGGTCGGCCGGGTCGGCCTCCTGCCCGGCGGCCCACTCCGCGCGGTCGGGCAGCGGTTCGGGGATCCACTCGCCGACGTACCGCTCGCGCCGGACCCGCGCCGAGCCCAGCAGGTCGAGGCAGATGCGACCGGCCACCTTCGTCAGCCAGGCGCCCGGGGACTCGACGGCCTCCCGCCGCGAGGGAGACATGGCGTACCAGCGGGCGTACGTCTCCTGCACGACGTCCTCCGCCTCCGCCAGGGAGCCGAGGAGCCGGTACGCGAGATTGATCAGCTGACGCCGCTCGCTCACGATCGCGCTCAGACCCGGGTCGATCGGGCCGTCCGCCGGCTCGGACTGGATGGTCATGTTCTCGCCGATCCCCTCGGTCTCGTCCGCCTTCACCAGTACGACGAGACGGCCGCGCGGAATGTGAGGCCGGCGCGTCGCCTCACATTCCCGGCGGCCGCGTCGTCGGACAACCGGGACGCCGTGCGCACGGAACCCGCGCCGGCCCTTGGGCCGTAGAACCGCTGAAACTCAGGAGGAATGACCCCATGACGACCACTCCCACAGCAACCAGGGAAGACAGTCTCCAGTCGCGGCTGCCCGACCCCGTCCAGTTCTTCCCGGAAGAGGTGGCCGCGCTCGCCGGAGCCATGCTCAAGGCCACCCGGAACGGCTCGATCCCGCAGACCACCATCACCCTGGTGCAACTCCGCGCCGGGCAGATCGTCGGCAGCACCTACCACACCATCCGGCAGACGGGCGAGCTCCGCAAGGCCGGGGAGACCGAGGAGCGCATCACCGCCGTGGCGACCTGGCGGGACGCCCCCTACTTCACGGACGCGGAACGGATCGCGCTGGAGCTCGTGGAGGCCGTGCTCACTCCGAACCCCTCCGGGGAGCGCGTGCCCGACGAGCTGTACGCCAGAGCCGCCGCGCAGTACGACGAGAAGGCCCTCTGGACGCTCACGATCGCAATCGGCCAGATCTGCTTCTTCATCCCTGTCGCCCTCATCGCCCGGCCGATCCCCGGTGAGGCCCCCGGCAGGAACTACCGGAAGTGACGCGCCCTCGGCGCTGAAGAACGTGAGAGGCGGCACATAAACGACGGGGGCGCCGCCTCTCACACGTTCCCCCGCTCGACGCGGCCCCCGCTCCGCGTCGTTCACAGCCCGGCAGGCGACCTGCCGAGGCGCGCACCGCCGTGACCTCAGCCGCCTGGTCCGGGCCGGGGTTCTCGAACACGTGGCCCACGGCGTCTACCGGGTGGCCGGTGCTCCCCGCCCGGAACTGGAGGAACTGCGGGCCGCATGGCTCCAGCTCGCCCCCGAACTCCAGACGGACCGGCGAGGAGCCGCTCACGGAGTCGTCGACGACCTCGCCGCAGCCGTGGCACCCTACGCCGCGGCCTACGGACTGCCCGATGCGACCGGTCAGGAGTTCCTGGAGCACCTGACCCACCGATGCCTCTGAGGCACACCGCCGCGAACTGCTTCACGAGGCCGAGCTGTACGCGCCGAATGAAGCGATGTGGACAGCCGGGTACGCCACCGTGAAATCGGGCCCTGTTTGGAGCCGGCCCTGTCCGCACCGGGGAGCGGCGGTGGGGAAGCCTGCTCCCTCGGGCCGCTGCGAGCAATCGCTAGTCGTAAGCCACGAACCAGTCGAGAGACCGCTCAACAAGCACCTGTACGGCGGTGAACTGCCCCGAGGACGCCGGGGCGCTACTCGCCCAGACGAAATCCAGGCGGAGGGGTGGGCGGGGCTGGAAACGACTCGACCGCGCTGCCGCGGGGTTCGCGGTGTGCGCGGTCGAGGATTCGACGTCGGAACCGGGATGCCGTCCCTACGCCCCGGCGCGCCGGCAGATCGTGCCGGTCGCGCCCGGTCTTGGGGAGCACCCGTGGATCAGAGAAGATCTACGGGCGCTGTCCGGCCGTCTTCAGCGGGTGGCGCGGTTGACGGCGGAGATGATGGCCTTGAGAGAGGCGGTCGTCGTGTTGGCGTCGATGCCGACGCCCCACAGGACCTGCGTGCCGTTGGCGTCGCCGACCTCGCACTCCACGTACGACGCGGCCTTGGCGTCGGCGCCCGCGCTCATCGCGTGCTCGGTGTAGTCGAGGACGCGCACCCGCACTCCCACGCTCTCCAGCGCGTCGCAGAAGGCCGAGATGGGGCCGTTGCCGACGCCCTCGATCTCCCGGATCTGGCCGTCGATCCGCACGTCGGCGTTGATCGCGTCCTTGTCGTCCACGGCGGAGGTGTGCCGGTGGGCCAGCAGGCCGATGCGGCCCCAGGGGCTGGCCGGGTTGGGCAGGTACTCGTCGGAGAACCGCTCCCACATCTCGGCGGCGGTGACCTCGCCGCCCTCGGCGTCCGTACGGGCCTGGATGACGCGGGAGAACTCGATCTGCAGGCGTCGCGGCAGGTCGAGCTGGTGGTCGGCCTTCATGATGTAGGCGACGCCGCCCTTGCCCGACTGGCTGTTGACCCGGATGACCGCCTCGTACGAGCGGCCGATGTCCTTGGGGTCGATCGGCAGGTACGGCACGGCCCAGGTGAACTGGTCGACCGGCACCCCGGCCGCCGCCGCGTCGCGCTCCAGGTGGTCGAAGCCCTTCTTGATGGCGTCCTGGTGGGAGCCGGAGAAGGCGGTGTAGACCAGCTCGCCGCCCCAGGGGTGGCGCGGGTGCACGGGCAGCTGGTTGCAGTGCTCGACGACCCGCCGCAGCTCGTCCATGTCGGAGAAGTCGATCTCGGGGTCGATGCCCTGGGAGAACATGTTCATCCCCAGCGTGACCAGGCAGACGTTGCCGGTCCGCTCGCCGTTGCCGAACAGGCAGCCCTCGATGCGGTCGGCGCCGGCCATGTAGCCCAGCTCGGCGGCGGCCACCGCGGTGCCCCGGTCGTTGTGCGGGTGCAGCGACAGCACGACCGAGTCGCGGTAGGCCAGGTGGCGGTGCATCCACTCGATCTGGTCGGCGTACACGTTGGGGGTGGCCATCTCGACCGTCGCCGGCAGGTTCAGGATCACCTTGCGGTCGGGCGTGGGCTGCCACACGTCGTTGACGGCGTTGCAGACCTCGACGGCGTACTCCAGCTCGGTGCCGGTGAAGGACTCCGGCGAGTACTGGAAGTAGATCTCGGTGCCCTCCATCGCGGCCGCCAGCTTCTTGCACAGCTTGGCGCCCTCGACCGCGATCGCGGTGATGCCGTCCCTGTCCTGGCCGAAGACGACCCGGCGCTGCAGCGTGGAGGTGGAGTTGTACAGGTGGACGATGGCCTGGCGGGCGCCGCGCAGCGACTCGAAGGTCCGCTCGATCAGCTCGGGCCTGGCCTGCGTCAGCACCTGGATCACCACGTCGGAGGGGATCCGGTCCTCTTCGATGATCTGGCGGACGAAGTCGAAGTCGGTCTGCGACGCCGCCGGGAAGCCGACCTCGATCTCCTTGTAGCCCATGCGTACCAGCAGGTCGAACATCTTCAGCTTGCGGTCGGCGTCCATCGGGTCGATCAGCGCCTGATTGCCGTCGCGCAGGTCGACCGCGCACCACCGCGGCGCCTTGGTGATGACCTTGTCGGGCCAGGTGCGGTCGGTCAGCCGTACGGGCTCGTACGGCGTGTAGCGATGGAAGGGCATGGGGCTGGGCTGCTGTTCGTTGCTCATGATGCTCCTCGTCGGACGCGCGGCGGCCCCGTCTTCTGCCCGTGTGCACACGACGATCACGTCGTCACGATGGGTAAGGGGGCGCCGAGGGATGAACCAGGGCGGCCGACGCGCATGACTCTCGCCACCGCGGCGAGGGAGCCGGCCTCTTACAGGCCCTCGCCGCGGCGGATAAGAAGAAGAAGTCCGCGCAGCATGTCAAGCAGACTAGCAGACGCCTCGGCGGGACGAGACAAGCGATCAGATGGCGAGACGGGCCACGGAGCGGGGGCGGGTTAGGGTGTGCCGTGGACGAAGGAGGGGTCAGATGGAGGACAACCAGATCCTGGGGCAGATCAAGGACCTCGTCGAGGAGGAGCACTCGCTGCGCGAACGGCTCGTCGCGGGTGAGCTGACCTCGGAGGAGGAACACGCCAGGATCGCCTCGCTGGAGGAGCAGCTCGACCGCTGCTGGGACCTGCTCCGGCAGCGCCGGGCCCGGCGCGAGATGGGCGAGGACCCCGACAACGCCGCTCCCCGCCCCGTCAGCGAGGTGGAGAACTACCTGCAGTAAGGGTCCGCTCCGGCGCCACGGACCCGCGCCGCTCCGTCGGGCCGGAACCTGCCCGGCCACGGCGGAGGCCGCGCCCCCGCGCCACAACCGCCCCGCCACCTCGCCACGACAAAATGGTTCGCGCCGCGAAAAGGCGGTGCGGTTTCCTGTCGGCATGCACATCGAGCGCGTCGCCGCCGCGGAGCACGAGATCGGCCCGGAGGACGGCCCGGAGGACGGCCCGGCAGGTCTGGGCGGCCTGTACGAGATCGCCCGGGTCTGCGCCCGGCCCGGCCCGGCCATGTCGTGGCGGCACTTCGCCGCGAGCGCCGCGAGCGGGTCCTCCGGAGAGCGTACGGAGACCTGGGTGGCGCGTGACGGTGCTGAGGTGGTGGGCGGCCTCATCCTCCGCCTGCCGGCGCACGACAACACCCACCTCGCCCTGCTCCAGGTGATGACCCATCCCGGCCGCCGGCGCGAGGGCATCGGCGGAGCGCTGCTCGACCACGCCTCCGCGCGGGCTCACGCGGAGGGCCGGAGCGTGCTGGTCGGCGAGGCCCCCGCGGACGGCCCGGGCTCGGCCTTCGCCGACGCCCGCGGTTTCTCCCGCGCCACCACCGAGACCCGGCTGGTGCTCGACCTGCCCACGGCGGACTGGTCCGGCCTCGAACTCCTGCGGGCCCGCGCCGTACGGCACGCCACGGGATACTCGCTCGAACGGTGGGCCGGGCCGACCCCCGCCGACCTGCTCGACGACATGGCGCGGCTGAACGAGGGCATGAACGACGAGCCGCTCGGCGACCTCGCGATGGAGGACCAGCGGTGGAACGCGGAGCGTGTGCGCGCCCGCGACGAGATGCTCTCCCGGGCGGGCCAGCGGACCTACACCGTGATCGCCCGCCACCTGAGCGGTGGAGATCCAGCGGGATACACCCAGCTCGTCATGGACGCCGAGCAGCCGGAGGGATGGGTCCGCCAGTCCTCCACGGCGGTGCTCAAGGCGCACCGCGGCCGGCGGCTCGGTCTGGTGCTCAAGCTCGCCAACCTCATGTGGCTGCGCGCCTGCGAACCCTCGGCGGAGCGTGTGATCACGTGGAACTCCGTCGAGAACCCGCACATGCTGGCGATCAACGAGGCGATCGGCTTCACGGTCTTCGACACCTGGAACGGTTTGCAGCTCGCCGTCTGAGCGAAGGCCGGGCAAGACGGGAGGAAGCGGTCGGGCCGTGCGCAGTGCCGGGTCCGTACGGCCCCCACCCTGAAGGGTGCGGAGCCCGCGGCGCGGCCAAAGGCGTTCACACGCGCGATCGCTTCCTCCCTTCCAGCTTAGACACTCTCAGGCTCAGGTCCCATGAGGCGTCTCATTCCTCCGGGGACGCTGCCGACGGCCTTCCGCGGGACTGGGACGGTCACTTCGCCTGCCATGCGGTGAGGTGACACGTTCGATACCCCGCGCGACGCTTCCGGGGAGGGGCAGCACGCTG
Organism: Microbispora sp. H10885; assembly: GCF_014161415.1. NCBI lineage: Bacteria > Bacillati > Actinomycetota > Actinomycetes > Streptosporangiales > Streptosporangiaceae > Microbispora > Microbispora sp. H10885. The sequence goes on along the minus strand of NZ_JABBWY010000007.1, from coordinate 272,267 downwards.
GAAGCATGGCGAACGCGAGGGACGGCTCAGCACCGGCGCCGAGGTGATTCGATGACGTGTGGATCATGGGCTCGGCGGCGGGGGCGCCTGGTCATCGTCGCGTTGGGTCCCACGGCCGGCGTGACGGCTGGAGGACTGACCAATCTGCTCACCATGACGTGGAACTGGTGGCTGTTCGGCGGGCTGGTTCTGATGACCAGCCTGGTGAGTGCGGGCACGCTGATCGCTCCTCCGCGCGGCGGCCCGCCGCACCCGGTGACGCCGCGGGCGGAAGATCAGCAGGCTGGTGCGCTGCTACAGCCTCCGTCCGGCACCCGGGTCTTCACAGGTCGCGGCAGGGAACTGCGCCGGCTGACAGCGCCTGCCTCCACGGAGAACCGAGCCGGACCTCTCATGCTGGTGATCAGCGGTATGCCCGGGACTGGGAAGACCGAACTGGCCATCCGCGCCACCCGTGCGCTGACGGCGCGCTACCCCGACGGATCGTTCTGGCTGGGCCTGCGCACGTACGCCGCGGCCGAGTCCCAGATGACCGGCACCGAAGCGTTGCGCACCCTGCTCAACGCCCTCAACGTACCGCCCGATCCGAACGCCACCACTGTGAACGCACTCAGCCGCGCGTGGCGTGCCGCCACCGTGGGCAAGAGGATGCTGATCGCCCTGGACGACGCCGATTCCGCCGAGCAGATCCGCCCCCTGCTGCCCGCAGCGGAAGAAGCGGCGGTCCTGGTCACCACCCGTCACGTGCTGATCGGCCTCGACCCCGACCAGAGCGTCACCTTGGCACCGTTCACCCGCGCCCAGGCGGCCGGCCTGGCCGGCGCCATCCTGCGCCGTGCCGGGCTGAACGACCCCCAGGCGGTCGCCGCGATCGCCGCCACCTTCCGGCTCCCACTCGCGGTCCGGCAGATGAGCGACCTGAAAGCGGCCAACCCCGCCCAGCGCATCCCCGCCTCTCCTGCGGAAACGATCGGTGACGAGACGGCCGCGGCGTTCGCCCGCTCTCTTGGGGCCCTGCCCAAACCCGCCCGTCTCGTGCTGCGCCGCGTCGCCCACTACCCCGGCTCGCTGATCACCGCGCCCGTCGCCGCCGTCCTCGCGAGCAAGCGAATCGACAAGGCCACCACGCTGCTGGCCACCCTCTATCAGCGCGGTCTGCTCATCCCGGACAACCGGACCAGTGGCGGCTACCGCATGCACGACGCCGTACGCGCCGCCGCGCTGATCGAATCGGACAAGCGCGACAGCTCCCGGCACCTGGCCGCCGCCGACGAACGACTCTTCCGGTACGCGAGAAGCGCGATCGGCGCCGCGGTTCTGATGGTCGACTCCAGCCTGCTCTTCACCGATACAGAGGCCGACAGACGTGACCTGATGCCACTTCTCCGGCATGAGTCCGACGTCGCCGCACTGCGATGGCTCGATCGGCATCACGCGGACCTACTCGCTGTGGCCCGCCGGTGCCTGTCCGCCCGCTCCCCCCAGGCATGGCGGCTGATCTACGAGCTGGAGTGCTACCAGCGGCTGCGCGGCTTCTACACCGAGATCATCGAATTGAACAGCCAGGCGCTGAGCCTGACCCTGTACACCGGCGACCCCCTCGGCCAGGCGGCCATGCACCAGAATCTCGGCCTGGTGGATATGCGCACCAGCAACTACCAGGCGGCGCTCGCGCGCTTCCAGGCCGCGCTCGCGCTTTACGAGCGGGCCGGCAGCCGAGCCGGTCAAGCGGGGATCCACCACGAGCTCTGCAATGTCAACAAGTGGCTCGGCGACCTCGCCCAGGCCCGAGCCCACGCGACGTTCTCCTTCGAAATGGCCTCCTCGGGCGACGACCTCGTCGAGCTGGCATTCGCCCACGCCAACCTCGGCATCCTCGACCGGCTGGAAGGCGGCTACGTCACCGCCCGCGAACATCTGACCCGGGCGATGAAGCTGTTCGAGCAGGTGGGGCAGCGCCGTGGCATCGGCATCTGCCACCGGCAACTCGGCATGCTGGACGAGCACCTGAGCCGGCACCACGACGCGCGAGCTCACCTGGACCATGCCCTCTCCCTGTTCCAGGAACTGGGAGACCTCATGAACCAGGCCGACGCCCACTACAACCTGGCCGTCGTCCACCGCGGGCTGGGCCTGTCGGCGACCGCCCACGAGCACGCCACCACCGCCCTCACCCTCGCCTCGCAGATCAGGCACGTCCAAGGACAAGCCGACGCGCACACGGAACTCGCCCATTTGGCGCAGACCATGGGTGACCACACGGCGGCACGTACCCATCTCCACCACGCTCGCGACCTTCACCGGCGCCTCCACCAGCACGGCGGACCGGGTCCAGACGTTCTGGACGCCGGAGATCCGGCGGTTCGGCGGGACGGCTAGGTGCAGAAGTCGGAGCATCGTTCACATGGCGCCGGCACGAGCCGCCGGTGTTCTCCGCGTTCCGGCCGCATCCCCGCCGCTGACGGCAGCCACCTCCGGACCGCGCGGGGGCGTGGGCATCGATCACGAGCAGGTGTCAGACCGAGAGCAGGCGGTGGACCTCCTCGTCCTGCAGGTCCCGCGCCGCGCCGGACCGTACGACCCGCCCCGCGTCGAGGATCAGGAAGGCGTCGGCCAGCCGCAGCGCGAGGTCCAGATACTGCTCCACCAGCAGGATCGCGAGCCCGGTCGCGTGCAGACGCTCGACCGCCTCCTCGATCTCCAGGATGATCGAGGGCTGGATGCCCTCGGTCGGCTCGTCCAGGATCAGCAGCTTCGGCCGGGTGACCAGGGCGCGGGCCATCGCGAGCTGCTGCTGCTGGCCGCCGGACAGGAAGGCCGCCGGCCGTTTGAGCAGCGGCTTCAGCCGGGGGAAGACCTCCAGGGCCTCCTCCACGGCGGCCTGGTCGCGGTGTGCGGACGCCTCCAGCGTGACCAGCAGGTTGTCCATCACGCTGAGCTGCGCGAACGTCTCGTGTCCCTGCGGCACGTAGCCCATGCCGAGCCGTACGCGCTGGTCGGGGCGCAGGCGGGTGACGTCCCTGCCCTCGAACGTCACCTTCCCGCCGGTCGCGGGGAGCACGCCCATGACGGTGTTGAGCAGGGTGGTCTTGCCGACCCCGTTGCGGCCCATCACGCAGACGAGGCGGCCGGGTGGCACCTCCAGCGAGACTCCGAAGAGCACCCGGGCCCGGCCGTACCCCGCTTCGAGTCCCTCAACGGACAGCATCCTCGGCACCTTCCCGCGCGCGTCCCAAGTAGATCTCCTGCACGTGCGGATCGGCCCGCACCTCGTCCACCGAACCCTCCATCAGCACCTTGCCCTCGTGCAGGACGGTCACCTGGGAGGCGTACCGGCGCAGGAAGTCCATGTCGTGCTCGACCACGATCACGGTGTGGTCGCGGGCGATCTCGGTGAGCAGTTCGCCGGTGCGCTCGCGCTCGTCGGACGCCATGCCCGCGACCGGCTCGTCGAGCAGCAGCAGCCGGGGCCGCTGGACGATCAGCATGCCGATCTCCAGCCACTGCCGCTGCCCGTGGGACAGCACCCCGGCCCTGCTGCGCGCCAGCGTGGTCAGGCCGATCGTCTCCAGCGCCGCCGCGACCTCCTCCGACACCCCGCGCCCGCGGCGCAGCAGCGACCACAGGGGACGGCGGAACGACGCGGCGAGGTCGAGGTTCTCCAGCACCGTGAGCTCCTCGAAGACCACGGAGGTCTGGAAGGTGCGGCCCACGCCGAGCCGGACGATCTCGTGCTCCCTGCGGCCCGCGAGATCCCGGCCCTCGAACCGCACCGATCCCGCGGTGGGCCTGGTCAGGCCGGTGATCACGTCGATGAGCGTGGTCTTGCCCGCGCCGTTCGGCCCGATGAGGAACCGCAGCTCGCCGCGCCCGACCGTCAGGTCCACGCCGTCGATGGCCCGGAAGCCGCCGAACGCGACCTGCAGCCCTCTGATCTCAAGTAACGCCGTCTCCGGAGACGTGGTCTCCGCCGGGGCCTCGCTCACGTCCCGGCCTCCCTTCTCCTGCGGACGAGCCCGGCGGCCAGGCCGGCGATGCCCCGGGGCGCGAGCGTCATGACGAGGACGAACAGGGCTCCCTGCAGGTACAGCCAGGCGGCCGGAAGCTCCTCGCTGAAGTACGTCCGGGCGTAGCCCATGACGACCGCGCCGAGCAGCGCGCCCGCGAGGGCGAAGCGGCCGCCGACGGCCACCCCGACGACGAGTTCCAGCGAGGGGACGACCCCCAGCAGCGCCGGCGAGATGATCCCGACCACCGGCACGAACAGCGCTCCCGCGATGCCGGCCATGCCCGCCGAGACGGCGAAGGTCAGCGTCTTCACGGTGGCCGGGTTGTACCCGAGGAAGCGCACCCGGTCCTCGCCGTCCCTGACCGCCAGCAGCAGCCGCCCGAACCGGCTGCGGACGAGCTGCCGGGCGCCCAGGTAGAGCACCCCGAGCACGACCGCCACCGTCAGGTAGAGCCCCCGCTGCGTCTCGTCGGCGGCGAGGTCCTGACCGAAGAAGTCGAAGAAGTTGGTCAGCCCGTTCGTGCCGCCGGTCAGTCCCTGCTGCCCCACCAGCAGGATCACCAGGGCCGCGGCCAGCGCCTGGGTGAGGATCGCGAAGTACGCCCCGCGCACGCGCTGGCGGAACACCAGCGCGCCGAGCAGCAGCGCGACCACGACGGGCACCGCGACGGCCATGGCGAGCGCGAACACCGGGTTGCCGAACGGTGTCCACAGCGCCGGGAGCTTCTCCACCCCGCTCCAGACCATGAAGTCGGGCAGGTCCCCGCCCGCGTCGTGGAGCTTGAGATACATGCCCATCGCGTAGCCGCCGAGGCCGAAGAACACCCCCTGCCCGAGCGTCAGCATGCCGCCCTGCCCCCACGCGAGGCCGATGCCCAGCGCCACGATCGCGTAGCACAGATATTTGGCCAGCAGGCCGAGCCGGAACGGCTCCAGCAGCAGCGGCGCCACGACCAGGGCGAGCAGCGCCACCGCCGCGAAGGCCGCCGGGCCCTGCCACCGGCGCGGCTCCCGCCGTACGACGGGCGGCGCCTCGGCGGGCGCCTCGACGGCCGTCACGTCAGCGCCCGCGATCGGACGAAGAACAGCCCCTGCGGCCGGATCTGCAGGAACCCGATGATCGCCACGAACACGATCACCTTGGCCAGGCTGGCGTCGCTCCAGAACTCGGCGTAGGAGTTCAGCAGGCCGAGGCCGATCGCGGCCAGCACCGCGCCGCGCAACTGCCCGAGACCGCCCGCCACGACCACCAGGAACGCGTCGACGATGTAGTACGTGCCGAGCGTCGGCCCGACCGGGCCGATCAGCGTGAGGGCGACCCCCGCGACCCCGGCCAGGCCGGAGCCGATGAAGAACGTCCGCTGGTCGACGCGCCCGGTGTCGATGCCGCTGGTGGCCGCGAGCCTGCGGTTCTGCATCACCGCCCGCATCCGCCGCCCCTGCCCGGTCTTGTGCATGTACGCCCAGATGGCGAGCACCGACAGCACGGCGAGGGCCATGATGAACAGCCGGTTGTACGGCAGGATGCCGAGGCCCCCGCGCAGCCAGGCCGGTGAGACGACCTGCACGTTGGGCGCCCCGAACAGGTCCCGGGCCAGTTGCTGGAGCATCAGGCTGACTCCCCAGGTGAGCAGCAGCGTGTCCAGCGGGCGGCCGTAGAAGCGCCGGATCAGCGTGCGCTCCAGCACCAGGCCCATGAGCCCGGCGACCACGAAGGCCGCCGGCAGGGCGACCAGGAATCCCACGCCCTGCAGCAGGTAGGCCGTGTAGGCCCCCGCCATGATGAACTCTCCGTGGGCCATGTTGATCACGCCCATCTGCCCGAACGTGAAGGTCAGCCCGAGAGCGATGAGCAGCAGGACCGCTCCGATCGACAGTCCGATCGGCAGCTGGTTCAGCACCCCTTCCACGTCACCTCCCGACGTTGTCCCGCGCCGGGGCGCGGCGCGCCCCGGTCGCGGCTGTGTACGGTCATCGGCGGCGGTCAGACCAGGCCGCCGGCCCAGGAGTACGTCTTGAGGTAGGGGTCCGGCTTGATCGGCTCACCGGAGTTCCAGACCTCCTTGATCTGGCCGTCCGGCTGGACGACGCCGATGCGCGCGGTCTTGTACACGTGCTGGTTGTCGCCGTCGATCGTGACCTTGCCCTCGGGGCGGTCGAGCGAGACGCCGCCGGCCGCCTTCTTCACGGCCTCGACGTCGGTGCTCCCGGCCTTCTTGGCGGCCTCGGCCCACAGGTAGACGGCGTTGTATCCGGCCTCCATGGGGTCGGAGGTCACCTTGTCCGCGCCGTACTTGGCCTTGAAGGCGGCGACGAACTTCTGGTTCGCCGGGGTGTCGGTCGTCTGGTAGTAGTTCCAGGCCACGAGCTGCCCGGCGACGTTGTCGACGCCGATGCCCTTGACCTCCTCCTCGGCCACCGACACCGACATGACCGGCATCTGCTCGGCGCTGACCCCGGCGCTCTTGAGCTGCTTGAAGAACGCGACGTTGCTGTCGCCGTTCAGGGTGTTGAACACCGCGTCCGGCTTCGCCTCGGTGATCTTGTTGACCAGCGTGCTGTACTCGGTGTGCCCGAGCGGGGTGTACTCCTCGCCGAGGACCTCCATGCCGTTCGCCGCGGCGTACGCCTTGATGATCTTGTTCGCGGTCCTCGGGAAGACGTAGTCGCTGCCGACGAGGAAGAGCTTCTTCTTGCCCTTCTCCTTCAGGTAGTCGAGCCCGGGGACGATCTGCTGGTTGGTCGTGGCTCCCGTGTAGAAGATGTAGGGAGAGCTCTCCAGTCCCTCGTACTGGACCGGGTACCACAGCAGCGCCTTGCGCTTCTCGAAGACGGGGAGCATCGCCTTGCGGCTCGCCGACGTCCAGCCGCCGAAGACGGTGGCGACCTTGTCCTGCGCGATCAGCTTGGTGGCCTTCTCCGCGAACGTCGGCCAGTCGGAGGCGCCGTCCTCCACGACGGGCTCCAGTTTCTTGCCCAGCACCCCGCCCGCCGCGTTGATCTCGTCGATGGCGAGCAGCTCGGCGTCCCTGACCGTGACCTCGCTGATGGCCATGGTGCCGCTCAGGGAGTGCAGGATGCCGACCTTGATGGTGTTTCCGCCCCCGGACGAGGCCGATGTGTCACTTTTTCCAGATTGTCCAGCGCATGCCGCGAGCGTCACCGTCGAGAGAGCGATGACCGCTCCGGTACGCCATAATGAGTTACGCAAGTGCCTCTCCTTGCCGCCTACGGCCCCCGCGCCGATCCGTCTGCCGCAAAGGTGAGCGCGCGCTATTTCCCGTCGAAATCACGACGGTTAACAACTCATTAGCGAAGCCTCACCGCCTTCCGGATACGCATACGAAATGCCTGGGTAACGCGGGAGAAACCGCGGGTACCTATCGTCCCGCCATGCGGCTCACTCCACACGAACAGGAACGGCTCCTCATCCACGTCGCCGCGGGCGTGGCCCGCGACCGCAAGGAGCGCGGCCTTCGCCTCAACCATCCGGAGGCGACGGCCCTCATCGCGTCCTTCCTCCTGGAGGGCGCCCGGGACGGCCGGAGCGTCGCCGACCTGATGGACGCCGGCCGCAGGGTGCTGCGGCGCGAGGACGTCATGGACGGGGTGCCCGAGATGCTGGAGTCCGTCCAGATCGAGGCCACCTTCCCCGACGGCACCAAGCTCGTCACCGTCCACCAGCCGATCTCATGAGCTCGGCGAGCGGCGCGGGCGCGCCGGGCGAGATCCTGTACGGCGAGGGCGACGTGCCGCTGAACCCCGGCAGGGAGCGGATCACCCTGAGGGTCGTCAACACGGCGGACCGGCCGGTGCAGGTCGGGTCGCACTACCACTTCGCCGCCGCCAACCCCGGTCTGGAGTTCGACCGGGAGGCGGCCTGGGGCCACCGCCTCGACATCCCCGCGGGCACCGCCGTCAGGTTCGAGCCCGGCGTGGAGCGCGACGTGACGCTGGTTCCGCTCGCGGGCGCGCGGGTGGTGCCCGGCCTGCGCCCCGAGTGGGCCGGGCCCCTGGACGGAAGACCGACGGGGACCGAAAGACCGACGGGGACCGAAAGGACGACGGGTGCCTAGTATCGAGCGCTCCCGCTACGCCGCGCTGTACGGGCCGACCACCGGCGACCGGGTGCGACTGGCCGACACCGACCTGTACGTCGAGGTGACCGAGGACCTCTCGATGGGGCCCGCCGGGGCCGGCGACGAGGCCGTGTTCGGCGGCGGCAAGGTCATCCGCGAGTCGATGGGACAGGCGCGCGCCACCAGAGCCGAGGGCGCGGCCGACCTCGTCATCACCGGCGCGGTGATCCTGGACCACTGGGGGGTCGTCAAGGCCGACATCGGCGTGCGCGACGGCCGCATCGTCGCCATCGGCAAGGCCGGCAACCCCGACACGATGGACGGCGTCCACCCCGATCTGGTCATCGGGCCGTCCACCGAGATCCTCGCGGCGAACGGCAAGATCGTCACCGCGGGCGCGGTCGACTCGCACGTCCACCTGATCTGCCCGCAGATCCTCGACGAGGCGCTCGCCTCGGGCGTGACCACGATCGTGGGCGGCGGCACCGGGCCCGCCGAGGGCACCAAGGCCACCACCGTGACCGGCGCCTGGTACCTCGGCCGGATGCTAGAGTCCCTGGACGCCTACCCGGTCAACGTGGCCCTGCTCGGCAAGGGCAACACGGTCAGCGAGGAGGGGCTGCTCGAACAGCTCAGGGCCGGCGCGTCGGGCTTCAAGCTGCACGAGGACTGGGGCACCACCCCCGCCGCCATCGACGCGTGCCTGCGGGTGTGCGACGCGACGGGCGTGCAGGTCGCCATCCACACCGACACCCTGAACGAGGCGGGGTTCGTGGAGTCGACCCTGGGCGCCATCGCCGGCCGCGGGATCCACGCCTACCACACCGAGGGCGCCGGGGGCGGGCACGCGCCGGACATCATCACGGTGGCCTCCCACGCCAACGTGCTGCCGTCGTCCACGAACCCGACCCGGCCGCACACGGTCAACACCCACCACGAGCACCTGGACATGCTCATGGTGTGCCACCACCTCAATCCCTCCATCCCGGAGGACCTGGCCTTCGCCGAGTCGCGGATCCGGCCGTCGACGATGGCGGCCGAGGACGTGCTGCACGACATCGGCGCGATCTCGATGATCGGCTCGGACTCGCAGGCGATGGGGCGCGTGGGCGAGACGGTCATCCGCACCTGGCAGACGGCGCACGTGATGAAGCGCCGCCGGGGCGCGCTGCCCGGCGACGGCCCGGCCGACAACCTGCGCGCCCGCCGGTACGTCGCGAAGTACACGATCAATCCGGCCGTCGCCCACGGGCTCGACGCGGAGATCGGCTCGGTCGAGCCCGGCAAGCTCGCGGACCTCGTCCTGTGGAGCCCGGCCTTCTTCGGGGTCAAGCCCGATCTCGTGATCAAGGGCGGGGTCATCGCGTACGCGCAGATGGGCGACGCGAACGCGTCGATCCCGACGCCGCAGCCGGTGCTGCCCCGCCCGATGTTCGGCGCGGCCCCGGCCACCGCCGCGGCGACGTCGCTGCACTTCGTCGCGCCGCTCGCGCTGGAGGACGGCCTCGCCGACCGGCTGGCCGTCCGCAGGCGGCTGGCCCCGGTGGCCGACGTCCGCTCCCGGCGCAAGGACGCGATGCCCCTCAACGACGCCCTGCCGGACATCCGGGTGGACCCCGACACGTTCGCCGTACACGTGGACGGCGAGCTCATCGAGCCCGCCCCGGCCGAGACGCTGCCGATGGCGCAGCGCTACTTCCTCTTCTGAGAGGTGCGATGGACGGCATGCGCGGAGACCCGGCGGCACTGCTGCTGCTGGCCGACTCCCGGCTGCCCGCGGGCGGGCACGCCCATTCGGGCGGGGTGGAGGAGGCCGTGCGGCTCGGCACGGTCACCGACGTCGACGACCTCGCGCGGTTCCTGCGCGGCAGGCTCGCCACCGCCGGCCTCGTGACCGCGGCCCTGTCCGCCGCCGCCTGCGAACTCGCGGCCGGCGAACCGGACGTCGTCGGGAGGGCCGGCGGGACGGCTGCGGCCGGTTCGCCGGCCCCGCCCGTCCGGCCGTACGCCATGGACGCGTCGTGGCGGACGGGCGGCAGCGGCGGGCCGGGTGCGGCGGCGTCCGAGGTCGCGGCGGCGGAGGACCTCCGCCGGCGGCTGTGGCGGCGGCTGGACGACGAGGCCGACGCGCGGACCGCGTCGCCCGCCCAGCGGGAGGCCGCGCGGACCCAAGGGCGGCTCCTGCTGCGCACCGCCCGCCGGTTGTGGCCGTCGCCGGCCCTGGAGACGCTGGCGCGGGCCATCCCGGAAGGTCCGCATCACCCGATCGCGCTGGGCGCCGCCGCGGCGTCCGCGGGCTGCGAGCCCCAGCAGGCCGCGCTGGCCGCCGCCTACACCTCGGTGACGGGCCCGGCCACGGCCGCGGTGCGGCTCCTCGGCCTCGATCCGGTCACCGTCCACCGGCTGCTCGCCGACCTCGCGCCGGCGCTCAACGACGCGGCCCACGCCGCCTGCGCGTCCCTCATGGACACGGTCCTGACGGACACGACGCTCACTGACACAACCCTCACGGACCCGGCACTCACGGACGCGGCACTCGACGACACGACACCGGCGGGCCCGGCTCTGAGCGGCCCGGCTCCGAGCGGCCCGGCTCTGAGCGGCCCGGCTCCGAGCGGCCCGGCGGGCATGGACGCCTCGCCTGGCAGCGCCGGTCCTCCGCCGGGCGACGCGTCCGGATCCGCCCAGACGGGATGGCGAGGAGGCTGGGCGGGGCTGCCCGGGCACAGCGCGCCGGCCCTCGACCTCCTCGCCGAAGGACACCTGGCCAACCCGATGAAGCTCTTCGTCTCCTGACACCTCCCGAGACGTCCCCCGACGTCGCCGACCGGGCCGCGACCCACGCCGCGGCTCACGAGCAGAAGGGTCCAGATCATGGGCGCCTACCACGACGACCTCCACGACGCGGCCGAGCCGGACGGGCGGGCGCTCCGCCTCGGCATCGGCGGCCCGGTCGGCAGCGGCAAGACGGCCCTGGTGGCGGCGTTGTGCCGCAGCCTCGGGCCCTCCCTGCGGCTCGGGGTCGTGACCAACGACATCTACACCACCGAGGACGCCGACTTCCTGCGCCGGACGGGGGTGATCGACCCCGAGCGGATCCAGGCGGTGCAGACCGGCTGCTGCCCCCACACCGCGATCCGCGACGACATCGCGGCCAACATCGACGCGGTCGAGACGCTGGAGGAGCGGTTCGGGCCGCTCGACCTGGTGATCGTCGAAAGCGGCGGCGACAACCTCACCGCGACCTTCAGCCGCGGCCTGGCCGACCGGCAGATCTTCGTGCTGGACGTGTCCGGCGGCGACAAGGTGCCGCGCAAGGGCGGGCCGGGGGTGACGACGGCGGACCTGCTGGTGATCAACAAGACCGACCTCGCGCCGATGGTCGGCGCCGACCTGACCGTGATGTCCCGCGACGCGGCGGCCGTACGGGAGGGCAGGCCGGTGCTGTTCACCTCGATCAGGGAGGACAGGAGCGCGCACATGGTCGCGCAGTGGGTGACCGACATGGTCGACGTCTGGCGTCACGACCACGGCGTCGCCCACCACCACGGCCTCTCCGCGCACGGTTCCTCCGCGCGGCGTGTCCCGGAAGACGTCTCCCCCGATGGAGGCGCCGCAGACGGGATATCCGTCAACAGGGTCGCCGCGGACGACGTCGCGCCGGAGCGGAAGGAGCACGGGGAGCAGCAGTCGCGTCCCGTCACCGCGCCGTGAGCACGGCGGCGGCGGTCACCGCGCGGGCGCTGATCAGGACGAGCATGGCCGACGGCGGCGGCACCCGGCTGGAGACCCTGCGGTCGGACCCGCCGCTGACCCTGCGCAGGACCGGCCCGCGCCGGGTGCATCTGGTCTCGACGGGCGCCGGTCCCCTGCGGGGCGACCACCTCGATCTCGGCGTGGACGTCGCGCCGGGCACGTCGCTGGAGGTGTGCTCGGTGGCCGCCACGCTGGTGCTGCCGGGCCTCGCGGAGGCCCCCTCGGTCATGCTGGTGCGGGCGCGGGTGGGGGCCGGCGCGACACTGCGCTTCTCCCCCGAGCCGACGGTGCTCGCCGCCGGGTGCTCCCACCGCCTCGTCGTACGGCTCTCGCTGGCGGAGGACGCGACCGTCCTGTGGCGCGAGGAGATCGTGTTCGGGCGGCACGGGGAGCGGCCGGGCCGCTGCCATGCGAGGTTCGACGCCACCGTCGCCGGACGTCCCCTGCTCCGGCAGAACCTCGTGATCGGCGAGGAGACCGTGGACGGCAGCCCGGCCGTCTACGGAGACGCCCGGTGCGTCGGCTCCACCCTGGTCGCGGGCCCCGCCTGGCGGCCCTCGGCCGGGGACAAGCGGGAGCGGCGGGCGGTGGTCGGAGAAGGCTGGGCCGCGCTCCCGCTCGCCGGTCCCGGCGTGCTGGTCTCCGCTCTGGGCGCGGACGCGGTGCAGCTCAGGCGGCGGCTCGAACACGGCGAGGACGCCGCCGCGTCACACGCGACCGGCTGAACGCGCCCACAGCTGAACCGTGCCTACAGCTGAGCCGTGCCATGGACCCAGCCCGCAGCCGAACCCTGCCCATGGACCCTGCCCACAGCTGAAGCGCGCCCCCGGCCACCCGTCCCCGCCGAATCTCCGCCCGGGACCGCACCCGATCTCCGCGTCGGGCGGCGCCGGGCCGTAGCCTGGTGATCGTGCCGGAACCCACGCCGCATTCCGCCCCCCGACCGCACCGCACGAGCGTCGCCGGCGCCCTGCGGGCCGCCGGAGTGATCGCCGCGGGATTCGTGCTGGCCGTCGCCGCACTGCTCCCGTGGGCCGGGCTCACGGCCGAGTTCGGCGTGATCGACGCGTCGCTCACCGCCGTACGCGGCGTCGACGAGGGCCCCGGGTGGGTGGTCCTGGGCGCCGGGATCGCCGCGATGCTCCTCGGCGTCCTCGGCGCGATGCGTAACTGGCTTTTCACCGGGCTGGCGATCCTGCCGGGCGCGGTCGCGGCGTTCGCGCTGGCGATGTTCCTCGCCGATCCGCGCGACCTGGTGAGCCGGCTCGACTTCCAGGTCTCCGGACTGCTCCGGGTACACCCGACGGTCCAGTACGGCTGGTTCGCCGGCCTGCTGGCCTCCGTCGCGCTGGCCGTGCTGGCCTGCGCCGCGCTGCTCCGCCGCCGCTGACCACGCCGCCGACCACGCCGCCGACCACGCCGCCGACCACGCCGCCGACCATGCCGCCGGCCACCGCACGCGGGCGGCGGGATCAGTCGTAGAAGCCGAGCCGGCGCAGCTGCTTGGGGTCGCGCTGCCACTCCTTGGCCACTTTGACCCGGAGGTCGAGGTAGACCCGGGTGCCGAGCAGGGCCTCGATCTGCTGCCGGGCGCGGGTGCCCACGTCCTTGAGCCGGGCGCCGCCCGGGCCGATGACGATCGCCTTCTGGGACTGCCGCTCGACGAACATGTGGGCGTACACGTCGAGCAGGTCGTCGCGGCCCTCCCGGGGGTTCATCTCCTCCACCATGACCGCGATCGAGTGGGGCAGCTCGTCCCGCACGCCCTCCAGCGCCGCCTCGCGGATCAGCTCGGCGACGAGCACCTGCTCCGGCTCGTCGGTCAGCTCGCCGCCGACGTAGAGCGGGGGCGACTCGGGCAGCCGCTCGATCAGCACATCGGCGAGGACGCCGAGCTGCTCGCCGCTCTGCCCGGACACCGGGACGATCTCGGCGAACTCGGCCAGCGCGGACACCGCGAGGAGCTGGTGCGCGATCTGCTCGCGGGTGGCGAGGTCGCACTTGGTCACGACGGCCACGACCGGGGTCTTCTTGACCGCGGCGAGCTTCTCGACGATGAACCGGTCGCCCTTGCCGATGGCCTCGTTGGCCGGGACGCAGAACCCGATGACGTCGACCTCGGTGAGCGTGGACAGCACCAGGCTGTCGAGCCGCTCACCCAGCAGGGTGCGCGGACGGTGGAAGCCGGGGGTGTCGACGATCACCAGCTGGGCGTCCGGCCGGTGGACGATGCCGCGGATGGCCCGCCGCGTGGTCTGCGGCTTCGACGACGTGATCGCCACCTTGGTGCCGACCAGTGCGTTCATCAGCGTCGACTTGCCGACGTTGGGGCGGCCGACGAAGCAGGCGAAGCCCGCGCGGAAACCGCTGGGTTCGGCGTTCACGTCAGATGTACCGGCCCTTCAGCGAGCCGTCCGGGGCGGCCAGGAACAGCGTGCCGTTGCCCATGTCCTCGACGACGGAGACGTCCTGCTCGCCGGGTTCGTCGGCCTCGCTGACGATCGCCGCCGCCTCCAGCGACTTCGCGCCGCTGGACACGGCCATGGCCACGGCCACCTGGAGGGCCGAGAGGCGGAGCGAGGGCAGCGTCACCGTCGTCGCGGCGTACGTGCGGCCCGTCTCGTCACGCACCGCGGCGCCCTCCGGAACGCCCGCGCGTGCCCGCGCCGACCTGGCCAGCGTGATGATTTTGGTGTCCTCGGGGTCCAGCGTCTCTGTCACCCGTCAAGCGTACCGACCTCCCGGACGAGCAACCGGGCCAGTTCGGCCGTACGGGCCGGGTCGGGCGGGGTCAGCCCCGCGTGCACGAGCGTGATCAGCGTGTGGCCGGAGCGGGCGACGACCAGGTGCATGCGGTAGGGGTAGCCGCCGGCCCTGCCCGTCAGCCCGCGGGCGGCGGCGTCGGGACCGCCGATGCCCGGCAGCGGCACCGGCGAGGCCTTCAGGCGGTCGTACGGCGTGCCCGCGTCGGCGGTCGCGCAGCGGATCAGGGCGGCGCGCAGCACGTCGAGGTGCTGGGCCGCCTCGTTCCCGTCGTAGACGGCGAGCCCGACGCCGGCCAGTTCGCCGAGGTGCGGCCCGTCGTACGTGGCGGCGGTCACGGCTGCGGCGCCACCGAGGCCGTCACGCGGAGGCCTGCCCGCCGCGGCGTCGAAGAGGGCGCGGCAGGCGCTCGCGCGGGGGCGGAAGGGCGCCCGCCAGGGCGCCCGCGCGTGGCTGAAGAAGCCCTCGGGAAGATCCCGCATCGTCCCCAGCACGCCCCTCAGACGCCCCGTGCTCCGCGCCGCCATGGCGTCCCGCGTGGCCCGCACGCCCGTGCCCCGGGTCGCCGGCGCGCCCGCGTCCCGGGTGGCAAGAGCGTCCCGGGTGGCACGGGCGTCCTGAGTGGCACGGGCGTCCTGAGTGGCACGGGCGTCCCCGGTCGCGCCCGCGTCCGACGTGGCTCGCGCGCCCGCACTGTCCGGGGCGAGGGCGCCTGTCGTCCGGGGAGAATCGCGGATGGCCCGCGCGGTGGTGTACGTCGCGACGCTGGGCCCGGCGGCGAGGGCCAGGAGGCCCGCGACTGCCGCGTGGACGATCCGCATGTCCGCCTCCCCGCCGCTCGGGCGCGTTGCCGGAGGTTGTCCTTCCCCGGACCGGAAGCGGGTAATCACTTTGCGTAACCGATACGGGGCTTCCACCTCGGAAGGTGAAAGCCCCGCACCGCTTACGGATCCCCCACGAGAGTTGCCGGTGCGCCGCGAACCCCTCCCGGAGCGCCGGTCTCCCTATGAGGCGCCCCGAACCCCTTCTGGGCGCCTGGGACAACAATGGCAGGGCGCACTTGCAAGCCGCTTAAAGAAGGCTTGCACCCGTCGGCGGGCTCTGCGTCTCCCGCAGCCGATCACGGGCCACCGAGGCGTAGTCTCTGGCGGGCCGCGCCCCCTGGCCCCGCGTGAGCCCGCTCTCCCGCCGCGCGTACCGGAGGTCGGCCCGCTCGGCGGCGGTCAGGGCGTACCGCGCCGCCCGCACCGGATCACCGCCCAGCGCGTGGTGGTGCGCGAGCGCCGCCGCCTCGTCCGGGCGCAGCCGTTCGAGCACCGCCGCCACCCGGGCGTGCGTGCGGGCGCGGCGCAGCCGCGGCAGCGCGCCGTACACGGTGTCGCGGAGGACCGGGCTGGCGAAGCGAAGCCCGCCGCCGCCGGGTTCGACCAGCACCCCGGCCAGGAGCGCCGCCTCGGCCGCGTCAATCACAGCGTCCTCACCGCCGCCGTGGACGGCCACGAGCACGTCGAGGTCCACGCCCCTGGCGTGAACCCCCGGGACCTCGGCGTCGAGCACCGCCGCCTCGCCCAGCACCGTGCGCACCCGGGCGGGCAGGACGGCGAGGCGCGCCGCGAGCACGTCGCGAACTCCGGCGGGAACGGTCGTCAGGGCCGCCGCCTCGCCCTCGGCCGCGATCAGGCGCGCGGTCTCCCGGAGGAAGAAGGGGTTGCCCCCGGTCCGCGCGGCGACCGCGGTCAGGGCCGGGCGGGTGACCGGCACGCCGGCGACGGCGGTCACGAGGCCGGCGGCGGCGCCGGGCCGCAGGCCGCGCAGGGCGATCCGGAGCGGTTCGCGCCGGGCGAGCGCCGCCATCGTCCCGGCCAGCCGGCCCGCCTCCTCCTGCCTGAAGGTGCAGACGACGGTGACGGCCGCGCCGGCCGTCTCCGCGACGACCTCCACGAGGGTGTCCAGCGTCTCCCGGTCGGCCCGGTGCAGATCCTCGACGACGAGCATGATCGGCGCCTCGGCGGCCGCGGCGCGCAGGTGGGCCGCGACCGCCCGCCGCCCGTGGAACCCCTCGCCCCGCAGGCTCCCGGCCCGCACGCTCCCGGCCGTGTCGAACGGCATGGCCGTCGTGAGCGTACGGAGGATCTCGGTCCAGGCCCAGCCGGGCGGCGCGCCCCGGGTCGCCGGGCAGCGCCCGATCGCGACCCGCGCGCCCTGCCCCGCCCGGACGGCGGCGGCCTCCTCGACGAGCGCGGTCTTGCCCATGCCCGCCTCGCCGCTGACGAGCGCGACGCCCTCGGACCGGTCCAGCAGAAGCGACAGCTCGCTCCGCCGCCCGAAGAGCCGGACGCGGCCCTCCCCGCCTCCGGGCACCGCCGTGAGAGCCGTCGCGGGGCCCGCTGTGGAGATCTCCAGGAGAACCGCTCCATCGGCCACCGTGGGGACCGCTCGCGGCGCCGCCGCCGCGGAGGCCGCTCCGGGCGGTTCCGTGGACGTCGCCGGCGGCACCGCCGCCGCACCGGGCTCGGCGGGGGTGACACGCGGCCCGGTCTCGCGCGTCGCGATGCCGCGGACGGGGATGTCGCCCACGGGTAGGTCGCGCGCGAGACGGGGGCGTGCCGACTGGTCGTCCCAGCCGGCCGTACGAGCCGGGCCGGGCAGGTCCAGCTCGGGGGAATGGGCGAGGATGCCGGCCTCCAGGCGGCGCAGCGCGGGACCGGGATCGACGCCGAGCTCCGCCACGAGCATGCGGCGGGCCTCGCGGAGCGCGGCGAGCGCGTCGCCCTGCCTGCCCTGCCGGTAGAGCGCGGTGGCGAGCAGCCGCCAGCCCTCCTCACGCAGCGGGTGCTCGGCGAGGTGGGCGCGCAGATCCGCGATCACCGAGCCGGGCGTGCCGAGCGCCATCACCGCCGAGGCCCGCTGCTCGACGGCCGTCGCCCGAAGCTCGTCGAGCCGGGCGATCTCGTTGAGCGCCCAGTCCGCCGACGCGAACTCCAGGTACGCCGGGCCCTTCCACAGGGCGAGCGCATCCTCCAGCGCGGCGACCGCGGCGGCGGCGTCACCGTCGAGCAGCCGCCGGCTGCCCTGCCGCACCAGTTCCTCGAACCGCCAGGCGTCCACGTGCTCGGCGCGCAGGGCGTACCCCGGGGGCACGGTCACCAGGAGCCTGGCGGGCGTGCGGATCGTCCGCCGCGGCTCCAGGGCCCGGCGCAGGTGGGAGACGTACGTCTGGATGGAACCGGCGGCGCCCGGAGGCGGCTGGTCCCGCCACAGGTCGCTGATCAGCCGCCCGACGGGCACGACCTGGCCCCGGGCGACCAGAAGGCGCCCGAGCACCGAGCGCTGACGAGGGCCGCCGAACTCGATCGGCCCGTCTTCGCCGATGGCTTGAAGCGCTCCAAGTACGGAGAAGACCGCCATGGGGGGCACACTACAAGGCCGGATATTTCCAGACCAGATTCACTCGTGGTCGGCGCTCGCGGCCACGACCTCGTCGCCGGGAGCGGGCTCCTCACGGCGTACGACGACGGTGCTGATCCGGTTGCGGCGTCCCGCGAGGTTCTCGGCGGTCAGGCGCAGGTCGCCGATCACGGCCTCGGAGCCCGCGATCGGCACCCGGCCCAGGGCGTGCGCCAGCAGGCCGCCGACCGTGTCGACGTCCTCGACTTCGATGTCGGTGCCGAACAGCTCGCCCAGCTCCCCGGCCGGGAGCCGCGCGGTCACCCGGGCGGCGCCGTCGTCGAGCCACTCGATCCGCGGGGTCTCCTGGTCGTACTCGTCGGCGATCTCCCCGACGATCTCCTCGATCACGTCCTCGATCGTGACGAGACCGGCGGTGCCGCCGTACTCGTCGATGACGATGGCGAGGTGGATCTGCCGCGCCTGCATCTCGCGCAGCAGCTCGTCGATGGGCTTGCTCTCCGGCACGTACGTCGCGGGGCGCATGAGCTCGTCCACCCGGACGCCGTCGTCGCCGGTGTCCTGTATGCGGCGGACGATGTCCTTCAGGTAGGCGATGCCCACCACGTCGTCCTCGTTCTCCCCGACGACGGGGACGCGGGAGAAGCCGCTGCGCAGCGCCAGCGAGAGCGCCTGGCTCAGCGTCTTGCCCCGCTCGATGAAGACCATGTCGGTGCGCGGGACCATGACCTCGCGCACCAGCGTGTCGCCCAGCTCGAAGACCGAGTGGATCATCTCGCGCTCGTCGGGCTCGATGACCCTGCGCTGCTCGGCGAGGTCGACCAGGTCGCGCAGCTCCGCCTCGGAGGTGAACGGCCCCTCCCGGAAGCCCTTGCCGGGGGTGAGCGCGTTGCCCAGCAGGATCAGCAGCTCGGGCAGCGGTCCGAAGATCTTGGTCAGGCCGTACACGACCGGCGCGCTCGCCAGGGCGACGGGCTCGGCGTGCTGACGGCCGAGCGTACGCGGCATGACCCCGACGATCACGTAGCTCACCAGGATCATGGCCAGGGCCGCCCCGGCGTACGCCTGGCCGCGGTCGCCGAGCCAGTCGATGAACAGCAGCGTCGCGATCACCGTGGCGACGAGCTCGCAGCTCAGCCGCAGCAGGAGCACCAGGTTGAGGTAACGCGGGGGGTCGGCGACGATCGTCTGCAACCGCACCGCGCCGCGCCGCGCCTCCTTGACGAACTCCTCGGCCCGTACGCGGGAGATGCGGGTCAGCGCGGTCTCGGCGCTCGCGAGAAGGCCGCCGACCACGATGAGGACGACGGCCGAGATCAGCCAGCCGTTGTTCACGGCTTCCGCCGCACCTCCCGCCAGGCGCCGAGGAGCTCGTCCTGCAGCCCGAACATCTCGGCGTGCTCCTCGGGCTCCGCGTGGTCGTAGCCCAGCAGGTGGAGGATGCCGTGCGTGCACAGCAGCTCCAGCTCGTCCTGGGCGCTGTGCCCGGCCTCGGCGGCCTGCTTCTCGGCCACCTGCGGGCACAGCACCACGTCGCCCAGCAGCGCGGGGTCGGGGGACGCGTCCTCGTCCCGCCCGGTGTTGGGCCGTAGCTCGTCCATCGGGAAGGCCAGCACGTCGGTCGGGCCCGGCTCCCCCATCCACTGCTCGTGCAGCTCGGCCATCGCCCCCGCGTCGATCACCAGGATCGACAGCTCGGCCAGCGGGTTGATCCCCATCCGGCCCAGGACGTGCCCGGCGAGCTCGACGAGTGCCGTCTCGTCGACCTCGACGCCGGACTCGTTGGCCACCTCGATGCTCACGGGGTCTCCTCACCCGCCATGGTCGTGCTCACCGCCGGTTGTTCCGCGGCCGCTTGTTGATCGCCCGTGGCTCGGAGGCCACCGCGGCGTCGTATCGGCCGTAGGCGTCGACGATGTCGCTCACCAGCTTGTGCCGGACCACGTCCGCGCTGGTCAACCTGCTGAAATGGATGTCCTCGATGCCTTCGAGGATCTGCTGGACGACCTTGAGGCCGCTGTCCTGACCGCCGGGCAGGTCGATCTGGGTCACGTCGCCGGTGACCACGATCTTCGAGTTGAACCCGAGCCGGGTCAGGAACATCTTCATCTGCTCGGGCGAGGTGTTCTGCGCCTCGTCCAGGATGATGAAGGCGTCGTTGAGCGTGCGCCCGCGCATGTAGGCGAGCGGCGCGACCTCGATCGTCCCGGCCGCCATGAGACGGGGAATCGAGTCGGGGTCCAGCATGTCGTGCAGCGCGTCGTACAACGGCCGCAGGTAGGGGTCGATCTTCTCGTAGAGCGTGCCGGGCAGGAACCCGAGCCGCTCCCCCGCCTCGACGGCGGGGCGGGTGAGGATGATCCGGTTGACCCGCTTGTTCTGCAGGGCCTTCACGGCCTTCGCCATCGCCAGGTACGTCTTGCCGGTGCCGGCGGGGCCGATGCCGAAGACGATGGTGTGACTGTCGATCGCGTCGACGTACCGCTTCTGGTTGACCGTCTTCGGACGGATCGTCCGGCCCCGGGAGGACAGGATGTCCAGGGACAGGACCTCGGCCGGACGGTCGGTGGCCATCCGCAGCATGTGGATGCTTCGTTCGACGGCGTCGGGGGACAGCTCGGCACCCGAGCGGATCAGCTCCGTCAGCTCCTCGAAGAGGCGGACGACGACGCCGCTCTCCTCGGGACTGCCGGTGATGGTGATCTCGTTGCCCCGTACGTGGATGTCGGCGCTGAAAGCGCCCTCGATGACCCGCAGCAGCTCGTCACCCGACCCGAGGAGGCTGACCATCGGCTGCCCCTCGGGGATGACTACCTTGGCCTGGGTCTGGCTGATGTGCTGTGACTCGGACATGGGCGGCCCTTGCGGCCCTGATCGCCTCCTCGGTTCCCTCTCATGCTACTAGGGCGCCCCTAGCCCGGGGGCCAGGTGAGGCTCCGGCCGCCGAGCACGTGCGCGTGCACGTGGAAGACCGTCTGCCCGGCGCCCGTCCCGGTGTTGAACACCACCCGGTAGCCCGGCTCGGCCACACCCTCCTGGACGGCCACCGCGTGGCAGGCCGCGAGCAGGTCGTCCGCGAGGCCGTCGTCGGCCGCGGCCAGGGCGGCGGCGTTCTCGTGATGGGCCTTGGGCACGACGAGGACGTGTGTCGGGGCCTGCGGGTTGATGTCGCGGAAGGCGAGCGCCCGCCCGGTCTCCAGGACGATGTCCGCGGGGATCTGCCTGGCCACGATCTTGCAGAATAGGCAGTCGGTCACGCGCCTCACCCTAACGGTCGCCGACGACGATTGATGACGGCAATGATCCTCGCGGCTACTGTGGTTGTGCGAGACTTCACCAGACAACCCCCCTAGTGTCGCGCGAGGACACCGCTGGGCCATGCCCTCTAATGATTCGGAAGAACGTAAACCCCCCGGGGATGACGAGCGTCCTATTGACGTGACCACCGAGACCCTCGTGGCCGACAGGTCGTTGGGGACGGTGCCCGTCGGGTGGGATGCCGACATGGCCGTGACGGCGCTCTACAGCGCTCACTATCGGTCACTGGTGCGTCTCGCGGTGCTGCTGGTCCGTGACGTGGCCAGCGCGGAAGAGGTCGTTCAGGACGCCTTCGTCGCTCTGCATGGAGCGTGGCGGCGCCTGAGGGACACCGACAAGGCACTGGCCTACCTTCGCCAATCGGTCGTGAACCGCTCGCGTTCGGTGCTGCGGCACCGCGCGGTCGTCGAGAAGTACGCCCCGAAGGGCCTGCCGGACGCCCCGAGCGCCGAGAACGGCGCGATCGGCGAGCTCGAACGCTCGGCCGTCATCGAGGCGCTCCGCGGCCTGCCCACCCGGCAGCGCGAGGCGCTGGTGCTGCGATACTACGGCGACCTGTCGGAGGCCGAGATCGCGCACGCGATGGGCATCAGCAAGGGCGCGGTGAAGAGTCACACGGCCCGCGGCATGGCCGCACTACGCATGGCACTGGAGCAGTTCTCATGACCTTCCCGCCCGACGACGAGTACGGCGAGTCGCTCCGCCGTGCCCTGCGCGCGGAGGCGGACTCGGTCGTGCCGTCTCCCGAAGGACTCGACATCATCCGCCGGCGCATCGACCAGCGGGGCCTGCGCGGCCTGCGGAACGTGCTGTGGCTGCGGGTGGGCGCCGCGGCCGCCGGAGCCGTCCTCGCGGCGGGCGCGGTCGTGATGCTCGTCCCCGGCCTGCGTGAGCAGGTCGCCGACCGCACCGGTATCGCGCAACTGGGCGACACCCGCGAGGAGGACCCGCAGAGCTCGACCGTGACGCGCCCGCCCGCCGGCGGGAGCGCCTCGCGGCCCGGAGTGGTGATCATCGTCACCACCAGCCCGAGCCCGTCGCACGGGCGGACCAGCCCGTCCCCGACGCACCGTCCGGGCTCGGCCACCAGGCCGTCGCCGTCGCCGTCCGACCCCTGCGCGTCGCCCCCGGCACGGGCCGGAGTGGTCGACCCCGACCCGCCGACCCTGCCCGCGACGTGCCCGCCCGTCCAGACGACGCAGCCCGCGCCGCCGCCGGCCACGCACACCGCCGCCCCCTCGTCGGCTCCGCCCACGGCGACCGCCACGCCCTCGGCCACTCCCAGCGCCCAGCCCACGGAGACGGCCACGCCCTACTCGGCCGAGACCCCCACCCCCTGACCGCCTGTCCCGGCGATCACGGTCCTCACCAGCGGCCGCAGCGGGCCAGGAGGACGGCCGCCGCGGCCACGCCCGCCGTCGAGGTGCGCAGCACGGTGGGGCCGAGCAGGGCCGGTACGGCTCCCGCCGCTCGGAACCCGGCGATCTCCTCGTCGGTGACGCCGCCCTCCGGGCCGACGATCACCACGATGTCGCCGGGGACGTCCGGCAGTGCGAGGCGGCTCAGCGGCTCGGCGGCCTCCTCGTGCAGCACGACCGCGAGCGGCGCCGCCGAGACGAGCGAGCAGACCCGCGCGGTCGTGGCCTGCTCGGTCACCTCCGGCAGGTGGAAGCGGCGGGCCTGCTTGGCCGCCTCGCGCGCCGTGCTCCGCCAGCGCGCGAGCGACTTGCCGGCCCGGTCGCCCTTCCACTGCGTGACGCAGCGGGCGGCGGCCCAGGGGACGATCACGTCCACCCCGGCCTCGGTCATCATCTCGACCGCGAGCTCGCCCCGGTCGCCCTTGGGCAGCCCCTGCACGACCACCAGCCTCGGCCGCGGGGGCGGCACCTCGTAGCGGCGCAGCACCGCGGCGGTCAGCGCGTCCTTGCCGGCCGACGTCACCGTGCACTCGGCCACCCGGCCCGCGCCGTCGGTGAGGTCGACCCGCTCCCCCGCCCGCAGGCGGCGCACCGACGCGGCGTGCCGCCCCTCGGGCCCGTCGAGGACGATCGTGTCCCCGGTCTCACCGGCCGCCTCCGACAGGAACACGGGAACGCTCACGGCCTCACCGGCCGTTGAAGGCGTCCCGCAGGCGGGAGAAGAAGCCCTGCTGGCCCGGGGAGAACTTGCCGGGCGGCCGTTCCTCCCCGCGCAGCTTCGACAACTCCCGCAGGAGTTCCTCCTGCTGCGGGTCGAGCTTGGTCGGCGTCTCGACGTTCACGTGGATCAGCAGGTCGCCCCGGCCGGTCTCGTTGAGCCGCTGGATGCCCTTGCCGTACAGGGGGATGACCTGACCGGCCTGGGTGCCGGGCCGGACGTCGATGGCCTCCGCGCCGTCGAGGGTGTCGATCGACAGGACGGTGCCGAGCGCGGCGGCGGTCATCGGGATCTGGACGGTGCAGTGCAGGTCGTCGCCCCGGCGTTCGAAGATCTGGTGCGGCCGCTCGACGATCTCCAGGAACAGGTCGCCCGGAGGGCCTCCGCCCGGCCCGACCTCGCCCTCGCCCGCGAGCTGGATGTGCGTGCCGTCCTCGACGCCGGCCGGGATCCGCACCTTGATCGTGCGCCGGGTCCTGACCCGTCCCTCGCCCGAGCACTCCATGCAGGGGTGCCGGATGACGCTGCCGTACCCACCGCACTGGGGGCAGGGGCGCGACGTCATGACCTGGCCCAGGAACGAGCGGGTGACCTGGGAGACCTCGCCGCGCCCGTGACACATGTCGCAGGTGTCGGGGTGGGTGCCGGACGCCGCCCCGGAGCCCTGGCAGACGTCGCAGACCACGGCGGTGTCGACCACGATCTCCCGGGTGGTGCCGAAGGCGGACTCCGCCAGGTCCAGTTCGACCCGGATGGTGGCGTTGCGGCCGCGGCGGGCACGCGAGCGGGGACCCCTCGCGGCGCCGGCGGAACCGAAGAAGGCGTCCATGATGTCGCTGAACGGGAAGCCCCCGCCGAAGCCGCCCGCCCCGGCCGGCCCGCCGCCACTCGCGAACGGATCGGCGCCCATGTCGTACATGCGGCGCTTGCCCGCGTCGGACAGCACCTCGTACGCCTGGTTGATCTCCTTGAACCGCTCCTGGGTCTCCGGATCGGGGTTGACGTCCGGATGCAGCTCACGGGCAAGACGGCGATACGCCTTCTTGATCTCTTCCTGGCTGGCGTCGCGCCGGACGCCAAGGGTCGCGTAGTAGTCGTTGGACACTTATGACCCCGCCAGGATCTGGCCCACGTACCGCGCCACCGCGCGCACCGCACCCATCGTCACCGGATAGTCCATTCGTGTCGGGCCCAGCACTCCAAGCCGGGCCAGTTCCTTGTCGCCCGAACCGTATCCGGCGGCCACGATAGAGGTGCCGCGCAGCCCGCTGTAGGGATTCTCGGATCCGATTCTGACGGTGAGTTCGGACAGCCCGCCGGTCTCGCCCAGCAGGCGCATGAGCACGACCTGCTCCTCCAGCGCCTCAAGCACGTCACGCAGGCCGACGCTGAAGTCGGCGCCCGCCAGATTGGCCGTACCGCCGAAGACGATCTTCTCCTCGTGCCGCTCGACGAGCGTCTCCAGGAGCACGGACATGATGGTCGCCACCACCGGCCTCTCCTCCGGCGGCAGCCGTTCGGGGATGCCGGCCACGGTCTCGGGCACCTGAGAGAGCCAGCACCCGTCGAGGCAGCCGTTCAGCACGGAGCGCAGGTTCGCGATCCGGTCCTCGGCGAGCGCCTCGGGCAGATCGACCACCCGCTGCTCGACCCGCCCGGTGTTCGTGATCAGCACCAGCATGACCCGGCGCTCCGCCAGCGGGACGATCTCCACGTGGCGGACCGACGACCTGGTGAGCGAGGGATACTGCACGACGGCCACCTGCCGGGTGAGCTGCGCGAGCAGCCGCACCGTGCGCATGACGATCTCGTCGAGGTCGACCGCCCCGGCGAGGAACGTCTCGATGGCCCTGCGCTCCGCCCCCGACAACGGCTTGATCTGCGACAGCCGGTCCACGAACAGGCGGTATCCCTTGTCGGTCGGGACCCGCCCGGCGCTGGTGTGCGGCTGCGTGATGTAGCCCTGCTCCTCCAGCGCCGCCATGTCGTTGCGGATGGTCGCCGGGGAGACGCCGAGGTTGTGCCTGTCCGCCAGGGCCTTGGACCCCACCGGCTCGTTGGTGGACACGTAGTCCTCGACGATGGCGCGCAGGACGGCGAGCTTGCGGTCGTCGAGCAATGTGTCACCTCCCTGTGCCCTGGAAACACCGACTCTGGCACTCTGTGTTCCCGAGTGCCAAGTGTACGGCTACCACCGCTCGGCGTGCGATAACGAGCAGACGATCAGGGGCAACACGCCGTGAATCCGGGCGCAACCGGCGGGCCGGCGGCCCGGGATTTGCTAGCGTTCCCCGCATGTACGGGCGGGACGTGCTTTCCGGAGACTGGCGGCGGCCACGGCGGGGGCAGATCCCCGAGATCCCGGCCGAGCCCGACCTCGTGGTCGAGGACGCCGAGGGCCGTTTCTGCGGCGCGGTGGTGGACTGCGACAAGGAGGCCGTGACGCTGGAGGACCGCTTCGGGCGGCGGCGGGTGTTCCCGCTGACCCCCGCCGGGTTCCTCCTCGACGGCAGGCCGGTGACGCTGGTCCGTCCCCAGGCCCGGCCGTCCGGCCCGCTGCGGAGCGCCTCCGGGTCGATCGCGGTCGAGGGGCTGCGCGCCCAGGTCGCCAAGGAGAGCCGCATCTACGTCGAGGGCGTCCACGACGCCGCGCTGGTCGAGAAGATCTGGGGACACGACCTGCGCGTCGAGGGGGTCGTCGTCGAGTTCCTGGAGGGCGTCGACGACCTGCCCGCGATCGTCGGGGAGTTCGGCCCGGAGCCGGGCAGGCGGCTGGGCGTGCTCGTCGACCACCTGGTGCCCGGTTCCAAGGAGAGCCGCATCGCGGCCCAGGTCTCCGGCGCGGACGTGCTCGTCGTGGGGC
This sequence comes from Microbispora sp. H10885, assembly GCF_014161415.1. Classification (NCBI taxonomy): domain Bacteria; kingdom Bacillati; phylum Actinomycetota; class Actinomycetes; order Streptosporangiales; family Streptosporangiaceae; genus Microbispora; species Microbispora sp. H10885. The sequence goes on along the minus strand of NZ_JABBWY010000007.1, from coordinate 245,935 downwards.
ACCCCTTCGTGGACATCTGGCAGGCGGTCAAGCCCCGGGCACTCGGCATCCAGGCGTGGCCGGACGTGCCGCGCGGCGTGCCCTGGAAGGAGGGCGTGATCGCCGCGCTGGGCTGGCGGATGGACCCCCAGGAGGCGTGGCGGCACATCCTCGGCCGGGTCACGACCTACGCCGACCTGGAGCCCGAGCTGCTCGGGCGCGTCGAGGAACTCATCGACTTCGTCACCGCCCCTGATCAGCCGGACTGAGGGGTCAGACGGATCATGGGGTCAGGTCGCGTACGACGGCGTCGGCGAGGAGCCGGCCGCGCAGCGTGAGGACGGCCCGGCCCGCCTTGAACGCCTCGGTCTCCAGCAGCCCGTCCCCCAGCGCCCGCGCGCAGGCCGTACGCGCCTCGGGGGCGAGGTCGGCGAGCGGGAAGCCCGAGGCGAGGCGCAGCTCCAGCATGACGCGCTCGACGGCCCTGTCCTCCGCCGTCAGCACCTCCCGGGCGTGCGCCGGGGAGGTCCGGTCCGCCAGGCGGGCGGCGTACGCGGCGGGGTGCTTCACGTTCCACCAGCGGGTGCCGCCGACATGGCTGTGCGCCCCCGGGCCCACCCCCCACCAGTCGCCGCCGGTCCAGTAGAGCAGGTTGTGGCGGCAGCGGGCCTCGTCCCCCGCCGCCCAGTTGGAGATCTCGTACCAGCTCAGGCCCTCGGCCGTCAGGGTCTCCTCGGCGATGAGATAGCGGTCGGCCGCCACGTCGTCCTCGGGCATCGGCAGCTCGCCGCGCCGGATGCGGGCGGCGAGCCGGGTGCCGTCCTCCACGATCAGGGAGTACGCCGAGACGTGGTCGGGACCGGCCGCCAGGGCGGCCTTGAGCGAGGCCCGCCAGTCGTCGTCGCTCTCCCCCGGCGTGCCGTAGATCAGGTCGAGGTTGACGTGCTCGAACCCGGCCGCGCGGGCCTCCCGTACGGCCTCGGCGGGCCGGCCGGGGGTGTGCCGCCGGTCGAGGACGGTGAGGACGTGCTCGCCCGCGCTCTGCATGCCGAAGCTCATCCGGGTGAAGCCGCCCTCCCGCAGCTCCTTCAGGTAGGCCGGGTCGACGGACTCGGGGTTGGCCTCGGTGGTCACCTCGGCGCCCGGCCGCAGGCCGAACTCCTCGCCGACGGCGTCCAGGATCCGTACGAGGTCGGCGGCGGGCAGCAGGGTCGGCGTGCCTCCGCCGAAGAAGACGGTCTCGACCGGCGGCGCGGCGTCCCCGAGCACGCGCCGGGCCAGCCGCACCTCCTCGATCGCGGTGGCGGCGTAGTCCCGCTGCGCGGCGCCCGGCCCCAGCTCCGCGGCCGTGTAGGTGTTGAAGTCGCAGTAGCCGCAGCGCGTCGCGCAGAACGGCACGTGCACGTAGAAGCCGAACGGACGGGAGCCGAGCCCGTCGAGGGCTCCGGGCGGCAGCGCGCCGCTCGCGGGGACGGGATCACCGTCGGGAAGCACGGAAGGCACGCCTCCAGTCTGCCGTCACTCGCGCGGTGCCGTTGACGGGGTGATCGGAGGGGTCTACGATCGGCGCAATTTACAGGAAACTTTCCTATAAGTTGTTGCCCGGGAGGCCGGCGTGCTCATGAGAAGGACACTCGCCGTGGCGGTCGCCGCCACCCTGGCCGCCGGGCTCGCGCCCGCCCAGGCCCAGGCCACGACGGGCGGGGACCGCTACAAACGGGTGGCCTACTTCATCCAGTGGGGGGTCTACGGCCGGAATTTCCACGTGCGTGACGTGGAAGCCAGCGGCGCGGCGGCGAAGCTGACCCATCTCAACTACGCCTTCGGCTTCGTCGGCCCCGAGGGCACCTGCTACTCGGCCGACCCCTGGGCGGACTGGCAGCGGCCGGTGCCCGCCGAGCAGAGCGTCGACGGCGTGGCCGACGCCGACGACCAGCCGCTCAAGGGCAACCTCGGCCAGCTCAGGAAGCTCAAGGCCCGCCACCCCGGCCTCAAGGTCCTCATCTCCATCGGCGGCTGGACCGGATCGAAGTACTTCTCCGACGCCGTTCTCACCCCCGCCTCCCGGGCCCGGCTCGCCGCCTCGTGCGTCGACCTGTGGCTCAGGGGCGACCTGCCCGGCCTGCCCGGCGGCGCCGCCGCCGGAGTGTTCGACGGCATCGACCTCGACTGGGAATGGCCCGGCTCCTCCGGAAACGACGGCAACGTCATCCGGGCCGAGGACAAGCAGAACTTCACCCTGTTCCTGGCCGAACTCCGCCGCCAGATGCGGGCCCACGACCGGCGCGCCGAACTCACCGCCTTCCTCCCGGCCGCCGCCGCCAAGATCGACGCCGGTTTCGAGGTGAAGAAGGTCTTCGGCCTGCTCGACTTCGCCACCGTCCAGGGCTACGACCTGCACGGGCCGTGGGAGAACCGCACCGGGCACCAGGCCAACCTGCTCACCGACCGCCGCGACCCCGGCCCGGTCAAGTACAGCGTCGACCAGACCGTACGCGACTATGTCGGCCGCAGGGCGCCCGCCCGCAAGATCGTCGTCGGCGTCCCCGCGTACGGCCAGGGCTGGACCGGGGTCACCTCCGGCGGCGACGGCCGCTACGCCCCCGCCGCCGGCCCCGCACCCGGCACCTGGGCCGCCGGCAGCGACGACTACAAGAACCTCGCCGGCAAGCCCGGCAGGCGCTACCGCGACCTGCTCACCGGCGCCCTGTGGCTCTACGACGGCAACGAGTTCTGGTCCTACGACGACCCCGCCGTCATGCTGCAGAAGGCCGCGTACATCCGCCTCAAGGGCCTCGGCGGCTCGATGCTGTGGTCCATCGACCAGGACGACGCCGAAGCCTCCCTCACCTCCGCCCTCTACTCCGTCCTGAGGTGATCCGACCTGGGGAGGGGGCCACCCCCTCCCCAGGTCGTGACGTCAGGAGGTCAGGGGCTGGTGCAGGTGGCGGTGGGGGTGGCCGCGCTGCCGTTGGCGGTGAAGCCGAACGTCGTGGACGCGCCCGCCGCGATCGAGCCGTTGTAGGACTCGTTGGTGACCGTCACCGAGGAACCGGACACACTCTGCCGGCCGTTCCACAGGCTGCTGATGGTCTGGCCGCCCGGCCAGGTCCACTTCACGGTCCAGCCGTTGACCGCCGAGCTGCCCGCCTGAACCGTCACCTCGGACTGGAAGCCGCCGCCCCAGCTGTTGATCGTCTTGATCGTCGCCGAGCATCCGCCGGGAACCGGGGACGTCGACGGCGAGGCCGACGGGCTCGCGCTGGGACTCACGCTCGGGCTCGCACTGGGACTGGCACTGGGGCTGGCACTCGGGCTGGCACTCGGGCTGGCACTGGGGCTGCTCCCGGGACTGCTGACCCGGTAGACCACGGTGCCGTGCGCCGGAACGCTGGCGGAGATCGTGCCGCTCGTGGTGCTGGTCGCGTTGGTCCAGGCGTCCGTCAGCGTCACCGTGCCGCCGGACTTGCCGATGGCGGAGGTGGTCGTCGAGACCGTGGTGGTCGAGCCGCCCTGGTTGAACAGGGCGACCGCGACGTCGCCGTTGGCGAGCTTCTTGGCGAGCACGCGCCGGGTGCCGTCGTTGGACACCTGGGTGGCCTGCAGGCCCAGCGAGTCCTGGTTGATCGCGATGAGGTTCTTGTTCTTGAGGATCGTCTGCGTCGCCGAGTCCATGGAGCGGATGTCGTTGCCCGCGATCAGCGGGGAGGCCATCATCGCCCAGAGCGCGAAGTGGCTGCGCATCTCGGTGTCGTTCATGCCGCCCCGGCCGATCTCCATCATGTCCGGGTCGTTGAAGTGCCCGGGACCGGCGTACGAGGCGAGCGGGACGGTGACGTTCACGATGTTCTGGATGCCCATGGGATAGCCGTTGGTCTGGCCCGTGTCCCACTTGTTCGTGATGTCCTCGGTGGTGCGCCACATGTTCGCGACGTCGCCCCAGTTGCGCTGGGGGCCGGTCTTCGAGTGGATGCTGTTGGGGTTGATGCTGTAGACGATCGGCCGGCCGGTCGCCTTCAGCGCGTCGCGCATCTTGGCGAACGTGGCCACCTGGTCGTTGATCGTGCCGTTCGGGGAGCACCAGTCGTACTTCAGGTAGTCGACGCCCCACGCCGCGAACTGCCGGGCGTCCTGCGCCTCGTGGCCCTGGCTGCCGGTCGCGCCGGGATAGCTGTTGAAGTACTGCGCGCAGGTCTTGTCCACGGGCACCTGGTAGATGCCGAACTTCAGGCCCTTGTTGTGCAGGTAGTCGCCGAGCGCCTTCATCCCGCTGGGGAAGCGGGAGGGGTCGCCCTGGATGTTGCCCGCCGAGTCGCGGTTGGGGTTGAACCAGCAGTCGTCGACCACCACGTACTGGTAGCCGAGGTCACGCAGGCCGCTGTTGACGATGGCGTCGGCCATCCCCCTGATCAGCGACTCGTTGATGTTGCAGCCGAAGGTGTTCCAGCTGTTCCAGCCCATCGGCGGGGTCCTGGCCACCCCGTTCTCCAGTGCCTGCGCCGGGCTCACGGTGGTAAGCGCCACGGCGCCCGACGCGAGGGCCAGCGCCGCCGTGACGGCGGGGACCAGCGTCGTGCGGATGCGTTTCCTGTCCATCGGCATCGCTCCTCAGCGGGTGCGCTTCAACTGACGGGGATGTTAGCGTTAACAACCGCCCGTGATCGTCGCCGATCACGTGCTGGCCATTGCGTATCCCATTGGCGAAGATCCGGTGGCGGCCGCGGACGGCGCCACGGCGCGGAGCCAATCCCATGCGCGGGGAACGGTCAAGACACCCGTGTGCGCGATGCCGGGGCACGAGCCGGGCCGCACCGGCCTGATCTGGGCGCGGAAGCCCGAGGCGGGCCGCCCGGCCGTGGAGCACCGGCTGTAACTTTCACCTCCCGCCTACCTGGCGAGAGGTGACCGGCTCACGTGTTCGCGCGCCCGCTGTCACACCGTACGGCCGAGGTAGGCGAGGAGGCGCCGACGCGCGGGCGGGCAGGCGACCGGGCCGGAGAGGTGGGGATGAGGGCCCGGCGATCAGGGCGCGGTGGTGATCAGGAGGCGGGGGCCACGGTGCGGCTTCCGAGCACGCGCTGGGCGACCCTGTCCCACTTGTCGCTGCGGCCGGGCTGGGCGAGGATCCGCAGCAGCAGGTCCCCGTCGCCGTGGTAGGCCCGGAACGCCTCGCCGATGGTCACGCCGTCCGCGGGCCGGTCCAGCACCTCGATCTCGTCACCGGCGCCGAGTTCGCCCTCCTCGATCACGCGGAAGTACGCTCCAGTACGGCCCGCCTCGGTGAAGCGCCTGACCCAGCCGCGCTCGTCGAGCCAGTTCCGGAACACGACACAGGGGATGCGGGGATAGGTGACCTCCAGGACGGCGGTGCCGACCCGCCAGCGCTCACCGAGGAGCGCCCCGGTCAGGTCGGCCCCCGATGTCGTGAGGTTCTCCCCGAACCGGCCGTCGCGCAGGTCCCGGCCCATCCGGGGCTCCCACCAGTCGTAGTCCTCCCGGGCGTACGCGTACACCGCCTGGTCCCGGTGCCCGTGGTTGGCGGTGTCGGCGCGCTCGTCCCCGGCCAGGCCGTTCCCGTGTACGGCGACACGCCCCTCGGCGCGGCGCTTGTCGATGGCGGTACGCCGGAGGTCGCCGGCCCATTCCGCGTCGACGGCCCGGCCCACATTCACAGAGAGGATGCGCATGGCCAAACGTTAACGGATGGTCATGTTTCCGCGCGATCCCATTAAGTTGTCATGAAACCAGACAGGGAGTTACTTCTTGGTCTTGTCCGGGGCCTCGGAGGAGAGGGCGGCGACGAAGGCCTCCTGGGGGACCTCCACGCGGCCGACCATCTTCATCCGCTTCTTGCCCTCCTTCTGCTTCTCCAGCAGCTTGCGCTTCCGGCTGATGTCACCGCCGTAGCACTTGGCGAGGACGTCCTTGCGGATCGCGCGGATGTTCTCGCGGGCGATGACGCGGGCGCCGATGGCGGCCTGGATCGGGACCTCGAACTGCTGCCTCGGGATCAGCTCCTTGAGCTTCTTGGCCATTTCCACGCCGTAGGCGTACGCCTTGTCGCGGTGGACGATGGCGCTGAACGCGTCGACGGTCTCGCCCTGGAGCAGGATGTCCACCTTGACCAGGTCGGCCGCCTGCTCGCCCGACGGCTCGTAGTCGAGCGAGGCGTACCCCCGGGTCTTCGACTTGAGCTGGTCGAAGAAGTCGAAGATGATCTCACCGAGCGGCAGCGTGTAGCGGATCTCGACCCGGTCCTCCGAGAGGTAGTCCATGCCCTGGAGCTGCCCGCGGCGGCCCTGGCACAGCTCCATGATCGCGCCGATGAACTCGGCCGGCGCGAGCACCGTGGCCTTCACCACCGGCTCGTAGATCTCGCCGATCTTGCCGGCCGGGAACTCCGAGGGGTTGGTGACGACGTGCTCGTTGCCGTCCTCCATGATCACCCGGTAGATGACGTTGGGCGAGGTCGAGATCAGCGACAGGTTGAACTCGCGCTCCAGCCGTTCCCGCACGATCTCCATGTGCAGCAGGCCGAGGAAGCCGCAGCGGAAGCCGAAGCCGAGCGCCGCCGAGGTCTCCGGCTCGTACACGAGCGCGGCGTCGTTCAGCCGCAGCTTGTCGAGGGCCTCGCGCAGCTCGGGATAGTCGTCGCCGTCGATCGGATAGAGCCCCGAGTAGACCATCGGCTTGGGATGCTCGTAGCCGCCCAGCGCCTCCGCGGCGGGCTTGAGCGCGTTGGTGACCGTGTCGCCGACCCGCGACTGGCGCACGTCCTTCACGCCGGTGATCAGGTAGCCCACCTCGCCGACGCCGAGGCCCCGGTCGGACGGCATGGGCTCCGGCGAGATGACGCCGATCTCCAGCAGCTCGTGCTGGGCGACCGTCGACATCATCAGCACACGCTCACGCTTGGACAGGTGCCCGTCCACCACCCTGACGTACGTCACCACACCCCGGTAGGTGTCGTACACGGAGTCGAAGATCAGCGCGCGGGCGGGGACGTCCGGGTTGCCGACGGGCGCCGGGACGTGCTCCACGACGTGGTCGAGCAGCTCCTTGACGCCCGCACCGGTCTTGCCGGACACGCGCATCACGTCGCCGGGGTCGCAGCCGATGAGGCCCGCGATCTCCTCGGCGTACTTGTCGGGCTGCGCGGCGGGCAGGTCGATCTTGTTGAGCACCGGGATGATGTGCAGGTCGGCGTTCATGGCCAGGTAGAGGTTGGCCAGCGTCTGGGCCTCGATGCCCTGTGCCGCGTCCACGAGCAGGATCGCGCCCTCGCACGCCTCCAGCGAGCGCGACACCTCGTAGGTGAAGTCGACGTGTCCCGGTGTGTCGATCATGTTGAGGACATGGCCGTTCCAGGGCAGCCGCACGGCCTGCGACTTGATCGTGATGCCCCGCTCCCGCTCGATGTCCATGCGGTCGAGGTACTGCGCACGCATCGACCTGTCGTCCACGACGCCGGTGAGCTGCAGCATGCGGTCGGCGAGTGTCGACTTGCCATGGTCGATGTGCGCGATGATGCAGAAGTTGCGGATCAACGCGGGGTCGGTCTGGCCAGGCTGAGTGCGCACCGGAGTCCGTTTCAACAGGGTGTGGTCATACAGGTTTCGAGTGACTGCTGGTCGATCGGGCCGCCCTCGCCTCGCGCTCGGCGGGCCCTCTCTCGGCTGGCGGACCAGCCACCCTCCATGGTGGCATGTCCGGGTGCTTGCCTTGACCACCAGACGGACCATCAGACGCGTTCTCCGCTGGACCGCCCTCGTCGCGGCCGTTCCGCTCGCGCTCGGCCTCGCGGCGGCGGCCGCGCTGCGCGTCCAGTTCGCCGGGACACCCGCCGCCTGGACGCGGACCACCGGGCACGACGCCCTGTGGATGGGCCACGCCTGGGTGGACGGCCGCCGTACGGAGGCCGACGTCCGGGCCCTCGCCGTACGGCTGCGCGCGAGCGGGATCAGGGACGTGTACGTCCACAGCGGGCCGTTCAAGTACGACGGGACCCTGCCGCCCGACCGCTACGCCAACGCCGGAAATTTCCTGAAATGGTGGCGCAAGAATCTGCCCGGTGTCCGGGTGTCGGCCTGGCTCGGCCAGACGGTCAACGACAACGGGAAGGCCCACCTGAGCCTGGCCGACGCGGCGGCGCGGGCCCGGATCGTGGCGGGCGCCCGTGACCTTGTCACCCTCGGCTTCGACGGGATCCACTACGACTTCGAACCGGTCTCCGACGGGGACGGGCCGTTCCTCGGCGTGCTGCGGGAGACGCGGCAGGCCATCGGCGCCCGGCTCCTGTCGGTCGCCACCCAGCAGATCGAGCCGCTGACCGGCATGCGCGCCCCCACCGCCCTGGCGATCGGACACGACAAGTACTGGACGCCGGACTACTTCCGGCAGGTCGTCGGCCTGACCGACCAAGTCGCGATCATGACGTATGACTCCGGGACGCCCCTGCCGTCCCTGTACGGCGGCTACGTCGCACGGCAGACCTCGCTCGCCCTCGATCTCGTGCCCGAGGACAAGACCCTCCTCATCGGGGCTCCGGCCTACCACGACCACGGCATCGCGTACCTCGACTACGCCGAGAGCGTCGAGGCAGCGGCCGAGGGCGCCCGGCTGGCGCTCGGCGAGCACGGGCCGCGCACCGAGTTCGGCCTGGCCCTGTACGTCGACTTCGCGGCCACGGAGGAGGACTGGAGGGAGTACGAGACCGCCTGGGTGCGCGGAGGAGCCGGAGGAGGATCCGCCGAGTCGCTCGGGCGGGCCGATGTGCGGACCACGGCCGTCGTGCCGCGATAGCATGAACACAGGGCGGCCCGTCGTCGCGGATTTGAGCGACGGCCCGGGCTGTTGGTATCCTGTCCAACTGCGTGTGGCGCGCCCTCTCACGAGCCCGCGCGCCCCATCCGACCAAGACTTAACACTGAGGCTTTCTTCGTGGCGAACATCAAGTCCCAGATCAAGCGGAACCGGCAGAACGAGAAGCGCCGGCTGCGCAACAAGGCCGTCAAGTCGTCCCTGAAGACCGCGGTCCGCAAGTTCCGCGAGGCTGCCGACCAGGGCAACGTGGACGACGCCCTCGTCGCGCTCCAGGCCGCGTCCCGGCAGCTCGACAAGGCCGTCAGCAAGGGCGTGATTCACAAGAACCAGGCCGCCAACCGCAAGTCCGCGATCGCCAAGCGCGCCGCGGCTCTGCAGGGCGCCAAGTAGTTCCGCACCGAGCGCACGCCGCATCTTCCCTGATCGGAAGATGCGGCGTTTTCGCGTTTCCGGTGCCCGCCCCCTGCCCTCTGTACGCGGTGACGTCGGCGTCGCGCTGGGGCGGGGGTCGCTCGATCGGCTCTGCCCGCGAGTGCGTCAGCGGGCGGTGCGGCTGGCGACGATCGTGTGGATGGCCTTCTCCAGCGCGTACCCCGGGTCGGCGCCGCCACCCTTGACCTGCTCGTCCGCGACGGCGACCGCCTGGAGGGCGGCGGAGATTCCGTCAGGGCCCCAGCCGCCGAGCTGGCGCTTCACCCGGTCGATCTTCCACGGCGGCATGCCCACGTGACTCGCGAGCTGGCCGCCGCGGAGGTTGCGGGGCGCGCCTCCCACCTTGGCGAGCGAGCGCAGGCCCCCCGCCAGGGCGCTGACGATCAGCACCGGAGCCACGCCCGTCGCCAGGGCCCAGCGGACCTGCTCCAGCGCCTCACCCAACCGGCCTTCCACGGCCAGATCCGCGATCGTGAAACCGCTGACCTCGGCCCGCCCCCGGTAGTACTTCGCGACCGCCGCCTCGTCGATGTTCTTGCCCTGCGTGTCGAACGCGAGCTGGCCGCAGGCCGCCGAGAGCTCCCTCAGGTCGCTGCCCACCGCGTCGAGCAGCGCCTGCGCGGCGGCCGGCGAGATCGTACGGCCCTCCCTGCGGACCTCGGCCTTGATGAAGTCGAGCCGCTCCCCCGCCTTGGTCGGCTTGGCCACGGTCACGACGTCGGCGCCCGCCTTCTTCACCCCGTCGACCAGCGCCTTTCCCTTGACCCCGCCGGGATGGGCCAGCACCAGCACCGCCTCGTCGGCCGGGCGCGCGGTGTACTTCACCACCTCGGCGACGACGTCCTTGGGCAGGTCCTGCGCGGCGCGGATCACGATGACCGACCTGTCGCCGAACAGCGAGGGCGAGGTGAGCCCGGTCAGCTCCCCGGGCTCCACCTTGCCCCCCTGGAGGTCGTGCACCTCCGCCCCCGGGTCCTCGGCGCGGACCGCCGCCACGACGGCCCGGACCGCCCGATCGGCCAGGAACTCCTCGTCGCCGACGACCAGGGTCACGGGTGCTGCGTTCGCCATGGCACGCAGCATGCCACGCCGGCCCGGCGCCGGCACACCCGGCGCCCGGCGCGTTCGCCGCGCCATCCGCCGTCTGGGGGGCACACCCGGCGCCCGGCGCGCTCGTCGCGGCCCCGCATCGGCCGTCCGGCTCACGCCCGATGGGAGCGAGCCGGGCGGCCGGGCGACGAGCGCCCCGCCGCGGCCGTCACCGGAAGCCCCCCATCGGCGTCACCGCCGGCATGGCCGGGTCCGCCCGCCGAGACGCTCGATGCTAGCCCCGGGTGGCCGCGGTGCGACTCCGGGCCTGGCCGGCCGGGGTCTGGGCCGGCGTCTGGGCGGCGGTCTCCCTGGCCTTCTCCCGCTCCTCCATCTCCTGCGTCCGGCGAGCTGTCCTGGAGAGGTCCTCCAGCTCGTGCGCGGTCTCCTGGAACTCCTGCGCGGCCTCCCTCGTCATCCTGCCGACGAGCCTGCGGCCGCGAAGAGCCATGTCCTCGTAGACCTCGTTGGCTTTGGCGATGGCGTAGGGGCCCACGCCGGCGAGGGCGCAGAATGGCTTGGACATCGTGATCCTCTTGACCGGTGTCGTCACTTGGTCACTCTCCGTTAAGGTCGCTCTGGCGAGGCTGCTCGGTTCCGTCTGTCTTGGTCAGGGGAGGAACGGCACGTCCTCATCGGCAGGCGGAACGGGCCGGTGCTCTCCGGGTTCCGCCGCCGGGGCCATGCCTGGAGTGCGCGCCCGCTCCCCGACAGGCGAGCGCACACCGGCACCATCCCCGCACTCGTCCCAAGGACACCGGGCAGGAAAGCAAGCGCGGATCAAAGAGCGGCGTCGAAGGCCGCCGCGGCACAGCCGATGTCCAGCCGGCAGGTGGGGTCATCTGCCGCGTACGACCACGGCGAGACGACCGTGGTCGGCGACGACCGCGATGTCTCCCGACAGGTCCGTGCGATAGGGGCGCATGCCGAGGCCGCGCAGGCGGCGGAGCGTCACCTGGGCGGGGTGCCCGTAGTCGTTGACCGCGCCGACGCTGACGAGGGCGGCCCGGGCACCCGTGGCGGCGAGGAACGCCGGCGCCTGCCTGGACGATCCGTGGTGGGGCACCTTCAGCACGTCCACCCGGGGGACGCCACTGCGCAGCAGGGCCTCCTGCGCCTCCGTCTCCAGATCCCCGGCGAGCAGAGCCGCGCCCAGGGGCGCTCCCTGGTCCCCTCGCACCCCCGATGCGCCCTGGACCTCCCGTGCGCCGCCTGCCTGTACCGCGCCTTCCTGTGCCCCGCCTTCCTGTGCCTCACCTACCTGCACCGCGCCTTCCTGTGCCCCCTCCGTCGCAGGGGTGACCAAGGCTCCTGGCTCCCCCGAGGGGCCCTCGGGCTCTCTGACCGTGTGGGCTGTGGCCGTTCGCGGCGGGCCTGACCAGCGCACTAGCAGCACGACGCTGGCGTTGTTGGCGATGGAGCCCTCTCCGGTGCCCTGGGGCGCGGTGCCGGGCTCCGGCGCCAGCACGGTGATCTCGGTGGGCCCGAACCGCCACCGCATGCCGCGCACGGCCCGCCACTCCGGGATCCCGGCCGCCTGGAGTTGCCGGGAGACCCGGCCCGCCTCCCCTTCGGGCACCCGGCCCGGGCTGACCACCACCGCGCCGACCGCCCGGCCCCGCAGCACGCCCGGGAGCCCGCCGACATGGTCGAGGTGCGGATGCGTGAGGACGACGAGCGGCACCTGCCGCACGCCGAGGGCACGCAGGCAGCGGTTGGCGAGGCCGGGTGCCGGTCCCGCGTCCACCACCACCGCCCGGCCGGGACCGGCGGCCAGCACCAGGGCGTCTCCCTGCCCCACGTCGCAGGCGACGAGCAACCATCCGGGCGGCGGCCACGGCGAGACCACCGGCACGGCCACGAGAGCGGTGAGCAGCGCCCCCGCCGCGAGCGCGGCCGCGAAGCGCCTTCGCGCGCGGCCCCGGAGGACGGCCCAGCCCACCAGGGCCACCGCCGCCAGCGCGGCCAGGCCCGGGGCTCCCCCCGGCCACTCGGCGGTGGCGAAGGGAAGGTCGGCGGCCCGCCGCGCCACGGCGATGATCCAGCCGACGGCCCATCCGGCCGGACGCACCAGCAGCCGGGCCAGGTCCATGCTGATCGGGGCGGTCACCGCGGCGGCGAACCCCAGCACGGTCGCCGGGGCGACGGCGGGTTCGGCGAGCAGGTTGGCCGGGACCGCGGCCAGGTCGAGCCGCCCGGACATCAGCACCAGCAGCGGCGTGACCACCACCTGCGCCGCGACCGTCACGGCCAGCGCCTCGGCGAGCAGCCGGGGCATATGGGGCATGCGGCGCACCAGACGATCCCGCCAGCGCGGCGCGAGGACGAGGATGCCGCCTGTGGCGACGACCGACAGCGCGAACCCCCACTCACGGGCCAGCCCGGGATCGAACACCAGCAGCCCGAGCACGGTGGCGGACAGGGCGGCCAGACCGTCCCTCGTGCGGCCTGTGCCGAGGGCGACGGCGGCGACCATCCCCATGACGAGGGCACGCAGGACGCTGGGCGACGGCCTGGCCACGATCGAGAAGGCGATCATCGCGATGACGGCGACGACCGCCCGGACGGCGAGGGGCAGCCCGGCGAGGCGGCTCAGTGCGAGCACCGCGCCCGCCACGATGGCCAGATTGGTCCCGGACACCGCGGTCAGGTGGCTGAGACCCGAGGTCGTCATGTCGAGGCGCACATCCTCGTCCATGCGGGACACATCGCCGACGACCAGTCCCGGCAGCAGGCCGCGCTGATCCTCCGGCAGCACGTCGCTCGCCTCGCGCAGTCCCGCGCGCGGCACCTCGGCCGCACGCTGCACGACGGACGGGACGCCGATCGGTTCGGGCGGCCCGCGGACGAGCAGCACCGCGGCGACCGGCTCGCCCGGTCGCGCCGGGCTCAGCCTTCCGCGTAGCCGGACCCGCTGGCTCGGCAGCAGTGCGCGCCATCCGGCGGCGGGACCCAGCAGCACGACGGGGACGTCCACGGCGTACCGCTCCCGAAGGGCCGACACGAGCAGGAGCCTCGCCCGCACCACGGCCGTGTCGCGGCGGGTCACGCCACCCGGGTGCGGCCGGATGCGCGGGTCTTCGGTGATCTCCGCCTCCACGGAGACCGCCGCCTCACGCCGGGCCAGATCCGGCACCGGCCCGGTCGTCACCCCGTGCACCCTGAACGCCACCACGGTCGCGGTCACCGCCACGGACGCGAGCACGGCGAGCCCGGCCCGCGCGGCGGTGCCAGGCCCTTCCGCCCGCCGTCGTCGCCGGGACGCCGTCGTCCCGAGGACGGCGGCCGCGACGGCGGCGGTCAGCGCCACCGCCACCCCGATGACGACCGGGCAGGTCAGCAGCACGACCGCCGCGAGCCACGAGGCCAGCGCCGGAGCCACCAGAGCCACCGGACCCGCACCCACCGGACCCGCACCCACCGAATCCGTGCGCGCCTCACCCGCACCTACCAGGCCCACGCCTGCCCGACTCGCACCTGCCAGACCCGCGTCTGCCCCGCCCGCACCCGGCGTGGCCGTGCGGGCCGGACCTGGACCTACCGGGCCGCGGTTGGCGCGACCGCCGGCTTCGGCCCCGAGCGGGCGGGGCTCACCCGCGCCGCCACCAGCGGACCGGCGGTCACCCGAGGGCGATGCTCTGGGGCGCCGCGCGGAGGGTGCCTGGTCTGCGACGGCCGAACGCGCGGCAGTGAGTCGGCGAGGAGGCTCGGCGGGCATCAGACGGTGACCTTGTCGCGGAGCTCGGCGAACTTCCGCTCCCCGATGCCGGGGACGTCCTTCAACTGGTCGACGCTCTGGAAACCCCCACGGGCGTCCCGGTAGTCGACGATGCGTTGCGCGATCACGCCCCCGACCCCGGGCAGCGCGTCGAGTTGCCCGGCGGTGGCGGTGTTGAGGTTGACGACGACGCCTCCCGGCATCGCCGCCCCTTCCGGCGGGGCGCCCGGACCGGCCGCAGCACCGGACGGGGCGGGGCCCCCTACGGTGATCTGCTCGCCGTCCACCACATGCCGGGCGAGGTTGACGCCACCCGGGCTCGCTCCCTTGCGGACGCCCCCCGCGGCCTCGATCGCATCCGCCACCCGCGCGCCGGGCGGAAGGACGAAGACCCCCGGCCTGCGGACCCTGCCCGTGACGTAGACCACGGCCCGCGTCGCCGGGCCGGACGACGGACCGCCGACTCCGCCCGTCCCGGGTGTGTAGGCCGACGCGCCCGGGTCACCGGCCTTCGTCCGGTCCGGACCCCGATCCGGATCGGGACCCGCACCTGGACCCGTTCCCGGGCGGGAGAGCGCCGCTGAACGGGCGCCGGGGCCGGACTCCAGGCCGGCGGCCGGGATCGGCGGGGCGACGGGTTCGGCCACCGCCCGCGACCGCCACACAACGATCCCGGTGACGACCGCGGCGAGCAGACCGATGGCCACCAGCACCCGCAGGCCCGGCACCCCCGGGTCCAACCGCGCCAGAGTCCGGCTCAGCGACGTCCGCTCCAGGGCCTCCAGGACGGGCATCCCTCGGCCGACTCGGTACGGCGCTTGCCCGGACGCCGTCCGCTCCGGTTCCTCCGGGTCCGGCACCTCGTGGTCAGCTCCACCATGGGCCCGGCCGGACATCATCCGCTCCAGCGTCTCCTGGCCCGGCACCTCATGGTCGGCTCTGCGAAGGGCCCGGCCGGACGTCGTCCGCTCCAGCGTCTCCTGGCCCGGCGCCCTCTGGTCAGCCCGGCCGGACATCGTGCGGGGCCGCGCTTCGGCGGGCCCTGCCGCGGGCGGCGACGGCGGCCCCTTGTAGGGCGCGGACTCCCCGGACGGCTCGCCGTTCTCCTCCGGCCGCGCGACCGTCCCTCGGTGATCCCGGTGATTCCACCCGCGGGCTTTCTCCGCCGGGTAGGGGACGCCGAACGACGGCGGCGGGCCGGGCGGGGACGGCACCGATCGCAGGCGCGCGGACGGCGGGACCGGATCCGCCGGTCGCAGCAGCCCACGCAGGCGGGACTCACCGACCGCGACATCGCGTACGGCTCCGCGGAACTCCTTGCTCAGCACGCCATGGACGGTAGACACGCGGCGTACGCCTGGCGGATCCCGAACGCGGTTCTGTGGACAACCATCGGACCCGCCCGGGCACTGCGAAAAGCGCCGCCCACGCGACGCGGCGCCCCAGCGCTACGGACACGCGGCGTGAGAGGGCGGCGCGACCCCGCGTACGGCGTGGATCAGTCCGCGACGCCGGGGGCGATGGTGACGCCGAGCACTCCGGGCCCGGTGTGGGCGCCGAGGACCGGCCCGATCTCGACCACCCACATCCGTACCAACCTGGGCAGCCGCGCTGTCAGGCCCTTCATGAGCGCCTCGGCCCGCTCGGCCGCCATCAGGTGCTGCACCGCGACGTCGACCGGCCGTTCGCCGGCCTCCTCCACAACCAGGTCCTCCAGGCGGGCGAGGGCGCGGCTCGCGGTGCGGACCTTCTCCAGCACGGTGATCTCGCCGTCGGCGAGACGCAGCAGCGGCTTGATCGACAACGCCGAGCCCAGGAGGTTGGCCACGCGGCCGATGCGTCCACCACGACGGAGGTATTCGAGTGTGTCGACGTAGAAGACCGTCTCGGAGGCGGCGGCCCTGCCACTCGCCACCGCGGCAACCTCGGCGGCGAGGGCTCCCGCTCCGGCCGCCCGGGCGGCGGCGAGAACCGCGAACCCCAGTCCCATCGCGATCGACCGGCTGTCGACCACCTGGACCGGTACGGGCGCCTCCCGGGCGGCGAGGCGGGCGGAGTCGACGGTGCCGGACAGCGCACCGGACAGATGGACGGAGACGATCTCGGTGGCGCCTGCGGCGGCCGCCCGCTCGTACGCCTCGGCGAACCGCTCGGGAGACGGGCGGGAGGTGACGATCGGCGAGCGGCCCTGCAGGGCGTGCGCGAGAAGCCCGGCGTCGAACGGGGTCACGTCGTCGATCTCGTGATCCCCGAGGATCACCTGAACCGGTACGACGGTCACGTTCCATCTGCCGGTCGCCTCTGCGCCGAGATACGCCGTGGAGTCTGTGACGACCGCGACGGATGGTGACATATCGCGAGATTACCCGGCGGTGATCGCCCTAGCCTGGCCGGACTTCGTCTCCTACTCGCAACTCGCCGAGATTCGTGGGCACCAGGCGGACGCCGAACCAGGTGTTTCCGTCCCAGCGGCGGTGTTTGGCCAGGGTGCGCAGGGGCTCCTTGCCGCGCTCCTGAGTGGTCGGGTCCCAGGTGGTGGCGGCGCAGCGGTCGCACAGCACCGAGACGCGGCAGTCGATCTCGCCGATGCGGACCGACGTCCAGGCGTCCTCCGCGAAGGGTTCCGCGCCCTCGACGATGAGGTTGGGCCGGAAGCGGGCGACGTCGAGGGGGTCCGGGGGAGGCTCCTGGCGTTCCATCGCGCCTTCGGCGATCCAGTCGTCCAGGCGCCGGAGCGAACTCCTGGAGACGAGATGGAGGGGCCCGTCCCAGAGGCCGCCGGTGTGTGCGGCGAGGGTCCGGCGTTCGGGTTCGTCCAGCCAGACGAGGCGGGCGGGCTGGCCGAGCAGGCGGGTGAACCATTCGTGGGCGTCGGCGTGGGCGAGCACGGCTCGGTCGAGGGTGGAGCAGCTCAGCGAGATCGTGTCGCCGGCGGCCGGGGGAACCTTGAGTTCGCCCATGTCCTTCGCCGACAGGTGGAGGCCGCCTTCGGGTGTCTCCACGGCTGAGACCGAGAGGAGCCGGGGGTGCTCGCCCACCCAGATCAGTTCGCCCATCGGGTCGACCACACCCCAGCGGCGGTCGCCTTCCAGACCCCAGGGCAAGACCTTGGCAGAGAGGCGGGGAATGCCTTTGCCGGACTTGATGGGGTAGGTGCGGATCTCGGCGAGTTCCATTGGACAAGGATAGAAGAAAGCGCTCTCTTGGGGTACGGGAGCGTGTCCACGGGGTGCCGGAATGAGGTCTTCGACCCCTTTGAAATGTGCGTTTCCCGTGCTCTTCGACGTGACGGCGGGGACCGTCCGCCGGCAGCCCGGGAACCGCTTTCCGTGAAACTCTCATGGCGGGCGCCGCCGGAGGACTCGGCGTGCCGGTGGCGCAGCGCCTCCCCGGCCGGGCCGGGCGCGCCGGCGCCGCCCGCAGCCCGGGCCTTACCGCGCGAAACTCAATGCACAGAACTCAATGCACAGAACTTAACGCACAGGGCTCAATGCGCAGGACGCTACGCGCGCAGAACTCAACGCACAGAACTCAGTGCGCAGGGCTCACTGTACGGGGACGCCGCCCCGCCAGACGCGCCGCGGCTTCAGGCCGAACGACCAGGCGAAGGCGCCCTCGTGGTCGGCGTCCCACTGCACGATGTCGGCGAGACGGCCGGGGGCGAGGATGCCGCGGTCCGGCGCGCCGAGAACCTGGGCGCCGCCCAGCGTGGCCGCCCGCAGCGCGTCACCGACGCTCATCCCGAACGCCGCCACGGCCAGGCTGATCACCAGGGACATGGAGGTGATGCCGCAGTGGCCGGGGTTGTGGTCGCTGCCGAGCGCCACGGGCACGCCCTGGGCCAGCATCCGGCGCACCGGCGGGAGATGCCCCACCTGGAGCGCCGCACCCGGGCAGACGACCGCGGGCACGCCGTACCTCGCCATGAGGGCGATGTCCTCGTCGGACGCGTGGTGGAGCAGGTCGGCGGACGCGCAGCCCATCTCGGCAGCGAGCTGGACGGCGCCGCGGCGGTTGTACGCGCCGGCGTGGACGCGCGGCAGGAGCCCGACGTTGCGGCCGGAGGCCAGCACCCAGCGGGCCTCCTCGGCGGTGAAGTGGCCGTCGTCGCAGTAGACGTCGACGCTGTCGGCCCCGGCTCCGGCGGCGTCCGCGCACCAGGAGGCGACCGCCTCGACGTAGTCGCGCTGGCGGCCGAAGTATTCGGGCGGCACCACGTGGGCGGCCAGGAACGTGACGTGGACCCGCGGCATCATCGGCTCTTTCTCGAGCTCGCGCAGGAGCCGCACGTCGGCGAGTTCGCCGTCGCGGGTCAGGTGGTAGCCGGTCTTGGCCTCGACGGTGGTGGTGCCGCTGAGCAGCCACTCGCGCAGCCGCTCCCGCACGCCGTTGCAGAGGGTCCAGGGGTCGGTGCCGCGGGTCACCGTGACGGTCGAGCCGATGCCGCCGCCCGCCGCCGCGATGGCCGAGGAGCTGGAGCCACCAGAGCGCATCGCCATCTCGGCGTACCGGTTGCCGGCGTACACGGGATGGGTGTGCGCGTCGATGAGGCCGGGCGTGACGAGCGCTCCGCCGAGGTTCTCCACGTGGTCGACGTCGACGATGTCGTCGACGACCCCCGGGACGCTCTGCGGGAGGTCCGCGGCGCGGCCCACCCAGGCGATGCGGTCGTTGTGCACCAGGATCGCGGCGTTGCTGCACACGTCGTGCCCGGTCCACAGCCGGCCGATGTTGGTGAGAAGGCGAACGGTCATCCGACCACCTGCCGGTCACCCCTGGACGTCGAGCGGCCCCAGCCGGTGGGCTCCGGGCCCGCCGTGTCCGCTTCGTATTCGGACGTCATTGGGGGTCTCCTGCCTCATCGCGCACGGGGTTGTTGTGCGATGACCCTACCGCCGGGGTGTCGAACCCGGGCGATTCAGTTCAGTTACGTTATTTCACGGGTGGGTTCGATGTACAGGGTTATCGACAAGAACCCACGTCAGCCTCGCCAGCACCGAGACTTACCAGTTGTTTCACGCGCCGCGGCGAGGTTCGGACGCCCAGCTCCGACCCGGTGTCCGCGAGCGTCTGCGGAAGGGTGACCACGCTGCCTGGAGACATATTCCACCCACGCCATAAGGTCCCATTGGGCTTTCCTTATCATACCAAGGGCGTGCCTTGACGGGCCACCGACACGCCGAGGCGGCCCGTCGGGAAGGGCGCGGATCCAGCGGATCAGACGGTCCGGACCAGAGCGGTCCGGACCGGATCAGACGGTTTCGACGGGCTTCGCCACCCTGTCGAGCTCCGCGTACAGGTCGGCGAAGACCCGCGCGTGCAGGATCGTGCCGTCGCCGGTGTGCTCCAGCGACAGCACCTCGCCCTCACTGTGCGCCCGCGCGACGAGATCGCCCCTGTCGTACGGCACCAGCATCCTGACCTCGTGGTCGAGGCGGGGAAGCTCGCGCTCGATCATCGCCATCAGCTCGCCGATCCCGGCCCCGGTCCGGGCGGAGACGACGATGCTGTGCCGTTCCTTCATGGTCAGCCGGGTCAGCACGACCGGGTCCGCGGCGTCGGCCTTGTTGACGACGATGATCTCCGGGATGTCCCGCGCGCCCTCGATCTCCGCCAGCACCTCGCGGACGGCGGCGATCTGCGACTCGGGGTCGGGGTGCGATCCGTCCACCACGTGCAGGATCAGGTCGGCGTCGGCCACCTCCTCCAGCGTCGAGCGGAACGCCTCGACGAGCTGGTGGGGCAGGTGCCGTACGAACCCGACGGTGTCGGCCAGCGTGAACAGCCGGCCCTCGGGCGTGCGGGCCCTCCGCACGGTGGGGTCGAGGGTCGCGAACAGCGCGTCCTCGACCAGCACCCCCGCGCCGGTCAGCCGGTTGAGCAGCGACGACTTGCCGGCGTTGGTGTATCCGGCGATCGCCACCCCGGGCACCTCGCGGGCCTGCCTGCGGTGCCGCATGGTCTGCCGGGCGGTGGACATCTCCTTGATCTGCCGCCGCAGCTTGGCCATGCGCTCGCGGATCCGCCGCCGGTCCAGCTCGATCTTGGTCTCACCGGGGCCGCGGCCGCCGATGCCGACGCCGCCGGCGGCCCGGCCGCCGACCTGACGTGACAGGTTGCCGCCCCAGCCGCGCAGGCGCGGCAGCAGGTACTGCAGCTGCGCCAGCTCGACCTGGGCCTTGCCCTCCCGGCTCTTGGCGTGCTGCGCGAAGATGTCGAGGATCAGCGCGGTCCGGTCGATGACCTTGACCTTGACGACCTCTTCGAGCTGGCGGAGCTGGCCGGGGGTCAGCTCGCCGTCGCAGATCACGGTGTCGGCCCCGCTGGCGGCCACGATGTCACGCAGCTCGACCGCCTTGCCGGAACCGATGTAGGTGGCGGGGTCGGGCCGGTCACGGCGCTGGATCAGACCCTCCAGCACCTGCGATCCGGCGGTCTCGGCGAGGAGCTTCAGCTCCTGCAGCGAGTTCTCCGCGTCCGCGGCCGTGCCGCCGGCCCAGACGCCCACCAGCACGACGCGCTCCAGCCGGAGCTGGCGGTATTCGACTTCGGTGATGTCTTCGAGCTCTGTCGACAGACCCACTACGCGGCGCAGCGCCTGGCGCTCTTCCAGGTCGTAGTCACCCACGGCGAGGTCTTCGGGCTCGTATCGCATATATGTCATCTCTACTAGACAGAACAGTCGGACGCCCCGATGCCTTCCCGCACGGGCGTCTTCTGTCGATGGTGACACGAGGTCCCGGAGTGACGCACTCCCTTATGCCCGGAGCCGGTCCAGGAGTCGCGCGCTCTGCCCGGCCCAGTAGTCCAGTCCCAGGCGGACGTGGGTCTCGTGGGCCCGGCGCGCGTGGTCCAGGGCCCGTTCCCGGTCGCCCGTCGCCTCCGCCAGCAGCGCCAGCGCCTGGTGGATGGAGCCCCAGCCGGCCGTGCCACTGCCGTGCAGGGCCAGCCGGTCTCCGTACGGCGCGAGCCTTTCGTAGAGCCCCGAGGGATCGGGGACGCCGAGCTGGGCCGTGACGTACGACCAGACGACGGCGACGAACTCCCCCGACCAGTCGTCGGGGATTCCGGTGCCCCATCGGGCGACCAGGCTCGCGGCCAGCTCGCGGTCTCCCACGTCGAGCGCGGCGAGCACGGCTATGGGACGCAGCGGGTCGTTGTGCGGCTGCGCCGCCGCCGTGACGATCTCGTCGAGGATCTCGGCGACCCTGCCCTGTCCCCGCCGGCAGGTGTAGAGCATGGTCGGCCGCACGTTGCCGAGGCCCCACATGCTGCTGTCGCCGAAGACCTCGCCGAGTTCACCGGCGATGCGCTCGACCTCGTCCCAGCGGCCCTCCAGGGTCAGCCGCGCCGCCTGGGCGATGCGCACCATCGCCGTCAGCTCGGCGCTCCTGACCTCCTGCAGCAGATGCTCGGCGCGGGCCAGATCGCGGTCCCACTCGGCCAGCTCGCCCGCCCTGAACAGGCACGCCATCCGGTGCACCCGGGCCACGATCTCGGCCGTGGCGGGCAGGCCGGGCACCGCGAGCATCTCCTCGGCGGCGCGGCGGCGCTCGTCCTCCCGCTCCGGCACCCAGGACGCGATCATGTAGTTGTTGAGCACCTGGAGGAGCAGGGCGGAGTCGCCCGTCCTCCGGGCGATCTCCAGGGCCTCCACCACCATCGCCTCGCCCTCCGCCCGGCGCGGCCCGTAGTTGAGCTCGATGCCGAGGGTGCCGAGCAGCGCGGCCCGGCGGGCGTCGTCCAGCGGGCCCGCCAGCAGCTTTTCGAGCAGGGCGACCGTGTGGTCGTCGACCACGCCGTACGACCGCCAGTTCCAGACGCTGAGGGTGCCGAACACCGCCACGGCCTCCACCAGGGCCTCCCGGTCGCCGGTGTCCTCCGCCAGCGCGATGGCCTCCTCCAGCACCGCCCGGGCCCGCGCGACGTCCCCGATCACCCGCAGCGACCGGCCGAGCTCGATCAGCAGGCGGCACCGCCGGGCCGGGTCGCGCCTGCCGAGGGCGAGCAGCGCCTTCTCCCACAGCTCCACCGCCTCGTCGTACGCCCGCTGCGCGGTGGCCTGCCTGGCCGCCCGGGCGGCGTAGCCGACGGCCTTGTCGGCCCCGCCGACGCGCGCCGCCATGGCGAAGTGGTGGGCGAGGACGGGCAGGCGCGCCGTCCCGTCGCCGCCGGGGAGCGTCATCGGCAGGGACTCCAGGGCCTCCGCCACGTGCAGGTGGAGCCGGGCCTTGTCGAGACGGCCGAGCCCGGCGTAGAGCGCGTCGCGCACCAGCGCGTGCGAGAAGCGGTAGTCGAAGCCGTCCGGCGCCTCGGCCAGGATGCCGACGGCGACGGCGGGCTCCAGCAGCGACATCACCTCTTCCGCGGGGGTCCGCGTCAGCGCCTCCAGCACGTCGAGGCTGACGTCGCGGCCCAGGACGGCGGCGCGGCGCAGCAGTTCCGTGGTGGGCCCGGGCAGCCGCGCGACCCTCCGCCCGATGACCTCCATGACGCCTTCCGGCACGCCCAGCGAGGCGGCGTCGAGCCGGTGCTCGCTGCCGAGCAGCCGCAGCAGCTCCCCGAGGTAGAAGGGGTTGCCGCCGGTGCGCCGGTAGAGCAGGCCGGCGAGCGCGGGGTCGGTCAGGTCGTGCCGCCGCAGGAACGCCGCGACGTCCTCGGCGGTGAACGGCCTGAGGGTGAGGCGTTCTGCGCCGGGCTCGCGGGTGAGGGCGGCGAGCGCGTCACGCAGCCGCTCGGGCTCCCTGCCCGGCTCCGGCCGTACGGTGGCCAGCACCAGTACGGGCCTGCGGTGCAGCTCGGCGGCGAGGAAGCCGAGCAGCCGCAGCGAGGCCGCGTCCGCCGCGTGGAGGTCGTCCAGCACCACCAGCGTCGGCGTGCCGGACCGCGCCAGTGCGGCCAGCACCCCCTCGTACAGCTCGAAGAGCGCGGCCTCGGGGTCGGCCGGGGCGTCGGCGCCCTCGCCCGCGAGGAGCCGCGCCGCGGCCCGGCCCCGCTCCCCCAGCTCGCGCAGCGCCTGCAGCCACGGCCAGAACGGCGGGGCGGCCTCGGCCTCCACGCAACGGCCCCAGACGACCGCGACGCCGCGCGCCTCGGCCTCCTCGGCGGCGAGCTGGGCGAGCCTGGTCTTGCCGATCCCCGCCTCACCGGTCACCAGCAGCACGCCGCCGCGGCCCCGCCGTACGCCGCCGAGCCGCTCGCCGAGACGGGCGAGCTCCTGCTCGCGGGCGATGAACGCCGACGACGCCGCCGGCGACGCCGCGTGCGGCGGCTCGGGGGCCTGCTGGGGCGCGGGCGCGGTGAGGGCCGCCTCCCGGGGTGCGGGCGCGGTGAGGGCCGTCTCCGGGGGCGCGGGCGCGTCCAGGGCCGCCGACTGCTCCAGCACGGCCTGCTCAAGCCGCCGCAGCTCCGGGCCGGGCAGCAGGCCCATCTCCTCGTCGAGCAGGGCGCGCACCCGGCGCAGCGCGCCGAGCGCGTCGGTCTGCCGGCCCGACCGGTAGAGGGCGAGGACG
Source organism: Microbispora sp. H10885 (assembly GCF_014161415.1). NCBI lineage: Bacteria > Bacillati > Actinomycetota > Actinomycetes > Streptosporangiales > Streptosporangiaceae > Microbispora > Microbispora sp. H10885. Next base: position 222,382 of record NZ_JABBWY010000007.1, on the reverse strand, counting down.
AGCAGGCTCCACAGCCGCTCGCGGTACGGGTACGCCTCAACCAGCCGCTCCAGGTCGGCCACGCAGGACGCGCCGTCGCCCATGGCGAGCCGGGCGTCGAACCGGTCCTCGACCGCCACCGCCCGCAGCTCGCCCAGGCGCGCGATGACCGGCTGGGCGAACTCGTAGGACGCGAACTCGGCGAGCGGCTCGCCCCGCCACGTCTCCAGCGCCCGGTCGAGCAGGCCGAGCGCGGCGGCGTGCTCGCGCCGGCCGAGCGCCCTGCGGCCGTCCTCCACCCAGGAGACGAAGCGCGCGAGGTCGACCTGGATCGGCGCGACCGACAGCAGGTAGCCGGGCTCGCGGGTGAGCAGCACGGCCGGGGGCGTGCGCGGCCGGCGTCCCGGCTCCAGCGCCTTGCGCAGGTTCGAGACGTACGACTGCAGCGTCGCGGTGGCGCTGGAGGGCGGCTCGCCGGCCCACAGCTCGTCGATCAGCCGGTCGAGGGAGACGATCCTGCCGGGGTCCAGGGCGAGGACGGCGAGCACCGCCCGCTGCTTGCGCGGGCCGAGGTCGAGGACGCGGCCGTCACCGTCGATCACCTCGAAGGGGCCCAGCAGCCGGAAGGACAGCGAGTTCATGGCCACGTGCTCCGATCGCTCTCCCCTGATCGCCGGATGTAAGCGTAGAGCCGCGACAAGCCCAACCGGAACGCTCCATTTCCGCAATGTCGGGCGTGGCACTTGAGAGCGACTTGGACGGTCTTCAAGCGGCGCTCATCCCCGCCCCAATCCCCGTGTCCCACGGTGGTTCCGCACGGTGGTTCCGCAGGAGGAACCCACGACGTGGAGGGGAAGACATGAACCAGATCGAGGCGCTCGGCGCCGATCTCCGCCGGGTGGTGCTCGGGCGGGTGCTGACGCGCGGCGACGAGGGCTTCGACGGCGCCCGCCGCCCCTGGGACCTGGCCGTCGACCAGCGGGTCGCGGCGGTGGTCGAGGCGCGGGACGCCCAGGACGTCGCGGCCGTGGTCGGTTACGCGGGGCTCGCCGGGCTGCGCGTCGCCACCCAGCCGAACGGGCACGCCCCCGCCGCCTTTGACGACGCGATCCTGCTGCGTACGGGGAACCTGCGGGGGCTCACCGTACGGCCCGGGGAGCGGGTGGCGCGGGTGGAGGCCGGCGTCTCGTGGGGCGAGGTGCTCACCGCGGCCGGAGAGCACGGTCTGACGCCGCTGGCGGGCAGCACAGGGGTCGTCAGCGCCACCGGCTTCACCCTGGGCGGCGGCCTGAGCTGGTTCGGGCGCAGGTACGGCTTCGCCGCCGACAGCGTGCGCGCGTTCGAGGTCGTGGACGCCTCCGGCGAGCAGACGACCGTCACGGCCGGCAGCGACCCGGAGCTGTTCTGGGCCCTGCGCGGCGGTGGCGGCGACTTCGCGGTGGTGACCGCGATGGAGTTCGACCTACACCCGGCGCCCGTGCTGTACGGCGGGCGGATCCTGTGGCCGGCCAGACGGGCCGCGGAGGTGCTGGCCGCCTTCCGCGCCGTCACGGCGGAGGCGCCGGAGGAGCTGACCGTCTGGTTCCACCTGCTGCAGTTCCCGCCGCTGCCCGAGCTGCCCGAGCCGCTGCGCGGCCTGTCGGCCGTGACAGTCGACGTCACCTATCTCGGCGACCCGGACCAGGCGCGCGCCCTGCTGCGCCGGTTCGACCGGATTCCCGATCCGATCTTCGACACGCGCGGCCGGATGCCGGTGGCGAACCTCGCGGACATCTGCGCGGAGCCGACCGATCCCACGCCCGCGCTGCTGCGCTCGGAACTGCTCCACGGGCTCGACGACGCCACCGCGGCGGCGATGCTGGCCGCCGCCGGGCCCGGCACCGTCGCGCCGCTCGCCTCCGTGCAGATCCGCCACCTCGGCGGGGCGCTCGCCCGGGTAGACGAGAAGGGCGGGGCCTGCGGCCACATCGCGGAGCCGTACCTGCTGAGCGCGCTCGGCGTGCTGGCAGCGCCCGGCATGGAGGAGGCGATCCGCGAACGGCAGTCGGCGATCGCCGCGGCGGTGGCGGGGGCCGCGAGCGGCCGCAGGCCCTTCACCTTCCTCGGCCACGGCGAGCCGGCCGCGTCCGCCTTCCCCGCCGAGATCCTGGCCCGGCTGCGCGAGATCAAGCGCCGCCGCGACCCGGACGGCGTGCTCGCCGGTAACCACCCGGTCCTCGGATGACGACGGCCCGGGTGACGACGGCCCGGGTGACGACGGCTCAGGCACCCAGCTCGCCGAGGAGGCGCGCGCTCCGTCCGGCCCAGTGGTCCAGGCCCAGGCGCAGGTGCGTCTCGTGCGCCCGCCGCGCGTGACCCAGGGCGAGGTCGCGCCCGCCCGTGGCGTCCGCGAGTTCGGCCAGGACCAGGTGGGTGGAGCCCCATCCGGCGCCGCCCATGCCGCTCACCACGAGCCGTTCCCCGTACGGCGCGAGCCTGCGGTAGAGGGCGGCGGGATCGGGCACGCCGAGCCGGGCGGCGAGGTGGCCCCACACGACGACGAGGAACTCGGTGGTCCAGTCGTCGCGGATCTCGCCGCCCCAGCGCTCCGCCAGCCTCCGGGCGAGGGCGGTGTCGCCCGCGTCGAGGGCGGCCAGCGCGGCGACCGGGCGCAGCGGCACCATGTCGGGGTCGTGTGCCCGGGACACGAGCCGGTCCGCCACCTCCCCCGCCCGGCCCTGCTCGCGGCGGCAGGTGTAGAGGGTGATCAAGCCGGGGTAGTCGAGGCCCCACATGCTGAAATCCGCGATCAGCGAGGTGAACTCCTCCGCGAGGCGTTCGGCCGCCGCCCAGTCGCCGCGCATCGTGCGGCCGGCGGCCTCGGCGATGCGGGCCATCCCGGTCATCTCGGGCCGCCTGATCTCGTCCGCCAGCCGCGCGCAGCGGGCCAGGTCGCGGTCCCACTCCGCGAGCTCGCCGGCCCGCAGCAGGTGGGCCATGCGGAAGACCCGGGCGACGGCCTCCGCCGCCGGGTCGAGGGGCAGGGCGAGCATCTCCTCGACCGCGCGGCGGCGCTCGTCCTCCCTCTCGGTGACCCAGGCGGCGACCAGGTAGTTGTTGAGCGAGCGGGCCAGCAGGCGGGGGTCGCCGGTGCGGCGGGCCAGCCGCACGCCGTCGGCCGCCAGCCGCTCCCCCTCGGCCCTGCGCGGGGAGTAGTACAGCTCCAGGCCGAGGGTGCCCAGCAGGGTGGCGCGCTCCACGTCGCCCAGCGGCTCCCGCAGCAGGCGCTCCAGCAGGGCGACCGTCTCGCCGTCCACGACGCCGTAATGGCGCCAGTTCCACACCGACATGCCGCCGAACGCGGTGACGGCCTCGATCAGCGTCGCGCGCTCGCCGATTCCCGCGGCGAGCACGATCGCCTCCTCCAGCGCCTTCCTCCCCTCGGCGACGTCGCCGACCGCGCGCAGCGCTTCGCCGCGGCGCACCAGCAGCGCGCAGCGCCGGGCGGGGTCCCCCGGGCCGAGCGCGGCGAGGGCCCTGTCCCACCAGTCCGCCGCCTCGTCGTACGCGCAGCGGGCCGCGGCCTGCCGGGCGGCCCGGACGGCGTACTCCACGGCCTTGGCGGCGCCGCCCGCCCGGGAGGCCGCCACGAAGTGGTGGGCGAGGACGGACACCTCCACGCCCGGAAGGCTCTCCAGCGCCTCCCCGGTTCGCAGGTGCAGCCGCGCCGCGCGCACCCGGCCGAGCCCCGCGTAGAGGGCGTCGCGCACGAGGGCGTGCGAGAACCGGTAGTCGAAGCCGCCGGGCACCTCGACGAGCAGGCCTGTCGCCACGGCCGGTTCGAGGCGCAACATCACCTCCTCCGCACCCAGGCCGCAGGCGGCCTCCAGCGCGTCGAAACTCACCTCCCGGCCCAGCACGGCGGCCGCCTCCAGCAACGCGCGGGTCTCCTCCGGCAGCCGCCCGACGCGGCGGCCGATGACCTCGCGCACTCCTTCGGGAACGCCGAGGGACGCGGCGTCCAGCCGGTGCTCGCTGTCGAGAAGCCGGATCAGCTCGCGCAGGTAGAAGGGGTTGCCCCCGGTGCGCTCGTGGAGCAGCGCGGCGAGCCGCCCGCCCGGCAGGTCGCGCCCGGCGAGGTAGGCGGCGACGTCCTCCCGCGTGAACGGCGGCAGGGTGAGCCGCTCCACGCCGCGTTCGCGGGCGAGCGCGGCCAGTGTGTCGCGAAGCTGCTCGGGGTCGCCTCCGGGCTCGGGGCGGATCGTCGCCAGCACCAGCACCGGCGACCGGTGCAGCTCCCCGGCCGCGAAGGCGAGCAGGCGCAGGGACGACGCGTCGGCCCAGTGCAGGTCGTCGAGGACGAGCAGCGCCGGACCCGCCGCCCCCAGCACGGCGGTCACGCGTTCGTGCAGCTCGAACAGTGCCCTGCCGGGGTCGTCGCCGCCCGCCGCGGCGCCCGTCGCCTCGGCCGGGGCGTCACCGGGCGGTCCTCCGGACAGGGTGGCGAGCGCGTCCGCCACGTCCGCCCGCCGGTCCTGGCCGAGGTCGCGCAGGACCCCCAGCCAGGGCCAGAACGCGGGTGCGCCGGTGTCCTCCGCGCAGCGGCCCCAGGCGACCGTCATCCCCAGGGCGGCCGCCTCGTCGGCCGCGGCCTCCGCCAGACGGGTCTTGCCGAGGCCCGCCTCCCCGGCGACCAGCAGCACGCCACCGCGCCCCCGCCGCGCCTCGGCGAGCCGGGCGGCGACGCGGCCGGTCTGTTCGCGCCGGGCGACCAGCCCGGCGTGGACGACCGGCACCGCCGCCGTCCCGGGCGGCACCGCCGTCCCCGGCTCGGCGGCCGGGGCGAGGAAGGCGGGCCCGGCCCCGCCGAGCTCGGGCGCCTGGCCGAAGACGGCCTGCTCCAGCCGGCGCAGTTCGGGGCCGGGCTCCAGGCCCAGCTCCTCGTCCAGCAGCGCCCGGACCCTGCGCAGCGCGGCGAGGGCGTCGGCCTGCCGGCCCGACCGGTAGAGGGCGAGCACGAGCAGGCCCCACAGCCGCTCCCGGTACGGGTGGTCCTTCACCAGGCGTTCGAGGTCGGGCACGCACGACGCCGCGTCTCCAAGCGCCAGCCGCGCCTCGAACCAGTCCTCCGTCACCGCGGCCCGCTGCTCCGCCAGCCGCGCGACCACCGGCTGGACGAACTCGTACGCCGTGAACTCGGCGAGCGGCTCGCCGCGCCACGTCTCCAGGGAGCGGCGCAGCAGGTCGGCCGCCTCGCCGGGCGCGCCCCTCGCCAGCATCCGGCGGCCGTCCTCGGCGAGCGCGGCGAAGCGGACCAGGTCCACCTGACCCGGCGCGATGTCCAGCAGGTAGCCGGGCTCGCGGGTGAGCAGGACCCGCGGCGGCGTGCGCGGCGCCCTGCCGGGCTCCAGTGCCCGGCGGAGCTGGGAGATGTACGCCTGCAGGGTCCCGGTGGCGCTGGCCGGCGCCTCCCCCGACCACAGTTCGTCGATGAGGCGGTCGAGCGCGACGACGCGGCCGGGTTCCAGGGCGAGCATGGCCAGCACGGCGCGCCGCTTGGGTGTGCCGACGTCGACGGCACGGCCGGACGAGTCGACGACCTCCAGCGGGCCGAACAGGCGAAAGTCCATTTTTCCCCATGAGAGCGGAGGGTCCGGTTCGTAGCGTATTGCCGGACTCGCCACCGCACGAACAGCGCGCGACTAGCCGGTTCCTAATCGCCCGCAAGCCTTCCCGGTCAGGATGTCCTCCGACTCCCCGGAACATTGAGCGGAAGGACGAGCATGTCTACCTTGGAGACCGATCTGCGGCGCGTGGTGCGCGGCCGGGTCCACGTGCCCGGCGACGAGACCTTCGAGACCGCCCGGCTGCCCTGGAACCGGGCGGTCGACCAGCGGGTCCGGGCGGTTGTGGAGATCGAGGACGCGGCCGACGCCGCCGTCGTCGTCCGGCACGCGGCGCTGGCGGGCCTGGCCGTGGCGGCCCAGCCGGGCGGGCACGGCGCCACTACCGACCTGGACGGGACGATCCTGGTGCGCACCGGCCGGCTGCGCGGTGTGGAGGTCGATCCGGAGCGCCGCGTCGCCAGGGTCGAGGCCGGCGTGCAGTGGGGCGAGCTGCTCACGGCGACGGGCAAGCACGGGCTGACCGGCCTCCCCGGAAGTTCTCCCGTGGTGAGCGTCGTGGGCTACACCCTCGGCGGCGGGCTGAGCTGGTTCGCCCGGAGGTGGGGCTGGGCCGCCGACAGCGTGCGCGCCTTCGAGACGATCGGCGCCGACGGCGTGCCCGCCCGCGTCACGGCGGACTCCGACGCCGACCTGTTCTGGGCGCTGCGCGGCGGCGGCGGCGACTTCGCGCTGGTGACCGCGGTCGAGCTGGACCTGCACCCCGCCCCCCGGCTGTACGGAGGACGGATGCTGTGGCCCGCCGACCGGGCGCCCGAGCTGCTCGCCGCGTTCCGGGAGGTGACGGCCGGCGCCCCCGCGGAGCTGACCGTCTGGTTCACGATGGTGCGGTTCCCCCCGGTGCCCCAGGTCCCCGAGCCGCTGCGCGGCCTGGCCGCGGTCGCGGTGGACACCACGTTCCTCGGCGACGAGGAGGAGGGACGCGCCCTGCTCCGGCGGTTCGAGGACGTTCCCGGTGTGCTGCTCGACAGCCGTGCCGCCATGCCGCTGGACGCACTCGGCGGCATCTGCGCCGAGCCGACGCAGCCGGTGCCCGGCGCGGGCCGCGGCGAGCTGCTGACCGGTCTCGACGACGCCGTGGCGGGCGACCTGCTCGCCGCCCTCGGCGACATCGCGCCGCTGGCCTCCGTGCAGGTGCGTCACCTGGGCGGCGCGCTGCGCCGGCCGGCCCCCGCCGGCGGCGCCTGCGGGCACGTCGCCGAGCCGTACCTCCTGGGCATGATCGGGCCGATCATGTCGCCCGAGGGCGGGCGGGCGGTGCACGCGCGACTGGCGGAGATCGCCCGCTCCATGGCGCCGCACACGACCGGCCGCAAGCCGTTCACCTACCTCCACGCGGACGAGACCGCCGCCTCCGCGTTCGACGCGGAGACGCTGGCCCGCCTGCGTGAGATCAAGCGCCGCCGGGACCCGCACGGCGTCTTCCGCAGCAACAAGCCGGTGTCCGCCCAGTCGTAGCGCCGGTCGCCGGGTCGGTCGCGGGGGCGGTCAGAGCTTGCGCACCTCGGCGTCGCCCGAGCCCGTCCTGACGACGATCGTGTGCGGCGCCGAGTCGTTCTCCGCGAAGTCGACCCGGCGCTCGCCGCTCCCCGTCGTCGCGTCGACGTTGTAGGCGCCGTCCGGCAGCCAGACCTTGCCGTCGCCCGAGCCCGTCACGGCGTGCACCTCGGCGGGGGCCGCCGTGAAGCGGAGTGTGACGTCGCCCGACCCGGTCTTGGCGTCGACCTCCTTCGCGGCGAGACCGCGGGCGTCGACGTCCCCGGAGCCGGTCGAGGCCTCGACCTGGCCGGTCAGGTTCCGCAGGGTCAGGTCCCCCGAGCCGGTGTCGATCTTGACGCTCAGCCCCCGCGGCACCTCCACCTTGTAGTCCACCGAGCACCGGCCGCACTTGTACTTGAGCTCGAGCGTGCCGCCGTCCACGGAGTGCCCGTCCTCGGTCTTCGGCCTGTTCCCCCACCAGTGCAGGGTCTCGGTCACGTGGATGCCGGACCTGTCGCTCTCGTTCACCACGATGTCGCCCGACCCGGTGTGCGTGTCGACGAGGGTCACCGCGTCCGCCACGTCGTAGGACTGCACGGACTGCTGCCCGCCGAAGCCCAGCGGCCCGCCACACGCCGCGACGGTCAGGCTCAGGCCCAGGGCGGCCCCCGCGACGGCCAGGGTTGTGTTCTTCATGCTCCCGATCCTCCGGCACGCGTGCGCCCTCTCCCATCGGGGAAGGCCCTAGGGCATCCCTGGTGCGGCCCTCACGTTGACCCCCGGCCGCACCCTGACGTAGCGTCGATTCCACCATTCAGAATTACTTTTCCGGAGGGTGGAAATGGTGGAAGGCGTCGAGATCACAGGGCCCCTGCTGGACCGGTTCGACGAGATCCTCACCCCCGAGGCCCTCGGCTTCGTGGCCACCCTGCAGCGCGAGTTCGACCCCCGGCGGCGGGAGCTGCTCGCCGCCCGCCGGGCACGGCAGGCGGAGCTGTCCGCGGGGGGCACGCTCGACTTCCTTCCGGGGACCGCCCACGTCCGCACGTCGGAGTGGCGGGTCGCCCCGCCCGCGCCGGGGCTGGAGGACCGCAGGGTCGAGATCACCGGTCCGGTCGACCGGAAGATGACGATCAACGCGCTCAACTCGGGCGCCAAGGTCTGGCTCGCCGACTTCGAGGACGCCAACTCCCCGACCTGGGAGAACACGGTCAACGGGCAGCTCAACCTGCGCGACGCCCTCGACCGCACGATCGACTTCGAATCGGGCGGCAAGACGTACGCGCTGCGGCCGGACGAGGAGCTGGCCACGGTCGTGGTCCGCCCGCGCGGCTGGCACCTGCCGGAGAAGCACATCCTGGTGGACGGCGCCGAGATGTCCGCGTCGCTGCTCGACTTCGGGCTCTACTTCTTCCACTGCGCCGCGCGGCAGCTCGGCAAGGGCCGCGGGCCCTACTTCTACCTGCCGAAGATGGAGTCGCACCTGGAGGCGCGGCTCTGGAACGACGTGTTCGTCCGGGCCCAGGAGCTGCTCGGCGTCCCCCGGGGCACGATCCGGGCGACCGTGCTGATCGAGACGTACCCGGCGGCGTTCGAGATGGAGGAGATCCTCTACGAGCTGCGCGAGCACTCGGCGGGCCTCAACGCCGGCCGCTGGGACTACCTGTTCAGCGTCATCAAGAAGTTCCGCACCCGGGGCCGGGAGTTCCTGCTGCCCGAGCGCAACGCGGTGACGATGACCGCGCCGTTCATGCGGGCCTACACCGAACTGCTGGTGCGCACCTGCCACAGGCGCGGCGCGCACGCGATCGGCGGCATGGCGGCCTTCATCCCGTCCCGCCGCGACCCCGAGGTCAACAGGGTCGCGCTGGAGAAGGTGCGGGCCGACAAGACGCGCGAGTCGGGCGACGGCTTCGACGGCTCCTGGGTGGCCCACCCCGACCTCGTCCCGATCTGCCGCGAAGTGTTCGACGGCGTCCTCGGCGACCGGCCCAACCAGCTCGACCGGCTGCGCGAGGACGTCAACGTCACCGCCGAGGACCTGCTGTCGGTGTCCAAGACCCCCGGCGAGATCACCGAGGCGGGGCTGCGCGGCAACGTGGACGTCGGCCTGCGCTACCTCGCGGCCTGGATGGGCGGCAACGGCGCCGCGGCGATCCACAACCTCATGGAGGACGCGGCGACCGCCGAGATCTCCCGGTCCCAGGTCTGGCAGTGGATCCACAACGACATCACGCTGGCCGACACGGGCGAGGTGGTGACACGCGAGCTGGTCGAGCGGATCATCGAGGAGGAGCTCGCCGGCATCGCCGCCGGACCGGGCTACGACGAGGAGCTCTACCGGCAGGCCACGGCACTGTTCAAGGAGGTCGCCCTTGACGACGACTTCGCGGAGTTCCTCACGCTTCCCGCGTACGCGCGGATGCCGTGAGGGGCGGGACGACGTGAGGGGTGGCGGGAGCCGATGTCCGTGCTCGAACGGCTGACGGCGCGGCTGACCGCCGCGCTCCCGCCGGACGCCGTCGTGACCGACCCGGTGCGGCTGCGCACCTACGAGTGCGACGGGCTCACCGTCCACCGGGCCGTCCCCGGCGTGGTCGTGCTGCCCGAGACCACCGAGCAGGTCGCGGCCGTCGTACGGCTGTGCCGCGAGCACGGCGTGCCGTTCGTCGCGCGGGGATCGGGCACGGGCCTGTCGGGCGGCGCCCTCCCCCGCACGGACGGCGTGCTGGTCGTCACCTCCCGCATGCGGCGGATCGTCGAGATCGACATCTCCGGCCGCCGGGCCGTGGTGGAGCCCGGGGTGACCAACCTGGCCATCACCGAGGCGGTCCGCGACCAGGGCTACTACTACGCCCCCGACCCCTCCAGCCAGCAGGTCTGCTCGATCGGCGGGAACGTGGCGGAGAACTCGGGCGGCGCCCACTGCCTCAAGTACGGCTTCACGGTGAACCACGTGCTCGCCGCCGAGATCGTCACGCCCGACGGGGACGTCGTGGAGCTGTCCGCCGGTGATCCCGGCTACGACCTGCTCGGCGCGTTCGTCGGCTCGGAGGGCACCCTCGGCATCGCGACGAAGATCACCGTACGGCTGTCGCGGGCGCCGGAGGCGGTCACGACCCTGCTCGCCGCCTTCACCGGCATCGAGGCCGGCGGGCACGCCGTGTCGGCGATCATCGCGGCGGGCGTGGTCCCGGCGGCGATCGAGATGATGGACGCGCTGGCGATCGAGGCGGCGGAGGCCGCCGTCCACTGCGGCTACCCGGCCGGGGCGGGAGCGGTGCTGGTGGTCGAGCTGGACGGGCCGCGCGCCGAGGTGGAGCACCAGTTCGCGGCCGTCGAACGCATCTGCCGCGACAGCGGCGCCTTCGAGATCCGGACGGCCGCCTCCGGCGAGGAGCGCGCGGCGATCTGGAAGGGCCGCAAGTCGGCGTTCGCGGCCGTCGGCCGGATCAGCCCGGCGTACATCGTGCAGGACGGGGTGGTGCCGCGGACCGCGCTGCCGCGCGTGCTCGCGGGCATCGACCGGCTGCAGGAGGAGTACGGGATCAGGGTGGCGAACGTCTTCCACGCGGGAGACGGCAACCTCCACCCCCTCGTGCTGTTCGACGACGCCGTTCCGGGTGAGCGCGAGCGCGCCGAGACCGTCAGCGGGCGCATCCTCGACCTGTGCGTCGAGCACGGCGGCTCGATCACCGGGGAGCACGGCGTGGGAGTGGACAAATCCCGGTACATGCCCCGGATGTTCACCGAGGACGACCTGGACACGATGCAGCTTCTCCGGTGCGCCTTCGACCCGGAGGGCCTGGCCAACCCCGGCAAGGTCTTCCCCACCCCCCGGCTGTGCGGGGAGGCGCCGGGGGTGCGCACGGGCGTGCACCCGCTGGTCGAGGCCGGTCTGGCGGAGCAGTTCTGATGCGCGGCGAGCGGACGCCGGACGCGCTCGCGGCGACCGGCGTGGCGGTGCGCGAGGCGGGCGACGGGGACGAGGTCGCGGGCGTCCGGCCGCGCTGGGTGACGCTGCCCGAGTCGGCCGAGGAGATCGCGGCCGTCCTGCGCGCCTGCGCGGCGCACGACCTGGCGGCCGTCGCGACGGGCGCCCGGACCAAGCTCCACTGGGGCGCCCCGCCGGAACGCTGCGACGTGCTCGTGGACCTGGGCCGCATGGACCGGGTGCTGGAGCACACGCCGGGCGACCTGGTCGTACGGGTCCAGGCCGGGGTGACCACGCAAGCGCTGGCGGACGCCCTCGCGGCGGAGAACCAGGAACTCGCGCTCGACGTGCCGGTGCCGGGCACCACGGTCGGCGGGCTGCTGGCGACCGGGATCGCCGGGCCGCGCGCGTTCCGCCACGGAACGGCCCGCGACCTGCTCATCGGGATCACGGTCGTGCTGGCCGACGGGACGATCGCCAGGTCCGGCGGAAAGGTCGTCAAGAACGTCGCGGGATACGACCTCGGCAAGCTGTTCACCGGCTCGTACGGCACCCTCGGCGTCATCGCGGACGCGACCTTCCGCCTGCGCCCCCTGCCCGCCGCCCGCGCCTGGGTGACGGCGTCCGTCGCGCGCCCGGTGACGGAGACCGTCGAGCCTTATGTGTACGAGGGGAGGACGTTCGACACCACCTCCACCGACGTGGCCGCCGCGCTGCGGGCGATGGTGCCGGCGATCACCGAGTCGCCGCTGGAGCCGAGCGCCGTGGAGGTCGACTGGCCCGGCGTGGACGGTCCCTGCACGGTGGCGGTCCTGCTGGAGGGCACCGCCGCGGCCGAGCGTGCCAAGGCCCTGTCCGCGCTGATGGGCGGCACGGCGGAGGTGACCGAGGAGCCGCCGCCCTGGTGGGGACGCCTGCCGGCCGGGCCACATGGCGCGGAAGCCGCGGTGTTGGACGGCGCGGCGTCCGGCGGCGGGGAGATCCTGCTGGAGGTGCGGAACATCCCCTCCCGGCTGGCGGGGAGCTTCGTCGGCCCCTTCTCGGCGGCCCGCGCCGCGGACGTCCGTCCGGCGGTACGCGGCTCCCTGGCCGCGCAGGTGCTCCACGTCGCCCTGCCGCCGGACACCGAGCCCGGCCTCGTCGCCGCCTTCACCGGTGAACTGCGCGCGCACCTGGAGGACGAGGGCCGCGTGGTGGTGCTCTGCGCCCCGCGGGAGGCCGCGCGCCGCCTCGACCGGTGGGGGCGCGTCGGCGCGCTGCCGCTGATGCGCCGGGTCAAGGAACGGTTCGACCCCGGCCGCCGGCTGTCCCCCGGCCGCTTCGTCGGAGGGATCTGATGGACCCCGAGCTGATCAGGGATTGCGTGCACTGCGGGTTCTGCCTGCCCACCTGTCCGACGTACGTGCTGTGGGGCGAGGAGATGGACTCGCCGCGCGGGCGCATCCACCTGATGGGGCAGCACGCCGAGGGCACTCCGCTCACCGGCGCGATGGCCGGGCACTTCGACGCCTGCCTCGGCTGCATGGCGTGCGTCACCGCGTGCCCGTCCGGGGTGCGGTACGACCGGCTGATCGAGCAGACGAGGGCCGTGGTCGAGCGGGAGCACGAGCGCCGCCCGGACGAGCGGGCGGTCAGGGCCCTGGTGTTCGCGTTGTTCCCCTACCGGCGCAGACTGCGGGCGATGCGGCTGCCGATGCGGCTGGGCAGGCGCCTCCAGCCGTTCCTGGAGCGGGTGAACCCCTCCCTCGGCGCGATGGCCGAACTCGCCCCCGCCGTCGTCCCCCGGCCCGTACGGCTGCCACCGCTGGTGGGGGCGAGGGGGCCGCGCAGGGCCAGGGTCGGGCTGCTCACCGGCTGCGTGCAGGGCGAGTTCTTCCCACAGGTCAACGCGGCGACGGCGCGGGTGCTCGCGCTGGAGGGCTGCGACGTGGTGATCCCGCCCCGGCAGGGCTGCTGCGGCGCGCTGTCGCTGCACTCCGGCCGCGAGGCCGAGGCGAGGCGGTTCGCCCGCCGCACGGTCGCGGTGTTCGGGCGGGCGGGTGTGGACGCGGTCGTCGTCAACGCCGCCGGCTGCGGGTCGAGCATGAAGACCTACGCCGAGGTGCTCGCGGACGAGCCCGCCTGGGCGGCGCGTGCCGGGGCGCTGCGCATCCGCGACCTGGCGGAGTTCCTGGCCGAGCTCGGACCGGCCGCGGAGCGGCGCCCGCTGCCGATCTCGGTCGCCTACCACGACGCCTGCCACCTGGCCCACGCCCAGGGCGTACGCGCGCAGCCGCGCGACCTGCTGCGCGCCGTGCCCGGGCTGGAGTTGCGGGAGGTCGCCGAGGCGGCGATCTGCTGCGGGTCGGCGGGCACCTACAACCTCTTCCAGCCGCGGGCGGCCAGGGAACTCGGTGACCGCAAGGCGGAGCGCGTGCTCGCGACCGGCGCGGACGTCCTGGTGTCAGCCAACCCGGGATGTTCCATGCAGATCGCCGCGGCGGTCCGCAGGGCGGGCGGCGGCGAGATCCGGGTCGCGCACACGGCCGAGGTGCTCGACGCCTCGCTGCGCGGCCTCGATCCCGGCGTGCTGGGACGATCTCCGGGAGCCGGGAAGGCGAGGACGAAGCGGTGAGCGTGCAGAGCGTCGACCGGGCGCTTGACGTCCTTGAGGCCCTGGCGGAGCAGGGTGGCCAGGCCGGTCTGTCGGAGATCGCGGCGCGGACCGGCCTGCCGTACGGGACGATCCACCGGCTGTTACAGACGCTGCTCGCCCGGGGGTACGTCCGGCAGGAGTCCGACCGGCGGTACGCCCTGGGCGGCGCGCTGGTGCGGATCGGCGGGGTGGCGGAGCGGATGCTGGCGGTCTGGGCCGAGCCCTACCTCACCCGGCTGGTCGAGCTTTCCGGGGAGACGGCCAACCTCGCCGTGCTGGAGGGGGACTTCGTCGTCTACGTGGCCCAGGTGCCCTCGCCGCGCAGGCTGCGGATGTTCGCCGAGGTCGGCCGCCGGGTGCTGCCGCACAGCACGGCCGTGGGCAAGGCGCTGCTGGCCGGGCGCGCCGACGCGGCGGCGGTGTTCCGGCGCACCGGCCTGCCCCGCCGTACGGACCGGACGATCACCGTGACGGAGGACATGCTGGCGGAGCTCGACCGGGTCCGCGCCCGGGGGTACGCGCTGGACCTGGGCGAGGAGGAGAGCGGCGTGCACTGCATGGCCGTGCCGGTCCACGACGGCGGGCGGACCTTCGCGGCGCTGTCGGTGTCGGGCCCGGCCGAGCGCATCGACGCGATCGACCGCGAGGAATTGGCCGCGATGCTGCGCAAGGTCGCCGAGGACTTCGGCACCGCCGTCTTCCGCTCCTGACCCGACGCTGCTGACTCGACGCTCGTGGCTCGACGCTCCTGACCGGACCGCGCCGGATGGGCCAGTATGGGCTCATGTGCCGAAGCATCAAGACCCTGCGCCCGCCCTTCACCGACGAGGTGACCGAGGAGGACATCCGGGCGGCGGCCCTGCAGTACGTGCGGAAGGTCTCCGGATTCCGCGCGCCCGCCGCGCACAACGCCGAGGCGTTCGACCACGCCGTGGAGGAGATCACGCGGGCCAGCGCCGAACTCCTCGCGTCCCTGCGGGTCCGCGGGACGCCCGCTTCCGCCTCAACCGCACAGGGATGAGAGGCGGCGGCCTGCCCGTCCTGACTGGAACGCTTTGCCGCAGCCGGGAAGCGTGTCACGATAAATGATCGCATCGGCGTTTCCGAGGGAGAGGGGGCGGACCGGTGCCACCTGCGATCGTCGGGCATGAAGGTCCCCTGGCAGGCCAGCGTTTCCCGATCGACGACAAGCCGATCACCTTCGGTCGCAGAGGCGACAACAGTGTGGTGATCACGAGCGAACGGGCCTCCCGCTTCCACGCGGAGGTGCGCCGCGAGGCCGAGGGATACGTGCTGCGCGACCGGGGCAGCAGCAACGGGACGCTGGTCAACGGCAGGCGTGTCACCACGCATGTGCTCCGGCCCGGCGACACGATCGCCATCGGAGGGGAGACGTTCCGCTTCGAGGCGTTCGACGACTCCGAGACGGTCATGGACACCTCCCTGATGCAGCGGTTCCGCCGGTCGGTCCCGGACGTCGAACCGGATCAGGTCCTGCACGTCACCGTCTCCGGCGGCGGGCCCGTCGGGCTGGCCTTCGCCCTGCTCCTCGAACATCTCATGGGACACCGGGTCGCCATCACGATCTACGACGGCCGCTGGACCGAGGACGGGCAGCGGATCGTGTGGAAGAACGCCGCGCAGGGCAACAACCGGCGGCAGCAGGTCGTGACGGTGCAGAGCCGCCAGTATCTGAACCTTCCGGAGGACGTCCAGGCGCGGCTGTTCACCGAGGGGTCCTACAGCGAGATGTGGCCGGCCGGTCCGGACTCGATCCGCGGCCACGGCCCGCGGAACATCCGCATCGCCTACATCGAGGACACCCTGCTGGAGATGGCGAACGAGAGGTCCGCCCGCATCCGCCTGGTGCCGGAGAGATTCGACCCCGCGGAGCGCCACGACACCGTGGCCAGGGACCACGTGCTGGCCATCTGCGAGGGAGGGCGCTCGCGGACCCGCGAGCACTTCACCGACAGGTTCGGCCGGGCCGACGACTCGATCTTCTCGCTCGACGGCCGGCACGTGCAGGACGTGGTGCTCGGGATACGGGTGAAGTCCGCCCTGCCTGACCCCGCGATCGTGCTGCTGACCGTGGCGCAGAACCGGTTCCTCCTGAACTCGCTGCGCGGCGAGGGTTTCCTGAACATGCGCCTCACCGACGACGAGGCCGCGGAGGTCGTCGGCATCGACCCCGTCCGGCACGTGTTCGAGGAGTGCGTGGCCTCCAGTCCCTGCCTCATGGAGCGCACCGAGGACGGCGACTTCCACTGCTCGACCCACCACACGCTGTTCCTGCCCGCCCTGATCAGGGGCTCGGCACTGTGGAGGCGGGCGAAGGAAGGGCTCGCGCTCTTCGGCGTCGCCGACGGCGACGTGAGCGCGGTGACCGCCTTCCGGCTCGACATGGTGCAGCGGCCGCGGTTCACCGCCCGGTTGTACTCCCCCACGTCCACCACCCCGGGCACGTACGGCTTCCTCCTGGGGGACGCGGCCAACGCGATCCACTTCTGGCCCGGGCGGGGTCTCAACAGCGGGCTCGCGTCGGCCATCTCGCTGGCCCGGTCGCTCAACCGCAACTGGCGCGGCAGGCCGTTCCGCGACGCCGACTTCGTACGGCACGAGGCGGCGATGTCGATGCTGCAGTATCGGCACAAGAGCCGCGCGTGGAACGCGATGGTGACCACCGACGAGCAGGGGGTCACCCGGGCGATCAAGGACACGATCGTCCAGGGCATCGAGGAGGGCGGCGCCGGTTCGGACAGGGACGCGGACATCGACGCCCTGATGGAGCGCCTGCGGCAGATCCGCGACCGTCTGTCCCCACGCATCCCCGGCATGCCCGACGACGC
This sequence comes from Microbispora sp. H10885, assembly GCF_014161415.1. Classification (NCBI taxonomy): domain Bacteria; kingdom Bacillati; phylum Actinomycetota; class Actinomycetes; order Streptosporangiales; family Streptosporangiaceae; genus Microbispora; species Microbispora sp. H10885. The sequence continues at coordinate 205,843 of NZ_JABBWY010000007.1, read as the reverse complement.
GACCCTCCTCCGGCACCTGCGCGAGCTGCGGACCGAGACGCTGCGGACCCTGCTGGTCAGCGGAGCCTGGGAGACGCTGACGGTCGGCGGCGAGGAGGTCGACATCGACATCTTCGACCAGCCGGTCTCCGCGGCGCCGCCCCCCGCGGCGTCCGCCGTGCCGCCCCCCGCCGAGAGGCCGCTGGTCACGCGACAGGCGGACGGACAGAACAGGCGGCCCGGGGTGGTCGCCGGAGGACCGGGTGACACGCTGCCCTCCGGCTGACGACGCCTTGCACATCGGCTCGGACATCGGCTCCGAGAACCACGGAACCGGCCAGGGCCGTCCGGCGGAGTAGGGGTGAAGGGCGCGACGGCGCCCGTGGAAGGAAATCCCCTATGAACGGATACAACGGGTGGTGAGGACGGTCCCCGGCGGCACCCGCCTCCCCTCGGCCGCGGCGGATCCCCGGCCCGGCGACGACGAGGCGAAAGACAGCGGGCCGGAGCACGCCCCGGCGACGTGTCCCGGCGTGAACGGCGACGAGCCGGACGACGGCGAGCCGAGCGACGCCCGGCTGATCGAGGCGTCGCTGCGCGCGCCCGAGCGGTTCGCCGGCGTCTTCGACCGGCACGCGGACGAGATCCACGCCTACGCCGGCCGCCGTCTCGGCCCCGAGCACGCCGACGACGTGACCGCGGAGACGTTCTTCGTGGCGTTCCGGAAGCGGCACCGCTACGACACGTCCCGCCCGGACGCCCGGCCCTGGTTGTACGGCATCGCGGGCAACCTCATCTCCGGGCACCGCCGGGCGGAGGTCCGCCGTCTGCGGGCACTGGCCCGCGCCCCGCACGACGCCGGCGAACGCGGCGCCCACGAGGAGGAGCGCGGAGCGGAGCGGGCGAGCGCCGCCGCGCTGCGGCCCGCGCTCGCGGCCGCCCTGGCGCGGCTGTCGTCCGCCGAGCGCGACCTGCTCCTGCTGGTCGCGTGGGCGGACCTCTCCTACGAGGAGGCGGCCGAGGCGCTGCGGATCCCCATCGGCACGGTGCGCTCGCGCCTGCACCGCGTACGCGCGAAGCTGCGCCGCCATCTCGATCTTCCCCAGGAGGACTGACCATGATCGACGAGATCGACCTGGTGGCCCGTGAGCGGCCGCAGACGCCCCCCTACTCCCTGGCCGCCAAGGCGGCCGTACGGCGGCGGTTGACCGGCCCGGGCAGGCCGCCGGTCCGCCCGCGCCCGTACGCGCTCCTGGCGGGCGGGGCCGCGCTGCTCGCCGGGGCTGGCGTCGTCGCCGTCGCCGCCACCGGGCCCGGCCGGCCCGCGCCCCCGACCCGGTCCGGCGAGGTGGTCGTGACCCTGCCGAAGCTGTCGGCCATGTCGGCGGAGGAGGTGCTGGGCAGGGCGGCCCGCGCCGTGACCGACCTGTCCCCGCGCGACGACCAGTTCGTCAAGGTCGGCTCGCAGACGATGTACGAAGCCTCCATAGTCGGCGAGAACGAGAAGGAGTCCCGCTACCTCTACCGGACGAAGCGGACGATCTGGCTGTCCGCCGACGGCACCAGGGACGGCGCGCTCAAGGTCGAATATCTGGAGCCCCGCGCCTATCCGGGGTGGCCGATCCCCCCGGAGGCGTACAAGGAGAAGGGCACGGAGTGGCTGGGGCTCCCGGCCTGCGGCAAGGTGAGCGACACCGCCTACACCATGTTGCAGAAGCTGCCCTCGGACCCGGAGAAGATGCGGGCCCACCTGTACGCCCGGCCGCACGGCGACCTCCCGTCCGACGCGGGGGCGTGGACGGCCGTGGGCGACCTGCTGCGGGAGACGTACGTGCCGGCGCCGCAGCGGGCGGCGCTGTTCAAGGCCGCCGCGACGATCCCCGGGGTCACGGTCAGCGAGGACGTGGAGGACGCTGCGGGCCGGACCGGCATCGGCGTCGGCCGGGTCTCCCGCGGCGTGCGCGAGGAGGTCATCTTCGACCCGGCCACGTACGAACTGCTCGGCGAGCGCGGCGTCGTGGTGGACGCGCAGGAGGCCAGGGCGCCCGTGGGCAGCCTGGTGGCCTCCACCGCCCAGCTGGAGGTCACGGTCGACGACACCGCGCCCGAGGTGAAGGACCCCCGCGGCGGCTGCCTCTGATCCCCCGCCCGTGGAGCCCGCCGGGCGTACGGCGGGCTCCGTGGCCTTCTTGGGCTCCGCGGGCGCGAATTGTCGGTGGTGATCTCTAGCCTCCGGCACATGACAAACGCGACGCAGGCGTACAGCTACGCCGCGCCTTCGATGCTGGTGGACGGACGTCTCGGGCTGTCGACGTCCGGCGGCAGGGCCCTGAGCGGCCCGGCCGTCGCGCCCAGGTTCTTCAGCGGGGTGGTGACCCAGGCGGCGCCCGCGGCGGCGGCCCTGCTGGGCGTGGCCGACGTGGCTCTCACTCGCTATCACCAGCCGCGTCCGGGATGGACGCGCGACCCGGTCGTCACGTGCGGCGGCGACCGGCTGCGCTTCGAGTCGTTCTCCGCCTGCGGCGGCGTGTACGCCCGGCTCGACCTGCTGGGCGGCGCCCTCGACGGCGAGGTGTTCGACCGGGGGACGACCAACGTCGACGTCAACGGCCCGCTGCGGGAGGCGCTGGCCCGGGTGGGCGCGCGCGACCCGCTGCACCTCGGGGTCGGCGCCGACGAGCTCACCGTGACCACGCTCGACGGCGCGGTGGTGGAGAAGAAGGTGCCGCTGCCGGAGCGGTGGCTGCGGGGCTTCGCCGAGGTGCAGGTGATCGCGGCGCGCATGGACCTGCGGGCCGAACTCCACGGGATGAGCGCGGTGCGGTTCCTGCGGTCCCTGCCCAAGCGGGCGGCGGCCGACCTGTGGGTCGCTCCCGCGGGCCGCGACCTGCGGGTCACCGACCGGCCCGGCCCGGGAGCGGTGTGCCTGTCCGGCGTCGGCCGCCTGGCGACGCTGCTGCCCCTGCTCCGCTTCGTCAGAAGCCTCAAGGTCTACGGCCCGGCCGCGCCCGGCGGCCCGGCGTCGAGCGCGTGGGAGCTGGAGCTGCCCGGAATGCGTTACACGCTGGTCCTGTCTCCGGAGCGCTGGCGCGGCTTCTCCGGCGAGGGCGCGGTGCTGGCCGACCTCGCCACCGACGAGGCCGAGGCCGACGCCGACGTGGTGGGCATGCTGCTCAACTTCGAACCCGAGGTGGAGATCGGCCTGCTCGCCGACCGCGCCGGGCTGTCCACCACGCGCGTGCGGGCCGCCCTCACCCAGCTCGGCACGGCCGGGCGGGTCGGCTACGACCTGAACGAGGCAGCGCACTTCCACCGCGAACTGCCCTACGACAGGGAGCACGTGCAGCACCTCAACCCGCGGCTGACGTCCGCGCGGGCGCTGGCCGAGGCCGGCGCCGTGGAGATCGCGGGCGACACGGCGCGCGTACGGACCGACGGCGGGGTGCGGGAGGTCGGCCTGACCGACGGCTCGTGCACCTGCCCCTGGTGGTGGGACCACCGCGGCTCACGCGGGCCGTGCAAGCACGTGCTCGCGGCCAGGATCGTCGCGAGGACCACGCCTGCGCCGACCGGCGTGGAGGCCGGTGTGGGGACCGGCGCCGAGACCGGCGTGGAGACGGCCCGATGAGCGCCTGGCAGGAGGTGCGCGACCTCGTCGCCGCGCATGAGACGAAGACGCTGGCCGACCGTGTGATCGCGCTCACCGAGGCCGAGCGCGCCGAGGTGGCGAGGCGGTTACCGGGCCTCCTCAAGGAGATGCGGGACGCCGCCACGCGGATGACCCATGGGAGCCGGGGGGTTCACGACCTCGACGAGGACTGGTGGACCGCCTGGGAGCGCCGCCGGACCGTGCGGGGCGCCCTCGCCGAGCTGGGCGCGCCGCTGCGGATCGCCGGTGCGGGGACGATCTCCGGGCCCGCCGCCGCGGCGGCCTGGCTGACCCGCCGCGAGCTCTACCCGGAGTGGGGGCCGGCCCCGGACCCGGCCGAGGTGGTCCGCGTGCTGGTCACCCGTCCGGCCGGCTGGCAGGCCGACGTGGCGGCCCGGCTCGCCGGGAAGATCCGCCGGGCGGACGACGTGCGGACCGCCCCGCTGGTGCTCGCGCTGCTGCGGGCCTCAGGCGTGACGCCGCCCGCGCACGACCCGCTCGTGGTCGCGTGGCTGACCGGCCCGGCGGCGGACGACGATCCGCTGCTCGGCCCGCTGTTGCCGCTGGTCTTCGAGGCCGAGGGCGCGGGCCGCGTGCTGCGCGAGGAACGGCTCACGCCGTCGCCCACGCCCTGGCTCGCCCTGATCGGGCGGCTCCTGCGTACCGGACGCGTGTCGCGGGCGGAGCTCCTGGACGGCTGCGTGAGCCGGTTCCTGCGCGGCGGCGACGCCGCGGACCTGCGCTTCTTCGTGCGCCTGCACGAACTGGTCGAACCGGCGCCGCAGGAGGCGGCCGGACGGGTCCGGGACTATCTGCGGCTGCTCCCCGCCGCCCCCGGCCCGGTCGCCGAGCTGGCCCTGAGCCAGGTCGACCGCACCGGCCCCCACGACGACGCCGACGTCCAGGAGGCGATCGAGGCGCTGACCTTCAGGCCCGAGGCCAAGCTGGCCCGCGCCGGCCTGAGCCGGCTGGACCAGGAGGTGCGGCGGAGGCCCACCCGCGCCGGCGAACTGGCTCCCGCGCTCGTCACGGCGTTGGCGCACACTTCCGACGACGTACGGCGGCGAGCCGTCCGGATCGCGCTCAGACACGCCGCCGCGTTCCGCGCGGAGGCGAAGTCGATCGCCGACGCGGTACCGCTGCTGCCCGCCGATCTCGGCCGGGAACTGGCCGCGGTGTTCGGGGGCGACGTCACGGCCGAGGGGACGCCGGAGCCGTTCACTCCCGCTCCGCTGCCCGTCCTCCCCGAGCCCGGCCCGTTCCCCGCACCGTCGGTGGATCAGACCACGTGGGATCTCCGCGGGTGGGTGGCGCGCGAGCAGTGGCTCGCCGGCTTCGTCGAGCGGGCGGGCAGGGACCGCGCGGCCCTGCGCGCGGCGCTCACCCCGGTCTTCCAGGACTTCTCTCCCCACCTGTACGACATGGAGAGCTGGCTCGATCCGGACGCCTGGATCGCCGCCCTGGCGAGGGAGGTGATCGCTCCCGGTACCGATCCCGGCGTGCCCGATCCCGAACCCGCCGGGCTGGGGCTCCTTGTGGGCATCACGTACTCGGCCCTCCGGCGGCTGTTCGGCGAGCCGGAGAGACCGGACCCCGCGGTGGACCTCCGCCGGCGGAGCCGGCTGCCGGAACCCGCGCACGTCTCCCCGCCGCACCTGTTCCTGCTGCACCGGCTCGACGAGATCTACCGGGCGCTGAGAGAAGGGACGCTGCCACCCGTCCTGCTCGCGACGCCGACGGTGATGACCGGGCACCTGGACCCCCGCGTGCTGGTGGACCGGCTGGAGCTGTGCGCCGCCGCGGGCGTGGAACCGCTGCCGGCGGACCTGCAGCAGGCGCTGCTGCGGCTGCCGAGGGGAACCCATCCCTTCGCCGCCGAACGCGCCGCGCACGTGCGATCGCAGGCGGCCCCGGCCGTCGCCGCCTGGCTCGCCCAGGGCGGCCTGCCCGATCCCGAGGCGGGGCTGAAGTGGGGCTACGTCGAGAACGCGCACGAGTACCTGTTCGAGGAGCGCGACCCGGGACACGTCGAGCAGGTGCGGCTGGTGCCGGTGCTGCGAGCGGAGCCGACCGGGCACCACCTCATCGACGAACTGCTGCGCGAGCCGTCGAAGTGGCGCTGGGACGATCACGGCCACGTCATGGCCTCGTGGCCGTCGATCCTCCCGTCGCATCGCGAGGTCGTCTCCGTCAACTTTCTGCCCCACCTGCTCCACCAGTGGAACTACCCGGGGGTGTATCCCGCGTACCTGGAGGCGGTGGCGGACGCGGACGGCCCGCTCGGGGAGGCGACCGCGCTCATCATGGCCTACTTCCTGGCCGAGCGCCGCCCGGACCCGGTTCCGGTGCTGCTGCGGATGACGAGCCGGGGAGACCTGCCCGCCGAGGCGGTCGGCCGTCAGCTGGCGCTGCTGCTCCGCCGCACCTGGTTCGAGACCCGGCCGGTGCTGGCGTCCCTGCGGGAGGCCGCGCATCAGGGAGCGCACGAGCAGGTGTGGGAGATCCTGCGGGCCCTGCTGCCGGATCTGCTGCCCTCTGCCGGAGAGCGGCCGAACGTCACCCAGACCGAGGCGGTGGCGCTCGCCGCCGACGTGGCGGCCTGGGTGGGCGCCCGCGGCGAGATACCGGCCGTTTCGGCGCACGCCCCCACGGGCCGGCCGAGCCGCCGAAGCCGCTTCGCCCGCGAATGCGCCCGCCTGCGCGACCAGCTCGCAGGATGACACGCGGCAGCGCCGGCCGGGAAGGGTGTCTACCGGTGAGCCTGGCGGGTCACTTGCACTGTTCGAGCATCGCGTCCTTGTCGGCGGAGGTCACCGGCAGGTCGTACTTGAGGGCGACCTGGGCGAACCGCACGGCGTAGGAGCAGCGGATGTCGCGGCGGGGCGGCAGCCAGGTGGCCGGGCCGGAGTCGCCCTTGGAGCTGTTGGTGGAGCCGTCCACGGGCATGAGGTTGAGCGGGTCGTTGGCGATCTGCTTGCGCTTGCTCTCGCTCCACCGCGACGCGCCCATCTGCCAGTCGTACGACAAGGGCATGACGTGGTCGATCTGGACCTTCGCGGCGTCCGACTTGCTCCAGTCGATCTTCTTGCCGGTGTACGGGTCGTACAGCTTCATGGTGACGATGACGCAGTTCGACCCGCCGCGGTACTCGACGCCGTCGCCGTCCCGCTTGAGCATGTCGTTGCGGGTGTCGCAGCCGTTGCGCCCCCAGGGGATGCCGTCCACGTTGTCGGCCCAGGCGTAGCCGAACTTGTCCCGGTCGTAGCCGGTCTTCGCGCCACGGCCCTTCGTCGCCACCTTGTCGATGAGGTCACGGGCCTTCGCCCGGTCCTTGTCCTCGGTGAGGGCCTTCAGCCCGGGGCCGGTGCCGTCGGGGTTGTCGAGCGGGTTGACGCCGTGATCCTCGCCAGAGCCGCTGCTCCCGCCGCCGCTCTGACCCGCGGGCTCCGCGGCGAGATCGCCTATCCGCCCGCATCCCGTCAGCAACATCACAGCCGCCGCGGCAGCGGCGGTCAATCGGGTACCTCGCCCGCTCAAAGCTACCCCTAGGTAGAGAAATATCTGGAATATCCCCCTAGATATAGCAAAGCGTAAAAAGTTGGCAAAGGAGGCGCGCCTGGAGATCTACGAAGGAAGGGCGCGGAACGACAAAGGGCGTGGCATGGTGCCACGCCCTTCGCTCAGGTTCTGGGAATCAGACGGGGATCCAGTCCTGCCAGACGATCTTGTTGGCCTCGACCCACTTCCGGGCGGCGTTCTCGGCGCTCATCTTGTTCTCGGCCATGTCGAACGCGACGGCGTTCTGGTCGTCGTTGGTCCAGACGAAGTTCTTGATCAGTTCGTACGCCTTGCCGCCGTTCCTGGCGAACTTCACGCTCACGATCTTGTCCAGCAGGTACGGCGGGTAGTCGCACTTGACCGTCTTGGGGTCGGCGTCACACCCGATCGCGTACGGAGGAAGGCTGATCTTGACGAGCTTGAGCTGGTTGAACAGCCACTGGGGCTCGTAGAAGTACATGAGCAGCGGGGTCTCGTTCTCGGTGGCCTTGCGGGCCGCCGCGATCAACGCGTCCTCGCTGCCGGAGTAGACCACCTTGTACGGCAGGTGCAGGTTCCTGATCAGCGCCTCGTCGTTGGTCACGAAGGACTTGTCACCGGCCAGGTACTGCCCCAGGCCGCCGCTCTTGTCGGTCTTGAACAGGTCCTTGTACTTGACCAGGTTGTGCCAGTCAGTGATGTCCGGATACTTCTTGACCATCCACTCGGGGACATACCACCCGAGGACGCCCTTGTTGCCGTTCTCCCCCGCGGTGACGGCGACCTTCTTCTGCTCGATGAACTCCTTCTTCAGCTCCGGGTGGGCCCAGTTCTCCAGGACCACGTCGACCGTGCCCTTCTCGAAGCCCTTCCAGGAGTCCGCCTCGCCGCTCTCGATCTTCTCCACCTTGTAACCGAGCTCGTGCTCCAGCAGGTAGGCGACCACCGCCGCGCTGGCCTCGTAGCCGATCCAGGGGTTGATCGCTATCTTCACCGTCTTCGCGCCGCCCGCCGCTCCCGCTCCGGCGGCGTCCGAACTCCCACTCGGGCTCCCGCCGCTGCAGGCGGTCATGACCAGCGCGAGCGACAGCACGCCGGTAAGGAGACGGATCCTCATATCTGACCTCATCTGATGTCGTACGGGCGGCGACCGCGAGCGGTGAGGCCGCGGCGACACCGGGAGAGTATTCCACAACGGGCGGGATGGGCCGCGATCTCCGCGGATCGCGGCCGGGAAGGGCTCCCCGCGCCCCGTACGGACGGGGCGCGGGAGGCGACCCTCAGGTGCTCAGGTCACTTGGGCATCCAGGCCTGCCACTTGGCCGTGTTGGCCTCGACCCACTTCTTGGCCGCGTCCTCGGCGGACATGCCGTTGTTGGTCATGTCGTCGGCGACCGCGTTCTGGTCGTCGTTCGTCCACTGGAAGTTCTTGACGAGGTCGTACGCCTTGCCGCCGGTGTCGGCGAACTTCTTGCTCACGATCTTGTCCAGGTCGTACGGCGGGTAGTCGCAGGCGACCTTCTTGGGGTCGCTGTCGCAGCCCTCCTCCCAGGCCGGGAGGTTGATCTTGACCAGCTTGACCTGGTTGAACAGCCACTGCGGCTCGTAGAAGTACATGAGCAGGGGCTTCTTCTGGTCGGTCGCCTGCTTGGCGGCCTTGATCAGCGCGGCCTCGCTGCCGGCGTACACGACCTTGTAGTCGAGCTTGAGGTTCTTGACCAGCGCCTCGTCGTTGGTGACGTAGGAGGGGTCGCCGTCGAGAAGCTGGCCCTTGCCGCCCGACTCCGAGGTCTTGAACAGGTCGGCGTACTTGTTCAGGTTCTTGTAGTCGGTGATGTCGGGGTACTTCTGCGCCATCCACTCGGGCACGTACCAGCCGATGACGCCCTTGTTGCCGGTGCTGCCCGCCTCGACGGCGACCTTCTTCTCCTCGATGTACTTCTTCTTGAGGTCGTCGTGACCCCAGTTCTCGATGACGACGTCGACGTCACCCGACTCCATGCCCTGCCAGGACGGCTCCTCGGCGAGCGTCACCTTCTCGACCTTGTAGCCGAGCTCGTGCTCCAGCAGGTACGACACCACGGCGGCGTCGGCCTCGTAGCCCACCCAGGGGTTCACAGCGATCTTGACGGTGCCCGCCGCGGACGCGGCCGCCGAGCCCGCCGCGCTCGCGCTCGGGGCGGCTTTCGAGTCGTCCTCTACCTTGGCGCCTCCGCAGGCGGTCGCGGCGAGGCCGAGAGCGATGACCCCTGCGATCAGGCGTAGCTTCTTCATGCGTTCCTCTTCTTGTGGGGAGAGCGGCGCCCGTTGGCGCCTTGCGTGATCCGGTCGAGCATCACGCCGAGGAGGACCAGGGCGACGCCGGCGGCGAAGCCTTTGCCGTAGTCCTCCTGCTGGGCGATTCCGGCCACGACGTCGTATCCGAGGGCGCCCGCGCCGACGAGCGCACCGATCACCACCATCGCCAGCGTCATGACGATGCCCTGGTTCGCCGCGAGCAGCAGCGAGCTGCGCGCCATCGGCAGCTGGACCTTCCACAGCAGCTGCCGGTCGGTGGAGCCCGCCGACCTGGCCGCCTCGATCACGGTGGCGGGCACCGCCCGCAGGCCGTCCTCGACGAGGCGGGCGACCACCGGCACCGCGTAGATGAGCGAGGCCACGATCGCGGTGAAGCGGCCGTTACTGAACAGCGCCACGGCCGGCAGCAGGTAGGAGAACGACGGCATCGTCTGCGCGGCGTCCAGGACGGGGCGCAGCCCGGCGGCGAACCACCGGGACCTCGCCGCCGCCACGCCGAGCGCGAGCCCCACCGCGATCGTGATCAGCGAGGCGACCAGCACGATCGTCAGCGTCTCCATGCCGTGCTCCCACAGGTGCAGCGCGGCGACACCCACCAGGCAGGCCGCGGCGACCAGGCCGGCCGCGGGACCGCTCACCCGCCAGGCGAACCCCAGCACCGCCACCGTGACCAGCCACCAGGGAGCGCTGGTCAGCACGTCCTGCAGCGGGTTGAGCAGTCCGTACGCCACCGTGTCGTTGAGGAAGCCGGTGAAGACGTACCAGTGCGCCTCGATCCAGTCGACCACGTCGTTGATGGGCCGGACGACCTGCACCTGCCACTGCTCGGGGAACTCCGGCGCGAGCACCGGGGTCAGGGCGATCCCGGCGGCGGTCAGGACGGCGAGGCCGCCCCAGCGGACCGCCCTCGCCCGGCCCCCGCCCTCGCGCCGCCGCGCCGCCGCCCTGGTCACCCGGTCGAGCACGATGGCGATCAGCACGATGGCGACACCGGGCACCAGCGCGGCGCCCACGTTGACCCGCGCGAGCGCCCGGATCAGGTCGACGCCGAGCCCGGGCGCCGCGATCAGCGCGACGAGCGGCACCATCGACAGCGCGGCGGCGATCGTCTGGTTGACGCCCAGCATGATCGTGTTCAGCGCCAGCGGCAGGCGCACCTTCATGAGCGTCTGCCGGCCGGTGGCGCCGAGCGACTCCGACGCCTCCACCGTCACACCGGGCACCCGCTGGACGGCCAGCGCGGTGATCCTGATCGCCGGCGGCATCGCGTAGATCATCGTGGCGATCGTCGCGGACGCCGGACCGATGAGGAACAGCAGCAGGATCGGGGACAGGTAGGAGAAGGTCGGCATGATCTGCATCACGTCGAGCACCGGGGTGACGATCCGGCGGACGCGGGCCGAGCGGCCGGCCCAGATCCCCAGGGGGATGCCGATCAGCAGCGACAGCGACACCGCCGACAGCGTCAGCGCGAGCGTGTCGACGCTCGCCTTCCAGAAGCCGAGCACGCCGACGCCGGCGAAGCCCGCCGCCGCGACGAGCGCGATCCGCCACCCGCCGGCCAGCCCGCCGAGACCGGCGGCGAGACCGATGAGGCCGGGCCAGCCCAGCGCGACCAGCCCGCCCTGGACCAGCGTGTAGAGCTCCGCCACGCCCAGCCGGATGTAGTTGACGAGATACAGGAAGATCGGGCTGCTGTTGCGGTTGGCGTCCACCCAGTCACGGGCGTCGTTGAGCCAGTGGAACAGGGCGGCGTCGTCGTCGTGCGGCAGCACGGCCGTGCCGCGGAAGGCCGCGTAGAGCGCCACCACCGCGACCACTCCCGCCGCGGGGGCGGCCCATCGCACGAGGCGCCGGACCCGCGCCGGACCGGGCACGGGCGGCGCGGGGGGCGCCGCCGTCCGCACAGGTGCGCTCACCACTACGCCTCCCCGCTCACGCCCGCGGAGACCTGCGGGGCCTCGCTCCTGGGCCGCACCGCGCCGAGGATGTCGACCCGGCTCACCACGCCGACCAGCTCGCCGCCGTCGACGACGCGAATCGGCCGGTCCGACCCCATCGCGGCCGGAACCGCGTCGTGGATGACGGTGCCGGCGGGAAGCTCGGGACCGTCGAGCGGCTCGCCCGGCTCGGGGTCGCGGCAGATCCAGCGCAGCGACAGCACCTGGGCCCGGGGGACGTCCCGCACGAAGTCGGCCACGTAGTCGTCCGCGGGCGCCCCCACCAGTTCCTCGGGAGTGCCGACCTGCACGATCGCGCCGGCCCGCATGATGGCGATGCGCTCGCCCAGCTTCAGGGCCTCGGACAGGTCGTGGGTGATGAAGACCATGGTCTTGCCGACCTCGCGGTGCAGCCGGATGACCTCGGCCTGCATGTCGCGCCGGATCAGCGGGTCGAGCGCGCTGAACGGCTCGTCGAACAGCAGCACCTCCGGGTCGACGGCCAGCGCGCGGGCCAGGCCGACGCGCTGCTGCATGCCGCCGGAGAGCTGCTCGGGATAGGAGTCCTCGTGCCCCTCCAGCCCGACCAGCGACAGGATCCGGCCGGCCTTCTCGTGCCGCTCGGCCTTCCCCATGCCCTGGATCTCCAGGCCGTACGCGACGTTGTCCACGACCCTGCGGTGCGGCAGGAGGCCGAAGTGCTGGAAGACCATGCTCACCCGGTGGCGGCGCAGATCCCGCAGTTGCCTGGCCGACATGGCGCACACGTCCTGGCCGTCGATCCGCAGCTCGCCCGCCGTCGGCTCGATCAGCCGGGTGAGACAGCGTACGAGCGTCGACTTGCCGCTGCCCGACAGGCCCATGACGACGAAGACCTCACCCGGCCGCACCTGGAAGCTGACGTCCCTGACGGCGGCGGTGCAGCCCGTCTTCGCCCGCAGCTGCGCGGGTTCGAGATCGGCGTCGGGGCTGCCGATGATCCTGCCGGCCTTGGGACCGAAGATCTTCCAGAGCCCGCGAACCTCGATCGCGGCTGTGCCCACTGTGACTTCCCCTCACTTCGCGGTCGCCCGCGAGGCGGCGTGGACGCCCGGAAACGCCACAGCACGGCGCGGAGGCTGCCGCTCGCACGCCGTGGATGAAGAGCGGGGGGCCAACGACTCCTCAGGGCACACGCACAGGCGTTGCGCAACTCGCAACACGGATCCTGTTTGACAACAGGACTGAGGCTAGGCCCCAATCGCCCCACTTATGGGGAAAAATGCCTTCTGCTCGCCATATCGTGACCGTCCGGTGATCTTTACAATCACCGGTCGTTCCGGGCGGTGAAGACATGGCGGCACGCGGTGAGAACACGGCGGCACGGCGGAGGACCCGGCGGCGCGGGTGGAAGTGCCCGGACACACGACACGGCCGCGCCCACGAGGGCGCGGCCGTGCCGGTGAGCGGGATGTCAGAGGCCGTACTCCTTGGAGATCCGCTCGTGCCGCTCGGCCTCGATGCCGACCTCGCGGGCGAGGTCGAGCCAGGCCAGCGGGTGGGACCACTGCTCGGTGACGTCGTCCAGGACGGCGTCCAGATCCGCCGGCCGTACGGCGGGCGGGATCGCGATCCAGCCGAACACGCCGGGAAGCTGCTCGCCGCTGGCCGGGTGGGTGACGCGGTAGTTCTCGTCGCTGTAGACCCACATCGGCCAGCCGCGCTCGGCCAGGACCTCGTTGAACTCGGTCCACTCGTCCTCCGTCGGCGCGGCGCCGTCGAAGAACCAGCTCGTGTAGCCGCCGGGACGCAGCATCGTCACCCCGGCGAAGGGGATCACGAAGCTCTCCCGCTCCTCCTCGCCCTCCGGGATCGGCTCCAGCGGCCGGGGGTCGATCACGACCACGTCACCCGCGTTGTACTCCATGCCGCGCGGCTGCGGGATCGCGAGGCGGGCGGTGGCCGGGCCGGTCCGTACGGCGAGGACCTCCCGCTGGCTGCCGTCGGGGGCCGGGAGGATCACCCGGACGAGGTGCCACTCCTCCTCGATCGGGCCCTCGCCCGGCTCGATCGGCATGCCGAGCCCGGTCGCGGCGGCCCGTACGGTCGCCCAGTCCTCCACGGCGGTGGACATGACGATGACCCGCCAGACGTCCTCCTCCTCGGCCTCGCCCGTCTCCAGCAGCGGCTTGAGGATCTCGGCCGCCTTGGCGTTGTCGCCGAGCTGCTGGACGGCGCCCGACCACAGGCGGCGCGCCTCCAGCCCGCCGCCGTTGGCGACGGCCAGCTCCGCCTCGGCCGCCGTCTCCTCCCACCGCTCCCGCGCGCGGTGGAGCCGGGCGAGCGCGAGGTGGGAGGCGGTCTCCGGGAGCCGGGCCGCGAGGCTCTCCACCCGCTCGTCCTGATGGGCCTCGATCAGCAGGCCGGTGAGGTAGGCGAGGTCCTCCTCGCCCGCGGCGGCCGGGTCGCCGTCCTCGGCGACCGCCTTCCAGTAGATGTCGGCGCCCACCCCTGGGTAGCCGAGGAACCCGAGGGTGGTGGTGTGCCGGCGGGTGGCCTCCAGGTCGGTGCCCGACAGCGGCCACAGCCAGCCCACCCACCGCTCGGGGTCGGCCGTGCTGCCGTCGGCGGCGTCGAAGTAGGCCACCAGCTCGTCGCGGGGGCCGGGGGCCGGGGCCTCCGCGGCGGCGCCGGCCGCCGCGCGCAGCTCGGCCACCCGATCCGCCAGGCCCTCGGTCGCGCGGAGGCCGGCGAGGGCCGCCTCCGCCTCGTCCGCGAGCAGGCGGGCCTGCCACAGGCCCTGCCGCGCGACGGCCAGGTGCCCGGCGGTGAGAGCGAGCTCGAAGCGGGCGCGGTGGCCGCCCATCGTCTCGAAGTACGTCATCCACTGGCGCAGGATGCGGCCGAGCTGCCAGCTGTTGGCGATCGAGCCGCCGCCCGTGACCAGCATGCGGACGGTGTGCGCCCACTCGACCCACTCCCGCGGGTGGTCCCCCACCACGTCGAGGTCGGGCAGGGCCTCCACAGCCTCCTGCGTACGGCCGAGCGTGGCCAGCACCAGCGACCGGAGCAGGGCCTCACGGCGGCCCTTCGCGACCGGGTCGTCGGGCTTGAAGCCGGTCGAGGCGTCCAGCGCGGTCAGGGCGTCGCCGGGACGTCCGGCGGCGAGCAGCGCGCGCACGGAGGCGGCGCCCAGCTCCCAGCTCGCCTCGCGCCCGGCCCCGCGCAGCCGCTCGACGGCCGCCTCCGCGTACGTGACGCCCTCGGCCGCCTGACCGGCGTCGACGAGCGCCGCGACGTACTGCGTGACCAGGCCGGAGAAGGCGAGCGAGTCGGGGCCCACGCCGTCGAGGGCGGCGCCGAGCGAGCTCAGCCGGGTGGCGGCGTAGCCGGGACCGTCGGTGTTGGCCTGGGTGATGGCCAGGACCTCCACTCCGCCGGGGGCGGCGGGGCAGTCGCTGACGTCGCCCCGCTCCGCGAACTCCGCCAGCGAGGCGGCGTCGTCGAGCGCGACCCCGCCCATGGCGCGGTCGCCCACCCGCCCCAGCAGGTGCCAGTAGCGGGCGAAGAGCTCCAGCCACGGCTTCTCAAGGGACTCGGCGTGCTGCGTGATGGCCGGCGCCACGACGTCCAACTGGGCGAATCGGCCCTCGAGCGCCTGCGCGGGCACGTCGCCCAGCGCCATGGCGAGCCCCGTGTTGCCCGCCTCGTGCAGTTCACGCTGGGTGCCGCCGACCCAGGCCCAGATGTCCACGTCCATGGGCAGCCAGTCTGCCAGGTCGCCGACCATGACCCAAACAGCGCGCCGACCCGAACAGCACGCCGACCCGAACAACGCGGCGACCCGAGCAGCACGCCGCCGGGCTCGGCTTCCGCCTCAGCGGGTGAGAGCCACCTGGGAGGCCTCCCCGAGCAGCCCGGTGAGCTCGGCCAGCTCCGCGGGGCCGAGCACGGAGAAGGCGCGGGCGAGCAGGTCGTCGGTGAGCTCCTCCGCCCTGGCCCTGCGCTCGGCCGCCTCCGGCGAGGGCTCCGGGTACGGCCCGGGCCACCCGAGGAACCGGGCGAAGCCGGCCGTGCTGTCGTACGAGACGGGCGCCCCGACACCGTCCCCGCCGACGAGCGTGGCGTCCAGCGGGCCCACACCGCAGGTCACCACGGCCACCGCGTGCAGGGCGCCGCGCAGTTCCCGTACGACGTGGAGCAGGTGGGCCGTCAGCGCCGGCCCGCCGTCCGGGCGGGGCATGGCCCGCCACCCGGCGAACAGCGGGGCGCAGAAGGGGTCGGAGCGGTCCGCGACGACGGCGAGGAGCTCCGACAGCCGGTCGGCGTCCCGCAGCCCGGCGAGCCTGCGCCGCCCCCAGTCGTGGCAGGCGGAGGCGTAGAGCGCGGCGGCCTCCTCGGCCGGGAGCTTGCGCCCGCCCTCCCACGACTCGCGGACGTGTCCGGCGTGGAAGAAGACGACCGCGGCGACCACGACGTCCGCGTCCACCTCGCCGAGGACCCCGCACCTGCCCCGGAAGTACATCTCACGGCCGCCGAGGCCGTGCCGCTCGCACAGCGCCTTGACCTCTCGCGAGAGCATGAAGCCCCCGCCGAGACGCCCGATCGCCGCCTTCGTCCGCACCACCGCGTCACGCGGATCCATCCACCCTCCCAGGTTCGGATCTGAGACTCAGAGTGAAGGATCAGAACAACCTTCCGCAAGCGTCCGGAACGATCAGAGGGCGGCCGGCCACTCGCCCGAGGCGACGAGGACGGCGGGGCCGGCCAGGTGGCTCGTGTCCTCGGTGAGCGTGACGGTCACCGTGCCGCCGAGCACCCGGACCTCCCAGGTCCCGGTCGTCTCGCCGGCCGCGCGGGCGGCCGCGACGGCCGTCGCGACGGCGCCGGTGCCGCACGAGCGCGTCTCCCCCGACCCCCGCTCGTGCACGCGCATGGACACCGTACGGCCGCCCACGGCGTTGAAGAGCTCGACGTTGACGCCCTCCGGGTAGACCTCCCGGTCGAACTCGGGCTCCCGGCCGAGGTCGAGCCCCGACACCGGCTCCTCGACCAGGCACGCGAGGTGGGGGTTGCCCATGTTCACGTTGACGCCGCGATACTCGCGCCCGCCGACGACCGCGCGGCTCTCCCCCAGCACCCGGGGCCTGCCCATGTCGGTGGAGACGTCGCCCGACACGCCGAGCCGTACGCGCTTGACCCCTCCGCGGGTCGCGACGGCGAACTCGCCGGGCGCCGCGAGGCCCGCGTCCACCAGGTAGCGGGCGAAGACCCGGAGGCCGTTGCCGCACATCTCGGCGATGCTGCCGTCGGCGTTGCGGTAGTCCATGAACCACTCGGCCTCATCGGACTGCTCGGCCGCCTCCGGGCACAGCTTGGCGCGGACGACACGCAGCACGCCGTCCGCCCCGATGCCCGTACGCCGGTGGCACAGCGCCGCGACCTGCGGGGCGGTCAGGTCGAGCCGGGCGTCCGGGTCCGGCAGGATGACGAAGTCGTTCTCGGTGCCGTGTCCCTTCACAAACCGCATGCGGTGAGTCTACGAGGCTCCGGTGATCGCGCCGATCGCGCGGTCGGCCAGGCCGGGCGCGTCGAACGGCAGCCAGACCACCCGCGGGTCCCGCCGGAACCACGACTCCTGCCGCCGGGCGAACCTGCGAGTGGCGCGCACCGTCTCCGCCCGCGCCTGCTCCTCGGTCCACTCCCCGGCGAGGTACCGCAGCACCTGCGCGTATCCGAGCGCCCGCCCGGCCGTCCTGCCCTCCGCCAGGCCGCGCCCGGCGAGCTCGCGCACCTCGTCCACCAGCCCGGCCTCCCACATGCGGGTGACCCGGAGCTCGATCCGCTCGTCCAGGACCGGCCGCGGCACCTCGACGCCTATCTGCACGCTGTCGTAGACCGCGTCGTACGACGGCATGGTCGCGGAGAACGGCCGCCCGGACAGCTCGATGACCTCCAGCGCGCGGACGATCCTGCGGCCGTTGCTCGGCAGGATCTTCTCGGCGGCCACCGGATCGAGGCTCTTCAGCCGGTCGTAGAGGGGCGCCGGGCCGGTCTCGGCGAGTTCCTTCTCCAGCCGGTCCCGCGCGTCCGGGTCCGTGCCGGGAAACTCCAGGTCGTCGAGGACGGCCCGCACGTAGAGCCCCGACCCGCCGGCCAGGACGGGCACCCTGCCGCGCGAGCGCAGGTCCTCGACCAGCGGCCGGGCGAGCCGCTGGTATTCGGCCACGCTGGCCGTCCGGGTCACCGGCCAGATGTCCAGCAGATGGTGCGGCACCCCACGCCGTTCCTGGAGCGACAGCTTCGCGGTGCCGATGTCCATGCCCTCGTAGAGCTGCATGGAGTCGGTGTTGATCACTTCGCCGCCCAGGCGGAGCGCGAGCTCGACGGCCAGGTCGGACTTGCCCGCCGCGGTGGCGCCCACGACGGCGATCACAGGTAGCTGCCCCACACCCTCCAGTGTCCCAGGAACGGGGAGGTCACAGGTCCCAGTCGAGGGTGGGCGGCAGATGGCCTTCGAGGGTCAGCAGCCACCGCTTGGACTCCACGCCGTCGCCGCCGCTGAACCCGCCGAGGCCGTTGCTCGCCACGACCCGGTGACACGGCACGATGATCGGGATCGCGTTGCCGCCCATGATCGAGCCGATGGCCCGGGCCGGCACCCCCGTGCCGCTGCGCGCCGCCAGTTCGCCGTACGTCACCACCTCGCCGTACGGGACGGTGGCGTGCAGCGTGCCGAGGACCTGCCGCTGGAGGGGCGACATGAGCCGCCAGTCGACCGGGGCCCGGAACTCCTTCAGCTCGCCCCGGAAGTACGCCGCCAGTTCCTCGCGGACGGCGGCCGTACGGGCCGGGTCGTCGGCGGCCGGCATGCCGAGGCGGGCGGAGATGCGCGCCCTCACCCTGCCGCCGTCCCGGAAGTGCGTGGCGGCGACCCCGTCCGCGGTGACGGCGGCGAGCACGTCGCCCAGCCGGGTCGGGACGGTGGCGAACGCGACCGTGCTGCTGTCCATACGTCCATTCTGCCCATACGTCCAATCTGTGGGGCAGGCGAGCCGGGTAGGGTGATCGGGTGCTGGTCGCCGCGGCCGTCTGCCCGCATCCTCCGCTGCTCGTCCCGCAGGTCGCCGGGGCCGCCGCGGCCGAACTCGACCGGTTGCGCGCCGCCTGCGCCGAGGCGGTCCGGTCCCTCGTCGAAGCCGGTCCGGACGTGCTCGTGGTGATCGGCGGCGACGGCTCCCCGGCGTCCTTTCCCGGCGACGCCGCCGGGTCGCTGCGCCCCTGGGGGCCCGACGTCAGGGTCGGCCCGGCGGGCGGGGAACCGGTGCTGCCGCTGTCGCTCACGATCGGCCGCTGGCTGCTGGAACACTCTGCCGGCGCTCCCGAGGGGCGGTTGCCGCTGCGGTTCGAGGCGGTCGCCGCCGACGCGCCGACGGCCGAGTGCGCCGCGCTGGGCCGCCGCCTGGCCGGCTCGGCGGGACGGGTCGCGCTGCTGGTCATGGGCGACGGCTCGGCCCGGCGCGTGGAGAAGTCGCCCGGCTACGTGCATCCGGACGCCGTGCCGTACGACGACCTGCTCGCTGCGGCGCTCGGGTCCGGCGACTCCGGCGCGCTCCTGGCGCTGGACCCGGCCCGGGCCGCGGAGTTGTGGGTGGCCGGCCGGGCCGCCTTCCAGGTCCTGGCCGGTGCGGCGCACGGCGCGCCGCCGCCCGCCGCCGAACTGCTGCGCGAGGACGCGCCGTACGGCGTGGGCTACTTCGTGGCCCGCTGGCTCTGGTGAGCGGTCAGCCGCCCGCCTCGGCGCTCCGCCTGGGCACCGGCACCCGCATGAGGTCGCGGGCCGTGACCACCTCGCCCGAGTAGGTCTTGCGCACCTCGTCCACGAACCTGGGCTCGTCGGCCGTCGTGTACCGCTCGGAGAAGTGGGTGAGCACCAGGCGGCGCACCCCGCCCGCCGCCGCGATCCGCCCGGCCTGCTCCGCCGTCAGGTGCCCGTACTGCGCGGCCATCGCGCTCTCGCCGGACAGGAACGTCGACTCGATCACCAGCAGGTCGACGCCCTCGGCCAGGGCGAACGCGCCGTCGCAGAGGCGGGTGTCCATCACGAAGGCGGCGCTCTGGCCCGGCCGGGGCGCGCTGCAGTCCTCCAGCGTGACCACCGACCCGTCGGGGAGGGCCAGCGAGCCGCGCCGCTGAAGCTCTCCGATCATCGGCCCGCGCACGCCGCGCCTGGCCAGCTCGCCGGGGATCATGCGCCGCCCGCCCGGCTCGTCCACGCGGTAGCCGTACGACTGGACGGGGTGCGACAGCGGGCGCGCGGTCAGCGTCACCGGCCCCGACGGCCACCGCGTCAGGTCGCCGGAGACCGGCCGGGGAGTGATCACGTCCGTGTCCGCGAAGGCCGACGCGTTGCGCAGCCTGCGCCAGTACGTCTCGCCGCTCGCGGGGTAGGCCGCCCGCACCTCGTGGGCCACCTTGTCCCTGGCGATCCGCTGGACGACGCCGGGCACCCCCAGGCAGTGGTCTCCGTGGAAGTGGGTGACGCAGATCCAGGTGACGTCGTGGGCGCTCACCCCGGCGTGCAGCATCTGCCGCTGCGTGCCCTCTCCCGGGTCGAACAGGAACCCCTCGCCGTCCCAGCGCAGCAGGTAGCCGTTGTGGTTGCGGTGGCGCGTGGGCACGGCGCTGGAGGTGCCGAGGACGACGAGTTCACGTACGGACACACCGCCGATGCTAGGTCGTGTCTGGCAAGTCATGCCCTGCTGCGCGTGGCCCAGGCGGCGGGCGGCATTTGTCAGACACTCGCTAGGCCGGGACCAGGCCCCCCGGAGGACACCCCCGGAGATCGTTCCGGAGGGCGAAGTGCGCCGCCAGAGCCCGCCGCATATCTTGGATATTTGCCGAATTGCGCTGGAAATGGCGCATCTGGAGTTCCCGGAAATCGGGGGAACCGGCGCTGAATTCCGTACGGCGTGGGCAGACTGAGGAGTCGAAACCGACACACCGCCACATGAAAGAAAACGACCTTGCCGGAAAACTCCCCCACCCCACGGCATCGGCGTGGCGGTAACACCGTTCTCGCTCTGACGGGCGCGATCGGTGTGACCGCGATCGCCGGACTCGGCGTCGTCCTGGCCGTCCTGCCCGGTCAGGACCCGGTGGCGTCCTCCGCCGCCCGTTCGGCCGCCGCAGGCCAGCGCTTCGGACGAGAAGGGCCTCTCGGCTCCGCGGCACCGGGCCTCCCCGCCGCCGGCCCTTTCTTCTCGCAGTCCTGGAATACGCCGTCATCCGTATCCGCGGACGTCTCATCGGATGCCACCTCGGAGCGGCCGGAAACGGCCTCGGAAAGCGCGCCGGGAGTTTCCGGCGAAGCCGCGGAAGAAGAGGGAGGCGGGGCGACCGGAGACAGCACGGCGGAGCGACAGCCGGAGGCGGCTGAGCGGCGACTGCTGCCCCTACTGCCCCCTGGCCACGAGACCGGTTCGCCGGGATCGTTCGGGCGGGTCGTCCGGGCGGACGGCCCCTCCGGCCCGCCTCTGTCCGCCGCACGTCCCGGCGGAAGCGGCTCCAGCGGCACGGCGGGCCGTACGGGGACGAGAGACCAGGAGCGGCGGCGATCCGCGCGGACCGCTTCGCCCGGAAGCGCGAAGCCGGTCACGCACAAGCCGGTCGCCCCGGGCTCCACCGGCCGGGATACCGCCGCTCGTGGCTCTGGCGCGGGCGACGCGACGCTCCGGAACCCGGCGACCGGAGCCGCCACACCCGCCGGGAACGCGGCGGGCCGGGACACGGGCACGGGGACCTCTGCGGCGTCCCGAGCCGAGGCGGCCGGCGTGGCGCGCACCCGGATCCAGGACCCCTGCCTGCGGTTCCACGATCTGCGACGCGCCTACTGCTACGAGGTCCTGCGCCGCCTCTCCCGATGACCGCGTGCGGCCCGCCCATGCGGGCCGCCCTCGCGGATCAGATCGACCCGGTCGGTCGTGGTTCAGACGGCCGAGCAGGCGGACGGCTGCGCGGGCAGCGGAGCCGGGCGGCCGATGGTCGGCATGCCCAGACTGACCGCGCCGCCCTGCGGCGGCGCCGCCTGCCGGGCCTCCCAGGCGTCGCCCGCGCGGGTCCGCCGTACCGACAGCACCTTGTCGGCGACCAGGTGGTGCGGCGCGGCGTAGGTCACCTCGACGGTGACCATGTCGCCGGGGCGCGCGTCGACGGCGGCACCGGTGGCGGCATCGGTGGCGGCGAGGTGGACGAGACGGTTGTCGGCCGCACGGCCGGACAGGCGGTGCGTGGCGTCGTCCTTGCGGCCCTCGCCCTCGGCGACCAGCACTTCGAGGGTGCGCCCGACCTGTGTCCTGTTCTCCGCCCAGGAGATCTCCTCCTGGAGCGCCACCAGGCGTTCGTACCTCTCCTGCACGACGGCCTTGGGCACCTGGTCCTCCATCGTCGCGGCGGGGGTGCCGGGGCGGATGGAGTACTGGAACGTGAAGGCGTTGGCGAAGCGCGACTGCCGCACGACGTCGAGGGTCTGCTGGAAGTCCTCCTCGGTCTCGCCGGGGAAGCCCACGATGATGTCGGTCGAGATCGCGGCGTCCGGCATCGCGGCGCGCACCCGCTCGATGATCCCGAGGTAGCGCTCGGACCGGTACGACCGGCGCATGGCCTTGAGGACCCGGTCGGAGCCGGACTGCAGCGGCATGTGCAGCTGGTGCATCACGTTGGGCGTCTCGGCCATCGCGGCGATCACGTCGTCGGTGAAGGCGGCCGGATGCGGCGAGGTGAAGCGGACCCGCTCCAGACCCTCGACGTCCCCGCAGGCCCGCAGCAGCTTGCCGAACGCCAGCCGGTCGCCGAACTCCACGCCGTAGGTGTTGACGTTCTGCCCCAGCAGCGTGATCTCCAGGACGCCCTGGTCCACGAGGGTCCGCACCTCGTTGAGGACGTCGCCGGGACGGCGGTCCCTCTCCTTGCCTCGCAACGACGGCACGATGCAGAACGTGCAGGTGTTGTTGCACCCGACCGAGATCGCCACCCAGGCCGCGTACGCCGACTCACGGCGGCTCGGCAGCGTGGAGGGGAACGTCTCCAGCGACTCCCTGATCTCGACCTGGGCCTCTTCGGCGATCCGGGCCCGCTCCAGCAGCACCGGCAGCGAGCCGATGTTGTGGGTGCCGAAGACGACGTCCACCCAGGGGGCGCGGCGGACGATCTCGCCCTGGTCCTTCTGCGCCAGGCACCCGCCGACCGCGATCTGCATGCCCTCGCGGGCCATCTTGATCGGCCGCAGGTGCCCCAGGTTGCCGTAGAGCCGGTTGTCGGCGTTCTCGCGTACGGCGCAGGTGTTGAACACCACGACGTCCGGCGTCTGCCCCTCGGCGGCCCGGACGTATCCCGCGTCCTCCAGCAGCCCGGAGAGCCGCTCGGAGTCGTGCACGTTCATCTGGCAGCCGTAGGTCCGCACCTCGTAGGTCCGGGTCGCGCCCTCGGCGTCCGGTGTGGTCGCAGTCTGTGTGGTCGCACTCATCGCACTACAAGGGTAGGCGCTTCCCCGCCCCCGCCGGACCCGAACATCGCGCGCTCGGGCGGGTGCGGACCCGCCTGACATGACCAGGGCTCGCATCCGCCATTACCCAGGCTTGTGAAAAGTGCAAATGTCCTTTTATTGAGTGATTCATGCCTGTGTGGTGCCCTTTTGTAGGCATAGACCACGCTTCCCACGGATTGGCCTTGACCCGATGTCGAACTGGAACCGATCATCCGTCCTCGTCCGCAGGACGGCCGGTTACTCCGCCGTCGCGGCACTGCTCTGCACCGGGGTCAGCGTGCTCTTCCTCGTCTTCGTGGGCGGCAAGGACGCCGACGCGGTCCGGGATCGCGTCACCGGGGCGTGGGACCGAGCGGTGCCCCTCATCAGGCAGGGGTACCTCCCCGCCGAGCTGCCGGCGGGCAGGGACCTCGCGATCCAGGTCCTGGACGCCCGGCACCAGGTCGTCTCGTCGACGCCGCAGCTCGCGGGCAGGCCCCCGATGGCCACCTTCCACGCGACCAGCGCGAGCGTGCACGCCGAACGGGTGCTGTGCCCTCCGGCCGGGCTGAA
Source organism: Microbispora sp. H10885 (assembly GCF_014161415.1). Classification (NCBI taxonomy): domain Bacteria; kingdom Bacillati; phylum Actinomycetota; class Actinomycetes; order Streptosporangiales; family Streptosporangiaceae; genus Microbispora; species Microbispora sp. H10885. Next base: position 182,364 of record NZ_JABBWY010000007.1, on the reverse strand, counting down.
GGGCTGCATGACCGTCTTCTCGTTCAAGGTCTACCAGCCGGACGGGCCCTGGCTCCTCTACGTGGCGGTGCCCACGGTCCCCTGGTACGGGAGCACCGAGGCGCTCTCCTTCGCGATCGGCATGTCCCTGCTGACGACCGCGATCACGGCCGCCGGGACGTTCTACGTCGCCAGGAGGGACATGAGCGCGGTGGACGCCATCCGCACGGAACTCGCGGAGATCACCGCCACCCATCTCCACCGCCGGGTTCCTGTGGCGCACAACCACCAGGAGGAGATCAAGCTCCTGGCCGGAACGGTGAACGACACCCTGGACCGGCTCGAAGGCGCCTACAAGCAACTGCGGCAGTTCACCTCGGACGCCTCTCACGACCTGCGCAGCCCTCTCACGGCCATGCGGGCCCAACTCGAAGAGGCCCTCATGCATCCGCACGACATCGACTGGCCGAAGACGGCCACGGCGGTGCTCGCCGGAGTGGACCGGCTTCAGGCGATCGTGACCGACCTGCTGACCCTGGCCAGGCTGGACGCCCGCGCCCCCCTCGACCTCCGTCCGACCGACCTCGGCCGGCTGGTCCACGGCGAACTGGAGCGCCGCACCTACCGAGTGGAGATCGTGAGGGACCTTCAGCGGAACGTCTTCGTCGACTGCGACCGGCTGCGGGTCACCCGGCTCCTGGTGAACCTGCTCGACAACGCCGCACGGCACGCCGCCTCGCAGATCACCGTCAGCGTGCGGGCCGACGGGCCGGCGGCGACGCTGGAGGTCCTCGACGACGGCGCCGGAATCGCACCGGAGGACCGGGAGAGGGTCTTCGACCGCTTCACCCGGCTGGAGGCCTCACGCCACCGGGACTCAGGGGGGACCGGGCTGGGACTGGCGATCGCACGGGAGATCGCGGAAGCGCATCAGGGCACCTTGACCATCCAGGACAGCGAACGGGGAGCCCGGTTCGTCCTGCACCTCCCCGTCCGGGAAGCGCCACAGGTCGCCGGCCGAAGCGAGCATCACGCCGGCCACGCCGATTTTCGCAATCTCCCGGTCCCGCGATGAGCCGGACGGCGACGCCGTCCGGCAACGGCTTCCGGCGTCGTAGGACGTCCTGGGACAATGTCCTATTCGTCCGGGCATATCGGTCGCTAGCCTGAGCCAAATCCAGTGGTCGCGCCGGAGGCGCGCGGAGGCGGGGCGTGCGCCGGAGGCGCGCGAAGGAGGCGGGGCGTGCGCCGGAGGCGCGCGAAGGAGGCGGGCGGTGCGGCGTACGGCGTGGGCGGTCTGCGCGCTGAGCCTGCTCCTGGTCGCCGCGGCCCTGGTGCTGGGCCACCGGAACGGCGCCGGGCTGTTCCCCCAGAACCACCTCCTCTCCGTCGCCGTCTGCGCGGTGGTCGGCGGCCTGATCGCCGCCGCCCGTCCGGGCAACGCCGTCGGATGGCTCATGGCGGCCTGCGGGCTGTGCTTCGCGCTGCTGGACGCGACCGGGCACTACGCGCTGGCCGGGCTGCCGCTCGCGGGCCCGATGGCCTGGCCGCAGACGTGGCTGTGGGTCCCCGCCAACCTGTCGGTCGCCGCCGTGCCGGCGTTCTTCCCGTCGGGACGGCCGTCGTCGCCCGGGTGGCGGGCGGCCCTGTGGGTGCTCGCCGCGGTCGCCGCCGTGATGACCGCGGTCAGCGCCCTCCTGCCCGGCCCGAGCCACCAGATCGGCTGGGGCACGCCGCTGCCCAACCCCCTCGCGGTGCCCGCGCTCGCCGCCGTCGCCCCGTTCGTCGAGCCGCTGACGACCGCGCTCATGGGCGCGCTGTTCCTCGCGGGCGCGGGCGATCTCGTCCGGCGGGCCCGGCGCGGCGACGCCGGCGAACGGGCCCAGCTCAAGTGGCTCGCGTACGCCGCCGGGCTCGCCGGGCTGATCGTCGCGGGCCGGTTGGCCGCGGGGCTCACCGACGGCGACCCGCGCTCCATCTGGCCCGTCACCAGCGCGTTCTGGGAGGTCATGGGGACGTTCGCGGCCTGCCTGCTGCCGGCCGCCGCCGCGGTCGCGGTGCTGCGGCACGGCCTGTTCGACATCGACCTCGTGATCAACCGCACGCTCGTCTACGTGCTGCTGTCGGCGTGTGTCTTCGGCGGCTACGTGCTCGTGGTCACCTATCTCGGCGCGGTGTTCCGCGCGGCCGGCGGGCTGCCGGTCTCGGTGGCCGCCGCCGGGGTGGTCGCCGTCGTCTTCGCACCGCTGCGCGAGCGGCTGCAACGCGCCGTCAACCTCGTGATGTACGGCAGGCGGGACGATCCGTACGCGGCGCTGGCCCTGCTGGGCAGGCGTCTGGAGGAGGCGGCGGAGCCGGGTGCGGTGCTCGCCGCGGCGGCCCGGTCGGTGGCGGAGGCGCTGCGCCTGCCGCACGTCGCGGTCGAGGTCGCCGGCGGGCCGACCCACGCCTACGGCGTGCCCTCCCCCGGCACCGTACGGCTGCCGCTCGCGCACCGGGGCGAGCCGGTGGGCGACCTGGTCCTCTCTCCGCGCCCGGGCGAGAGCGGGCTCGGCGGGAGGGACCGCCGGGTCCTCGCCGACCTCGCCCGGCAGACCGGGATCGCCGTGCACGCCGTGCGGCTGTCGGCCGACCTGCAGCGCTCACGCGAACGGCTCGTGGCGGCGCGTGAGGAGGAACGGCGACGGCTGCGGCGCGACCTGCACGACGGCCTCGGGCCGACCCTGGCCGCGCTGACCATGCGGGCGGAGGCCGTGCAGGACATGGTGGACGATCCGGACGCCCTGGCGATGCTCGAAGAGATCATGACGGACGCCCGCACGGCGATGGCCGACGTACGGACGCTGGTGGAGGGACTGCGGCCGCCGGCCCTCGACACGCTGGGCCTGGCCGGGGCGATCAGGTCGCACGCGGCCCGGCTGCCCGGCGCCGAGGTCGGCGTCGAGATCGACGGGACCCTCCCGGCGCTGCCCGCCGCCGTGGAGGTGGCGGCGTACCGGATCGCGGCCGAGGCGCTGGCGAACGCGCGCCGCCACGCCGGGGCCGGGCGGGTGCGCGTACGGCTCGGCATGGCGGGCGGGGACCGCCCGGGCGTGCTCGAAGTGGAGGTGGCCGACGAGGGCGGTGAGCCGCACGCGGTGGACGCCGGCGACCCGGCGTCCGCCCGGTCCGGGGTCGGCACGGCGTCGATGCGCGAGCGGGCGGCCGAGTTGGGCGGCACCTGCGACATCGGCCCGCGGCCCGGGGGCGGGACGCGGGTGCTGGCCCGCCTCCCGGTCCAGAACGTCACTCGTGACACCACCCCCGGCACGGCGCGGGACACGGCCGGAAACACGACCCGGGACATCGCGTCGGACACGGCGCGGGACACGATGCCGGACACGGTCCGGGAGTCGGGATGGGAGGCGGGCGATGGAGCCGATCCGCGTGCTGCTGGTTGACGACCACGCGGCCTTCCGGGCGGGGCTCCGCGCGCTCCTGCGGCCGGTGGAGGAGACGGAGGTCGCCGACGAGGCGGCCAGCGGCGAGCAGGCCCTCGCCCTCCTTCCCCGCGTGCAGCCCGACGTCGTGCTGATGGACCTCGCCATGCCCGGCATGGGCGGGGTGGCCGCGACCGAGCGGATCACCAGGGACCACCCGCACGTGCGGGTCCTCGTGCTCAGCATGGCGGACGACGACGACGCGGTCTTCGCGGCGGTGCGCGCGGGCGCGCGCGGGTACGTGCTCAAGGGCGCGCGGCGGGCCGAGCTCGTACGGGCGATCCGGGCCGTGGCCGAGGGCGAGGCGATCTTCGGCCCCGCCCTCGCCGGACGGCTCATGGGCTACTTCTCCGGCCTCGGCAGGACGCCCGAGCCCAGCTTCCCCGAGCTCACCCCGCGTGAGCGGGAGATCCTGGGCCTGGTCGCCGGCCACCTGACGAACGTCCAGATCGCGGCCCGGCTCGGGCTGAGCCAGAAGACCGTCCGCAACCACGTGTCCAGCGTCTTCGCGAAGCTGCGCGTGGCCGACCGGGCCGAGGCGATCATGCGGGCCAGGGAGTCGGGCCTCTGACGGGCTCTCCGGAGCGCCCCTTGGAGGCGGGCGCTCAGGCGGCCCGCCAGTCCTCGACGGGCATGCGCAGGACCTTCAGGGCGACCGTGCCGAAGGCGGCGAGGTGGAACAGGGACCCGATGGCCTGGACGGCCGGCGGCTGCCCGAGCGTGAGGAACGGCCCGCAGATCCCCACGAGCGCCGCCACCGGGACCCACCACGGCGCGCGCCGCACCGCCGCCAGGCCCGTCAGGAGCACCAGCAGGCCCACGTGGGTGAGGAAGCCCGGCAGGAGGACGCCGTACACGAAGCCGCCGAGCGCGCCCGCCACCTCGGTCACCCGGGCGGCCGGGGCGTCCGGAAGGCTGAGCGCCAGCGCCAGGTCGTAGAAGTCGGTCATGAACAGGCAGGCGGCGGTGACCGCGCCGGTCAGGCCGACCGCCGCGCCGATGTTGCCGGTGCGCGGCGCGCGGTGGCGCAGCAGATGGGCGAGCCCGAGGACCACCGGGACCAGGCAGACGGTCGCCCACTGGAACAGCAGCGCGCTGGTCTGCACCTGTACGGGGCTCGCGCGGAACACGGCGGGGTCGTGCTCGGTGCCCGGCGGCGAGGTCACGAAGGCCAGGCCGAGCAGGACGGGCCACACCAGCATGGCCGCCGCCGCGACGGTCTTCCTGAACAGATCCGGATTTTTCAGCATCTGCGCTCCTATGCGACAAGAGGATCGGCAGGAGCCAACCGGGACCGTGTCCCGGGCCGCATGGGGCGGACCGTCCGGACAAACCGGGAGTGATGTCCTGAGCAGCCGGGATGTGATCTATTCGGTACCGGCCCGTTAGTGACGGCGCGACGTTGACGCCCCTACGTTGTTGACCATGACGGAGATCAGTGGTTCCGATCCGCTTGTCAGGCTGGAGGGAGTCAACAAGCACTTCGGTCCCCTGCACGTGCTCAAGGACATCGACCTGAGCGTGGCCCGGGGCGAGGTGGTCGTCGTCATCGGCCCGTCCGGCAGCGGCAAGTCCACGCTGTGCCGGGTGCTCAACCGGCTGGAGACCATCGACTCCGGAAGCATCGTGTTCGACGGGCGGGAACTGCCCGCGGAGGGCAGGGCGCTGGCCCGGCTGCGCTCCGAGGTCGGGATGGTGTTCCAGTCCTTCAACCTCTTCGCCCACAAGACGATCCTGGAGAACGTCACGCTCGGCCCGACCAGGGTGCGGAAGATCCCCCGGCAGCAGGCCGAGCAGCGGGGCATGGAACTGCTCGAACGGGTCGGCATCGCCTCGCAGGCGGCGAAGTATCCCGCCCAGTTGTCCGGCGGCCAGCAGCAGCGGACGGCCATCGCCCGCGCGCTGGCCATGGACCCCAAGATGATTCTTTTCGACGAGCCCACCTCGGCCCTCGACCCGGAGATGGTCCAGGAGGTGCTCGACGTGATGGTCGGCCTGGCCAGGGACGGCATGACGATGATGGTCGTCACCCACGAGATGGGCTTCGCCCGCCGGGCGGCCAACCGCATCGTGTTCATGGCCGACGGCCAGATCGTCGAGGAGGGGTCGCCCTCGGAGTTCTTCACCAAGCCGAGCACCGAGCGCGCCCGCGACTTCCTCTCCAAGATCCTCACGCACTGATCCCAGCTCACGACATGCTCCACAAGAAGCGAAAGGTGATGCGGATGCGATTCGCAGCCGGCTTGCTCGCGCTCGCCGCCCTGGCCACCGGCCTGACGGCCTGCGGCGGTTCGGGGGCGAGCTCGATCGTCGACAAGGCGAAGGACGACAAGAAGCTCGTGATCGGCGTCAAGATCGACCAGCCGGGCTGGGGACTGAAGAAGCCCGACGGCGGCTACGCCGGGTTCGACGTCGACGTGGCGAAGTACGTCGCCAAGGAGCTCGGCGTGCCGGAGAGCGGCATCACGTTCAAGGAGGCCCAGTCGGCCAACCGCGAGCCGTTCATCCAGCAGGGCCAGGTCGACATGGTCATCGCGACCTACTCGATCACCGACGAGCGGAAGAAGAAGATCTCCTTCGCCGGGCCGTACCTCGTCACCGGGCAGGACATCCTCGTCCGCGCCGACGACACCTCGATCACCGGGGTCGAGTCGCTCAAGGACAAGAAGGTCTGCGGCGCGCAGGGATCGTCGTCGCCGAAGCGGCTCGCGGAGAAGTTCGGCCCCGACTGGGAGTCCAAGAACCTCACCCAGCAGCAGGGCTACGGCGCCTGCCTGCCGCTGCTGGAGAACAAGCAGGTCGACGCCATCTCCACCGACGCCACGATCCTCGCCGGGTTCGCCGCCCAGTTCCCCGGCAAGTTCAAGCTGATCGGCCAGCCGTTCAGCGAGGAGAGGTACGGCATCGGCCTCAAGCTGGACGACAAGGCCGGCCGCGACGCGATCAACAACGCCATCGAGAAGTTCTTCAAGGACGGAAGCTGGCGCAAGGCGATCGACACGAACCTCGGCGAGTTCGGCAAGTACTTCACGACGCCGCCGTCCGTCGACCGGTACTAGGACACCGACAGCGGCACTGGAAGGAGGCCGGCGGTGGAGGCCGTGGTCGACGAGCTTCCCGTCATCCTCGGCGCGTTCTGGCTGACGGTGAAGCTCACGGTGGTCAGCGGGCTGATCTCGCTGGTCTGGGGGATCGCGCTGGCCGCCATGCGGGTGAGCCCGCTGCCGGTGCTGCGAGGGGCGGGCGCGCTGTACGTCAACGTGCTGCGCAACACGCCCCTCACACTGATCATCGTGTTCTGCGGCCTCGGCCTGGGCACGGTGATGGACGTCCAGTTCTCCGACGACCTGTCGCTCAACAGCTTCTGGCTGTCGATCATCGGGTTGTCGGCGTACACCTCCGCCTTCGTCTGCGAGGTCGTGCGGGCCGGGATCAACACCGTGCCCCTCGGCCAGGCGGAGGCGGCCCGCGCGATCGGCCTGACGTTCCTGCAGACGCTCCGCCTGGTGATCCTCCCCCAGGCGGTGCGCACGGTCATCGCGCCCCTCGGGAGCCTGCTGAACGCGCTGGTCAAGAACACGACGGTCGCCGCGGCGATCGGCGTCATGGAGGCCGCGCTGCGGATGAAGAACCTGTTCGACGCCCACGGAGACGCGATCATTCCCATCTTCCTCGGCTTCGCCGCCGGGTTCGTCGTGCTGACCCTCCCCCTGAACCTGCTGTCCGGCCGGCTGGCGCGGCGCCTGGCGGTGGTCCGATGACCGAGCGCGGCGCCACCGTCCTCTACGACGTCCCGGGCCCGCGCGCCCGCCTGCGCAACAACGCGCTCACCCTCGGGTTCGGCGTCGTCCTGCTGCTGGTCGCGTACTTCGTCTGGACGAAGTTCGACGAGAAGGGCCAGTGGAAGGGCGAGCTGTGGCAGCCGTTCCTCCGGGCCGACACCTGGACCGAGCTGATCCTGCCCGGACTGCTGAACACGCTGGTCGCCGCCGCGCTCGCCGCGGTGCTCGCGCTGCTGTTCGGAGCCGTGTTCGGCATCGCCCGCCTGTCGGACCACCGTTGGGTGCGGATCCCGGCCGCGGTGGTCGTCGAGGCCTTCCGCGCGGTCCCGGTGCTCATGCTGATCTTCTTCGCGCAGTACGGCGGGAGCCTGGCCGGGCTGGTCGTGACCGAGTTCACGGCCGTGGTCTTCGGTCTCACGGTCTACAACGGGTCGGTCCTGGCCGAGATCGTCCGTGCGGGCATCCTGGCGGTGCCGCGCGGCCAGGCCGAGGCGGGCTACGCGATCGGCCTGCGCAAGAACCAGGTGATGCGGCTGATCCTGCTGCCGCAGGCGGTCACCGCGATGATGCCCGCCATCGTGAGCCAGCTCGTGGTGCTGCTCAAGGACACCGCGCTCGGGTTCGTCGTGGCGTACGCCGACCTGCTCAACGCGGGCGCCCGCGTCGTGCCGGCCAACTACGCCAACCTGATCCCGTCGGTCATCGTCATCGCGGCGGTCTACATCGCGATCAACCTGGCGCTCGGCTATCTCGCCGCCTGGCTGGAACGGCGCAGCCGGCGCAGCAGGAAGGTCACGGCCGATCCGGCCGCCGCCGAACAGGCGGGCGGCGAGGTCGCCTTCGTCCGCTGAGCCCGCGCTCCCGGGTCAAGGGAGTTTTGCCGTGTCGCTGCTGGCGGCGGCGCGTACGCGACCTCGATATTGAGCGCGTGTGGCGTGGCCTCGCCGTGATCGGCGTCCTGGCAGCCGGATGCCTCGCGGGGTGCGGGGGCGACGGCAGGCTGGTGATCGGCGTGCGCCCGGGGCAGCCGGGGCTGGTCACCCGGATGCCCGACGGGCACTTCGGCGGCTTCGACGTCGAGGTCGCGCACTACGTGGCCCGGGCCCTGGGCTACCGCGACGACCAGATCGTCTACACGGCCGGCACGGCAGACGCGGACCTCGTCGTCGGTGTCACCGGCCCGGCGGGCTCCCGGCCGATCGCCGGACCGTACCTCGTCACCAGCACCGACGTCCTCGTCCGGGCCGACGATCTGTCGATCAGACGGCCCCGCGACCTGGCCCGCAAGCGGGTCTGCGCCACCCGGGAGTCCGCCGCGCCGCTCGTGGCGAGGTTCGGCGACCGCTGGCGGCGGTTCTTCCTCGCCGAGGCGAACCTGCCCGCCGCCTGCGCGCCGCTGCTCGCCCGTGGCGGCACCGACGCCATCGTGGCCGACGCGCCCGTGCTCGCCGGGCTGTCGGCGCGGTATCCCGGGAGGTTCCGGTTCAGCGGCAGGCCGCTGTCCACCGAGAAGTACGGCATCGCCACCAGCACGGCCGCCCTGCGCGACCAGGTGAACGACGCGCTGCGCCGGATGTTCGAGGACGGCAGCTGGAACCGGGCCGTCATCGACCAGCTCGGCGTCCTCGCCACCCGCTACACCGCGCCCCCGTCCCTGGACCGGTGACGGTGCGATCGGCGGCCGTACGCCGCCGGCTATCCCTTCAGCTGCGCGAGGAGGGTGCGCATGCGGTCGACCTCGATGCGCTGGTCCCCGTCGACGTGGGTGACGAACTGGTTGATCTCCGATTCGCCGCCTCCCCCGTCGCCGAAGAGCCGCTCGACCATCGTCAGCGCGCCCATGTGATGCTGGATCATGTCCTCGTAGAAGAGCCGGTCGAACCGCGCCCCCTTGGCCTGCTCCAGCTCGGCGAACTGCGCGTCGGTGAGCATGCCCGGCATGGGCTCCCCGCCGCCGTGGTCGTGCCCGGCGCCGGAGCCCACGCTGGGCACCTGCTGGAGCCGGGCCCTGAGCCAGCGCACCATCTGGTCGATCTCGTCCTGCTGAGAGATCTCGATCCGCTTCGCGAACCGGGGAAGGTCCTTGCTCTCGCTACGGCCGGCGACGAGCGCGGTCATGCGCAGGGCCTGGGAGTGATGCCGGATCATCCCCTGCATGAACCGCACGTCGGCGTCGGTGTACTCCTGGCCCTCGGAGCGCGGCACCTCGCCGGCCGGCAGGACCTTGCTGCCCTGGCCCGGCGCGCCCGGCTGCACGATGTTCACCGCGGGAGTCCGGGAGGCACTGGGGGCCTCCGTCTCCGCCGTACAGGCGCTGATCGCGGTGGCCGCCAGCGCGAGCACGAGGAGCCCCCGGTACGGGGTGGAGGAGATCATGACCGTACGCTCGCTTGCTTCGGGAGGCTGGGGGAACACCGGCGAAACCGGAGGATACGTAGGGGTATAGCACACTCGCCCCATATCCGGTTAGTGCCCACCAAAGGCCGCGCCGACGGTGCTTCCCCGCCGCGGCGGCCGGGGTTATCGGGCGAACTCGGTGGCGCGGGACTCGCGGACCACGGTGATGCGGATCTGACCCGGGTAGGTCAGCTCCTCCTCGACCTGCTTGGCGACGTCCCGGGCGATCACCTGCGCCTGGATGTCGTCGACGTTGTCGGGCCGGACCATGACGCGGATCTCCCGGCCCGCCTGCATGGCGAACACCTTGTCCACTCCGTCGTACGACTGGGCGATCTCCTCCAGGCGCTCCAGCCGCTTCACGTACGCCTCAAGGGACTCGCGCCGGGCGCCCGGGCGGCTGCCGCTGATCGCGTCGGCGGCCTGGGTGAGGACGGCCTCGACGGTCCTGACCTCCACCTCGTTGTGGTGCGCCTCGATGGCGTGGACGACGTCCTCGTGCTCGCCGTACCGGCGGGCGATCTCCGCGCCGATCATCGCGTGGCTGCCCTCGACCTCGTGCGTGAGCGCCTTGCCGATGTCGTGCAGGAGAGCGCACCGCTTGACGAGGTCGCGGTCGAGCCGCAGCTCGGCGGCCATGATCCCGGCGATGTGCGCCGACTCGATCAGGTGCTTGAGCACGTTCTGGCCGTAGGAGGTGCGGTAGCGCAACTGCCCGAGCAGGGTGACCAGCTCGGGGTGCATCTCGGTGATGCCCAGCTCGACCAGGGCGTCCTCCCCCGCGCGTACGCACAGGTCCCGCACCTCGGCCTTGCTGCGCTCGTGGGCCTCCTCGATGCGCTGGGGATGGATGCGCCCGTCGAGCACGAGCTTCTCCAACGTCAGCCTGGCCGTTTCCCGGCGAACCGGGTCGAAGCACGACAGAAGCACCGCTTCGGGTGTGTCGTCGATGATCAGATTGACGCCGGTGGTGGACTCGAAGGCCCGGATGTTGCGGCCCTCGCGGCCGATGATGCGGCCCTTCATCTCGTCGCCGGGGAGGTGGAGGACGCTCACGACCGACTCGGCCGTCTGCTCGGTGGCGACCCGCTGCACGGCGAGGGTCACAATCTTGCAGGCGCGCTTCTCGCCCTCCTTGCGGGCGTCGCTCTCGATCTCCCGGACGATCAGGGCCGCTTCCCGCTTGGCCTGGTTCTCGATCTCCTTGACCAGCTCGGCCTTGGCCTGGTCGGCCGTCAGGCCCGCGACCCGCTCCAGGATCTCCTTGCGCCGCTCGGCCACCCGCTCCAGGTCCTCGCGGCGGTCGGCCAGCTCCGTCTCGGTCTCGGCCAGCTTGCGGGCCCGCTCGGCCTGCCTGCGCGCCTCCTCGTCGAGCCGCTGCTCACGCTCGGCCAGCCGGTTCTCCCGCCGCTCCAGGTCGGAGCGCAGCTCCTTGAGCTCGGTCTTGAGGAGGCGCGCCTCCTCCTCGACCTCCTTGCGCGTGAGCGCCGCGCTCTCGGCGAGCGACTCGGACTTCTGGAGGATCTCCCCCGCGTCCCGCTCCGCCTTCGTACGGATCTCCTCGGCCTCCCGCCGGGCCCGTTCGAGCTCCTCGTTGACCTCGGCCTTGACCTCGGCGAGCTGCTCGGGTGAGGGACCGGACGGCGCGGCGACTCCGGCGGTGCGGCGTACGACTATGAAAAGGGCGGCGATCATCACGAGAGCCAGCAGCACCACCGCAACCGCAAGAACGATCACGATCGTGTCCATGCGCGCTCACCCCTATCGCCTCACGACAACCTCATGGCAGGGGTCACACGCGCGCAGCATGGCAGAGCCCGGTGGCGTCACCAGGACAAATATCGTCACATCGCCCGGACACCCCGAAGGGTGGCCGATATGGCCCGAAGGCCGGCCAAAGTCCTCGTCCGTCGTGGTTCACCGTTATGGCAATCCGCGCTGCGCGGAGTAACTCCTCACTGCGGTCGAGATTAAGCGTCAGAGAGGTAACGAGCAAGCAAAGATGCCCTGTCAAGCGACTTTTGCATGGTGCTATAGCTCACTCGAAGCTGTCGGGAAGCCCATCGGAGGGTATGCCCTCGGCCTCGATCGCCTCTCGGACGATGCGGAACGCCAGGCCGGGTGAGTAGCCCTTGCGGGCCAGCATGCCGACCAGCCGCCGCATGCGCGCCTGCGGCTCCACCCCGCGCGTACCGGCCAGTTTGCGTTCCACCAGCCTGCGCGCGGTCTCGGTCTCCTCGTCGGGATCGAGCCGCTCCAGGGCGTCCTCGACCGTCTCCTCGGCGACGCCGCGCCGCCGCAGTTCCTGCGCCAGCGCGCGCCGGGCCAGGCCGCGTCCGGCGTGCCGGGAGGTCACCCACGCGGCGGCGAACGCCTCGTCGTCGATGAGCCCGACCTCGGAGAACCGCTCCAGCACGGCGTTCGCCGCCTCCTCGGGCACGTCCCGCTTGCGCAGGGCGTCCGCGAGCTGGGCCCGGGTCCTGGGCGCCATCGTCAGCAGCCGCAGGCAGATGGCCCTGGCCACCGCCTCGGGATCGGCCGGCGGCCCCTCGCTCGCCGCGCCGCCCTCCCGCGGCCCGTCCGGCAGCCACCCGCCGGACCGCTCACGCCGCTCGCCCCGCGCCCTCCGGCCTCGGCGAGTTCCCTGGCCTCCGCGCGCTTCTCGCCCTCCCAGCGCTTCCCGGTCCCCGGGCATTTGCCGATCCGGCGCTTCCGGGTCAGGCGCTTCCCAGGCTCCCTGATCTGCCCGTGCTTCCCAGCCTTCCGGCGCTCGCCGGTTCTCCCGCCTCCTGCCGCGCCCCTGACGGCGCCGCCCGGACCCGGCGGCCCGGCCGGCGCCGTCCCGCTCCGTGCCGTCCTGGTCCCAGAGGTCGAACCCACCAGAGCCGGCGGCGCCGTCAGCGTCGCCGGAGCTGTCAGTGCCGCCGGAGCCGTCCGGGGCTCGTCGTTCACGCCTGCGGATCTGCGCCCGCAGGGCGGCGATCGTCGCGGACGCGTCGTCGGCCGGACCGGCCGACTCCTCGACCGGCCCCCAGGGCCCCGAGTTCCAGTCCCGCGGCCCGAACTCGTCGTCCGGGCCGGAGGGCTCGTCGCGCCTCATGCCTGCGCTCAGACGTCACCCGGCTTGGGCGCGGCGGCCGCCTTGCTGCCCCGGCCCGACGCGGACGCGGACGCGGTCGCTCGGCCCGACGTGGCCGCGGGCGCGGCGGCGGCCGGAGCGGCGGGAGTCTCGTTCGGCGTGTCGAGCCGGGGCCCGACCCCCAGCTTCTCCTTGATCTTCTTCTCGATCTCGTTGGCGATGTCGGGGTTGTTCTTCAGGAAGTTGCGGGCGTTCTCCTTGCCCTGCCCGAGCTGGTCGCCCTCGTACGTGTACCAGGCGCCCGCCTTACGCACGAACCCGTGCTCGACGCCCATGTCGATCAGACCACCCTCGCGGGAGATGCCCATGCCGTAGAGGATGTCGAAGTCGGCCTGGCGGAACGGCGGGGCCATCTTGTTCTTGACGACCTTCACCCGGGTCCGGTTGCCGACCGGCTCGGTGCCGTCCTTGAGCGTCTCGATCCGGCGCACGTCCAGCCGCACCGACGCGTAGAACTTCAGCGCCTTGCCACCCGTGGTGGTCTCGGGGCTTCCGAACATCACGCCGATCTTCTCGCGGAGCTGGTTGATGAAGATGGCGGTCGTCCGGGTCTGGTTCAGGGCGCCGGCGATCTTGCGCAGCGCCTGCGACATGAGGCGGGCCTGGAGACCGACGTGGCTGTCGCCCATCTCGCCCTCGATCTCCGCCTTGGGCACGAGGGCCGCCACGGAGTCGATCACGATGATGTCGACGGCGCCGGAGCGGATCAGCATGTCGGCGATCTCGAGGGCCTGCTCACCGGTGTCCGGCTGGGAGACGAGCAGCGCGTCGACGTCGACCCCCAGCTTCTTCGCGTACTCGGGGTCGAGGGCGTGCTCGGCGTCGATGAAGGCGGCGATGCCGCCGCCCTTCTGGGCGTTGGCCACGGCGTGCAGGGCGACCGTCGTCTTACCGGAGGACTCCGGACCGTACACCTCCACGATCCGGCCCCGGGGGAAGCCGCCGATGCCGAGAGCCACGTCGAGAGCGATGGCGCCGGTGGGGATGACCTCGATCGGGGCACGCGCGTCGTCTCCGAGACGCATGACGCTGCCCTTGCCGAACTGCCGCTCGATTTGCGCGAGGGCGGTCTCAAGGGCCTTCTCGCGGTCGTTGATTGCCATTGGGTGCCCCCTGGAGGGTGGTCGTCTGCTCGGTCACCGAAAAGCTACGGGGTGCGACCGACATTTTCCTGAGCTTCCCGCACACCGCCCGGAGGGCGGGTACGGCGGTCCGCCGCGTCCGGGCGCCGCGCGCGGCGCGCACCCCGTGGGCGACCAGACCAATATAGCCGAACGACTGTTCGATCACATGAGGAACCGCCGCCGGTGTCGCGAAACCGGCCGGAGTTCCCGGCGGCGTTACATTCCCGGGCGTTACCCGTTCATGGTTGTCGTCCCGTTGACCTGCGACGATCCTTGTAACAAAGCTGGATCTCCCGCGAAGGGGGCCTCGTGACGGGCACCGGCGACTTTGGCAGGCAGCGCCTGGCCTACCTGGAGGCACTCGCCGCCCGGCTCCCCGGCTACGGCCTCGCCGCCCGGCTGATCGGCGGGGACACCCCCGTCCTCTCCGTCTGGCACCCGGAGACCGGCAGGCAGACGATCGTCTTCGCGATCCCCTCCGGGGAGGGCTGGACGTTCCTGTGGGCCCCGGGCGGACAGGAGAGCGCCGACGATCCCGGCCGTGCGGCCGAGACGATCCACTCGACGCTCACCCGGCCGCTCTGACCCGCCGGGACCTCGCCGGGATCCCGCCGGAAACCGCCGAGCCCGGTCCCGTACGCGGTCAGCGCAGGACTTCGCCCAGCCTGACCCGGGCGCCCGTACGGAGCACCGCGCGCTGGTACACCCGGGAGGCGAACAGCAGCACGCCCACGACTGCCACGATCATGAGCGCCACGGCGATGAGAATCTCTCCCAGGGGGACGCCGGTGGCCGCCGTCCGCACGGGCATGACCATGGAGGAGAACGGCGGCACGAGCGACAGGACGCGCGCGACGGTGCCGGTGGGCTGGACGGCGGCGAAGTAGGCCGTCACGTAGGTCAGCATCATGAGCGTGGTCATCGGCGTCAGCACCGTGTTCAGCTCCTCCTGCCTCGACACCAGCGAGCCGAAGGTGGCGGCGAGCACGGCGAAGAACGCGTAGCCCAGCACGAACCAGACCAGCGCGCTGACGACGATCCCGCCCATTCCCGGCGGCAGGTCGGCCGCGAAGCCGGTCGCGGCCGACGCGGCCAGCCCGGCGGCGACGACCACGGCGAGGTTGACCAGCCCCAGGACGCCCAGCCCGACGATCTTGCCGCCCAGCAGCTGCCACGGGCGCACCGAGGTCAGCAGGATCTCCACGATCCGGCTGCCCTTCTCCTCCACCACGCCCATCGCGACGTACATCGAGGAGTAGATGAACAGGAAGAACAGCACCATCACGAGCAGCGTGGCGATGCCGGTGCGCACACCCTGGTACCGCGCGTCGGCGCCGACCGACTCCACCCGCAGCGGCGTGACCGTGACCCCGGCGGCCCTGATCTGCTCGTCCCGGTGGACGCTTTCGAGGATCAGCCCCAGCCGCTGGTCGAGCTCGCCGTTCGCGATGACCCTGTCACCGCCGATCAGGGCCGCGTCGACGTCTCCGCCGATCACCGCCTTCCGCGCGGCCGCCTCGTCCGGATACCGCGAGTAGGAGAGCTGGGTGACGGGCGCGGGGGCCGGGCCCACCACACCGACGTCGAAGGTGCCGTCGCCGCCGAGCGCCTTCGGCAGGAACGCCAGCGCGGCCACCAGGATCGCACTGATCGCCAAGCTGATCAGGAAGGACTTCGTCCGGATCCGCGTGCGGACCTCCCGCTGGGCCACCAGCAACAGGCCGTTCATGCCACCGCCTCCCTGAAGATCTCGGTGAGGGTCGGCTGCCGCCGCCCGAAGTGCTCGACCGTCCCCGCGCCCATCGCCGTACGGAGGACGGCCTGGTCGTCTCCCTCCTCGCAGAGCAGGACGTCGCGGTCGCCCTCGCGGGCGATCCTGCCGGGCAGGCCGTCGGCCCACCCGGGCGCGGCGTCCCGGACCACGACGCGCAGCACCCCGCGGCCCTCCCGCTCCCGGAGCTCGGCGACCGGGCCGTACGCGACCATCCGGCCCGCGGAGATGATGCCGACCGAGTCGCAGAGCCGTTCGACCAGGTCCAGCTGGTGGCTGGAGAAGATGACCGGCACGCCCTCGGCGGCGCGGTCCTTGAGCACCTCCGCCAGCGCGTCGACCGCCAGCGGGTCGAGGCCGGAGAAGGGCTCGTCGAGGATCAGCACCGTCGGCTCGTGGACGAGCGCGACCGCGAGTTGCACGCGCTGCTGGTTGCCTAGCGACAGCGCCTCGACCGCGTCGTCGCGCCGCTCGACCAGGCCGAGCCGTTCGAGCAGGGCGTCCGTGGCGGTGCGGGCGGCGGCCGGGGCGAGGCCGTGGAGCCGGCCGAAGTACTCGATCTGCTCGGCGACCTTCATCTTCTGGTAGAGGCCGCGTTCCTCCGGCATGTAGCCGAACGCGCGCCGGTCGTCGTAACCCAGCGGACGCCCGTCGAGCCGCACCTCCCCGGAGTCGGCGCCGAGCACGCCCATCACGATGCGCATCGTCGTCGTCTTGCCCGCGCCGTTGGCGCCGACGAAGCCGAACATCTCGCCGGGCCGTACGGTGAAGCCGACCCCGTCGAGGGCGGTCTTGTCTCCGTAGCGTTTGCGCAGTCCGTCGATCTCAAGCACGGGGGGTTGCCTCCATGATTCGCCGGAGCACGTCCATGTAGTTCTCGAACGCCGCCCGTCCCCGCTCGGTCAGCGAGAGCCAGGTGCGCCCCCGCTTGCCGACGAAGGTCTTCTCCACGCGGACGTAGCCGGCCTCTTCGAGTGTGAGGACGTGCTTGCTGAGCAGTGAGTCGCTGACCTCGATCGTGTCGCGGAGGAAGCGGAAATCGGCCTTCTCGGCGGCGGCCAGCGCCGCCACGATCGACAGCCGCACCGGGGCGTGGATGATCTCGTCGAGCTCGTGACGCGGGTGCGCGGTCATCGGTCCCTCGTCAGCGGGGCCCCCGCGGGCGAGTCCCTCATCAGGAGGAGCCCGCCGTACACCAGGGGCAGCCCGGCGAGTACCGACAGCGCGAGCAGCACCACTGTCGATCCCACCGTGAGGGTGGGCGGCATCAGCCAGACGCCGTAGACGAACGGCAGCGGCATCGTCACCACGTACGCCGCCTCGACGGGCTTCCTGACCCGCTTCAGCAGCCGGTCGTGGACCCGCAGCCTGGCCCAGTACACGCAGAGTGCCACCGTCAGCGCGATCCACCCGAGCCCGCCGATCAACGGCCACACGCCGCCGCCGAGGAACATCACCGGCCAGTAGACCATCGTGGCCAGCCCCACGAGCAGGTACGCCCGCCCGGGGCCGCGAGCGGACCGCCTGACCTGCCGGTCCACCCGCCCGATCTCCCGGAGAGCCTCGTCGGGAGTGAAGCGATCTCCGCTCATGTGCTTCCTCCCCATTCATCCGATCAACACGATAGCAACCGCTCAACCAGCATTCAAGTACTTGCCATGGGCGACTGGAACCGCTGGGAGAGTCGCGTGATCGCGAGGAGGAGGAGGCGGCGGCCGGCGTTGGCGCGGGCCCGCGGCCTGTTCAGTGGTACGACGCCGATACCGCGCGGCAGTGCGTCAGCGCAGCTTGGGGTCGACGTCGACCGCCTGGCAGACGGCCTGCCAGACCTGCTTCGCCGCCACACCTTCGGCGAGGGCCTGCTCGACGGTGCGCCCGCCGAGACCGGCGAGGACGTAGTCCTTGGCCCACGACTCCGCGTACGCCTCGCCGAAGTGGCGGCGCATCCTGTTCCAGAAGTCGGTGAGGCGCATGCGTTCAGTATGGCCCCCTAGGCGGAATGGCCTCACCGCCCTCGGCGACCGTGACGCCGCGCCCATCCCGTCACATCACGCGGGCGCCGTACATCTCGCCGAGGGGGTCGGCGAGGAGTTCCAGGCGAGCGCCGTCCGGGTCCCGGAAGTAGATCGAGCTGCCGCTCTCCTCCTGGTACGGCACGCCGGCCGCGTCGAGCTTGCCGCGCAGGCGCTCCCACGTCGCCCGCTCCACGGAGATCGCGATGTGGTGGAGGCCGCCGAGAACCTCCTTGTACGGCTCCAGGTCGAGTCCGGGGAGGTCGAAGAAGGCCAGCAGGTTCCCGTTGCCGATGTCGAAGAAGAAGTGGTTCGACCCTCGGTAGTCGCGGTTCTCGAAGATCTCGGTCAGCGGGAACTCGAGGAGTTCGTGATAGAAGCGGATGGTCCGCTCGACGTCGGATGAGATCAACGCGAAGTGGTGCAGGCCCCTCGCGCTGCTTGCGGCACGGCGCTCGCCGAGGTAGCGCTCCCGGATGCGGGTGCGCGCCACCTCGACGGCCGCGTAGTCGATTTCCATACTCAAGAAGATTGTCCTGTTTTGCCCTCGTCATGCCCCCGGTCGCCCGATGGGCACGTCCTGTTCCACCCGTGCCGCGGGCGGGCGGCCACCGCGACCAGGCGGCGTGGCGTTTTCTGTCGGTGGGGCGATGCATGATGGGCGGGTGGGTGCGCTCGACGGCTTCAGCCCGGTGACCAGGGAGTGGTTCACCGGGGCGTTCGCGACGCCGACCTCGGCGCAGGAGGGCGCGTGGTCGTCGATCGCCCGCGGTGAGAACACACTCGTGGTCGCCCCCACGGGGTCGGGCAAGACTCTCGCGGCCTTCCTGTGGGCGATCGACCGGCTGGCCGTCGAGCACGCGACCGGGCGGGGCGAGACGGCGGGCCCGCGGGACCGGCACGGCGGATCGCCCGGCCGGCGCTCCGGGGGCGCGGGCGGCCGGGCGAAGGCCGGGGAACCGGCGCGTCCCTGTCGTGTCGTGTACGTCTCACCGCTGAAGGCCCTGGCGGTGGACGTGGAGCGGAACCTGCGCGCCCCTCTCACCGGCATCCGGCAGACGGCGCTGCGGATGGGGCTGCCGGCCCCCGACATATCAGTGGCGATCCGCTCCGGCGACACCGCGGCCGAGGAGCGGCGCCGTTTCGCGGCCCGGCCGTCGGACATCCTGATCACGACGCCCGAATCGCTGTTCCTGCTCCTCACCTCGCAGGCGCGCGAGGCGCTGCGCGGTGTGCAGACCGTGATCGTGGACGAGGTCCACGCCGTCGCGTCGACCAAGCGCGGGGCCCACCTGGCGCTCACGCTGGAGCGGCTCGACGCCCTGCTGCCCGCGCCGGCCCAGCGCATCGGCCTGTCGGCGACCGTGCGCCCGGTCGAGGAGGTGGCGGCCTTCCTCGGCGGGACGCGTCCGGCCACCGTCGTGCAGCCGCCCGCCGAGAAGGTCATCGAGGTCGACGTCGTGGTGCCGGTCGAGGACATGACCGAGCTCGCGCCGCCCCCTCCCGGCGCCGAGGGCGAGCCGGCGGAGCACCGGCGGAGCATCTGGCCGCATGTCGAGGAGCACCTGCTCGACCTGATCCAGGCCCATCGGTCCACGATCATCTTCGCCAACTCACGACGGTTGTCCGAGCGGCTGTGCACCCGGCTCAACGAGCTCGCCTGGGAACGGCAGGCCTCCTCCGCCCCCGGTGGAGGCACAGGTCAGGGCACAGACGGGGAGGATCCGGCCCACTGGTCGGAGGCCTTCGAGCGGTTGCATGCGCAGTGGTCCGGCCACCGCGACGGACCAGACCACGGACAGGCCGATCCTCCGGCCGGGGAAGCCGGACCTTCGGGACCGGGACTCACGGGAAGCGGACCTGCGGGACCGGGCGTCACGGGACCTGCGCTGCCGGGACCAGGGCTGCCGGGGCCTGGGCTGCCAGGTCCCGGGGTCATGCCGTCGGAGTTCATGGCGCAGGCGGGCGTGTCGGGCGGCGCGATCCCCGAGGTGGTGCGGGCCCACCACGGCTCCGTCTCCAAGGAGGAGCGCGCCCAGATCGAGGAGGCGCTGAAGTCGGGCCGGCTGCCCGCGGTGGTCGCCACCTCCAGCCTGGAGCTCGGCATCGACATGGGCTCGGTCGATCTGGTGGCCTGCGTGGAGGCGCCGCCCAGCGTGGCCAGCGGGCTGCAGCGCATCGGCCGCGCCGGGCACCAGGTCGGCGCGGTGTCCAGGGGTGTGATCTTCCCCAAGTACCGGGGCGACCTGGTCCAGACGGCGGTGGTGGCGGAGCGCATGCGCGCCGGGCGGATCGAGGAGCTCCGCTACCCGCGCAACCCCCTCGACGTGCTGGCGCAGCAGATCGTCGCGATGACCGCGCTCGACGAGTGGACCGTCGACTCGCTGGAGGCGCTGGTGCGCCGGGCCGCGCCGTACGCCACGCTGCCGCGCACCGCGCTGGAGGCGACGCTCGACATGCTGGCCGGGCGTTATCCGAGCGAGGAGTTCGCCGAGCTGCGGCCGCGCGTCGTGTGGGACCGGGTGACCGGGACCCTCCACGGCCGTCCGGGGGCGCAGCGCCTGGCGGTGACCAACGGGGGCACGATTCCCGACCGGGGGCTGTTCGGCGTGTTCCTGGTCGGCGACAAGGCCTCGCGGGTGGGTGAGCTGGACGAGGAGATGGTCTACGAGTCCCGCGTCGGCGACGTGTTCGTGCTGGGCGCGACCTCCTGGCGGATCGAGGACATCACGGCCGACCGCGTGCTGGTCTCCCCCGCTCCCGGCCGGCCGGGCAAGCTGCCGTTCTGGCACGGCGACGCGCCGGGCCGCCCCGCGGAGCTGGGCCGGGCCATCGGCGCGTTCCTCCGGGAGCTGTCGGCGGCCGGGGCGGGCGGCCGGGGCGACGCCCGGGCGGCGCTCGAACGCGTCCGCGCGGCCGGCCTCGACGAGTACGCCGCCGGGAACCTCCTCTCCTACCTGACAGAGCAGCGGGAGGCGACGGGATACGTGCCCGACGACCGCACGCTGGTGGTGGAGCGGTTCCGCGACGAGCTGGGCGACTGGCGGGTGGTGCTCCACTCCCCCTACGGCGCGCGGGTGCACGCGCCGTGGGCGCTCGCGATCGGGCGCCGCCTGCGGGAGCGGTACGGCGCGGACGTCCAGGCCGTCCACTCCGACGACGGCATCGTGCTGCGCGTCCCGGACACCTTCGAGGACGGGCCGACCGACGTGGCGGTCTTCGACGCCGACGAGATCGAGCAGATCGTGGTGGAGGAGCTGGGCGGCTCCGCGCTGTTCGCCTCCCGCTTCCGGGAGTGCGCCGGGCGTGCCCTCCTGCTCCCCCGGCGCTCTCCGGGCAGGCGCACCCCGCTGTGGCAGCAGCGCCAGCGGGCCGCCCACCTGCTGGGCGTGGCGAGCAAGTACGCCGGTTTCCCGGTGGTCCTGGAGACGATGCGCGAGTGCCTGCAGGACGTCTTCGACGTTCCCGGCCTGGTGGGGCTCCTGCGTGACGTCGCCGCCCGCCGGGTGCGGGTGGTGGAGGTGGAGACCTCCCAGGCGTCCCCGTTCGCCGCGTCGCTGCTGTTCAACTACATCGGCGCCTTCATGTACGAGGGCGACGCGCCGCTGGCGGAGCGGCGGGCCCAGGCGCTGGCCCTCGACACCGCGCTCCTGGCCGAGCTGCTGGGGCAGGCCGATCTTCGGGAGTTGCTCGACCCCGACGTCCTCGCGGAGACCGAGCGGGAACTGGCCCGGCTCGACAGGCCGTTGCGGGACGCCGAGGACCTCGCGGACCTGCTGCGTTCGCACGGCCCGCTGCTCGCCCAGGACGTCTCGATCCGCGAGGGCGACCCGGCGTGGCTGGCGGACCTGGAGCGGGCGCGCAGGGCCATCCGGGTGCGCGTGGCGGGTCACGAGCAGTGGGCCGCCGTCGAGGACGCCTGGCGGCTGCGTGACGCCCTGGGCGTGCCGCTGCCCGTGGGCGTGCCGCACGAGTTCCTGGAGCCGCCGACCGGCGGTGCGCACGGCTCCGGCGGTCCCGGCAGGCCCGCCGCCGACCCGCTGGGCGACCTGGTGGCCCGGCACGCCCGCACCCGCGGCCCGTTCTCGTCCGGGACCGCCGCCGCCCGCTTCGGGGTCGGCGTCGCGGTGGCGGACGAGGCGCTGCGCCGCCTAGCCGGGTCGGGAAGGATCGTCTCGGGCGAGTTCCGGCCCGGCGGCCGGGGCGAGGAGTGGTGCGACGCGGACGTGCTGCGGCTCCTGCGGCGCCGGTCACTCGCCCGGCTCCGCAAGGAGGTGGAGCCGGTTCCGCCCGAGGTTCTGGCCGCCTTCCTGCCCGCCTGGCACGGGATCGCACCGCAGAGCATCGCGACGACCGGCGGCCGCCCCGTCGGGTACGACGGCGGCACCGGCCACCCGGGCCCCGGCGGACCTCCCGGCCCACCACGGCAGGGGCGGCCGGAGGTCCACGGAGCCGCGCGGGCGATGGACACGCTGATCAGCGCGATCGAACGGCTGCAGGGAGCGGCGGTCCCCGCCTCGGCCCTGGAGTCGCTGGTGCTGCCCGCTCGGGTGCCCGGATACTCCCCGGCCCTGCTCGACGAGCTGACCTCGTCCGGTGAGGTCGTGTGGGCCGGCCAGGGCTCCCTGCCCGGCGGGGACGGCTGGGTCTCGCTCTACTTCGCCGACACCGCACCGCTGCTGCTGCCCGCGCCTGCGGAGATCACCATGACCCCCCTGCACGAGGGGATCCTGGAGATCCTCGGCGGCGGCGGGGCGCTGTTCTTCCGCGAGCTGTCCAACCGGATAGGGGCGGCCGCGTGCGGGGCGGGCGGCGCGGCCGGCACCGGTCCGGACGCCGCGGCGTCCCGCCGGGCCCGCATCCTCGGCCGGTCGGCCGCGGACACCCCGGCGCCCGGCGAGGGCCTCACCGCGAACGGGCCGCCGGACGACCTGACGCTGTCCGCCGCGCTGTGGGACCTCGTCTGGGCGGGCCGCGTCACCGGGGACACGCTGGCTCCGCTCCGCTCGGCGCTGGGCACCGGAAGGCCTGCCCACCGTCCGGCCGCGACCAGGCGCCGCCGGGCCGTCCTGCCCACCAGGAGCGGCCCGCCGACCGTGAGCGGCCGATGGTGGCCGCTTCCCGCGCCGGCGGGCGACGGCACCCAGCGGGCGCACGCCCAGGCGGAGGTGCTGCTCGAACGGCACGGGGTGTTAACCAGGGGCGGCGTCACGGCCGAACGCCTGCCCGGCGGGTTCTCCGCCGTCTACCAGGTGCTGCGCGCCTTCGAGGAGAGCGGGCGATGCCGCCGCGGCTACTTCGTCGAAGGGCTGGGCGGCGCCCAGTTCGCCCTTCCTGGCGCGGTGGACCGGATGCGGGCCATGTCCTCCCCGACGTCCTCCGCGTCTCCCTCAGCGGGGTTCGCACCGGAGGAGGACCTGTGGTCGGTCCCGGCCCCGCCACCGCCCCGGCCGGTGGTCGTGCTGGCCGCGGCCGACCCGGCCAACCCGTACGGCGCCGCGCTGCCCTGGCCCGAGCGCGCGGACGACGTGACCCACAGGCCGGGC
Organism: Microbispora sp. H10885; assembly: GCF_014161415.1. NCBI lineage: Bacteria > Bacillati > Actinomycetota > Actinomycetes > Streptosporangiales > Streptosporangiaceae > Microbispora > Microbispora sp. H10885. Next base: position 159,135 of record NZ_JABBWY010000007.1, on the reverse strand, counting down.
CGCAAGGCGGGAGCGCTGGTGGTGCTGGTGGAGGGCTCCCTCGTCCTCTACGTCGAGCGTGGCGGCAAGACCCTGCTCTCCTACGGCTCTGAGGAGGACCTGCGCCCGGCCGTGCAGGCCCTGGCCGTCTCCGTACGGCGGGGCGCGCTGGGCAAGCTCACCGTCGAACGGGCCGACGGCGCCTCGATCACCGGCTCCCCCCTGGCGGATGCCCTGGAGGCCGCCGGGTTCCACCCCACCCCGCGTGGTCTGCGCATCCGCGGCTGACCGCCGTCCTAGCCCGGCTCCGCCACGCTCGCCGGCCGGTCCTCCTCCACCCGAGCCGCCCGGCGCCTCCGGTTGAGCCGCAGGTACAGCAGGGCGGCGCCGGCGACCGCCAACGGCCACAGAAGGTAGGGGCCGGACATGAGAAGCAGCGCGGCCACCGCGACCATGGCCGTCATCGCCGCGGCCCGGCCCACGCCGCGTCTCGGCAGCAGCTTGAGCGCGGCGGCCACGCCGAGCGCGTACACCGCCACGAAGGAGCCGGTAGTGAGCAGCACGACGGGCTGGGCGCCCACCCCCGCGGCGACCACGACGGCCAGCGCGACGAACGACAACGCCGAGTGGACGGCCAGGCTACGGCGGGGCACCTCGCCCGCCATGCTGCCCCCGGCGAGCGCCCGGGGCAGCGCCCCGTCCCGGCCGAGGGCGGCCCCCAGTTTGGCCGCCCCGGCGTAGTAGGCGTTCATGGCGCCGAGCGTCAGCAGCACGGCGGCTCCGGCGGCCAGCCAGCGGGCGTTGCCGCCCAGGCCGAGTGCCATGAGTTCGCCCAGCGGCGCTTCGGTCCTGGCCGCGCCGGGACCGAGGACGGTGACGGTCGCGAAGGCCACCAGCAGGTACAGCGTCCCGACGATGACGACCGCCGCCCCGGTCGCCCTCGGCAGGTCGCGTCGCGGGCGGCGGAACTCGCCGGCGAGATGGGTGATCGCCTCCCAGCCCGCGAAACTCCAGACGAGCAGCGCCCCCGCCGAGCCGACGGCCGTCCAGCCGTGCGGGGCGAACGGCCGGAGATTGCCCATGTCGGCGTGCGGCAGCGACAGCCCGACCGACACCACCAGCAGCAGGACGAGCAGCCCCGCCAGGACGAGCTGCAACCTGCTGCTGACCTGGAGTCCGACGGCGTTGGCCGCGGTGACCACGGCCATCAGCACCGCCGCGGTCACGGTGGTGGTCACCGCCCCGCCTCCGGCCGCGGCGGAGACGTACGCCGCGCCGAACAGCGCGGCGGGGACGGCGCCCAGGGGCACCGCCAGGTAGAACCACCAGCCGACCACCGCCGCCGCGTGTTCGCCGAAGGCCAGCCGGGCGTAGGTGGACACCCCGCCCGCGTCGGGATAGCGCGCGCCGAGCGCGGCGAAGGTCCCGGCCAGCGGCGCCGACAGCAGGACGAGCGCCAGCCAGGCGAGCAGCGAGGCCGGTCCCGCCGCCTCCGCCGCCAGGGCGGGCAGCGCGATGACCCCGGTGCCGAGGACGGCTCCCACGTACATCGCCGTGCCGTGGCCGAAGGTCATCCGGCCCTGGTGGGTGGCCTCACTCACGACGCATCGCCCTACAACTCCACGGGGCCGTAGAGGGCGGCGGGGGCGCGGCGGGTCATGGCCCAGTAGCGGTCGCCGTACGACCAGTGCCACCACTCGGTCGGGTAGTTGACCAGGCCGCAGGCCTCCAGGGCCGCGCTCAGGACGTCGCGGTTGCGCCGTGCCCCGGCGCCCACCTCGGCGGCCGTGTAGCAGGCGCCGCGGCTCTGCTCGGGGGTGGCGTTGACGGCCGTCCCCATGTCGAGCTCCACCCCGTAGTCGTCGCAGAGTGTCAGGTCGACGGCCGCGCCCGCCGTGTGCGGGGCGACCTCTATCGGGGAGACGTACCGGCTCGCGGCGACGTGCAGGTCGTCCGCCGGCATGTCCGGAAAGGCGGTGCGCAGTTCGGCCTTGTACTCCTCGAAGTAGCGCCGCTGCAGCGCGGGCGGGCGGTAGCCCTCGACGACCACCAGGTTGCACCCCGCCGGCAGGCGGTCCTGGGCCTCCTCCAGGCGGGCCAGCAGGCCCTCCCGCAGGTGGGCGTAGGCCCCGGCCGGATCGGCGAGCCGTTCGTCGACCCGCAGCCGTCCCCGGACGTCGCTCAGCTTCTCGCCGCACTCCTCCACGCCGATCGAGGTCACCCGGAGATCCGAGATCAGGACCAGACCGGCGGCGGGGTCGGGCAGCGCGGAGCGATCACGAGAGGAAACGGACATGAGGATCAACCTACCGTCACACGGTGTCCGAGAAGACCTCTTCACGCGCTCGGTCCAGTGCTGCGACGATAGCCCCCATAAGTACGGGATTGCCATCCACGCCGGTCGCCGCCACCGTGGGGCGGCTCGGGCACACGCGGGCCACCGCCTCCTCCACCCGCCGGGCGAGCAGGTGTCCCCCGGCCCTGCCGACGTCTCCGCTGAGCACGACCAGCCCCGGGTCGAGCACCACCGAGACCGCCGCGACGCCGACCGCGAGTCGCCCGGCCAGGCTGTCGACGAACCCTTCGTTCCCCGCGGCGACGGCCGCGCGGACCAGCCCGGCGACGTCGCGCGTCTCCAGGTCGTCGGTGGTCACACCGTGCGCGCGGGCCAGGTTCCACAGCGCCTCTCCTCCGACGAGGCGCTGGAAGGACCCGGTCTGGGGCGCGGTGACCTGGCTCGGGAGCGGCTCGCCGGGGACCGGGAGCCAGCCGATCTCCCCCGCGCCGCCGGTGATCCCGCGGTGCAGCCTGCCGCCCAGCATGACGCCGAGGCCCTGGCCGACGCCGGTCCACAGGATCGCGAAGTCGTCGGCGCCCCGCGCCGCGCCGTACGCCTGCTCGGCCAGCGCCGCGAGGTTCACGTCGTTCTCGATGATCACGCACTCGCCCAGCAGCGTGCGCAGCCCGGCGAGGATGCCGACGTGCCAGGAGGGCAGGTCGACGGAGTACCGCACGTCGCCGGTGGCGGGGTCGACCACGCCGCGGGTGCCGATGACGAAGCAGCGCAGCCGGGCGAGCTCGATCCCGGCCGTCCCGCAGGCCCGCTGGACGGCCTCGTGGACCACCCGTACGGGATCGCCCGCCTCGCTCGGGTCCACCGTGACCTGGGCGATGACCGTTCCGGTGATGTCGGCGACGGCGGCCGTGACGCTGTCCGGCAGCACCTCCAGGCCCGCGACGTACGCGCTGGAGGGGTTGACGCCGTACAACGCGGCGTTCGGGCCGCGGCCCCCGGGGCGCTCGCCGGCGGCCGTGACCAGCCCGCGCGTCTCCAGGCGGGCGAGGAGCTGCCCCGAGGTCACCTTCGACAGCCCGGTAAGCTCACCCAACTCGGCCCTGGTCAGAGGGCCTCTGGTGATGAGGAGTTCCAGTGCCGCGCGGTCGTTGATCTGCCGTAGCAGCCGAGGCGTACCCGGTCGTTGTGCCACCGGCTGGTTCCCCTCTCGTCACGATCCGCTAACGCGGGCTTTTTTATAAGAAAGTTTCTTGTTAGTTTAGCGCCAGCCAGCCCGGAGGCAACCGATCAGCCTCGGGACGCCATGAGCGCCGACCGAAAGGAGAGCGCCTTCCAGCAGGTGAGCGGCCCGCCGACACCCCCACGAGGCGCACCCCCGACGCGAAGCCGGGAAGGGAGAGAACCATCGTGAAGATTGTGAAGATCGCGGTCGCGACCACCGCGACCGCCGTCCTGGCCCTGGGACTCGCCGCTTGCGGAAGCGACGACTCCAAGGACGCGGCCGCGCCGGCGGCCTCCGCGGCAGCCGGCGGTCCCAAGTTCGCGGGCCAGACTCTTACCGTGTGGCGACTCGGTGCCCCCACCGACGTCTTCACCAAATACATGGACGACCTGGGCGCCAAGTTCAAGGAGCAGACGGGCGCCGAGGCGAAGGTCCAGTGGATCCCCTGGCCCGACGCGCAGAAGAAGTGGACCGCCGCGCTCGCCGGCGGCGAGGGCCCGGACGTCACCGAGTTCGGCAACGACCAGGTCGCCGCCTGGGTGGCGCAGGACGCCCTGGCCGACATCACCGGCATCGTCAAGGGCGACACCGAGCTCCAGGAGATCCCGCAGAACCTGTGGAGCTACGAGACGATCGACGACAAGATCTACGCCGTTCCGTGGGGCGGCGGCACCCGGGCCGTGCTCTACCGCAAGGACTGGTTCGACAAGCTCGGCATCGAGGTCCCGAAGACCTGGGACGAGCTGATCGCCGCGGGCAAGAAGATCGTCGACAAGCAGGGCAAGGACGTCGACGGCTTCGCCTTCAACGGCGGCTCGGACGCGAACATGTCGCTGTCGCCGTTCGTCTGGTCCGCCGGGGGCGACTTCGCCAAGTTCGAGGGCGGCAAGTGGGTGGGCCAGCTCACCCAGCCGGGCTTCAAGGAGGGCTTCCAGTTCTACACGGACCTGGTCGCCAAGGACGGCGTGTCCGGCAAGGGCCGCCTGACGCAGAACTCGGTGGACATCGCCCAGCGTTTCGCCGCCGGCAAGGTCGGCATGTACGTCACCGGCGGCTGGGACATCGCCGCCATCAAGGAGCAGAGCAAGGGCAAGGTCGACGAGTCGAAGATGGGCTTCTTCTCGCTCCCGGCCAAGGACGGCTCCGGCCCGGCGCCCGCCTTCCAGGGCGGCAACGACATCGCCATCTGGAAGGACGCCAAGAACCCCGAGCTCGCCGCCGAGTATCTCAAGCTCGCCGCCGGCAAGGAGTTCGGCGTCCGGTACGCCAAGGAGGGCGGCCTGCTCCCGCTCTACCCCGACGCGCTCGCCGAGATGGGCGGCGACCCCGCCCAGAAGCCCTTCACGGACACCTTCAAGGTCGCCAAGGGCTTCCCGGCCAGCCCCAACTGGGCCGAGGCCAACGACACCAAGGCCGTGCTGCAGAACGCGGCACGCTCGGTGATCGAGGGCAAGAAGAGCGTCGACCAGGCTCTGACGGACGCCAACTCCGAGCTTGAGACGATCCTCAACCAGTAGGACTCATGACCCACACGTCAACCCTCGCCCGGGGCGGAGCCGACACCTCCGCCCCGGCGCGGCGCCCGCGCAGACGGCCCGGCCGCCCGGCCCTCTCCCCCAGAGCCGTCCCGTACGTCCTGATCCTGCCCGGCCTCCTGGTCATCGCCGCGCTCCTGCTCTACCCGCTGTACCAGATGGTCGTGATGTCCTTCCACAAGGTCGGGCTCCGGCAGATCAAGGCGGTCAACCCCGCGCCCGCCGAGTTCGTCGGCGTGGACAACTACACGCAGATCTTCGGCTCCGACCTGTTCTGGTCGTCGCTCCGCAACACCGTGCTCTTCGCCGTCGTGACCGTCGCGCTGACCCTCGCCCTCGGTACCCTCGTCGGCCTGCTGCTGCACCGGCTGGGCCCGAAGATGTCGACCTTCGTCGTCGTCGGCATCATGGCCGCGTGGGCCACCCCGCCCACCGCGCAGGCCATCGTCTGGAAGTGGCTGTTCGACTCCGACGCCGGGGTGGTCAACTGGACCCTGAACCTGCTGCCCGACAGGCTGTCGAACCTGCTGTTCGGCCAGGCCGACTGGAGCGGGCACCCGTGGTTCAACGACACGCTCACGCTCTACTTCGTGCTGGTCATGGCCGTGGTGTGGGCGTCGTTCCCGTTCATCGCGGTGTCGGTGCTGGCCGGGCTCAAGAGCATCCCCGGCGAGCTGTACGAGGCGGCGAAGATGGACGGCTCGGGCGCGGTCCACACGTTCCGGAGGATCACGCTTCCACTGCTCAAACCGGTGTTCTCGGTGCTGGTCGTGCTGTCGGTCATCTGGGACTTCAAGGTCTTCACCCAGCTCTACCTGCTGGCCGGCGGCACGGTGAACCGCGACGCGTTCAACCTGTCGCTGTGGAGCTACGCCGAGGCGTTCAGCAGCCCGCCGAAGATGGGCCTCGGCGCCGCCATCGCGGTCGTGCTGACCGTGATCCTGCTGCTGATCACCTTCGTGTACGTCCGGCAGATCGTGAAGACGGAGGACGACATCCGATGAGCCCGCTGACCCGCAGGAGGCTCGGACGGGCCGCGCTGAACGCGGCCGGGGTGGCGGTGTTCCTCTTCGCGGTCTTCCCCGTCTACTGGATGGTCGCCACGGCGTTCAAGCCGAACGACCAGATCTTCACCACGAGCTTCATCCCGTTCCCCAGGCCGCCGTCGCTCGACCACGTCGAACGCGTCTTCACCAGGGGCGTCGCGGGGCACTCGATCTGGCAGTACCTGGTCAACAGCACCCTCGTGGCGCTCAGCGCCGTCGTGCTCGGCGCCGTGTTCGCGCTGCTCGCGGCGACCGCCGTGGCGAGGTTCCGGTTCCGGTTCCGCACGTCGTTCCTGATCCTGCTGCTGATCGTGCAGATGGTGCCGGCCGAGGCGCTGCTGATCCCGCTGTTCACCATGGTCAAGCGGCTCGGCCTGTACGACCAGCTGCTCGGCCTGATCGTCATCAACGTCGGCCTGACGCTGCCGTTCTCCGTCTGGATGCTGCGCACGTTCGTCGCCGCCGTGCCCAAGGAACTGGAGGAGGCGGCCTGGATCGACGGCGCCGGCCGGTTCACCACCTTCTGGCGGGTGCTGTTCCCGCTGGTCGCGCCCGGCCTCGTCGCCACCAGCATCTTCGCCTTCATCACCACCTGGAACGAGTTCGTCTACGCCCTCACCCTGATCGGCGACCAGGGCAAGTACACGATGCCGGTCGCATTGCAGTTCTTCGTCGGCCAGCGGTCGACCGACTGGGGCGGCATCATGGCCGCCTCGACCCTGATGACCATCCCGGTCCTCGTCTTCTTCCTGCTGGTCCAGCGGCGGATGGTCTCCGGCCTCGTCGCGGGCGCGGTCAAGGGTTAACCACACCGCTACGGGCACCCCCGCTTCGTACGGCCGCCGCACCCGGTGGCCGTACGGGCCCTGCCCGCGCGCCCTCCGCTCTCACTCTCACGTAACTCTCCACGAAGGAGCCGAGACACCATGTCCGCCACCCGCGACTCCCAGCCGGGGGCCGCAGACCTGTCCACGCGTACCGGCGATCCGGGCCTGCACCGGCTCGCGGCGGGCGCGCTGCTCATCTCGTTCCGGGGCACGACCGCGCCGGACTGGGTCCTGCGCGGCCTGGAGGACGGCCTCGGCGGCGTGTGCCTGTTCGGCTTCAACGTGGCCTCCGGCGAGCAGGTCGGCGCGCTCACGGCCCGGCTCAACGAGGCCGCGCGGCCCGTGGTCTCCCTGGACGAGGAGGGCGGGGACGTCACCCGGCTGGCCTACCACACCGGGAGCGCCTATCCGGGCAACGCGGCGCTCGGCCGGGTGGACGACGTGGACCTGACCGAGCGCGTCTACCACGCCATGGCCGCCGACCTCGCCCGGTGCGGGGTGAACCTCGACATGGGGCCCGTGGCCGACGTCAACACCGCCGACGACAACCCGATCATCGGCACCCGGTCGTTCGGCCCGTCGCCGGACCTCGTGGCGCGGCACACGGTGGCCGCCGTACGCGGCCTGCAGTCGGCCGGGATCGCCGCCTGCGTCAAGCACTTCCCCGGCCACGGCGCCACGCACCAGGACTCCCACCTGGAGATCCCGCTGGTCGACGCCTCCCTCGACCTGCTGAGGGAGCGTGAGCTGGTCCCGTTCCTCGCGGCGATCCGGGCGGGCACGAAGTCGATCATGACGGCGCACGTGGCGGTGCCCGAGCTGACCGGCGACCTGCCGGCCACGCTCAGCCGGGAGGCGCTGACCCGGCTGCTGCGCCGCGAGCTGGGCTACGACGGCGTGGTGATCAGCGACGCCCTCGACATGCACGCGATCAGCGAGAGCGTGGGGCTCGCCGAGGGCGCCGTGCTGTCCCTGGCCGCGGGCGCCGACCTGCTGTGCCTCGGACCGCTGCCCACGCCGGAGGACGTACGGCGGATGGTGGCGCACATCGCGGAGGCCGTCACCGAGGGCAGGCTCCCCGCCGGGCGCCTGGAGGAGGCGGCCGGTCGGGTGGACCGGCTGCGTGACTGGTTCGCCCGGCCGGATGCGTCCGCCGGGGACGAGAGCCAGGTCGTGGGGCTGGACGCGGCCCGCCGCGCCGTGTCGCTGACGGGCTCGGCGGCGCCGCTGGTCGACCCGTTCGTGGTCGAACTGGACACCCCGCCGACGATCGCGGTGGGCGAGGTGCCGTGGGGGGTCGGGCCGTGGCTGCCGCACGCGGAGATCGTCCGGGTCAGGCCCGAGGACGCCGACGCCGCCGCGCTGCTCGGCCGGGCACAGGGCCGTTCACTGCTCGTGGTCGTGAAGGACGCGCACCGGCACCCGCGCAGCCGGGACCTGATCTCCGCGCTGCTCGCCGCCCGCCCGGACGCGGTCGTCATGGAGATGGGCCTGCCGATCTGGCGGCCCGGGGCGGGCGCCTACCTCGCGACGTACGGCGCGGCCCGCGCCAACGCCCAGGCCGCGGTGGAGCTGCTGAGCGGTGGCCCCTTGGCGGTGGGGCTGTAGGAGTGGGGCCGGCCGGTCAATCGGCCGGCCGGCCCCTGTTCACCACGGTGGCGTCCCCGGTACGCCGGCCCGGTCAGCCGCAGCTGATCGCGCTGTAGGCGGCCTCGTAGGGCGTGGTGACCTTCTCGCCGTCGATGATCGACGTCCCCGTGACGGTGACCTCGCCCGCGGCGACCTGCTTGGCCCGCGCGTTGAAGGACTGGTACGCCCGCTTGCCCGGGGCCACGTCGGCCACGGTCGTCGAGCCGTACGAGGTCGTCAGCGTCACGGTCGCCGGCACGTCGCCGTCGTTGACGGCCGTGACCGCGACGTACACCGACGTGCCCACGCAGCGGGCCGAGGCGGTGACGGTCAGCGGCGTCCTGGCGGGCGGCGGCGCCATGACGACCGTGAACGTGGTCGTGGCGACCGCGGAGGTGTTGCCGGCCTTGTCGGTCGCCCGGTAGCGCACGGTGTGCTCGCCGACCTGGCTCACCGGCACCGGGGCCGTGTAGGCCTGGAACGCAGCGCCGTCCAGGGCGTACTCAATCGAGTCCACACCGGACTCCGCGTCGGTCGCGGTGATGGTCACCGTGGCGGAGTCCACGTAGTTGCCATCGTCGTCCTTCGTGCCGGCCACGGCCGCCGACACCGCCGGCGGGGTGGTGTCCTTCGGCTGCGGGGCCACCACCGTGAACGTGGTCGTGGCGACCGCGGAGGTGTTGCCGGCCTTGTCGGTCGCCCGGTAGCGCACGGTGTGCTGGCCGACCTGGCTCACCGGCACCGGGGCCGTGTAGGCCTGGAACGCGCCGCCGTCCAGGGCGTACTCCACCGTGTCCACACCGGACTCGTCGTCGGTGGCCGAGACGGTCACCGCGGCGGAGCCCACGTAGTTGCCATCGTCGTCCTTCTCGCCCGACACCGACGCCGACACCTGCGGCGGCGTCGTGTCGGTGGGGCCCGCGCTGGTGACCACGAGCTCGCCGACCATGCCCGCGTGACCGGGGATCATGCAGTAGTAGCGGTACGTTCCGGGGGTGAGGTTCACCTGAACCTCGTGCCTGCCCCCGCTCGTGTCGAAGGGGCTGGCGAGGATGTTGACGTTGACGTCGTGGTTGTAGCCGGGGCTGGAGACGTCGAACGTCAGCGTGTGCGTCATCCCGAAGGTGTTGCCGGTCGACTCGTTGGTCTCGAAGACGATCGTCGCGGGGCCGGCCGTCGCCGTGATCGGCACGGACTTGTACTCGGTGTAGCTGTTGTCGGCGGTCCAGACGAGCGTCTGCTCCGCCGCCTGGCCGGCCTGCTGGCTCTGGCCCTGGCTCTGTGCCGCGGCTCCGACTCCCGACAGCCACACCGTCGGCAGTGCCACCGCCAGCATCACCAGGACGATGCGTCCGAGCGTGGCAGGGGTTCTGAGCGCCCTCCGCAAACCACTGAGGAAGCCCGAAGAAGATCTGATGCGCATACCGTTGTACCTCTCATGATCCGATGCGTCGGCCGGCGGACATCGCGCTGCGGCCGGCGTCGCTCGGAGGGCGTGCCGGGCGGGAGAGCTCACGCACACGGGCGTTGCGGAACTCGGCCAGGTCAATGTCGACCTCGAAGTGGTGGCAGGCCGCCGCGGCCATGACGGGCGGCGTCGCCGCTCCCACGGTCAGGGGGACGTTTGACATTATGATCACGGCGCGGCGCCAGGCGGGTGATCGGGGTGTGCGAAGAGGTCTCTTCGGCCCATCGTCCACTCCTTTGGTTGGGGGGTGCGACAGCAACCTTCGGAAGAACTGTCTGGTCAGCCGCGGTGCTCACCGGCCTCGCCGATGCCGGTGCCGTGACGTCCTCCATCCCTGCAGAGGCCGGTGGCCGAATCCTCAGGCGCTACGGCGGAAAACGTAACAGTCTGGCAGCACTTAGTCCACATTGATGACAAAGTTCACTAGTTCGTTACCATTCTTATCGAAGAATCGGCGAAAGACCTGCTAAGCACCCATGGAACTTCCCTTCTACCTGCGCGAACACCTCCGGACCGGGATGCCCTGCGCCCCATAGGCCGGCCTCCGAGCCCCACCCCCAGCCCCCACGTCCTATGCGCCGGCTCACCGCCGGCACCCTCGACCCCCTCAGCTCGGACCACCCCCCGGCTCGCCGCACCCGGGCGAGCGCCGTCACCGATTGGGAACCATGACCGAGAAAAGCACCGACGCGACGCGACGCCTGTTCTCCCGGCGCGCCTTCGCCACCACCGCGGCGACAGCCGCCGCGGTCGCGCCGTTCGCCGTGGCGAGTCAGGTCACCGCCGCTCCCGCGGACAAGGCCGCGGACAAGACGGCGGGTACGCCGGGCGACGTCCGCCGCATCACCCTGTATGCGGAGAAGCTGCCCGACGGTCAGCTGGGCTACGGCCTGGAGGCCGGCAAGCCCACGATCCCCGGCCCCCTCATCGAGATGATCGAGGGCGAGACCCTCGAAATCGAGCTGGTCAACAACACGGGCGTGACCGCCAGCCTGCATGTCCACGGAGTGGACTATGAATGGAACAGCGACGGCACGCGGATGAACGACAGCGTGGTGGAGCCGGGAGGCCGGTACGTCTACACCTGGCGCACCCACGCCCAGGGCGACCGCCCCGACGGCACCTTCGCACCCGGCAGCGCGGGTTACTGGCACTACCACGACCACGTCGTGGGAACCGACCACGGCACCGGCGGCATCCTGCGCGGCCTCTACGGGCCACTGGTGGTACGGCGCACGGGCGACATCCTTCCCGACAAGACCTTCACCGTGGTCTTCAACGACATGAAGACCAACAACCTCGCCCAGGCACCCGACTTCACCGCCGAACTCGGCGAACGAGTCGAGTTCATCGTCATCGCCCACGGCAACTTCTTCCACACCTTCCACATCCACGGACACCGCTGGGCCGACAACCGCACCGGCATGCTGGAAGACCTGGAGGACCAGAGCCGCGTCATCGACACCAAGACCACCGGACCCGCCGAGTCCTTCGGCTTCCAGGTGATCGCCGGCGAACGCGTCGGCCCCGGGAAGTGGATGTACCACTGCCACGTGCAGGGCTATTCGGATGCGGGGATGTCCGGGACGTTCACGGTGACCGGCGTGAGCGAGAAGGTGCCGCTGACCGTCACCGCCGTGTCCCGCTGCGTGGGCACGTCGGTGTACGTCGCGGTCACGGCCGTCAACCACGGCGACGTGCCGGCGACCGTGACGCTGACCACCCCGTACGGCTCCACGACCGTGGCCAACGTGGCTCCGGGCAAGCAGGCGTACCAGTCCTTCAACACGCGGGCCAAGCAGATCGGCGCGGGCAAGGTCACCGTGACCGGGACAGCGACGATCGGCGGCAAGAAGGTCACCTCGACCTACGAGACCGGCTACAGCGCGATCAGCTGCGGCTGACCTGGCAGCGCCGGCACAGACCATCCTCCAGCTCGGACCACCCCCAGCTCGCCGCACCCGGGCGAGTGCCGTCACCGATTGGGAACCCATGACCGAGAAAAACACTGACGTGACGCGACGCCTGTTCTCCCGGCGCGCCTTCGCCACCACCGCGGCGACAGCCGCCGCGGTCGCGCCGTTCGCCGTGGCGAGTCAGGTCACCGCGGCGCCTGCGGACAAGACCACGGCCGGGACCGCGGCCGGCACCACGGCCAGGACCGCGGGCACGCCGGGCGGCGTCCGCCGCATCACGCTCTATGCGGAGAAGCTGCCCGACGGTCAGCTGGGCTACGGCCTGGAGGCCGGCAAGCCCACGATCCCCGGCCCCCTCATCGAGATGATCGAGGGCGAGACCCTCGAAATCGAGCTGGTCAACAACACCGACGTGACCGCCAGCCTGCACGCCCACGGAGTGGACTACGAAACCTCCAGCGACGGCACGCGGATGAACGACAGCGTGGTGCAGCCGGGAGGCCGGTACGTCTACACCTGGCGCACCCACACCCCGGGCACCCGCACCGACGGCACCATCGAGCCCGGCAGCGCGGGCTACTGGCACTACCACGACCACGTCGTGGGAACCGACCACGGCACCGGCGGCATCCTGCGCGGCCTCTACGGACCGCTTGTGGTACGCCGAACCGGCGACATCCTCCCCGACAAGACCCTCACCGTCGTCTTCAACGACATGAAGACCAACAACCTCACCCAGGCGCCCGACTTCACCGCCAAGCTGGGCGAACGCGTGGAGTTCATCGTCATCGCCCACGGCAACCTGTTCCACACCTTCCACATCCACGGACACCGCTGGGCCGACAACCGCACCGGCATGCTGAGAGGCCCGCAGGACCAGAGCCGCGTCATCGACACCAAGACCACCGGACCCGCCGAGTCCTTCGGCTTCCAGGTGATCGCCGGCGAGCGCGTCGGCCCCGGAATGTGGATGTACCACTGCCACGTACAGAGCCACTCCGACATGGGGATGGCCGGTATGTTCACCGTGACCGACGCGAACGGGAACGTGCCGGGCCACTCGATGGACGACATGCCGAGCCCTTCGACGAGCGCCATGCCGGGCCACTCCATGGAGGGCATGTAACGGCGACGCCGTCCTACGCCGTGAAGATCTCCTCGCGGGCCTGGTCGAGCGCGGCGAGGACGGCGCCGCGCAGCACGGGGTTGCCGTCCACCTGACTGGGGATCACCTGAGGCGGTATGGGGCAGATGCGCGCCACGGCCTCCTCCACGCGGGTGGCCAGGCCCTCCCCGCCGGCCCGGCAGACCTCCCCGGCCAGGACCACGAGGCCGGGGTCGAGCACCACGCACACCGAGGCGACGCCGAGCGCCAGTCGCGCGGCGACCTCGTCGAGCAGGGGCTCGCCCGCCGCCCCCGCGGCCACCGCGGCGGTCACGCAGTCGGCCGCGGTGGCTCCGGCGAAGCCGTGCTCGCGGGCGAGTTCGCCGACCGCCTCCGAGCTGACCAGTGACTGCAGTCCGCCCCGCAGCGACGGCAGCCGTCCGGGGATCGCCCGCACGTCGTCGGCGAGGGGCACCCCGGGCACCGGGAGATAACCGATCTCTCCCGCGCTGCCCGATCTGCCGCGGTGCAGGCGTCCGCCCAGCACGACGGCCAGACCGATGCCCCGGCCGACCCAGACGAGCACGAAGTCGTCGGCCTCGCGGGCGGCGCCCCGCGCGCGTTCGGCGATCGCCGCGAGGTTCACGTCGTTCTCGATCGTGACGTCCCGGCGCAGGTCTCTCGCCAGCGCCTCGTGGATGCCCTCGTGCCACTGCGGGAGGTCGAAGGAGAAACGCACGTCCCCTGTGCGGGGGTCCACGACGCCGGGCGTGCCGATCACGACCCCCCGCAGCCGCGACAGCGCGACCCTGCCGCCGCGGCAGGCCTTCACGACGGCGGAGTGCACCAGCGACACCGGGTCGTCCGCGCCGTCGGGAGACGCCGTCACCTCGGCGACGATGTGCCCGTTGATGTCGGCGATCGCCGCCGACACCCGGTCGGGCCCCACGTCGAGCCCCGCGACGTACGCGCAGGAGGGGATCACGCCGTACAGCGCGGCGTTGGGGCCGCGGTTGCCCGCCTGCTCCCCCACGACCTCCACGAGGCCGCGCTCCTCCAGGCGCGCGAGCGTCTGCGAGGCCGTGACCTTGGACAGTCCGGTGAGCTGGCCGATCTGGCCACGCGTCAGGGGACCCGAGGCGAGCAGCAGTTCCAGGGCGGCCCGGTCGTTGATCTCCCGGAGCAGCCGGGGCACGCCAGGACGTCGCTCCATACTCCCGCTTCCCATCGTCTGAGTCTCCCGCTCACCGTCGGCGCGCACCCGCACACCCCTCCGACTTCGCCGGGCCCCCGTCGGCGCTCCCACCACGCGCGCCCGTGAACGACCGGCGCCCGTGAACGAGCAACAAAGTTTTCAGCAAAGCTTAGCGAGCCGGGGAGCGCGGAGAACGCGCCGGTCGCCGCTCCCGGTAACGCTCCCAGCCCGCATGAGGATGGCTTATGAGGACGGCTCACATGACCGCCCAGCCGGCCGGGACGAGGGAGCGCCATGACCGAGACGGCCCGGGAGCCGCACGCCCCGCCGCGGCGCGGGCTGCCCGCTCCCCCGTGGCCGCTGGTCATGCTCGTGACGGGCGTCGCGCTCCTGTTCGACGTGGTGCGGGTGTTCCTGCCGTCCCTCATCACCCTGTTCGGCAGGGCGGGCGAGACCTCTCCCGAACGCATGGGGCTGTACGCGGCGCTGTGGTTCGTCCTGCCGTTCGCCGCGATCTTCGCGGCCCGGCTCGTCCCACCCCGGATCGTCCTGGTGGCGGGCGCGGTGGCGCTCACCGCGGCCCGGCTCTGCCTGCAGGTCTCCGACGGGGGCACGCCCCAGCTTCTGCTCGCCTCCGCCGGGGTCACGGCGGGGCTGGTCTTCCTCCACGGCTGCGCGCGCACGACCAGGGGCGCGTGGGTGCCGGCCGGGCTCGTCGGGGGCCTGGCGGGCGCCTCGATCCTCCACCTGGCCCTCGACCGGGTGGACCTCGTCTGGCGGGACGGGCCGCTCCCCTGGCTCGCCGTAACAGCACTCTGCGCCGCCTTCCTGTGGTCCGTACGCCTGTCGCCCCCGTCGCCCGGCCCGGCCCCGGCGGCCGTGTGGTTCGCGTTCGGCCCGATGCTCCTGCTCGCGGGCATGTACGGCGGCGGCTCGGGCATGCTGCCGCAGGAGGCCGGGCAGCACAGCGGGGCCTACACCGCCCTGATGGTCGCGCTGCAGGCGGGGGCGTGGTGCGCCGCCGTCGGGTGCGCCTGGACGTCGTCGTGGGGCTGGGCGGCGGGGCCCTTCCTGGTCGCCGCGGTGGCGGCGCTGGAGGCGGGGGTGACGGGCCTCGCCGCCATCGTCGCGACCATCGCCCTCGGTGCCTGCGCCGCCGCCGGACAAGACACGGGCGCCGGACAGGACACCGGCGCCGGCCCGGAGACCGCGGCCCG
This sequence comes from Microbispora sp. H10885, assembly GCF_014161415.1. Classification (NCBI taxonomy): domain Bacteria; kingdom Bacillati; phylum Actinomycetota; class Actinomycetes; order Streptosporangiales; family Streptosporangiaceae; genus Microbispora; species Microbispora sp. H10885. Next base: position 143,700 of record NZ_JABBWY010000007.1, on the reverse strand, counting down.
GCGCGGGGGCGTCGCCGTGCTCGGCGGGATGCTGGTGTTCCTGGTGGCGGCCTTCCTCTACTACGCGGCCTTCGACGCCGACCTCGGGTTCCCCAACGCGGTGGTCCCGGTGGCGGTGGCCGTCCTGGTCGCCGTCGTCGCCTTCCGGCGGGGCCGGCGGCACCGGTCCGCCCCCGTACGGCGGGCGCCCCGCCGATGGGGCTCGGCGGCGGTGTCGATCGCGCTGCTGACCGGGCTCGTCACCTGGCAGCGGCTCCCCGCCGAACGGCCGATCGAGGGGGACGAGTTCACGCTCGTGGCGTACAACATCCGGATGGGGTTCGGGCTCGGCGGCCGGCTCGACCTCGACCGGATCGCCGCCTGGGCCGCGGCACGGCGTCCCGACGTGGTGCTGCTCAGCGAGGTGGACCGGGGCTGGCTGCTCAACGGCGGGCACGACGACCTGGCGAGGATCGCCCGGGGCCTGGGGATGCGCTACCACTTCGCCCCCGCCGCCGACCGTCTCTGGGGCGACGCGCTGCTCACGAACCTGCCCGTCACAGAGATCGGCTCCACCCGGCTGAACCGGCACGGCTATCCGACCGGCGCCCAGGCCCAGTCGATCGTGCTGGAGGTCGGCGACCATGAGGTGGGGATCGTCAACACCCACCTGCAGGAGCCGCGGGGGCAGGCGCCCGAGGTCGCGGCGATCGCCCGGCGGCTCGCGGCGGGCGCCCTCCCGCCCGGTGTCGGCGTGGCCGAGCCGCGACCGGTGATCGTGGCGGGCGACCTCAACACCACGCCGTCCGACCCGCAGATGCGGGTGCTGGAGGCCGCGGGCCTGACCGATCCGCTGCGGGCGCTCGGCGACCCGCCGACCTCGCCCGCCGACGCTCCCGTCCGGCGCATCGACCACGTGCTGATCTCGAAGGGGCTCACGGCGGTCGCCGCCGACGTCCCCAGGGTGCCGTTCTCCGACCACCTCCCAGTCGTCGTACGCCTGCGGGTGGGGTGAGACCGGGAGGTGAGAGGGGACCGCGCGTCGTACCGAGGCCAACCAGGCGGGATAATCGGCTACATGCGACTTTCTGCCCGTGTCGACTACGCCCTCCGTGCCGCCGCCGAGCTCGCCGCGGCGGGCGAGGGACCCACAACGGTGGGCGAGCTGGCCAAGGGGCAGGAGATGCCCCCCAAATACCTGGAGAACATCCTGCTCCAGATGCGCCGCGCCGGCCTCGTACGCGGTCAGCGCGGCCCGGAGGGCGGCTACGTGCTGGCCCGTCCGGCCGCCGAGATCTCCCTCGCCGACGTGATCCGCGCGGTGGACGGCCCTCTGGCCAACGTCAGGGGCGAGCGGCCCGAGCACGTCGGCTACCAGGGCGCCGCCCAGGCGTTGCAGCAGGTGTGGATCGCGCTGCGGGCGAGCGAGCGGGCCATCCTGGAGGAGGTCAACCTGGAGCAGATCGCCAAGGGCGAGCTGCCTCCCCGGGTGACCGAACTGGCCGCCGACCCGGCGGCCTGGGACTCGCACACACCGGTGTGAACCGCCCGTCCCTGATCCTCGCGGGAGGATGGCGTGCCGGAGGGTGACTCGGTCTACCGGGCCGCGAAACGCCTGCGGGAGGCCCTCGACGGCCGGACGCTGACCCGCAGCGACTTCCGGGTGCCCCGCCACGCCACCGCCGATCTGCGGGGCCGGGCCGTGCTCACCACGATCTCGCGCGGCAAGCATCTCCTGACCCGGGTGGAGGGCGGACTCACCGTCCACACGCACCTGCGCATGGAGGGCAGCTGGCGGGTCGGCCCGGCGGGCCGGCCGGTGCCCCGGGGCGACGTGGTGCGGCTGGTCCTCGCCAACGCCGAGTGGCAGGCGGTCGGAACCCGGCTGGGGATGGTCGACCTCGTCCCCACCGGCCGGGAGGACCGGGTCGTCGGGCATCTCGGCCCGGATCTGCTGGGGCCCGACTGGGACCCGGGGCGGGTCGTGGGCAATCTGCTGCGGGAGCCCGGGCGGACCATCGGAGAGGCGCTGCTCGACCAGCGCGTGCTGGCCGGAATCGGCACGATCTGGCGGGCGGAGACGCTGTGGGCCGCGCGCCTGTCGCCGTGGCGCGTCATCGGGTCGATCCCGCCGGAGGAGCTGGAGTCGCTGGTCTCGACCGCGCACCGGCTGATGGAAGCGAGCAAGGACGCGCCGTTTCCGGTGACGAGCGGTGATCCGCGTCCCGGCCGGTCACTGCTCGTGTACGGCAGGGCACGCCGTCCGTGCCGGCGGTGCGGCAGTCCGATCAGCAGGGGGGAGATGGGTCCGCAGCCGTCCGAACGGCTCGTCTACTGGTGTCCCGCCTGCCAGCGCCCATAGCGGCGCGAGGGGAACAACCACAGGGGACCAGGCAGTGGGGAACGAGCACGGGGTAACAGGCGCGGGGCAACAAGCGCGAGAGAACGAGCGCGGGGAAACGAGCACGGAGAACAGTCGTGCGACAGGCCCGGCACATGCCCGGACACTGTGCCGCGGCGATCCTGCGTGCGAGGGCTACACCGGTCGCACACCCGGGGGCCGGGCGTCCGGCGTCAGGCACGGCGGCACAACCTCGCCACAGGCGGAGACCCGGGGCGGCGGAAGCGCCGTCTCTAGGCGGCGACCATGTCCTTGACCTCGGGGAAGCCGTCGAACTCGGGGCCGGCGGGCACGGTCTCGGGAATCGGCAGCCGCTCGTGCTCGGGCAGTTCCGCGAGCATGGGGGCGGCCTGCAGTTCGGCGAGCGCGAACTGGTCGGACACCTCACGCAGCACCTGGGACAGCGGGACGCCCAGTGCGCCGCAGATCGAGGCGAGCAGCTCAGAAGAGGCTTCCTTCTGGCCGCGTTCGACCTCGGACAGATAGCCGAGTGAGACACGGGCCACGGTGGAGACCTCGCGAAGGGTGCGATTCTGCCGCACCCTCAGCCGCCGCAGTACGTCACCGAGCAGCTGACGCAGCAGGATCATCTGTCGCTCCCTCCCCAAGGGGGGCGCCTTCACGACGCCTCGCACGGTGGGCTCATGGCGCCCCTTCTTCATCTGCCCTTCGTACATACGCCTCGCCGTCATCATTGGTTCGCTCGGCCCCTTTGCCGGGCGTGCGCCTGTCTTGCTCCTCGCCGATGGCTCACGGACCTCACTCACAGCTCCACCGTACCTGTAGAGGGCAACACCGCGGCAGACCGTGGCGAGCATGTTCGCTGGGGACGTAACGCGGTAATCACCCGAGATGTTCCCCCGAATTTGCCTGTAGCACACCTTCCAAGAGGTCCAAAGCCTCCCGGAGGGTCGCCTTTCTGATCTCGTCCCTGGTCCCGGTCAAGAGCAGGTCACGGTGCCAGAGCCGCTCCCCCGGGCCGGCCAGGGCGATGTGGACCGTGCCGACCGGTCTGCCGTCCTGCGGCTCGGGACCGGCGACCCCCGTCACCGCCAGACCGTAGTCCGAATCCGTCAGCTTACGCACCCCGGTCGCCATGGCCGCCGCCACGTCCGGGTGCACCGCCCCCTCCCGCTGCAGCAGGCCGGGCGGCACGCCGAGGATGCTCGCCTTGAGGTCGGTGGCGTAGGCGACCACCCCGCCGCGGAAGGCCGCCGAGGCCCCCATGGGCTCGGTCATCGCGGCCCCGATCAGACCGCCCGTCAGCGACTCGGCCACGGCGGCCGTCGCGCCCCGGCGGACCAGCAGGGACAGCACGTGCGCCGCCATGCCCGTCATACGGTCCGCGCCCTCTTCGCCACCTGCCGCAGCCGCACCGCCCGCACCACGTAGTCGGCGCCGGTCCCCACCGTGACCACCAGGGCGAGACCCATCGCCGCCCACCTGGCCAGGTCGGGCACGACGGGCACGATGTAGAGCGCGATGGCCACGATCTGCAGCACGGTCTTCACCTTGCCCCCGTAACTGGCCGGGATAACCCCGTGCCGGATCACGAGGAAACGCAGCAGCGTCACTCCCGCCTCACGAGCGATGATCACCAGGGTGACCCACCAGGCGAGCTCGCCGAGGTACGACAGGCACAGCAGCGCCGCGCCGATCAGCGCCTTGTCCGCGATCGGGTCGGCGATCTTGCCGAAGTCCGTGATCAGCGCGTACTTCCTGGCCAGCCAGCCGTCGAGCTGGTCGGTGACGGACGCGAGCAGGAACACCCCCAGTGCCGCCAGCCGCCAGGCCTCGCCCTCGGCGAACAGGAAGACGACGAAGACGGGCACGATCGCCAGGCGGGCGATGGTCAGGGCGTTCGCGATGTTCCAGGTGCTGACGCGGCGGGCCGTCCCCTCCTCGCCGGCGGCGGGCGCCGGCGTCAGAGGCTCTGGTGTCACAGGCGCGGGAGGCGCGACGGGGACGGCGGCGGCCGGCGACGGGCCGATCTCCGCGGTCGCCTCCACCGGCGCCTCCACGGTGGCCTCTACCGCGGCCTCTACCGGGCCCGCCACCTCCACCGGCGGCTCGCCGCGCTCCGTCATGTGCCTGCCTTGATCCGGGCGATCAGGTCGACCCCCTCGGAGTCGACCGCGACCGCCTGCACGATCTGCCCGGGGACCAGGCCGATGCCCTGGACTGTGACCGCTCCGTCGACCTCGGGGCCCTGGTGCGCCGCACGGCCCTCGTATCCGCCGTCGCCGAGGTCCTCCTCGATGAGCACCTCCAGTTCGGTGCCGATACGCTCCTCGGCCCGCTGGGCGGTCAGCTCCTCGGCGAGCTCGGTGAGCGTCGCCACGCGTTCGTCGATCACGTCCTGGTCGAGTTTGCCGTCGAAGCCGTACGCCTCGGTGCCCTCCTCGTCGGAGTAGCCGAAGACGCCGATGACGTCGAGCCTGGCCTCCTCCAGGAAGCCCACCAGCTCCTCGAACTGCTCCTGGGTCTCCCCCGGGAAGCCCACGATGAAGTTGGACCTGACGCCCGCCTCCGGCGCGCGCTCGCGGATCTGGTCGAGGAGGTCCAGGAAGCGCCGGGGGTCGCCGAAGCGCCGCATCCGCCGCAGCACCGGCCCGCTGGCGTGCTGGAAGGACAGGTCGAAGTAGGGCGCGATCCCCTCGGACGAGGCGATCACGTCGAGCAGCCCCGGCCGCAGCTCGGCGGGCTGCAGGTAGCTGACCCGCACCCGCTCGACGCCGTCGGTCTCGGCCAGCCGCGGCAGCAGCTTCTCCAGCGCCCGCAGGTCGCCCAGGTCCTTGCCGTACGACGTGGAGTTCTCGCTGACCAGCACCAGCTCCTTGACGCCCTGGCCGGCCAGCCACGCGGCCTCGGCGAGCAGGTCCTCCGGACCGCGCGAGACGTACGAGCCGCGGAAGGCCGGGATGGCGCAGAAGGTGCAGCGCCGGTCGCAGCCCGAGGCGAGCTTCAGCGAGGCGACCGGCCCGGAGCCGAGCCGTTTGCGCAGCGTGCGCGGGCCGCTCGCGGGGGCGACGCCCCGCGGCAGCGGGTCCTCCTGGGCGTGGCCGGGGATGTGCGCCCGGGCCGCCGAGCGCTCCACCGGGCTGATCGGCAGCAGCGTGCGGCGGTCCCGGGGGGTGTGCGGGACCAGCGGCCTGCCCGCGAGGACGTCGTCGAGACGCTCCCCGATCTCCGCGTAGTCGTCGAAGGAGATGACGGACGCCTCGGGCAGGGCGTCGGCGAGCTGCGCGCCGTACCGCTCGGCCATGCAGCCCGCCGCGACCACCTTCGCGCCCGAGTCGGCCGCGGCGAGCAGGGTGTCGATGGAGTCCTTCTTCGCCGAGTCGATGAAGCCGCAGGTGTTGACGACGACGACGTCCGGGTCGTCGTCACCGGTCTGCCACCCGGCGGCCTCGAGCCGCGCGGCGAGCTCCTCTGAGTCGACCTCGTTGCGGGCGCAGCCCAGCGTGATCAGCGATACGGTTCGGCGAGAAGACATGATGCGAACTACGGTATCGGCAGTCGGCGATTAACGGGGACTCGGGCCGCCCGCGGCGAAGGTCCGCCGCACCATCTGGCCGTCCCTGCCGGGCGCGCCGAGGTCCCTGCCGTTGACCACGAGCCGCACCGCCCCGGCGTCGCCGATGACCATCTTCACCCGGTCCCTGGCCGAGTACGTCGTGGTCCTCCCCTCCGGCAGCGTGCCCTCGAAGATGGCCTTGCCCTTGGCGTCCTTCACGGCGATCCAGGACGGCTTGCGCGTGGTGACCTTGACCACCACGAGGCCGGGCGCGAAGGCCTCCTCCAGGCTCCGGCCCTCCCGGTCCCCCTCGTGACGCGCCTGCCCGTGCTGGGCGGGCGCCGGGAGCCGGACGGCCGTCGGGCCCGTCCTGTCTCCGGAGCCTCCGAGCATCCGCGCGACGACGACGATCACGACGATGGCCAGGGCGACCGCGACGGCCATCGTCCAGCCGGAGCCCCGGCGGCCCCGCTCGCGCAGCACGGCGGCCCCTCCGAACAGCGCCGACGTCCTGACCGGGGAGTCGCCGCCCGGGTGCTCCTGCTCGTACTGCCGCACGAGCTCGTCCGGGTCCAGGCCGAGATCGGACGCGATGGTACGGAGGTGGCCGCGCGCGTAGAAGTCGCCCACCGAGAAGTCGTCCCCCTCGAAGCGCTCGATGACGGTCTCGCGGATCCGCGTGCGCTCGCTGAGCTGACGCACGGACAGTCCGGCGCGCTCACGGGCCTCGGCCAACGCAGCACCTACGCTCATCGTTAAGCCCCCTGTCTTCCAGACCGCCCCACAATGCGTAGTTAGCCACATTCAATCAGCTACTGACTACGAACGGTACCCAAGAGTGGACACAGAGCAACCGCTCTGTCACCTTCGCACCGGTTTCGGGGCCTGGCGAGAGGAGCGCGGCTCAGCCTCCCGCGCCGGAGCCGGCTTTCAGCCGGTCTCCCCGCGCAGGTCGGCGAGCAGGCCGGGCAGGTCGTCGGGCTTGACCAGCACCTCGCGGGCCTTCGATCCCTCGCTCGGGCCGACCACGTTGCGGCTCTCCAGCAGGTCCATCAGCCGTCCGGCCTTGGCGAAGCCGACCCGGAGCTTGCGCTGGAGCATCGACGTGGAGCCGAACTGGGTCGACACGATCAGCTCGGCGGCCTGGACCAGCAGGTCGAGGTCGTCGCCGATCTCCTCGTCGATCTCCCGCTTGGCGGCGGCCGGAGCGGCCACGTCCTCCCGGTACTCTGCCTGCATCTGGACCTTGCAGTGGCCGACGACCTCCGCGATCTCCTTCTCGGAGATGAACGCGTTCTGCAGCCGCATCGGCTTGCTCGCGCCCATCGGCAGGAACAGCGCGTCGCCCTGCCCGACCAGCTTCTCGGCGCCCGGCTGGTCGAGGATGACCCGGGAGTCGGCGAGGGACGAGGTCGCGAACGCCAGCCGCGACGGCACGTTCGCCTTGATCAGACCGGTGACCACGTCCACGGACGGCCGCTGGGTGGCGATGACCAGGTGGATGCCGGCGGCGCGGGCGAGCTGGGTGATGCGGACGATCGAGTCCTCCACGTCGCGCGGGGCGACCATCATCAGGTCGGCCAGCTCGTCCACGATCACCAGCAGGTACGGGTACGGCTGGTAGACCCGCTCGCTGCCCGGCGGAGGCACCAGCTTGCCCGCCCGGACGGCCTTGTTGAAGTCGTCCACGTGCCGGAAGCCGCTCGCCGCGAGGTCGTCGTACCGGCGGTCCATCTCGCCGACCACCCATTCGAGGGCCTCGGCGGCCTTCTTCGGATTGGTGATGATCGGCGTGATGAGGTGGGGGATGCCCTCGTACGCGCTGAGCTCGACCCGCTTGGGGTCCACCAGCACCATGCGGACCTCGTCGGGGGTGGCCCGCATCAGGATCGAGGAGATCAGCCCGTTGATGCAGGTCGACTTGCCCGCGCCGGTGGCGCCCGCGATGAGGATGTGCGGCATCTTGGCCAGGTTGGCCACGATGGTGCGGCCCTCGACGTCCTTGCCGAGGCCGACGATCATCGGGTGGTGGTCGGCCTGGGCCACCTGCGAGCGCAGCACGTCGCCGAGCGACACGAGGTCCTTGTCGACGTTGGGGATCTCCACGCCGATCGCCGACTTGCCCGGGATCGGGGACAGGATCCGCACGTCGGCCGACTTCACGGCGTACGCGATGTTCTTGGTGAGCGCGGTGACCTTCTCGACCTTGACCGCCGGGCCCAGCTCGATCTCGTACCGCGTGACCGTCGGGCCGCGGGTGAACCCGATGACCTGCGCGTCGATGGCGAACTGCTCCAGCACGCTGGTCAGCGCGTTGACGACCGTCCGGTTGGCCTTGGTCTCCTGCTTGGGCGCGCTGCCCGGCCGCAGCATCGCGAGATCGGGCAGCGTGTAGGGCCCCTCCTGGCTGGACAGGACGAGCTGCTCGACCTTCCGCGGCGCCGGGGTCGGCAGCGGCGGCTGCGGCACGGGCTTGGGGAGCTGAATCTCCGGCTCGGTGGGCTCGCCGGGCTCGGCCGAGTCGGCGACGTCGTCCGTCAGGCCGGGGACGATCTCCGGCGAGTGCTCCTTCTCCGACAGCACGGGCGTGTCGTACGGCTTGACCGTGTCGCCGGGCTCGCCGGCGTCGCCCTGCGACCTGCGGGTGCGCTTCTTCGGCCCGGCCGGCGACCTGCGCGGCGCCCCGGCGCCCTCCGGCCGCTCGAAGAGCATGTGCCGGATCTCGGCGAGGCGCTCGGGGACGCGGTGCACCGGGGTCGCGGTGATCACCAGCAGGCCGAAGCCCGACAGCATCACCAGCAGCGGGATCGTGATGAACGCCGGCAGGATGCTCGACGGCGGCGCCGAGACGATGAAGCCGACCATGCCGCCCGCCGCCGACACGTTGTCCATGCCGTCGGTCGGCCCGCCCGAGGGGTACGGCGTGCCGTGGGCGACATGCACGATCCCTAGGATCCCGGCCAGCAGCGCGGTCCAGCCGATGCCCATCCTGCCGGTCTCGGAGTTCTGGTCGGGGTGGCGCAGCAGCCGCCAGGCGAGCAGCGCGAGGAGCACGGGGACGGCCCAGGTGAGCGAGCCGACCGTGCCGCGCAGCACGGCGTCGACGAACGCGGCGAAGCCCGTCTTGGTGTCGCGCCAGGTCAGCGCGGCGAGCACGATGGCGCCCGCCAGCACCGACAGGCCCTGCCCGTCGCGCCGGTGCACGGGGTCGAGGTCGCGGGCGTTCTGCCCGAGCGCCCGCGCGGCCATGCCCAGGCTGTTCGCCACCACCATCCACAGGCCGATGACGACCTTGCCGATCACCAGGAAGACCCAGCTGATCGGGTCGTGTCCGGTGGCGGGCGGGCGTTTCCTGGGCGCGGGCCGGGGCGCAGCCCTGCCTCGGGAGCCGGCCGGGGACCGTTTCGGTGCTGCCGTACGGGACCCGGAGCGCGGCCCGGAGCGGGGCGTGGAGCGCTTGCCGGACCCCTGTCCGGACGTACGGGTGGCCATGATGCCGAAGTTACCCCGGAGGCGGGCGATTACCGGCACGACGCGCCGGACGGGCCCCCACCTGTCAGTAGGCGCGGCGCTGGCGCAGGGCGGAGCGCTCGATGCGCTCGCGCGCCTCCAGCAGGCAGGAGGCGATCTCCTTCTCCCGCTCCGGGGTGAGGCGCGGGATCGGCACCGAGCAGCTGATGGCGTCCCTCGGCGGGTCGCTGATCCGCAGCGCCACGCCGAAGCACCGCAGCCCCTCGGTGTTCTCCTCACGGTCGACGGAGTATCCCTGCTTGCGCACCCGGCGCAGGTCGACCAGCAACTCCTCGGCGTCCACGATGGTGTGGGCCGTCAGCGAGGGCAGCTCTGCGGGCAGCAGCGCGCGCACCTCCTCGTCGGCCCGGCTCGCCAGGATCGCCTTGCCGAGGGAGGTGGTGCTCGCGGGCAGCCGGCGCCCGACCCGGGAGAACGGCCGCAGGTAGTGGCGTGAGGCGCGGGTGGCGAGGTAGACGACGTCGAAGTGGTCGAGCCGGGCGAGGTGCACGGTCTCCCCCGTCACCTCCGCCAGCCAGTCGAGGGCGTCGTGCGCGAGCTGGACCACCGGGTCGCCGTCGATGTACGTCGCCCCGACCAGCAGGGCCCGCATCCCGATCCGGTAGAGCGTGCCGGTGATGTCGGTCTCGATCCAGCCGAGGTCGACCAGCGTGCGCAGCAGAGCGTGCAGGCTGCTCTTCGGGTAGCCCAGCTTGCCCTGCAGGTCGGTGAGGCTGTGCAGCCCGGGATACTGCGCGAAGAAGTCGAGCAGCTCGACCGTCCGGAGCGCCGACTTCACGTGCGGCACGGGTTCCGCCATTTGGTACCTCCCTGACCCGCCTGTCCGCCTCCTATTGTGAGCCGGTTCCCCAGGAGGCGACCGTACGGGAGGCGATGTAGTCCACATCCAGATCATCCCCCAGTCCGGGGGCATCCGGCATCCGCACCTTCCCGTCCACGAGCGGGTCGACGATCGACCGCAGGTGCGGGGCGGGGGTGTCGTAGTCCGAGTGCGGATGCAGCAGGCCCCGCTCGTACCACCGCCCGCACAGCGTGGCGCCGATCACGGCCAGGGCGCCGGACCCGTTGCCGTGGATCTCGCAGTCCATGCCGAACGACTCGGCGAGGTGCACGGTCTTGACCGCCGGGATGATCCCGCCGGAGCCGACCACGCCCACCCTGAGGATGTCGCACGCCCCGGCGGCCACCCACTCGGCCCGGGCCATGTGCTTGCCCCAGGAGGTCTCCGGCCCGAGGATCGGCGTCCTGAGCTGGTCGGCGAGCCACCGGTACGACTGCACCGACGCCTCCTCCATCGGCTCCTCGTACCAGGCGAAGTCCAGCTCGTCGAGGGCCCGGCCGAGGGTGAGGGCCTCGGAGCGGGAGTACCAGTGGTTGCTGTCGAGCATGAGCGCGACGTCCGGGCCGACCGCGTCGCGGACCGCCGCGCACGCCTCGATGTCGCGGTCCACGCCGTACGGCATGGGCGGCATCCAGGTGTGCAGCTTGATCCCGCGGTAGCCGCGGGAGACCAGGTCCTTGGCGAAGGCGGCGTAGTCCTCGGGGGTGGCCAGGCCGCCGGGGATGTCGTCGCCGCACATGGTGCTCGCGTACGCCGGCACCTCGGCGCGGGCGCCGCCGAGGAGCTTCCAGACGGGCAGGCCGAGCCTGCGCCCGGCGAGGTCCCACAGCGCCTGGTCGGCGGCGCTGAGCGCCCGGTCGGAGAGGTTGCCCTGGGCGCCGCGCTGGCGGCGGGCGACGCGGTGCCACAGCCGCTCCCGGTCGAGGCTGTCCTGGCCGATCAGCGCCGGGCCGATGTGACCCGCGATCACCGCCTCCCGTACGGTGTCCGGCGCGGCCAGGCAGCGTCCGGTGGCGCCGTCGCTGTCGGTGATCGTGAGCAGCGCCTCCCGCACCTCGCGGGGCGGGCCGGGGTGCCGGTGGCCGTGCCCGTCGACCACGGACCTGGTGACCGTGGTGAAGACCGTGACGACGACGCGTTCGACGACCGCCATGGAACCTCGCCTCCTCAGTGGGCTGGCCTCAGTGGTTGAGAGGGCCGGTGCGCGGTCAGGGACGCACCGGCCCGGTCCGGGGGTGACCGCCGCTCAGCCGCCGTTGGCCTTCTTCCATTCGGCCTGGGCGTCGGTCAGCTTCTGCGCCAGGGTGTCGAGGAACTCCTGGGGCCTCATCTGGCCGAGCAGCACCTTCTGGAAGAGGGGCTCTGTGTCGGCCTTGGTGATGGAGGAGAACTGGGGCAGGTAGTACGGCGGGGACACGACCTGCGTGTTCGGGTCGTTCAGCGTGTCGACGGCCGTCTTGAGGTGGTCCAGGCCCTGCACCCAGGAGTCGCCCTGCGCGTCGGTGTTGGCCGGGATCTGGCCCGTCTGCTGGTTCCAGTAGCTGTTGCCGTCATGGGAGACGAGGAACTCCACGAACTTCCAGGCGGCGTCCTTGTGCTCGCTGTTCTTGAACACCGCGAAGCCGTCCACGGGGTTGGCGACGACGGTCCGCCTGCCCCCGGGGCCGGTCGGCAGCGCGAAGGCGCCGATCTTGTCCTTGCCGTGGGCCTTGACGTGGTCGTTGTAGGAGCCCAGGTTGTGGTGCATCATCGCGATCTTCCCGGTGCCGAAGGCGGCGACCATCTTCGGGAAGTCGTTGGTGACGTCGGCCTCGGGGGTGTCCTTCTTGTACAGCCCGGCCATCCTGGTGAGGAACTCGGCGTTCTTCGGGTCGTTGACCGTGCTCCTGCCCGAGGCGTCGAAGAACTGGCCGATCCCCGAGTAGGAGTACATCTCGGCCAGGATCTGGAAGATCGACCCGGCGCCGCCGCGGATGGTGTAGCCGTACTGGTCGGGCTTCCTGGTCAGCCCGTCGGCGTCCTCGAAGAACTCGTCCCAGGTCTGCGGGGCCTTCTGGAGCCTGTCCTTCAGGTACCAGACCACGTCCATGTTGGAGGTGTTCGGCACCAGGTAGAGCTTGCCGTCGGGCACGGTCTTGCGGACCGAGTCGAGCATCGGCGTGGCCAGCCTGCCGTTCACCGAACTCTTGGCCAGCCACTCGTCCGCCGGCTCCAGCGCCTGCTGGCCGGTCAGGTTGGCCAGGTACGACGTGGTGACGCCGCCGACGTCGGGGGTGTCGCCGCCCGCGACGGCCGTGTCGTACTTCTGCTGGACGGAGGCGATCGGGACGCCGACGTACTCGACGTGGATCTTGGGGTTGGCCGCCTCGAACCGCTTGATCAGCTCCTGGTAGATCGGAGTGCGGGCGCCGCCGTTGTTGTCCCAGAACGTGATGGTCGTCTTGCCGGAGCCCTCGCCGGAGCCCGAGTCGGACCCGCACCCGGTGGCGGTGACGGCGAGAACGGCGAGCGCCGCCCAGGCCACCTTCATCTTCATGGTTCCTCCTGGTCAGGAGAGGCTGTGTGGAGCTGGGGGGATCGCTATCCCTTGACCGCGCCGGCGCTGATGCCGTGCACGAGATAGCGCTGGACCACTGCGAACACGCAGACCACCGGCAGAGCGGCGACGACGCCGCCGGCCGCCAGAGCCCCGAAGTCGGCGCTGTACTCCCCGATCGTGTAGCTGAGCCCGACGGGGATCGTGAAGCTGTCCTGCCTGCTGACGAACATCAGCGCGAACAGGAAGTTGTTCCACGTGTGGATGAACGCGAACGACCCGACCGCGATCAGGCCGGGCCGCAGCTGCGGCAGCACGATCGCGAGGAAGCCGCGCAGCCGGCCGCAGCCGTCGACCATCGCGGCCTCCTCCACCGTGAACGGCACGGCCGAGACGAACCCGCTCATGAGGATGATCGACAGGGGCAGGTTGAAGACGGTGTCGGCGACGATCAGGCTGCCGAGGCTGTTGATGAGGCCGAGCGTCTTGAAGATCGAGAACAGCGGGATCAGCATCATCGCGCCGGGGACGAACTGGGTGCACAGCAGCACGACCATGAACAGGCTCCGGCCGCGGAACCGGTACCGCGCCAGCGCGTACCCGCCCATGACCGCGATCACCGTGGTGACCAGCAGCGACCACACCCCGACCACGACGCTGTTCCGGAAGAACACCGCGTAGCCGATGTCGTTCCAGACGGTCTCGAAGTGCTCGAACGTGATCGGCCACGGCACCGGGTCGGCCGAGCCCGCCGGCCGCAGGGCGAAGACCAGCATCCAGTAGAACGGCACGAGCGTGAAGATCAGATACATCCCGAGAGGGACGTAGAGCCGCAGCACCCGGCCGGGATCCCGTCTCGGCCGCCCGGGGCGGGCCTCGGGCACCGCTCGCGGACGCGGGCGGGTCATGACGTCGGCGCTCATCGCCGGAGCCCTCCTCATCGGTCCTCGCCGAACCGGCTGAGCCGGAGGTAGAGGACGGAGCAGAACAGCAGGATCACGAAGCCCGCCATCGTCAGCGCCGAGCCGTACCCGAAGTCCTTGGAGTCGACGGCGCGCTGCGCGACGTACAGCGGCAGCGTGGTCGTGACCTGCGCGGGACCGCCGCCGGTGAGCGTGTAGAGCAGGTCGACGTTGTTGAACTCCCAGACCCCGCGCAGCAGCGTGGCCAGCACGATCGCGTCGCGCAGGTGCGGCAGCGTGACGTGGCGGAAGCGCCTGAGACGCCCGGCGCCGTCCACCGCCGCCGCCTCGTACAGCTCGCCCGGGATGCCCTGCAACCCGGCGAGCAGGAGGATCGCGAAGAACGGCACGCCGCGCCACAGTTCCGCCACAACCACGGCCGGGAAGACCGTGTCCGGATTGCCGAGGACCGCCGCCTCGGGCTGCCCGAGGAAGCGCAGGACGCCGGTGCCCGGCGTGTAGAGCAGGATCCAGATGCCCGTCGTCAGCACTCCGGAGACGGCCCACGGGGAGAACACCAGCGACCGGGCGAGCCCCCGCCCGATGAAGCTTTCATTGACTATCAACGCGAGGGCCAGTCCGAGGATCAGCTGGAGACCGATCTCGGCGATCACCCATTTGGCGGTGAATCCCAGGCTGTGCCAGAAAACCTCGTCCTCGGTCAGCATGCGCCGGAAATTGTCCAGCCCGGCGAAGCCGTCCGCCCATGGCCGGGTGAGGTTGCGGTGCTGCAGGCTGTAGTACGCGACGCTGCCGATCGGATAGACGAGGAACGCGGCGATCAGCGCGACCGTCGGCGAGATCAGCAGGTACGGCACGGCCCTGCGGCGCATCGTCGTCACCGGCCCATCTCCTCCGCGTACGTCGTCCCGGCCCCTCCGAGACATATTCCTGAACGCCGTTCACAAACGTGGACGACAGATCAACGGTGATATTCCGCACTCGTCCTGTCAAGGACTCGTGTCCTATTCGAGACATTCACTCTTGGCACACCAGCACGCCTTGACCGCCGGCACGACTGGCCGTACGGTCCGGGTGTTCACAAATATGAATCGAGTTCAGAAGGATGACGGCACGACCGAGGAACGGAGACAGTCATGCCCGCACGATCCCTGCTCGTGCCCGCCGTCCTGGCGCTCACGGCGCTCACAGCGGCCGTCCCGGTTCCGGCGGCGAGCGCCGCCGGAAGTGATCCCGCCGGAAGTGATCCCGCCGGAGTCGAGCTCGGGCGGCAGACGCTGCCGGCGGGGGACGGCTGGGCCTCGGCCGGCGCCGGCACCACCGGCGGCGCGGCGGCGCCCGCCGCCAACGTCCGGGTGGTCACCGACCGGGCGGGCCTGGTCGCGGCCCTCGCCTCCCCCGGCCCCAGGGTCGTCTACGTGAAGGGCGTCGTCGACGTCGACAGGACCTGCGCGGACTTCGCCACCGGCGGATACACCCTCGCCGGTTACCTCGCGGCGTACGACCCGGCCGTGTGGGGCCGCGCCACCGAGCCGTCCGGGCCGCTGGAGGACGCCCGGGCCGCCTCTGCGGCGGCGCAGACGAAGTACGTCAAGCTCAAGGTGCCGTCGGACACCACGATCGTCGGCCTGCCCGGAGCGACCATCCGGCACATCAACCTGCACGTGGACAAGGCCGACAACGTCATCATCCGGAACATCCGCTTCGAGGACGCGGCCGACTGCTTCCCCCAGTGGGACCCCACCGACGGCGACGAGGGCAACTGGAACTCCCTCTACGACAACATCTCGGTGACCGGTTCGACCCACGTGTGGATCGACCACAACACGTTCACCGACGGGGACAACCCGGACGCGGACCAGCCGGTCCACTTCGGCCGGCCGTACCAGGTGCACGACGGCCAGGCGGACATCACCAGCGCGTCCGACCTCGTGACCGTCTCCTGGAACAGCTTCCGCGACCACGACAAGACGATGCTGATCGGCTCGACCAACAATCCCGCGAACGACCGGGGCAGGCTCAGCGTCACCGTGCACCACAACGAGTTCTACGACAACCTGCAGCGCCTGCCGCGGGTGCGGTTCGGCAAGGTGCACGTCTACAACAACTACTACCAGGCGCCCGACGCCGCGACCTTCGTGTACGCGCTGGGCGTGGGCGTGGAGTCCCAGATCTACGCGGAGAACAACTACTTCCGGCTCAGCCGGGCCGTGGACCCGGCCGCGCTGCTGTACGACTGGGGCGGCACCGCCCTCACCGCCAGGGGCAACCTGCTGCGCGTCGGCGGCACCGAACGGCCGATCGACCTGGTCGCGACGTACAACGCGAAGCACGACCCCGATCTCGGCGCGGACGCGGGCTGGACCCCGGCCCTGCACACCGGGATCGACCCCGCCGCGGCGGTGCCCAGGGAGGTCTCCCGGCACGCGGGAGCCGGGAAGATCCGCTGACGTCCGCGCGATCTCCCCTGGCCCGCCTCAGGCCGGCAGGCCTCAGGCGGGCATGCGGAGCCCGAGCTGGACACACAGTTCAAGCTGGTCGTAGAAGACCTCGCTGCATCCGATCAGGCCGCACACGACGTCGATGTCGAACATCCAGCAGGAACGCACGCTGACCCGCCGCCCGGTGGCCTCGACCACCTCCCCCGTGGTGAGCGGGAACGGGCCGGCGTGCGTACCGGTGCCCACGGCGGCCGCGGCCACGGCGGCGTCTGTGACGATCTTCTGCCACACCGTGACGCGCACGTCGGGGAACGCCTGCCAGACCAGCGTGTGGTACGACGCGACCTCCGAGCGGCCCTCGGCGGGCCCGCCGGGCCCCACCGCCTTGGGCTCCCGGCCGTAACAGGCCATGACCTCCCCGAGGTCGTGGGCGTTGTAGGCGCTGAAATACCGCTCAACCACGTGGAGCACGGCGAGACCCCCGTTTCCCGCACATCCGGAGTCCAGGTTACGCGGGCGTACGGCCGTCAGGAGAGGCGCGGGCGGCCGTCCACCCGCTGGGGCACGCCGAGGGGGTTGCCGTCGCGCAGCTCCGGCGGGAGCAGGTCCTCCGGCCAGTCCTGGTACGCCACCGGGGTCGTCCAGCGCCTGATGGCGGCCGCGCCGACGGAGGTGTGCGCCGGGGTGGTGGAGGCGGGCCAGGGGCCGCCGTGGTGCATCGCCCAGGAGACGGCGACCCCGGTGGGCCAGCCGTTCCAGATGAGCCGCCCGGCCAGCCGGCGCAGCACCGGCAGCAGGTCGCGGGCCTCCTCGGGCCCGGCGGCGTGCACGGTCGCGGTCAGCGATCCGGGCAGCCGCCGTAGCACGGCGGGCAGGTCGGCGGGGTCGCGGTAGCGGACCACGATCGCCGAAGGGCCGAAGCACTCCTCCCCCAGCTCGGGCAGCCCGTCCGCGAAGGCCTCCAGGCCGGCGGCGAACACCCGCGGGGTGATGCCGTCCACCTCGCCTCCGCCGGCCAGCACGGTGAGCCGCTCGGCGAGCCTGCCGGACGCCCTCAGGTAGCCCTCACGGATCTTGGCGGTCAGCATGGGCCCGCCGCTGGTCCCGGCCACCGCCTCGGCGATCGCCCGCTCGAACCCTCCCTCCGCCGGGACGAAGACCAGGCCGGGGTTGGTGCAGAACTGGCCCACCCCGAGCGTCAGCGAGGCCGCGAACCCGGAGGCCACGGCGGCGGGATCGGCCGAGGGCAGCACGACGACCGGGTTGACGCTGCCCAGCTCGCCGTAGAACGGGATGGGGTCGGGCCGCTCGTCGATCAGCTTCTGGATCGCCTTTCCGCCCGCGAGCGAGCCGGTGAAGCCGGCCGCCGTGACGAGCGGATGCCGCACCAGCGGGGCCCCCGCCTCGAACCCGTGCACGAGCCCGAGCAGGTCCGGGTCGGGCAGGGCCCGCCGTACGACGGACGCGGTGAGGTCGGAGGTGCGCGGGTGACCCTCGTGCGCCTTGACGACGACCGGGCAGCCGGCCGCGAGGGCCGACACCGTGTCGCCGCCCGCCACGGAGAACGCGAAGGGGAAGTTGCTCGCCGCGAAGACGGCGACGACGCCGAGCGGATGGTTCATCCGGCGCACGTCGGGACGCGGCGGCGTGGCGCCGGGGTCGGGGTGGTCGATGACCGCCTCGGCCCATCCGCCGTCACGCAGGACGTCCGCGAACAGCCGGAACTGCGCGGCCGTACGGGCGACCTCCCCACGCAGCCGCGCCTCGGGCAGGCGTGTCTCCTCCGCGGCGACCGGCCACAGCTCCTCGGCGTGCTTGAGCAGGGCGTCGGCGACGGCTTCGAGCACGGCGGCGCGCTCGGCCGCGGGGGTCGCACGCCAGGCCTCGCCCGCCGCCGCGGCCCGCGCGACCGCCTCGTCCACCGCCTCGTTCGTCGCTTCGTTCGTCGTTCCAGTTGCGGGGCCGGTCATCTCATCCCTCCGCCGTGAGATTGTCGACGTCGTAGCGGGGACCGCAGAACGCCCCGCCGACCACGGAGTGCGGCAGTTCGCCGAGGTCCGGCTCGCCGTACTCGCCGACGAGCGTATCGGCGAAGACCTCGGCGTCGTCCTTCGGCTCGTAGCCGATGGCCCTGCCCTCCTCCAGCGACCACCAGCGGCGCGTGTTGGCCGACACGCCCCAGACCACGTGGAAGCCGTCGGCCGCCAGCGCCGCCTCGACCAGCCGCGCGCAGTCGTCGGGCGACAGCCACGTCGACAGCATGCGCACGTCCCTCGGCCGCTCGAAGCAGGAGCCGATGCGCAGGCACGTCACCGCGAGTCCGTAACGGTCGTGGTAGAGGGAGCCGAGCGCCTCCTTGGCGACCTTGCTGACGCCGTAGAAGGTGTCCGGGCGCGGGAACAGGTAGTCGGGGGCCTCACCCTCGCCGCGCGGGGCGAACCCGACGGCGTGGTTGCTGCTGGCCAGCACGACGTGGCGGACCCCGGCCCGCCGCGCGGCCTCCAGCACCACGTAGGTGCCGTTGACGTTGACGTCCAGGATCTGCTCCCAGGGGCGTTCGAGGCTGTGCCCGCCCAGGTGGAGCACGGCGTCCACGCCGTCCATGGCCGCCGCCACGGCCTCCTCGTCGGTGATGCTGGCGGCCACCCCCTCCTCGCCGGGCCCCGCCTTCAGGGGCGCGACGTCGAGCAGACGCAACACGCGTCCCTCCTTGGCCAGCCGGGGTCGCAGCAGCGTGCCGACGCCGCCCGCCGCGCCGGTGATGAGAATACGCATGTGCCCTCCTGTCGGAATCTGTCCTGGTTCTGGCCCTGATATCGCTTCGCAGTTTCGCAGCAAGGCCAGCGTGTTCACAACAACGGGTGTTGTTCACATATATGACCGACCATTCCTCTCGCATGCCGTCTCCGTCCTGCGTTGACTTCACAAACAGAGCCCGACTAGCGTCAAGAACAGGATCAAGGACACTGTCCACGTATGTGGACGGGAGGGTTGGCGGATGCGTCTCGACGGCGTTCTCTTCTTTCCCGTGACACCGTTCGACTCCGGCGGCGAACTGGCCGGGGACGTACTGGCCCGGCACGTCGCGCGCGGAGTCGCGGACGGCGCGGGCGGGGTGTTCGCGGCCTGCGGCACCGGCGAGTTCAACGCGCTGGGCATCGACGAGTACGAGCGGGTGGTGCGGATCTCCGCCGAGTCGGCGGGCGGGCGGGTCCCCGTCCTGTCCGGCGCGGGCGGGCCGCTCCCCTACGCCCGCGAGTGCGCGCGCAGGGCCGCGGCGGCCGGCGCGGACGGCCTGCTGCTGCTGCCGCCCTACCTGGTGAGCGCCCCCGCCGAGGGCCTGGTGCGCTACGTCCGCGAGGTCGCGGCGGCCACCGATCTGCCGATCATCGTCTACCAGCGGGCCAACGCCCGTTTCACGCCGGCCGCCGCGGTGGCGCTGACCGGGATCGCGAACGTCGTCGGGTTCAAGGACGGCCTCGGCGACGTCGACCTCATGCAGCGCATCGTGCTCGCCGTACGGGAGGCCGCCGGCCGGGATTTCACGTTCTTCAACGGGCTGCCGACGGCCGAGATGACCGTGCCGGCCTACCGGGGGATCGGCGTGAACCTGTACTCCTCCGCCGTGTTCTGCTTCCTCCCCGAGGTCGCCCTGGCCTTCCACAAGGCCGTGAACGCCGGAGACGACGACCTGGTGAACCGCCTGCTGAGCCGTTTCTACCGGCCGCTGGTCGAGTTGCGCGACCTCGTGCCCGGTTACGCCGTCTCGCTGATCAAGGCGGGCGTCGCCCTGCGCGGGCTCGACGCGGGCGGGGTGCGGCCGCCGCTCGTGGACGCGGCCCCCGAGCACGTCGCCCGGCTGGAGAAGCTGATCGCGGCCGGGCTGGACGTCGTCGGATGAGCGGCCGGATGAGGATTCGGGAGATCCACGTCACGCCGGTCGCCTTCCGCGACCCGCCGCTGCTCAACGCCGCCGGCGTCCACGAACCCTGGGCGCTGCGCACGGTCGTCGAGGTCGTCACCGACGAGGGGCTGACCGGCCTCGGGGAGACCTACGGCGACCTCGACCACCTCGTACGGGTGCGGGCCGCGGCCGAGGCGCTGCGCGGTCACGACGTCTACGGCGACAACGCCATGTACGCCACGGTGGCCGGCCTCGTCGGCGCCGACGTGGTCACCGACCTGCACGGCCTGACCGGCACGTCCTCCCGGGCCAAGACCGTCGACCGGATCTTCTCCCCCTTCGAGGTCGCCTGCCTGGACATCCGCGGCAAGGCGGCGGGCCGGCCCGTCGTGGACCTGCTCGGCGGCCGGGTGCGCGACGCCGTGCCCTACAGCGCGTACCTCTTCTACAAGTGGGGCGGCCATCCCGGCGCGCCGGAGGACGGCTTCGGCGCCGCTCTGGACCCGGCGGGGGTGGTCGAGCAGGCCCGCCTCCTGATCGGCCGGTACGGCTTCGGCTCGATCAAACTCAAGGGCGGGGTGTTCCCGCCCGAGCAGGAGGCCGAGGCGATCCGGGCGCTGCGGGAGGCGTTCCCCGGGCATCCGCTGCGCCTCGACCCCAACGCCGTGTGGAGCGTGGAGACCTCGATCCGGGTGGGGCGCGAACTCGACGGCCTGCTGGAATACCTGGAGGACCCCACCGAGGGCATCGAGGGCATGGCGCGGGTCGCCGCCGAGGTGCCGATGCCGCTCGCGACCAACATGTGCGTCGTCACCCCCGAGCACCTGCCTCCGGCGCTGCGTGCCGGTGCCATCGGGGTGCTGCTGACCGACCACCACTACTGGGGCGGCCTGGTGCGTTCGGCGCACATCGCCACGCTGTGCGCGACCTTCGGCATCGCGCTGTCCATGCACTCCAACTCGCATCTCGGCATCAGCCTGGCCGCCATGACGCATCTCGCCGCCGCCACCCCGGCGGTCACCCACGCCTGCGACACCCACACCCCCTGGCAGGACGGGCAGGACGTGGTCGCCCCGGGCGCGCTGCGGTTCGTGGACGGCGCGGTCCCGGTGCCGGACGGCCCGGGACTCGGGGTGGAACTCGACCGCGACGCCCTCGCAATCATGAACGAGCAGTATGAGAAGTGCGGGGTCCGCTCCCGTGACGACACGACGTACATGAGGTCCGTCGACCCGTCCTTCTCGGCCCGGAGGCCACGCTGGTGAACGTCATCTACGCCTACCCCTGGGACATCGTCGGCGACGCCGGGGCCGCCGCCCGCCTGGCGGGCCTCGGCGTCGACGCCGTCGCGCTCGCCGCGTCCTACCACACCACCCGCGCCGCGACCCCCCACCACCCGGCCCACCGGCTGGTCGACGCCCGGCACTCCGCCTGCTACGTGCCCCTACGCGAGGAGGCGTGGAAGGGCGCCCGCCTGGTGCCGGGCACGCCGTCGTGGATGGACTCGGCCGACCCGTTCGGGGAGGCCAGGGACGCCCTGCGCGCGGCGGGCCTGCCGGTGCGGGCGTGGACCGTGCTGACCCACAACACGCTGCTCGGCTCGGCCAACCCCGACCTGGTCGTCACCAACGCGTTCGGGGAGAGCTATCCGTACGCGCTGTGCCCGGCGGCGGCCGACGTGCGCGACTACTGCCGCACACTGGTCCGCGAGATCGTCGAGGCCGGCGACCCGGACGCGCTGATCCTGGAGGCGTGCGGCCCGCTCGGCTTCCGGCACGGCGGCCACCACGAGAAGACCGACGGCGCCGACTGGTCGCCCGCGCAGGTCGCCCTGCTGTCCCTGTGCTTCTGCGCGAACTGCGTCCTGCGGTACGAGGCGGCAGGGCTGGACGTGACCGAAACGCGGGCGCGGGTGCGCGCGGGCGTGGACGGCCGGCCGGGCTCGGTCGAGGAGGCGCTGGGCGACCTGGCGGACCCCCTGCGCGAGCTGCGCACCGGGCTCGCGGGAGAACTGCGCGCGCTGCTGCTGGCGGAGGCCAGGGCGGCACGGCCCGGCCTGGAGGTCGCCCTGCACGCCAGCGCCGACCCGTGGGCGACCGGCCCGTTCGCGACCGTCCCCGAGGGCGTGGACGCCGACCTGCTCGTCGGCAACTGCTGGAACTCCCCCGAGGCGGACGAGGCCGGGCTGCGGGCCCTCGGCCGGCTCGGGCCGCGGGTGGGGGCGTACGTGCTGGCCCTGCCGCCGCGCCCGGCCGACGGCGGGGCGCTGACGTTCCTGGCCGAGGCGTACACCGCGGCCGGCGCCTCCGAGATCCACTGGTACCACGGCGGCCTCGCCTCCACGGCCCGCCTCGAGGCCATCGCCGAGGCGATCGGACAGCATCGGCGACGCGTGTAGCTTCGGAAGACGCGACAACCTCTGCGACAGTGCAAGGGCACCGGCTCCTCGGTGAGGTGGTGCCCTTGCTGCCGGCCGGCGCGAAGCGGAAAGGGCGGCCTGCTCGACGGCGCGGGATGTTTGCTCAGCCGGGAGTTTCTCTCCGGCCGTATCGGAAATCGTCCCCACGTTCCGGTCCCGCGGCGACCACCCCGGACCGGGATCACTCGTGTCGGGTGACCGGAAGGTGGACGGCGTGGCGGAGACCACGGAGCGGCGGCAGCAGGCTGGACGCGCGACGGCCATGCCGAAGGCCGACGGCCTGCATGTGAGCGACGCCGAGGCACCCAGCTACGAGGTGCTCCGGCCCTATGGTCGTTCCGCAGGCGACGCCGACAGGTTTCCGGTCTACAAAGATCTCGAAGAGCACCTGCTGACGACCCACGAGCATCCCGACCCGGTCGTCGCACACGTCATGGCCACCTGCGCCGGCTACGCCTATTCGGATGCCGAGACGGTTGCGATGATCATGGCCAGGTTGGGCCTCGAGGACAACCACTGCCGCACGATCTCGATGTCCGTCGACGGCATGCTCATCGACTCCACCGCCCATCTCGTGCGGAGCCGGAGCGGGCGGGTGGCGATCCTGGCCTACCGCGGCACCCCGCCGTTGAACGGCATCGACTGGCTGCTGAACCTCGAAGTGGAGCCGGAACAGATCACCTACTGGTACGGCGAACCCTGCTCCGCCGTCCACGCCGGCTTCTACCGGAACGTGCGGGCCACCCGATACGAGGTGCTGGGGGCGCTGATGCGAGCCTGCCGCCCCGGCCCGGTCCGCGTGTCGCCGCATGACGGCTCGGAAGCCGACGGCGGTGACCGCGTTGTGGACGGCGCACTCGATGCGCTGTACATCACCGGCCATAGCCTAGGCGGGGCGATGGCCGCGTTGATGGGCGTCATGCTCCGGCACGAGGACAAGTTCCGGGAGTTGACCGGCCGGCTGAAGGCGATCTACACCTTCGGCCAGCCCATGGTCGGCACACCGCAGTTCGCCGCCGCCGCGGAGCGGGACGACTTCCTGCGCGAGAAGGTGATCCGGTACGTCTACGACAAAGATCCGGTGCCCCATCTCCCCCCGGCTTCTTCCGGTCGTTACCAGCATTTCGGGAAGGAGTACCGCTCTACGGTGCAGCGCGTTTCTAGCAGCCTGTTCGGGCTACTCGACCGCGGCGGCGGCGCCTGCCGTCCGCGTAGCGGCGACCCGAAGTATGCGCCGCTGCCTACGACGCAGATGCCCGGCCTCCTGGGGCTTGTACTCGCCAACTTGGCCTTCTTGGGGAACAAGTTCACGCTGACCCGCTCGCTGCCGATGGTGTACTCCTTCGAGGACCACCTGCCGCAGCACTACATCTCCGCCGTGACCCCGTCCGACGTACCGAACGAGTTCGGCGACTAGAGGTTCGCTCAGGTCACGAGGGACAGCCAGCGGTCGTGGGCGCCGTCGAACGGACCGGTCCGTTCGGTGACGGCCTCCATCAGCCAGGCGGCCGACCGCTCCGCCTGGCGGATGATCTCCTGCGGGTACGCGTACCGCACCTGGTGCTCGGCGAACTCGTCCTCGTCGTCCAGCAGCACCCGGCCGTCGCGCATCCGCAGGACGTCGAGGTCGAGGTCGGCCATGGTGATCCGGCCGTCACGCCGCACCGGCACCGTGGTGATGTCGCAGTAGATCTCCGCCTTGTGCGGCGGGGCGTTGAACGACGCCGTCCACCACGAGTCGCGCGGGAACAGCATGACGGACGGGATCTCGAAGACCGTCTCGGGCTCGTGCCCCCGCTGGGCGACGGTCCTGGCGGGGAAGCCGGCCCAGACGCCGTGCTCGTCCTCGCCGAGCAGCCGGGCGAAGTGGTGCCAGTGCAACGCTCCGCCGTACTTGCGGTAGACGATCCTCACCTCGGACACGGGCGGGACGTTACGCCACGCCCGTCTCCGAGTTCAACGGGATTACACCTCGACGACCACCGGGATGATCATCGGCCGGCGACGGTAGGTGTCGCTCACCCAGCGCCCCACCGTACGGCGGATCGTGCGCCGGATCTGCATCTCGTCGGCGACGCCCGCCGCGGCGACCTCCTGCAGCGCGGACTCGATCTGCGGCACGACCGCGTCGAAGGCGTCGGGGTCGATGCCCGAGCCGCGGGCGGTGATCTCCGGCCCGCCGGTGAGCTTGCCGGTGGTGGAGTCCACGACGACGACGATGGAGATGAACCCCTCGTCGCCCAGGATGCGCCGGTCCTTGAGCGCCACGTCGGTGATGTCGCCCACGGAGGTGCCGTCCACGAACACGTACCCGCACGGGACCGCGCCGGCGATCCTCGCCCGGCCGTCGACCAGGTCCACGACCACGCCGTCCTCGGCGA
Organism: Microbispora sp. H10885; assembly: GCF_014161415.1. Classification (NCBI taxonomy): domain Bacteria; kingdom Bacillati; phylum Actinomycetota; class Actinomycetes; order Streptosporangiales; family Streptosporangiaceae; genus Microbispora; species Microbispora sp. H10885. The sequence goes on along the minus strand of NZ_JABBWY010000007.1, from coordinate 118,827 downwards.
TCACGATGTTCTCGCGGGGTACGCCGGTCAGCTCGGCCAGCCGGGCGTGCGCCCGCAGGTGCCGCCACTCCCCGTGCACCGGCATGAAGTTCGACGGCTTGGTGAGGTTGAGCACGTACAGCAGCTCACCCGCCGCCGCGTGACCCGAGACGTGCACCCGCGCGTTGCCCTTGTGGACCACCCGGGCGCCCCAGCGGTTGAGGCCGTTGATGACCTTGCTGACCGCCGTCTCGTTGCCGGGCACCAGCGACGAGGCCAGCAGGACCGTGTCGCCCTCGGCGATCCTGATCGGGTGGTCGCGGTTGGCCATGCGCGACAGCGCCGCCATCGGCTCGCCCTGGGAGCCGGTGCAGATCAGCACCACGTCCTCCGGCGGCCACTCCTCGATCTCCCGTGAGTCCACGAGCAGGCCCGCCGGCACCTTCAGGTAGCCGAGCTCGCGCGCCACGCCCATGTTGCGGACCATCGACCTGCCGATGAGCGCGACCTTGCGGCCGTGCTTCTCGGCCGCGTCCATGATCTGCTGCACGCGGTGGATGTGCGAGGCGAAGCTGGCCACGATGATCCGCTTCGCGGCGGTGCGGAAGACGTCGTCGATGACCGGCGCGATGTCCCGCTCGCTGGTGACGAAGCCCGGCACCTCCGAGTTGGTGGAGTCGGACATCAGCAGGTCGACGCCCTCGGCCCCGAGCCGCGCGAACGCCCCGAGGTCGGTCAGCCGCCCGTCCAGCGGAAGCTGGTCCATCTTGAAGTCGCCCGTGTGCAGGACGAGGCCCGCGGGCGTCCTGACCGCCACCGCGAGCGCGTCGGGGATCGAGTGGTTGACCGCGACGAACTCGCACTCGAACGGCCCGAACGAGCGCCGCTCGCCCTCGATCACCTCGACCTTCACCGGCTGTATGCGGTGCTCGGCCAGCTTGCTCTCGATGAGCCCGAGCGTCAGCCGCGAGCCGACGATCGGGATGTCGCGCCGCTCCCGCAGCAGGTACGGCACCGCCCCGATGTGGTCCTCGTGGGCGTGTGTCAGCACGAGCGCCTCGATGTCGTCCAGACGCCCCCGGATGTAGTCGAAGTCCGGAAGGATGAGGTCGACGCCCGGCTGGTCCGGCTCGGGGAACAGCACCCCGCAGTCCACCACCAGCAGACGGCCGTCGTACTCGAACACCGCCATGTTCCGGCCGATCTCGCCGAGTCCGCCCAGCGCGACGATGCGCAGGCCGTTCTCCGGCGGCGGGGGCGGCGGCCCGAGTTCGGGATGCGGATGACTCATGACACCCCCTCAGCCCGGCGCCGTTCGGTCACGCCGCCACCCCCGGTTCTTCCGTTCTCTCTTTTCCTGGTCAAGTCGCTCATTCGGCTCCATCTGTTGATCTAATCCACAAGCTTGAGACCTCCCGTGATGAGGTCCTCCCGCAGCGCCGCGATCTGCTCCCGGGTGGCGTCCACCAGCGGAGGCCGGACGTGACCGCCGTCCTGGCCCAGCAGCGTCAGCGCCGCCTTCACCATGATCGCGCCCTGGGTCCGCGTCATGATCGCCGAGACCACCGGCAGGAGCCGCCGATGGGTCTCCAGGGCGCCCGCCACGTCACCGGTGCGGTACATGTCGCACATGGCGGCGAGGTCGGGGCCCGCGACGTGGCCCACCACGCTGACGTAGCCGACCGCCCCCACCGACAGCCAGGGCAGGTTCAGCAGGTCGTCACCGGAGTAGAAGACGAGGTCGGTGCCCGCCATCACCTGCGAGCCGGCGAACAGGTCGCCCTTGGCGTCCTTCACCGCCGTGATGCGCGGGTGCTCGGCGAGCCGGAACAGGCTCTCCGTCGTGATGGGCGTGGCCGCACGCCCGGGAATGTCATAGAGCATCACTGGAAGGCCGGTCGCGTCGGCGACGGCGGTGAAGTGGCGGACGAGGCCCTCCTGCGGCGGCCTGCTGTAGTACGGAGTCACCACCAGCAGTCCGTGCGCCCCCGCGCGCTCGGCGGCCCGGGCCAGTTCGACGCTGTGCCGGGTGTCGTTGGTGCCCGCGCCCGCGACGATCGTGGCCCGGTCGCCCACGGCCTCGACCACCGCCCGCAGGATCCGGTCTTTCTCCTCGTCCGAGGTGGTGGGGGACTCACCGGTGGTGCCGCTCACGATCAGGCCGTCGTTGCGCTGATCGTCGACGAGATAGGCGGCGATCCGCTGGACGCCCTCGTAGTCGACGGCGCCGTCAGAGGTGAACGGTGTCACCATCGCGGTCAAAGCGCGGCCGAAGGGGGCGTCGGAGGTTCCAGTTGGCGATGCCATAGACCGAACGGTACCCGGATCCGCGCGGGTCATGGACGTCGCCACCCCGATATGTCCCGTCCCGTGACGCCTGCCGGGGACAGAGCCGGGGACGGAGAAAGAGGCCGCCGATATGTGCTCGGGGGTACACACATCGGCGACCTCTACCGGAGAATCGGCGTTCCTTACGCGGACGTTACACACCATCGCGCGAATTTTTTCCCGGAGGCCGCGAACGGTGTGTCATACCCCCTACGACCAGGAACGTCGTGGTTCAAGGAGTTCAGGCTCCGAGCGTGCTCAGCGGGCCTCCCCCGTCAGCAGCTTGGTCCACAGGGGCTCGATCCTGGCGGAGACGAGACGCTCGGTCTCGTGGACCTTCACCTCGCCCTCCCGTTCGGTGCGGCGGACGAACAGCAACCCGCCCGCCTGGCACAGCTCGTAGATCGTGGGCCTGCACTCGCAGGTGTGACGCCGCACCCGGACACGGTCGCTGCGGGGAGTCGGCACCAGCCATGTGATGCACTCGTGCCCGTCCCAGGCGGGACCCACATGGATGCCGTGATAAGGGGGCGGGAGCGGAATATCAACACCCGACCCCTTAGCGGCACAATCGCCCATTGGCGGACCTTTCACCAGGCAAAGTTGGGGTCACAGGACACTTCCGTCACTCTGTGTCGCCCGGCGGATACGTCAAGATTTGGAGGACCCGTCACCCCCTCAGGGATGGATTGATGGCAAACTCTGATCCGGTCTACCTGCGAGTAGTCGAAGACATCCGCCGCCAGATCATCGACGGCACGCTCCCGCCGGGCGCACCGATCCCGTCGCGGCACCAGATAACCCGGAAGTACAGCGTCGGAGAGACGGCCGCGCGCCACGCGCTGCGCGTGCTCGCCCAGGAGGGCCTCATCATCAGCCGGGTGGGCTCCGGGCACCGGGTGCGGGAGAAACCGATCCTGCTCCCGCTGCACCGCGGCCGTTCCCCCGAACCCCACACCGCCTTCGCCAGCGACATGCACGCGGGCGGGCGGCATCCGAGCTGGAGCTGGCGCAGCGAGCTCGCGGACGCCCCGCCCGACATCGTGCACCGGCTGCGCCTGGGCGAATCCGGCCCGGTGATGCGGACCCGCCACATCTTCCGCGGCGACGGCAGGCCCCTCCAGCTGCTCACCACGTACGAGCCGATCGAGCCGGGGCAGGGCCAGGGCGCGGAGGAGGGCACCTACGAACGCAGGAGCGCGGCCTTCCGCCTCGCGGCGAGCGGCACGCCGATCACCGAGATCAGCGAGGCCGTGCACGTCCGCGTGCCCCAGCCGACCGAGAGCGATCTGCTGGAGTTGCCCGCCGGCGTGCAGGTGCTCCAGATCGAGCGCACGTACTGGTCGGGAGACCGGCCGGTCGAGACCAGCGACGCCGTGGTGCCCGGTGATCGCTTCCGCCTGGTCTACGGCATTCCCAGCCCCCTCTGACTGTCGGTGCCCGCTGGTACAACCGATCCGGATCCCCCGTCCGGAGGTGCCGATGCGTGTCAAGGACCTGCCCCTGGCCGACCAGCCCCGTGAGAGGTTGCTGGCGTCCGGAGCGGCGGCGCTCGCCGACAGGGAGCTGCTCGCCCTGCTGCTCGGCTCGGGCAGCAGGGGCGTGAGCGCCGTGGAACTCGCCTCCCAGGTCATCGCCCACTGCGGCGACCTCGGCGAGCTGGCCCGCTCAGAGGCCCACCGGCTGCTCGCCGTACCGGGAGTGGGCCCGGCCAAGGCGGCCCGGGTGGCCGCCGCCTTCCACCTCGTACGGCGGGCCCAGGCGGAGCCGGAGCGGAGCAGGATCACCTGCTCGGCCGACATCGCCTCGGCCGCCGCTCCCCTGCTGCAGGGGCACCCGCGCGAGCGGCTCGTCGTGATCGTCTGCGACGGCCGCGGCGCGGTGCTGCGGCGCGCGGTGCTCAGCGAGGGCGGCAGCGACCACACACCGGCACCGGTCCGGGACATCGTCACCACCGTCCTCCTCTCCGGCGGGGTCGCCTTCGGCCTCGCCCACAACCACCCGAGCGGATCGCTCGATCCCAGCCCTGCCGACGTCGAGGTCACCGCCCGCCTCCACGAGGCCGCCGACACCGTCGGTCTCCGCTTTCTCGACCACGTGATCGTCACCGACACCGCCTGGCGCCGGATCGTGACCGACCCTTGATGGATCGTAGTCCGCATCAGTCATGGCGGTCTACTGCTCCTTCATATATGTGGAGCACATATCTATTTTGTAGGTAGACGTCCGAATTCGTCTATCATTCCCTCATGATTGATCGCGATGGACCGGTGCCGATCTACAAGCAGATCGCCGAGATCATCCGTGAGCAGATCGATCACGGCGAGCTGGAACCGGGCGACGCCGTGCCAAGCGAGACAGAGCTGGAAGCCGAATACGGAATCGCTCGCCTCACCGCACGACGTGTCACCCGGGAACTCCGCGAGCAGGGGCTCGTCTACACCGTGCAGGGCGAGGGTTCGTTCGTGGGCCGGCCGGGCACTCCGAGATCGGCCGAACGGACGCCGGTCTATCAGCGCATAGCGACGGACATCATCGAGCAGATCCGCAGCGGAGATCTCCTACCCAACCGGCGCATCCCGCCGGAGAAGGCGCTGATGAAGCAGCACGGCGTCGCCAAGGCCACCGCCCGCAACGCCGTGAACCACCTCCGGAAGCAGGGATGGGTGTTCACCGTCCCGCACCGCGGGACGTACGTATCACCGCAGCAGGACTGGCCGCAGGACTGACCGCGTGTGGAGCTTGGAAGTTCACCCTGTGTGACCTGCCCGGCGCCCCTAACCTGTCCGGCATGCCACACACCGAGGAGCGCATCGATCTGAGCAGGGGTCAGCACGCACTTCGAAAGGAACTGCGGCGTCGTCCGTGGCCGGACGACGGGGTCCGTACGCCGATTTGCGTACGTGCGGGGCCATCCGCGGGCGGATGCCGGAGCGGGTCGCGCCTGCGAGGCTGCGGCCATGCGGAGACGAACGGCATGGCTGATGTTGATCGTCGCGGTTGTCGCCGCCTCGGTGCTCGTCTACCCGTACCTGGGTCTCGACATCGACGACAGCCGCCTCGACGTGGGCGACAGCCTGCACTACTACGTCCTGGTAGGGCACATCGCGACCGCCGCCGTCGCGCTGGTGCTCGGCCCCCTGCAGTTCATGCCGCAGGTGCGGGCCCGCCGGCGGATCCACCGGACGATCGGCCGGGTCTATCTCCTCGCCGGGGTGCTGCCGTCCGCGGCGGCCACGATCCCGGTCGCGCTGTGGTCGGGCCGCGTCGTGACGCAGATCGGCCTCACCACCGCGGCCGCCCTGTGGCTGGTCACCGGCGGCCTCGCGTACCGGGCGGCCCGCCGGCGCGACTTCGTGAGCCATCGGAACTGGATGATGCGCAACTACGCGCTGACGTTCCTCGCGGTGACGTCGCGCGTCCTCGTTCCCCTGCTCCTGGTGGTCCAGATCCCCTACCGCGGGGCCGGGGCGGTGGGAGAACTCGCGACCTCGATGATCCCCATCGGGCAGACCCTGGGCTGGATCGTCAACCTCGTCGTGGTCGAAGCCGTCATCAGGCGGCGTACTCGCGTACCCGAAGCCCGCCTGGACCATGTGGCACGGTGAGGCCCACCCCGACCTGGAATACGCCGCCGTGTCGTTAAGTTGCGTCGCATATCGTCTGTTCTACAGATTATTTGCGACACAGAGAGGTCCCGGCGATGACGGACTACGGCCACGAGCCGGCCTTCGGCGCGTTTCTCACCCCGCAGAACCACGACCCGCAGGGGCCGGTCCGGCTGGCACAGATCTCCGAGGCCGCCGGGCTGGATCTCGTGACGTTCCAGGACCACCCGTACCAGCCGGGGTTCCTGGACACCTGGACGCTGCTGTCCTGGGTGGCCGCGCGGACCGAGCGGATCACGGTCTCGGGCAACGTGCTCAACCTGCCGCTGCGGCCGCCGGCGGTGCTGGCCCGCGCCGCGGCGTCGCTCGACCTGCTCTCCGGCGGCCGGTTCGCACTCGGCATCGGCGCGGGCGGCTTCTGGGACGCGATCGAGTCGATGGGCGGCACCCGCCTGACGCCCGCCGAGTCCGTGACCGCGCTGGAGGAGGGCATCGAGATCATCCGCGGCATCTGGGACGTACGCGAGCGCCGCATCCTGCGCGTCGACGGCGAACACCACCGTGTCGCCGGGGCCAAGCGCGGCCCGGCGCCCGCACACGACATCCCGATCTGGGTCGGCGCCTACAAGCCGCGGATGCTGCGCCTGGTCGCGCGGAAGGCCGACGGATGGCTGCCCTCGCTCGCCTACCTCAAGGACGGCGACCTGCGGCGCGGCAACGAGATCATCGACGAGGCCGCCGAAGAGGCCGGGCGCGACCCGGCACGGGTGCGCCGCCTGCTGAACATCGGCGGCGAGGTCACCGAGACCCGGCAGGGCTTCCTGCAGGGACCGGTCGAGCAGTGGGTGGAGGAGCTGACCGCTCTGGCGCTTGAGGACGGCATCGGCACGTTCGTCCTCGGCTCCGACGACCCTCGGCTCATCCAGGTCTACGGCCAGGAGATCGCCCCCGCCGTACGGGACGCGGTGGCGCGCGAGCGAGCCGCCACCGGCATGGTCCCCGCGGCCGCCCGCCGCGGAGCCGCCGCGATCGCACTGCGCCGCGACGGGATCGACTACGACAAGGTCCCGTCGAGCCTCGCGGCCGACGCCGTGGAGCCCGGCGACCGCGCCTACGAGTCGGTGCGGCACAACTACCTGCGCGCGGGGTCACCCGGCCTGGTGCTGCGTCCCCGGACGACCGGCCAGGTCGTCGAGGGGCTCGCGTACACCAGGTCCCAGGACGTGCCGCTCGGCGTACGCTCCGGCGGGCACGGGATCAGCGGCCGTTCCACGAACGACGGCGGCATCGTGCTCGACCTCGGCGCGCTCGACACCGTCGAGGTCGTCGACCCGGCCACGCGCCGGGTGCGGCTGGGCGCGGGCGCCACCTGGGGCGAGGTGGCCGAGGCCCTGGTTCCGCACGGATGGGCGATCAGCTCGGGCGACTTCGGCGGCGTCGGCGTGGGCGGCCTCGCCACCACGGGCGGCATCGGCCTGCTCGGGCGCCGCTTCGGCCTGACCATCGACCACGTCGTCGCCGCGGAGGTCGTGACCGCCGACGGGCGGGTGCTGCACGCCTCGCGGGAGGAGAACCCCGACCTGTTCTGGGGCCTGCGCGGCGCCGGGGGCAACCTCGGCGTGGTCACCTGGGTCGAGATCGAGGCGATGGAGCTCGGCGACGTCGTCTTCTCCCAGATGACCCTGGACGCCCGCGACACGGTGGGGCTCCTCGAACGCTGGGGCGCGGCGATGGAGAAGGCGCCGCGTGAGCTGACGAGCTTCCTCGTCCTCTCACCGGCGCGCCGCGGCCAGGACGCCGTCGCCCAGCTCATGACCGTCTACGCCGGCGCGGACACCACGGCCGCGGTGCGCGAACTCGAGCGGCTCGCCGAGGCCGGCCCGCTGCTGGGGCACCAGGGTTACCTGCTGCCCTACTCCGGGGTGGTGCAGCCGGCCGGCAGGCACCACACGGGCGGCGGGGACCCCGCCGTACGCTCCGGCCTGGTCACCCACCTCGACGGTGGCGTGAGCCGTGCCTTCGAGCGGATCGCGAGCTCCCGGTCGTCCTACTTCCTGCAGATACGCGCCACCGGTGGGGCCGCGCACGACCTGGCCCCCGACGCCACCGCCTACCCGCACCGGCACCAGAACTTCCTGCTCACCGCCATGGGCGCCGCGCAGCCGGCCCTTGACGCGGCGTGGGACGCCGAGGTCGCGCCGTACACCGACGGCCTCTACCTGTCCTTCGACACCGACACCCGGCCCGAACGGCTGCTCGACGCGTTCGGCGAGGCCGGCCTCGCCCGGCTGCGGCAGGTCAAACGCGCCTACGACCCGGACAACGTGTTCCGCGCGAACTTCCCCGTCGAACCGGCGGATGACGTCAGATGAGGGCCATGGCCTTCTCGGCCAGGCCGGCCGGGGCGGTCTTCGGGCTGCCCGCGGCGAACGGGGGCCGCGGGTCGTACTCGATGGCGAGCTGCACGGACTGCGCCGTCTCCTCGCCGCGCATCGCGGCCAGCAGGGTGAGGGCCATGTCGATGCCCGACGAGACGCCGGCGGCCGTCACGATCTTCCCGTCGGTCACCACGCGCTCGCTGACCGGCTCGGCGCCGAACCCGGCGAGCTGGTCGAGCCACCCCCAGTGGGAGGTGGCCTTCCGGCCTGTCAGCAGTCCGGCCGCGCCCAGCAGGAACGAGCCGCTGCACACCGAGGTGGTCCACCGCGTCCGCTCGTGCGCCCGCGCGATCCAGCCCAGCAGCGCGGAGTCGGACAGCGCCTCGATCGTCCCGGGTCCTCCCGGCACGACGATCACGTCCGGCGTGGGCAGGCCGGCGTACGACGCGGTGGCCGCGAGGCTCAGGCTCCCCCGGTCGTCGAGCACCGGCCCCGGCTCGGCCGCGACGAACGTGACCGTGCAGCCGGGCGCGAAGGCCAGCACCGTGTACGGCCCGACGGCGTCGAGCGCGGTGAACCTCGGGTAGAGGGGGATCGCGATGTTCATGATCTGCTGGTCTCCTTCGATCGGAACCGGCGGCGGTAGTCGCCGGGTGAGACGCGCCAGTGGCGGCGGAAGACGCGGTAGAGGGTCTCCGGAGCGCCGAGTCCCGTCTCCCTGGCGACCCTGTCCAGGGGGTGGGCGGTCGTCTCCAGCAGCCGCCGGGCCGCGTCGGCCCTGCTGCGTTCGACGTACCTGCCGGGCGAGACCCCGGTCTGCTCGGTGAAGACGCGGGAGAAGTGACGTTCGCTCATCCCCGCCCGCCGGGCGAGCGCGGGCACGCTGAGGTCCTCGGCGGGGTGGGCGTCGATGAACGCCTGGATCTCGCGCAGCGGCTCGGCGCGTGGGACGGCGGCCCGCATGGGGGCGCTGAACTGGCTCTGCCCGCCCGGCCGGTGCAGGTAGACGACGAGCCCCCGGGCCACGTTCCGGGCGAGCCTGTGGCCGTGGTCGTCGGCGACGAGCGCGAGGGCGAGGTCGACGCCCGAGCTGACCCCGGCCGAGGTCCACACGTGCCCGTCGCGTATGTAGATCGGGTCGGCGTCCACGTCGACGTCCGGATAGCGGTCGGCCAGTTCGCCGGCCACCAGCCAGTGGGTGGTCGCGCGCCTGCCGCCCAGCAGCCCGGCCTCCGCGAGGAGGAAGCTCCCGTTGCAGACGGAGGCGACCCGGCGGGCCCCGGCGGCCAGCCGGGCGACGCCGCCGATCAGCTCCCGGTCGTCCAGGTGCTCCGGCACCGACAGCCCGCCGACGACGAGCAGCGTGTCGATCGGGCCCGCGACCTCGCTGATCGCGGTCTCCGCGAGCGTCACGATCCCGTTCTGGGCCGGTACGGCCCCGGCGCGCACGGCCGTCACCTCGACGCGGTAACCCCCCTCGCGGGCGAGCAGGTTCGCGGTCGCGAAGACGTCCGCCGGCCCGGCCAGATCGAACATCTGGAAGCCGTCGAAGACCACTGTGACCACACGTCGGACCACGCGCCGGACCGCTTGTCGCTGCATGCCTTCGATGCTTCCGGGCAGGGCGTCATGGCGTCAACGACACGGATATTGCACATTACGCCATCGGGCCGGCCCGCTCCCGGCACCGGGCGGAAGCCGGTAGGTCTCAGTGATTGTCGAGGTGGGCGTCCAGGTGGGCGTCCAGGTGGGCGTCGGGGCGCAGCGCCCGGGCGCACAGGGTCAGGCCCTCCCTGAGAGTGCCGCGCATCGTGCTGTCGACCTTGGCGAGCATGACCGTCTCGATCTCGTCGAGCGATCCGTCGCACCGCTGCAGCACCGACACGCCCTCGGAGGTGAGGCGGGCGCACAGCACCCGTCCGCCGGCCGGGTGCGGGTCGCGGCGGATCAGCCCGCGCCGTTCGAGGTCGCGGATGACCAGGTTCATCGCCTGCGGCGTGACGAAGGCGATGCGGGCCAGCTCCGCCGACGACAGTCCGTCACGCGTACGAAGCTCGCTGAGCGCCATGTACTCCGTCGTGGTGACGCCGTGCCGGGCGAGCGAGTCGTCCAGGTGGGCCCGGATGCGACGCTCCAGTCGGAACACCAGGTAGCTCAGACGGGGCGCCGGAGCGCTCTGCGGGGCGGCCGGAGGGATGCGGGAGGCGATCACCGGACGACGATACCTCGCGGCCTTCCGGATGTAAGTTTCGCGTCCCTATATCAAGTGACTTGATAGCAAAGTGCTTGATATGCAGCGCAAACCGGCTTTCCCCGGGAAAAAGCGATCATGGCCGTTCCGGCCACGTCTTGACCATCGGCCGGACCTCCTCATATACCGGCTGACGTCATGTTCTTGCCGACGCACGGCGCTTCCGGAAAAGGCGCGCCGGAAAGCGGGACCTCCGCACGTCCAGCAGAGGAGGAGCGAATGAAGCGATTACTCGCGGTACTCGCCGGTGTCTGTGCCGCGGTGCTGTACGCCGCCGTGACCCTGGTGTCCGCGCAGTCGGCCGCCGCGGCCACGCTGACCGAGGTGACCAACTTCGGCGCCAACCCGGGCAACCTGCGGATGCACGTGTACGTGCCGAACACGGTGCAGTCGAACCCGGCGATCGTGCTGGCCATGCATCCGTGCGGCGGCTCCGGGCCGGGCTTCTACTCGTCGAGCGAGTTCGCGTCGCTGGCCGACCGGTACGGCTACATCGTCATCTACCCGTCGGCCTCGAAGAAGAGCAACTGCTTCGACAACTGGTCCGACGCGTCGAAGGTGCGCGGCGGCCAGACCGACCCGGTGTCGCTCATGTCGATGATCACCTACGTCGAGAACCAGTATCACGGCGACCCGAACCGGGTGTTCGCGACCGGCAGCTCCTCGGGCGCCATGATGACCAACGCCATGCTCGGCCTCTACCCGGAGGTCTTCAAGGCGGGCGCGGCCTTCATGGGCGTGCCGTTCACCTGCTTCCCCAACGAGGCGGCGTACAGCCCGGGCGGCAACTCCGCGCCGTGCGTCGGCAAGACCGCGCAGCAGTGGGGCGACGCCGTGCGCAACGCGAACCCGAGCTACCGGGGGCCGTGGCCGCGGATGCAGCTCTGGCACGGCACCAACGACACCGTCGTCGCCTACTCGGAGCTGGAGGAGGAGATCAAGCAGTGGACCAACGTCAACGGCCTTAGCCAGACGCCGACCAGCACGGACACCCCGCAGTCGGGCTGGAGCCGCCGCCGCTACGCCGACTCCTCCGGCACGGTGAAGGTCGAGGCCTACACCATCCAGGGCGCGGGTCACAGCCTTCCGTCGACCGGGATGGCCGCCGTCGCCATCCAGTTCTTCGGCCTCACGGGCACCAGCCAGAGCCCGAGCCAGAGCCCCAGTCAGAGCCCGAGCCAGAGCCCGAGCAGGTCTCCCAGCTCGACCCCGAGCTCGACCCCGTCCGTAACGCCGTCTGTCACCCCCTCCGTGACGCCGTCGGACCCGCAGACCGGCGCGTGCCGGGTCAGCTACCGGCCCAACACCTGGAACAACGGGTTCACCGCGGACGTCACGGTCACCAACACAGGCGCCGCGATCAACGGCTGGACGGTCACCTGGAGCTGGCCGGGCAACCAGCAGGTCACCAACGCCTGGAACGCCACGGTGACCCAGTCCGGCACGCAGGTGACCGCGCGCAACGTCTCCTACAACGCCGCGATCCCCGCCGGAGGCAGCACCAGCTTCGGCTTCCAGGGCACCTACAGCGGGACCAACACCGCGCCGGCCCGCTTCACGCTCAACGGCACGGCCTGCGCCAACGGATGACGATCGGACCCCAGGTGCGTGCCCGTCCCGGGCACGCACCACCCGTCGTCACGTCTCCCGTACGTCAGCTCTGACGTCAGAGGGCGAGGGTGTCCAGCACGGCGGCGGCCGTCTCGGCGGCCCGCTGCTGGTAGTCGCGGGCGAGCGTCTGGAAGACCTGCTCGGCCCGGATCGCGGGCCAGTCCCCGGGCAGGTGCTCGGCCGGCAGGTGCGGATCCTGCCGGACGAGCTGCAGCCAGTCGGTGTGCAGCAGCAACTGCCGGGCGAGGTCGTCCGGCTCCTCCGGCAGGGGCGGGGAGGCGTCCCACCGGGTGAGGAACGCCCGGTAGCGGGCGGCGATCTGCTCGATGTCGAAGGCCTTCCGGACCAGGTCGGCCGCCTCGGTCGGCTTGAAGGCCCGGGCGGTCAGCACGGTGACGTGGTCGGCCAGGTCGAGGGAGGCGTTGTCAGGGGAGGCGTGGTCCAGGGAGGCGAGGAGCTCGGTGACGTCCTTGGCGCCCGGCGCAATCCACAGCCCGCTCTGCAGCAGGCCGAACCCACCCCAGACGAGCCGGGACCGCAGGTCGTGCCGGGTGCTGCGCCGGCTGTCCGGCAGCGAGAACCCGACCACGGTCCAGGTGCCGTCCCAGTCGCGGTTCACCGCCCCGGTCTCCCACACGCGTCTGCGCCCGTCCTCCAGCACCTCCGCGGCGTGCGGGGTGAGCGCGAAGTACATCTTGCGTCCCCGCCGGTGCCGTTCCAGCAGGTTCCGCTTCACCATGCGCGCGAGTGTCGACCGTACGGCCTCCTCGGAGACGCCGAGACGGGCGAACACGTCGATGACGCTGCCCGAGTAGATGGCGGTGCGGCGGTCGAGCGCGTAGATCCCGAGAAAGCTGAACATCAACGACTGGGGGCGCATGGAACCCGCCGTCTGGTCGTGGTCGCCGGTGCTCACAGCAGAAAGCGTAGACGGTTCCCCATAGAAGGCAAATCTTTGACGATGGTCACATAACTGCCATAGATTCGAGACGGCGTCACGCTGCCCCCAATCGAGAGGTGGAGCACATGGATCTGTCGGGCAAGGTGGCCGTCGTCACCGGCGCGGGCCGGGGCCTCGGGCGCGCGTACGCCGAGGCGCTGGCGGCGGCCGGCGCGGCGGTCGTCGTGAACGACGTGGACGGCGACTCCGCGGCACGCGTCGTGGACGAGATCACCGCGAAGGGAGGCAGGGCGGCCCTGGTCGCCGCCCCGGTCGGCTCCGCGGAGGTCGCCGACCGGCTGGTCGACACGGCCGTCAAGGAGTTCGGCCGGCTCGACGTGATGGTCACCAACGCCGGCATCCTGCGCGACCGGGTGCTGTGGAAGATGACGGACGACGACTTCGACGCGGTGATCGGCGTACACCTGCGCGGCACGTTCACCTGCGCCCGCGCGGCGGCGGTCCGGATGCGGGAGCAGGGGACCGGCGGCCGCCTCATCCTCGTCTCCTCCCCCGCGGGCCAGCGGGGCAACTTCGGCCAGACGAACTACGCCGCGGCCAAGGCCGGCATCGTCGCCATGGCCCGCACCTGGGCGATGGAGCTGGCCAGGGCGAACATCACCGTCAACGCGATCGTGCCGGTCGCGGCCACCGAGATGACCCGGACGATCCCGGCGTTCGCCCCGATCATCGAGGAGGCGGAGCGGACCGGCCGGCCGTTCCCCGCATGGCTGCGCCAGGGCGAGGGCATGGGCACGGTCGAGGACGTCGCCCCGCTGGTCGTCTTCCTCGCCTCGGACGCCTCCGCAGACGTGACGGGCCAGGCCATCGGCATCGGCGGCGACCGGCTCGCGCTCTGGTCGCACCCGGGTGAGAAGTCCGTGGCGTACACCTACGGCGGCTGGTCGGCCGACGCCATCGCCGCCGCGTGGCCGGAGGGCGTCGGCGCCGAACCCGAGACGTACGGCATTCCCGCGCCGAACGTGCCGGACGCACCCCAGGCATCGGACACGCCGAAGGGAGGCTCGTGAACGTCGAGGAGCTGGTCGCGATCGACGTGCACACGCACGCCGAGGTGTCGGCCGGCGGGCACGCCTCGCTGAGCGCGGAGCTGTTCGGCGCGTCCGAGAAATACTTCAAGGAACATCCGCGGCCGACGATCCCGGAGATGGCCGCCTACTACCGCGAGCGGAAGATGGCGGCGGTGGTGTTCACCGTCGACGCCGAGCACGCGACCGGGCACCCGCGCATCTCCAACGAGGAGGTCGCCGAGAGCTGCGCCGCGCACCCCGACGTGCTGATCCCCTTCGCCAGTGTGGATCCGTGGAAGGGCCGGGCCGGCGTCCGCGAGGCGCGCCGTCTCGTGGAGGAGTACGGCGTGCGCGGGTTCAAGTTCCATCCGAGCATCCAGGGCTTCTCCCCCGACGACCGCATGGCCTATCCCCTCTACGAGGCGATCGAGGAGCTCGGCGCGATCGCGCTGTTCCACACCGGGCAGACCGGCATCGGCGCGGGCGTCCCGGGCGGGGGCGGCATCCGGCTGAAGCACTCCAACCCCATGCTGGTGGACGACGTCGCCGTGGACTTCCCCGAGCTGCGGATCATCCTCGCCCACCCGTCCTTCCCCTGGCAGGACGAGGCGCTCGCGGTCGCCACGCACAAGCCGTACGTCCACATCGACCTGTCCGGATGGTCGCCCAAGTATTTCCCGCCGCAGCTCGTGCGGTACGCGAACACGCTGCTCAAGGACAAGGTGCTGTTCGGGTCCGACTTCCCGGTGATCACCCCGGACCGCTGGCTCGCCGACTTCGACAAGCTGGAGATCAAGCCGGAGGTCCGCCCGAAGATCCTCAAGGACAACGCCGCACGCCTGCTCGGGCTCGGCGGGCAGAAAGGGACACGACAGCCATGACGACAACGGCCCACGGGCTCGACGAGATCACCGCGCTCGCCGGCAAGGACCTCGGCCACAGCGGGTGGATGGAGATGACCCAGGACCGGGTGAACACCTTCGCCGACGCCACCGGCGACCACCAGTGGATCCACGTCGATCCCGAGCGGGCCGCCAAGGGCCCGTTCGGTGCCCCGATCGCGCACGGGTATCTGACCCTGTCGCTGGTCATCCCGCTGTTCAACGAACTGCTCGACATCCAGGGCGTGACGATGAGCGTCAACTACGGCCTGGAGAAGGTCCGCTTCCCCAGCCCGGTCAGGGTGGGCGCCAGGATCCGCCTCGCCGCCACCGTGGTGTCGGTGGAGGAGGTCCCCGGCAACGGCGTCCAGATGCTGCTCGACTTCACCGTGGAGGTGGAGGGATCGGCCAAGCCCGCCTGCGTCGCCCGCGCCGTCTACCGGCACTACGCCTGATCTCCCTGCCTGATCTCCCTGCCTGATCCCGCCGCCTGACCCCGCGTGCCGTACGGCGTGTTTCGGCGTGCCGAAAGACAGCCGCGGGAAGGCGCAGCGGGCGTTCCGGCAGGCCGGAGAGACACCCCTCCCCGGCCCCCTGGCCAATATTTGGCAAAGTATTGACCTCCGTTATCGATCTGCCTAACCTCCGGACAAGAAAGCGACACAGCTCGCTCCCCGGACGAGGAGCTCGGTCATGCCAGAGACACCCCCCAGCCAGACCCAGCCCAGCCAGACCCAACTCCGACGCGCGGTGAGCTCCAGCTTCATCGGGAGCGTCATCGAGTACTACGACTTCCTGCTGTACGCCACGGCCTCGGCAGTGATCTTCAACAAGGTCTTCTTCTCCTCCCTCGACTCGCTCGCCGCGACGGTCGCCAGCTTCGGCACGTTCGCCACGGGCTACCTCGCCAGGCCGCTCGGCGGCGTGCTCTTCGGCCACTTCGGCGACCGCCTCGGCCGCAAGCGCATGCTGGTGCTGACCATGACGCTCATGGGTGTCGCCAGCTTCCTGATCGGCCTGCTGCCGACCTACGACCAGATCGGCTCCCTCGCGCCCATCACCCTCGTCCTGCTGCGGATCCTGCAGGGCATCGCCGTCGGCGGCGAATGGGGCGGCGCGGTGCTCATATCCGCCGAGCACGCGACCAGCCGCCGCGGCCTGTGGGCGAGCTTCACGAACGCCGGCGCCCCGTCCGGCATGGTGCTGTCCACCGCCGTGCTCACCGGCACCGGCGCGATCATGAGCGAGCAGGCGTTCCTGAGCTGGGGCTGGCGGGTGCCGTTCCTGCTCAGCATCGTCCTGCTGGCGGTCGGCCTGTTCGTCCGGCTGCGGGTCACCGAGCCCCCGGTCTTCGAAGCCGCCAGAAAAGCAGCCGCCGGAAACGAGGCCGGCGGGAGGGCGGCCGCCTGGAGTCCTTTCGCCTGGAAGTTCGCGTGGTTCCGGAAGACGCCGCTGTTCGACGTGCTCCGCAACCACCCGAAGACGCTGCTGCTCGCGGTGGGCGTCGGGCTGTCCGCCTTCGTGGCCCAGGGCACGCTCACCACCTATCTCATCGCGTACGGCGTGCGGGCCGGCTTCCCCCGGCAGGCCGTGCTCAACGGCCTCACGCTCTCGTCCGCGCTGGCCGTCGTGGGTATCGTGGGATGCGCGGCGCTGTCGGACCGCGTCGGGCGCCGTCCCGTCGTGCTGACTGGAGCGCTGCTGATGGCGGTGTTCGGATTCGTCCTCTTCCCGATGGTGAACAGCGGCAGCACGGCCGTGCTCACCCTCGCGCTCGTGCTGGGCCAGTCGATCCTGCACCCGCTGATGTTCGGCCCGCTCGCGGCCCTGTACACGGAGCTGTTCGCCACCAGGAGCCGCTACACCGGAGCCTCCCTCGGCTACCAGATCGCCGGGCTCGGCGCCGGGCTGGCTCCGTTGCTGTTCGCCCAGCTCGACGCGTCGTCCGGCGGCGGCGGGACCACGACCACCTCCACGATCATCGCCGCGTCCTGCCTGCTGACCGTGCTCTGCGTACTGGCCCTGCGCGAGACCAGGGGTCAGGACCTGACCTCGGTCGCGGTGGTCGCGCCCGCCTCCGGCGACATGCCCGGCGCGGCCAAGCCGTCCTCGGCCTGACGCCGTCCCTCCTACACCGTCCCCGAGACGCGAAGGGGTTGTCACCGATGCGGAACGCCGGACTGGGAGGCTGGCCCGCCCGCCGGGCCCAGATGAGCCCGAACCGCACCGCGTTCGTCTTCGCGGACCGGTCGGTCAGCTACTCGGAGGTGCACGAACGGACGACGCGGCTCGCGTCCCGGCTGCGCGACGCCGGGGTGCGGGCCGGGGACCGGGTCGCCTACCTCGGCCACAACCACGTCGCCTTCGCCGAGACCCTGTTCGCGACGCACCTGCTCGGCGGGATCTTCGTCCCGCTGAACTTCCGCCTGACGGCGCCCGAGATCGCCTACATGCTGACCGACTCGGGCGCCTCCCTCCTCGTCTACGCCCCGGAGTGCTCGGCGGTCGTCCGCGCCCTGCCCGCCCTTCCGGCCCTCCGTACGGTCGTGGCGCTGGGGTCGCCCGCGCCCGGCGAGACGGAGTTCGAAAGCTGGCTGTCGCAGGGCGACCCCACCCCGATCGACATCCCGGTGGCGCTCGACGACGTCGCCCTGATCCTCTACACCTCCGGCACCACAGGACGGCCCAAGGGCGCCATGCTCAGCCACGCCAACCTCGTGTGGAACTGCTTCCACATGATGATCGGCGTCGACGTGGCGAGCACCGAGGTGACCCTGGTCAGCGCGCCGCTCTTCCACGTGGCGGCGCTGAACCAGACGCTGCTGCCGACCTTCCTCAAGGGCGGCACCTCGGTGATCATGCCGTCGTGGGACGTCGACCAGTGCTACGACCTCATCGAGAAGCACCGCGTCACCTGGATGTTCGGCGTCACCGCGATGTTCGCCGCGTTCGCCAGGTCGCCACGGTGGGCCCACGCCGACCTGTCCTCGCTGCGTACGCTGATGTCCGGCGGAGCGGCGATCCCGGTCGCGCTGATCCGCGCGTACCAGGAGCGGGGCCTGACCTTCTGCCAGGGCTACGGGCTGACCGAGACCGCACCGGGCGCGACCTTCCTGGAGGCGGGCGAGAGCGAGCGCAAGGTGGGCTCCGCCGGGGTGCCGGTGTTCTTCGCCAACGTGCGGGTGGTGCGGCCCGACCTGACACCCGCGGCGGTGGGCGAGCCGGGCGAGGTGCTCGTGCAGGGGCCGAACGTCACCCCGGGCTACTGGCGGAACCCGGAGGCGACCGCCGCCGCGCTCACCGAGGGCGGCTGGTTCCACTCGGGCGACATCGGCGTCCTGGACGACGAGGGGCACCTCCACATCGTCGACCGCGTGAAGGACATGTACATCTCCGGCGGGGAGAACGTCTACCCGGCCGAGGTCGAGAACGTGCTGTTCGAGCATCCCGCCGTGGCGGAGGCCGCCGTGGTCGGCGTGCCCGACCAGCGGTGGGGGGAGGTCGGCCGGGCCTTCGTCGTCCCCCGCGCCGGGGCCGCCGTCACCCCCGGCGACCTGCGGGAGTTCCTCCTCTCCCGGCTCGCCAAGTACAAGATCCCCGTCTACTTCGACATCGTCGGCGCCCTGCCGAAGACCGGCTCCGGAAAGATCCGCAAACCCGACCTGCGCGGGCGGCCCCTCGCCGCCGGCACCGAGGCAGGCACAGAGGAGTGACCAGTGATCGTCACGGAATTCGCGCGCGACCAGTGGTACGTCGCCGCCTACGGCCACGAGGTGGGCAGGCGGCAGCTCGGCCGTACCATCCTGAACGAGCCGATCCTGCTCTGGCGCACCGAGGACGGGCGGGCGGTGGCGATGGCCGACCGCTGCGTGCACCGCAGGTTCCCGCTGTCCGAGGCGCCCAGTCACCTCGTCGGCGACCGGGTGGTCTGCGGCTACCACGGCTTCACCTACGGCCCTGACGGCGTCTGCGTCGCCGTGCCCGCGCAGCAGCGCATCCCGCGTACGGCCCGGCTTCGCACCTACCCCGTGGTGGAGCAGGACTCGTTCGTCTGGGTGTGGATCGGCGACCGCGAGCCGGGCGACACCCTGCCGCCGCGGGCGCCCTGGCTGGTCTCGCCCCAGTACGCCACGGTGTGCGGCATGGAGCCGCTGAACGCGCGGTACGGCCTGCTCGTGGACAACCTCCTGGACCTGTCCCACGAGACCTATCTGCACGGCGGGTACATCGGCACGCCCGAGGTGGCCGAGACCCCGATCACGACCGAGGTCGACGAGGACGAGGGGGTCGTCTACGTCAGCCGGCACATGGACGACGCGGCCTGCCCGCCGTTCTACGCCGAGTCGACCGGCATCAAGGGCCGGATCACCCGGTGGCAGGACATCGAGTATCACCCGCCGTGCCTCTACCTCCTGCACAGCCGGGTCGCCCCCGTCGGGTCGCCGCCGCCCGCCGCCGACGGCACGGACCCGCACGCCTTCCACGTCGAGGTCGTCTACGCGATCACCCCGTCGACGGACGGCAGCACCTACGACTTCTGGGCCGTCGCGCGGGACTTCGCCCTCGACGACGAGAAGGTCTCGGACTTCCTCCGAGAGAGCAACCGGACGGTGGTCCTGCAGGACGTGACCGCGCTGAACACGCTGGAGCAGGTCATCGCCGCCGAGCCGGACCGCTACCAGGAGCTGTCGGTGAACATCGACACCGGCGGCCTGGCCGCCCGGCGCCTGCTCGCCCGGATGGCCGGCTCCGCCTCCTCGCGGGCCGCCGCCCGATGAGCCCGGGCGAACCCGGCGCGCGGACGGGCCGCACCGGCAGTACCGGCCGCACCGTCCACCGCATCCGCTGGGTGCCGGGGACCGACCGGCTGCAGGCCACCTGCTTCTGCGGCGCGGAACGGGAGTTCGACGATCCCGTGGTCCTGTGGGACTGGCTGCTCGGCCACCCGGAAGGACACCGGGCCCGGCCGGCCGGAGCGGAGAACTCCCCCGCCCCGGCCGCCGCACTCGTCTGACCGCATGTCCGGGCTCACCGCGGAGGGCGCCTTCGGGGGCCGCCCTCCGCGTGCGTCCACCTCGCGCCCACTCGCACACCGCGTTCATCCATAGGAGGACCCGCGCGCCATGCCCCTGACGGAACCGGAGCTCGACCTGAAGGTGACGGGCAAGACGCCCGTCGCCGAGGGGGTCGTCCTCCTGCGCCTCGCCCGGCCCGACGGCGGCCCGCTGCCCTCCTGGACGCCGGGCGCGCACGTTGACCTGCTGCTCGCTCCGGGCCTGGTCAGGCAGTACTCGCTGTGCGGCGACCCCGGTGACGACCGCGCCTTCGAGGTGGCGGTGCTGCGGGAGCCGGTCGGGCGCGGCGGCTCCGCCCATGTGCACGACCGGCTCGCCGAGGGCGACACGGTCCGGGTGCGCGGCCCGCGCAACCACTTCGGCCTCGCCGAGTCACCCCGCTACCTGTTCGTGGCCGGCGGGATCGGCATCACCCCGCTCCTCCCGATGATCGCCGAGGCCACGCGTCGCCGTACGGACTGGCGGCTGGTGTACGGCGGGCGCACCCGGGCCTCGATGGCCTTCGCCGACCGGCTCGTACGGGACCATCCGGGCCGGGTCGAACTGTGCCCGCAGGACGAGACGGGCCTGCTCGACCTGGACGGGCTGCTCGGCGTCCCCCTTCCCGGCGCCCTGGTCTACTGCTGCGGGCCGGAACCACTGCTGAGGGCGGCGGAGGAGCGCTGCGCGTCCTGGCCGAAGGGCGCGTTGCGCGTCGAGCGGTTCACCCCCGCGACCACGGACGGCGGCGAAGCCACGGCGTTCGAGGTCGAACTGGCCCTGTCCGGCACGACGCTGACCGTGCCGGAGGACCGCTCGATCCTGGAGGTGGTCGAGGAGGCGGGCGTCGCCGTGCTGTCCTCCTGCCGTGAGGGGACCTGCGGCACCTGCGAGACGGTGGTGCTGGACGGCGTGCCGGACCATCGTGACAGCCTCCTCACCGAGGAGGAGCGCGCGGCCGGCGACGTCATGTTCATCTGCGTGTCGCGGGCCCGCTCACCCCGCCTCGTCCTCGAACTGTGAGGCTGCTCGGCAGACGTCGCGGTAGGGCACGTCGGGAAGATACGTCCGCCAGTCCCGCTCCGGGAGGGTGTGCCCCACCCGGGCGCACACCCGAGCGGCGATCCGCTCCGGGGCCACCGGATAGTCGTGCACGCCCCCGGATCGGTCGGCGGCGTACAGGGTGGTGCCGTCGGGGCTGAACGCGAGGCTCAGAATCTCGCTCCCGTACAGATCGACCGCGGGGCCGAGACGGCGCCCGGCGGCGACATCCCAGAGCTGCACGGTGCCCTCCTCGCCGCCGGTGGCGAGGACCCGCCCGTCCGGCGCGAAGGCCATCGCGCCGACCGGCTCCAGAACGCCGTGCAGCACCGGCGGCCGCGGCGCCGGGCCCCGGGTGCTCCACAGCGCGATCCTGCCCATACCGTCGCCCAGCGCCATCAGCCGCCCATCGGGCGCGAACGCGAGCTCGCCGAAGGTGGAGCCGCCCTGGGAGGACAGATCGTAGTTCCCGCCGAACGGCCTGGCCGAGGCGGCGTCGACGAACCGGCCGAGCCCCGGGTTCGTAGGCGCCATGTAGCGCCCGTCCGGGGAGAAGACGTACGGCCCGGCGGGCGCGGCGAGGCGCACGGTCGTGCGCACCGCGCCGGTGAGAACGTCCCACAACCGCATCCAGCGCTCGTCCTCCTGACTCGCCGACCGGATCACCCGGGGGGTCATCTCGGCCACGAGCGTGCGGCCGTCCGGGCTCAGCGCCGCCGACTCCAGTCGCAGGTCCTTCGTCGCCGTGATGGTGCGCAGCACCCTACGGGCGGCGACGTCCCACACCGTGTATGCCCGCGTGCCGTCGCCGGTGAGCAGGAGACGGGCGTCGCGGCTGAACCGCGGCGGATCGGAGCCGGCGGGGTCGAGGCCGGGCTCCGGCTCCCGGAAGGGTGCCCCGAGAAAACGCCGCCCGCGGACGTCCCACAGTCGCACCGGACCGGTCTCGCTCATCCGGACGGCCAGCAGGCGCCCGTCCGGGCTGAGCGTCGCGGCGTCCGGCTTCCCGGGAAGCCCGCCGCCCGCCAGGCGCTGCCCGAGGTCCACGGTGACGACCGACTGGTCGACCAGATACCTGAGCGAACGCCCGTCGGAGTCGAACCGGACGTCCAGGGCCGCTCCGTCGAGCCGGTAGTCCAGCAGCAGGTGGCGGTCGGCGACCCGCCACACCTGGATCCGGTTGTCGGCGAACGAGGCCAGCAGCCGGCCGTCGGGGCCGTACCGCAGCACGGGCATGCTCACGAGGTCCAGGTTCACCGGTCCTGCCGCCGTCAGCTCCCCGGGCAGGCGCCGCGCCGTCGCCGTGTCGACGAGGGTGATCGACCTGCCGCTCTGGCAGGCCAGCATGCGGCCGTCCGGGCTGAAGGCCAGAGAGACCGGGGCGCCGGGGCAGGCCGCGCGGAACCGGGCGTCCTCGGTCCCGGCGGGCAGCCGCCGGAGGTGGATGCCGGGCTCGCCCCCCTCCACGGCGTACGCCGCGAGCCGCCCCGAGGACGCGACGGCCGCGTGCCCGAGTTCCCAGTGGGGAAGGACGCGGCCGCTGCCGATGTTCCAGAGGAACAGGCCCTGGCCCTCGTGCACGACGAGGGTCGCGTCGTCGTCGCCGAACTCCAGAAGGAAGTCCACGATCGACCGGCGGTCCTCAGGCTTGGCGGGGTCGCCGGCCTGCGGGTCGTACTCGCGTATCCGCTTTCCGGTGCGGACGTCCCACACGACCACCTTCGCGCCGAGCGCCGCTGCGAGATAACGGCCGGTCGGGCTCAGCGCGACACTCTGCAACAGCTCACCGGCGCCTATGCCGGTGTCAGCCAAGCCGCCGGTCCTCCGGCCGGTGCGTACGTCGTAGAGGCGCACGCCGTCGGCGCTGACGCTCGCCAGGACGCGGCCGTCGCCGCTGAGTGCGCGGAGCGTGGTGCCGGTCGCCTGAGGGTCCTGGAAGACGGCGGTCTCGGGCTGGTAGAGGGACGTCGTCAGGGCCGAGCGGGTGTCGGCGCCGGGGGCCAGGCGCCAGCCGGCGACCGTCAGCAGCATCGCGATGCCCGGATCGGTCGTGCGCAGCGTCCCCGCCAGGGAGGCGACCTGCCGACCGGTCGCCTGATCGCGCTGCCCGGCGATCCGGCGGCCCTGGTACACCGACAGCCCGCCGCCCGCGACCGACAGCACGAGCAGCACGGCCAGGACCAGCGTGAGCAGCCTGCGCTGGTTGGCACGCCTCCTGACCAGGGCCGACCCGGCGGCGAGATACTCGCGCTCCAGAGCGTTCAGGACGAGGAGGCGGCGCCCGCCCGCCGCCCAGGCGAGGGCCGCGTCGAGCCGGGCGCCCTGGAGCAGGTCGGCGTCCTTCCGGCCGTCCCCGCGCCAGCGATGGGCCGCCGCGGCGAGTTCCACGTGGCCGCGCAGGCCGTCGCGTTCCTCGTCGACCCATGCGCGCAGGCGGGGCCAGGCCTTCGGCAGTGCCGGGCTGGCCAGCGTGACCAAGCCGCCCGCCCCGGCCAGCAGCCCGGCCTGGGCCAGGGCCGCGAGCACCTGTTCGACGGCGGCCCTCTCCTCCGCCGGACGGCCCTCCAGCAGTTCCGCACGGTTCACCCGGCGTGTGCTCTCGTCTCCGTGCTCGTCCACGGCGATCATCCGCAGCAGCATGTCCGGGACGATGGCCTGTGCGGCCGGCCCAAGCCCGGCGTACACCTCCTCGGCGAGCACGCCCAGGCCGGGCTCGCGATCGCCGTCCCGGCCCAGCAGCCCCGCCTCGGCGCTGCCCAGGGCAAGCAGGTCGCCCTGGAAGCCGCGGAACCCGCTGACCAGGGCGATCAGCAGGTCGCGGGCCGTCGGGCGCTCTGCCGGGTCCTTGCGCAGCGCGGCGGCCACCAGCGGGCGCAGCGGCTCGGGGAGCAGGGTCAGATCGGGGTCGACGGACAGGACGCGGTGCATGACACCGCCGAGGCTCTCCGCCTCGAACGGGTCGGCCCCGGTGGCGGCGAACACGACGACGCCGCCCCAGGCGAACACGTCGGCGGGAGTGCCGGCCCGCCGTCCCGTGAACACCTCCGGCGCCATGTAAGTAGGCGTTCCGGCCACCAGGCCGCTCGCTGTCAGCGACATCTCCAGCGTCCGGGCCACGCCGAAGTCGATCACTCGCGGCCCGTCCGGCCCGAGGAGCACGTTGTCGGGTTTCAGATCGCGGTGGATCACACCCGCGTCGTGGATCGCGGCCAGGGCGGTGGCCACTCCGGTGGCCAGCCGGTGCAGGTCGTCCCCGGCGAACCGGCGGCCCTCCTGACGCACGGCCCGGCGCAGGCTCGGCCCCTCCACGTACTCGCTCACGATGTACGGCTGACCACCGTCCAGCTGCGCGTCGAGCACCCGGGCGGTGCAGAAGGACGCCACCCTCCGGGCCGCCGTCGCCTCCCGCCCGAAGCGGCCGCGTAACTCCTGGTCGCGGGCTGCCTCGCCGTGCAGCACCTTCACCGCGACGCGGCTTCCCCCGGAGTCGTACGCCTCGTACACCACCCCCTGGCCGCCCGCCCCGAGCCGGCCCGCCAGCCAGTATCCGCCCAGCCGCTCCGGATCCTCCGGCAGCAGCGGCGCCGCCAACGCCATACGCGCATCCCCCATCCCTTGGTCATTTGATGCCGCCGACGGTCTGGAGGTTCACCACCCGGAACTGCGCGCGATCGCGGGCGCGGTCGGCGAGCGGCTCTCCCGTTGCCGCATGTCAGCGTTGATGAGGTCCGACGTCATAGGCGTCTCCGGGTGGTGCGGGGGGTTGCGGTAGGTGAAGGCCCAGCGGTCGGCTCCGATCTTGCGGCGGGTGTAGCGGGTGGGGTGGCGGTAGCGGTCGCGGTTGTGGAACTGGCAGGCCGGTCCCAGCAGTTTGAGGTCGGTCAGTCCGCCGCTGCACCAGTCCTCGGCGTGGTCGATCTGGCACATCGTGGCCGGCAGCGGGCAGCCGTCCACCCAGCAGGTCGCATACCGCGCGAAGACCGCCCGCCGCTGAGCCGGAGTCGCCAACCGCACCTTGCGGCCCATGTCCAGCACCTGCCCACCGGCGTCCACCACGATCCGCACCAAAGCGCTGGTGCGAGCCAGCCGATGCACACTGGCAACAGGCAGCAGATGCCCGGTCGCCAGGATCAACCCCGGCAACCCCCGCAACCACACCCCCGGCGGACTGTTCACCCCCACCCCCACCCCCGCCCAGACGCCACCTCCCCGCCGGGCGCCGCCTTCCGCCCACGCCCGGTCTCCCGACCCGGACGGCGCACCGGAGCCCGCTCGCGGCCAGGTGCTCCCTTCCGCACCCGACGGCGCGTCGGAACCCGCCCCCGGCATCGCATGCGGCGCTTCACCCGGCGCGAAGGCATGCCAGCAGTCCCCCGCCGGGCAGTCGCCGACAGGGCAGTCCCCACTGGGGCAGCCGTGAGCATTGCAGTCCCCAGGACAGTCCCCGCCTGGGCTTTCCCCAGTGTGGCTACCAGGAGGATCGCCGTGCTCGGGCGGCGGATCAGAGGCGGAGTCGGCGGCGGAGGGCTCGCCGGTGGCATTGGCCGCGCCAGCACAGGTCTCGTCGGCACACGTCGCACGGGCGGGGCCGATACTCGAAGAGTCGGGACCAGGGCCGGGGTCAGGGTCGGTGCCGGAGGAGTCGGGACCAGGGCCGTCGCTCGGGTCGGTGTCTACCGGGTCGCTGGTTGGGTGGTCGGCAGAGGGGTCAGCTGAGGGGTCGGCTGTGGGACCACCTGGGGGGGTGGTGCCTGCGGGGTCGTCGGCTCCGGGGTTGTCGGCTGGGGGGTCGTCGGGGAGGGATTCGGCGGTGACCAGCACCAGAAGCTCAGTCGCGATCTTGTTCTCCAGGAACGCGATGACCGCATCCGCGTTCCGCACGCTCGGGGTCCGGTCGTCGCCCTCGGCCTTCGGCTTGGCGTAGACGTCCAGCAGGTGCTGCAACCGCGCGGCCGCCTCGACCGGGAGGTAGAACTCTCCCTCCAGCCCGCCGTTCCGGCGCCGCCGCACCCGGAAGAACCGGCGGTCGAAATCGGCCTGCTCATCGCTTTCGTGGCCGTCGGGGTCCAGCACCGCCCGCAGATACCGCCCCGCCTTGGCCACCTCCGCCGCACCCGCCGAACCCGCCAACTCCAGCAAAATCCCCTCAGCGGTGGTCGCCTGCTCATCGGTCAACCCGGAGGTGGCGGTGCAGATCGCCTCCACAATGCCTTCGGCCAGGCTGCCCTCGGCGAACCGCTCACGCACCCGCGACAGGCGACCCAACTCCACGCCCATCGTCACCAACCGACCAGCTCCGAGGATCGTCATCCCGCCGACCGAGCGCAGCCACAATTTGGTGGAGGCGTGCCCATGGTTCCTCGCCTCCCCGGCCCGATGCACCCGGCCCACCCGGGCGGCCAACGCCGAAGTGATCCGGTCCCGGGCCGACAGCAACTCCTCGGCCTCAGCCAGGCACACCTCCGCCGACTCAGGCACCGGCACCAGCGCCACCGCCCGCGCCGCCTCACCAACCGCCGCCACCGCCACCGCCACCCACGACGATGCACCGCCGCCACAAGCACCACCAAAGACATCGCCGAAGGCATCGTCCGACACACCACCAGGCGCACCGTCGGCATCTCGATCGCGGTCCGCATCACCCCGGTCAGCGCCAGAGGCACTGTCCGACGCACCACCCGGAGGAGCATCGTGCTTTCGCGCATCGGGATCGACAATCGGCACATATTCGCGGCCCAGTGAATCCTGGGTGGACCAGAGGGACGAGCCGGAAATGAGCCGCTCCCACCAGTCGCCATCGCCAGTATCGTTCGAACGAGGAAGGTGCGCAGGATCATCATCAAACAGATCCATCGCACCTCCCAAACGATTCGAAAGCCTGTATGAATTCTTCCATACCAGCGCGCCGTGAACACTCCCGCATAACGATTTGTTGGCGTCACAGGCATGCAGAAATGTCGAGGCCTCCAAGGGTTGATGGTGCTCGGCCGAGGAGCGGAGGCCCTGCGTTCTGGCGGGACCACCGCTGCGGTTCCCCCTGCCGCGCACCTACCGACTGTCATGGACCAACTGCGGCATGCCGGGCGTGCCCCCGAAATCCGGCGAATGCCTCGACTGCCGAGAATGCGATCGAATCAGGGCTGAAATGACGAAACGCGACGATTGCGGGTCGGGCCCCTTTACGAAGCAAAGCGCATTATTCGGCGCGATTCCTCGTGAAGACAACCGGCACGAGGGCGACATTCGGTCCGGCGGCGTGTCATTCCTCCCCGGAGAACCTCTCCCAGGCGGACTGGCGGGTCATGCCGAGGGCGGCGCCGATCCTGGCCCAGGTGACGCCCCGGTCGCGCAGTCGCTGGACCCAGACCCGCAGGTTGTCCTCCACCTGCGCGCCCACGGCCGCGATACGCGGGAGGAACTCCAGGATCTGCTCGTCGGTCATGCTCTCGGCGTACGGGATCTCCGGGGCCGCCTCAGCCGACTCGGCGGACTGAGCTGACTGAGCTGACTGAGCTGACTTGGCGGACTCGGCCGCGATGATCTCGCCGCAGAGTCCCACACACTCGTCGCAGATATACACGCCCGGACCGGCGACCATCTTGTTCACCTCGGTCTTCGACTTCGAGCAGAACGAGCAGCGAATGTCCTGTTCCGACATAGAAGGTGCAGGCATGTCGTCCTCCCAGCATTCATTGTCAGGCAGCCCCTGACGAGTGATCGCGAGACTACGCCGTCAGGAGTCACCTGACAAGACGTTCCCGGATCAGCCGGTCGAAAGGGCGGTTACGCCCGCTCGGGCTGGAGCGCCGCCTCGTGCCCGACGTCCGCCCGAGGCCGCCGCAGGACGAGGAGCCCGACCGCGAAGGCGGCGATCAGCAGGCCGAAGGACACGGTGAAGGCCAGCCGGTAACCCCCGGTCAGCGCCACCGCCCCGCTCGCCCCGTCGGCCAGCAGCCCCTCCGTCCGCGACGCGGCCAGCGTGGAAAGCACCGCGACGCCGGTCGCCATCCCGATCTGCTGAGTCGTGTTGAACAGTCCCGAGACCAGACCCGCGTCGTCGGTGCGGGCCCCGGACATGCCGAGCGCGGTCAGCGCCGGGAGCACGAGGCCGCCGCCCATGATGAGCACCATCACCGGGAGCAGGTCGGTCACGTAGTGGGCGTCGAGGGGAACGCGGGCGAGCCAGCCCATCGCGCCGATCAGCAGCGTCAGACCGGCCAGCAGGACGGTACGCGCGCCGAACCGCATGGTCAGCCGGGGGTAGACGAGTAGGGACACCACCGCGATGGACACCGCCGCGGGAAGCATGGCCAGACCGGTGCCGAGCGCGCCGTACCGCAGCACCTGCTGCATGAACAGCGCGACCACGACCTGGAAGGCGAACATGGCGCCCAGCGCCAGGACCTGCACCAGGTTCGCCCCGGCGACGGCGCGAGAGCGGAGGACCCGCAGCGGCATGAGCGGAGTGCGGGCGGTCGCCTGACGGACGAGGAAGGCGGCCAGCGACACGAGGGACGCCACGCCGAACCACAGGACGCGCACGCCGTACCGCTCGATCTGGACCACGGCGTAGATGCCCAGCATGAGCCCGGCCGTGACCAGCAGGGCGCCGAGGGCGTCGGCTCCGCCCGACAGGCCGGGCCCCCGTTCCGCCGGCAGCGCCCGGACGGCCAGCACGACGGTGACCACACCGATCGGAATGTTGATCAAGAAGATGTAGTGCCAGCCGAGGGCGTCCGTGAGGACGCCGCCGAGCACCGCGCCCAGTGACGCTCCGACGGCGCCGGTGAAGCCGAACACCCCGAAGGCCTTGGCCCGCTCCCCCGGGTCCGTGAAGGTCGTCACCAGAATGCCGAGCACGACCGCGGTGGCCATGGCGCTGCCGACGCCCTGCAGGAACCGGGCGCCGATCAGCGTCGCCGGGTTCACCGCCACCCCGGCGAGCAGGGATGCGACGGTGAAGACCACGTTGCCGGCCAGGAACACGGCCCTGCGGCCGAGGAGGTCGCCCAGGCGTCCGGCCAGCAGGAGCAGCCCGCCGTACGCGATGAGGTAGGCGTTGACCGTCCAGCTCAGCTCGGCGGGCGCGAAACCGAGATCGCGCTGGATCGCGGGCAGGGCCACGGTGACGATGCTGCCGTCGAGGATCGTCATCAGCATCGCGGTGGACAGCACACCGAGCGCCAGTCGGCGAGAGGGGGATATGCGCGACATCGGTCGCCTCCTGTTCATTGGGAACAGAAAGGACCGTAGCAGATAGTTTTGTTGCAGACTATCTATCGGAGACCGATCATCCTCGCTGGCGCGCTCGGCGCACGGCCTGGGGCGCCTCCGCCGGAGTGGCCAGGTGCCCCGTGGCCAGGTGGTTCAACGCCCGGACGAGCACCTCAGCCTCCTCCTTCGGCAACGACTCGATGGCGGCCCGGTGCACTTCGTCGACGATCTCCTGACTCCGCTTCGCCACCTGCGCACCCTTGTCCGTGACCGCGACGATCCTGGCCCGCCGGTCCGCGCTCGAAGGGCGGCGTTCGGCGAGGCCGGCCTTCTCCAGGGCGTCGATGGTGACCACCATCGTGGTCTTGTCCATATCGCCGATCTCGGCGAGCTGGATCTGCGTGCGCTCCTCCTGCAACGCGTGGACGAGCACGCAGTGCATGCGCGCGGTCAGCCCGATCTCCGCCAGCGCCGCCGCCATCCGCGTCCTCAGCACGTGGCCCGTGTGGTCGAGCAGGAAGGACAGATCGGGTTCGGTCCGAGAGGGCGCCAGTGCGGTCATGCGCCCAGGCTACCAATTCGTCCGGTTCGGGATTATCTCCAAGCGATCCAGGAGGGCGGCGTCACCGCAGGAGGGACTCCGCCATCGCCCGCATCCCGGCGGCGACCCGCTCGGCCTCCCCGGCCAGGAGCAGTCGCGCGACCCCCTCGTTGTGCAGCGAGCCGACGAGGACGTGGGCCACGAGATCGGCGTCGAGATCGGGCCGGGCCTCCGCGACCAGCGACATGACGTGCGCGTGCCAGGACAGGTAGACGGGGTTCTCCGTGAGGCGACCCTCGGCGTGCCGCCGGGTCGCCAGCGCGTGGTCGTGGGCCGTGATCAGCCTCCCGTTGCGGGCGGCGAGCACGACCACCGCGTCGAGGAAGGCGACCAGACGGTCGCGGGACGGAGCACCGGGACCCAGTGGAGGAGGACCTCCGGCGACGGCCTCCCCGAAGGTTCGCACCCGCTCCTCCATCAACGCGCGCATCAGGCCGACCCTGCTGCCGAAGCGGTGGAAGACGGTGCCCTTGCCGACGCCCGCCGCGGCGGCGATCCGCTCGATCGACACCTCGTCCGGAGCATGACGGCGCAGCAGTTCCTCCGCGGCTCTGAGGATCGCACGCCGGTTCCGCGCCGCGTCGGCGCGTTCCGCGCGCTGCTCGCCCATCCGGAACCCCCTGGTGACAACTGGACCTGTGGTCCGTATAGTAGCGGCGACAGAACTTGACCGCTGGTCCAGTTAGGAGCGCTCATGCGCGCGATCGTGATGCACAAGACCGGGGGCCCCGAGGTCCTCACGCTGGAGGAGGTGCCCACTCCGGCGCCGGGTCCGGGACAGGTGCTCGTCCGCACGGAGGCGGTGGGCGTGACCTACTACGAGACCGCCATGCGTTCGGGGCTCTTCCCCATGCCCCGGCCGCTCCCCTCGACCTTCGGCTTCGAAGCGGCGGGCGTCGTCGCCGAGGCCGGCGCAGGGGTGGACGGCGGCCTCGTCGGCCGCCGGGTCGCGATCATGAATGCGACCGGCGAAGGCACGTACGCGGAGTACGTCACGGCCGCCGCCGACGCCCTCGTTCCCGTGCCGGACTCCCTGAGCTCGGCGGACGCGGTGGCTGTCGCCGTCCAGGGCGCCCTGGCGACGACCCTCCTGCGTACGGCCGGCCTCACCGGAACGGAGACCGTCCTGGCCGAGGTGGCGGGCGGGGGTGTCGGCGGCTACCTCACGCAGCTTGCCCGGCCCATGGGCGCCGCCCGCGTCCTGGCCACCGCGGGCGGCCCGGCCAAAGGTGAGCGTGCCAGGGAGCTCGGCGCCGACGACGTCTTCGACCACACCGACTCCGGCTGGACCGAGCGGCTGCGGGAGGCGGGCGGCACGGTCGACGTCGTCTTCGAGTCGCTCGGCGGCGCGTCCGCCGGGCGGGTACTCGACGCGATGACCCCGGGCACCGGGCGCATGTTGCTGTACGGACTCCTCGGCGGCCCGCCGGCCTTCACACCGATGGACCTGCTGCAGCGCGGCCTGACCCTCGTCGGCTGCGGCGGACCGGAGGGGTGGCTCCCCCGCGTGCTGGCCGCCCGCGCGGAGGTGCTGGACCTGGCGGCCCGGGGCGGGCTGCGCCCCCAGGTCGACTCGGTGCTGCCGCTGGCCGACGCGGCCGAGGCTCACCGGCGCATCGAGGCGAGGACCGCCGTGGGCAAGGTCGTCCTCGTGCCGTGAACACAGCGCCCTGAACACAGCACCGTGAACACCGCGCCCTGAACACAGCACCGTGAACACCGCGCCAGAGCCCGGCTCACGAGGCGCGGCGGCCGGCCTGTGTGGCGGCGACGCACACGAGCACGGCCAGGGCCGCCGTGACGGTCGCGGCACCGATCTCCTCGTTCAGCAGCAGCCAGGCCCACACCAGGTTGAGCAGCGGCTGCGCGAGCTGGATCTGCCCGGCGCGGGCGATCCCGCCCCTCGCGAGCCCGGCGTACCAGGGGATGAACCCGAGGAACATCGACACCAGCGCGACATACGCGAACCCGGCCAGCGACTCGGCCGAGGGCGCCGCCGGCGTGGTCACCGCCAGCACGACCGTCACGGGGACGGTGACCGGGGCCGCGAGCACCAGGGCGTACGAGATGACCCGCCAGCCGGGCGTCTCCCGCGCCAGCCTGCCGCCCTCGGTGTAGCCGACGGCGGCCGACAGCAGGGCGAGCACGAGCAGCACGTCGGCCCCGGCGAGGCGGCCGGTCCCCCGCGTCAGGGTGAACACGGTGATGGACAGCGCGCCGGCCGCACAGGCGGCCCAGAAGAGCGGCCTCGGCCGCTCCCCGGCCCGCAGCACCGCGAACACGGCCGTGGCCGCCGGGAGCAGGCCGATGACCACCGCCGAGTGGGCCGTGCTCGCCCCGCTGTTCAGCGCCAGGCCGCTGAACAGCGGGAAGCCCAGCACGACGCCCAGCACGATCAGCGCGTACGGCCGCAGGTGCGCGCGGGGCGGCAGAAGAGGCGCACCGGCCGCCTTGAGGCAGATCACCGCGGCGACCGCCGCGACCACGGCCCGCCCGACCGCGACGAGGTACGGGTCGAACCCCCGCATCGCGAACACGGTCGCCGGCAACGACCCCGAGAACGACAGGACACCCAACCCCGCGAGCAGACTGCCCCGCCAGTCTCCCTGCCGAGCTCCCTGCCGGCTGGCCGCTATCGGCCGGACATCGATAGCGCTATCGTCGTATTTCATGAATGACGATAGCAGTATCGTCCGTCTCGCCGCGATCCTCCGTACGGAGACGGAGCGGTCGCGGCCGGGCGAGCGGCTGCCACCGAGCAGGGAGATCATGCGCCGCCACGGCGTCGGCCCGGTGACCGTCTCCCGGGCCATCGCCCAGCTCGCGGCGGAGGGGCGGGTGGTCACCCGGCCCGGGGCGGGGGTGTTCGTCGCCCCGGCCCGGCACCCCGTCGCGGAGGCGCCCGACTCGTCCTGGCAGACGGTGGCGCTCGGCGACCGGGTCGTCGACGACTCGGCGGTGGCCGGCCTGCTGGCCCAGCCGGCCGAGGGCGTCGTGCCGCTCACCGGCGGCTACCTGAACCCCGGGCTGCGCCCGGCGCGGGCCCTGGCCGCCGCCGCGGCGAGAGCCGTACGCCGTCCGGAGACGTGGGCGATGCCGCCCGTGAACGGCCTGCCGGAACTGCGCCGGTGGTTCGCCGCCGAGGTCGGCGGCACGGTCACCCCGAACGACGTGCTCGTCGTCAGCGGCGGCCAGTCGGCGCTCACGCACGCGTTCCGGGCGCTCGCCGCGCCGGGCTCGCCGGTCCTGGTGGAGACCCCCACCTACCCGGGCGCGCTCGCGGCGGCGCGGGCGGCCGGGCTGCGGGCCACGGCCGTGCCGCTCGACGGCGAGGGAGTACGGCCCGACCTGCTGGCGGAGGCCTTCGCCATGACCGGGGCGCGGGTGTTCTACTGCCAGCCGTCGCTGCACAACCCCACCGGCGCGACCCTCGGCCACGAGCGCAGGGAACAGGTTCTGGCCGTGGCCCGGGCCGCGGGCGCCTTCGTCGTCGAGGACGACTACGCGCGTTATCTGGCGACCGGTCCCGTCCCGCCGCCCATGGCGGCCATGGACACGCATGGGACGGTGGTGCACGTCCTGTCGCTGAGCAAGATCACCTCACCGAGCCTGCGGGTGGCGGCGCTGGTCGCGCGGGGACCCGCCGCGCACCGGCTGCGGGCCTCGCAGGTGGTGGAGTCGTTCTTCGTCGCCCGGCCGCTGCAGGAGACGGCGCTGGAGTTCCTCGCCTCCCCCGCCTGGCGCCGCCACCTCGGCGCGGTCCACCAGGAGATCGGCGTACGGCAGGCCGCGCTGCTCGCCGGGCTCGCCCGGCACGCGCCCGCCGCCGAGGTGCATCTGGCGCCCCCCGGCGGCCTGCACGTGTGGGTACGGCTCCCACCCGGCACGGACGAGGCCGCGACGACCGAGGCGGCGCAGGCGAACGGCGTGCTGGTGAGCCCGGGACGGATCTACTACCCCGCCGAGCCGCCCGGCCCGCGGCTGCGGCTGACCCACACCGCCCCCGCCAGCCCGGCCGAACTCGACGAGGGCGTGCGCCGCCTCGCCGCCGTCCTCCCGCAGTGACACGGGTGACACGGTGACAGGGGCGACACCGGCGTCACCGGCCCCGGCGGTCCGGCCGGGGCTCGCGCGCGTCACGCGACAGGCGCTCGCGGCGCTCCTTGTTCCGCAGCGCCAGGTAGGCCAGGTAACTGATGCGCATGGGATCCTCCTCGACCGGAATTGCAGACACCAGTGTAACGCTTATGGAGGTGTTGGTATTTCGCGACCTCCGACTGTCGTACAGTGGTCACGAGGGGTGATCGATCATGACGGGCCCGGCGGAGCTGCTCCGCGACTTCGTTAACACCTACGACGTCGAGGGAGACGCCGACGAGCTGGCATCGCCGGCCGACCTGTCCGTCTGGCTGCGCGAACGCGGGCTGACCGGCGACGGCGACCGGGCCTCCGACGAGGACCTCGCGGTCGCCGCCCACCTGCGCGAAGGACTGCGCGCCGCGTTGCGCAGCAACCACGACGGAGGTCCGTACGACGGGCCGGAGGGCCTGGAGGCGGCGCTGACCGGTCTTCCGGTGCGCGTGACGCTCTCGGGGGGCGCACCCACGCTGGAGCCGGTGGCGTCCGGAGTCGCGGGCGGCCTGGCGCGGCTCGCCGCGCAGATCCCGGCGGCCCACGCCGACGGCACCTGGTCACGGCTCAAGGTCTGCGCCGAGAGCACGTGCCAGTGGGCGTTCATCGACTCCTCGAAGAACCGGTCTCGCTCCTGGTGCTCCATGCGCGTCTGCGGAAACCGCACAAAAACCCGGGCATATCGGGCACGACGCCAGGCGGACGGCACGGCGAGGCCCTCCTGACCAGTACGGTGTTACACGCTAAGAAAGGAGCCCGCCGAATGGGTGTGAGAGCTGCCCGCCTCGAGGACGTCGACGCGGTGACCAGCACCCAGATCCGGGCGTGGAGAGCGGTCTACCGCGACTTCCTGCCACCGGTCCCGCTGGAGCACATGACGGGTCCGGCGGCGGAGAAGATGTGGCGCCGCCAGTGGGAGGAGGCGATCCTCTCGCCGCCCACGCCGCGTCACCGCCTGCTCGTCGCCGTCGAGCGGGTGGTGCCCGACACCGACGCGTTCACCGCGCTCGGGCCCGGCGGGATTCTGGCGACCGCGGCGCAGCGTGCCTCCGACCGGGTCGTGGGGCTGGCTTCGCACGGACCCGCCGAGGATCCCGACCTCCATCCGGCCACGACGGCCGAGTTGATGACGCTGCTCGTCGACCCCAACCACATCAGGCGCGGGCACGGCAGCAGACTCCTCAACGCCACCGTGGACCACCTCCGCGAGGACGGGTACAGCACGGTCGTGACCTGGGTCTTCGCCGACAACCACCAGATGCTCGGCTTCCTGGAGTCGGCCGGCTGGGGCGAGGACGAGGCCGAGCGCGTGCTCGACATGGGCCGCCCGATCCGGATGATCCGCCTGACCACCGACATCAGCTGATCACTCGCGTCAACTTCGCCCGCCTCCCGCCGCCGCCCGTCCCGTCCGCCAACCCCGCTGTCGGCACTCCGCAGGGGATTGGCCAGACTGGTGACGCCTTCACCGGCTACGCAGAGGTAGGAAAAGGGAGTCACGTGGCCACCCCAGCTCAATGGTTAGCGGGCGCACGCCCCCGCACGCTGCCCGCCGCCGTCGTCCCGGTCGCCGTCGGCACCGGCGTCGCAGTCGCGCACGACGGCGCGGTCTGGTGGCGGGCCCTGCTCGCCCTGTTCGTCGCGCTGGCGCTGCAGGTCGGCGTCAACTACGCGAACGACTACAGCGACGGCGTCAAGGGCACCGACAAGGACCGGGTGGGACCGCTGCGGCTGGTCGGCTCGGGCGTCGCGGCGCCGAAGCGGGTGCTCGCCGCCGCCCTGGCCTGTTTCCTCGCCGCCGCCGTCGCGGGGCTGGTGCTGGTGGTCGTCACCCGCGCCTGGTGGCTGCTGCTGGTCGGCCTCGCGTCCATCCTGGCCGCCTGGTTCTACACGGGTGGATCCCGCCCGTACGGCTACCGCGCGCTCGGCGAGCTCTCGGTCTTCGTGTTCTTCGGCCTCGTGGCCGTGGCCGGCACGACGTACGTGCAGGTGG
Source organism: Microbispora sp. H10885 (assembly GCF_014161415.1). NCBI lineage: Bacteria > Bacillati > Actinomycetota > Actinomycetes > Streptosporangiales > Streptosporangiaceae > Microbispora > Microbispora sp. H10885. The sequence goes on along the minus strand of NZ_JABBWY010000007.1, from coordinate 82,786 downwards.
AGCACCTGACCTGGCTGTCGCTGGCCGCGGCGGTGCCCGTGGGGCTGCTCGCCTGCGCGCTCCTCGTGGTCAACAACCTGCGCGACATCGTGACCGACGGGCCGTCCGGCAAGCGCACGCTGGCGGTGGTGCTGGGCGACACCCGGACCCGGCTGGCCTACGCGGCGGCCCTGGTGCTGCCGTTCGTGTGCGCGCTCGCCCTGGTGCCGGTGCGGCCCTTCGCCGCGCTGACCGTGCTCGCGCTCCCCCTCGTGGTGACCCCCGTCAGGACCGTCCGCTCGGGCGCGACGGGCCCCGCACTCATCGCGACCCTGCAGCAGACCGGCCGCCTGCAACTCGTCTTCGGCGCGCTGTTCGCCCTCGGCCTGGCCCTGTTCTGACCGCCCGCGGCGGGCAGGGGACCACCCTGCCCGCCGGGTACGGCGCAGCTACAGGTCGAGGAGGTGCTCCAGCCCCACGGTGAGGCCGTCGAGGCCCCCCACCCGCCGTACGCCCAGCAGGACGCCGGGCGTGAACGAGGCTCGGCTCATCGAGTCGTGACGGATCGTGAGGGTCTCCCCCTCGCCGCCGAAGATGATCTCCTGGTGCGCGATGAGTCCCGCGAGCCGCACCGCGTGCACGTGGACGTCGTCCACGGTCGCGCCCCGGGCGCCCTCCAGCGCGGTGGAGGTCGCGTCGGGAGAGGGAGCGAGGCCCGCCTCACGCCGCGCCCGCGCCACCAGTTCGGCCGTACGGCGGGCGGTGCCGGAGGGCGCGTCGGCCTTGTGCGGGTGGTGCAGCTCGACGATCTCGACCGACTCGAAGTGCTTGGCCGCCTGCGCGGCGAAGTGCATCATCAGCACGGCGGCGATACCGAAGTTGGGGGCGATGAGCGAGTTCGTCCCCGGATTGGCGGCCAGCCAGCCGCGCACGGTCTCCAGCCGCCCCTCGTCGAACCCGGTCGTGCCGACGACCGTGTGGATGCCGTGGGAGATGCACCATTCGAGGTTGTCCATGACGACGCCGGGGTGGGTGAAGTCCACCACCACCTCCGCGCCGCTCAGCGCGTCGAGCTTGTCGTCCTTGTCGACCTCCGCCACGAGCTCCAGGTCGTCGGCCGCGGTCACGGCCTTGCACACTTCCACACCCACGCGCCCTCGGGCGCCCAGAACACCGACCTTAATCACGCGCCAAGGCTATAGCGCCCGGCGGCCGTGACGGCGGAGGGGAGGCACAGACGGGAGGCACGGGCGGGAGGCACGGGCGGGAGGCACGGGCGGGGAGCGTGGATGGGGAAGCGCGACCAGGGGAAGTGCGCACGGGAAACGCAAAAGGCCGCGTGCGGTGCGAGCTGCACCACACGCGGCCTCCACAGCCCGCGACGCGGGCTCGCGACAGGCTTACGACGGCCTCACGACGCGCTCAGGCGATGGCGGAGCCGAAGTCCTTGTCCGCGTACGGCCCGATGACGGCGAGCGTCAGCGGCCGGTTGAGGACGTCCTGGGCGACCGCGGCGATCTCCTCGGGGGTGACCGCCTCGATGTGCCCCAGCACCTCGTCCACCGTCATGAGCCGCTCGTAGACGAGCTCGCTCTTGCCGATCCTGGACATGCGCGACCCGGTGTCCTCGAGGCCGAGCACCAGCCCGCCGCGCATCTGGCCCTTGCCGCGGGCGATCTCCTCGGGCGAGATGCCCTCGGTCAGGACCCGGCCCAGCTCGTCGCGGCAGATCTTCAGCACATCGTCGATCTTCGAGGGCAGGCAGCCCACGTAGATCCCGAACTGGCCGGTGTCGGCGTACTGGGAGGTGTAGCTGTAGGCGCTGTAGGCCAGGCCGCGCTTCTCCCGGATCTCCTGGAACAGGCGCGACGACATGCCGCCGCCGAGCGCCGCGTTCAGGACGCCGAGGGCGAAGCGCCGGTCGTCGTTGCGGGAGACGGCGGTCATGCCGAGGACCAGGTTGGCCTGCTCGGTGGGCCGGTCGAGCACCCGGACGCCGCTCCGGACGTCCACGCCGGGCCCGCCGATGCGCGGCTGCGCCGGCGCCGCGGAGCCGCCCAGCGCGCCCGCCCGCTCGTAGGCCGCCGCGACCAGCGCGACCACCCGGTCGTGGTCGACGTTGCCCGCCACCGACACCACGGTGCGGGGCGGGACGTAGAACCGCTGGTAGTACTCGCGGATGCGGTCACGGGTGAGCGCGTTGATCGAGTCCTCGTTGCCGAGGATCGGACGGCCGATCGGCGTGTCGCCGTACAACTCGGTGGAGAACTGCTCGTGCACCACGTCGGAGGGATCGTCGTCGTGCATGGCGATCTCCTCCAGGATCACGCCGCGCTCCGACTCCACGTCCTCCTCGGTGACCAGCGAGGAGGTCACCACGTCGGCGAGCACGTCGATCGCCAGCGGCAGGTCCTCGTCGAGCACCCGGGCGTAGTAGCAGGTGTACTCCTTGGCGGTGAACGCGTTGATCTCACCGCCGATGCCCTCGATGGACGCCGAGATCTCCATGGCGTCCCGGGTGGGCGTGCCCTTGAAGAGCAGGTGCTCCAGGAAGTGGGTGGCCCCCATGTGCTCGGGGGCCTCGTCACGCGAGCCGATGCCCACCCACATGCCGACCGCGACACTGCGCACGGTCGGCATCGTCTCCGTCACGACCCGAAGGCCGCCGGGCAGGACGGTGCGGCGGACGACCCCCGCACCCTCCTTGCCCGGAAACAGCGTCTCGGTCGTCACGAGTTGCGCTCGTCCCGCCCGCCGCGGGTGCGGCTGCGGCTGCGGCGCGGCGTCCGCGGCTGCTCCTCCTCCTGCGGCGCGGCGGCGGCCTCGGCGGCCGGGGCACCGGTGTCCTCGGCGCCGCCGTCCTCCGCGGCGCCGTTCTCGGCACGGGCGGCCTTCTCGGCCGCCTCCTTCTCGACCACCTCGACCGGAACCAGCGAGAGCTTGCCGCGCGAGTCGATCTCGGCGATCTCGACCTGGATCTTCTCGCCGACGTTCATCACGTCCTCGACGTTCTCGATCCGCCGGCCGCCGTGCAACTTGCGGATCTGCGAGACGTGCAGCAGGCCGTCCTTGCCCGGGAGCAGCGAGACGAACGCGCCGAACGCGGCGATCTTGACGACCGTGCCCAGGTAGCGCTCGCCGACCTCCGGCATGTGCGGGTTCGCGATGCCGTTGATCAGCGTGCGGGCGGCCTCGGCGGACGGGCCGTCGGTGGCGCCGATGTAGATCGTGCCGTCGTCCTCGATGGTGATCTCGGCGCCCGTGTCGTCCTGGATCTGGTTGATCATCTTGCCCTTGGGGCCGATGACCTCGCCGATCTTGTCGACCGGGACCTTGATCGTGATGATCCGCGGCGCGGTCGGGTTCATCTCCGCCGGGGCGTCGATGGCCTCCTGCATCACATCGAGGATCGCCAGCCGGGCGCCCCTCGCCTGCTTCAGCGCGGCGGCGAGCACGTGGGCCGGGATACCGTCCAGCTTCGTGTCGAGCTGGAGCGCGGTGATCAGGTCCTTGGTGCCGGCGACCTTGAAGTCCATGTCGCCCATCGCGTCCTCGGCGCCGAGGATGTCGGTCAGCGTGACGAAGTTCTCGCCCTCGCCGATGAGACCCATCGCGATGCCCGCGACCATCTCCTTGAGCGGGACGCCCGCGTCGAGCAGCGCCATCGTGGAGGCGCAGACCGACCCCATCGAGGTCGAGCCGTTCGACCCGACCGCCTCCGACACCTGCCGGATCGCGTACGGGAACTCCTCGCGCGTGGGCAGCACGGGGATCAGCGCCCGCTCGGCCAGCGCGCCGTGGCCGATCTCCCGGCGCTTCGGCGAGCCGACGCGGCCCGTCTCACCCGTGGAGTACGGCGGGAAGTTGTAGTTGTGCATGTAGCGCTTGGTCCGCTCGGGATTGAGCGTGTCGATCATCTGCTCCATGCGCAGCATGTTCAGCGTGGTGATGCCCAGGATCTGGGTCTCGCCGCGCTCGAACAGGGCCGAGCCGTGCACCCGCGGCACGACGTGGACCTCGGCGTTGAGCTGCCGGATGTCCTTGGGCCCGCGGCCGTCGATGCGGACGCCCTCGCTGATGACCCGCTCGCGCATGAGCTTCTTGGTCAGCGACCGGAACGCCGCGCCGATCTCCTTCTCGCGGCCCTCGAAGTCGGGCAGCAGCTTCTCGGCCGCGAGCTGCTTGACGCGGTCGATCTCCAGCTCGCGCTCCTGCTTGCCGGCGATCGTCAGCGCCGAGGCCAGCTCGCTCCGCACGGCGGCGGTCACAGCCTCCAGGGCGTCGTCCTGGTAGTCGAGGAAGATCGGATACTCGGCGGTCTCCTTGGCGGCGACCTCGGCCAGCTTGGACTGCGCGTCGCAGAGCACCTTGATGAACGGCTTGGCGGCCTCCAGGCCCTGGGCCACGACCTCCTCGGTCGGGGCGACCGCGCCCTCGGCGACCAGCTTCAGCGTGTCGCGGGTCGACTCGGCCTCGACCATCATGATCGCCACGTCGCCGTCGGCGAGCGTGCGGCCCGCGACGACCATGTCGAACGTGGCGCGCTCAAGCTCGACGTGGGTCGGGAACGCCACCCACTGGCCGTCGATGAGCGCGACCCGCACGCCGCCGATCGGGCCCGAGAACGGCAGCCCGGCGAGCTGCGTCGACATGCTCGCCGCGTTGATCGCGACCACGTCGTACAGGTGGTCGGGGTGCAGAGCCATGATCGTCGCGACGACCTGGATCTCGTTGCGCAGGCCCTTGACGAACGACGGGCGCAGCGGCCGGTCGATGAGGCGGCAGGTGAGGATCGCGTCCTCCGACGGCCTGCCCTCCCGGCGGAAGAACGAGCCGGGGATGCGGCCCGCCGCGTACATCCGCTCCTCGACGTCGACCGTCAGCGGGAAGAAGTCCAGGTTCTCCTTGGGATGCTTGGACGCGGTGGTCGCGGACAGGATCATGGTCTCGTCGTCCAGGTACGCGACCGCGCTGCCGGCGGCCTGCCGGGCCAGCCGGCCGGTCTCGAACCTGATCGTACGCGTGCCGAAGGGGCCGTTGTCGATAACGGCCTCCGTGCTGTGGACACCCTCCACGGGGGACCTCCTTCTTCGGATCGGTCTCCCGCGTCTCGGTTGCCGGGCTCCCCGTTCAGGTGCAGTGCCGGTCTTCGATCGAAGCGCCCGGTCCGTCCGCACGGCTGTCGCCGTGCCGACCGGGGGCCACTACCGAGGACCGGCCCTCTCACGCCGCGGGATCGCGCTGCGGCTTGCTTGCGGACGCGGGGCACTGTGTCTCGGCTCTTCAGTTGTCTTGTCAGGCCATTGTGGCCTGGTTATGGAAAAGGAGCGGCGATGAATCGCCGCTCCTTCCTCACCTTATCGGCGAAGGCCCAGCCGCTCAATCAGGGAGCGGTAGCGGGTGATGTCCTTGGCCTGCAGGTACTTCAGCAGCCGGCGGCGCCGGCCGACCAGCAGGAGCAGACCACGACGGCTGTGGTGGTCGTGCTTGTGGGTCTTCAGGTGCTCGGTCAGGTCGCTGATCCGCCTGCTGAGAAGCGCGATCTGAACCTCCGGGGACCCGGTGTCACCCTCGGTGGTGCCGTACTCGCTGATGATGGTCTTGGTGGTAGCGGCGTCGAGCGACACTGCTTCTCCGTTCTGGTGAGATGGCACGCGCGACAACTTCAAGCCCGCGAACGACCGTGCGTGCCTACAGTCGCCGTGACAGACAGCCGGGGTGGAGAACACCACCCGAACATGGCTGACATACAACCCTACCAGGTGCCGGCGGCACTCCGTCGCGGTGCGTCACGACGTGAACGCGCGGGCCCGTGCCGTGTCCTGGTGCATCTGCTCGATCAGCGCCTCGATCGAGTCGAACCTGAGCGTGTCGCGCAGCCGCTCGCCGAAGTCCACCGCCACGTGCGCGCCGTACAGGTCGAGGTCGTCGCGGTCCAGCGCGTACGCCTCGACCGTGCGCTCCACCCCGTCGAAGGTGGGATTGGTCCCGATCGAGATCGCGGCGGGCCAGCGCTCCCCCTCGTACGGCGAGGGGGACTGGAAGCACTCCAGCCACCCGGCGTAGACGCCCTCGGCGGGGACGGCGGTCTGCTGCGGCGACTCGACGTTGGCGGTCGGGAAGCCGAGCGCGCGGCCCCGCTGGTGGCCGCGGACCACCACGCCCTCCACCCGGTGGGGGCGGCCGAGCAGGGCCGCCGCGCCCGCGACGTCCCCGGTGGAGAGCCGCTCGCGGATCCGGGTGGAGGAGATGGCCTCGCCGTCGCTGACGAGCGGCACCCCCTCGGCCGTGAAGTCGTACTTCTCCCCCAGCGTGCGCAGCGTCTCCAGGTCGCCCGCCGCCTTGTGACCGAAGCGGAAGTTCTCTCCCACCACGACACCGGCCGCGTGCAGGCGGTCGACCAGGGCGGTCTGCACGAACTCGTCCGGCGTCATGCGGGAGAACTCCAGCGTGAACGGCAGCACGCACACCGCGTCGACGCCGAGCGAGAAGAGCAGGTCGACCCGGCGGGGGGTGGTGGTGAGGCGCGGCGGCTGGTGACCCGGCCGGACGACCTCCTCCGGATGCGGGTCGAAGGTCACGGCCACCGCCGGCAGCCCGAGCTCACCGGCCATGCCGACCGTTCGCGTCACCATGCGCTGGTGACCGAGATGGACACCGTCGAACACGCCGATGGTGACGACGGACCTGCCCCAGTCCTGCGGGACCTCGTCCAGCCCGTGCCAGCTCTGCACCTCGACCTCGCTTCGCATCCATGTGCCCCGCCTCCGGCGAGGCGGCCCGGATCGCCCTCCCGGACGCCCTCGCGCGCAGTAGACAGCCTGCCATGCCCGGGCGGCCGCGCGGGAACCAGCCCCGGTATCAGGAGACGAAGACCACCAGGGGCCGGGCCGCCCCGTCACGCTCCTCGGCCAGCGCCAGCAGCGCGCCGTCCGGCCCGAACACGCCGACCGGGCCCGGCCCGAGACCCGCCGCGCGCAGCCGCCCGCCGTGCGCGACCAGCCGCGCCTCCTCCTCCGCCACGTCCCGCCGGGGGAAGGCCGCCGCCACCGCGTCGGCCATCGGCATGATCACGCACTCGCGGGCCAGGTCCTCGATCGTGCGGGCCGACTCGATGCCGTACGGGCCGACCCGGGTGCGGCGCAGCCGGGTGAGATGGCCGCCGACGCCGAGCGACGCGCCGAGGTCGCGGGCCAGCGCCCGGATGTAGGTGCCGCTGGAACACGTGACGACCGCGTCCAGGTCCACCGTCTCCGGGGTCCGCCTGATCTCCCCGATCTCGAAGGCGCGCACCGTGACCGGCCGGGCGGCCAGGGCGACCTCCTCCCCCGCCCGGGCCCGCTTGTAGGCCCGCTCCCCGTCCACCTTGATGGCGCTCACCTGCGGCGGCACCTGCATGATCTCGCCGGTGAGCGCGGCGACGCCCGCACGGATGTCCTCGTCGGTGACATGGCCGGCGGGAGTGGTGGCGGTCACCTCGCCCTCGGCGTCGTCGGTGTTGGTCGAGGCCCCGAGGCGGATCGTCGCCTCGTACACCTTCTCGGTCAGCGCGAGGTGCCCGAGGAGGCGGGTCGCCTTCTCCACGCCGATGACCAGCACGCCGGTCGCCATCGGGTCGAGCGTGCCGGCGTGGCCGACCTTGCGGGTGCCGGCGATGCCGCGCATCTTGCCCACGACGTCGTGGGACGTCCAGTCCGCGGGCTTGTCCACGATGATCAGCCCGCTCGGCGGCGGGGTCCTTCTTGTCACGGCTCGGTCCTGTGCGGGTGAGGAGGGGGCGGGTGAGGAGGGGGCGGGGTGAGGAGGGGGCGCAGCGCGGCCATCGTGTCCGCCACGGCCAGCGCCGAGGAGAACCCCGCGGCCCGCGCGTGCCCGCCGCCGCCGAGGGCGGCACAGGCACGGGCCACGTCGACCACGCCCTTGGACCGCGTCGAGACGTTCCAGCCGCCGGCGTCGTCCTCCTTGAGCACGACCGCGACCTCCGCCTCGTCGACCCGGCGCACGACGTCGATCACGCCCTCCACCTCGTCGTACGGCAGGCCCTGGGCGGCGCGGTCGGCGCGGGTCACGTAGGTCCACACCAGCCCGTGGCCGCCCGCGGCATCCGGCTCCAGCGTGGCCCGTCCGAGCGCCGCGCCCAGCACCGGCAGGTACGCGTACGGCGACCGGTCCCACAGCTCCCTGGCGAGCTCCTCCGGGCGGAGCCCGGTCTCCAGCAGCCGGCCCGCCATGGCGTGGGCGGCCGGCGTGGTGACGGAGTGCCGGAACGAGCCGGTGTCGGTCACCAGTCCCGCGTACAGGCAGGTGGCGACGGATCGGTCCACCGGCAGCCCGAGCCGGTGGATCAGTTCCTCGGCCACCATCGTGGTGGAGGCGGCCGAAGGATCCACCAGGTGGACCGTCCCGAACCTGGTGTTCGACACGTGGTGGTCGATCACGAGCAGCTCCCCGGCCTTGCCCGCGTGCGGCGCGAGCAGGCCCAGCCGCTCCATCGTGGACGCGTCGAAAGTGATCATCAGCTCCGGCTCGGCGGGGTAGGCCGCGGGCTCCACGAGCAGGTCCTGGCCGGGCAGGAACCGCAGCAGCCGGGGCACCTCGAACACCCGGTCGCCGAAGGACGCCACGACCTTCTTCCCCGACCGCGCCAGCGCCAGCCCGAGGCCCAGCATCGAGCCCAGGGCGTCCCCGTCCGGGGAGACGTGGCAGGCCAGCGCCAGTGTGCCGGCGCCTTCGACGAGGTCGGCCGCCCGCCGCCAGTCCGGCTCGCCGATCGCGGGCTCGGTCGCGGTCACCGGGCGGGGCGTCCCGCGCGGTCGCTGGGCTCCTCCTCGCCCTCCTCGACCGCCTCGTCCGGCTCGGCGTCGAGGTCGTCCTCGAAGCGGTAGGGGTCGGCCTCCCCGGCGAACTCCGCGCTCTCGGCCTGCTTGGCGACCTCGGCGTCCTTGGCCCTGGCCAGCGCGAACAGGTCGTCCATGTGGCGGGCGTTGTCGGGGAGCGGGTCGTGCACGAACGAGAGGGTGGGGGTGTGCCGCAGCCCGGTCTGCCGGCCGACCTCGGAGCGGATGATGCCCTTGGCGCTCTCCAGCGCGGCGGCCGAATCGGCCCGCTCCGCCTCAGAACCGAAGACGGTGTAGAAGACGGTCGCGTCGCTCAGGTCCGCGGTGACCCGGGTGTCGGTCACCGTCACGAAACCCAGCCGCGGATCCTTGATCCGCCGCTCCAGCATCTCCGCCACCACCTGCTGGATGCGGTCGGCCAGCTTTCTGGCACGCGCTGCGTCCATGCTCACGCTCCCTCGTATCTGTACGGCTGACGCGGGGGCCCGGCCGTCTATTCCTCGTGGTCGTTGAAGAGCCGCCGCCGCGCGGACAGCAGCTCGATCTCGGGGTGGTAGGCGACTACCCGCTCACAGGCGTCCAGCACCTCGTCGCAGTTGGCCGCCGACTCCGACACCACGGCCACGCCGATCTCGGCGCGCCGGTGCAGGTCGAGATGCCCCGCCTCGGCCACGGCGACGGCGGGGTAACGCCGCCGGATCTCGGCGATGATCGGCCGGACCACGGAGCGCTTCTGCTTCAGCGAGCGGACGTCGCCGAGCAGGACGTCAAGAGTAAGTGCACCGATGAACATGTGTGTCTCACCACGGTGAAGACGACCGACCGCCGCCCCCGCACGTGTGCGGGGGCGGCGGCCCGGTGCGTCAGACGCGCGGCTTCTCCTGCATCTCGAACGTCTCGATGACGTCCTCGACCTTGATGTCGTTGTAACCGACACCGATACCGCACTCGAAGCCCTCGCGGACCTCGGTCGCGTCGTCCTTGAAGCGGCGCAGCGACGAGACGGTGAGGTTGTCGGCCACCACGACGCCGTCGCGGATGAGCCGTGCCTTGCTGTTGCGGGTGATCACGCCCGTACGGACGATCGAACCGGCGACGTTGCCGATCTTCGGAACCTTGAAGACCTCGCGGACCTCGGCCGTGCCGGTCCTGACCTCTTCGAACTCCGGCTTGAGCATGCCCTTGAGGGCCGCCTCGATCTCCTCGATCGCCTGGTAGATGACCGAGTAGTACCGGATGTCGACGCCCTCGCGCTCGGCGAGGTCGCGCGCCCGGACCTCGGGCCGCACGTTGAAGCCGATGATTACCGCGTTGTCGTCGGCGATCGCGAGGTTGACGTCGTACTCCGTGATGGCACCGACGGCGCGGTGCAGCACGCGGAGCTTGACCTCCTCGCCCACGTCGATCTTGAGCAGCGCGTCCTCCAGGGCCTCGACGGAACCGGAGACGTCACCCTTGATGATGAGCTTGAGCTCGTCGACCTGGCCCTTCTCGAGGTCCTTGAACAGTTCCTCGAGAGTACGCCGGCGGCCGGACCTGGCCATGTCGGCGATGCGCTGCCGGGCCGCCCGCTGCTGGGCGATCTGACGGGCCATCCGGTCGTCGCCGACGACGATGAAGTTGTCGCCCGCGCGCGGGACGGCGGTCAGACCGAGGACCAGGACCGGACGCGAGGGGTCGGCCTCGTCGACCGTCTCCCCGTTGTCGTCCAGCATCGCCCGGACGCGGCCGAACGCCTCGCCACAGACGATCGAGTCGCCCACCCGCAGCGTGCCGCGCTGCACGAGCACGGTCGCCACGGGGCCGCGGCCCTTGTCGAGGTGCGCCTCGATGGCCAGGCCCTGGGCGTCCATGTCCGGGTTCGCCCGCAGGTCGAGCTCGGCGTCCGCGGTCAGCAGGATGGCCTCCAGCAGGCCGTCGATGCCGATGCCCTGCTTGGCGGAGATGTCCACGAAGAGCGTGGAACCACCGAACTCCTCGGCCACCAGGCCGTACTCGGTGAGCTGGGCCCGCACCTTGGTCGGGTCCGCGCCCTCCTTGTCGATCTTGTTGACCGCCACCACGATCGGCACGTCCGCCGCCTGGGCGTGGTTCAGCGCCTCGATCGTCTGCGGCTTCACACCGTCGTCGGCCGCGACCACCAGCACCGCGATGTCGGTGGCCTGCGCACCACGGGCACGCATGGCGGTGAACGCCTCGTGACCCGGGGTGTCGATGAAGGTGATCTTCCGCGGCTCGCCCTCGTGGGTGGTACCCACCTGGTAGGCGCCGATGTGCTGCGTGATGCCGCCGGCCTCGCGGGCCACCACGTTGGTGTGGCGGATCGCGTCGAGCAGCTTCGTCTTACCGTGGTCGACATGACCCATGACGGTCACGACCGGCGGGCGCGGCGCGAGGTCGCCCTCGTCACCCTCGTCCTCACCGAACTCGATCTTGAAGGACTCGAGGAGCTCGCGGTCCTCCTCCTCCGGGCTGACGACCTGGACGTCGTAGTCCAGCTCGGCGCCCAGAAGCTGGAGCGTCTCCTCGCTGACCGACTGGGTCGCGGTCACCATCTCGCCGAGGTGCAGCATGATCTGCACGAGCGAGGCCGGGTTCGCACCGATCCGGTCGGCGAAGTCCGCCAGGGACGCACCTCTCGGCAGGCGGATCGTCTGCCCGCCGCCACGTGTGACCTGCACGCCGCCGATCGCCGGGGCCTGCATGTTGTCGAACTCCTGGCGCCTCTGGCGCTTGGACTTGCGGCCACGGGTCGGACGGCCTCCCGGACGCCCGAACGCGCCCGCCGTGCCACCGCCGCGGCCACGGCCGCCGCCGCCGCCGGGACGACCGGCGAAGCCGCCGCCGCCACCGCCGCCACCGGGACCACCGCCCGGCCCGCCGGGACGACCGGTCGTGGCACCGGGACGCGGGCCGCCGAAGCCGCCGCCACCCGGACGACCGCCGCCGCCACCCGGACGGCCACCGCCGCCACCGGGACCGGGACGACCGCCGCCGCCACCGGGACGCGGGCCTCCGCCGCCCGGCCCGGCCGGACGGCCCTGGGGCATCATCATCGGGTTCGGACGCGGACCACCGGGACGCGGACCGCCGGCGCCGGGACCCGGGCGAGGACCGCCCATGCCCGGACCGGGACGCGGACCCCCGGGGCCGGGACGCGGACCACCCGCGCCCGGAGCGCCGGAACGCGCGGCGGGCGGACGCGGCATGGCGCCGTCACGGCCGCCGTCACGGCGCGGCTCACGAGGAGCGCCGTCCCCACGGTCGGGACGGTCGCCTCGGTCGGGACGTCCGCCGTCGCGGCCGCCGGGCCGCGCGGGACGCTGGCCCATGCCGCTGGCGGTCGAGGAGAACGGGTTGTTGCCCGGACGCGGGCCGCGCGGGCCAGGCTTGGGCCCACCCGGACGCGGGGCGCCGCCGCTCGGCGCACCGGAACCGGCGGGCGCGCCACCCGGGCGCGGCGCCGGCGCGGGCCTCGGGCCCGGCTTGGGCGCTCCGGCGCCACCCGGCCTCTGACCTGAGGCCGGGCCTGAGGCCGCGGGACGCGAGACGTCCGGACGGGGCCCCTGCGGACGGGCCGCCTCGGGGCGCGTCTCGGGGCGCGCCGCCTCCGGCTGGGAAACCGGCGGGTGCGGCATCGGAACCGGACGCGGAGCGGGTCGCGGACCCGGCTTCGGGCCCGGCCTCGCGACCGTGTCGCCGGACTGGGAAACGGGCGCCTGCGGGGCGCCCCCGTTGACCTGGCTCTCTGAAGCCGGCCTGGGCGCAGGCTTCGGCTGCGCCGGACGGGCGGGCCTACCCCCGCCCCTGGAGGCGTCACCCTTGAACGCCTCGGTCAGTTTGCGGACGACCGGCGCCTCTATCGTCGAGGACGCCGACCTCACGAACTCGCCCATTTCGGTGAGCTTGGCCATGACGACCTTGCTCTCTACCCCGAACTCCTTGGCGAGCTCGTATACCCGGACCTTCGCCACTGCACTCCCTAACTCGGCCCGGGAGGCTAGCAGTGCCGCCGGACCGTCGCTACCTGTACGTACTCATCGCCGCGTGCTCATCAGGCGCTCATAGCAATCTGACTCCGCCCATCAACTCGGCGTCCTACATGACAATTACGTCGTGCCCTGATTCCCGGAGCCGATACCGGGGACCAGCGGTAACCATTCACCCGGACCGCCCCGGCGTCAACCCCTCCAGGTGATCCCGCAAGAGCGACGTGTCAAGCGGCCCCTGCGCGCGAAACGCGCGAGGGAACACCCGCCGACGCTCGGCGAGCTCCAGACAGCGTGGGGACGGGTGCATCGAGGCACCACGTCCCGGGAGCCGTCCTCGCACGTCGGGGACGATGACGTCCTCGACCACGACCAGGCGGAGCAACTCGGACTTTACCGTGCGAACCCGGCAGCCCACACACGTTCTCAGCGGGACTGCCCGGCAACCGTATTCCAGCTTACCTCGCCGACGCATCGGCGGGATCAGCAGGGGCCTGCTCGGTGTCCGGCCGGATGTCGATCCGCCAGCCGGTCAGCCGGTTGGCGAGGCGGGCGTTCTGCCCTTCCTTGCCGATGGCCAGGGACAACTGGTAGTCGGGCACGATGACGCGCGCCATGCGGCCATCGGCGTCGACCACCTCGACACGGGAAACACGCGCGGGAGACAGGGCATTCCCGACGAACTCGGCCGGATCCTCGGACCAGTCGATGATGTCGATCTTCTCGCCGTGCAGCTCCGTCATCACGTTGCGCACCCGCGACCCCATCGGGCCGATGCACGCGCCCTTGGCGTTGACGCCCGGCTTGCGCGACCGTACGGCGATCTTGGTGCGGTGGCCCGCCTCCCGGGCGATGGCCGCGATCTCCACCGTGCCGTCGGCGATCTCCGGGACCTCCAGCGCGAAGAGCTTCTTCACCAGGTTGGGGTGGGTGCGCGAAAGGGTGACCGACGGGCCCTTCGGGCCCTTCTTCACCTGGACGACGTAGCAGCGGATGCGCTCGCCGTGCGCGTACTCCTCACCGGGGACCTGCTCGTTGTGCGGGAGGATCGCCTCGATCTTGCCGAGGTCGACCAGCACCACCCGCGGATCCTTGCCCTGCTGAATGACGCCCGCCACCAGCTCGCCCTCGCGGCTCGCGAACTCACCGAAGTTGATCTCGTCCTCGGCGTCCCTGAGCTGCTGCAGGATCACCTGCTTGGCCGTGGTGGCGGCGATCCGGCTGAAGTTGGACGGGGTGTCGTCGTACTCGCGCACGACGTCGCCGTTCTCGCCCAGCTCGGCCGCCCAGATCACCACGTGGCCCGTGTCGCGGTCCAGCTCGGCGCGCGCCTTCTGCGCCGCGCCCTCGGTCCTGAAGTACGCGATCAGCAGCGCGTCCTCGATCGCCTTGACGACCAGGTCGAAGGAGATGTCCTTCTCCCGCTCCAGGCTGCGCAGGACGCTCATGTCAATGTCCACAAGGCTCCCCCCTAGCCCTCGTCGCCGGTGCCGGCGGCGTCGGCGATGTCCTCGTCGACATCGAGGTCCTCGTCACGTTCGTCATCAAGTTCGTCGTCGAGTTCGTCTTCGAGACCGGCGTCGCGCCGGTTGAACTCGACCTGCACACGGCCGCGCACCAGCTCGCCGTAGGCGATGTCGCGCGCGCCGTCCAGCTCCACACCGGACTCGTCCGCGCCGGTCACGCGGCCCTCCACCGAGGTGCCGTCACGCAGCTCCGCCCGCACCAGCCGCCCCTGCGCCCGGCGCCAGTGGCGCGGCTCGGTGAGCGGCCGGTCCACGCCGGGGGAGGTGACCTCCAGGACGTACGCGCTGCCGCCGAGCACATCAACCTCGTCGAGCCGCTTGGAGACGGACTGGCTCACGTCGGCCACGTCGTCCAGGCTCACGCCGCCGTCCCGGTCCACCACCACGCGCACCAGACGCCGGCGGCCCGCCGGCGTGACCGTCACGTCCTCCAGGTCGAACCCTTCGGCGGCGACCACCGGGCCGAGCAGTTCGACCAGGCGGCCGCGTCGAGCATCGCTGCCCATGCCGACCTCCCTATGACCGTGTAACTCGCCCGATGTGCCAACAGCCTATCGACACCGGGAGGTGGAAACTGCGCCACACCCGGGCGACGATCCGACACGCACACGATCATCACGGTCACGGGCGGGGACCAGTGGGCGGCGCGCCGTACGATGCTGTCTCGTGGAGGACGGCGGCGGGGCACGGGTGACCAGACGCGCGTTGCTGGGCGTCGCCGCCGCGGCGGGCCTGGCCGCCGCGGGAGGCTGTTCGAGCGGCCCGGGCAAGCCCGCCGCGCCACCCCCTCCGGACCCGCAGACCGTGCTGATCGGCGAGCTGATCGCGGACAAGGAGCGGCTGGTGTCGCTGTACGGGCGCGCGGTCGCCGCCCTGCCCGGCCGGGCCGCCGCGCTGGAGCCGTTCCGGCAGCGGCACGCGGCTCACGCGCGGGCGCTGCGCGCGCTGCTGCCCGCCGGGAACGCTCCGACGACCCCGGCCCCGTCGTCCTCCGGATCGCCGGCCGCGGCGCCGTCCGGGTCGCCCTCCGACGGCTCGCCCGAGGTCTCCGTAGAAGCGCTGAGGGACGCCGAACGGACCGCGGCGGCGGCGCGTCCCGGGCAGACCGCCACGGCCTCGCCCGCCCTCGCCCAGCTTCTGGCCAGCATCGGCGCCTGCGAGGCCGTCCATGTCGTCGCCCTGGGGAGGCTGCGTGGCTGAACCCGCGACCCCGCCCGTCGTGAGCCCGGCCGCGGAGCCCTCCGTCGCCGCCCTCGGCCGGGCCCTGTCCGCCGAGTACGCCGCCGTGTACGCCTACGGAGTCGTCGGCGGGCGGACGAAGGGCGGGCTGCGCGCCCGGGCGACGGCGGCCTTCGACGCCCATCGGGCGCGGCGCGACCAGTTGCGCACCCTCATCACCCAGCGCGGCGGCACGCCCACCGAGCCGGGACCCTCCTACGGCCTCCCGTTCGAGGTGCGCACGCCGTCCGACGCGGTGCGCCTGGCGGTGCTCGTGGAGCAGCGGGTCGTCACCGCCTATCTGGAGCTCGCCGCCGACCGCGATCCCGCCCTGCGGCGGCTCGCCGCGCTGGCGGCGCAGGAGAGCGCGACGCGCGCGTACGGCTGGCAGCCGGAGATCGGCGCCTTCCCCGGCATGCCCGGCCGCGACGCCGGTCCCACTCAAGCCGGGCCACCCGACAGCGAACCGACCGGCGCCACCCAAACCGACACCACCCAAAGCGGCACCGCACAACCCGACGCAGAACTCCCCGACGCCACTCCCTCCGGGTCGTGATCGCCGGTAGGGCCGGGGCCCGGCCCTACCGGCTACCGGAAGATCACGCGGGAGAGGCGGGGAGGCAGGCGGCGAGGACGCGGTCGACGGCCTGGTCCAGCGGGATCTCCTCCTTGGTCCCGGCGACCCGGTCGCGCAGCTCCACCACACCCTGGGCCAGCCCACGGCCGACGATCAGGACGGTGGGCACGCCCAGCAGCTCGGAGTCCTTGAACTTGACGCCCGGCGACACGCCCTGACGGTCGTCCACCAGCACGCGCAGTCCCCGCGCCTCCAGGCTCTCGGCGAGCTCGCTGGCCACCTCGATCTGGTTCTCCTTGCCGGTGCCCACGATGTGCACGTCGGCGGGGGCCACCTCCCTGGGCCACACCAGGCCCAGCTCGTCGTGCCGCTGCTCGGCCAGCACCGCCACCGCCCGGGACACGCCGACGCCGTACGAGCCCATGGTGATGCGGATGGGCTTGCCGTCCGGCCCGAGCGCGTCGAGGTGGGCCGCGTCGGCGTACTTGCGGCCGAGCTGGAAGATGTGGCCGATCTCGATGCCGCGGTCGATGGACAGCGGGTGCGCGCAGCGGGGGCAGGAGTCGCCCGCACGCACCTCGGCGGCCTCGATCGTGCCGTCGGGCTGGAAGTCACGGCCCACGACCACGTGCGCGGCGTGCTTGCCCGGCTCGTTGGCGCCGGTCACCCAGGCCGAGCCGGCGACGACGCGGGGGTCGACCAGGTAGGTGATCCCGAGGTCCGCGAGCACCTGCGGGCCGATGTAGCCGCGCACCAGGCCCGGGTGGCGGGCGAAGTCCTCGGCCTCGAAGATCTCCGGCACGCCGGGCGCGAGCGCGGCCTCCAGGCGCTTGAAGTCCACCTCGCGGTCGCCGGGGACGCCGACGACCACGGTCCTGACCTCGTCCGAGCCCGGTGTGCGGACCTTGACGACGAGGTTCTTCAGCGTGTCCGCAGCGGTGACGCCCAGGCCGTACCGCTCGTTGACGTACGTCACCAGCGACTCGATCGTCGGCGTGCCGGGCGTGTCGAGGACCTCCATGGCCGGCTGCTCGGCCGTCACCGCGGGCGGTGCGGGCGTGACGACGGCTTCGGCGTTGGCCGCGTACCCGCAGTTGTGGCAGGCCACGAAGGTGTCCTCACCGGTGGCGCAGGGCGCGAGGAACTCCTCCGAGGCCGATCCGCCCATCGCGCCCGACATGGCGAAGCAGATCCGGTAGTCGATGCCGAGGCGGTCGAAGATGCGGATGTAGGCGTCGCGGTGCATCTCGTAGGACCGCTTCAGGCCGTCGTCGTCGAGGTCGAAGGAGTAGGAGTCCTTCATCACGAACTCCCGGCCCCGCAGGATGCCGGCCCGGGGACGCGCCTCGTCGCGGTACTTGGTCTGGATCTGGTACAGCGTCACCGGATAGTCCTTGTAGGAGGAGTACTCCCCCTTGACCATGTCGGTGAACATCTCCTCGTGGGTCGGCCCGAGGAGGTAGTCGGCGCCCTTGCGGTCCTTCAGGCGGAACAGCGTGTCGCCGTACTCGGTCCAGCGGCCCGTGGGCTCGTAGTAGTCGCGGGGCAGCAGCGCGGGGAACAGCACCTCCTGCGCGCCCATCCGGTCCATCTCCTCGCGGACCACCCGGGCGACGTTCTCCAGCACGATCTTGCCGAGGGGCAGCCAGGAGTAGATGCCGGGCGCGACCCGGCGGACGTAGCCGGCGCGGACGAGCAGCTTGTGGCTCGGCACTTCCGCGTCCGCCGGATCCTCACGCAGGGTGCGCAGGAACAGGGTCGACATACGCAGCAGCACGGCTACTCCTTGCTCGTGAGAGGTCTCCCGCCACGCCTCCTCCGGATCGCCGCGGCCGGAGACCCCGGCGCGGATCTCCTCGCGGACCCCCGGCGACGGCGTGGGAGACGAAGACGATGTGCTCCAAGGCTATCGACTCGGGGCACCCGCCGCCTCCCCTCCACGCGCGCCCCCGCTCAGCCGCCGAGAAGTTCCTCCCAGTGCTGGCGCGACCGCTCCCCGGCGCCCGCCGGGCCGTCCAGCACCGCCGACAGCCGCCACAGGCCCGGCCTGGACCGCAGCCGTTCCATCCCGAACGGGTCGATCGCCCGCAGCACGAAGGTCACCCCCATCACGTCGATCACGGCGGTCGACGCGGTCGCGGGACCGGCCGGGGCGGTCGGCGCGGCGTCGGGGCCCGGCTCGCCGATCCGCTCGACCAGCAGCGCCGCCACCTCCGCCGCCTGCGGGCCGTCGCGCCACTCGACCTGCCAGGAGTGGTCGGTGGTCCGCCACCAGGTGAGGTCGCGGCACGCCTCCAGTGTCTCCGCCTCGCCGGACAGCGCGGCCATGACCCGGCCCAGCGCCTCGTAGCGGCGGCCGTCGCCTGGATCGTTCCGCGGCCCCCGGACCGTGGCCGGCGAGGCCCCGGGCTCGTCCTGCCCCCCGCGCAGTCCCCTCATGTCAGGGAGGGTCCCACCGCCCGGCCGTCTCGTCCGCGGGTTTCCCCGTCTTTTAGCCCCAGAGCCCACGGGCATCACTCTGATCGCGGCCGCCGGGTCGCCGCAACCCCACGAATCATCACAACACGGATCACAGTCGGGTGCCTCGGCATGGCGTTCCGGTGACACGGCCGCCGCCGATGATAAAGAATCAAAGACAGAGACGCCGCCGCTGCCGGGAGGCCATGGTGACACTGCGCGTCGCGATCGTCGGGTCGGGCCCGGCCGGGATCTACACGGCCGAGGCACTGGTCAAACAGTCGCACGACCCCGTCGAGGTGGACGTGCTCGAACGCCTGCCGACGCCCTACGGGCTCGTGCGGTACGGCGTCGCGCCCGACCACACGTCGATCAAGTCGATCGCCGGGTACCTCCGGCGCGTCCTGGAGACGCCCGGGGTGCGCTTCCTCGGCGGTGTGGAACTCGGCGCGGACGTCTCGGCCGACGACCTGCTGTCCTGCTATGACGCCGTCGTCTACTGCACCGGCGCGATGGTCGACAGGCAGCTCGGCATCCCGGGCGAGGACCTGCCGGGCAGCGTCGCCGCGACCGACTTCGTCAACTGGTACTGCGGCCACCCCGACGTCCCGCCGGACACCTTCTCCCTGGACACCGAGGACGTCGTCGTCATCGGCGTCGGCAACGTCGCCGTGGACGTGGTCCGGATCATGGCCAAGACCGCCGACGAACTGCGTGGCACCGACGTGCCCGAGGAGGTGCTCGACCGGCTGGCCGCCTCGCGGGTCAGGCGCATCCACATGGTCGGCCGGCGCGGCCCGGAGCACGCCAAGTTCACCCTCAAGGAGCTGCGCGAGCTCGGCGAGTTGCTGAACGCCGACGTCCTGACCTTCCCCCACGAGATCGGGACCGCCGACCTGACCGACCTGTCCCGGCAGGTCAAGGGCAACGTGGACGTGCTGCGGTCGTGGTCGGAGCGCGAGCCGGCCGACCGGCCGCGCCGTCTGGAGGTGCGCTTCTGGCTGCGCCCGGTGGAGATCCTCGGGGTCTCCCGGGTCGAGGGCGTACGGCTGGAGCGGACCCGCCTGGAGGACGGGCGGGTCGTCGGGACCGGCGAGTTCGAGACGATCCCGGCGGACATGGTGATGCGCTCGGTCGGCTACCGGAGCGTCGCGCTGCCCGGGGTGCCCTTCGACGCGCGAGCGATGACGGTGCCCAACGTCGCCGGGAAGGTGACCGACCGGCAGTACGTCGCGGGCTGGCTGAAGCGGGGACCGACCGGGGTGATCGGGACCAACAAGTCCGACGCCGCGGAGACCGTGCGGACCCTGCTCGCCGAGGTGACGCCGGGGACCGCCACGGTCCGGCTGGACGACCTGCTCGCCGCGCGCGGCGTGCGCCCGGTGACGTACGAGGACTGGCTGGGGATCGAGGCCGCGGAGGCGGCGCTGGCGGAGAACCTCAAGCGGGGCGAGCGGGTGAAGCTGGTGGGCAGGGACGCCATGCTGGGCGCCTGCGGCCGTCTCGCGCGCGGGGGAACGCCCTCCTGAGCGCCCGTCGGGCGGCGTGGATCCGACGAGGTCAGTTCCAGTACCCCGGCCGGTGGTAGCGGGCGCCGTCGCGCCCGGGCACGAGGTCGGGCAGCTGCGACCGACGGATGATCGCTTCCCCGAGGGGGAACCATGCGTCGCTCGCCAGGCGCAGGCCGTCAGAACGGCGTCCGGGCGGGAACACGGCGACCACCCGGGTCTTGCCGCCCCGCCGGGCGTCCACCGACCGCACGGCCTCGATCGCCGCGCACAGGTCGCTGTCGGCCGACAGCAGCAGCACGACGTCGACGAGATCGAGCGCGACGTCGCCGACGATCGCGGCGGCGAGGGCGGCGTCGGACTGCTTCTCCTCGTACGTCCGCCAGGAGGCTCCGCAGATGCGGCAGGAGGCCCGCTGCTCCTGGAACCGTCCCAGCACCACCTCGACCCCCAGGGTCTCCAGGGCCGCCTGATAGGTCTGCTGCCGGGCGAGCGCTCGTGGCTCGCCCCGTACGGGAGCGGTGAAATAACGGATGGCGGTGAGCGTCTGGCCGGGCTTCAGCAACCGGCTCGCCAGCGCGTGCAGATCGAGCCAGAGGTAGCGCCGGCCGCGGAGGGAACGCAGCCCGTAGTAGAGGTTGAACCCGTCGACGTAGAGACCGACACGCACGGGTTGCGAAACGGGGTTGTCGCGCATCGCCATCACGCCCTAACATGGAGTCACCGCGCCCGGGGCTACGTCCCCGGGCTCTACGGCCCCCGGCAGGGGGCCGTTTCTTTTTTCGCTCGCTTGTTCGAGTAAGAGGATACCCAACTCTCCGTCGCCACGTGACGACGTTGCGTGATGAAGTCGCCCGTGCCGGGACTCTGCGAGGATCGTCCGCATGGAGACGACGCTGACCGGCCTGGACGGGCTGCTCGACGGCTTCGACCGCGTCTACCGCGACCAGCTCGCCCGTTACCCCGCGGGGCAGGAGCCGGCGTGGCAGCCGGTGCACACCGTGTACGTGCCGGCGGACCGGGTCACGGCGGAGGTCGTCCACGAATGGCGGCACGCCGCCGCCGACCTGCTCAACCGGCTGCTGTTCACGCCGGGCGAGCTGGCCGCGCTGTTCGGGCTGGACCTCGAACTGGCCCGGCCGGTGCACGAGCGGGTCCGCCGCAAGCTCCACAACGAGCCCATCGAGGACCTGCGGATCGACTTCGAGGACGGGTACGGCGTGCGCGCGCCGGAGGAGGAGGACCGGCACGCCGAGTCCGCCGCCGCGGCGGTGGCCGAGATGCACCGCGCGGGCACGCTGCCGCGCCGGTGGGGACTGCGGGTGAAGTCGTTCGCCGACGGCGACCCGCACCGCTCGGTCCGTACGCTCGACGGCTTCCTCACCGAGGTCGTACGGCGGGCCGGGCGGCTTCCGGACGGGTTCACGGTGACGTTCCCCAAGGTCCTCATGGAGGACTACCTCCGGCAGTTCGCCCGCTGCCTGGAGGCGCTGGAGCGCGCGCTGGCGCTGCCCTCCGGGACGCTGCGCTTCGAGATGCAGGTGGAGGCCCCGCAGACCGTGCTGTTCCTGCAGCGGTCGGCCGGCCTGGTGCCGTCGCTCGGCGGGCGGCTGGCGGCCGCGCACTTCGGGGTGTTCGACTACACCGCGGCGGTCGGGTTGCCCCCGGACGAGCAGCGGCTCGACCATCCCGCGTGCGATCACGCCAGGCACGTCATGCGGACCGCGCTCGCCGGCACGGGCGTCGAGCTGTCGGACGGCTCCCTCGCCGCGGCGCCGGCCTCGGACTCGGCCGCCGACGTGCACGCCCTGCTCCGCAGGCACTCGGCGCTGGTGGCGCACTCGCTGTCCCACGGCTTCCACCAGGGCTGGGACATGCATCCCTCCCATCTCGTCAGCCGCTTCACTACCGTCTACGCGTTCCATCTCGCCTGCTACGAGAAGTACGCCGACCGGGTGCACGCGTGGGAGGAGCGGCGGGCCGCGGCGGGCGGGGTGCTGGACGAGCCCGCCACCGTCCGGACGCTGGCCGCCGCGCTGGCCC
Organism: Microbispora sp. H10885; assembly: GCF_014161415.1. Classification (NCBI taxonomy): domain Bacteria; kingdom Bacillati; phylum Actinomycetota; class Actinomycetes; order Streptosporangiales; family Streptosporangiaceae; genus Microbispora; species Microbispora sp. H10885. The sequence continues at coordinate 60,652 of NZ_JABBWY010000007.1, read as the reverse complement.
GGGCCGACCAGGCCCTCGGCTGAGCCGCGCCCGTCTTTGCCATATCGGCAACGTTGTTTGGCGGTCCCGCCGATCATGTCGCATCGTGACCGGAGCGATGCGAGAGGAGATTCGGGTGGACGGGACATATGACGTGATCGTGATCGGCGGCGGCGCGGCCGGGCTCAGCGGCGCCCTGGCGCTGGCGCGGGCGAGACGGCCGGTGCTGGTGGTCGACGACGGGCGGCCGCGCAACGCGCCGGCCTCACATGTGCACAACTACCTCGGCAGGGAGGGCACGCCGCCCGGCGAGTTGCTGGCGGCCGGGCGCGCGGAGGTCGAGGCGTACGGCGGTGAGGTCACCGACGGCCGCGTGGCGAGGGCGGCGCGGGAGGACGACGGCCGTTTCCTCGTGACGCTCGACGACGGGCGTGCGCTCCGGGCGCGACGGCTGCTGCTCGCGACGGGGCTCGCGGACGAGCTTCCGGACGTGCCCGGTCTGGCCGGACGGTGGGGCCGCGACGTGCTGCACTGCCCCTACTGCCACGGCTGGGAGGTCCGCGACCGGCGGATCGGGGTGCTGGCCACCGGGCCGCACGCCGTCCATCAGGCCTGCCTGTGGCGGCAGTGGACCGACGACGTGGTCTTCCTGAACCATCACGCCGTGCCGCTGACGGAGGAGGACGCCGAGCGGCTCGCGGCGCGCCGGATCGCCGTCGCGGACGGGCCGGTCACGGCGGTGGAGGTCACCGGCGACGCGATCAGCGGAGTGCGCCTGGCCTCGGGCGACGTGATCGCGCTCGACGCGGTCGTCGTCGCGCCGCTGTTCACCGCCCGCGCCGAGGTGGCGCGGTCACTCGGGCTCACGCCGGTGGAGGTGGAGGTCCGCGGTCAGGTGGTCGGCAGCCGGATCCCCGCGGAGCCTACCGGGGCCACCGCCGTGCCCGGCGTCTGGGTGGCGGGCAACACGGCCGACGTGATGGCACAGGTGATCATGGCCGCCGCGGCGGGCCTGACCGCCGGCGCGGCGATCAACATGGACCTCGTCGCCGAGGAGACCGCGGAGGAGGTCGACGCCTACCGGCATCAGATGGGCACGATGTTCGAGGAGGCCGCCTGGGAGGAGCGCTACCGGTCCCGGCCGGCCGTCTGGAGCGGCCGCCCGAACCCGCAGCTCGTCGCCGAGGCGGCCGATCTGCCCCCGGGGCGGGCCCTCGACGTCGGCAGCGGTGAGGGCGCCGACTCCGTGTGGCTCGCCGAACGCGGCTGGCGGGTGACCGGGACGGACATCTCGGCCACCGCGCTGAAGCGGGCCGCCGCCCACGCCGCCGACGCCGGTCCCGAGGTCGCGGCCCGGATCGAGTGGCTCCACGCGGACCTGCGCGACCACCCGCTCCCCGAGGGGGCGTACGACCTGGTGTCGGCGCACTACATGCACCTGCCGGGCGAGACCCGGCGGGCGCTGTACGCCCGGCTGGCCGCCGCCGTTGCGCCGGGAGGCACCCTGCTGATCGTCGGGCACCACCCGCTCGACCTGCTGACCGTGCCCCACCGGCCGCACTTCCCGCAGGCGATGTTCACCGCCGAGGAGATCGCGGCCTCGCTCGACCCGGCCGCCTGGGAGGTGACGGCCGCCGAGGCGCGGCCGCGCACGGCGAAGGACCCGGAGGGGCACGAGATCACGATTCGGGACGCCGTCCTGGTCGCGCGCCGCCGCGCCTGACGGCGCCGGGGTTCAGAGCCGGTCCACGAGGCGGCGCCAGTGCCTGACCCGGCTGGGGTCGACGGGCTCCTGCCAGGAGCCCCGCACCGCGCCTCCCACGTGGAAGGCGCGGATGCCGTAGTCGAGCAGCGCCGGGACGTGCGCCTCGCGCAGGCCGCCGCCGGCGAGCACGAGCGAGGCGTCCCCCGCCTCCGCCCGGGTCCGCAGGACGTGCAGGCCGCTGCCGACTCCCTCGGGCGACCCCGACGTGAGGACGGTCGCCAGGTTCGGCAGCAGCCGTACGGCGCGCCACGCGGCCCGCACGTCGGCGGCGTGGTCCACCGCGCGGTGGAAGGTCCAGGGCAGCGGCGAGACGGCGTGGATGAGCGCCTGGGTCGCCTCCACGTCCACGGACCCGTCCTCGGAGAGGAATCCGAAGACGAACCCCGCCGCGCCGGCCTCGGTCAGTTCCTTCACGTCGCGGCGCAGCCGGTCGAGTTCCTCCGGGCTCACCGTGAACCCGGCGTCGCGGCGGAGCATGATCATCTGCGGCAGTCCGCACTCGCGGGCGATGGCCGCGACGAGGTCCGCCGAGGGGGTGAGCCCGCCCGAGCCCATGTCGGACACGACCTCCAGGCGGTCCGCCCCACCCTCCTCGGCGGCCACGGCGTCACGCAGATCGAGCGCGATCACTTCAAGGAGGGATCCCGTCATGATGTGAACAGTATCGGGTCCCTTTGCGGCGCCTCACGGCATCCGCCCTGTTCAGCACTCGATCAACTCGTTGTGTGCCGTGATGTCAAGAACGCGCAACTGCTGCGTCCCGTGGCCCCCGCGCGGGGCCGGCACCAGCGGAACGCGGCGCTCCGGCCGCCGCCGCTGCCCCGGCCGTGCCGGTTCGGCGTGCTCGGAACGGTCCCAGCCGGAGAGCACGGCGCAGGCGTCCCGCTCGAACAGCGCCCCCGAGGCGCGGTGCGGCAGGTCGACGGTGCGGACGTGCCGGAAGCCCGCCCCGCGGTAGTACGCCTGCAGCCGGGCGTTGTCCTTCGCGCAGTCGAGGCGCAGGTACGGCCGGCCCTGGACGGCGGCCCGCAGACCGGCCCAGTCGAGCAGCGTCTCCCCCAGGCCCTGGCCCGAGAAGGACCTGTGCACGGCCAGTTTGTGGACGTACAGCGCGTCGCCGGGCCGGTCCCGCGGCGTCCAGAACTCCGCATCGGCGTGACCGTCCACCGCGATCGTGGCGGCGGGCACGCGGGCGGCGCCCTCGACGGTCTCCGCGTCCTCTCCGGCGTCGAGCAGGTACATGACCCCCTCGCCGATCAGCGGGGCGATGCGCTCGGCGGGGAAGCCCGCGGCGGGCCACTGCCGTACGCCGAGACCGTTCAGCCAGCCGGCGGTGCGGGCCAGCAGGACGAGGACCCCCGGAAGGTCGGCGGGGGTGGCGCGACGCAGCGTGAGTTCCGTAACAAGATCCAGGGTGTTCGCAGGCATGCCTGATTCCTTTCGTGCCGAGGGGGATGATCTGATCACTCAGAGTGACGGCGAGACGCCGTACAGCGTCCGTCGCGGGGACGGCGAGGCCTCGCTAGGGCGCGCGGGTGCGGCGAGGCCAGCGGCGGGAGCGCCCCCGGGAGACGGCACGGTGATCGGAACGGTGATCGGAACAGCGATCGGGGCGGGAACCGGCACGGTAGTGATCGGCACGGCGGCCGGACGGGCCGGCGCACAGGAGGTGAGCGCCCCCCGGAGGAGGGCTCGGCCTGGGACGCCCGCTCAGGGGAGCGGGCGCCGGGGCCTCGTCAATGACGTTCCAGCTCGTATCGGATCAGATGTTTGTCCGCGGGCAGCACGGACACGGCGACGCGGACCGGGGTGTCGTCGGCGTCGTAGCCGACCCGGGTGTGGACGACGACCGGGGTGCCGGGCTCCAGCTGGAGCCGCGCCGACTCGTCGGAGGTGGGCATGCGGGCCGAGAGGTCGTCGACCACGCGGGTCTGCAGGTGCCCGAGCTCCTCCAGCACCCTGTTGGCTCCGCGGGTGATGTCCCCCGGCCGGGCGATCTCGGAGCCCCCCACGATCTCCAGGGGGAAGTACGAGTCCAGCGTGTTGAACGGCTGGGCGTCGACGAACCGCAGACGGCGGCGCACCACGGCCAGGGCGCCGTCGGCGAGGGCGAGGCGGGTCGCCACGTCCTCGGGCGGTTCGACGATCGACACCTCGATCCGCTGGTCGGCCGTACGGCCCTCGGACCGGACGGCGTGGACGAACGCGTCGAACCGCGGCTCTTCCTGGTCGTGCGCGAGGAACTCGTCCTGGGGCCGCATGAGGAGGGGACGGCGCTCGCGTACGAACGTTCCACGCCGGCGCATCCGCAGGATGAGACCCTCGTTCTCCAGCTCACCCAGCGCCAGCCGTACGGTGTTGCGGCTGACCCCGTGCGACTCCATGAGGTCGGTCTCGGTCGGGATCTGGTCCCCCGGCGCGAGTTCGCCCGCGTAGATGGCCCTGCGCACCTCGGCGGCCACCTGCTGATAGAGCGACGATCGTGCCATCTTTCCTCAATCCACCCTTTTGTTCCAACAAATCTAGAGGATCTCGGTCTAGCGGGAAACAACCCCTTGACCGGAGCCCTCCGGGCCGCGCATTATCCAAACGTTGGTACAAATCCATCCAATGGAGGTGGGGCAAGTGCTAGCGGTCCGTGCGGGCACGCCGTACTTGCCCTGGCGGGACCCCTGCGAGGCGACGCGGATGCTGCGCTACGCCTTGCATCGGCAGGGGTTCACCCACACCTACCAGAGCAACGGGAACGGCATGTCCGTGCTGTCGGTATCCACCGACCTGACGGTCTGGTGCAGGAACGGGTCGTTTGTGTGGCATGAGGATGACTTCCTCATCACGCATCCCTCCGACGACCCCGACGGCGCGACACGCCTGATCATGCGGCACCACCGCACGCCGGAGCGGCCGGACGACGACGGCCTCTCCCCAGAGACTCCGTGCGAATGAACGAGGTCTCGACCCCAACCCTCGCCGGGGTCGAGGCCTCGCGCCGGGGCGGAGCGCGTCCTGGCGGGTCCCCCACGCCCGCCAGGACGCGCCACCGTTAACCCGCGCCGTTGACCCGCGCCGCCGGACTCGACTCCGCCGCCACGCGGGACCAGCCGGGAACCGACCGGTCGGTACGCTTCCCTCATGACTATGTTCTCGGTGGAAGGCAAGACGGTCGTCGTGACGGGCGGCTCCCGGGGAATCGGCAAGATGATCGCGCGCGGGTTCCTCGACGCGGGCGCCACCGTCTACATCTCCTCCCGCAAGCGGGACGAGCTGGAGGCCACGGCCGCGGAGCTGGGCTGCCCGGCGGTCCGGGCCGACCTGTCGACCCCCGAGGGCGTCGAGACGCTGGCGCGGGCGGTGGAGGAGCGGGAGAGCCGGCTCGACGTGCTCGTCAACAACGCCGGGGCGAGCTGGGGCGCGCCCCTGGAGGAGTATCCCGAGCACGCCTTCGACAAGCTCTGGGACATCAACGTCAAGGGCGTCTTCTTCCTCACCCGCCGGTTCCTGCCGCTGCTGCGCGCCGCCGCCTCGCCCGACGACCCCGCCCGCGTGATCAACATCGGGTCGGTCGACGGGCTGCGGGTGCCGTTCATGGAGAACTACGCCTACTCGGCCGCGAAGGCGGGCGTCCACATGCTGACCCGGCACCTGGCGCATCGGCTGGCCAAGGAGTCGATCACCGTCAACGCGATCGCCCCCGGGCCGTTCGAGTCGAAGATGATGGCCTTCGCGCTCGACGACCCCGAGATGCGCGGCGCGATCGAGAGCGGCGTGCCGCTGGGGCGGATCGGCCGGCCCGACGACATGGCGGGCGCGGCCGTCTTCCTCGCCTCACGGGCCGGCTCGTACCTCACCGGGGCCGTCATCCCGGTGGACGGCGGCATATCGACGCACGGCTGAACACTGGCCCGCCCTGGTGGGCGCGGGGTCAGCCCGCCTTGAGCGCCTCGGCGAGGGCCTCGGCGAACAGGTCCGGCGCGGCCAGCTCGTCCCGCAGGAACAGGTACGGCTCGGTGAGCTCGACCTCCATCAGCACCGGCTCGCCGTCCGGCATCCTGACCAGGTCCACCCGGGCGTACAGCAGATCCGGCGGGACGGCGGCCAGCACCCGCTCGGCCAGCGCGAACTGGTCGTCGTCGGGGTCGCGCAGGGTGGCGCGGTTCTCCGCCGTGGCCTCGACGCCGCTGAGCATGGGATGCCGCCGTACGGCGTGGCTGAACCGGCCGCCGAAGTACAGCAGCGACAGCTCCCCCTCCAGTTCCACGGACGGGAGGTACGGCTGGACCATGACCGTGCGGCCCTCGTCGAGCAGCCGGGCCACGTGCGCTGCGGCGGCGTCCCGATCGGCCGTGCGGGTCGTGTCGCGGGCCCCCGCCGAGACGGCCGGCTTGACGACGTACTCGTCCCACTCGGGCAGCCCGGCGCCCGGCTCGGGCCAGAAGGTGGGCACGGTCGGCACGCCGAGCGTGCGCAGGTAGGTCTTGTCGGTGTTCCATCCGAGCACCGCCGCCGGGTTGAACAGCCGCGTGACCCGCTCCACCCGATGGGCCCAGGCGACGAACTCGTCACGCCGCTCGATGTAGTCCCAGGCGGAGCGGACGACCACCGCGTCGAACTCCGACCAGTCGGCCCGGGGGTCGCGCCAGTTCACCGGCGCCCCCTCGATGCCGACCCCGAGCCAGGCGGCGAGGGCGGTCTCCCGCTCGTCGTCGTGGCGGCTCACCGTATCGTCGGCGGTGACGTAGGCGACCTTCATGAAGCTCCCATCCGCGATGCGTCGGCGCCCATGCTACGGCGCGTGTCACACCGCCGGGCCGCCGCCCGCCCTCCCCCGCCGCCCGCTCGGGTGCCCTCAGCCGAGGCCGGCGAGGACCTCGGCCGCCGCCTGGCCGCAGACCCTGGCGGCGCCGTGCGTGGCGATGTGGACCGCCCCCAGGTCCGTACGGCCCGGCAGCCCCATCTCGACCACGACGCCGTCGGGCCGGGCGGCCAGCAGGCGCTCCAGCAGGTCCGTCTGCCAGGGATGCCGGTGGGCGTCCCGGACCACGACGACGAGAGGCCGCTCGGCCGCCTGGCGCAGGATCGCGGCGGCGACGCCGTCGCCCGGCTCGCGCGCGCCCCGCCCGTCCTCCGCGTGCCCGTCCTGCGCGTGCCCGTCCTGCGCGCGCACGTCCTCCGCGCGCAGGCGGGTGACCGTGGTGCCCGGCAGCAGCTTGCCCAGCGGCTCCCCCGCGCCCCACGGCATGCCCTTGTCGATCGCGAGGTTGGTCTCCGGCGCGAGCTCCACCACGTGGGGCGCCGCGGCCAGCGGCAGCGTCCCGGCCGGTCCGCGCAGGGTGACCCGCAGCGCCCGGCGGGCGGCGGCCAGCCCGATCTCGCCGGGCACGGCGTCCCCCGGCTCCGTCCCGGCCCGCCAGGCGGCCAGGGCGCGCACCCGGGCCGCCGCGTCGGCGAGCCGCTCCTCCGTCAGCGATCCCTCCGTCACGGCGTCGGCGATCGCGTCGCGGATGCGCGCGTGGGTCGCCTCGTCGGCGTTCTCGCCGCCCACGCAGACCGCGTCGGCCCCCGCCGCCACGGCCATCGCGCTCGCGCCGCCCAGGCCGTACCGGCCGGAGACCGCGGCCATCTCGATGCCGTCGGTGACGATCAGGCCCTCGAAGCCCAGCTCCCGCCTGAGCAGGCCGGTGAGGACGCGGGGGCTCAGGGTGGCCGGCCGCTCCTCGTCGTACGCCGTCACGAGCAGGTGACCGGTCATGATGGAGCGCACCCCCTCCCGGATCGCCACCCGGAACGGCAACAGCTCGACCTCGGCCAGCTCCTCACGTGAGGCGGTCACCCGCGGGATCCCGTGGTGGGAGTCCACGGACGTGTCGCCGTGCCCGGGGAAGTGCTTGGCGCAGGCGGCGACGCCGGTGGACTGCAGCCCGCGGATCCAGGCGGCCGTGTGCCGCGCGACGAGCCCCGGGGCGGCGCCGAACGCGCGCAGGCCGATGACCGGGTTGTCCGGGTTGGAGTTGACGTCGGCGGCCGGGGCGAAGTCAATGGTGATCCCGGCCTGCCGCAGGTCGTGCCCGATGTCCCGGGCCACCTGCTCGGTCAGCTCCACGTCGTCCACGACGCCGAGTGCGTAGTTGCCGGGCCGTGAGCTGCCCGTGCGGGCCTCCAGCCGCGTCACCTCGCCCGCCTCCTCGTCGATGCCGATCACGACGTCGGGGTTCTCCGCGCGCAGCGACGAGGTCAGGGCGGCGAGCTGGGCCGGGGTGTCCACGTTCCGCGAGAACAGCACGACGCCGGCGAGGCCGCCCGCGAGCCGCCGCCGCACCCAGTCGGGGGCGGTGGTCCCGGCGAAGCCGGGCAGGAGGACCGTGTCGGCCAGACGGAGCAGGTCAGGGCTTCGCTTCATGCTGCGTCCACAGGGCATCGCTCAGGCATGCCCCGCAATCTAATAGGAAACTTTCCTATTTGCCAGCCCCGGGACGTGCCCGGCGGCTCAGAGATCGGTGCGGTGCAGCCGGTTCTCCCTCACCTCGAAGCCCGCGATAGTGGTCAGCGGGGCGCCGGGCCGGTCCACGAAGGCGACCGCGCGGTAGTCGGCCCGGAAACCGGTCATGTCCGCCGTGCAGGACACGTACCCGTGCCGGCTGTCGAAGAAGGCGATGTGGGGGTTGATGTCGAGGATCTTGCTCGCGTCCGTGATGCCCGGCATGCTCGTCACCGAGGGGCCGACGAACTCGGCGCCGAGCGCGCGGGAGGCCGGGTCCGCCCAGTCCGCGCGCACGTCGCAGGCGTACGCGCTGTGCACGTCGCCGCTCAGCACGACCAGCCCGTCCGGGGCGGCGGCCAGCACGCGGGCGCGGGAGTCGGGGTAGCCGTCCCACGCGTCGGCGCTGACGGGTTCGAGCGGGAACCTGCGCTGGGAGAAGAACACCGCCTGCGCCAGCACCTTCCAGCGGGCCGTCGAGCCGCGCAGCCGTTCCAGCAGCCACTTCTCCTGCTCGGGGCCGAGCATGTCGCGTCCCTGGCGGTACTGCCGGGTGTCGGCGAGCAGGAAGTCGGCGACCCGCCCGTACGGCCGCCAGCGGTGGTTCTGCAGGCTCGCGCCGGACGGGCGCACCCGCAGCGGCTGGTGCTCGTAGTACGCCTTGAACGCGGCGGCCCGGCGCTTGAGGAAGGCGGCGGAGGCGCTTCCGTCGCCCGGCAGCGCGCCCGCCCAGTTGTCCCGGACCTCGTGGTCGTCGGGGATCGCGAGCCACGGCGCGGCGGCGTGCGCGGCCTGCAGGTCGGGGTCCAGCTTGTAGCGGGCGTAGCGGTTGCGGTACCCGGCGAGCGTGGTGCACTCGGCCGCCGACTCCAGCGGGCGCACCCAGCGGCCGGGCCCGGGGTTCTTCGGCTTGCCGTACTCGTAGATGTAGTCGCCGAGGTGGAGGACCAGGTCGGGCCGTTCGGCGGCGAGATGGCCCAGCGCGGTGAAGTGACCGTGCTCGTAACGCTGGCAGGAGACGAAGCAGAAGCGGACGGGGCCGGTCGAACCCGCGGCGGGAGCGGTCCTGGTGCGGCCCACGCGGCTCACGTGGCCCTCGGCGGAGAACCGGTAGAAGTAGTCGGCCCCGGGCCGCAGCCCGGCCACCCGCACGTGCACGCTGTGCGCCCAGTCGGGCTGCGCGGGCGTGGTGCCGGACTGCACGATCTTCCGGAACGCCTCGTCCTCGGCGATCTCCCACCGCACGGTCACCGACTTGTCCGGCATGCCGCCGGGCCGCGTCGGATGCAGCGGCTCGGGAGCCAGCCGGGTCCAGAGGATCAGTCCGTCGGATAAGGGCTCGCCCGACGCCACCCCCAAGGTGAACGGATACTGCAATTTCGCCATGTGCCCGATCCTGCCGTACCAGCGGCGGTCATGCCGGGAGGTCACGTGCGGCGAGAGTTGCGAACAAGCCCTTGCTCGACGGCCATAATGGGAGCCGTGAACCAGCGTAAGGACTCCGGCGGCACGGCCGTGCCGGTCAGGGCGAGGCGCGGCGGGGCCGGGCCGGCGTCGGAACGACGCGAGCACCTCGTGAGACTCGCCGCCGAGTTGTTCGCGCGCAAGGGCTTCCAGGCCACCACGGTACGGGAGATCGCGCTGGAGGCGGGCATCCTCTCCGGCAGCCTCTACCACCACTTCGACTCCAAGGAGACGATCGTCGACGAGGTGCTGCGCACCTTCCTGGACGATCTGATCACCCGTTACCGGGCCGTGCTGGAACGCCGCGGCGATCCCCACTCGGTCCTGGCGGAGATGGTCCGCATCGGCTTCGGCACCCTGGAGCCGCACCGGGCGGCCATCACCGTCATGCAGAACGACTGGAACTACCTGCGCTCGCTGCCCGGCGACCGGTTCGACTACCTGCTGCGCGCCGAGGACGAGGTGGAGCGCATGTGGGTGGAGCAGATCAGGGCCGGTCAGGCCGCCGGCCAGTTCCGCGACGACGTCGACCCCAAGCTGACCTACCGGATGATCCGCGACACCATCTGGGTGACCGTGCGCTGGTTCCGCCCCGGCGGCAGGCTCGACACCGACCACCTCGCCGACCACTTCGTCAAGCTCCTGTTCGACGGTCTCGCGACCGGAGAGCGGGCGAGCCGGCCGTCATGACACTGCACAAGGCGGTACGCCTCGCGCTGACGGAGGCCGCCGACCCCGCGCGCGCCCTGTCCATGCGGGCGTACATGAAGTCGGAGATGCCGTTCCTCGGGGTCACGGCCGTGCCGCGGCGGGCCCTGCTGCGCCGGCTCTTCACCGAGCACCGGCTCGACAGCGCGCCCGAGTGGCGCAGGGCGGTGCTGGCGCTGTGGCGCGACGCCGAGTACCGCGAGGAGCGCTACGCCGCGATCGAACTGTCCGCGCACCGGTTCTACCGGTCCTGGCAGACGCTGTACACGATCCCGATGTACGAGGAGATGATCGTCACCGGGGCCTGGTGGGACTTCGTCGACGACATCGCCATCCACCGGATCGGCACGCTGCTGCGGTTGTACCCGGAGAGCATGCGCCGCCTGGTGCTGGAGTGGGCGCACGACGCCGACCTGTGGAAACGGCGCGCCGCCATCCTGTGCCAGAACTCCTTCAAGGACGGCACCGACGTCCACCTGCTCTACGCCTGCATCGAGCCGAGCCTGTCGGACACCGACTTCTTCGCCCGCAAGGCCATCGGCTGGGCGCTGCGCGAGTACGCGAGGACCAACCCGCAGGAGGTGCTCCGCTACGTGAAGCACCGTGGCCTCAGCGGGCTGAGCCGCCGCGAGGCGCTGCGGAACCTCCCCGGCGCCTGAGGCCCCGGGTGCCCGGGGCCTCAGTGCGCCCCGTACGGACGACGGCACGCCCGGTCCCCCGGATTACATCCGGGAGGTGACGTTTTTGCTCCGGTGACAACCGCCCTTTCGGGTGAGACCTTGAGTCAGGGCGGATTCAAGGGGGCGTCATGAGGGCCTGGTCGGTACCGGGCTACCGGGAGGTACGGGAACTCGGCGCGGGCGGCGCCGGGCGGGTCGTGCTGGCGACCTACACGACCACCGGCGCCTACGTCGCGATCAAGTATCTGCGCGAGGAACTGCGCCGGGATCCGCACTTCCTGGCCGGGTTCCGGCACGAGGCCCGGGTCATGGTGGAACTGAACGACCCCAACGTCGTGCGCCTGTACGAGTACGTCGAGGCGCGCGACGGCGCGGCGATCGTCATGGAGCTCGTCGACGGCGTCTCCCTGCGCAGGATCCTCGCCGAGCACGGCTCGACCAGTCCCGAGGCCGCGCTGGTCGTGCTGAAGGGCTCGCTGGCGGGCCTGTCGGCCGCGCACGCCGCGGGCATCGTCCACCGGGACTACAAGCCGGAGAACGTGCTGGTCCAGGCCGACGGCGCGAGCAAGCTGTCGGACTTCGGCATCGCCACACCGAGCGGGACGCCGGAGGCCCCCGCCGGCACCCCGCCGTACATGGCGCCCGAGCAGTGGTACGGCGGGCCCGCCGGTCCGGCCACCGACGTCTACGCCGCCACCTGTGTGTTCTACGAATGCCTGACCGGGCGTAGGCCGTACCGCGCGCAGGACATGGCGGTGCTGCGCATGCTGCACCGCAGCGCGCCGGTCCCGGCCGGGGACGTGCCGGCCCCGGTGCGGGCCCTGGTCGTGCGGGGCATGGCCAAGAACCCGGCCGACCGGCCGCCGACCGCCCGGGCCTTCGTCGCCGACCTGGAGACGGCGGCGACCTCGGCCTACGGCCCCGACTGGGAGCAGCGCGGCCGCCGTCACCTGGCGGAACTGGCCACCCTGCTCGCGCTGACGTTCCCCCTGGCCACTCCGGCGGTGCCGGTCGAGGTGTCCACGTCGCTCGCCCGGACCGTGCTCGCCGAGCGGCTGACCCGCTTCGCCCCGCGCTTCGCCCTCGGCGCGGTCGTGCTGGCGGCCGTGGTGACCGCGGCTGTGGTCGCCGCCAACCGTCAGATGCCGGTCGCCCAGGGCACCCTGCTCACGCCGCCCCCGCCGCACAGCCTTCCCGCCGCGCCGCCTCCGGACACGGCCGGTCCGGTTCCGCCCGGGGCCACGGAGTCGTACGGCCCCGGCCCCGCGGACTCCACTCCCGAGGACGTCGGCGGCGCGGCCGGAGGCGGCACGGACGGCGACACGGACGGCGACACCGGCGCGGGCACCGGCGGCGGCGGGTCCTCGGCGGCGCCCGGGACGGCGGGGCCGGTCCCCTCTTACATGGGCGCGACGAGATCTCCGAGCCAGGCGCCGTCCCCGAGCCGCGCGCCGTCTCCCAGCCCCGCCCCGCCGCGGGTGACCGGGCTCGGCATCACCTCGTTCGACGGCCAGGCGGTGCTGGTCGACGTGCGGGCGAGCACGACGGGACGGGTGCTGCTCACCGCGCGGTTCGCCTCCGGGCCGTCGCCCGCCGCGCTCGTCGCCGCTCCGCCGCAGACGATCGCGCTGCGGGGCGCCACCTCCTACCGGATGGGTTTCCAGCAGCCCTTCCCCTCCCCCGCGTGCGGGACGACCGTGCACCGCAGGGTCGAGGTGTCCACGGTCCCGGCCGCGCGAGGAGGCGCCGGTACGAGCGTGGCGACCAGGACCGTCGCCGGTCCCCGGTGCCCCAAGCCGGACGTGTCTCCGGCGGTCCCGGGCAACAGCCCCGGTCCGCGCGAGAGCCCCGTGCCGGCCGGAACTCCCGGTGTGCCCAGAACACCCGACGCGCCGAAGACTCCCGATCCACCGAAGACTCCCGAAGCGCCGCGGACTCCCGAAGCGCCGCAGAGCCCCGACAGGCCGCGCACTCCCGGCGTGCCGCAGAACGGGCCGCAGGACACGCCACAGGACACGCCGCAGAGCGCAACACAGACCGCGGCACAGGCCCCGGAGATCGCGCCGCCGACGGCGCGACAGGGGGTACAGCAGGGGGTGTCGCGGAGTCCCGAATCGCCCGTGAAGGCGGAGGCCGGAGAACCCCGGACGGCTGACTGACTTTCGCCGGGACCGGTGAAATATTCACCGGCCGCCCCTCGCCGTTCCGGTGACTCCCGCCGCCCGCGCTCGCGAAGCGCCAGGTCAGTAGCCCTTCACAGGCGCGGCCTGAGCACGGTGTGAGCACGGCGGGCACTCCGCCTCGTTGACGCGTCCGGGTCTGCCCGGGTTGGCTCGCGCTCAGCGCACCAGACCACCTTCCGGGGGCATCGGCGGTCCGAATTGTTAACGCTCACATGAGGCATTCGTGCCGCCGTCGGCGGTCCCCACCAGCGCGTACGCGTAGCAGCGGAGAAACGTACCACTCGGAGAATGGGAAAAGCCTGTGCGACATGACAGCTCTTTTCGCCGGCGGTCGAGCCTGACGGCCGCCGCCGTCGCCGCGCTGCTGACGGCCGGCGCCGGGGTGGCCGGCGTCCACGTCGCGTCGGCGGCGACGGCCGGATGCCAGGTCACCTACACGGTGACCAGCGAATGGCCGGGCGGCTTCGGCGCGAGCGTCGGCATCCAGAACCTGGGCGACCCCGTCAACGGCTGGCGGCTGACCTGGTCGTTCCCCGCCGGGCAGACCATCACCCAGCTGTGGAACGGCACCCACACCCAGTCGGGCTCCCAGGTGACGGTCACCAACGCCTCCTACAACGGCGCCATCCCCACCGGCGGCAGCGTCGCCTTCGGGTTCAACGGAAGCTTCACCGGTTCGAACCCGAAGCCGGCGAGCTTCGCCCTCAACGGCGTGACCTGCACCGGCGGCGTCGCCTCCCCCACCGCCTCCCCCACCGTCACGCCCAGTCAGACTCCCAGCCAGACCCCCTCGCAGAGCCCTTCGCAGAGCCCGAGCCCGAGTCCCAGCCCGAGTCCCAGCCCGAGCCCGAGCCCGACGCCGAGTGCCACGCCGCCGGACCGCCCGATGATCAACAACAACTTCCCGGTCACGCGTGAGGGGGCGTACGGCACCAACCGCTACACCGTGTTCCGCCCGTCGAACCCCTCCTCCGTCGGGCGCGCGATGCCCGTGCTGGTCTTCGGCAACGGGGCCTGCGCGCACACGAACGGGAGCGAGGTCGTCCAGGCGCTGACGTTCATCGCGGCCCGCGGGTTCGTCGTGGTGGACACGGCGTCGGTCGACGGCTCGCCGAACGGGGTGAACAGCGGGTCACCGATCCCGTCGCTGCTGACCGACGCGATCGGCTGGGCCGAGCGGGAGAACGCCCGGAGCGGCTCGCCGCTCTACCAGCGTCTCGACCTGTCGCGGGTGGCCACCGCCGGGCACTCCTGCGGCGGGCTTGAGGCGCTGATCGCCGGGCAGGACCAGCGGGTCGACGGCGTGGTCTCCCTCGACAGCGGGTTGTTCGCCGACGGCTCGTTCGGCTACTCGCGCTCGGAGCTGTCCAAGCTGCACACGCCGGTGATGTTCCTGGACGGCGGGCCCTCCGACATCGCCTACGACAACACCCGGGCCAACTACGACCTGGTCAGGGTGCCGGCCGTGCTGGCCGAGCAGTCGCAGGCCGGGCACACCGGGTTCATCACCGGCTCGCAGATGACCGACGGCATGACCGCCGTGGTCCAGTTCCTGGACATGACCCTCAACGGCAACGCCACGGCGCGCTCGTACATCCTCGGCTCCTCGGGCCTGGCGGCCAAGGCGCAGTGGACGGTGCGCAGCAAGAACTTCTGACGGCGGCGTCCCCGCCCCGCCCCCTCGCCGGGTCTGGCGAGGGGGTCAGGGGCGCCGGGCGTGCCGGCCGGCGTCCACGAGCAGGGGCTCCGCCGGCCCGGCGGGCGGAGCGTCCTCCTCGTGGCCCTCGACCGACAGGTTCGGCAGCAGGCGGTCGAGCCAGCGCGGAATCCACCAGTTGAGCCGACCGAGCAGCACCATCGTGGCGGGCACGAGAAAGCCCCGGATCAGGGTGGCGTCGACCGCGATGGCCACCGCGAGCCCGACCCCGAACACCTTGACGAGAGGATCGGGGTAGGCGATGAACGCGGTGAACACCGCCACCATGATCAGCGCCGCGGAGGTGATGACGCGGCCGGTCGACCCGAGCCCCTCGGCCACGGCGGAGCGGTTGTCCCCGCTGCGCGTGTAGGCCTGCCGTACGGAGGTCAGCAGGAAGACCTCGTAGTCCATCGACAGCCCGAACAGCACGGCGAACAGCATGAGCGGCACGTACGTGTCGATGGGCACGGAGAAGAAAAGCGTCGCGAGGTAGGACCCGTCGGCCGAGACCGGCGGGTCCATGCCGACCACGCGGCTGCCCAGGCCCTGGGAGAACACCACGGCCAGCGCGCCGAAGGCGGCTCCGAGGGAGACGAGGTTCATCACCGCGGCCTTGACCGCGACCAGGGGCGCGCGGAAGGCCAGCAGCAGGAGCAGGGCGCTGAGCAGGACGACGACGCCGACGACCAGTGGGGTCCTGCTCATCATGCGGTCGCCCGCGTCGGCCATGCCGGCCACCTCGCCGCCGACGTGCAGGCGCGCCCCCGGCACCTGGACGGCCCGCACCCGCTTCACCACGTCGAGGGCCCGCGGGTCGCTCGGCGCGTAGTCGGGGACGACCTGGAACAGCACCGAGCGACCGTCGTCGTTGACCATCGGCGCGGCGACGAACGCGACGCCCTCGATGTGCTCGATCCGCTGTCGCAGCACCTGGACGAGCGGGTCGGGCGGCGTGGAGTCGGCGATCCTCTCGTCCGTCTCGGCGACCGCGATGAGCCCGGCGTTGGCCCCCGGGCCGAAACCGGCCTCGATCAGCTCGTACGCCCGCCGGGCCGACGTGCCCTTGTCGCCGTACCCGTCGTCGAGGGGGCCCAGCTTCATCGTGACGGCCGGGGCGGCGAGCGCCACGAGCACGACGACGGTGACGGCGAGCACCCGCCAGGGGCGGCGCGCCACCCACAGGCCGAGCCTCGTCCAGCCCGTCGCCGGGCCGTCCCGGCGGGCGGCGCGCCCGAAGAACGGCAGCCGCAGCGCGTTGATCCGCTGGCCGAGGATGCCGAGCAGCGCCGGGACCAGCGTGATCGACGTGAGCACGGCGCACACGACCGAGACGCCGGTGATCCAGCCGAGCGTGGCCAGCAGCGGGAACCCGGCGAGCATCAGCGCGCTCAGGGCGATCACGACCGTGCCGCCGGCGAACAGCACGGCGCCGCCGGACGAGGCGGCCGTGCGCCGGACCGCCTCGTGCACCGCGACCCCCCGGGCCAGCAGCGCCCGGTGCCGGGACAGCAGGAACAGGGCGTAGTCGATGCCGACGCCGAGGCCGATCATCGTGGCCAGGATGGACGCCGTCGAGGGCACGTCCACGATGTGACCGAGCAGCCCGATGAGGCCGAGCCCGACGCCGATGCTGACGATCGCGGTGAAGATCGGCACGATCGCGGCGACCAGCGTGCCGAAGGCGAACAGCAGCACCAGCAGCGCGAAGACGACTCCGATGACCTCGCTGACGCCGGTCTTGATCTGCTTGTCGGCGGGAGTGGAGCTGTCGGAGGGGACGACCTCGATGCCCGCGCGGGCCGCCGGAGCGGCGGCCGCGGCGAGCTGTTCGGAGGTCTGCGCGATCTTCGTGGTGTCCTGTCCCCTCAGCCGCACGGTGATGACGCCGATGCGCAGGCTCGGCGACATGCCGCCCACCCGGTACGGCGTCTCCACCTGGGCGACGTGCGGGGTCCGCCGCAGGGCGTCCATCGACCGCTCGACGGCCTTCTTGCGGGCCTTCTCGTTCAGCGTGCCCTTCGGGGTGTACAGGACGAGCTGCACGGTCCCGCCCGGGTCGAACCCGGGGCCGAAGCCCTCGCGCATGAGCTCGTACGCCCGCTGCGCGTCGGTGCCGGGGATCGCCACGTTGTTGTTGACCGGCCGGCCCCACACCACCGTGCCCGCGGTCAGCAGCCCCGCCGCGAGGACCCACAGCGCGAGCACGAGCAGGCCGTGCCGAGCGCACCATTCGCCGAGCCGCCCAAGAAGCCCGCTCATCGTCGACCGTCCGTCCCCGGGTAGCACGTCACGACGGCCGTACCCTACGGCCGTACAGTACGAGGGTAGAGGCAGGAGATCGGGGGGCGGACGCCACCTTCGCCCTACGCGCCCGTGGTGGTCCGGTTACCCGCCGGCGACATCGGCGGGGCCGGCGACCCCCGCCCGGGTCTCCCGGCAAGGCGGTCACGGAGTTTCGGAAAAGAACTTTTCATGCGGCTCGCCGGGCCGATCCCTCCCCCGTGACCCGCGTGCGCGCCGGGCCGCCCAGGGTGTGGCGCGGTCAGGGGCGGTCCGGCCCACGAACGCACCCCCGCAGGTGATCGGGCAGACTCCGCCGCCGCCGTCGCGGCGTTCGAATTCTGATATCCATATCCCCTTGCGATCACCGCCGGGGCGCGTCACATTTCGTGTGAACGTTCAACCTTTATGCCGCGTCCTAGGAACACCAGCGGACCCGATGTGAAGGGGGTGACGGCCAGCCGTGGACGTACCGGCCGTCGGGGAGGGCCGCGCGGGCGCGCTCGGCCAGGTGGTCTCGGCCCTGTCGAGCACCCCCCGGACCGTCCTCATCGTCGGCGAGCCCGGAATCGGGAAGACCCGCCTGCTCGGCGAGGCGGCGGCGCGGCTGGAGGGCTTCCGCGTGCTGCGCGGCCGGGCGCGGGAACTGGACGGCGGACGGGCCTACGCTCCCCTGGTCGACGCCCTGGGCTCGCTGCGCGGCGAGGTGGCCGGTGTCCTGTCCGACCTGCTGGAGGCGATCGACGAGGCGGCGCTCGGGGAGCCCGCCGCCGCGCCCGGCGCGATGGCCGCCCGGCTCCTGGAGTCGCTGCCCGGCCCCACTCTCCTCGCCATCGACGACATCCACCTCGCCGACGCCGACACGCTGAGCGTGCTGCGGGCGCTGCCGCACCGGCACGACTCCGTCGCCATCCTCGGCGCCGCGCGGCATCCGCCCGCTCTCGACGTGGACCTGTCCGTACGGCTCCAGCCGCTGACCATGCCCGAGGTGGCGGAACTGGTCACCACGCTGCTCGGCCGTACGCCGAGCGACGCCGTCCTGCGGCGGATCCACGCGGTGAGCCGGGGCAACCCGTGGTTCGCGCAGGAGGCGGTGCTGACGCTGGTGCAGGGCGGCGCGGTGCGCTCGGCGGACCCGGGGGCCCGGCGCGGCGCGATCCTCAGCCGGCTGTTCCAGCGCGACCGGGGCGGCCGCGACCTCGCCCGCGTGCTGGCCGCGCTGTCGCGGACCAGGGAGGCCGCCGACCTGGCGGCGCTCGCCGAGCTGGCCGGGCTGCGCCCGGAGCAGGCCGAACGCGCCTTCGAGGCCCTGGTGCGGGACGGCGTGGTCGCCCGGAGCGGCGACGGCTACGCCCTGGCCCACCCGCTGGTCGCCGAGGCGCTGTACGACGACCTCGGCCCCGCGGGGCGGCGGGACGTGCACCGCCGCATCGCCGACATGCTCGAAGGCGACGGGCTGACCGGCACCCGGCGCGTGCTGGAGTGGGCCACGCACATGGCCGAGGCCGGCCCGCCCGCGCGGGCCCTGCCGGCGGTGCTGCGGGCGGCCGACCTGACCCGCTGGACCGCGCCGCTGTCGGCCGCGCACTGGTACGGCAAGGCCGCCGAGCTGTCCCCCGAGCCGGGCGAGCTGCTGGCCAGGCAGGCCCTGGCCTACTGGAAGGGCTCGCGGCCCGCGCTGGCGCTCAACTCGGCCCAGCGTGCCCTCGCCGTGCTGCCCGCCGGGCGGCGCCGCACCCAGGCCGCGTACACCGCCGTCGGCGCGGCGCACGCCATGGGGTGGTACGAGGTGGCGCTCGACGTGGCCCGCCGCCAGATCCCGAAGGCCGACGACGCCTCGGCGCTGCTCGCCCAGCAGGCGCTGGTCAGCGCGGAACTGGGCCGCCCCAGCCGCGACATCGCCCGCCGCGCCTGGGAGAGCGTCGCCGACTGCCCTCCGCAGGACCGGGCGATCGCGGTGGGCTGCCTGGCGATCCACGCGCTGGTGCGGGGCGACTGGGCCGAGACCCGGCGGGCGGTCGACGAGCTGCTCGCCTTCGCCGCCGCGCTGCCGCCCGGCGCCCGCCTCGCGTCCCTGGAGTCGGCGGCGCACGTGCTGGCGGCGGCCGGGCAGCGTGCCCGCGCCGCCGAGGTGCTGGAGCAGGCCGAGCAGATCCACCGCGGGCTCGGCTGGCACGACATCGCCGGGCAGCACGTGCGGACCGTCGCGGTCATCCGGCGGCTCGGCGGCGACTGGGACCGCGCGCTCCAGGAGATCGCGGTCGCGGCCCGGGGGCTGGCCGAGGCGGGCCTGCTGGAGAACCTCGCCCTGCTGCGCAACATGGAGATCGACATCCTGCTCGACCAGGGCAGGCTGGAGGAGGCCGAGCGGGTCCTCGCCGAGCCGCCGCCCGGCTGCGCCATGCAGGACGGCCTGCGCTGCACGTTCCGCGCGCGCCTCGCGCACGCCCGGGGCGACCTCGCCGCGGCGCGGCGCGAGCTCGGCCGGGCGCTCGCCTGCGACGTGCCGGACGTGGTGCACCGGGCCCTCGCCGTACAGGTGTTCATCACGGGATCGGCGGGTGACGACGCGGCCTGCCGGGCGGCGGCCGCCCGGCTGGACGAGCGGTCGGCGAACGGCAGCCCCCGGACCCTGCTGGCCGCCGACCTTGCGGTGGGCTGGGCTTTCCGCAAGCCCGCCCGGGCCGGCGCGGCGCTGGAGCGGGCCCGGGCCGACGGCCTGCCGTTCGAGGAGGCCCGCGCCCGGCTGATCCTCGGCGCGCTGGGCGACCCGGCGCAGCTCCCCCGCGCCCACACCATCTTCACCCGGCTCGGCGCGGCTCCCTGGGCGGAGATGTCCGGGCGCCGCCTGCGGGAGGCCGGGATGGTCCCCGAACCCGAGGGCCGCCTCACCCCGGGCGAGCGCCGCGTCATCGAACTGGTCGCGGGCGGCCTGAGCAACCCCGAGATCGCCGAGGAGCTGCACTACAGCCGCAAGACGGTGGAGGTGTACCTCACCCGGGTCTACGCCAAGACCGGGCTGCGGTCCCGCGTGGAGCTCGCCCTGGCCGTCGCGCGCGGCGAGCTGTGACCGTCCTTCGACCACGGGCGTGTCCCCGGCGGCTGGACGACGCCGGCGAGATGCCGCACACCCGGCCGTGATCAGGCGGCGGGGAAGTCGGTGGCGGGCGCGCTGAGAGCGGTGGCCTCGACGTTCGCCCGCAGGGCCTCGACCTTGGCCACGGCGTAGGAGTGGGCGTCCGAACCGAGCAACTGCCGCAGCGGGCCTTCCCCGGCCAGGACCCGCCCGATGATCGCGCGGGCGCCCATGACCGGGTCGCCGAGCTGGCTGCCCTGGAGCTTCAGGTGATCGAGGATCATCTCGCGGATGGCCGGGTAGTGCGCGGTCGTCTCCGCGGGCAGGACGAGGCTGTCCGCGGTGAGGAAATCGGTGCGGAAGTAGCCGGGCTCGACGATGGTGACCTCGACGCCGAACTCCGCCACCTCGGCGGCGAGCGCCTCACTCAACCCCTCCAGCGCGAACTTCCCGGCGCAGTAGAGGGCCCAGCCCGGGACGGCGGTCAGGCCCAGGATCGAGGACACGTTGACGATATGGCCACCTCGTTGCCCGCGGAGGATCGGCAGGGCGGCACGCAGCACGTTCCACACGCCCACGACCTGGACGTCGAGCATGTCGCGGACCTCGCGGTCCCCGGTCTCCTCCACCGCGGCCAGGAATCCGTAGCCCGCGTTGTTGACGACGACGTCCAGGCCGCCGAAGCGTCCGGTGGTCTCCCGGACCGCCCGGCTGACCGCCTCCTCGTCACGCAGGTCGACGGTGAGCGGGAGAAGGCGCGACATCTCGATCCCGCCGCCGAGTGCGGCGAGCAGCCGCTCCGGCGACCGCGTCGTCGCGGCGACCTGGTCTCCGCGCTCCAGTATCTGCCTGACCAGTTCGAGGCCGAGGCCGCGGGAGGTGCCGGTCACGAACCACGTGGCAGGCCGGTCTGCTGGGAAGCTCATGGTGATCCTCTCGAATGTCGCGAGTGGCGCCGGCCGGGAGGCCCCCAGGACCGGCACAGCACCAGCTTCCTTCGCCGCGACCCGCCGTGGACGTCCATATCGCGCCCTGCGCAACCGCGCACCGGGCAACCTAGGACGCACCGGACCACCCAGGAACGCGCGGCAGCGTGGACACTGGATCCGTGGCCGGAACCAACCGTGAGCTCGCCGACTTCCTCAGACGCGCCCGTGGCCAGGTCGACCCCTCGCGGGCGGGCCTGCCCCCCGACGGCCGCGTGCGACGCGTCCCGGGCCTGCGCCGCGAGGAAGTCGCTCTCCTGGCCGGAGTCTCGACCGACTACTACGCACGCCTCGAACAGGGCCGGCGCATCGTCCCCTCGACGACCGTCGTCGAGGCCATCGGCCGTGCTCTAGGGCTCGACGACGCCGGACGCGCGCATCTGCACGACCTCATGGGGATGACCGCGGCCCCCGTCCGGCGCCGAACTCGCGGCGTCCAGCGCGTGCGCCCCGGGCTCTACCAGCTCCTCGACGCCCTCGACGGCGAGCCCGCCCTCGTCCTCGGCCGCCGCACCGACGTGCTCGCCGCCAACGCGATGGGGAAAGCGCTGTTCACGGACTTCGACCGGATGCCGCCGAGGCGGCGCAACTACGCGCGATGGATGTTCCTCGACGACGCCCGATCGCTGTTCGTGGACTGGGAGGTCCAGGCACGCGCCGTGGTCGAGAGCCTGCGGCTCGACGCGGGCCGCGACCCGGACGACCAGGCCACCGTCGCGCTCATCGCCGACCTGCGCGAGCACAGCCGTGAGTTCGCCCACTGGTGGGAGCAGCACCGCGTCCACCAGCGCACCCACGGCTCCAAACGCCTGCGGCACCCTCTCGTCGGCGAGCTGACGGTCGAGTACGAGACCCTCTCCCTGCCCGGAGACCCGGAGACGACGCTCTTCGTCTACACTGCCGAACCCGGCTCGTCCTCGAAACGCGCCCTGGACCTTCTCGCGAGCTGGACCGCCGAGACCCTGGCGGTTCGCCGCGGACATTAGGGATCTCCCTACTGGGCGTCGCGCGCGCGGAGGGCCAGGCTCGGGAGCATGGAGTCACCGATCCTTCGGTTCGCCGACGCGGTCTGGCGTGGTTCGGTGCGTCCCGAGGACGTGCCCGTCTCCGATCTGCGCCGGGACGGGGTGCAGGAGATCGCCTACGGCGTCGCGATGTGGCCCGCGTGCGGGAACGTCTACGTGGTCCGGGGCGAGGACGGGCTGGCTCTCTTCGACACGGGCGACGCCCACGAGGCGTCGCCGTCCTACCGAGCGATCAGGAAGTGGTCGGCCGAGCCGCTCAAGTACGCGATCTTCTCGCGGGGCAGGGCCGACCGGCTGGCGGGCCTGGAGGAGTTCGACGCGGAACCCGGCCCGCGGCCGCTGGTGGTGGCGCAGGAGGGACTGGTGCGCCGGCTCACCCAGCAGGGCAGGACGGCCGGCTACAACGCCACCGTCGACCTGCGCGAGCAGGGGTTCCCGCGGGTGGTCTGGCCGCTGCCGCACCGGCTGCCCGACCTGACCTACCGCGACCGGCTGTCGCTGTCGCTGGGCGACGTCACGTTCATGCTCACCCACGCCCACGGCGCCACGGACGACGCCACCTGGGCGTTCCTGCCGGAGCGCGGGGTGCTGCTGACCGGGGACCTGTTCGGCTGGACGGTGCCGGGCGCGGGCGACCCGCAGCGGGTCCAGGGCTACCCCGACGAGTGGGCCGTGGCCCTCCGCGCCATGGCCGCGCTCGACGCGGACCTGCTCCTCCCCGGCCGGGGCCTGCCGATCTGCGGCGCCGCCCGGGTGCGCCGGGCGCTCGCCGACACCGCCGACTACCTCGACAGCCTGGTGGAGCAGACGCTCGACCTGATGAACTCCGGCGCCCGGCTGGACGAGATCCTGCACGAGGTCAAGCCGCCGCCCGCGCTCGCCGCCCGCGTCTACCTGCAGGAGCACCACGACGAGCCCGAGTTCATCGTGCGCAACATCTGGCGGCTGCACGGCGGCTGGCACGACGGCAACCCGGCCAACCTCAAGCCCGCGCCGGACGCGGTGTTCGCCCGCGCGGTCGCCGAACTGTCCGCGGGCGCGGCGTCGGTCGCGGGGCGTGCCGTCTCCGCTGCGGCCGACGGCGACCTGCGCCTCGCCTGCCAGCTCGCCGAGCTCGCCGCGCAGGCCGAGCCCGACGACCACCAGGTCCACGAGATCAGGGCCCTCGTGTACGCGCTCCGAGTGCAGCAGGAGCCCGGAACCATCGCCCGCGGCGTCTACGCCTGGGCCGCCGCCGAGTCACGCAGCAAGATCACCGGCCTGGACCTCCTCGACGTCTACCACGACGTCACCGAGGGCCGGGTGTGGTGGCTGCCGGTCGCCAACTGAGGCCGGCACCGACGACGTCGTCCGTCACGACGGCCGGCGGGCGCCTGGAGGGGAGCGCCCGCCGGCCCTGCCGGTAATCTTCCTGTCGTGCTCGAACAGATCACGGCGACGCGGTACGTCGCGCCGCTGCGCGAGGGCGGCTCGCTGCCCGGCGTCGTCGAGGCCGACGACCTCGGCACCTACGTCGTGAAGTTCCGCGGCGCGGGCCAGGGCAGGCGGGTGCTCGTCGCCGAGATCGTCTGCGCCGAGCTCGCCCGGCGGCTGGGCTTCGCCACGCCGGAGCTGAAGGTCGTCGACGTCGATCCCCAGCTCGGCGCCCGTGAGCCCGACGAGGAGATCCAGGACCTGCTCACCGCGAGCGCCGGGCACAACCTCGCGATCGACTTCCTGCCCGGCGCGCTGGGCTTCGACCCGCTCGCCTGGCAGCCCGACGCCGGGTTCGCCTCCCGGGTGCTGTGGTTCGACGCGTTCGTGCACAACGTGGACCGGAGCTGGCGCAACCCCAACCTGCTGGTGTGGCACGGCGGGGTGTGGCTGATCGACCACGGCGCGGCCCTGTGGTTCCACCACAACTGGCCGACGGCCGACCCCCGCCGCCGGTTCGACGGCCGCGACCACGTGCTCGCGCCGTTCGCGACCCGGCTCGGCGAGGCCGACGCCGACCTCGCCGGGCGCGTCACCCGAGAGCTGCTCGACGAGGTGACCGCGCTGGTGCCGGACGAGTGGCTGGAGGACGAGCCGGGCTTCGCGGACGCGGAGGCCGTACGGCGGGCCTACACCGAGCACCTGCTCGCCCGGGTCGCCGGGCCGCGTGACTGGCTGCCGGACCCGGGCGAAGCCCCCGCCCCGCGCGGCGAGCGGGGCGCGACGATCGGCGGCTTCTGGCGGGCCGCGCGGGAGGCCGGACGATGAGCGGGCGGGACGTCTACGAGTACGCGGTGATCCGCGTGGTGCCGAGCGTCGAACGGGGCGAACTGGTCAACGCCGGCGTCATCCTCTACTGCCAGCCACGCGGCTATCTGTGCGCGCGGGCCGAGCTGGACGAGTCCCGGCTGCTCGCGCTGGGCGCCCCGGTGGACCTCCCCGGCGTGCGGCTGGCCCTGGCGGCGTACGAGCGGGCCTGCGGCGAGGAGGCGGGGCCGTTGTGCGGGGAGCCGCTCGGCGCCCGGTTCCGCTGGCTCACCGCGCCGCGCAGCACGGTCGTGCAGACCGGGCCGGTGCACGCCGGGCTGACCGGCGACCCGGCCGCCGAACTGGAGCACCTGCTGACCCGGCTGGTCAGGCCGCCGGCCGCGATCAGAACAGCACGGACATGAACGAGTCGACCTCCTGGAAGCCCACCTTGCGGTAGACGGCCCTGGCCGGGAGGTTGAAGTCGTTCACGTAGAGGGTGACGACCGGGGCGAAGTACTTCAGCGCCTGCTCCACCACCGCGGCCATGCCCGCCACGGCGTGGCCCCGGCCGCGCAGGTCCGGGTGGACCCACACGCCCTGGATCTGACAGGCGTGCGGCGTGACCGCGCCGATCTCCGCCTTGAAGACCACCTGGCCGTCGTCGATCCGGGCGTACGAACGCCCGATGCGGATCAGTTCGGCGACCCTCGACCGGTAGAGCGCGCCGCCGTCGCCGTTGTCCGGCGAGACGCCCACCTCCTCGGTGAACATCGCGACGCACGCGGGCAGCAGGATGCCGAACTCCTCGGGGCGGACCCGCCGTACGAGCGGGTCCGGCTCGACGGCGGGCGCGGAACCCGTGGCCATGACCGGCTGGGCCGACCGGATCGCGCGGGCGACGCCCCAGTGGGGTTCGAGCCGCTCCCAGAGTTGCCCGACGGCGGCGGCCGGGCCGACGATGGACGAGCAGCGGCGGCCCTGCCTGCGCGCCCGTTCGGCGAAGGCGTGCACGGCCTCACGGGTGGCGTTGACGGGCACCAGGTTGGCCCCCGCGTAACACAGGGAGACCAGCCCGCCGCGCGGACCGTATCCCCACATCTGGCCGCCCAGCCGCGAGGGGCTGAGGCCGACGGCCCTGACCCTGGCCGCTACGAACACGTTGGCGACCGGATCGGTGTCGAGGAGCGTCAGCACCTCGTCCCGATCACCGTCGTCGAGCACGCGCGACGCCGATGTGCGCAGCATCACGGGCCCAGCCTACGCGAAGGGTTCACGTTTGGGATGTATCGGCCCGCCCGGGCCTCACCGCCGTACGGCGGATTCGTGAGCGGCCGCGCCGGGCGCCGTCGCCATGTCCACGGGCGCCGCCCTCGGCGAGGGGTCGGCCGGGCAGCTCGCGCCGGTTCCCCGCGCGCCTCTGCGCTGCGGCGGCGCCGTCGCGTCCCGCAGGTAGGCGGCGAGGTACCGATCGACACAGGCGTTCCCGGCGAGGGACACGCCGTGGTTGCCGCCGCCCGAGGTGACCAGCCGCGCGGTCGGGAACCGGCGGCGCATCCGCAGCGCCCCTTCGTACGGCGTGGCGGCGTCCCGCTGGGCCTGGATCAGCAGGATCGGTGGCAGCTGCGCGGTGCCCACCTTGACCGGCGTGCCGCCCTTCTCCGGCCAGAAGGCGCACGGCGCGTTGTAGACGGCGTTGGGCCAGGCCATGAACGGCGCCTCCGCGTGCAGCCGCCGCGTGTCGTCGTGCCAGCGGGCCCAGGACCGCGGCCAGGGCGTGTCGCGGCACTCCACCCCGAGGTAGACGGCGTAGGCGTTCTCCTTCTCCGCGTCGATCTCGGCCTCGCTGTGGAAGAGCCGCACCAGGATCGAGGGGTCGCCCCGGTGGACGTAGGCCGAGAAGGCGGCGGCGAGGTACGGCCAGAGCCGGTCGGTGTAGGCGCCGTTGGAGAACACGTCGTCGAGCTCGCTCGGGCCGACGACGCCGCCCGCAGGGCGGTCCCGCAGGCGGGCGCGCAGGGCGTACCAGGCGTAGGAGACCGCGGCCTGGCTCGCGCCCAGCCGGTAGACGTCGTCGTGCCCGGCCAGCCAGGCGAGGAAGTCGCGGTGGCGCCGGTCGAAGCTGCGGTCCTGGGCGATGTTGGCGTCGTACCAGTCGACATCGGGGTCGACGACGCTGTCCAGCACGAGCCGTCGCACCCGCCGGGGGAACAGGGTGGCGTAGACGGCGCCCAGATAGGTGCCGTACGAGTAGCCCAGGTAACTGATCCTGTCCTCGCCGAGGGCCGCCCGGATCGCGTCCATGTCCCGCGCGTTGTTCTCGGTGGTCAGGTAGGGCAGGAACCAGGCCCAGCGGTTGCCGCAGCCCTCGGCGTACTGCCGGGCCCGGCCCGCCAGCACCTGCTCGTCGGCGTCGTCGCGCGGCACGTTGTCGGGGCGGGGCGCGGCGAAGAAGCGCGCCGGGTCGACGCACGACAGCGCGGGCCTGCTGGGGGCCACCCCGCGCGGGGCGAAGCCGACGACGTCGAACCGCGCGGCGACGTCCGCGGGCAGCCGGGCCGCCACGTACCCGGCCAGGCTCAGGCCTTCGCCGCCCGGCCCGCCCGGGTTGACCAGCAGCACGCCGAGGTGGTTGCCGTCGCGGGAGACCGTGCCCCGGATGCGGTTGAGCGCCAGCGAGATCCGCTGGCCGTACGGCTCGGAGTAGTCGAGCGGGACGTCGAGCGTGGCGCACTCCTGCACGGGCTCCCGCCGCGCGCCCCCTCGTGACGCGTCGCGCGACGTCCGGGAGGCGGCGGAGTCCAGCAGGCCGCCGGAGGACGTCTCGCCGAGGGCGTCCTGGGAGGGGCAGGGCCGCCACTCCAGGGGCCGCTGCGGCGGCCCCCAGCGGCCGGCCCAGTGGTCGGCTCTGTGGTCGGCTCTGTGGTCGGGCCGGTGCTCGGCTCCGTGCCCGGCTCGGTGCTCGCCCCCCTGCTCGCCCCACGGCCGCTCCCGCGGCGTCGCGCCCTGGGCCGCCGCCCCTCCCGGTACGGCGAGCCCGGCGACCAGAGCCGCCACTCCCGCGACCACACCAACGACCCGCTTCACCGGCAACGCTCCTCTGCTCCTGTACGGCAGAGGCAAGCCTCGCGGTGTGATCGCGGCGCTACGCCCGGTACTACCCGGTCATTGCCATTGTGTAGTCAGAGTATTGCTTGTTGTAACGACTGGCCTCTTGGTCAGCGGACGACGACCTCGGGGCCACCGGCCTCGTCGTCGTCGAGGTCCACGTCGATGCCCATCTCCTCGGCCAGGCGCAGGGCCTCCTCGATCAGGGTCTCGACGATCTGCGACTCGGGCACGGTCTTGATGACCTCGCCCCTGACGAAGATCTGGCCCTTGCCGTTGCCCGAGGCGACGCCGAGGTCGGCCTCGCGGGCCTCGCCGGGTCCGTTGACCACGCAGCCCATCACGGCCACGCGCAGCGGCACTTTGAGCCCGGTCAGCCCGGCCTGGACCTGTTCGGCGAGGGTGTAGACGTCGACCTGGGCGCGTCCGCAGGACGGACAGGAGACGATCTCCAGGCCGCGCTCGCGCAGGCCCAGCGACTCCAGTATCTGGGCGCCGACCTTGACCTCCTCCACCGGGGGCGCCGACAGCGACACCCGGATGGTGTCGCCGATGCCCTCGGCCAGCAGCGCGCCGAAGGCCACCGCCGACTTGATCGTGCCCTGGAAGGCCGGCCCCGCCTCGGTCACGCCCAGGTGCAGCGGGTAGTCGCACTGCTCGGCCAGCAGCCGGTAGGCCTGGATCATCACGACGGGGTCGTTGTGCTTGACGGAGATCTTGATGTCGCGGAAGCCGTGCTCCTCGAACAGCGAGCACTCCCACAGCGCCGACTCCACCAGCGCCTCGGGGGTGGCCTTGCCGTACTTCGCCAGCAGGCGCGGGTCGAGGGACCCGGCGTTGACGCCGATCCTGATCGGCACGCCGGCGTCGGAGGCGGCGCGGGCGATCTCGCCGACCTTGTCGTCGAACTTCTTGATGTTGCCCGGGTTGACCCGCACCGCCGCGCAGCCGGCCTCGATGGCGGCGAAGACGTACTTCGGCTGGAAGTGGATGTCGGCGATGACCGGGATCTGCGACTTCCTGGCGATCGCCGGCAGCGCGTCGGCGTCGTCCTGGGACGGCACCGCGACGCGGACGATCTGGCAGCCGGCCGCGGTGAGCTCGGCGATCTGCTGGAGTGTGGCGTTGACGTCGGCGGTCAGCGTGGTGGTCATGGACTGCACCGAGACCGGCGCGTCCCCGCCGACGGGGACCGACCCGACCATGATCTGACGCGACACCCGCCGCTTCGCGATCGGCCGGGTCCGTACGGCGGGAATCCCGAGATCAACAGACATTTCTGCACCTTGTTTGATAGGCGATGCCCGATGGGGGGCCCTCCCAGTCTAAGGAGTGCCGCGAGGGCGGGTGGCCCGAAACCTTTTCACGACGAATGAAGGTTTCATGACCGGCGGCTGATGAAAACGGTCCCACCTGCACGGACGATCGACGCCGCGGCGACCGGGGTGGGCGGTGACACAAGGCCGACCTACAGTCCGAACAGCGCGAGTGCTCTCGCACCACCACCAATCAGGTCGGTTAGTCAGAGGCTGTCCCCCGGGGCCGACGTGCTCGCGCCGTCGGCGGTGCCGTGCTGCACCACGAGTGCGGCAGCCATGACCACGCGAAAGGGTAGCCCGTGGGAAGACCACGAAGAACACCATCGAAGGTGACGATCGGCGTGATCGTCGCCGCGCTGTCCGCCCTCGTCTCCGCCGTCGTCCTCAGCTCGCCCGCGAACGCGCACGGCGCCCCGATGACCCCCGGCAGCCGCACCTACCTGTGCTGGAAGGACGGCACCACCTCGAGCGGTGCCATCCAGCCGAAGAACCCGGCCTGCGCGGCCGCGGTCGCCAAGGGCGGGACCAACGCGCTGTACAACTGGTTCGCCGTGCTCCGCTCGGACGGCGCGGGCCGGATGTCCGGCTTCATCCCGGACGGGCAGCTGTGCAGCGGCGGCGCGATCGTCTACGACTTCAGCGGTTTCGACCTCGCCCGCAACGACTGGCCGGTCACCCACCTGACGTCCGGTGCGACCATCCAGTTCAAGTACAACAAGTGGGCGGCGCACCCCGGCACGTTCCGGTCGTACATCACCAAGGACTCCTGGAGCCCGACCCGCGCGCTGGCGTGGAGCGACCTCGAGTCGACGCCCTTCGACAGCGTCACCAACCCGCCGAGCGTCGGCTCTGTGGGCACCGAGGACGGCCACTACTACTGGGACGCCCGCCTGCCCTCGGGTAAGAGCGGCCGCCACATCATCTACACCGTGTGGCAGCGCTCGGACAGCAACGAGACGTTCTACAGCTGCTCCGACGTCGTCTTCGACGGCGGCAACGGCGAGGTGACGGGCGTCGGCCAGACCGGCACCAGCACCCCCACCCCGCCCGTCTCCCCGTCGGCCTCGCCCAGCATCACGCCCAAGAACTCGCCGACCCCGCCGGTGAGCCCGTCCGCGTCCCCGTCCACGTCCCCGTCGAGCGGCGGCCCCGGTGGCTGCTCGGCGACGTACAAGGTCGTCAGCTCGTGGGGCGGCGGCTTCCAGGGTGAGGTGACGGTGAAGGCCGGCTCCTCCTCCATCGGCGGCTGGACCGTCAGATGGACCCAGCCGAGCGGTGGCACGATCACCCAGGTCTGGAACGGCACGCTGAGCCAGTCCGGCGGCAACGTCAGCGTGCAGAACGTGAACTACAACGGCAGCCTCGGCGCCGGCGCCTCGACCACCTTCGGCTTCCTGGCCAACGGTACGAGCAGCGGCACCCCGTCGCTGACCTGCTCGGCGGCCTGACCCGCCCGACCGCGGCGCGGCCCGCCTGACCCGGGTCGCGCCACGGTCCCAGGGACGGTCCCAGGGACGGTCTCAGCGCGTGAGCTCGGCCGCCCGCGCCCTGGCCCAGGCGTCGGCGTCGAGAACCTCCTCGACGGACGACGCGGGGCCGGGGTCGTGGGCGGCCACCACGCGTTCCACGGTGTCCACGATGCCGGGGAACGGCAGGGCGCCCTTCAGGAACGCCTCCACGCACACCTCGTTCGCGGCGTTGTAGACCGCCGGGGCCGTGCCGCCCAGGGTGCCGACGTGCCGGGCCAGCGCGACGGCGGGGAACGCCTCGTCGTCGAGCGGCTCGAAGGTCCAGGTGGAGGCGGTGGACCAGTCGACCGGCCGGGCCGCTCCGGGCACCCGCTCGGGATAGGCCAGCGCGAGCGAGATCGGCAGCCGCATGTCGGGCGGGCTCGCCTGCGCGACCGTCGAGCCGTCCACGAACTCCACCATCGAGTGGATGATCGACTGCGGGTGGACCACCACCTCGATCCGGTCGAACCCGATGTCGAACAGCAGGTGGGCCTCGATCACCTCCAGGCCCTTGTTGACCAGGGTCGCCGAGTTCACGGTGATGACCGGGCCCATGGACCACGTCGGGTGGTTGAGCGCCATCTCGGGCGTCACGTCCGTCAGTTCGGCCCGCTTCCTGCCCCGGAACGGGCCGCCGCTCGCCGTCACGACCAGCCTCCGTACGGCCGCCGGAGCGGCTCCGCCGGGACCGGCCGCCCACAGGCACTGGGCGAGCGCGGAGTGCTCGGAGTCGACCGGGATGAGCCGCCCCGGCCCGGCCAGCCGCTTGACCAGCGGGCCGCCCACGATCAGCGACTCCTTGTTGGCCAGCGCGAGCACCCGGCCCGCCTCCAGCGCCGCGAGGGTGGAGGTGAGCCCCAGCGCCCCGGTGATGCCGTTCAGCACGACGTCGCAGGGCGACGCGGCGACCTCCGCGACCCCCTCGGGGCCCGCCAGCACGCGGGGCCGCGCCCCGGCGGCGGCGAGCGCCTCCCGCAGCGCGGGCACGGCCGCCGGGTCGGCGACGGCCACCGTCTCCGCCCCCGTCTCGGCCGCCTGCCGCGCGAGCAGGTCGGCCCGCCCGCCGCCCGCCGCGAGCGCGGTCACCCGGAACCGTCCGGACGCGTGGGCGACGACGTCGAGGGCCTGGGTGCCGATGGAGCCGGTAGAGCCCAGCACGACGACTGACCGGGGCTGCGGCGAGGATTGGGAGCTCATCCCCTCATTGTCGCCGAGACGACAACCGCGACGGCATCCGCGTCGCCCTTCCGTTCCGCCGTACGGAACAGCCGATGCGGCGGAGAAACCAGTACATCTATGCCGGAATCTGCCCATAACCGTATAGGCGGATCGTGAGAAATCCAGCCGGAGGCGTCGCTACCTTCCCGCGTCAGGACATCCCGACACGGAGGTAGGCATGCACCCCTCGGCACGACGTCTCTCGGCCCCCACTGTCACGGCCGCGGGGGCCATCGCGGGGGCCATGGTCCTCGCCGCCTTACCCGCCGTGCCCGGCGCCGCGGCGACGGCCGCGCGGACCGCCACGGCGGCCGCCGGTCCGCGGCCCGCCGTGCACGACGCGGCCGACACGGCGGCGGAGCAGCGGACGGTCCGGAAGTTCTGGACCACCGCCCGGATGGAGGCCGCCGAGCCACTGGAGGCACCCGGCACGGGCTCGCGGCACTTCGCCGCCGCGGCCTCCGCCCTTCTCGACGCGTCCGGGGCGAGCCCCGCCGCCGTCGCCCCCACGAGCGCCCCCACGAGCACCGCCGCGAGCGCCGCCGCGAGCGCGTCCACGCAGGCCGCCGCCTCGGGAGCCGCCGCGGCGGGGTCCTCGGCGTACGTCTCGTCCCGGACCTCCGGGTCGTCCTGGACGGCGGGCGGGACGATCGCGAGGACCACGGGCCGGGTGTTCTTCACGGTGACGACCGGATCGGACGCCGGCCGGAACGCCTCCTGCACCGGCACCGCCGTCACCAGCGCCAACAAGAGCGTCGTGATCACGGCGGGGCACTGCGTGAAGCTGAACGGCGCGTTCCACGCCAACTGGGTGTTCGTGCCGGGCTACGACCAGGGCGACCGGCCCGACGGCACCTGGCCCGCGACCACCCTGCTCACCACCTCCCAGTGGAACTCCGGCGAGAACATGAACTTCGACATCGCCGCCGCCGTCGTGGCGCCCCAGGGCGGCAGGAGCCTCACCGAGGTCGTCGGCGGCCAGGGCGTGGCGTTCAACCAGCCGCGCGGACGCCAGACGTACGCCTTCGGGTACCCGGCCGGCGCGCCGTACGACGGGTCGAGGCTGGTCTACTGCAGCGGGCGCACGTTCGACGACTACCTGTCCTCGGAGGACCAGGGGCTGGGCTGCGGCATGACCGGAGGCTCCAGCGGCGGCCCGTGGCTGGTCAACTTCAACCAGAGCACCGGCGGCGGCATGGTCAACTCGGTGAACAGCTTCAAGTACAACTTCGCGCCCTCCTGGATGTTCGGGCCGTACTTCGGCGCCGAGGCCGAGGCGGTCTACAACACCGCCCAGAACACGGGGCTGTCCTGATTCACGGAAAGTAGCCACGCGGGCACCGATGGTGGTCCACACTCTGGAGCCATGACTCCGAGCCTCCCCTTGCTTGCCGTCACCCTCCTCGCCGCAGGACTCGTCCACGGCCCCGGACCGGCGGTCTCGCCCGCGGACGACCCAGTGAGCCGCCCCGTGAACCACCCCGTGCCGGACCCCGTGACGGACCCCGTGACGGACGTCGTGGAACACGTGGCGGACCACGCCGCCGAGCCGTACTGGACGCCGCAGCGGATGGCGCGGGCGGCCCCGATCGGACTGCTGGCGGGCCTGCAGAAGATCACCGCCCTGCCGCCGGCCGGGCCGGTCCTCGCGCCCGGGCCGGCGCCGCGGACCGGCGTGCCGGCGACCGGCGGGACGGGCGGGACGACCAGGACGCGGCAGGCGGCGGCGATGCCCCCCGTGACCACGAGCGGCACGCACTGGGCGGCGGGCGGTTCGGTGACGAGGACCACCGGAAGGGTCTTCCTGACCATGAACGGCGTGGACTTCGTCTGCTCGGCCAGTGCCGTGCGCAGCGCGAACAGGGACGTGGTCGTCACCGCCGGGCACTGCGTCAAGGACGGCGCCGGAGCCTGGGCCGAGAACTGGACCTTCGTCCCCGGATACGACCAGGGACGTCAGCCGTACGGCGCGTTCCCGGCCCGGCGCATGTTCGTCGCGGGGCCCTGGTCACGCGCGGGAAACGACGACTACGACGTGGGGATGGTCGCCGTGGACGACCAGGACGGCCGGCACCTCACCGACGTGGTGGGCGGCCAGCCCCTGGGCTTCGACGCGCCGCAGGGCCGGCGGACCTACGGATTCGGTTTTCCCGCCGACCCCCCGTACGACGGGGAGCGCCTGCTCTACTGCGCCGGGGTGCCGCACGGCGACCCGCAGGGGCAGACCCGCGACCAGGGCCTGCGGTGCGACCTCACTGCGGGGGCCAGCGGCGGGCCCTGGCTGAGCGGCTTCGACCCCGGTTCCGGCCGCGGCACGCTGACGTCGGTGAGCAGCTTCAAGTACAGCAACGACCAGCGCACGATGTACGGCCCCTACTTCGGCTCGGCCGTACGCGACCTGTTCCGCGGCGCCGAACGGGCCTGACCGTGCGGGACGCGTGAGGACCGGTCAGAAGGGCGACAGGGGCTCGGCGTTGTCCTCGTCCACGATGTCGGCGGCGGACCGGACGATCAGGGGGTCGGGCTCGCCCACCACCGAGACGTCCTTGTCGTCGTAGTCGTAGAGGGACAGGACGTAGCGCATCGCCTCCAGGCGCCCGCGCTTCTTGTCGTTGCTCTTGATGATCGTCCAGGGAGCGTCCTCGGTGTCGGTGTTGAGGAACATGTCCTCCTTGGCCCGGGTGTACTCGTCCCACAGGTCCAGCGAGGCAATGTCCATCGGCGACAGCTTCCACTGCCGTACGGGGTCGACCTGGCGGATGATGAACCGGGTGCGCTGCTCGGCCCTGGAGACGGAGAACCACAGCTTGACCAGGCGGATTCCGTCGCGCACGAGCATCCGCTCGAACAGCGGCGTCTGGTACATGAACTCCATGTACTCCTCGGGGGAGCAGAAGCCCATGACCCGCTCGACCCCGGCCCGGTTGTACCAGGACCGGTCGAACAGCACCATCTCCCCCGCGGCCGGGAGGTGGGAGACGTACCGCTGGAAGTACCACTGGCCGCGCTCGCGCTCGCTGGGCTTCTCCAGCGCCACCACGGTCGCGCCCCTGGGGTTGAGGTGCTCCATGAACCGCTTGATCGTGCCGCCCTTGCCGGCGGCGTCCCGTCCCTCGAAGAGGATGACCAGGCGCCCGCCGGTGTCCTTCAGCCAGTACTGCAGCTTCAGCAGCTCGATCTGCAGCAGCCGCTTCTGCCGGTCGTAGTCCTGCCGGGAGATGCGGTGGTCGTACGGGTAGTGCTCGCGCCAGGTGTCCACCGGCCCGCCGTCGGCGCGGACGAGGACGGGATCGTCGTCATCGTCGTCCAGCACCTTCAGTCCCGGCGTGCGCCGCAGCAACTCGACGCCGTCCGGGTGATCCTTCGCGACCTGCGACGCTTCCGGCATCTCCGACCCCGCTCACTTGGTCAGCATTACGTATAGGCCGAGCAACGCCCCGGCCAGGACGAGGCCGAAGCAGGCGACGGCGACGACCGTTCCGGCCGCCCGCGCCGCGGACGTCCCGCTGCCCCGATCAGGGGCGTCGTACACCCGACCGGCGGCGAGAGCCGCGAGACCGAGGGCGTAGACGGCGACCAGCCCGGCGCCGCCCAGCAGCCCGGCGAGCAGCACCTTCCACAGCACGGCGAAGTCGATGTACTGGCTCATCCGACCGGCTCCTTCACGGGGACGAGACGCCCGGTCCACTCGGCGTTGACGTTGGCGTGGGTCACCGGCTCGCGCCGGGCGGCGAGGTAGAGACCGCCGGCCAGCAGCAGCATCACGGCGAACACGACGGCCGCGCCGCCGGTTCCGCCGATGGCGTCGGCGCCCAGCCACGCCGCCGCGCCCACGAGCGCGGCGGCCGGGAGCGTGACCAGCCAGGCCACGACCATGCGGCCGGCGAGGCCCCACCGCACCTCGCCGCGCTCCCCGGCGAGCCGCCTGCCGAGCCCCGCGCCGACCACCGAGCCGCCGGTCACGTGGGTCGTCGAGAGCGGAAGCCCGAAGTGGGTCGCGGCGAAGATGATCGCCGCCGAGGAGCCCTCCGCCGCGAATCCCTGCGGCGGCCCGATCTCGGTGAGGCCCTTGCCCAGCGTACGGATCACTCTCCAGCCGCCGGTGTAGGTGCCCAGGGCGATCGTCACCGCGCACGCGAGGATGACCCAGAACGGCGTGCCCGCGTCCGGCGCGATCGCGTGGTCGGCGACGAGGGCCAGCGTGATGACTCCCATCGTCTTCTGGGCGTCGTTGGTGCCGTGGGCGAGCGACACCAGGGACGCCGAGCAGAGCTGGCCGACGCGGAAGCCACGCTCCCGGACGCCCCCGGGCGTCCCCCGGGTGATCCGATGGACGAGGAAGGCGCCGGCCGTCGCCACGAGGGCCGCGAAGACCGGTGCGAGGACGGCGGGGATCAGCACCTTCGACACGATCGCGGCGCCCTTGACGGCGGAGGCGCCCACCGCGATGAGCGTCGCCCCCGCCACGCCGCCGATCAGCGCGTGCGACGAACTGGAGGGGATGCCGAAGTACCAGGTCACGAGGTTCCAGGCCAGGCCGCCCACGAGACCGGCGAAGACGACGGTCAGCGTGATCGCGCCGCTGTCGACGATGCCGGTCGCGATCGTGGCGGCCACCTTGAGCGACAGGAACGCGCCGGCGAAGTTGAGCACGGCGGACAGTGCGACGGCCGCGCGCGGCGGCAGCGCACCGGTGGCGATGGACGTCGCCATCGCGTTGGCGGTGTCGTGGAAGCCGTTCGTGAAGTCGAACGCGAGCGCCGTGACGACGACGACGGCGAGAAGCGCTGTGTTGGCGTCCATGGCCCTCTACTGCACCCGTGGAGCCGCGCCAATCCCTTCGCCGCCGATGTTTTCGCGACGTTCACTCCCCGGCCCGCGTCCCGTCGACGGGTGCGGTGCGGGCGGGCCGGGAGGCTTCGTCGAGGCGGGCGGCGACCTCCGGCGGCAGGTCGAGGTCGAGCCCGGCGAGGTTGTCGCGCAGCTGGTCCAGGGTGCGGGGCCCGACGACGACCGAGGTGACCCCCGGCCGCCGGCGCACCCAGGCCAGCGCCACCGCCGCCGGTGTGGCGCCCAGTCCGGCGGCCGCCTCGGCGACGTGCTCGGCGACCACGAGGTTGGGCTCGTTGAGCAGGCCGTCCGCCCAGGCGCGGGCCATGGGCATCGGCGACGCCCTGAGCCGGGCCATCCGGGTGCCGGGTCCGGGGGCCTCGCCCCGCCGGTAGCGGCCCGCCAGCACGCCGCCGCCGAGAGGCGACCAGACCAGCGTGCCGAGGCCGTGCCGCCGGCAGACGGGCAGGATCTCCGACTCGATGCTCCGGGCCAGCAGGGAGTACTGCGGCTGGAGGGACACGAACGGCGTGCCGCCCGCCCGCTCCGCCGCCCACTGCGACTCCACGATCTGCGCCGCCGTGAAGTTGGAGCAGCCGATGTAACGCACCTTGCCCGAACGCACGAACCCGTCCAGGGTCGCCATGGTCTCCTCGATCGGAGTGGAGTCGTCCCACTGGTGGCACTGGTAGAGGTCCACGTGGTCGGTGCCGAGGCGGCGCAGGCTGCCCTCCAGCGCCCGGGTCAGGTGGGCCCGGGACAGCCCGCGGTCGTTGGGCCCGGGCCCCTGCGGCAGGAACGCCTTGGTGGCCAGCACGACGGACTCGCGCCTGCCCCGGACGGCCCGTCCGACGACGCGCTCGGACTCGCCGCCGTTGTAGGCGTCGGCGGTGTCGATGACGTTCCCGCCCGCCTCCAGGAAGGCGTCGACGATCCGGGCGGCCTCCGTCTCATCGCAGCCGCCGGACGAGCCGGGTTGCGTGCTGAAGTTCATCGTGCCGAGGCACGCCGTGGAGACCTTGAGCCCCGAACGACCGAGTTGTGTGTGCCGCACTGCGCTCCCCTTGTTCCCGAGAACCGGAACCGGCGTTCCGATTATGTCGCGGCAACATACGGAACTAATGTTCCGGTTGTCAACGCGGCATCGGGCCGCACAGGCGAGGAGGACGATGACCGGCGACGCCAGACCGCTGCGCGCCGACGCGCGGCGCAACCGGGCCCGGATCCTGGAGGCGGCCGAGACCGTCCTGGCCCGCGACGGGACGTCCGCGTCCATGCGCGCGGTCGCCCATGAGGCGCGGGTGGGGCTCGGGACGATCTACCGGCACTTCCCCGACCAGGAGGCCCTCTACCACGCGGTGATCGTCGAGGGCGTGCTGCGGCTCCTGGCGGAGGCGGAGACGCTGCCGGCCGACGCGGGCGAGGCGTTCTTCGGGTTCCTCAGGCGCGTCGTCGCCGGCGCGCGGCGGAGGAGGACCCCGGCCGACCTGCTGACCGCTGCCGGGGCCGATCCCAAGGCGGGGACGGCGGAGGCCGCCCGCGGCATGCGGAACGTGATCGAGCGGCTGCTGCTGGCCGCGCAGGAGTCGGGCGCGGTGCGGTCCGACCTCCGCATGCCCGAGCTCCTGGCCCTGCTGTCCGCGGCGTGCCTGGCGGCCGAGCGCGACCAGTGGAGCGACGACCTGCTCGGCCGGGCGCTCGCCCTCCTCTTCGACGGCCTGCGCCCCCGCGGCTAGGTCCCCGCGGCTAGGTCCCTGCGCGGGGGTCCCGCGCGAACGCCACCGAGACCTCCAGGCCGCCTGCGGGGCCCGGTCGCGCCCGTACGGCGGCTCCGTGCGCGCGGGCGATGGACGCGACGATCGACAGCCCCAGCCCCGCGCCCTGCTCCCGGGTGGTGTG
Source organism: Microbispora sp. H10885 (assembly GCF_014161415.1). Lineage (NCBI taxonomy): Bacteria > Bacillati > Actinomycetota > Actinomycetes > Streptosporangiales > Streptosporangiaceae > Microbispora > Microbispora sp. H10885. The sequence continues at coordinate 22,227 of NZ_JABBWY010000007.1, read as the reverse complement.
CAGCCGGCGGAACGGCTCGAAGAGATCGTGGAACCGCTCCTTCGGCACCTCCGGGCCCGTGTTGCGGACCGTCAGCACGCCGTCGGCGAGGGTCACGTCCACGGCCCCGCCGGAATGGTTGTAGCGCAGCGCGTTGTCGACGAGGTTGGTCACCAGCCGGTTCAGCAGGACCGGATCCCCCCGCAGGACGAAGGGGGCGATCCGCGAGGTCACCGTCACGCCCGCCGGCCCCCGCCCGTTCTCGCCCGCGTCGGCCAGGGCGAACCGTACGATCTCGCCGAGCGCCACCGGGCTCCGCTCGCGCAGGCCGTGCCCGGCCTGCGCGAGGGCGAGGAGGGCGTCGATGAGGTGCTCCATGCGACGGTTGTGGAGCAGCAGCTTGGCGCGGATCTCCCCGACGTCCTCGGGCAGGCCGACCTCGATCGCCGTCCGCTGCACGGCCAGCGGAGTGCGCAGTTCGTGGGACGCGTTCGCGATGAACCGGCGCTGCCCCTCGACGGAGCGCTCCAGCCGGTCGAGCATGGCGTCGAACGTGTCGGCCAGTTCCTTCAGCTCGTCCTTCGGCCCGGTGAGGGCGATCCGCTCGTGGAGGGTGGACAGCGACAGCCGCTGCGCGGTGGCGGTGATCCGGTGGAGCGGCCGCAGGACGCGCCCCGCGACCACCCATCCCACCACCACGGACACCAGGGTCAGGACCCCGATCGTCAGCGCGCTCACGTCCCACTGGTAGTGGATGACGTCCCGCACCAGCTCGGACAGCGGCGGCGGCGGTTCCGGCTCGCCCAGGCGCGGGGCCGGAGCCGGACGCGGCCGCTCGGGCGGCAGCGGGAACCGCGCGATCCGCGTGTCCAGCGCCTGCCGCATCAGCGTGTTGACGATGATCAGCAGCACGACGGAGGTGAACAGGAACAGCCCGGAGTAGACCAGCGTGAGCCGTACCCGGACCGTCGTCACAAGACGTAGCCGGCGCCGGGGATGGTCTGGATGCAGGGCGGGTCGCCCAGCTTCGCCCGCAGACGGCTGACCACGACCCTGACCACGGTCGTGAACGGATCGACGTTCTCGTCCCACGCCTCCTCCAGCAGCCGTTCGGCGCTCACCACCGCGCCCTCCGCCCGCAGCAGGGTCTCCAGGACGGCGAACTCCTTGAGCGACAGATGCAGGTGCCGCCCGTCCCGGGACGCCTGGATGCGGTGCGTGTCGAGCGTGATCCCGTGCCGCGTCAGCACCGGCGGCACCTGCGACCTGCTGCGCCGCCCCAGCGCCCGCACCCGCGCGACCAGCTCGGCGAAGTCGAACGGCTTGGGCAGGTAGTCGTCGGCGCCCATGCCGAGGCCCGCGACCCGGTCCGGCACCGACGCCGCCGCCGTCATCATGAGGATCCGGGTGCGGCTCCCACGTGCCACCAGTTCCCGGCACACGAGGTCGCCGTGCAGTTCGGGCAGGTCGCGGTCCAGCACGAGGACGTCGTAGTCGCTCACCGCCAGCCGCTCGGCCGCGCCCGCCCCGTCGTAGACCACGTCGACCGCCATGGCGTGGCGGCGCAGCCCCGTCGCCACGAGATCGGCGAGATCGCGTTCGTCCTCCGCCACCAGAACCCGCATGGGGTCTTCGTACCGCAGGAGGGGTAACAGCGGCGTTAACGATCTCGTTCACGGTCCTGAAACCCACTCCCGGCCACGCTGACGGCATGATCAGAACGTTCTGCTCCGCCGTCCTGCTGACGGCCTGTGCCCTGGCCCCGGGGTCGTCCCCCGCGACCGCCGCCGACGGCGGACGCTGCGCCACTCCGTCCGGACCCCCGCCCGCGTCCTCGTCGCCGACGACGGTGAACACGCTCCGGCAGGCGTACGAGTGCGTGCTGGACAACTACTACAGCGGGCCCGTGCTGGACTCGAAGATCCTGCTGCGGGACGCCCTCGCCGCGTACACCCAGGACCTGGTCCGGCGGGGGGCGGACGCGCCGGGCCTCCGCCTGCCCGCCCTGACCGGGGACCGCGACGCCGACTGGGCCGCCGTCGCGGAGGTGCTCGGCACCGGGGACACCCGAGCCCTGCCGGCCGCGATCACCGGCATGGTCGCCGGACTGCACGACAACCACGCCCGGGTGGAGAGGATCACTCCCCCGTCGGAGGACGGACCGGTGGGGACCGGCATCGCCGGCCTGTCGGCCGCGCAGGGCGGGCGGCTGGACCCGGCCGCCCGGCCGCCGCTGTTCATCACCCGCGTCCTGCCCGGCAGCCCGGCGGAGAGGGCCGGCATCCGGCCCGGCGACATCATCGAGAAGGTCGACGGCATACCGGCGTTCATCGGGGACAGGGTGAACCAGAGCCTCGTCGACACGTTCGCCTCCAGCACCGTGCGCCTCACGCTGAAGCGGCCCACGACGGGACGCGTCCGGACCGTGAAGCTCACGGAGGGTCCCGTCGAGGAGCAGAAGCGGGCGGTGACCTCGAAGACGCTCCCCGGCGGCGTCACCTACGTCAAGGTGCCCGGGTTCTTCCAGGGCGCGGCCGACCAGGTCGTCGCCGCGTTGAAGAACACGCCGAAGGGGGCGGTCCTCGACCTCCGCGGCAACGGCGGCGGGTCGCCGCGCGAGGTGACGCGGCTGCTCGGCGCGTTCGCCCACGGCAGGGTGACCAGCTACTTCTGCCCGCTGAAGGGTGACTGCACGGCCAACCGCACCGACGACTCCGTCCCGCTGCTCGGGCTGCGCCTGGTCGTGCTCACCGACCGCGCGTGCGCCTCGGCCTGCGAGGACTTCAGCGGGGCCGTGAAGGACAACGGCCTGGGCACCCTCGTCGGAACCCGCACCGCGGGGGTCGTCTCCGGCCCGTCCGAGCCGTACCTGCTCGACGACGGCAGTGTGCTGCTGCTGCCCAAGGTCCGGCACCTCGGGCCGGCCCGGGAGATCATCGACACCGTCGGTGTCCCCGTCGACCACTACGCCCCCATGACGGCCCTCGACCTGGCCAAGGGCCGTGACCCCGGCCTCGCCAAGGCGCTGAGTCTTCTCTGAGGCCGCCGGGTCTCCCACGACGAGGGGCCCGGGGGGACGGTGGTCCCCCCGGGCCCCTCGGACGCGTGGTTCTACAGGGTGAGACCGGTGAGCACCATAACCTTCTCGTAGGTGAGGTCCTCCATGGCCGAGCGCAGCCCCTCGCGGCCCACGCCCGACTCCTTCACCCCGCCGTACGGCATCTGGTCGGCCCGGTACGACGGCACGTCGCCGATGACGACGCCGCCGACCTCGAGCTCCCGGTTGGCCCGGAAGGCGACGTCGAGGCTGCGGGTGAAGACCCCCGCCTGCAGGCCGTACCGGGAGTCGTTCACCAGGGCGAACGCCTCGTCGACGGAGGCCACCCGCTGCACGGTCATGACGGGCCCGAAGACCTCCTCGCAGGTGACCTTCGCGCCGGCGGGGACGTCGGCCAGCACGGTGGGGGCGATGGTCGCGCCGTCGCGGGTGCCGCCCGCCAGCAGGCGTGCCCCGGCCGCCACGGCCTCGTCGACCCACTTCTCGACGCGGATCGCGGCGTCCTCGCTGACGAGGGGACCGACCTGGGTCTTCTCGTCGGCCGGGTCGCCGGTCACGAGGCCGCCGACGGCGCCGACCAGCTTCTCGGTGAAGGCGTCGGCGACCGAGTCCTCCACGATCACGCGCTGCACCGCGATGCAGCTCTGGCCCGCCTGGTAGTTGGAGAACAGCGCCACCCGGCTCGCCGCCCAGTCGAGGTCGGCGTCGGCGAGCACGACCGCGGCGGCGTTGCCGCCGAGTTCGAGCGTGACGTGCTTGCGCGGCACGCTGTCCAGGATGGAGTAGCCGACCGGCCCCGAGCCGGTGAAGGAGACGACCGGCAGGCGGGGGTCCTCCACCAGCGAGGCGGCCCGGTCGTTGGGCACCGGCAGCACGGAGAACACGCCCTCCGGCAGGTCGGTCTCGGCGAGGATCTCACCGAGCACGAGCGCCGACAGCGGGGTCGCGGGGGCGGGCTTGACCACGATCGGCGCGCCCACGGCGATGGCCGGGGCGACCTTGTGCGCCACCAGGTTGAGCGGGAAGTTGAAGGGCGTGATCGCCAGCACCGGTCCGTACGGCACCCGGGAGACGTAGGCGAGCCGTCCCTGCGCCGCGGGCTCGGTGTCGAGCCGCTGCACGTCGCCGCTGAACCGGCGGGCCTCCTCGGCGCCGAAGCGGAAGGTGGAGACGGCCCGGCCGACCTCGCCCCGGGCCCAGAAGATCGGCTTGCCGTTCTCGGCGCTGATCAGCTGGGCGATCTCCTCGGCGCGCTCGCTCAACCGCCGGGCCACGTGGGCCAGCGCCTCGGCGCGTACGTGGATGGGCAGCGCGGCGGCCTGTCCGCGCACCGCGTGCGCGGCGGCGACGGCCTGCTCGACCTGGTCGGGCGTCGGGACCGAATGGACGCCAACGACCCTTCCGTCGTGCGGGTTGGTCACGGTCTGCTCGGCGTCTCCCGTGGCGGGACGACCGGCGAGCCAGAAGGGGCGGGGATCGGAAGTGCGGCTCACGTCCATGTCTTCACGCTATGACCGCTGACGGGACCCGGCTCTACTCCGGACAGGCCAATCGCCGTCCTCCGGCGCGCCATCGTGGACAACCCCGGCGGGATGTCACAGATGCGCGGCGATTTCATGATGTTTTCTGTTTCTCGGCGGTTTGAAAGCCGAGCGGCATGGTTAAGTCATCTTCCGGGTCTGTCGCGGGACCCCCACAATCAGAAGGGCTCGTCGCTGATGGGTACGCCGGCGCCGCTCGGTCTTCAGGGTGCCTACGCACGCGGCCATCGGAGCAATTACGACGAGTTGCGCACCCGCCTTCTCGATGTCGCCAACGACCTGCTCGCCTCCGCGGGCCCGGAGAGCCTCACCGTACGCAGGATCGCGTCCGAGGCCGGCTGCTCCACCCAGCTGATCTACACGATGTTCGGCAGCAAGGAAGGCCTGGCCGAGGCGCTCTACCTGGAGGGCTTCGAACGGTTCCGCCGCAGGCTGGAGGCCGTGCCGCACCGCGCCGACCCGATGGAGCACCTCAGCCTGCTGGGTCCCGCCTACCGCGAGGCCGCGCTGTCCGAACCCGGCTACTACAGCCTGATGTTCGAGCGGGCCATCCCCGGGTTCGTGCCGAGCGAGCGCGCCCGCACCCTGGCGAGGGCCGCGCTCAACATCGTCGACCGGGTGATCGCCGACTGCATCTCCGCCGGCCGCCTCGTGCCGACCCAGCCCCGGAAGGTCGCCGACACGCTGTGGGCCGCGGCGCAGGGCGCGCTCAGTCTGGAACGTGCCGGGCACCTGCCGGACGGCAAGACCTACGAGATCGTGACGACCGCGGCCATCCGCGCGTTCATCGCCCGCCCCCAGGCCTGACCCGCCACGGTCGGACACGCGCCGTCACAGGCTGAGCGCGATCCAGAGTTCGGCGCGCACGGCGGGGTCGTCGAGGTCGCGCCCGAGCAACTCGCTCACCCGCTTCATGCGGTATCGCAGCGTGTGCCGGTGCACGCCGAGACGCTGCGCGGCGGCGTCCCAGTGCCCGTTGCTCGCCAGATAGGCACGCAGCGACTCGACGAGGTCGGCGCGGGAGCCGTACTCGCGCAGCGGCGCGAGGATCGCGGCGGCGAACGACGCCGCGGCGTCCGGATCCAGCAGCGACAGCAGCCCCTGACCGGCGAGTTCGGTGAACCGTGCCACCGGCGAGGCCGAGGCGAGCGCCCGGCGGGCCTGGTCCAGCCCGACGGCGAGATCCAGCCGGGGCCCGCCTCCTGCCGCGGGTGCGGCGCCGCCCACGGCCTCCGCCTCCGCGCCGCCCGGGCCGATCCGCACGCCTTGTCCGGACGACAGGTCCACGCCGGGCGCGCCGGCGCCGACCCGGCCGTAGCGTGCGGCCAGCGCGATGACCTCCTCCGCGTACGCGTCCGGAGCCGGGACGACGAGCAGGCCCTCCCAGGGAGCGGTGAAACAGGCGGGCGCCGCGCCGCTCAGCGCCTCGGTCAGCGCGTCCGGGTCCGAGGTCTGGCAGACCAGGACCGTGACCGGCTCGGCGGGCAGCCGCATGCCCAGGGCCGCCAGCGTCCGCGCCGCGGCGCCGGTCTCACCGGCCAGCAGCAGCCGCAGCACCGCGGCGCGCACCTGCGCCGCGGCGGCCCGCTGCTCCCTGCCCTGTTCCAGGGCGAGCGTCAGCAGGGACCCGGCCGCGTTGACGACCGTGTGCGCGATGGGCGAGAACGGCCGCGGGGAGCCCACCGCGAAGAATCCCCGGCGGCCCAGCGGCTGGACGACGACGTGCTCGTCCGGGGTGGCCAGCGCGAGGCTCGCCGGGGACGGCGCGCTCCGCAGCCGGGCGATCTCGGGCTCCAGTGACCGGGCCGTCTCCCGCGCCCAGTCCTCCACCGGGCCGTCCTGACCCGGTCCGTGTCCACCGGGCCCCCGGCCACCCGGTCCCTGTCCGCCGGGTCCCTGTCCGCCAGGTCCTGCGCGGCCGGTCGCGTCGGCGGCGTGCCGTACCGCGCCGGAGGGGTCGAGCAGCAGCGCCCAGCCGCCAATCTCCCTGGCCAGCCGGTCCACCACCGCCACTGGTCCCCGGCGCCGCAGGGCGGCCCGGGTCAGCCGGCCCTGCGCGGCGAAGGCGCGGCTGATCTCCTCGTACTGCTCCCCCGCCAGCAGGTCGCTGACGGCCTTGCCGATCGCGATGAAGGGGGTGTCCCTCGGCACCTCGACCAGCGGCAGCCCGGCCGCCTCGGCCGCCTCGACGAACCCCGGCGGGACGACGTCGTGGCTCAGCCCCACGCCGAACCCCAGCCCCGTGACGCCCCGGGCCACGAGCCGGGAGACGTACGGGCCCGCGTCGGCGCCGGACAGGCGCATGCCGGTGGTGAGCACGAGTTCCCCGCCTTCGAGGAACGGGGTGGGGTCCTCCAGTTCGCTCACGGCGACCCATCGCACGGGACGGTCGAGCCCGTTCCTCCCGGCGAGAACCTCCAGGTGGAGCGGTACTATCGCCGTGACCCGGCGCAGTGTGGGTGCCACGGCCCCCTCTCCCCCGGCGGCTTGTGCGCACCGGCTAAAAGCGCGCCTACATTCTGACATAGCGGCATATCGGCGGGTGGTGGCGGTAGCCGTAGCGTCTCGGATATGAGCACTGCGACCACGCACGGCGGCCCGCAGCTCCCCCAGGAGCGCCGCCTCGTCACCGAGATCCCCGGCCCGCGGTCCCGCGAACTGTTCGCACGCAAGCAGTCGGCCGTGCCTCCGGGCATCGGCACCACCCTGCCCGTCTTCGTGACCCACGCGGGCGGCGGTGTGATCGTCGACGCGGACGGCAACTCCCTGATCGACTTCGGCTCGGGCATCGCCGTGACCAACGTCGGCAACGCCGCGCCGCGCGTGGTCGAGCGGGTGCGGAAGCAGGTCGCCGACTTCACCCACACCTGCTTCATGGTCGCGCCGTACGAGTCGTACGTGGCGGTCTGCGAGAAGCTCAACGACCTGACCCCCGGTGACCACGACAAGCGCACGTTCCTGGTGAACAGCGGCGCGGAGGCCGTCGAGAACGCGGTCAAGGTCGCCCGGCACGCCACCGGCAGGCAGGCGGTCGTCGTGTTCGACCACGGCTACCACGGCCGCACGCTGCTCACGATGTCGCTGACGGCCAAGAGCATGCCGTACAAGCACGGATTCGGCCCGTTCGCGCCTGAGGTGTACCGGGTGCCGCTCGCCTACCCGTTCCGCTGGCCCACCGGGCCGGAGAACTGCGCCGAGGAGGCCGCGGCGCAGGCGATCGACATGATCAACAAGCAGGTCGGCGCGGAGAACGTCGCGGCGGTGCTCATCGAGCCGATCGCGGGCGAGGGCGGGTTCATCGAGCCGGCCCGCGGGTTCCTGCCGAAGATCGTGGAGTACTGCCGGGCCAACGGCATCGTCTTCATCGCCGACGAGGTCCAGACGGGCTTCGCCCGGACCGGCCACCTGTTCGCCTGCGAGGACGAGGGCATCGTCCCGGACATCATCTGCACCGCCAAGGGCATCGCCGGCGGCCTCCCGCTGGCGGCCGTGACCGGCAGGGCCGACCTGCTCGACCACGTCCACACCGGCGGGCTCGGCGGCACGTACGGCGGCAACCCCCTCGCCTGTGAGGCGGCCCTGGGCGTGCTGGAGACCATCGAGGAGGAGAAGCTCGTCGAGCGGGCCCGGCACATCGGCGAGGTCATGCTTCCCCGTCTCCGGGCCATGCAGGAGCGCAACCCCGTCATCGGCGACGTGCGCGGGCGCGGCGCGATGATCGCGATCGAACTCGTGGTCCCCGGGACCAAGGAGCCCTACCCGGCCGGCGAGATCGCGCGCAAGTGTCACGAGCAGGGACTTCTCGCGCTCACCGCAGGGACCTACGGCAACGTGCTGCGTTTCCTGCCGCCGCTGGTCATCCCCGACCACCTGCTGGAGGAGGGCCTCTCCATCCTGGAGAAGGCGCTCAACATCGACTAGCCGTTTCAAACGGATCAAAAGGGGCACCCGTTATCCTCCAGGGTGTCCCTTTTGTTGTCGTACGGCTTGCGTTATGCCGGGATTTAACCATCACTTGGCCCGACTCGCGCCGATCACGAAGGGTAACCGCGTTATAACGGTTCCGATAGGCGATCGAGGGGGGACTTTGATGAGCTGGAACCCGAACGGCGCCGAGCGGCTCATGCTGACGTTCGACCCTGCCGGTCTGACCACCACGCAGCGCGACGGCGACGCCTGTGTCGTCTGCCACAAGAAGTGGCCCCGCCCCCGGGTCAAGGTCGGGATGCTGCCCGACAACGCCCCCGTACACGCCTGCGACGACTGCGCCGAGGCCCTGCTGCCCGCGCCCGAGGGCAAGGTGCCGCTGCCCCGCCGCTCCCGGGCGGCCATGTCCTGACCATCGCGCGGGTCAGCGGCTCCCTTCCGGACCGACGTTGATGTTCTGGTCGAACAGGTTCGCGGGGTCGTAGAGGCGCTTGACGGCCGCGAGCCGCTCGCGGGTGCGGGCCGGGTAGACGGCGGCCACGTCGTCCTTCGACGGCTCGCTCAGGAAGTTGCCGTACGCCCCGCCGGTGTGGGGAGCCAGCCCGCGCCACAGGGCTTCGAGGTTCTCCCGGACCGGCGCGTGCTCCGCCTGGCCGCCCAGCACGACCGTGGTCAGCAGGACCTCGGCGTCCCGGTGGGCGAAGGCGGTGGCCCCCGCCGGCACGCGGCCCATCGCCCCGCCGAGGGCCCGCAACTCCACCACCGTCATCGGGATGCCGCCCACGTGCGACACGAGCGTGTCGATCAGCTCGTCGGTGCAGGACCGGGCGAACCGGTTGCGCAACCGCGCGTGCCAGGCCGGTCGCGGCCCCGGCGGGGTCTCCACCAGCAGGTCCGCGTACGGCTGAACCGCGACGTCCACGCTGAGGGCGTCGCCGAGCCTGGTGAGAGGCTCCACGGCGTCGTGGTCGCCGCCGGCCTGGCAGGCGGTGATCACGACCGTGGGCGGGGCGTCGTCGCCGGACGCGGGAGACAGGTGCGCGGTGGACGTGAGCTCGTCGCCCGCCGACCGCATGACGTCGCGCCAGCCCTTGAGCACCCGGGCCGCCTGGCTCGCCGGATAGACGATCCGGGCGAAGGTCACCTCCCGCTCCCGCGTGGCGGCGACCTCGAACGTGGTCACCACGCCGAAGTTGCCGCCGCCGCCGCGGATCGCCCAGAACAGGTCGGGGTGCTCCGTCGCGCTCGCCCGGACGATCCGGCCGTCGGCGGTCACCACTTCCGCGGCGACGAGATGGTCCAGGGCCAGGCCGTGCTTGCGCACCATCCAGCCGATGCCGCCGCCGAGCATCAGCCCGCCGACCCCCACCGCCGCGGTGTCTCCCGAGGAGACGGCCAGGCCGTACGGCGCGAGCGCGCGGGCCACCTCGCCCCAGCGCGCACCGGCGCCGATCCGCACGATGTCGTCCAGGCCGCCGAACACCTCGACACCGTCGATGAGCCCAAGGTCGATGACCAGCCCGCCGTCGTTGGTGCCGAACCCCGCGCCGTGGTGCCCGCCGCTGCGCACCGACAGCGTCAGGCCCTCCTCCGTCGCGAACCGCACGGCCTGCGCGACCTCCTCCGCGTCGCGGCAGCGCACGATGTACGCGGGGCTGCCGGTGCCGCCGGAGGTCCGGCGGAGGGTCTCGTACGCGTCGTCACCGGGCAGCACGATCTCGCCGGTGAGAGAGGGAGCATATGCGAGCGTCATCGTCGTGTCCTTCTTCGTCTCGGTGGGACCGCCATGGGCGGCACTCACTGAGGAGCCGGAGCGGAGCTCGCGCCCCCGACATCCACACGCCGATTCTTTCCGCCGCCACCGACAAAATCGGGGCCTCAAAGCCCTCCGCGTACGCGAGGGGTCACGGCGCGATGCGTGACCAGCGCTCCACCCACTTGTCGTACGCCTCCGGGCGCACGGCGAAGTAGACGTCCTTGAACGCCCTGGGCTCTCCGGCCTCGTAGTCGGCGCAGATCCGGCGGGCCGCGCCGGTGCACGCCTCGGGATTGGCCGGGGCGAGGCCCATCCAGGCCGACACCTTCCGCTGCACGTCGGCCGAGGCGGTGAAGTCGAGCCACTTGTACGCGCACGACGGGTGGGGGGCGTCCGCCGACAGCATCCAGGCGTCGGCCCAGCCGGTCACCGGCCGGTCCCCCGCCACCTTGACGGGCTTGCGCCCGTGACTGAGCACGTCCGCGTGGTACGGCGTGGCCTGCGCGAGCCGTACGGACCCGGTCGCGAAGGCCTGGACGACCTCGATGGGGTCGCGCCAGAAGAGACGGCCGCCCTCGTCGCCCGAGCGGAACAGCTCGGCGGCGGCGTCGAGCTGCTCGTCGGTGAGGTCGAACGGGTCCTCGATGTCGGCGCCGCGCTCCTTGAGCACCAGCGCGGCGTCCGCCAGCGACAGCGGGCGGTCGCGGAACATCACCGGCCCCTTGTCCTCGAACAACGACTCCGGTCCGGCCGAGCGGACCTTGCCGGAGTCGTAGAGGACCTCGTTGGTCGCCCAGACGTACGGCACGCCGTACACCTGCTCGCCACGGGTCACCGACGGCAGCGTGCGCAGCCGCTTGGGGATCTTGTCGTAGCCCGCGAGCAGGGCGGTGTTGAGCGGGGCGGCCTTACCCTCCGCCATCAGCCTGCCGCCCACCTCCGGCGTCGCGGAGACCACGTCGAAGGACGCCGGCGCGAAGTCGCCCGGCTTCTCCTCCTGGCGGGGGTCGTAGATCCGGAGGCTGACCTTGCAGCCCGTCTCCTTCTCGAACGTGCCGATCCACTTCACCTTGGGATCGACGCCGCCCCACTCGGCGTACCCGTCGAGCGCGACCACGCTGACCGTTCCCTCGCCCGGCCCGAGCGAGGCCGCGGGTGTGGGCGTGGGCGTGGCGGCCGGTGCGGACGTGCCGGGGCCGCTGGAGGCCGTCGCCGACGCGGCCGCCGCGGAGGCCCCCGGCGTGACCGTCTCCGTCCCCGGCGCGGAACGGCTGCCGCAGGCGGTGAGCAGCCCGGCGGACACCACCGCCACGGCCACGTGTGTACGGCGCACGCACGACCCCCAGGGAAGAGACGGACGTCCCGAGCCTACTGGCCCGGCCCCCCGGGACGGCCCGCTCACCCCGCGTGGCCGCTACCGTGCGGATCTCAGGCGTTGGTGGGGAATCCGAGGTTCACCCCGCCGTGGGAGGGGTCGAGCCACCGGGAGGTGACGACCTTGCCTCGGGTGTAGAAGTGGACCCCCTCGGTGCCGTGCACGTGCGTGTCGCCGAACAGCGAGGCCTTCCAGCCGCCGAAGCTGTAGAACGCCATCGGCACCGGGATCGGCACGTTGATGCCGACCATGCCGACCTCCACCTCGTTCTGAAAGCGCCGGGCCGCGCCGCCGTCGTTGGTGAAGATGGCCGTGCCGTTGCCGTACTCGCCGGTGTTGATCAGCTCCAGGCCCTCCTCGTACGAGCGGACCCGCACGATCGACAGCACCGGACCGAAGATCTCCTCGCGGTGCACGCGGGAGTTCGGCGGCACGTGGTCGAGCACGGTGGGACCAAGCCAGAAGCCGTTCCCCCGGTCCCCGCGCACCGGGGTCTCCCGGCCGTCGACCACGAGCTTGGCCCCCTCCTCGACGCCGAGGTCGAGGTACGACTCCACCTTGTCGCGGTGCGCCGCGGTGACCAGCGGGCCCATCTGCGACTCGGGGTCGGTGCCCGGGCCGACGGTCAGGTCACGCACCCGCGACACGATCTTCTCTACCAGGGCGTCGCCGACCGGGTCGACGGCGAGCACCACGGAGATCGCCATGCACCGCTCCCCCGCCGAGCCGAAACCCGCCGAGACGGCCGAGTCGGCGACCAGGTCGAGATCGGCGTCGGGCAGCACGAGCATGTGGTTCTTGGCGCCACCGAGGGCCTGCACCCGCTTGCCGTGGGCCGTCCCGGTCTCGTACACGTACCTGGCGATCGGTGTGGAGCCGACGAACGACACCGCCCGTACGGCCGGGTGCTCCAGCAGCCGGTCGACCGCGACCTTGTCGCCCTGGACGACGTTGAACACGCCGTCCGGCAGCCCCGCCCGCCGCCAGAGGTCGGCGATGAGCAGCGACGCCGAGGGGTCGCGCTCCGAGGGCTTGAGCACGAACGTGTTCCCGCAGGCGATGGCCACCGGGAACATCCACATCGGCACCATCGCGGGGAAGTTGAACGGAGTGATGCCCGCGACCACCCCGAGCGGCTGGCGGATCGAGTAGGAGTCGACGCGGGTCGAGACGTTCTCCGAGTAGCCGCCCTTGAGGAGGTGGGGAATGCCGCAGGCGAACTCCACGACCTCCAGGCCGCGGGCCACCTCGCCCAGCGCGTCGGAGTGGACCTTGCCGTGCTCGGCGGTGATCAGCGTGGCCAGTTCGTCGCGGTGCGCGTCCATCAGCTCGCGGAACCGGAACAGCACCTGCGTGCGCTTGACCAGCGAGGCGTCCCGCCAGGCCGGGAAGGCCCGCGCGGCCGCGTCCACGGCCGCGTCGACCTCCTCGGCCGAGGCGAGCGACACCCGGCCGCTCACCTCACCCGTCGCCGGGTCGAACAGCTGGGCCGTACGGGCGCCCTCGCCGGTGAGGACGCCCCCGATCCAGTGGTTAACGTGCTTCATCGTCGACGGTCTCCAGAGCGGTGACGAGGATGCCCAGGCCCTCGCGGGCCTCGTCCTCGGTGAGGGTGAGCGGCGGGGCCATGCGCAGCGTGCTCCCGTACAGGCCGCCCTTGCCGGCGAGCAGGCCGAGCTTCTTGGTCTCCTCCATGAAGCGGGCGGCCAGCGCGGGGGCCGGCGCTCCGGTGGCGGGGTCGACCAGGTCGACGGCGAACATCAGGCCGCGGCCCCGGATGTCGCCCACGACGGCCAGCCGCCCGGCCGCCTCGCGCAGCCCGGAGATCAGGATGTCGCCGGTGCGCGCCGCGTTGGCCTGCAGATCGTGGTCGAGCACGTAGTCGAGCGTCGCGTTGGCCGCCGCCATCGAGATCGGGTTGCCGCCGAAGGTCGACACCCCGATGGCGGGCAGGCCGTCCATGAGGTCGCCGCGCGCGACGACGCCGCCGACCGCGAAGCCGTTGCCGAGCCCCTTGGCGAAGGTCATCATGTCCGGCGTCACGCCGTGGTTCTGGATGCCGAAGAACGCCGAGCCCGTACGGCCCCAGCCGGTCTGCACCTCGTCGCTGACGAACAGGATGCCCTCCTCGTCGAGGACCTCCTTGTACGCGGCGAACAGCCCGTCGGGGGCCGCGGTGAAGCCGCCCACGCCCTGGACGGGCTCGGCGATCAGCGCGGCGACGTTCCCGGCGACGGCGGTGGCGAGCACGTGGCGCAGGTCGTCCACGCAGGCGGCGATGTAGTCGGCGTCCGACATGCCGCGGAACTGCGTGAGGTGGCGGTCGGCGCCGTGCAGGAAGTGCACGTTGAGCGGCGACAGCGAGTTGTTCTTCCAGGCGCGGTTGGAGGTGACGCTGATCGCGCCGAACGACCGGCCGTGGTAGCTCTGCCGCATCGCGAGCACCTGGTCGGAGCCGCGGGCGTAGGTGGCCAGCAGCAGGGCCGTCTCGTTGGCCTCGGTGCCGGAGTTGGTGAAGAAGACCTTGGCGTCCGGGATGCCCGACAGGCGGGCGATCTTCTCGGCCAGCTCGACCTGGGTCCGGAGGAGGTACAGCGTCGAGGTGTGGACGACGCCGGTGGCGAGCTGACGCTCGACGGCCTCCCGCACCTCGGGCACGTCGTACCCGATCATGTTGGTCAGGATCCCGGCGAAGAAGTCGAGGTAGCTCTTCCCGTCCGCGTCGACGACCCGGTTCCCCTTGCCGCCGACGATCTCGATGGGCTCGTTGTAGTAGAGGGCCATCCAGCTGGGCATGACCGCGCGATGGCGCGCGAGAAGATCCGACATGTACTGAGTATCCCGGCTGACGGACGGAGGCTCACCCGTCAGCCTGTCGGGACAATCCGAAATCCGCTTACACAGTGCCTGCCGTCGCCGATTCCACGCCGACGGCGGGAGCGGTGGCCTTCCGGCGCAGGACCAGCAGCGCGACCAGGGCCGCCGCGAGCGAGCAGCCCGCCCCGACCCACGATCCCGCGGACATCGCCGACACGAACGCCGCACGTCCGGCGGCGGCCACCGACGGATCGCCCAGGGTCACCGCGGCGCCGATCGACTCGCGCGCCGCCGCCGGAGCCGATGCCGGCATGGCCGAGGTGTAGGCCGCGGCGAGCACGCTGCCGAGCACCGCCACACTCAGCGCCATGCCGACCTGCTGCACCGTGTCGTTGAGCGCCGAGCCCACCCCGGCGTGGTCGGGGGGCACCGCGCCCATCAGCGTGGCGTACGCCGCCGGGCCGGCCAGTCCTCCGCCGACCCCCATGACCAGCAGACCGGCGATCATCGTGCCGTACCCGTCGGTGAGCGTGGACAGCAGCGCGAACCCGGCGGCCATCACGACAAGGCCCGCGACGATCAGCGTCCGGTTGCTCACCTTCTTGCCGAGCGCCGCGCCCAGGCCGTTGAAGAGCGCCGCGGCCACGACGTACGGCAGCAGCGCGAACCCGGCGGTCAGCGGGTCGTAGCCGAGGACGAACTGCAGATACTGCGTGAGGGCCAGCATCAGCGCCCCCGCCCCGAACGACAGCAGCACGACGGAGAAGCACGCGCCGCTGAACGAGCGGTCGCGGAACAGGCCGAGCGGCAGCATCGGGTGCGGGTTGCGGCGCTCCCACAGCACGAACGCCGCCAGGGCGAGCGCCGAGACCACGACGACCACCGGGTTGAGTCGGCCTCCCGGCGCCGAGATGACGGCCCAGACCAGGCCGCCCATCCCCGCGACGGACAGGATCACGCCGAGCGGGTCCGCCCGCCGCGCGACGCCGTACGTCTCGGGCATGAGCGTGACGGCGGCGACGATCGCCAGGATCGCGATCGGCACGTTGAGCAGGAAGACCGATCCCCAGTAGTAGTGCCGGAGCAGGAACCCGCCGAGCGTGGGACCGGCGACGACGCCCACCATGGCGACCGAACTCCACACCGCGATGGCCTTGCGCCGCTCGCTCTCGTCGAAGACGGTGATCAGGATCGACAGGGTGGACGGCATGACGCAGGAGCCGCCGACGCCCATGAGGGCGCGGGCCCCGACGAGCTGCCAGGGCTCGGTGGCCAGGGTGGCGGCCAGCGAGGCTCCGCCGAAGAACGCCAGGCCGATCACGAGCATCCGCCGCCTGCCGTACCGGTCGGACAGGCTGCCCGCGGTGAGCAGCAGCCCGGCGAAGACCAGGACGTACGCGTCGATGATCCACTGCACGTCCTGCGGGGAGGCGCCGAGATCGCGCATGAGCGACGGGATCGCGAGGTTGAGCACGGTGTTGTCCACGACCAGAGTCAGCAGGCTCAGGCACAGGACCCCGAGGATCCACCATCGGCGGGGATGGGACATGTATGTCTCCTCGTACAGTGTGCGAGTTATTTCGCACACTGTACGACGGTGTCGAACACTGTGCGAGAGAATATCGTGGGGCCGTGCCACCGAAGCCGTTCTCCTCCGTCTGGACCCGCGAGCGCAGGGGAACGCGCGAGCAGGGCCTCAGCCGCGACCAGATCGTCCGCGCGGCCGTGGAACTGCTCGACGCCGAGGGCCTCGACGCGCTCAGCATGCGCAAACTGGGGGCCCGCCTGGGCGCGGGGGCGACCAGCCTCTACTGGCACGTGGCGACCAAGGACGAACTGATCGAGCTGGTCATGGACGAGGTCTACGCCGCCGTGGTGCTGCCGGAGGACGCGGACTGGCGGGAGACCACGAGAGTCTTCGCGTACGGCATGCGGGGGGCGGTCTTCGCCCACCCCTGGAGCGCGGGCCTGATCGGGGTGGTCCCCGCGCTCGGGCCGAACGCGCTCACCGCCGCCGACCGGCTGATGGGCGCGTTCGTCCGCGCGGGCTTCCAGGGCGTCGACGTGGACTACGCCTGCACGGCCGTCGTGTCGTACACGCTCGGCGCCACGATTCCCGAGGTCGCCTTCCTCGGCACGCTGGAGAACTCCGGTCAGAGCGTCGCGAACCTGCAGGCCGCGGTCGAGCCGGTCCTGATGAAGGCCGTGGCCGACCGGCCCAACCTGCGGGAGCGCTTCAACGCCTACAGCGACATGGACTACGACCCCCTCGTCGCCCGCCGGCTCGCCTTCGAGTTCGGGCTGACCGCTCTGCTCGACGGGCTGGACAGGCACAGGACGGGCGGCTCCTGACACCGGGCCCGCATACTGTCACGTTCGGGCGGGTCATCCTTACATAATGATCAGGTAGCCTCGGACCATGCTCCCCACGGTCGCCGACGTGCTCGCCCTGGACACGGTGCGGCGCGGCAAACCCCGGGTGGTGGCGGGTGGCGACCGGCTCGACACCCGGGTCCGCTGGGTGCACGTCGGCGAGGTCCACGACATCGCGCATCTGCTGCGCGGCGGCGAACTCGTCCTCACGACCGGGGTGGCGCTGCCGGAAGAACCCGGCAGTCTGGCCGACTACGTCGGCGAACTGGCCGAGGTGGGCGCCTCCGGCCTGATCGTGGAACTCGGCCGCCGGTTCGTCCGCGAACTGCCGGGGGCGGTGGTCAGGGCCGCGGAGGAGCACGGGCTGCCGCTCGTCACGCTGGCCCGCGAGACGCCCTTCGTACAGATCACCGAGTCGGTCCACGCGCGGATCATCGACGACCAGCTCCAGGAGCTACGGGCCTCGGAGCAGCTGCACGAGGTCTTCACCGAGCTGTCGGTCGAGGGCGCCTCCCCGGGGAAGGTGCTGAACCAGGTCGTCCGGTTCTCCGGCCGACCGGCGTTACTGGAGAACCTCGCCCACCAGGTGCTGGCCTGCGACGCCGCCGGAGGCGACACAGGCACCGTGCTGGCCAACTGGGAGGCCAGGTCGCGCGCGGTCATGCCGTCCGAGCGGACCGCCTACGACGCCGCCGCCGGATGGCTGGTGACGATGGTCGGGGCCCGGGGCCAGGACTGGGGACGGCTCATCCTGCTGTGCGACGGCCCGCCCGGCCCCCGCGACATCGTGCTGGCCGAACGTGCCGCGACCACCCTCGCGCTCAGCCGCCTGCTGGAGCGGCACCAGGAGTCCCTGGAGCGGCAGGCGCACGGCACGATACTCACCGGCATCCTCACCCACGCCTACGCCGACCCCGACGAGGCCGCCGCGCGGGCCCGCGCCGTCGGCGTCCCGCTCACCGGCCGCCGGCTGGTGAGCGCCGTCATCCGCCTGGCCTCCCCGGCCGGCCCGGCCCCGGTCAGCGCGGTGCCTGTCGGCACGGTCCCGGCCGGCACCGCGCTGGGTGAGCAGGCGAGGCTCGGCGAGCTGGCCGAGGCCGGCGCCGCCGCCTGCCGCGAGGCCAGGCTGCCCGCGCTGGTGGGGGCGCTCGACCAGAGCAGCGTGGGGGTGCTGCTGCCGCTGCCGCCCCGTACGGCCGCCGAGACGGCGCTCGGCGCGCTGGCCGAGCGCCTGCGGGCCGGGTTCGTCACCCCGTTCGTGCTCGCGGCCGGCTCCGTCGTGGAATCGATCAAGGACGTACGGCGCAGCTTCCTGGAGGCCGAGCAGGTCGCCGAGGTCGCGGTGCGCCAGCCCGACGGGCGGCCGTTCTACCGCCTGCCCGATCTGCGGCTGCGCGGGCTGCTGCACCTGCTGCGGGACGACGCGCGGCTCCAGACCTTCGCCGAACGCGAACTCGGCGCCCTGCTCGCCCACGACGCGCAGCGGCACGGCGACCTGACCAGGATCCTGCGCGTCTACCTCGACTCGGGCCGCAACAAGGCGGTGGCCGCGCAGCGGGCCCACCTGTCCCGCCCCGCCTTCTACGACCGGCTGCGGCGGCTGGAGCGCGTCCTCGACACCGACCTCGACGACGTCGAGTCGTGCCTGTCGCTGCACGTCGCGCTGCTGGCCCTGGAGACCTTCCGCCGCGAAGGCGGCTGAGCGCGATCCGGCCGCACCGGCCCGCGGTGGACAACTGCCCGTGGAGATGCCACAACCGAAGCGTAGGTATGTCGTCCCGCGTGTAAGACTTCGCATCCGCTACTGTTCGCGCACTCGCGATCACGCAGCGAATCGTGCTTATCTCGAAGCGTGCCCACGATGAACGAACCCCGAATCAGCCCGGCCGTGGTGGTACGGGCCCTGTCCGCGCGTTTCCCCGGCTGGACCATCTGGTGGGGCCAGGCCACCACGCACTACTGGGGCATGTTCCGGCGGCCCGACGGGCTGCTCGTCCACATCGAGGCCCGCTCCGCGCAGGAGTTCGTCCAGCGGGCCCGGGAGATGGACACCCGCGCCTCCCGAGGTCCCGCGTGACGCAGGCGGACACCTTCGTGGCATTTCGGGCCTAATGTTCCTTTAGCCCGATTCTTTCGGAGAGTTCCGGCGGCTTCACGTCGCAATTTGATGCCCTTTGGCGCGTTCGCCTCCACATCGGGCGTCAGCCTCGCCACGATGGTCCCGTAAGGATCACCAATGGGGAGTAAACCGCATGAGACGCCGCCTGATCGCCGGGGCCGCAGTACTGGCCCTGACGACGACCATCCCTCCGGCCCCGGCAGCCGCCGAACCCGTCGCCGGTCTGCCGACGACGAGCTTCCCCCTCGGCGCGCCCGGGATACCGAAGTCGGCGGCGAAGAGCCTCGGGCCCGGCATCAGCTACTTCACGCTCCGGCACGGCAGCACGAAGGACGGGTACACGGTCAGCGTCGTCGTGGCGGGCAAGGACTTCATGTCCGAGTCCAACGCGCAGGCCCAGGCCGAGGCCGTGCAGGCGGCCGGCTTCACCCCCACCGTGGTGAAGTTCACCCGGCCCGCGGTGGCCGACTTCCCCGCCGGCGACTACTACATGGTCCGCGTCGGCGGCTGGCCGCTCAGCCAGAAGGCCGAGGCCGCCAAGGTCGTCAAGCAGCTCAAGGACGCCGGCGTGAACACGAAGGTGGACTTCCAGGGCGACGACGGCTTCGTCACGACCGGCCCCTGGAGCGTGCGGGTCATCATGGTCGATCCCCGCACCTTCCGCGGCTCCTACCGGTCCTCGGTGGGCACGAGCGTCGCGAAACGGGAGAAGGTCTCGGCGATGGCCACTGCCGCCAAGGCTGTGGCGGCGGTGAACGGCGGATTCTTCGACATCCACACGCTCCCCGCCTTCCGGGGCGACCCCACCGGCATCTCGGTCGTGGGCGGCAAACTGCTCAGCGAGGCGGTCCCCGGCCGCGTCGGCCTGGTCCTGAAGGGCCGTACGGCCCGGGTCACCGAGTTGTCCTCCTCCGTGGTCGCCCGCGCGGCCGACGGGGCGACCGTCCAGGTGACCGGCCTCAACCGGGTTCCGCAGCCGGACGAGGTCGTCCTCTACACCGAGGAACTCGGGCGGGAGACCCCGAAGGACGACGGGATCGAAGCGGTCCTCGACGCGACGGGCAAGGTGCTGGCCATCCGCGACGCCGGCGGCAAGGTCACCCGTGGCATGCGGGTCCTGCACGGCGTCGGAGCGGGCGCCGACTGGCTGTCGGAGCACGTGACCGAGGAGACGACGATCAAGGTCTCGACCCGGGTCACCGACCTGCGGACGAAGAAGGCCGTCCCGCTGACGCCGGAGACGAACATCATCGGCGGCGCGGTGGGCCTGGTCCGCGGGGGCAGGACGACGATCACCCCCGGCCGGGACGGCATGGCCAACACCAACATGATCCTGCGCCGTCACCCCCGGACGCTCGCCGGCGTGACCCGCAACGGCAAGCTCGTCATCGCGGTCGTGGACGGCCGCGATCCCGGCGGCACGATCGGCGCGTCGTTCTTCGAGGCGGCCGAGCTCATGCGCTGGCTCGGGGCGCGCGACGCGATCAACCTGGACGGCGGCGGGTCGAGCGCCATGGTCATCGGCAAGAAGGTCGTCAACCACCCGTCCGACGGCGTGGAGCGGGGAGTCGGCGACGCCCTGCTGATCGTCGGCGCGCCCTGAGCGTGGGACGAGCCCTTACGGCCGGTGCCCGGCCAGGAGGCGGGTGACGGCGTCGTCGTCGCAGGTGTCCCAGAACGCCCCGACGGTGTCTTCGAGGTGGTCGAACGAGGCCGCCTCGAAGAGCACCTCCTGATACTTGGTGATGTCGTACTTTGTGGTGCCCATCGCGGCGAGGTCGAGCGGCCGGATGTCCATCCCGCGGAACTCCTCGATCTCGCCGTACGAGCTCAGCAGCCCCGCGCCGTACGCCCTGAGCTCGCCGTCCTCCCGCATGACGCCGAACTCCAGCGTGAACCAGAACACCTTGGAGACGAACTCCAGCGCCTCGGTGGTCTCCATCCGCCGCGCCGCCCGCCCGGCGGCCCGGTACAGCTCCGCGAACCGGGGCGAGGCGAGGGTGTTGCCGTGGCCGATCACCTCGTGGATGACGTCCGGTTCCGGCGTGTAGAAGGGCACCGAGTGGTGCCGGATGTACTGCGTGGAGTGGAACAGGCCGTCGGCCAGCACTCCGTAGAACTCACGGAGCGGCACCAGCCCGGCGGCGGGCAGGTAGCGGAATCCGGTGAGCGGATGCAGGAGGTCGCTGACCTCCTGAAGCTGCGGGATGCGGTGCTCGGGCAGCCCGAGCCGCTCCGCCGCGCGGAGGAACTCGCGCACCGCGTACTTGTGGTGCTTGACCGCCAGTTCCTTGGTGACGAGCGCCCATACGTGGTGCTCCTCGTCGGTGTACTCGGCGACGGGAATCGGGTCGCCGGGAGTGTGGCCGAGCGCCAGCGCCGCGATCGCGTTGCGCCGTTCCCGGTAGACCTGGTCCGCGAACCCCGGGTGGCTGGTGGCCAGCTCGACGACGACGGAACCGTCATCCTTCGTCGCCACCGGAGCGAAATACTGCGCTTCCTCGAACATACTTCTATATGACAGCAAGTCACCCTTGCAGTGGCAAGAGTGACCAGTTGTAGTGGGCGAATCGCCCAAAAATGATCGTTCCCGCGCCGCCACACTGGTCGAATCGCCCACTCCGGGCGTACCCTCGGCGCATGCTCGACGCGCTCGACAGCCGGCTGCTGACCACCATGCGGGCTCATCCCCGTATCGGGCTCACCGAACTGGCGCGCCTTCTCGGGGTGGCCCGGGGCACCGTGCAGGCACGCGTGGAGAAGCTGACCGCGCGTGGAGTGATCACGGACTTCGGCCCCGCCATCGCGACCGAGGAGATCGGTTATCCCATCCTCGCCTTCGCCTCCCTGCAGATCGCGCAGGGCCGGCTGACGGAGGCGGTGCACACGCTGGCCGAGATCCCGGAGATCCTGGAGGTGTACGGCACGAGCGGGCAGGCCGATCTGCTGTGCCGGGTGGTCGCCCACAGCACACCGCACCTACAGGAGATCATCGCCCGGATCCTGGCCTCCCCGGCCGTCCGGCGGTCGGACACGACGATCGCCCTGTCGACCCAGATCCCCTACCGCGTCGAACCTCTGCTGAAGGCCGCGGTCACACCGGACACACCGTGACGGCCGGTATTTGGGCACAAAAAAAAGGGGGGTCATCCCGTACGGGATGACCCCCCTCAAAAAGATTGTCCGGCGGCGTCCTACTCTCCCACACCGTCCCCGGTGCAGTACCATCGGCGCTGGTAGGCTTAACTTCCGGGTTCGGAATGTAACCGGGTGTTTCCCCAC
>NZ_JABBWY010000006.1:299864-541121 GCF_014161415.1 Microbispora sp. H10885 | reverse complement strand
TATAGACGATGGGGTTGATAGGCCGGAAGTGGAAGCGTAGTAATGCGTGGAGCTGACCGGTACTAATAGGCCGAGGACTTGACCATATTATGCTCGCGTTCACTATGTGATCTCAGAGACAGCAACCAGTATCACGCCGTAAAGGTGTGGTGTGGTTGTGTGTTTCATGGGGTTACGGCGGTTATAGCGGTGGGGAAACACCCGGTTACATTCCGAACCCGGAAGTTAAGCCTACCAGCGCCGATGGTACTGCACCGGGGACGGTGTGGGAGAGTAGGACGCCGCCGGACAATCTTTTTGAGGGGGGTCATCCCGTTTGGGATGACCCCCCTTTTTTTGGTTTCCCGAACTTGAGTCCTCGGCGGCGGAGGTCTCACCGGAGGAGGAAAGCTCCTGTCGGGGCTCATGCGGTGGTACCGGCGCGCTAGGCTGGCAGGTGCCGGGCCACCCACCACGCGGTGGCCTTCGTCGCGTAGAACGAGAACCGAAGGCTGCGGCGGACGCGGTCTCAGTGGAGTCGCGACAGACATGACGTCTTCCCTGGAACTCCTCGGGTACAGGACGAAGCCCCAGAAGTCAGTCAGGACACAAGGGAAGACAGGAGCCCTGCGGCCGGCGAACCGGACGCGGTGAGCAAGCAACAGAGGACAGAAGTGAACAGAGAAGACGGGCGCGACGGCGCGGGCCGTGGCGGAGACAACCGCGAAGAGAACAGAGACCGGGCGGAGCGCACCGGAGGTTTCCGCGGCGACAGGGGAAGCGGAGGCTTCGGTGGCCGCTCCGCGGAGCGGCGAGAAGGCTTCCGTAACGACCGCAACGACCGCAACGACCGTGAGGACCGCGGGGGTCGCACCGAGCGGACTGACCGCGGAGAGCGCGGTGACCGCGGCGAGCGCCCGTTCCGTTCAGACAGGCAGGGTTACCGCCCCCAGGGCAGGCCGTCCGGTGGGCGGTTCGAGTCGCGTGGCCGGGATGACCGGGCCGGTGGTTCCTACGGCGACCGCGACAGGAGCAGCGGTTATCGCGGCCGCGACGACAGGAACGATCGCGACCGTCGCCCCTTCGGTGCCGGCGACAGTGCGGGCGGCCGTGGCGGGGACCGCGGTGGCTACCGCGACCGCGATGGGGGCCGTGACTTCGGCCGCGGCCGCGCAGAGCAGGGCGGAGAGGGCACCCGCCGGACCGAGGGCGTCGAGGGGCGCCAGGGCGGCCGTACCTACCAGGACCGGGACTCCTTCCGCACGGACAGGCCGAGGCGCTCGTACGGCGATCGTGACGACGCCCGAGGCGGATATGGCGCCAGGGAGCGTGACGAACGGGGCGGCCGGCCGTTCCGCTCCGATGACCGTGGCAGCAGGCCGTACGGAGAACGCCGTCCCGACCGCCGTGAGGGCGGCGGTTATCAGGACCGTCCGCAGCGTCAAGGCGGCGGTTATCAGGACCGTCCGCAGCGCCAGGGTGGCGGTTACCAGGACCGGCCGCAGCGTCAAGGCGGCGCTTATCAGGACCGTCCGCAGCGTCAGGGCGGCGGCTTCGGGGGACGCTACGGCTTCCGCGACCGTGACTCCTCAGAGAACCGGGACAACCGTGGAGGCCGGCCGTTCGCACCTCGCAGTGATCGCGACGAGCGCGGCGGATACGATGCCCGGCCGCCGCGCCGTTCCGACGACCGCGACCACGGCCGGCAGGAAGGTCGCCAGGAGAGCCGTCCGGGAGGCCGCGAGGACAGGGGCGCGGGCGGCTACCAGCGGCCGGACAGCCCCCGGCGTCCCTACGGAGATGATCGTCCGCGACGTCCGTACGGCGAGGACCGGCCTCGGCGCTCTTTCGGCGACCGGGACCGGGGCGATGCCGGTGGCCAGGACAGGCCCAGGCGTCCGTACGAGAGCCGGCAGGAGGGTGGCGACGGTCCCCGGTACCGCGACCGCGACTCCTTCGGTAGCCGGCCGCCGCGCCGTCCGGCGGAGGACCGGAACGCGGGATCCTTCAGGGACCGCGACGACAGGCGCTCCGGCCGTGACCGTGAGGAGGGCGGACGGACGTTCCGCGGACGCGGGCCGGGCTCCGGCTCTGGCTCCTTCTCCGGCTCCGGCGATCGGGCGCGGCCTCCGTTCCGAGGTGAGCGGAGTGGTCCCCGCCCCTTCAGCAGGGACCGCGACGAGTCGCGGCCGTCCGGCGGCGACCGGGGCGAGGCCCGGCCGTTCAGCAGGGACGGCCGGGACGACCGGGGCGGCAGCCGCACTCGGTACGGCCGGCCGGACGACGCGAGGGAGAACACGCCGCGTGAGCAGCTGCCCGCGCTGGACCCGGACATCACGCCTGACGAACTCGACCGGGAGGCGCGTGCGGAGCTCGGCTCACTGCCGAACGACCTCGCTGACCTCGTGGCCAGTCACCTCGTCGCGGCCGCCCGCGCGCTGAGCGCGGAGGACCCCGAGAAGGCGTACGAGCACGCCAAGGTGGCCCGGCGGTTCGCGGGCAGGATCGGGGTGGTCCGCGAGGCGACGGGGATCGCCGCCTACCACGCGGGGCAGTACGCCGAGGCACTCGGCGACCTGCGCGCCGCCCGCCGGATGACCGGCTCCGACGAATATCTGCCGATCATGGCTGACTGCGAACGAGGTCTCGGGCGGCCGGAACGGGCGCTCGACCTGGTCCGCTCCAGTGAGGCCGAACGGCTGGACCGCGCGGGCAGGATCGAGCTCGCGATCGTGGAGTCGGGAGCGCGCCGCGACCTCGGCCAGCACGACGCGGCCGTGATCACCTTGCAGCGTGTTCCCGAGTTGCGCGACCCCCAGCCGAAGCCGTGGTCGGCGCGGCTGGCCTTCGCCTACGCCGACGCCCTCGCGGAGGCCGGGCACGAGCAGGCGGCCACCGACTGGTTCGCCCGCGCGATGGGCTTCGACGAGGACGGCGAGACCGACGCGGCCGAGCGGTACGCGGAGCTGACCGGAGGACTCATCGAGGACCTGGAGGAGGACTACGACGAGTCCGACGAGTCCGACGAGTCCGACTCCGAGTCCGGCTCCGGCGAGTACGGCGGTCTCCCCGAGGACGAGGAGATCCGGGAGGCGGTCAAGGACGAGGACGACGAGGCGAGTCTTCCGGAGAACCTCGCCGACGAGGACGTTCCGGCCGACGACCTCGTCGCGGACGACTCGGAGAAGAGCGGCTCGGAGAAGGGCGACCTCGCGGAGCAGGATCTCGCGGCGGACGACACCGTGAAGAGCGAGGGCGTGAAGAGCGAGATCGTGGAGAGCGACGTCCCGGGTGACGACCGGCCAGGCGCCGATCTCTCCGGCGACGGTTCTCCCTCCGCGCCGGGAACGACCGCTGTGCCGGGGACGACCACTGCGGCGGATGGGACGGCCACAGGGGCGGCCACAGCCGCCGGCGAGGCGGCCGTACCACCGGCCGGGCAGGGGCAGGGCGGCGCCGAGCCGGGCGAGCGGTCCGTGAAGGAGAACAGGGGCGAGGTCTCTGCCTTCGGCCCCGCCTTCATCGAGCCCGACTTCGGGGACGTGCTCGACGACCGGGAGGACTCCGAGGAGCACGGCAAGCGCTGATCGTCCGTACGACGGGCGTCGTCGCCGGGGTATGGCCCGGGCGGTGGCGCCCGTCGTACGCGTGGACGCTCATCGCGCGGGGCGGTCCAGCCAGTGGATGATTCCCGCCACGTTCGAGGCCGCCTCACTCAGCAGTTCGAACCGTTCCGCGGTGGCGTCGTCGGCGCGCAGCGCGGCGTACCGCTCGCGTGTCCGGTCACGCACCATCGCCACGGCGTGATCGAACTCCATGCCGTCGGCGTGGGCACGCCTGGTGAGATCCACCCAGACACGCAGTTCCTCCGCGGACCTCTCCAGAATCGACGGAACGTCATTTACGGGGCCGTAGTGACTGAACAGCAGTCGCTGCGGCGTGAGAGCAGAGAACAACGCGATCGAGTCGAGCGCGACATCCAGGTCGAAATCCGGCGGCGGCGTGGCGGGCCGCAGGTCTCCGGTCTCGGGCAGGTAGACGCCCGCCGCGTCGCCCACGTAGAGGTCGCCGGTGAGCGAGTCCAGCAGGCCCACGTGGTGTTTGGCGTGGCCGGGAGAGTAGTGGCTGGCCAGGGTGCGGCCACCGCCGAGGTCGATCGTTCCGGTGTCGCCCAGCGCCCTGATGCGTGCCGCGTCGGTGGGCGTCAGGGCGCCGAACAACACGTCGAGCTTGTCGCCCCACACCATCTTCGCGCTCGCCATCAGCCGGGACGGATCGGCGAGGTGGCGGGCCCCCTTCTCGTGTACGACGATCTCGGCCGAGGGATAGTAGGCCGCGATGTCCCCCACCCCGCCGGCGTGGTCGAGGTGGATGTGCGTCACGACGACGGTCGCGAGGTCGTCCGGCCCGACGCCGAGGGAGGACAGCGCGTCCCGCACCACGGGAGCCGAGGTCGAGGTCCCCGTCTCGACCAGGCAGGGCCGGTCGCCGAGAATCAGGTAACCCGCCGTGATGCCCGAATAACCGGCCATCCGGGTGTCGATTTCGTACACCTCGCCGCCGAGCGGAGTGACGTTGTCCACAGCTACCCCCGGAACTAGAACCGATATTCACAGAACGACGTTCAGGTCCTCGTGGGCCCAGCCTAATCTCGCACAGTGATCCCTGACAGAGAGGAGATCACATGCACCGCAACGAGGTGGTGCTGGCCGGGCGGCTGTCCATGGAGCCGGCGCACCGCGAACTGCCGAGCGGGACCCTGCTGACCCAGTGGCGGCTTGCGGTTCGCAGGCCGGGCGGCGGGCCGGGCTACCAGCGCTCCGACGCGATCGAATGCGCGACGTTCGACGACGGGGTGCGGGACTCGGTGGTCGGCTGGCGACTCGATGATCTGGTCGAGGTGGAGGGCGCCCTGCGTCGCCGCTGGTGGCGTGGCGGCAGCCGCTACGAGATCGAGGTCCGTACGGCGCGCCGCCTCCAGCCGGCGCCTCCGCGGAACAGGTCCCGTTGGGCGGGTCCCGCGCGGCGGCCGGGTTTCGGGATCCCGGCGCAGGTATCGAATCGGCTGCCGCCGGTGCCGGAGCCGGGCCCGATGGTCCAGGCGCGGGAGCCGAGCGTGACAGTCGCGGTGCGGCCTGACCCGGTCGCCGGGCCTCGGGGTCCGACCGCTGGGACCGGGAGCGTCCGGCCCCGAGCCGGCCGACGGCGACGGGGTCAGTCGGCGGCGAAGGTCCGCATGACCAGCCCCGTCCGGGGCTTGGGACCGAACGAGGTCGACTTACGTGGCACGCGTTCGCCCTGCGCCGCGACCGTGAGCACGTCGTCGGTGGCCAGCGGATTGAGCAGCACCGCCGTGCCGCCGAGGCGACGGGCCTTCTCCACGGCGGCGAGCGGGTCGTGGTGCACGACCATCACCGACTGCTCGCTGTCGTTGATCCCCCACACCTTCGGCAGGAGGAACATCGTGAGCACCGAGGTGTCGAGCGCCCGCCACCGCGCGGACCGCTCGGCCGGCATGGCGTGCTCGACCTGCAGCGGGTCCGGGTCTGTCAGCAGATGGGCGGGGCCCTCGCCGGCGAGCACGAAGGCGGGCCCGGTCGCCCTGGCGAGCCCCGCGAGGGCGTCCTCGACGGAGGCGAACTCGTGAACCTGCCACGCGCCCTTGGCCCGTGCGGCCGCCTCCTGCAGAGGCAGCCCGGGAACCACCCGGTGGATGGCCCGCAGATCGGGCGGATACACCGTGGAGTCGACCAGGTAGGCCAGGCCGTAGTCCCAGGGACCGGGCCCGAGGTGATCCTTCCGCAGGGCCTCGTACGTCGCGTAACGGTGGTGGCCGTCGGCGATCAGCGCCTGGCGCTCGCGCAGGTCCTCGGCGACGGCCTCGATCTCGTTCGGGTCGGTCACCGCCCACAGACGGTGGTGCACGCCCTCGCGGGTCCGGACGTCCATCGACGGGAAGCGCTGGGTCGCCACGTCGTCGACCAGCCGGGAGGCGGTGCCGCCACCCTCGTACAGCAGGAAGATCGGCTCCAGGTTGGCCTGGGTCGCCCGCATCAGCGCGAGGCGGTCGGCGACCGGCTCGGGCAGCACGTTCTCGTGCGGGAGGATGGCGGGCGACCCGACGCCCACCGCGCCGATCAGGCCCCGCTGCAGGAAGCCGACGCCGCTCTGCTCGTACACGTACAAGCCGGGCGGGGTGTCCACCGTCAGCACTCCGTCGGCCAGCCAGGCGGTCAGTGCCGCACTCGCCTCGCCGTAGTGGCTGACTCCGGGAAGGATCAGCCGCACCACGTTGTTCGGATGACGACCGAGCAGTTCCCGCAGTTCCTCAGGGGAGATGAGATCGTACGGAGGCGAGGTGACGGCGGCCAGGTCGTCCACCGCGTAACGGACGCCGTGGAACGGACGCAGCACCAGTCCCGCCCGTTCAGAACTCTCCATACCGGGCATGTTGCCATAAGGCCCGGACTCCTCGACGCTGCGGTGCCCGGTTCATACGAAACGGAGTGCAGGAAGGCTTACCCGATGATCGAAGGACGAAACGAGTCCTATGCTTCTTCCAATGATCCGGGCGGTGCGCCTTCAGGCGGCGTCTACGAGTGGTTCAGGCGTGGCATGAAACTGCTCGAGGAGGGGAGCCCGGCCGCCGCGGCGGCCATCCTGGAGCACGCCGCCCAGGCCGAGCCCGGCTCGCGCAGCATCCGCGAGGCGCTCGCCAGGGCCCAGTTCAACTCCCGCCGGTACGACGAGGCCGCCGGAAGCTTCCGCTGGATCGTCGACGCCAACCCGACGGAGGACTACGCCTACTTCGGTCTCGGCATGGCGCTGTGGCGCAGCGGCGACATCGAGGCGGCGCAGGAGCCGCTCGCGATGGCGGTCGCGATGCGGCCTCTGCGGCACTACGTCTCGGCGCTCAAGCAGGTCCGGGCGACGCTGCGGGCGAGGCGGGCGTGACGATGACCACCTCTTCCCCCACGTCCGGCGTGCTCGTCGACGACTACGACACGCTCCTGCTCGATCTCGACGGCGTCGTCTATCTCGGCAGGCACGCGGTCCCCGGTGCGCCGGAGGCGCTGCGCGAGGCCCGGGACCTCGGCGTACGGCTCGCGTACGTGACGAACAACGCGTCGCGTACGCCCGGCGCGATCGCCCAGCACCTGAGTCACCTGGGCGCTCCCGCCACCGCGGAGGACGTCGTGACGTCCGCGCAGGCGGCCGCCCGGCTGGTGGCGGAGCACGTGCCGGCGGGCGCGGCCGTCCTGGTGGTCGGCGGAATGGGACTGCGGATGGCGCTGCGTGAGCATGGGCTGCGCCCGGTGACGACGGCCCTCGACGAGCCCGCCGCCGTGGTGCAGGGCTTCGCCGACAACCTGTCCTACGGGTTGCTGGCGGAGGGAGCGCTCGCCGTCGGCCGTGGCGCCTGGTTCGTCGCGGCCAACAGGGACACCACCATGCCCACGGACCGGGGCAAGCTTCCCGGCAACGGCTCGCTGAGCCGCGTGATCGCCACCGCCACGGGCGTCGAACCCGCCGTGGCGGGCAAGCCGGAGCCGCCGCTGCACCGCGAGTCCATGATCCGGACCCGGGCACAGCGGCCGCTCGTCGTGGGCGACCGCCTCGACACCGACATCGAGGGCGCGAACCGGGCCGGCGTCGACAGCCTGCTCGTGCTCACCGGCGTCGCCGGTCCTCTCGACGTGCTCACCGCCGCGCCCCACCACCGTCCGACGCACATCGCCGCCGACCTATCGGGGCTGCACCGGCCCGCGACCGGCGTGCGGCGCGGGACGACCGGGTGGACCTGCGGCGGCTGGACGGCCGCGTGGGAGGACGGGAGGCTCGCGCTCACCGGGGAGGGCGACTCCGTCGACGGCCTGCGGGCGGCGTGCGCCGCCACGTGGGAGGCGGTGGGCGACGGCCAGGCGGACGAGGACGCGGTGAAGGGGGCGCTGACGGCACTCGGCCGGTGACTTCGGAAGCGTCCGTCCGAGACCGCTGAGCGGGCACGACCGCGTTCCGGACGGCGCCGCCGGGTTCGGCCCGGGCGGCGCCGGTCCGAGAAGACCGGAGTCCGGGAAGACGGAGTCCGAGAAGAGCGGTCCGGGAAGAGCGGGGCCTGGGAAGGGAGCGCCGGAGGCGTCAGAGGAGCTTGCGGAGACGGAGGAGGTCGCCGAGGCTGGCGTCGATCTTGACACGGCCGCCGAGCAGCGCACGGCCCATGTCGAGCTCGCCGTTCACCATGGAGATCAGGTCCTCGCTCTTCAGCGTGAGCTTGACCTCGGCGGGCCTGCCGTCCTCCGGCGGCACCTCCTTGAACGGGTCGAGGCCGTTCCGGTGGAGGCGGCCGAAAAAGGTCACGCCGAGGTCGGAGATGCGGCAGGCGAGCCTGCGTTCGACGACGTGTTTGGCCCGGTCCTCCGCGCTTATGCCGTCGAACTGCTCGACGAGCTTGTCCAGCGCCGCCCGGCACTCCTCGACGGTCGCCATGCGCCTGCCTTTCTCCTCACGGACCGTGTTCTCCCGCGGGCCGCGTGCGGGCCACGGGTCGCTGATGCGATTCCTCCTACCACCGACAGTAGGCCCTTCACCGGCCACCCGCGCGGAATCGAGGCCGAGTCGCCGGTCGGCGGCACCGCGAAGTCTCCGAGGGACGGGCGGATGGGACGCGATCGTCGGCCGGGTCCGATAGCGTCGGGACGACCGGCAGCCGCAGGCGGCGGTGACGGGCAGCCGATCGGAGCAGGAAGGGACCATGACGGACAGCGATATCGCGCCGGGGGAGCCACCCGCCTCGGGCACCGACGGCGTGCGGGCCGCGTTGTCGCCGCTCGGGGAGCTGGCGCAGACGCCGGTGTCCGGGCACGTGGGCGTCTTCGAACGGGTTCTCACGGGCCTTGAGACGGTGCTCGCGTCCGTCGAGGACTCCGGCGGAGGGGAATCCGGCAGAGCGGACTCCCGCGTGGGGGGCCTGGGCGGGCAGCCGGCCGAGGCCGGGACGCTGCGGGAGAGCCACCGGTGAGGGCGATCCAGGTGCCGGCGTCCGGCGGTGGCCGGAAGCCCGCCGTGTGTTCGAGCGCCATGCGTCGGCCCGCCATGCGTCTGCCCGCCGCACGGCGGGGCGCCGTGCCGGGGCGGGCCGGGTGAAGCGCGTCCGGCTGGACAGCGAGCTCGTGCGCCGCGGGCTCGCCCGGTCCCGCGAGCAGGCGGCGCAGCTCATCGACGCTGGCCGGGTGAGTGTGAGCGGACGTGTCGCGGGCAAGGCGGCCACCCAGGTGGACACCGCCGCGCCCATCGTCGTGGCGGAGACGCCGGAGGGCCCGGACTACGTGTCCAGAGGGGCGCACAAGCTGCTCGGCGCGCTGCGCGCCTTCGCGGGCCTGAGCGCCGAGGGGCGCCGCTGCCTCGACGCCGGCGCCTCGACCGGTGGGTTCACCGACGTGCTGCTCAGGCATGGCGCCGCGCACGTCCTCGCGGTCGACGTGGGGTACGGCCAGCTCGCCTGGTCGTTGCGCACCGACCCGAGGGTGACGGTGATGGAGCGGGTGAACGTCCGTGATCTGACCCCGGAGATGGTCGGCGAGCCCCCGACGCTGGTCGTCGGAGACCTGTCCTTCATCTCCCTGCGCCTGGTCCTGCCCGCGCTGGCGGCCTGCGCGGCCGCGGTGGCGGACTTCGCGATGCTGGTCAAACCCCAGTTCGAGGTGGGCAAGGACCGCGTGGGCGCGGGCGGCGTCGTACGCGACCCGGCTCTGCGGGCGGAGGCGGTGCGGGACGTCGCGGTCGCCGCCCGGTCGCTGGGCCTCACCGTCAAGGGAGTGACGGCGAGCCCGCTGCCCGGGCCGTCGGGCAACGTGGAATACCTGCTGTGGCTGGGGAAGGGACCGGGACACGACCCGGTTCCCGACCTCGACGCGGCCATCGGCACGGCGGTCGCGGAGGGTCCCCAGTGAGCGCGGGCGGCGAGAGCGGGCGCGGGCCTGAGAGCGGGCGCGGGCGGCGAGGCGTGGAGACGACGAGCACGGTGAGCGGCACGGTCAGCGGTACGGGGGGCACGGGAGGCACGGGAGACGTGGTGGACGACCGGGCGGACGCCAAGAGGACCGTCCTGGTCACGGCGCACACGGGCCGGGAGGCGGCGGTGCGCAGCGCCCGGCTGGTCATGGAACGGCTGATCGCGGCGGGTGTCAACGTCCGGGTGCTGGACGACGAGGCCGAGGAGCTCGGCTGCGCCCTGGCCGAGGTGGTCCCCGAGAACGGGGCCGCCTCGCAGGAGGCCGAGCTGATCATCGTCCTGGGCGGTGACGGCACCCTGCTGCGGGCCGCGGAACTGGCGCGCCCGGCCGGGGTGCCGCTGCTGGGGGTGAACCTCGGCCATGTGGGCTTCCTCGCGGAGGCCGAGATGGAGGACCTCGCGTCCGTGGTGGACCGGGTGGCGGAGGGGCGCTACGAGGTCGAGGAGCGCATGACGATCGAGGTCGTCGTGCGCCTGAACGGCTCGGTGCTCGCGCGGACCTGGGCGCTCAACGAGGCGTCGGTGGAGAAGAAGGACCGCATGCTGGAGGTCGTGGCGGAGATCGACGGCCGGCCGCTGTCCCGATGGGGCTGCGACGGCGTGATCTGCGCGACGCCCACGGGGTCGACGGCGTACGCGTTCTCGGCGGGCGGGCCGGTCGTCTGGCCCGAGGTGGAGGCGCTGCTGCTGGTGCCCAACAGCGCCCACGCGCTGTTCGCCCGGCCGATGGTGGTGTCTCCGAGATCCACGCTGGCGGTGGAGATCCTGCCCGACACCAGCGCCGGAGTGCTGTGGTGCGACGGCCGCCGCCGCTTCGACGTGCCGCCCGGCGCCCGGGTGGAGGTCCGCAGGGCCGACGTGCCCGTACGGCTCGCCCGGCTGCTCGGCGTGGAGACCACCGGCGCGCCCTTCACCGACCGCCTGGTCGCGAAGTTCGACCTGCCCGTCCAGGGCTGGCGCGGCCGGGTCCGCTCCGGCTGACCAAGACCGGCTGACCAAGACCGGCCGACCAAGACGGGCCGACCGCAGGCCGGCTGTGCCAAGACCGGCTGACCGCGGAACGGGTGACCATGGAACGGCCGGCCGCGGAACGGCTGACCACAGATCGGCGACGGAGTCGCGGCGGTTGATGGTGATTTGCCCGTTGACCAGCGGTTCTTTGTCCACAGATTCTCGTTCGGTTCGCGGTCCCGACTCGCCGTCCTCGAAAATCTTGACGAGTTACGCGTAGGATCTCTGGCGGGTTCGGTCGGCATTACGGGAGGGACCAGTGCGGCCACGGGTCGAGGAGGTCCGCATCCAGGGGCTCGGCGTGATCGACGAGGCCGTTCTGGAGCTGTCACCCGGATTCACCGTCGTCACGGGTGAGACGGGCGCGGGCAAGACGATGGTCGTGACCGGTCTCGGCCTGCTGTTCGGGGGGCGGGCCGACCCCGCCAGGGTGCGCCCGGGCGCCGACAAGGCGCTCATCGAGGGCACCCTCGTGATCGAGGCCGAGGGGCGGGTGGCCCAGCAGGTCGGCGACGTCGGCGGCGATGTCGAGGACGGGCAGCTCATCATCTCCCGGTCGGTCTCGGCCGAGGGCCGCTCCCGCGCCTGGCTCGGCGGCCGTGCCGTACCGGTCGGGACCCTCACCTACATCGCCGACGACCTCGTGGCCGTGCACGGGCAGATGGATCAGCAGCGCCTGCTGCAACCGGGCAGGCAGCGCGCGGCGCTCGACCGTTACGCCGGAGACGAGCTGGTCAAGCCGCTGCGCGCCTACGAGCAGGCGTACAAGCGGCACAAGCAGGTGGGCGACCTGCTCCGCGAGCTGACCGAGAAGGCCAGGGAGCGGGCGCAGGAGGCCGACGTCCTGCGGTTCGGCCTGGAGGAGATCGAGAAGGCCGAGCCGAGGCAGGGGGAGGACGTCGAGCTCAAGGAGGAGGCCGAGCGGCTCTCCCACGCCGACGCGTTGCGCACCGCCGCCACGACCGCCCACGCGGCGCTGCTCGGCGACCCCATGACGACCGCGCAGGACGTGCAGGACGCCGTGTCGCTGCTCGGCCACGCGAGGACGGCCGTGGAGTCCGTGCGCGACTTCGATCCCGCGCTCGCCGGGCTGGGCGAACGGCTGGCTGAGGCCGGTTATCTGGTCTCCGACGTGGCGACCGAGCTGGCGGCGTACGCCGAGTCGGTCGAGGCCGACCCGGCACGGCTCGCCGCGGTGCAGGAGCGCAGAGCCACGCTGAACGGCCTCATGCGCAAGTACGGCGAGGACGTCTCCGCCGTGCTCGCCTGGGCGCAGCGGGCCGCTGAGCGGCTGACGGAGCTCGACGGCGACGACGACCGCATCGAGGAGCTGACCCGGGAGCACGGGGAGCTCGGCGGGCGGCTCGCAGAGCTGGCCGGGGAACTGACCGCCATCCGGACCGCCGCGGCCGAGCGTTTCGGCGATGCGGTCACCAAGGAGCTGACGGCTCTCGCCATGCCGCACGCGCGGGTGAGCGTCGCCATCACCGCCGCCGGCGAGTTCGGGCCGCACGGCGTCGACGAGGTCGAGCTCCGCCTGGCCTCCCATCCCGGCGCGCCACCGCTGCCGCTGACCAAGGGGGCCTCGGGCGGCGAGCTGAGCCGGGTGATGCTGGCGATCGAGGTGGTGTTCGCGGGAGCCGACCCCGTCCCGACGTTCGTCTTCGACGAGGTCGACGCGGGCGTGGGCGGCAAGGCGGCCGTGGAGATCGGCAGGCGGCTGGCCAAGCTGGCCCGCACCGCCCAGGTGATCGTGGTCACCCACCTCCCGCAGGTCGCGGCGTTCGCCGACCAGCACCTCGTGGTCGAGAAGGCGAGCGACGGCCGGGTGGTCCGCAGCGGCGTGGTGGCGCTCGACCGGGAGGGCCGCGAGCGGGAGTTGTCGCGGATGCTGGCCGGTCTGGAGGACTCCGAGCTCGGGCGGGCGCACGCGGCGGAACTGCTGTCCATCGCCGCCGCCGACAAGGGCGCCTGGGAGAAGGAGGCGTCGAAGGCGGGCCGGGGCTCCGGCCGGCGGGCCGCCGCCGGCTGACCTGGCATCCCGTATGCGCTGACCTGGCCGTTCCCGTACACTCGGCGGGGCGCGCCGGGGGGTGGCGTTTGGGTCAGGGCGCGCCGGGAAGCAGTCAAGCCCCGGGGCACGAGGGGGCGGAGGAACGGGGGACGGACGTCGTCACGAGACAGGTGCGCGGGCCAGGACGCCCCCGGTTCGGCACCTCGGCAACATCCCTGACTTGCGGTGACAATTCAGACGAGCCTTGGGGTGTGGAAGCGTGGCGGTCTCCGCCTCTGGCAGGATGGTCATGATGAAGGTCCCGAGCTTGAGCGTTCCGGGCCTCCGCCGCAGGAAGGTCGAGGGCCTTCCCGGGGTGTCGGCAGTGGCGAGAATCGACAGACGGACGAAGAGGCTGACCAAGCGCCTCCAGCCCGGTGAAATCGCGATTATCGATCACGTCGACATCGACCGGGTCAGCGGGGAGGCTCTCGTCGCGTGCGGCGTGGCCGCCGTGGTGAACGCGGCCGCCAGTATCAGCGGCCGCTATCCCAACCTCGGGCCGCAGATCCTGATCGACGCGGGCGTCCCCCTGATCGACAGCGCGTCGCCGGAGCTGTTCGAGCGGATCGCCGACGGCGACGTGATCCGCGTCCACGACGGCATGGTCTACCTCGGCGACGAACTGGTCGGCAAGGGGGAGCCGCAGACCGCCGAGAGCATTGAAGCGGCGATGACCGAGGCCCGGGCGGGCCTCGCCGTCCAGATCGAGGCGTTCGCCGCGAACACGATGGAGTACGTCCGGCGCGAGCGCGACCTGCTCATCGACGGAGTCGGCGTCCCGGACATCCGCACCTCCCTGGAGAACCGTCACGCCCTCATCGTGGTGCGCGGTTACCACTACAAGGAGGACATCGCGACGCTCCGGCCGTACATCCGGGAGTACCGGCCCGTGCTCATCGGCGTGGACGGCGGCGCGGACGCCCTGCTGGAGGCGGGCTACATCCCCGACATCATCGTCGGCGACTTCGACTCGGTCTCGGAGAAGGCGCTGCGCTGCGGCGCCGAGCTGGTCGTCCACGCCTACCGGGACGGCCGGGCGCCGGGGCTGGAGCGGGTGCACCGGCTGGGCCAGGAGGCGGTCGTGTTCCCCGCGACCGGGACAAGCGAGGACATCGCGATGCT
This sequence comes from Microbispora sp. H10885, assembly GCF_014161415.1. Classification (NCBI taxonomy): domain Bacteria; kingdom Bacillati; phylum Actinomycetota; class Actinomycetes; order Streptosporangiales; family Streptosporangiaceae; genus Microbispora; species Microbispora sp. H10885. The sequence continues at coordinate 526,941 of NZ_JABBWY010000006.1, read as the reverse complement.
CCTGGCCGACGACAAGGGCGCCACGCTGATCGTCGCGGTCGGCACGCACTGGACGCTCGACGAGTTCCTCGACAAGGGCAGGTCGGGCGCGGCGAGCACCTTCCTGACCCGGCTGCGGGTGGGCAGCAAGCTCGTGGACGCCAAGGGCGTGAGCCGGCTCTACCGCAGCCGGATCTCGACCCCCTCCCTGCTGCTTCTCGTGGCCACCACACTGGTCACGATCGGTGTGGTGATCTCGGTTTCGCCGATCGGCCAGGTGTGGCTGAACGGTCTGCGCGTGGCCTGGAACGGCTTCATCTTCTGGTTGGTCGGACTCTTCTCGTGATCGATTTCCGCTATCACCTCGTCTCCATCGTGGCGATCTTCCTCGCGCTCACGGTCGGGATCGTGCTGGGCAGCACCGTGCTGGAGCCCATGTTCTTCAAGTCGGCCGAGGAGATGACCGCGTCCCTGCGGAAGGCTAACGAGAGCAACCTGGCCCAGATCTCGCAGCTGCAGAGCCGCGAGGAGGGCTCGGACTCGCTGATCACCGCGCACCTGACCGACCTCGTACGCGGCCAGCTTCTCGGGGAGCACGTCCTGCTCGTCGAGGCGCCGGGCGCGCCGGCCGCGATGCGCGACGCGGTCGAGAAGCTCGTGACCGGCGCGGGCGGCGTCTACAGCGGCAGGATCAGCCTCACCGAGAAGTTCATCGAGGCGGACCAGGCGAGCCTCGTCGACGGGCTGGCGGCCACCCTCGCCCCGCCCGGCACGACGTTCCCCGACGGCGCCTCGCCGTACGACAAGGCCGCCGCGATACTCGCGAGCGCGGTCGTGACCAACGACCGCGGGCAGGCGGGCCGGACCAACGCGGCGGCCGCCGGAGTCCTGGAGGCGTTCCAGTCCGGCGACTTCCTCACGGTGAGCGGCAAACCCGAGGAGCGGGCGACGATGGCCATCGTGCTCGCGCCGGCCCAGCCGTACGACGGGGAGGACGCCGAGCGGGAGACGAACGCCGTCGTCTCGGTCGCGGCCGGTCTCGACAGCGGCGCTCTCGGCACCGTCCTCGCGGGCACCGCCAACGCCTCCGCCGCGGGCGGGGTCATCGAGGCCCTGCACGACACGGGAGGCGTGGCCTCCGCCGTCTCGACCGTCGACACTCTCGATTTCGCCGCGGGCCGGGTCGTGGTGGTCTACGCTCTGCGGGAGCAACTGACCGGCCGCTCGGGCGCGTACGGGATCGGCAGCGGGGCCACGGCGTTCGAACCTTCGGTGACGCCGCCCAGCCAGAGCCCGACCCCCACCCCGGCGGGCAGCCGGGGCTGAACCGCCGCCCACGCGCCGTCCGCACGCCGGGCGGGCGAGGACGGAAGCCCGGCCGGCCGGCACGACTTGAGTACGAAGCACAAGCGGCACGACCAGCACGACCCAGTACGCAGAGAAGGGGAACAGCCGTGGCCATACGTCCCCAGGCCGGCACCCGCGCCGCCGCGGCGGCGGGCGCCGCCGTCGGTGCGGTGCTCGGCGCCGTCGCGGCCCGCGCGGCCTTCGCCGCCTTCCGGCGCAGGCCGCCCATCGGCGACGAGAAGACCGCCGACGAGTACTGGACGCGGGTCAACCACCGGGGAGAGCCGGTCACGCTGCTGGAGGGCCCGGCGTTCGCGGCCGGCGCCGTCGCCGCGGCCGCTCTCGCCCCCGGCCTGTCCATGCGGGCCCGCGCGGCGGCGGTGCTGGCCGGGGCGGGCAGCGGGGTCCTCGGCGCCTACGACGACCTTTTCGGCACGAACTCGTCCAAGGGCTTCAAGGGACACCTGACCGCCCTCGCGCGGGGCGAGGTGACCAGCGGCGCCGTCAAGATCCTCGGGATCGGCGCCACCGGCCTCGCGGCGGCCGCGCTCGCCCCGTCCCACGGAGGCGTCCCGGCACGTTCCAGGCGGGGAGCGCTGGGATGGTCCGCCGACACGCTCGTCGACGGGGCGCTGATCGCGGGCAGCGCCAACCTGGCGAACCTGTTCGACCTGCGGCCCGGCCGCGCCGTCAAGGTGGGTCTGCTCGCCGGGGTCCCGCTGCTGGCCGCGTCGATCGCCGCGCCGTACGGCCCGCGCTCCCGGCAGGCCGCCGCGCTGACCGCGGTGCCGCTCGGCGCGGCGGTGGCGCTGCTGCCGGAGGACCTGGGCGAGCGGGCGATGCTCGGTGACGCCGGGGCGAACGCGCTCGGCGCGCTGCTCGGGCTCGCCGCCACGGCCCGGCTGAACCGGCCCGCGCGCCTGGCCGCCCTCGCCGCCGTCGCCGGGCTCACCGCCGCGTCCGAGAAGATCAGCTTCACCAAGGTCATCGCGGGCAACCCGGTGCTCAACCGCCTGGACATGCTCGGCCGCCGCGCTCCGCAGCCCGCTCCCGGCACGCCGAGGCCGCTCGGGTGACCTGGAGCTCCACCCATCGGCCAGGCCGTCAGGCGCGACGTACGGCGACCGAGCCGTGAGCAGACGGCTCGGAGCGGGGATCGCGGGGGCCGCGATCCTCATCGGGGTCATCACGGTCCTGGCGCGGGTGACGGGGTTCGCCAAGCAACTGGCCTTCGCGCGCACGGTCGGCACGAACTGCCTGGCCAGCGCGTACTACACGGCCAACAACGTGCCCAACATCATCTTCGAGGTCGTCGTGGGCGGCGCGCTCGCGGGCATGGTGGTGCCCGTGCTCGCCGGAGCGGCGGCCCGCGCCGCCGGCGACGGCACCGTGGCCAGCCCTGTGGGCAGCCCGGCAGGCGGCCCGGCCACCACGGCCGGAGCCACGGCGGTCGTCAACGCCACGGTGACCGGCAGGACGGGCGGCGGAGCGACTGTCACGACGACCGGTAAGGCGACCGGCAGGACGACCGGCACGGGCCGGGACCGGGCCCGCGACGAGGCCGGGTGGATCGCCTCGGCGCTGATGTCCTGGGTGCTGGTGCTGCTCGTGCCCCTGGGCGTGCTGACGGCGCTGGTCGCCGGGCCGGTGGCGGGGCTGCTCGCCCGGGTGCAGGGGTGCGAAGCCGGTCAGGTCGCCGCCGTCGCCGCGCGCATGCTCGTCGTCTTCGCCCCGCAGATCCCGCTGTACGGCATGGCCGTCGTCCTGTACGGGGTGTTGCAGGCGCATCGCCGCTTCTCGGGCCCGGCGCTGGCGCCGCTGGTGTCGAGCGTGGTGGTGATCATCGCCTATCTGGCCTTCGGGCCGCTCAGCGGCGGCCACCGGGAGCCCGCCACCGTGCCCCGCCCGGCCGAGATCGCGCTGTCGGCGGGAACGACGCTCGGCGTGCTCGCCCTCGTCCTCACCGTGGTGTGGCCCACCTGGCGGCTCGGCCTGCGATGGCGGCCCACCCTCCGCTTCCCCGAGGGCGTCGCCGCGCAGGTGCGGCGGCTGGCCCTCGCCGGGCTGAGCGCGCTGGTCGCCCAGCAGGTAGCCGCGCTGATCGTGATCCCGCTGGCCAACCGGATCGGCGGGGGCGCCCTGCCGGCGTACAACTACGCCTGGGCCGTCTACCAGGTGCCGTACGCCGTGCTCGCGGTGCCCATCGCGACCAGCGCGTTCCCCGCGCTCGCCGCCCGGGCCCACGGCGGGGGCGAGGGCTTCGCGGCGCTGTCCGCGCGCACGACCCGGGCGGTCGTGCTGGTCTGCGGACTCGCGGCCGGCGCGCTTGCCGCGGTCGCCGAGCCGGTCGCGCACGTGTTCCTCGCCCGCGCCGACGCCGCCGTCGGCGCGGCGGAGTTCGCCCGGGGCATCGCGCTGTTCGCGCCCGGCCTGATCGGGTACGGGCTGACGGCCCATCTCAGCAGGGTCCTGTACGCCACGGGACAGGGCAGGGCGGCCGCCCGGGGGGCGGTCGCCGGATGGCTGCTTGTGGCCGTGGCCCAGGTGGCGCTGGTCTTCCTGCTGCCGCGGGGCTGGGGGCTGGGGGCGCTGGCGCTCGGCCAGGCGGCGGGCATCACGGTGGGCGCCGCGCTGCTGCTCGCCTCGGTCGTGCGGGCCCGCGGCCCGGAGGCCGTACGCGGAGTCGCCCGGGCCGGTCTCGCCGCCCTGCTGGGCGGGGGCGCGGGCTTCCTCGCCGGAGCGGCGGCCGCCCGGCTTCCCCTGGGCGACGGCGGGCCGTGGGGCGGCCTGCTGACGGCGGTTCCGGCGGGCCTCGCGGCGGTGGCCGCGGGGGTCGCCGTCGCCGCGCTCGTGGACCGCGCCGACGTGACCGCCGCCCTGTCGGCGGTGCGCCGGCGCGGGACGGACCGCAAGCAAGACGCTCACCCGGGCGCCCATCAGGGGGAGGACACGACGTGAGCCGCATCGTTCTCGTGCTGGGATCGAGCGCCGGCGGTGTGGCCCGGCACGTGCGGATGCTCGCCGGGGGCCTGGTCGCACGGGGCCACCGGGTGCTGGTGGCGGGGCCGCTCGACACCGAGAAGGCCTTCGGCTTCACCGGAGCCGGAGCGGACTTCGCCGAGGTCCGGATCTCCGACCGGCCGCACCCCGCCCGCGACCCGCGGACCGTCGTCCGCCTGCGCGGGCTGACGCGCGGCGCGGACGTCGTGCACGCCCACGGTCTGCGGGCCGGCGCGCTGTCCGCGCTCGCCCTGACCGGCTCGCGGGGCTGGCCCCGCCTGGTGGTCACCCTGCACAACGCCGTCACGGCGGGAGGTGCGATCGGAGGGGTGTACCGGGTCCTCGAACGGATCGTCGCCCGCCGGGCTCACCGCGTCCTGGTGGTGTCACCCGACATCGGCGAGCGCATGCGAGCCGGGGGAGCCGCGCGGGTGGACCCGGCGGTGGTGCCCGCGCCGCCGCTCGCCGAGCCCGGCCGGACTCCCGGGGAGGTACGGGCCGAGATCGCCGCCCGCCTCCCGGCCGACGTGGCCGACCCGGCGCTGCGGCCGATCCTGCTCACCGTCGCCCGGCTGGCCCAGCAGAAGGGCCTGGAGACGCTGCTCGACGCGGCGGCCGGGCCGTACAAGGGCGACCCGGTCTTCGTCATCGCGGGCGACGGGCCGCTGCGCGAGGAACTCCAGGCGCGGGTGGACGCCGAGGAACTGCCCGTCGTCCTCTACGGCTGGGCCGAGCCGGCCGACCTGCTCCAGGTCGCGACGGCGGTGATCGTGCCCAGCCGGTGGGAGGGCCAGCCGCTCAGCGTGCAGGAGGCGCTGCGGGCGGGACGGCCGGTCATCGCCACCCGCGTCGGCGGGGTGCCGGAGATGGTGGGCGACGCCGCTCTCCTGGTGCCCCCACAGGACGCGGGCGCGCTGAGCCGGGAGATCGGCCGCCTGCTCGGCGATCCCGCGCTGGCCGCCCGCCTCGCGCAGGCGTCCGTACGGCGAGGCCGGGAACTGCCCGACGAGAACGCGGCGCTCCGGTCGGTCCTCACGGCCTACGGGCTGCCGACGGCGGAGTAGCCGGCCCGTCCGGCCGGCCTCCGCGGCCTGCGGTGGCGCCGGGGTGAGACCTGTCTGGCCCGGCAGCCAGGGGAGACCGGCCCGGACGTGAGGAGGGCGTCTCCCCGGCGGCCACGGCGATACGGACAAGGATTAGGCGCGGCCAAGGCTGATTCATATACTGGACCGGTTGGGGGGGAGTATCCCTTCGCGGCGGTTCCGTCATCACGGTGTATGCACCCGGGGCCGTCGGTCCGCTGAGCGCGTGCGGGCGGGAGAGACCTCCGGCAGTGTGTTCAGCGCGCGTGCCGGAGGTTGATGTGGTACATGCTCCTTGGTGGTTGTGGGCCCTGGTCATCGTGGGTCTGCTCGTCGTGATCGCCGTCGACCTGTGGATCGTCGACCGTGGTGAACCCCGCGAGTTCTCGATGCGCCAGGCCGGGATCTGGGTGGGCTTCTACGTATCCCTGGCGGTGCTGTTCGGCATCGGCCTGACGGTGTGGGCCGGCGCCGGCACCGGAGGTGAGTTCTTCGCGGGCTACCTGACGGAATACAGCCTCAGCGTGGACAACCTGTTCATCTTCTACGTGATCATGACCCGGTTCGGGGTGCCCCGGATCTACCAGCACAAGGTGCTGCTGGTCGGCATCGTCCTCGCGCTCGTGATGCGCGGGATCTTCATCGCCGTCGGCGCCGCCGCCCTCGACCGGTTCGGCTGGCTGCTCTACGCGTTCGGGGCCTTCCTCATCTACACCGCGTACACGCTGCTCAGGGATCACAACAAGAACGACGAGGAGTTCAACGAGAACATCCTGCTGCGCTGGGCGCGCCGGGTGTTCCCCACGACCTCCGACTACGTCGGCTCCCGGGTGACGGTGCGGGTGGACGGCAGGCGCATGGTGACGCCCATGCTGATCGTGATGATCGCCATCGGCACCACGGACCTGCTGTTCGCCCTCGACTCGATTCCGGCGATCTTCGGCCTCACGAAGGCGGCCTTCATCGTCTTCTCCGCGAACGCGTTCGCCCTGATGGGACTGCGTCAGCTCTACTTCCTGCTCGGCGGGCTGCTCCAGCGACTGGTCTACATCAGCTATGGTTTGGCGTTCATCCTCGGTTTCATCGGGGTTAAGCTGATTCTCGAAGCGCTCCATGAGAACGAGGTCTCCTGGGCTCCGCAGATCCCCATCTGGGTGTCTCTGGCGGTCATCTGCGTGACGATGGCCGTGACCACTCTCGCCAGTCTGGTCAAGGCCCGTCGCGATGAGAAAGCGGTACCTCCGGCGGCAGGCTCCCCGGCGGAGGCCTCCCAGGCGGAGGCCCCCCAGGGCTAGCGAAACGGGTACATAACCCTGTTTGCTTGTTCTCGTTGTGCCGCATATTGACCGCCGGATCGGTAATATCGATCGTTAGCTCGCACGCCGGTTCATAGTCGCCTGGAAGAGTACAAAGGTCACCTGTGTCCAACGAATCGTTGCCCCGCGGCCCTGTATCCGGGACCGCGGACAGTCCCCGCGGCCGGGTCCGGCTCGCCCGCGGGGTGTCCCCGTGGCTGGCTCCGACCGCCGCGGCGGCGGCCGTCACCGCCGTTCTCACCCGCAGGTCGCCCCGCTGGGCGCTGGCGGCGGCGCCGCTGGCCGCGCTCACCGGCGGAATGCTGTGGTTCTTCCGCGACCCCGAGCGCGCGCCGGGCGAGGGGCGGCTCATCTCGCCCGCCGACGGCGTCGTGCAGAGCATCGATCCCTGGCCCGACGGCCGTACCCGGGTCGCGATCTTCATGAGCCCGCTGAACGTCCACGTCAACCGGGCGCCCGCGGCCGGCACGATCACCTCGGTCGAGCACGTGCCCGGCGGGTTCGTGCCCGCGTTCAACAAGGACAGCGACAAGAACGAGCGCGTCGTCTGGCACTTTGACACCGCTCTGGGCGACATCGAGATGGTGCAGATCGCCGGCGCAGTCGCCCGCCGCATCGTGCCGTACCTGTTCGCGGGCGCGAAGGTCGTCCAGGGCGAGCGGGTGGGGCTGATCCGTTTCGGCTCCCGGGTGGACCTCTACCTGCCCGAGGGCATCGCGCCGGCGGTCACCGTCGGCACCCGAACCGTCGCGGGGGTGACTCGCATTGACAACGTCTGATCTCGGGTCCGGATTCGGCGCCGGAGCCGCGTGGCCGGTGGAGGAGGTGGACGACGAGCCGCGCGGGCCCGTCGGCAAGGCCTTCCGCCTGTCCGCCGCCGACTCCCTGTCGCTGGGCAACGCGCTCAGCGGCTTCCTTGCCGTCTGCGTGCTCGCCTGGTCGGCGATCAGCAGCCTGCAGGCCAACGTGAAGTTCGCCCCCGACCCCCGCTTCTTCGGCACGGCCGTCGTGCTGCTGCTCGTCGGCGCGACCTGCGACCTGTTCGACGGCCTGGTGGCCCGGAAGTTCCGCGCGTCCGCCATGGGCGCCGAACTGGACAACCTCGCCGACGTGATCAGCTTCGGCTTCGCGCCCGCCTTCATGGTCATGATCTGGGCTGGTTTCTCCGGGAAGCTCCCGCTGTGGCTGGTGCTGGTCGCGGCCGGGTCGATCCTGCTCGCCGGCGTCGTACGGCTGGCCCGCTTCGCCTGCGTGAAGACCAAGAGCGGCGACTTCATGGGCCTGCCCATCCCCATGGGCGCCATGACCGTGGTGTCGATCGTGCTGCTCTTCCAGCCCAACTACCTCACGATCGCGGGCATCATGGCGGTGGCCTGGCTCATGGTCAGCCGCATCGAGTATCCCAAGCCGAAGGGCAACCTGGCCGCCGTCGTGCTGGCCTGGATGCTGATCAACGTGGCCTGCCTGACGATCTGGGCCGCCCAGCTCGCCGGGGGCGACCAGCTCATCAGGGTCGGCGCGACCATGCAGATCGCGATCGTGTCCGCCATCCCGCTTCGCGTCCTCATGTTCAAACACAAGCGGCGCAGGGAACGACGCTCGGTGAACGCGGGCTGACGTCGTCGCACGAACAGGGGCCCCGGTCGGCTGGGGCCCTTTCATCCGGGCCCGGCCAATCACGTGGATACAACGCCTATTCCATTGGAGCCCGGTCGCCATGCCTCGTGAGCACACCCGCACGTACTTCCTCGGCAAGCTGGCCAGGGAGCTGGAACTACGCGGGCTGGAGGCGTCCCTGCGCCCCGATCCGCCGTCGTTGAAGGTCCGGGACCCCGACGCGGCGCTGTTCTCCGAGACCGTGGACTGCGTCGCCATGCCGGACGGCTGGTTCTACCGCTGGTCGTGGGGCGACGTGGTGGAGAGCGCGGAGGAGCCCGCCCTCGCGGCCGACCGCATCGTGAAGGTGTTCACCACCGGCGAGCCGAGGCCGCACCCGGCCCTGGGCGACGCCTGAGAACCGCCGATCAGAACGGGATCCACTCCGTCGCGGTGGTGACCTCGTCGAGGACGTCCGGGATGGGCTCCACGCCCAGGCCCGCGCCGGCCGGCACGTCGAGGTGCCCGCCGCTCAGCTCGAACGGCGGGGTGACGTCGGTGCCGAAGTAGCGGCGGGACGCGGAGGTGTCCCCGGGCAGGGTGAACCCCGGCAGCGCCGCCAGCGCCACGTTGGCCGCCCGGCCGATCCCGGTCTCCAGCATCCCCCCGCACCAGACCGCGACGCCGTGGGCGCGGCACAGGTCGTGGATGCGCCGCGCCTCCAGGTAGCCGCCCACCCGGCCCGGCTTGACGTTGACCACCGAGCACGCGCCGAGGGTGATCGCCGCCGCCGCGTGGGCCGCCGACTCGATGGACTCGTCCAGGCAGATCGGCGTACGGAGGGTGCGGGCCAGCCGGGCGTGCTGCACGAGGTCGTCGTCGGCGAGCGGCTGCTCGATCAGCAGCAGGTCGAAGGCGTCCAGCCGGGCCAGGTGCCGGGCGTCCGCGAGTGTGTAGGCCGCGTTGGCGTCGACCTGGAGCAGCAGGTCCTCTCCGAACCGCTCCCTGACCGCGCGGACCGGCGTCACGTCCCAGCCCGGCCCGATCTTCAGCTTGACCCGTACGTATCCCTCCTCGACGTACGCCGCCACGGTGTCGAGGAGTTCGGCGACCGACCCGGTGATCCCGACCGAGACTCCGCAGGGGACCCGGTCACGGGTGGCGCCGAGGTAGTGGCCGAAGGACTCGCCGGTGATCCGCAGCGAGGCGTCGAGCACGGCCGCCTCCAGCGCCGCCTTGGCCATGCGGTGCCCCCGGATCGGCGCGAGGGCCGGGCCGACGGCCTGCGGGTCCGCCGTGCGGGGCAGCGCCGGGATCAGGAAGCGCCGCATCACGTCGGCCGCGCCGTCCACGTACTCGGAGGAGTACAGCGGCTCGGACATCGCCACGCACTCGCCCCAGCCCTCGGCGTCCGGGGTCACGACCCGGACCAGCAGGACGTCGCGGGTGGTCTCGGTGCCGAACGAGGTGCGGAACGGCGCGACGAGCGGCATCGCGATCCGGCGCAGCTCGATTCCGGTGATCTGCATGTGGGCCCGGCTCCAGGGGATGGACGGTGTGCGCCGACCACTATACGGACGTGCCGGAGAGGGCTCAGACGACCAGGCCGAGCAGGAGCACGCAGCAGAACGCCACCACGGAGATGATCGTCTCCATGATCGACCAGGTGCGTATCGTCTGGCCGACGGACATGCCCAGGTACTCCTTGACCAGCCAGAAACCAGCGTCGTTGACGTGGGAGAAGAACAGCGACCCCGCGCCGATGGCGAGCACGAGCAGCGCGACGTGCGCGGGGGAGAGCCCGGCGGCGAGCGGGGCGGCGATCCCGGCCGCGGATATGGTCGCGACCGTGGCCGATCCGGTGGCCAGCCGGATGCCGACGGCGATCAGCCAGCCGAGCACCAGCACGGGCACGTTCGCGCCCTGCGCCGCCTCGCCGATGACCTTGCCCACCCCGGAGTCGACCAGGGTCTGCTTGAACCCGCCGCCGGCGCCGACGATGAGCAGGATCCCGGCGATCGGCGGGAGCGAGTCGGCGATCGTCGAGGAGACGCCGCCTCGGCCGAGGCCCGCCGGGCGGCCGAGCGTGAACATCGCCACGATCACCGCGATCAGCAGGGCGATCAGGGGGGTGCCGAGGACCTCCAGCGCGGTGCGCACGGCGTCGCCCTCCGGCATGACGATCTCCGCGACGGCCCGGCCGAGCATCAGCACGACCGGCAGCAGGATCGTGGCCACCGTGACGCCGAAGGACGGCCTGCCGCGCTCCCCGTCCCCGGGCCCGGGGGTCTGCTCGCGTTCGAGGCGCTCGGGCGGCGCGGGCTCCACCCATCGGGCGGCGAACCGGGCGAACAGCGGACCGGCCACGATCACGGTCGGGATCGCGACCAGCAGCCCCAGCCCGAGCGTGAGCCCGAGGTCGGCCTTGAGCGTGTCGATCGCGACCAGCGGCCCGGGATGCGGAGGCACCAGGCCGTGCAGCACGGACAGCCCGGCCAGCGCGGGAACCGCGATCAGCAGCAGCGGGCGCGAGCTTCGCCGGGCCACCAGCAGGATCACCGGGATCAGCAGGACCAGCCCGATCTCGAAGAACATGGGCAGCCCGATGAGCACCGCGATCAGCGTCATCGCCCAGGGCAGGGCGCGGTCGCCGGTGCGGCGGAGGATCCCGTCGACGATCTCGTCGGCTCCGCCCGAGTCGGCCAGCAGCTTGCCCAGCATGGCTCCGAGCGCGATCAGCACGCCGACCCCGGCCACGGTGGAGCCGAGACCCGCGGAGAAGCTGTCGATCAGCTTCTGCGGCGCCATGCCCGCCACCAGCCCCAGCGTCCCGGAACCGATCGCGAGGGCGAGGAACGGATGCGCGCGGAGCTTCGTGATCAGCAGCACGATGACCGCGATGCCGGCCAGGGCGGCGAGGATCAGGCGGGTGTCGTGGCCGGTCCACGCGGCCGCGCCCGGCAGGGTCGCCTCAAGAGGGGTGGACGCGAGGCTGGTTATCGGGGAAGTCATCGGGGGCTCCTCAGACGGTCCGTGCGGTCACCGCTGCCCCGCAGGAGCCCCCCGAATCATCACCAGCCGCGGGCCCGCCACTCGGGCAGGTGCGGCCGCTCGGCGCCGAGCGTGGTGTCGCGGCCGTGACCGGGGTAGACCCACGTCTCGTCCGGCAGGCGGTCGAAGACCCGTTCCACCACGTCCGTGAACAGCTGCTCGAACCGCGCCGGGTCCTTCTGGGTGTTGCCGACGCCGCCCGGGAAGAGGGAGTCGCCGGTGAACAGGTGGCGGTCCTGGTAGAGCAGCGCGATCGAGCCGGGCGTGTGGCCGCGCAGATGGATGACGTCCAGCGTCACCACCCCGACGGTCACCCGGTCGCCGTGCCCGACCTCCAGGGTCGTCTCCACCGGCAGTTCGGGGGCGTCGAGCGGGTGGGCGACGGTCTGCGCGCCGGTGGCACGGGCGACCTCCTCCAGCGCACCCCAGTGGTCGGGGTGCCGGTGGGTGGTCACGATGGAGCTGATCGGCATGTCGCCGATCAGGCCGAGCAGCCGGTCCGGTTCGGCCGCCGCGTCGATCAGCAGCCCGTCGCCTGTGTCCGTGCAGCGCAGCAGGTACGCGTTGTTGCCGAAGTCGCCGACCTCGATCTTGGAGATGGTCAGTCCGGGGACCTCCCGCACGTCGGCGGCCCCGCCCTTGGTGACGTTTCCCGTGTAGCTCATCGTCGCTCCCTTCTATTGGGCCGGCGGCCAGGTCGCCGGCGGCTCGGCGGGCAGTCCCTCCGGGGCGGACTTCGGCCAGGGCGGTGCGGCCGGCGGTCCGTCCGGGACCTGCCCCGGCAGTGCGCCGTCCTCTCCGGGGAGAGTGCCGGCCGGGGCGAGCCGCAGCCGCTCGCCGGTGGTCCTTCCCGCGAGCCAGGCGAGCAGTTCGCGGGGCGATCCCTCCACCGAGGGGCCGTCGCCGAGGTCCGTCCACACACCCGCGATCACGCCGGTCTCCGGTTCCCGCGCGACGACCACGCCCGCCGGGCAGCTTCCGCCGAGCCAGCGCAGCGTGTCGTGGAGCTCCCGGCGCACGTACGTCTCGGGCCAGTCGGCCCATCCGTAGCCTGCCCCGAGGTCGGCGTGGTGCACCTCGATCTCCCTGAGCCGGCGGACGGGGACGTACCACGCGGGATGCTCGGGCGGCGTCATGGCGGAGACCGGCGCGGCCCAGGCGGCGGCGGGCATGCCCTTGACCGCCGCGGCGAACCGCTCGGCGCTGTCCCGCAGATCGGCGACCTGCTCCCCGGCCGGGCGCGCGGCGCCCGCCTCGATGCCGGCGTCGCGCGCCGCCGCGGAGGGGTACTGCGGCGTGCGGACCCCCGTACGCGCCCAGGTGAGCAGATTGACGCAGCTGTCGGCGTTGCGGGCGACGTGGGTGAGCACGTGCCCCCGGGTCCAGCCGGGCAGCAGCGAGGGCGCGCGGAGATCCTCGTCGGTGAGGCGGGCGGCGGTCGCCAGCAGGCGCTCCGTCGCGTCGGCCAGCTCTCGCTCGATTTCATCGATGACGGACATGGAGGAAATCATGCCCCCGGCGCCTCCTGCCGTTCCGCACGGCCCACCCGGGAAGAGCGGGGCGTCTCCGGCGGTTGTATGAGCAGGGGTTTCGCGCGGAACGCGGGCGGGGGTTTGACGAAGCTCATACCCTGGTGACGGAGCGTGTCCCTGGACAGCACGCGGGACCGCCCCCTCCGGCCGCCGGACGACGTCCCCTGGAATTGTCGGTGGCTCTGGATAGCCTGCCCGTGCACCTCCATCAACTCATCGACTTATCGGGACCACCGTGGCTGACCGCCTGATCGTGCGTGGCGCACGCGAACACAACCTGAAGGACGTCTCGCTCGACCTCCCGCGAGACGCTCTGATCGTATTCACCGGGCTCTCGGGCTCCGGCAAGTCCAGCCTGGCCTTCGACACGATCTTCGCCGAGGGGCAGCGGCGGTACGTGGAGTCCCTGTCCGCCTACGCGCGGCAGTTCCTGGGCCAGATGGACAAGCCCGACGTGGACTTCATCGAGGGCCTGTCGCCGGCCGTCTCCATCGACCAGAAGTCGACCAGCCGCAACCCCCGCTCCACCGTCGGCACGATCACCGAGGTCTACGACTACCTGCGGCTGCTGTGGGCCCGCATCGGCAAGCCGCACTGTCCCCAGTGCGCCCGCCCGATCGCCCGCCAGACCCCCCAGCAGATCGTCGACCGCGTGCTCGAACTGGAGGAGGGCACCCGGTTCCAGGTGCTCGCCCCGATCGTGCGCGGGCGCAAGGGGGAGTACGCCGAGCTGTTCCGCGAGCTGCAGACCAAGGGATACGCGCGGGCCCGCGTGGACGGCACGATCGTGCGGCTGGAGGAGCCGCCGACGCTCAAGAAGTACGAGAAGCACGACATCGAGGTCATCGTCGACCGGCTCTCGGTCAAGGAGGGCGCGCGGCGCCGGCTGACCGACTCCGTCGAGACCGCGCTGCAGCTGTCCGGCGGCACGATCACCCTCGACTTCGTCGACCTCCCGGACGACGACCCCAACCGCGAGCGCTTCTACTCCGAGCACCTCTACTGCCCCTACGACGACCTGTCGTTCGAGGAGCTGGAGCCGCGGTCGTTCTCGTTCAACTCGCCGTTCGGCGCCTGCCCCGAATGCACCGGCCTCGGCACCCGCATGGAGGTCGACCCCGACCTCCTCGTGCCCGACCCCGAGCGCACGCTCGGCGACGGCGCGATCAGCCCGTGGGCGAACGGCCACACCAGCGACTACTTCGTCCGCCTGATCGAGGCGCTCGGCAACGCGCTGGGCTTCGACCTTGACACCCCGTGGGAGCGGCTGACGAAGAAGGCGCGCAAGGCGATCCTGCACGGCCACGACGAGCAGGTGCACATCCGCTACAGCAACCGGTACGGCAGGCAGCGCTCCTACTACACCGACTTCGAGGGCGTGATCCCCTGGGTGCAGCGCCGGCACGCCGAGTCGGAGAGCGACGCCAGCCGGGAGCGGTTCGAGGGCTTCATGCGCGAGGTGCCCTGCCCGGCCTGCCAGGGCCGCCGCCTCAAGCCGGTCTCGCTCGCCGTGACCGTCGGGGACACCTCCATCGCCGAGCTCTCGGCGATGTCGATCGCCGAGTGCGCGAGGTTCCTGACCGGCCTGCGCCTCTCCGAGCGTGACATGCACATCGCCGAGCGGGTGGTCAAGGAGATCAACGCGCGGCTGGGCTTCCTGCTCGACGTGGGCCTCGACTACCTGACGCTCGACCGCGCCGCCGGCACGCTGGCGGGCGGCGAGGCGCAGCGGATCCGGCTGGCCACCCAGATCGGGTCGGGCCTGGTCGGCGTGCTGTACGTGCTGGACGAGCCGTCCATCGGCCTGCACCAGCGCGACAACCAGCGCCTGCTGGAGACGCTGATCCGGCTGCGCGACATGGGCAACACGCTGATCGTGGTCGAGCACGACGAGGACACCATCGCCGCCGCCGACTGGGTGGTCGACATCGGCCCCGGCGCGGGCGAGCACGGCGGCCAGGTCGTCGTGTCCGGCACGGTGCCGGAACTGCTCGCCAGCGAGGAGTCGCTGACCGGGGCGTACCTGTCGGGCCGCAAGGCGATCACCATGCCGGAGATCCGGCGCCCGCGCGACCGCAAGCGGCAGCTCGTCGTGAAGGGCGCCCGCGAGCACAACCTGAAGGGCGTGGACGTCGAGTTCCCGCTGGGCGTGTTCACCGCGGTCACCGGCGTCTCGGGCTCGGGCAAGTCGACGCTGGTCAACGACATCCTGTACGCCGCGCTGGCCAAGGAGCTGAACGGCGCGAAGACCGTGCCAGGACGGCACTCCCGGGTGGCCGGCACCGACCTGGTCGACAAGGTCGTCCACGTCGACCAGTCGCCGATCGGCCGGACGCCGAGGTCCAACCCCGCGACGTACACCGGCGTCTTCGACCACGTGCGCAAGCTGTTCGCGGCCACGGCCGAGGCGAAGGTCCGCGGTTACCTGCAGGGCCGGTTCAGCTTCAACGTCAAGGGCGGGCGCTGCGAGGCGTGCTCCGGCGACGGCACCATCAAGATCGAGATGAACTTCCTGCCGGACGTCTACGTCCCCTGTGAGGTCTGCCACGGCGCCCGGTACAACCGGGAGACCCTGGAGGTCCACTACAAGGGCAAGACGATCTCCGAGGTTCTCGACATGCCGATCGAGGAGGCGCTGGAGTTCTTCGAGGCGATCCCCGCCATCCGCCGCCACCTGCAGACGCTGAACGACGTCGGGCTCGGGTACGTACGGCTGGGCCAGCCGGCCACGACGCTGTCCGGCGGTGAGGCGCAGCGGGTCAAGCTCGCCTCCGAACTGCAGCGGCGCTCGACCGGCCGCACCGTGTACGTGCTGGACGAGCCCACCACCGGTCTCCACTTCGAGGACATCCGGCGGCTGCTCGGGGTGCTCAACCGGCTCGTGGACGCGGGCAACACGGTCATCGTCATCGAGCACAACCTCGACGTCATCAAGACCGCCGACTGGATCGTCGACATGGGCCCCGAGGGCGGCTCCGGGGGCGGCACCGTCGTCGCCACCGGCACCCCCGAGGAGGTCGCGAAGGTCGAGGAGAGCCACACCGGCGCGTTCCTCAGGAAAATCCTGGGCGTATGAGAGTTCGTCTCATGATTCCTCCCTACTCTTTCCGCTCGGACGACGTCCCCCTGGAACGACCCGCTGAACCGGCCACGGGGTGAGGGCCGTACCTGGACACACAGGGGTGACGCGTCACGCAAGGGGAGAACCCGGGACGGACATCCGTCCCGGGCCGCGGTACGAGGGAAGGAAAAGCATGACGGATTCGACACGCCGGGCCGTGATCTTCAGTGCCGGAGGAGCCGGGCTGGCGGCGGTCCTGAGCGCGTGCTCGGGCGGCGACAGCACGGCCACGTCCGAGGCGGCTCCGGCGGACGGCCAGGCCGCGGCGGGCGGCGGGGAGATCGCGAAGACCTCCGACATCCCGGTCGGGGGCGGCAAGGTCTTCAAGGACCAGGACGTCGTCGTCACCCAGCCGGAGGCCGGCACGTTCAAGGCGTTCAGCGCGACCTGCACCCACAAGAGCTGCCCGGTCGGGAGCGTCGCGAACAACGAGATCGTCTGCCCGTGTCACGGCAGCAGGTTCAGCGCCAAGGACGGGTCGGTGACCAACCCGCCGGCGAACAAGCCCCTCGCCGAGAAGAAGATCACGGTGAGCGGCGACAGCATCACCCTCGCCTGAGCCGCGTGCGGGCCGGTGGCGGCCGTCGCGCGAGATCGCGACGGCCGCCGCGGCTCATGGCGCCCCTGGGTGGACGCACCCCGCGAGACTGTTGATCTACAACGTAAAGGCGTCGTGCCGGAACGCCGCAGGGATCGCCGGGGCGGCGGGAATGTCGGTCGGGGCCAGTAGTCTTTGGAATGTGGCGGACCCGGCAACCTACCGACCGGCGCCCGGATCGATCCCCGAATCGCCAGGCGTCTATCGCTTCCGTGACCCGGACGGCCGGGTCGTCTACGTGGGCAAGGCGAAGAGCCTTCGACAGCGGCTCAACTCCTACTTCGCGGACTTCGCCGGCCTGCACCCCCGGACGCAGACCATGCTCACGACCGCGGCCTCGGTGGACTGGACCGTGGTCGGCAACGAGGTCGAGGCGCTCCAGCTCGAATACTCCTGGATCAAGGAGTTCGACCCGCGGTTCAACGTCAAGTACCGCGACGACAAGTCGTACCCCTTCCTGGCCGTGACGATGGGGGAGGACTTCCCCCGGGTGCAGGTGCTTCGGGGGGCCAAGAGGAAGGGCACCCGCTACTTCGGCCCCTACTCGCACGCGTGGGCCATCCGGGAGACCGTCGACCTGCTGCTGCGGGTCTTCCCCGTACGCACCTGCTCGGCGGGCGTGTTCAAGCGGGCCGGGCAGATCGGGCGGCCGTGCCTGCTCGGATACATCGACAAGTGCTCCGCGCCGTGCGTCGGCCGGGTCACCCCCGAGGAGCACCGCGCGCTCGCCGAGGACTTCTGCGACTTCATGGCCGGCAACACCGGGCGGTTCATCAAGCGGCTTGAGCGTGAGATGCGCGACGCCGCCGCCGTGGAGGAGTACGAGCGGGCCGCCCGGCTGCGCGACGACGTCCAGGCGTTGCAGCGGGCACTGGAGAAACAGACGGTGGTGCTCGGCGACGGCACCGACTGCGACGTGATCGCCCTCGCGGAGGACCCGCTCGAGGCGGCGGTCCAGGTCTTCTACGTGCGCGGCGGGCGCATCCGCGGCCAGCGCGGCTGGGTGGTCGACAAGGTCGAGGAGACCACCCCCGGCGAACTGGTCGAGCAGTTCCTGCTGCAGATGTACGGCGAGGCGACGATTCCCCGCGAGATCCTCGTGCCGGCCCGGCCGCCGGACGAGGCCGCGCTGGCCGAACTGCTGAGCGAGCAGCGGGGCTCCCGGGTGGACCTGCGCGTCCCCCAGCGGGGCGACAAGAAGAGCCTCATGGAGACCGTGGAGCGCAACGCGAAGGAGTCGCTGGCCCAGCACAAGCTGCGCCGGGCGAGCGACCTGACCACGCGCAGCCGGGCCCTCCAGGAGATCGCCGACGCCCTCGACCTCGACCAGGTGCCGCTGCGGATCGAGTGCTACGACGTGTCGCACATCCAGGGTGAGAACGTGGTCGCCTCGATGGTGGTCTTCGAGGACGGCCTCGTCCGCAAGAGCGAGTACCGCCGCTTCTCGATCAGGAGCGGCGAGGGCGACGTGGCCTCGATCTACGAGGTCATCTGCCGCAGGTTCAAGCGCTACCTGGAAGAGCGGGTGGCGACCGGGGAACTGGACACCGAGCCGGCTCCAGGGCCGACTCCGGGGCCGACCACAGGGCCGATCCCGGAGCCGGCCGGGGACGCGCCGACGGGCCCGGGCGCGGAGGCGGCCGGGGTAGAGGCGGACGGGGTGGAGGCGGACGCCGACGCAGGCTTCGACGCGGGCTTCGACGACGGCGCGCGCGAACCGGTCGTCGGGACGCCGATCGACCCGGAGACCGGCCGTCCCCGCAAGTTCGCCTATCCCCCCAACCTCGTCGTGGTGGACGGCGGCCCGGCGCAGGCCGCGGCCGCCCGGCGGGCGCTGGACGAACTCGGCGTCGACGACGTCGCGGTCTGCGGCCTGGCCAAGCGGCTGGAGGAGGTCTGGCTGCCCGGCGACGACCAGCCGGTGATCCTGCCGCGCAGCAGCGAGGGACTGTACCTGTTGCAGCGCGTCCGCGACGAGGCGCACCGGTTCGCCATCACCTACCATCGATCGAAGAGGTCGAAATCGCTCCGGGAGAGCGCGCTCGACCAGGTGCCGGGCCTGGGCCCGGCGCGACGGCAGGCACTGCTGCGCCACTTCGGCTCGGTGAAGCGGCTGCGAGAGGCCGGCGCGGAGGAGATCCAGGAGGTCCCCGGCATCGGCCCGGCGACCGCCGAGGCCATCGTCGCGGCGCTCCGCGGGCAGAGCCCCTCTCCCGCCGGACAGGGCCCCTCGCCCGCCGGACAGGGATCGTGAGCGGGCCGGGGACCGTCAGCGGGCGGAGGATCGCGACGGAGACCCGGCCGCTGGGAGCGCGACCGATTACAGAGCCGATTACGGAGCCGATTACAGGGCCGGATACGGGGCCCGGCAGGGGGTCGACCACGGGGTCGGCGGTGCGGCACGGGCGGGCGGAGCCGGGGTGAGTCGCGGGTGCGTCGCGGGGCGCCGCGGTCCGGCCGGTTGATAGGTTGGGCTGGACATCGGGCGGCAGGGCGGTGAGCGGGCGATGAGCACGACTGAGCCGGCATTCGTGGTGATCACGGGAATGTCGGGGGCGGGGCGCAGCACCGCTGCGAAGGCCCTGGAAGACCTCGGCTGGTTCGTCATCGACAACCTGCCGCCGGGTCTGCTGTCCTCGCTCGCCGAGGAGGCGGGCCGGGTGAACATGGCCACCGACCGGGTCGCGGCCGTAGTAGACGTGCGCAGCCTCGCCTTCACCACCGACCTCAACGCCGCGATCAAGGAGCTCGACGGGCGCGGCGTCGGCGTCCGGGTGGTGTTCCTCGAAGCCAGCGACGAGGAGCTGGTCCGCAGGTTCGAGAACGTGCGGCGTCCGCACCCCCTGCAGGGCGACGGGCGGCTCGTCGACGGCATCGACCGCGAGCGCGGCATCCTCCGCGAGATCCGCGCCAACGCCGACCTGGTCATCGACACTTCCCTGCTGAACGTCCACGAGCTGCGCAAGAAGATCGTCTCGTTCTTCGGCGGTGAGGACCGCCCCGGGCTCAAGGTGAACGTGGTGTCCTTCGGCTACAAGTACGGCCTGCCGGTCGACGCCGACCTCGTGGTGGACTGCCGGTTCCTGCCCAACCCCCACTGGGTGCCGGAGCTCCGGCCGATGAACGGCCTCGACGCGCCCGTGCGCGACTACGTGCTCGGCCAGCCCGGCGCCAAGGAGTTCCTCGACGGCTACGAGGAGGTCTTCGGCGTGGTGGCCGCCGGATACACGCGCGAGGGCAAGAGCTACGCCACGCTCGCCGTCGGCTGCACCGGCGGCAAGCACCGCAGCGTGGCGATGTCCGAGCAGCTCGGCGCCCGGCTCCGGGAGCGCGGCATGGACGTCCAGGTCAGCCACCGGGACGTGGGCCGCGAGTGACCCCTCCCGGTCGCCGGCGTGCCGGGGACGTGCCCGAGACGGGCATCGCGAAGGCCGGGTGACAGCGGCCGGCCCGCTCCGGCGGCACCGGGAAGATCGGGCGGGCGGGCGGCGCCGCGGAGGGCGTACGGTGGCGGGATGCGGCCCGAGCCGGATTCGGTTCGGCGCAGAGCGTGACCGATCAGCACGAACGCCGCGGCTCCGCGAGGCGGTGCCCGCGACGAGGTGAGGAGGACGATGAAGGACCCCGTCCCGGAACCGGCCGATCCCTCCGACCCCGACCACCCCCGTGATTCCCCCGCGTACGGCAGCACTCCCCGGAGCGGCGCGGCACCCGCGAGCAACGGACCCAAGGTCGTCGCGCTCGGCGGCGGCCACGGTCTGTACGCCTCCCTGTCGGCTCTCAGGACCGTCACCGACGATCTGTCGGCCGTGGTGACCGTCGCCGACGACGGCGGCTCCAGCGGCCGTCTCAGGCGCGAGCTCGGCGTCCTGCCCCCCGGCGACCTGCGGATGGCGCTCGCGGCCCTGTGCGGCGACGACGAGTGGGGCAGGACCTGGAGCGAGGTCGTCCAGCACCGTTTCCGCAGCGAGGGAGACCTGCACGGGCACGCCGTCGGCAACCTGCTCATCGTCGCCCTGTGGGAGCTCCTGGAGGACCCCGTGGTCGGCCTGGAATGGGTGGGCCGGCTGCTCGGCGCCCACGGCCGGGTGCTGCCGATGGCGTCGGTGCCGCTCGACATCCAGGCGGAGGTGGAGCTGGACGGCGCCGTCACGACGGTGCGCGGGCAGGTCGCCTGCGCGCTGACGCCCGGCCGGGTGCGCTCCATCTCGCTGCTGCCGCCCGACCCGCCCGCCTGCCCCCAGGCGATCGAGGCCATCGAGGCCGCCGACTGGGTGGTCTTCGGGCCGGGTTCGTGGTTCACCAGCGTGCTGCCGCACCTCAAGGTGCCCGAGCTGGCCCGGGCGCTGCACGAGAGCAGCGCCCGGCGGCTGTTGATCCTCAACCTGGCGCCACAGGCCGGCGAGACCGACGGTTTCTCCCCGGAACGGCACCTGGAGGTGCTCAGGGAGCACGCCCCCGCCCTGCTCCTCGACGCGGTGGTCGCGGACGGTGCGGTGGTGAGCGACGCGAGGGCGCTGGAGAAGGCCGCGGGGGCGATGGGCGCCCGGGTGGTTCTGGCCGATGTGGCAGCGTCTGACGGATCTGCCCGGCACGACGGACCACGACTTGCCGCTGTCCTGGCCGAGATTTTCCGCGCGAAGCGGTGATTGCCTGCTCCCAAGGTGCGAGAGACTGACGGGCAGAGTCTGTTTGGGGGAGGACACGCGCAGATGGCCATGACGGGCGTGGTGAAAGACGAGCTGAGCCGCCTTCCGGTGCTCAAGCCCTGCTGCCGCAAGGCGGAGGTGTCGACGCTGCTGCGGTTCGCCAGCGGGCTGCACCTCGTGGGCGGGCGGATCGTGATCGAGGCCGAGCTCGACACCAACGCCACCGCCCGCCGGCTCATCAAGGACATCGGGGAGGTCTTCGGCCACAAGGCCGAGGTCCTCGTGCTGGCCCCCGCCGGGCTGCGCAAGGGCTCACGCTACGTCGTACGGGTCTACAAGGACGGCGAGGCGCTCGCCCGGCAGACCGGTCTCATCGACAACCACGGCCGGCCGGTGCGCGGCCTGCCCCGGCAGGTCGTGTCCGGCGCCACCTGCGACGCCGAGGCGGCCTGGCGGGGAGCCTTCCTCGCCCACGGCTCGCTGACCGAGCCGGGCCGGTCGATGTCGCTGGAGGTGACCTGCCCCGGGCCGGAGGCGGCGCTGGCCCTGGTCGGCTCCGCCCGGCGCCTGAAGATCCACGCCAAGGCCCGTGAGGTGCGCGGGGTCGACCGGGTGGTCGTGCGCGACGGCGACGCGATCAGCGCGCTGCTGACCCGGCTCGGCGCGCACGACAGCGTGCTGGCCTGGGAGGAGCGGCGGATGCGCCGGGAGGTGCGGGCCACCGCCAACCGCCTGGCCAACTTCGACGACGCCAACCTCCGCAGGTCCGCCCGGGCCGCCGTGGCGGCGGGGGCGAGGGTCCAGCGCGCGCTGGAGATCCTCGGCGAGGACGCCCCCGAGCACCTGGTGATCGCGGGCCGGCTCCGGGTGGAGCACAAGCAGGCGTCCCTGGAGGAGCTGGGCCAGATCGCCGACCCGCCGCTGACCAAGGACGCCATCGCCGGGCGCATCCGGCGGCTGCTCGCCATGGCCGACAAGCGCGCCCAGGATCTCGGCATCGCCAACACCGAGGCCAACCTCACCGCGGACATGCTCGCGCACTGATCCGCTCCCGGTCGCTTCACCGGGAGCGTTCCCCGGGCCGTCGCCTGCGGGAACGGAGCCGCTCACCGGCTGGCAAGGGGGGACACGCCGCCAAAACGCGGCCCCGTGGTCTACACCAATTTGGGTCCGATAAGGTCTGTCATTGAGGTTTAACACAGTCCTCGCGCCGGTACACCGGCGCACGACGTACGAGGAGATCGGATCCGTGAGCATCCGCGTAGGCGTCAACGGCTTCGGCCGTATCGGCCGCAACTTCTGGCGCGCTGTGGCGGCCAGCGGCAAGGACATCGAGGTCGTCGCCGTCAACGACCTCACCGACAACGCCACGCTGGCCCACCTGCTGAAGTACGACAGCATCCTGGGCCGCCTGCCGTACGAGGTCAAGTCCTCGGCTGACGAGATCACCGTCGACGGCAAGGCGATCAAGGCCTTCGCCGAGCGTGACCCCGCCAAGCTGCCCTGGGGCGACCTGGGCGTCGACGTCGTCGTCGAGTCGACCGGCCTGTTCACCGACGCCGCCAAGGCCAAGGTGCACGCCGACAACGGCGCGAAGAAGGTCATCATCTCCGCTCCGGCGAAGAACGAAGACGTGACGATCGTCATGGGCGTGAACCACGAGAAGTACGACGCGGCCGCGCACACGATCATCTCGAACGCCTCCTGCACCACCAACTGCCTGGCCCCGATGGCCAAGGTCATCAACGACACCTTCGGTATCGAGAAGGGTCTGATGACCACCGTCCACGCCTACACGCAGGACCAGAACCTGCAGGACGGCCCGCACAAGGACCTGCGCCGCGCCCGCGCCGCCGCGCTGAACATCGTCCCGACCTCCACCGGCGCCGCCAAGGCCATCGGCCTGGTCCTGCCCGAGCTCAAGGGCAAGCTCGACGGCTACGCGCTGCGTGTGCCGATCCCGACGGGCTCGGCCACCGACCTGACCGTCGAGGTCGGCCGCGAGACCTCCGTCGAAGAGGTCAACGCCGCGCTGAAGGCCGCCGCCGAGGGCCCGCTCAAGGGCTACCTCAGCTACACCGAGGACGAGATCGTCTCCAGCGACATCGTCACCGACCCGTCGTCCTGCATCTTCGACGCCGGCCTCACCAAGGTCATCGGCAACCAGGTCAAGGTCGTCGGCTGGTACGACAACGAGTGGGGTTACTCCAACCGCCTCGCCGACCTCATCGAGTACGTGGGCGCCTCCCTCTGATGATCGGAATCGACGAGCTCGACGTGAAGGGCCGGCGCGTGTTCGTGCGCGCCGACCTCAACGTCCCCCTCGACGGGGAGACGATCACCGACGACGGCCGCATCCGCGCGTCGGTGCCGACGATCAGGAAGCTCCTGGAGCGCGGCGCGAAGGTCGTCGTCGCGGCGCACCTCGGCCGGCCCAAGGGCTCCGTCACGCCGAAGTACTCGCTCGCCCCGGTCTCTCGGCGGCTGGCCGAACTGCTCGGCGAGGACGTGGCGTTCGCCGCCGACACGGTCGGCGAGTCGGCCCAGAGCGTGGTCGCCGGCCTCCAGGACGGGCAGGTCGCCCTGCTGGAGAACCTGCGCTTCGAGCCGGGCGAGGAGTCCAAGGACGACGCGGTCAGGGGTGAGTTCGCGGAGCGGCTGGCCGCCCTCGCCGACGTCTACGTCGGCGACGGCTTCGGTGCCGTGCACCGCAAGCACGCCAGCGTCTACGACCTGCCCAAGCGGCTGCCGCACGCGGCGGGCGACCTGGTCCTCGCCGAGGTCGACGTGCTGCGCAGGCTCACCGAGGACCCGGCCAGGCCGTACGTCGTCGTCCTGGGCGGCGCGAAGGTCTCCGACAAGCTCGGCGTGATCGCCAACCTGCTGGCCAAGGTGGACCGCCTGCTCATCGGCGGCGGCATGGCCTACACCTTCCTCAAGGCCCAGGGCCACGAGGTGGGCAAGTCGCTGCTGCAGGAAGACCAGATCGACCAGGTGAAGGGCTTCCTCGACGAGGCGGCCTCCCGCGGGGTCGAGCTGGTGCTGCCGGTCGACGTGCTGGCCGCGACCGAGTTCGGGGCCGACGCCCCGCACGACGTCGTGGAGGCCACGGCGATCCCGGCCGACCGCGAGGGCCTCGACATCGGCCCGCGCACCCGTGAGCTGTTCGCCGCCAAGCTGGCCGACGCGCGGACCGTGTTCTGGAACGGCCCGATGGGCGTGTTCGAGTTCGACGCGTTCTCCGGCGGCACCCGCGCGGTGGCCGAGGCGCTCGTGGCGTCGGAGGCGTTCACCGTGGTCGGCGGCGGCGACTCGGCCGCGGCCGTACGCAGGCTCGGGCTGCCCGAGGACGGCTTCTCGCACATTTCCACCGGTGGCGGCGCCAGCCTCGAGTACCTCGAGGGCAAGACGCTGCCCGGACTCGCGGCGCTGGAGGAGTAGATGGCGCGCAAGCCGCTTTTCGCCGGCAACTGGAAGATGAACCTCAACCACCTCGAGGCCATCAACCTGGTGCAGAAGCTGGCGTTCTCGCTGAACGACCGCGACCACGACAGGGCGGAGGTGGCGGTCATCCCGCCGTTCACCGACCTGCGCAGCGTGCAGACGCTGGTGGACGCCGACAAGCTGCGCATCGCCTACGGCGCGCAGGACCTGTCCGCGCAGGACTCCGGGGCGTACACCGGGGAGATCTCCGGGGCGATGCTGGGCAAGCTCGGCTGCGCCTACGTCCTCGTGGGCCACTCGGAGCGGCGGCAGTACCACGGCGAGGACGACGCGCTGTGCAACGCCAAGGTCAAGGCCGCCTACCGGCACTCGCTGACGCCCATCCTGTGCGTGGGCGAGGGGCTGCCGGTGCGCCAGGAGGGCCGCCAGGTCGAGCACACGCTGGCGCAGCTCGACGGCGCGCTCGACGGTGTGCCCGCCGACCAGGTGAAGTCGATCGTGGTCGCGTACGAGCCGGTCTGGGCGATCGGCACCGGCGAGGTCGCCACCCCGAAGGACGCCCAGGAGGTGTGCGGCGCCATCAGGACGCGACTCGCCGAGCTGTACGGTGACGATGTGGCCGCGGCTGTCCGTATCCTTTACGGTGGCTCGGTGAAGTCGGACAACGTCGCCGGGATCATGGCGGAAGCCGACATCGACGGCGCCCTCGTCGGAGGGGCCAGCCTCGATGCGGGGGAGTACGTCAAGATCTGCCGTTTCGGCGAAGTCTCCGGCTAGCTGTGCCGTTCGGGGGGTGCGACTTGACAACAAGTCGTACCCTCGAAGGACACAAATGAATCGTCACGCTGATGGCGTCGTGCATCCGCACGTTGATGACGCCGTGCACTCGCGTCGTGCACGCCCGGATATAGGAACAGGTCTACGGTGATAATCGGAATCTCCATCGCCCTCATCCTGGCGAGCTCCTTGATGGTGCTGCTCGTGCTGCTTCACAAGGGCAAGGGCGGCGGCCTGTCCGACCTGTTCGGCGGCGGCTTCTCGTCGTCCTTCGGCGGATCGTCGGTGGTCGAGCGCAACCTCGACCGCCTGACCATCATCACGGGCGCCGTCTGGTTCGTCTGCATCATCGCGCTGGGCCTGCTGCTCAAGCCGTAGCGACGGTCTCCGGCCACGCGTGACAGAGATTCACCTCCCCCCGTCCGCGGGGCGATCGAGCAAGGAGTTCATCGGTGGGTAGTGGCAACGCGATCCGTGGCAGCCGAGTCGGCGCCGGCCCCATGGGAGAGGCCGAACGCGGCGAGGCCGCCCCCCGTGTGCGGGTCCCGTTCTGGTGCGCCAACATGCACGAGACGCGCCCGAGCTTCGCCAGCGACGCGGCCGTCCCCGAGTTCTGGGACTGCCCGCGGTGCGGGCTGCCGGCCGGGCAGGACCAGTCGAACCCTCCGGCTCCGCCGCGCAACGAGCCCTACAAGACGCACCTCGCGTACGTGAAGGAGCGCCGCAGCGACAAGGACGGCGCGCAGATCCTCGCCGAGGCGCTGGAGCGGCTGCGCTCCTCCTCCCGCCCGATCTACTGACCGCCGAGTTCGCCCGGACGGCGTCGCCGGGGATCACCGATCCGCGGACGACGGAGAAGTAGCCGGGTGTCCGGGGCCGCGAGAGCGGTCCCGGCTACCTGAGCAGGCCCGGAGCCTTCCACGGCTCCGGGCTTTCGCGTTCCCGCCAGGATCTTTCCGTCGAGGAAGGAACCGCTTCCCGGGGGTCGACCCAAGAAGACCGTCGCACGCATATCCGATGTCCCCGGCTCCGCACAGAATGTGGGGGACACCCGAGACGGCGCGCAGCCGTGAAACATGCCACCGGCCTGCTCCGGAGGAGATCATGGACATTCGCGGGAAGACGGTCCTCGTCGCCGGCGGCACCTCCGGGCTCGGTGAGGGAGTCGCACGACATTTCTCCGCCCGGGGCGCGAACGTCGTCATCGTCGGCCGGCGCGGCGCGCTCGCCGCCCGGATCGCCGCCGATCTCGGCGTGAACGCCCTCGGGATCGGCGCCGACATCGGCGACGCCGAGGCGGTCGCCGCCGTCGTGGCCGCCACCCTGGACAGGTTCGGGACGATCGACGTCAACGTCAACACCGCCGGCATCCTCGCCCCCGTCGTCCTCGTCACCGAGGCCGGGCGGCCCAGCGACACGACCGTGCTGACGCGGCTCGTGAGCACCAATCTCATCGGCACCTTCAACGTCATGAGCCATGCGGCGGCCGTGATGCTGGGCAACGACCCCGATGAGGACGGCGAGCGGGGCGTCATCATCAACACCTCCTCCGTCGCCGCCCATGAGGCCACCACCGGACTGATCGGGTACGCCGCGACGAAGGCCGCCGTCGAGGGCATGACCCTGCCCGCCGCCCGCGAGTTCGCCGGGCGTGGAATACGCGTCAACACCATCGTCCCCGGGGGCTTCGACACCCCCATGGTCGACGACTATGTCGACGAGGACACGAAGGCGGAGGGGGTCAAACAGTTCCTCAACCCTCGCCGGCTCGGAACCCCGGACGAATTCGCGGCGTTCGCCGCCCACATCGTCGAGAACGGGTATTTCAACGCCGCCAGTCCCAGGCTCGACGCGGGTTATCGCATGCCACCGTGACCGTACTTCAGCCGTGCACCTGTTCGCCGTCGAGGAAGGTCATGACGACCTTGGCAGTCCAGATGTCCTTCCGGTCGAGGGCGAAGGGGTCGCGGTCGAGGACGACGAGGTCGGCCGGGCGGCCCGCCTCGATCACACCGGCGGGGGAGCGGTTGATCCAGGCCGATCCCTCGGTGTAGGCGGTCATGACCGTCCTCAGGTCGAGGCTCTGCTCCGGCAGGAACGGCGTCTGCGCGGTGGGGTACGTCGCGTGGACCGAGCCGCCGGGTTCGGTCCGGTTGACCGCCACGTGCATCGCCGCCAGCGGGTCGGCCGAGGAGACGGGCCAGTCGGAGCCCCCGGCGAGGCGGGTGCCGTGCCGTACGAGGTCGGCGAAGGGGTACTGCCAGGACGCCCGCTCCTCGCCCAGGTAGGGGATGCATAGCTCGTCCATCTGCAGGTGGTGGGTCGCCCACAGCGGCTGGAGGTTGGCCGTCACACCGAGTTCGGCGAAGCGCGGCACGTCCTGCGGCGTGATGATCTGCACGTGCGCGATGTGGTGGCGGTTGCCGGGGTCGGTCCCGGTCAGCGCGTCGAGCGCCTCGCGTACGGCACGCTCGCCGATGGCGTGGAAGTGCACCTGGAAGCCCTGGGCGTCCAGTTCCTTGACGTACCCGCCGAGCAGGGCGGGGTCGACGTACGAAAGGCCGGTTCCGCCGCAGCGGCAGTAGGGCTCGATGACGGCGGCGGTGAAGTTCTCCGGGATGCCGTCCTGCATGATCTTCACGGAGGTCGCCCGGAACCGGTCCAGGCCCTCGGCCATGGCCCGCCGCTCGACCAGGCCGGGAATCTGCTCGGCCCCGCGGGTGCGGTCCCACCACAGGGCGCCGACCACCCGCGCCCTGAGCCGCCCGGAGGAGGCCGCGGACAGGTAGGCGGGCAACTGGTCGTCCGACCCCGCGTACGAGCCGACGATGGCGTCCTGCCAGCCGGTGATGCCGAGGGAGAACAGGTGGGCCTGCGCGTCCATCAGGGCGGCGTCGACGTCGGCCGGGGTCGGGCGGGGGGTGAGCAGGCCGACGAGGTCCATCGCGCCCTCGTGCAGCACGCCGCTCGGCGTCCCGTCGGGGTCGCGCTCGATGCGGCCGTCGGCGGGGTCGGGGGTGTCGCCGGTGATCCCGGCGAGCTCCAGGGCCCGCGTGTTGACCCACGCCGCGTGGTGGTCGCGCTGGACGAAGTACGCCGGCCGGTCGAGGAAGTCGAGCTGGGACCGGTGGGGGAGACCACCGGGGAAGGCGGCCATGTCCCAGCCGCCGCCGTCGATCCACTCCTTCTCCGGATTTTTCGCGGCATAGGCGGCTATCTCGGCTTTGTAGGCGTCGAGGCCGTACACCTCGGACAGGTCGCACTTGGCCCGCTCCAGCCCGGCCTGCACCGGGTGGATGTGGGCGTCGGTGAACCCCGGCGTCAGCAGGCCGCCGCCGAGGTCGACCGGCTCGGCGTCCGGAGCCAGCCGTACGAGGTCGGCCTCGGCGCCGACGGCGGCGATGACTCCGTCGCGGACGAGGACCGCCTCGGCGAAGCCGTCCGGGGTGAAGGCGCGGCCGCCGCGGAAGAGGAGGGTGGAACTCACGGGTGTCGTGTCCTTCTTTCTGGTGAACAGACGTACGGGCGGAACGTCGTCAGTGGCCGGTGATCCTGTCGGCGATCCGGGCCAGCACGGACGTCCTGGTCATGCCCCCGCTCTCGCGGGCGTCGGCGAGCCGGTAGAGACGGTACATCGAGTGGACGCCGAGCCAGCGCAGCGGCTCGGGCTCCCAGGCGCGCACCCGCCGGTCCACCCACGGCATCCGGGTCAGGCCGGTGTCGCGGCGCAGCACGAGGTCGCGCAGCGTGCGCCCGGCGAGGTTGGTGGTGGTCACGCCGTGCCCCGTGTAGCCGCCGGCCCAGCCGAGGCCGGTCGCCGGGTCCAGGTGGACGGCCGAGCACCAGTCGCGCGGCACGCCGAGCACGCCCGACCAGGCGTGCGCCACCCGCGAGCGGGCGACGGCGGGGAAGAACGCGACCAGCAGGTCCCAGAGGGCGTCCACGGTCCAGGCATGGGTGTGCCCGCGCTCGTCGATCCGCGATCCGTAGAGGTACGGCCTGCCCCGCCCGCCGAAGGCGATCCGGTCGTCGGCCGTCCGCTGGGCGTACATGTAGTAGTGGGCCATGTCGCCGAGCAGTTCGCGGCCCCGCCAGCCGATCTCGTCCCAGACCTCCGCCGGCAGCGGATCGGTGACGATCAGGGAGCTGTTCATCGGCAGCCAGTCGCGGTGGTGGCCGTCGATGCCGGCGGTGAACCCCTCGGTGCAGCGCAGCACGTGGTCCGCCCACACCGTGCCGTACGGGGTGACCGCCCGGCCCGGCGCGATGGCGGTCACCGGGGTTCCCTCGTAGACGTCCACGCCGAGGTTCCGTACGGCCGCGGCCAGCCCGCGGGCGAGCTTGGCGGGCTGGATCCGGGCGCAGTGGGGGGTCCAGGTCGCGGCGAGCGCGTCCGCGACCCTGAGCCGGTCGTTCATCTCGTCGCCGGACAGCAGCCGGACGTCCTCGGGACCCCAGCCCCACTCGCGCTGACCGGCCAGTTCCTCGCGCAGCCGCAGCGCCTGCGCCGGGCCGCGCGCGACGGTGAGCAGGCCGCCCTTGACGATGTCGGCGTCGATGCCCTCCTCGCCGGCGACCCGGATCACCTCGTCGATCGCCTCGAACATCGCCCGTTGCAGCCGCCGGGCGCCGTCCGCGCCGTGGGTCTTCGCGTAACGCTCGGGAGAGCCGGCCAGCGCACCGGTCAGCCAGCCCCCGTTGCGTCCCGAGGCCCCGAAACCGGCGAACTCCTTCTCCAGCACGACGATTCGCAGCGAGGGGTCGGCCTTCTTCAGGTAGTAGGCGGTCCACAGGCCGGTGTAGCCCGCGCCGACCACGGCCACGTCGGCCCGCGTGTTGCCGTCCAGGCGCTCGCCGGGGGCCGGGACCCCGGACGACCGGTACCAGAAGGACACCTCACCGTTCACGAACTCAGGAGACAGGGGAGCGCTCATGCAGGACATCCTGCTATATCCGTTCCCTTGTCGCCATTCGGCAACGGATGTCGTGGCAGATCAGGAGGAGTCGTGCGGATAACCATGGTCGTAACGTGCCATCCCAAAAGGAAACGATCGGCTCACCGCCGTGTAGCAAGCGCGTAACAGCTCTCCGGCAGGCTGAGGGTCAGCGCAACGGAGGGAGCGGCACCGATGGGGTTCTTCCGGATCCGTACGACCGTGGACGAGCGGCCTGGACGGCTGGCGTCGCTGACGGCGGCCTTGGCCGACAGGGGCGGCAACATACTCGGCCTCTCGGTGCAGCCCGACACGGACGGCACGGTCGACGAGTTCGTCACGGAGATCCCGGCGTCCCCCGAGGCCGTACGCGAGGCGCTGGAGGCGGCCGGTGGGCGGCGCGTGCGGATCGTTCCCGCCACCGCGCACGAACTGACCGACGAGCCGACCCGTACGCTGCTGCTCGCCGCCCGGCTGCGGTCGGCGCCCTGGCGCCTGCCGGAGATCCTGGGCGAGCTGCTGCGCGCCGACGACGCCCGCTGGGTGTACGGCGCGGCCGCGGCGCGTCCCGGCGACCGGAACGAGGGGGAGACGCCGGAGCTTCCCGACCCCACGCTGCTGGTGGTGCCCGTGGCGCCGCGCCGGTCGATCCGGCTGCGCCGCGCCGGGCTCCCGTTCACCCTGACGGAGGCGGCCCGCGCCGCCGCGATGGTGAGGCTGGCGCAGCCGCCGGCCGAGCCGTCCGCGGCCGAGGGGCCGGTGCGGCTCGCCGACGGCGCGGAGGTGCAGGTCAAGCCGTTGACCCCGTTGTACCGCGAGGCACTGCGCGACCTGCACGAACGCTGCTCGCCCGAGACACGCAGGTTCCGCTACTTCACCTCCAACCCCAACCTGCCGCCGCGCATGCTCGACCGGCTGTGCGACCGTGCCCGCGGGCAGTCGCTCGTCGCCGGTCACGACGGTCAGGTGGTGGCCCTCGCCAGCCTGCTGTTCACCGCGGACCCGGGCATCGCGGAGATCGCACTGCTGGTGGAGGACCGCTGGCAGGGGAGAGGCCTCGGCGGCACGCTCGCCCGCATGCTCCTCACCCAGGCGCGGGACCTCGGCTTCGCCGAGGTGCGGGTCACCCTGCTCTTCGACAACATGCGCCTGCGCAGACTGCTGAGCTCCCTCGGCGCGTCGCTCACCCATACCGAGGACCCCGGTGTGATGGAGGGGCGGATCGCCGTGGGCGTGATGGCGGCGGCATCCCCGAGCTGACGTCCTCACGGGTGGTCCTCCTGGTCCGGTGTTGCTCAGGGCACCGGACCAGGACGGTCGCCGCCGTCGCCGGCCGTGTGGCGGATCAGCCGCTTCCGGGCACCTCGCCGGACCGCTCGGGCCGCGCCGGCGCACGTCCCGGCGCGCCCGGCGCGGGCTGAACGTTTCAGCGCCGTGGCCTGGGCGCCTTCCGGCCGCCGATCGGCTCGCCCGGTGCGAAGGCGGTCGCGTTCGCGCAGGCTGAGGGGGCCGCCGGTGCCGCGCGTGACCGGCCGCCGCGACAAAGACAACCACACCTCGTCTCACAGGGCGAACGCCGCACCGGGCGGCCGATCGCGACCGCCTGCTCAGTCGCTTAATTTCGGGACGGCACTCTGACACGCGGGCGGCAGCCGCCCGTCGCCGTTCCCGAAAGGACTTCCCTATGAGACGAAGTCTCGCCACCGTCGCGGCCACCGGGCTGGCCGCCGCGCTCGTCGCCGGTGGAGTCGCGACGGTGACGACGCCGGCCGCGGCCGCCGCCGGATGCAAGGTGACCTACAAGATCGTCAGCCAGTGGGGCGGGGGCTTCCAGGGCGACGTGGCCGTCACCAACCTCGGCGACCCGGTTAGCAACTGGAAGCTGGAGTTCGACTTCCCCGACTCCGGGCAGCGGATCACGTCCGGCTGGAACGCCACCTGGACGCAGTCCGGCGCGCGCGTGAGCGCCACCAGTCTGGCCTACAACGGCTCCATCCCCACCAACGGCACGGCGAGCGGAATGGGGTTCACCGCGAGCATCACCGGCGGCAACCCGATCCCCACCACCTTCTGGCTCAACGGCTTCATGTGCAGCGGGCCCGTGACCCTCAGCCCGACCCCCACGCCCACGGTCACGCCCACCGTCACGCCCTCGGCCACCCCCACGCCTTCGCCGACACCGACGCCTTCACCGAGCCCGACGCCGACGCCTTCGCCGACGCCGAGCGTCACCCCCACGGGCACGCCGCGCCCCGGCGTCGGACCGTGCACGCCGGGCGCGACCTACCCCAACCCGCTGCCGTCGTCGTCGGTGACCGCCACCAAGATCCGGGACGGGTTCAACTTCCTGGAAGGCCCGGTCTGGGACTCCGCCACCCAGACCCTGCTGCTGTCGCTCATGCGTGACGGCACCGGGTCGGAGAACGTCCAGCCCGCGGACGTGCTGCGGTTCACCGAGCCGAACACCTTCACGACCTTCATCCCCAACTCCGGCAGCAACGGCCTCGCCCTCACCCGGGACGGCGGCACCCTGCTGGCGGCGACCCACGACCAGCGCAGCGTCTCCTCCTTCCACCTGCCCGACCGGAGTCGGGGGGTGGTCGCCAACTCCTACCAGGGCCGGGCCTTCAACTCGCCCAACGACCTCACCGTCGGCCCGGACGGCACCGTCTACTTCACCGACCCCGACTTCCAGCGCGCCAACCGGGCCGACCAGATGTCCGGCCGCACCGGCGTGTACCGGGTCAAGAACAACGTCGTCTCGCTGATCGACGACACCATCCGGGAGCCGAACGGCGTCGCGCTCTCCCCTGACGGCAAGACGCTCTACGTCGGCGGCAACGGCACGGGCAAGATCTACAAGTGGCCCGTCAACTCCGACGGCAGCGTCGGCGCCCGCTCCGACTTCGCGTCCCTGAACGGTTCGGACGGCGTGACCATCGACTGCGCCGGCAACCTGTACCAGGCCTCCTTCAACGACGGCAAGGTCCACGTGTACGCGCCGTCCGGCGTGCAGCTCGGCACCATCTCCGCCGGGCAGAACACCACCAACGTCGCCTTCGGCGGCCCCGACGGCCAGACGCTGTACATCACCTCGGGCACGCCCTCCCGCGGCGGGAACACCGGCAACTTCGGCCTCTACCGCGTCCGGCTGAACGTCCCCGGCTGGCCGTACTGACAGTCCCGGTGTGAGGCGTCCGGACCCGGCCGGGCGCCTCACACCGGAGGCGACACCTTTGAACGCCGGGGGGAACTGAGGTACACGTGGTCTGTGGACCTCGACGAGGCGGCGGACCGGCTCTACGGCATGGTGCCCGGGGAGTTCACCACGGCCCGGGACGCCCTGGCGAAGGAGACGAAGGCCTCCGGTGACGCCGCGCTGGCCAAGCAGATCAAGGCGCTGCGCAGGCCGGCCGTCGTCGCCTGGGCGGTCAACCAGGCAGCCCGGCGGGAGGGGCTGCTCGATCCGCTGCTCGACCTGGGGCGGCGGCTGCGCGAGGCGTGGCGCGCCCAGGACGCCGAGGCGCTCGCGGAGGCGGGCCGCGAACGCACCCCGCTCATCGCCCGCACCGTCCGGTCCGTACGGGAGAACGCCGAGGCGGCTGGGCATCCGCTGGGTTCGGGGGCCGACATGGAGATCGAGCAGACCCTCGACGCCGCCGTGGTGGACGAGGACGCGGCCGAGCAGGTGCGCCGGGGCAGGCTGACCCGCCCCCTCAGCTACAGCGGCTTCACCCCGGCCCCCGTACGCCCGGCCGGGAGGGCCGGCCGCGCGGGCGAGAGCCGGGAGGTGGAGAGGAAGCCTCTGGAGGCGGAACGGCGGCGCGGGGAGGCGGAACGCGAGCGACGGGCCAAGGACCTCGAACGCGCGCTCGCCGAGGCCGAGCAGGCGGCGGCCGAGGCGGAGCGGAGCCGCGCCGACCGGGCGGCCGAGCACGCCGACGCCGCGCGCGAGCACGGACGGCGCGCGGAGAAGGTGGAGACGCTGACGGCGAAGCTCGCGAGGGCGAAGGACAAGCTGGAGGCCGCCTCCCACCGGCTCGACGCCGCCCGGCGCGAGGAGGCGGGCGCGGAACGCACCGCCCGCTCGGCCCGTCTCCGCGCCGACGAGGCACGCGAAGCCCTCGACGCCGCACGGTCCGCCGAGGAGTGAGACGACCAGGCATGCGCGCGGGTGCGGGTCGCGGTCCGCCGCCGCACCTGGTGTCCGGCCCGGCGTCAGCGCAGGTGGGCGAGCGCCTCCAGCGGACTGGCCATGAGGGAGGAGAACGCCAGCTCGGCGGCGCCGATCAGCGTCGCGTCGTCCCCGAGCGCCGAGACGCGCAGCCGCACCCGCTCCCGCGAGATGAGCAGCACGTTGGCCTCGACCCGGCGGCGGACGTGCTCCGCCGAGCCGGGGTAGACGTCCCGGAGCATGCCCCCGAAGATCACCAGGCCGGGGTTGAAGAGGTTGATCAGGTTGGCCACCCCGATGCCCAGCCAGTCGCCGATCCGTTCCAGCGCCTCCGCGGCCGCTTCGTCGCCGCGCCCGGCCGCCGCCACGACGGCCCGCACCCCCTCGCGGCCGGTGAGCTCGCCGGACCGGCCGGCGGCGTCGATCAGGGCGTGCTCGCCGACCTCCGCCTCCAGGCAGCCGCGCGAGCCGCACATGCAGGGCCGCCCGTCGTACGGGTTGACCACCATGTGCCCCAGCTCGCAGCCGTAGCCGCCGTCGCCGCCGAGCAGCCTGCCGCCGACGATGATCCCGCCGCCCACCCCGACGTCGCCGTGCAGGTAGACGAGGTTGTCGAAGCCCACGCCGGCCCCGCGCTCGTGCTCGGCCAGCGCGCCCAGATGGGCCTCGTTGCCCACCGCGACCGGCAGCCCGAGCCCGGCCGCGAGCTCGTCGCCGAACGCCTGGTCGACCCAGCCCATGTAGGGCCCGTACCGGACGGTGCCGTCGGCGGGCCGGATCATGCCGCAGTAGGCCGCGCCTACACCGGCGCACACCGAGCCCGGATCGGCCTCGCGCCGCAGTTCCCGGCCGAACTCCGCCAGCACGCCGACGACGTCGTCGAGATCGGCGTCGGCCTGTCGCCGCCTGACCGCCTCCCTGCGGTCGAGGATGACGCCGCCGAGCCCCACCCTGGCGGCGACCAGCCGGTCCACCCGGACGTCGAAGGCCAGGACGTACACCCGGCCCGACTCGGGCCGGACCACGAGCGACGGCCGGCCCGCCCGGCGGGTGTCGGCGGGGAGTTCCTCGCGGACCAGGCCCGCGGCGGTGAGCTCGGCGGTCAGCGCCATGATCGTGCTGCGGTTCAGGCCCATCCGGCCGGCGAGCGCGGAGCGGGAGACCGGGCCGTTCAGGTGGACGTGCCGCAGCAGGGCGCCGAGGTTGCTGCGGCGGATCTCCTCCTGGGTCCGGCCGCCCCTCGGTGTCGGCGGACCCTGTGGCCCCGTGGACCCCGGCGGGCTCCCGGCCCTCATCGGGCCGCGCCGCGGGGACGCAGGGCGGAGGCGCCCGTCGCCCCTGCCTCACCGAACCCTGCCACCCCGTGAGGTTACCAATCGGGGTCCCGCTCAGGAATATCCGCGAGAGCCGGCTCAGCGGTCGCCGGAGTGGTTGGTGAGCTGGGCCACCGCGCTCTGGAACTCGTTCACCCACTCGGAGGTCTCCTCCTGGGTGATCGAGGAGAGGTCGGAGAGGAACGCCCGCAGCAGCGCGAGGTAGTCGTGCACCGGGACCGGCTCCTGACCCACGGCGTCCCGGGCGTTGAGGTCGGCCCAGTCGAACTGGAAGTCCACCAGCCGCTGCTGGATCTTCTGCGCGGTCATGATGTCGCGCATCCACCGCGACGACAGGCCGAGGATGCGGTCGAGGGCGACGCAGACGCCAGCGCCGGCCAGCAGGACGTATCCCCACGCGAGGTTGCCGCCGCCGAGCTGCGCGCCTGCCGTCCCTCCCGCCGCGGCCGCGAGGGGCTGCAGGCCTCCGGCCGCCGCCAGCAGGATGGCCAGCCCGCGCAGGACCTGCGAGGCCAGCCGCATGCGTACCCGGTCGTCCAGGTACCAGTCGGCGGTCTCCATCGCCCGGGCCTCCGCGCTCTCGTACATCCGCCGCAGCGCGCCGCCGGGCTCACGCCACTCCTCCGGCGTCAGCAGCGGGAACGGGCGCGTGCCCAGGTCACGCTGCCTGCGCCGGGCGAGCGGGCCCGGTGGCCGCTCCGGCCGCAGGCCTCCTGGCCGGTCCCGGTCCCGGTCCGGGCCGGTCGTCTCGTCGGGCACGGGTCATCCCTTCCCGTCCGGCTTCGCGAGCGCGGTCAGCGGGGTGTCGTCGTCCACCCGTCGCAACTCCGGGACGAACTCGTCGAGTTCCCCCGGCGCGAACGTGCACAGGCCGACGGCCCACCAGAACGCGCCGCCGGGAGTGCCGCGATATTTGTACGTCAGGCCGTCCGGGCTGAACGCCGCCCACCCGTCCTGCAGCGGGAGCAGCGTCGCCACGGCCTCGCCCGCGACGGCGTCCCAGATCCGGATCGTGCCGTCACTCCCGGCGCTGGCCACCTGCCTGCCGTCGGGACTGTGGCTGACGGACAGCACGAACCCCTGGTGGCCGCGGAGCGTGTGCAGCAGGTCGCCGGACCTCGCGTCCCACACCCGCACGGTTCGATCGTCGCCCGCGCTGACCAGGCGGCTGCCATCGGGACTGAAGGCCACGTTGCGTACTTGGTCGGCATGTCCCCTCAGAATGAGGGAAGGTTCGCCGGTCTCGGCGTCCCAGATCTCGACGACGTGGTTGAGACCACTGCTGGCAAGGCGGGTGCCATCGGGGCTGTAGGCGATGGTGCTCACCACGCTGTCGGCATGCCCGCCGAACGCACGGAGCAGGCGGCCGGTCGCGGTGTCCCAGACACATATCGGTTGTGTGCTTTCGGCCACGGCGAGGCGACTGCCGTCGGGACTGTACGCCAGTCCCTTCCAGGCGTGAGAGGCCCCTGGAAGGACACGGACGAGTCCGCCGGTCGTGGCGTTCCACACAAGGACCATGCTGTCGGTGGCGATGGTGAGATGGAGACCGTCGGGGCTGTAGGCGAGGGCGCTCACCCACCTTGCTCCCGCTTGGGTGATCTCCACGCTGCGACCCGCCGCCGTATCCCATACAACCGTGACGCCGTCCATCCCGCCTATGGCGACATGGGTACCGTCGGGGCTGTAGGCGAGCGCGGCGGCACCCGGGTGTCCTGGGAAGATCTGATCGACGCGACCCGTCCCGATATCCCAGAGGCGCGGAACGCCGTCGTATCCGACGGTTGCCAGGCAAGTGCCGTCGGAACTGTGGGCGACGGCGCGCATCCCTGGAAGGCGAGGGTCCAGGGTGTCCGAGGAGACATTGGTCGCGGCATCCCAGACCCGAACGGTTTCGTCGGTGCCCCCGCTGGCGAACGCGGTGCCGTCCAGGCTGCGGGCAAGGGCCGTCACCGGGCCTTGGTGTCCGGGGAGCATCTGCATGGTCTCGCCGGTGTTCGCGTCCCAGACGCAGACGGCTCCCTCTTCGCCGCCGCCCATGAGCTGGGAGCCGTCGGGGCTGTACAGCAGGTCACGGACCCGGCCGCTGTGTCCTTTCGCCGTCCAGACGAGGAGGCCGGTTCGCGCATCCAGCACTTGGACGATGGAACCTCCGATGGCGATACGTTTTCCGTCCGGGCTGTAGGCCACCGCGAACAGTGGCTCGAGGTCGCCGAAATCCCACACGAGTAGCCCGGTGCCGACGTCTCGGACTTGGACGAACGGGTCGTCTCCGACCACGACGAGGCATGTGCCGTCG
This sequence comes from Microbispora sp. H10885, assembly GCF_014161415.1. Taxonomy (NCBI): domain Bacteria; kingdom Bacillati; phylum Actinomycetota; class Actinomycetes; order Streptosporangiales; family Streptosporangiaceae; genus Microbispora; species Microbispora sp. H10885. Next base: position 488,708 of record NZ_JABBWY010000006.1, on the reverse strand, counting down.
GGGCTGTAGGTGACTCCGTGTACGGGCCCGGGGGCGGTGAAGTCGCGCGTCATCGCACCGCTGGTCGTGTCCCACACGCGTACGGGACCGTCCCACCCTCCTGTCGCCAGGCTGGTGCCGTCAGGGCTGTAGGCGACGGCGCTCACCGGGAGGGTTTGATCGTCGAGCATGCGGATCGGTGCGCCGGTGGCGACGTTCCAGATGCGGATGTTGCCGTCACCTCCTCCCGTGGCCACATGCGGGTGCACCGGATCGATCGCGACGGCATGGATGCGGCCGGTATGACCCGCGAAGCTCCGGATCGGTTGTCCTGCGCGGGCGTCCCAGACGGCGAGTGTCCCGTCGGCGGTACCGGCGACGAGGATGTCGCCGGACCGGCCACCCCAGGCCAGATCGGTTATCACGCTGCGTACGGGACCGTACTGGAGGGAAGGCGGTGGCTGCCCGGGAAGTGCGGCATCCGGGTGGGCCCGGGCCACCTCCTCCGGCGCGTCCAGGCGGGCGCCGATGAGCGCTGTACGCCACCATTCGACGCCCTCAGTGGCCGCGCCGGTGAGATCGGCGCCGAGGAGCCGGGCGCGCGACAGGTTCGCGTCGCCGAGCTGAGCCTCCATCAGTAGTACGCCTTTGCCGGAGACGCCGGTGAGGTCGGCTCCGATCAGGTTCGCTCCACTCAGGTCGGCGCCGTCGAGACGGGCGCCCTCCAGGTTCGCGCCGAACAGCGTGGCGCCACGCAGGTCCATGCCGCTGAGGTCGAGACCCCGCAGGTCGGCCCCCGGCAGGTACACCTTCGCTCTGCCGCCGTCGCTGACCGGGACGCGCAGCCTCCTCAGCAGGGTCAGGGCGTTCGCCTTGGCGATTCCGACGGGAAAATCGCTATCGGCGATAATCGCACGAGCCCACGCGACCGATCGCCGGTGACCGGCGAGGGTGGCGACGAAGTCGGCCATGAGATCGGAGATCGGCCGGGTGATCAGTTCGCCGGGATCGCCGCCGTCGCGGAGGACCTCGGCGGCGTGATCGGCGACCAGCCACTCCATGACCGACCGGTGGACGAACGTGAACCGTTCGCCCTCGGTGCGGACCAGGAGCGTGCCCGAGCCGATCATGTGCGAGGCCTGCTCGGGGGTGATCTGCAGGTCCGCCAGGTGTCCGAGGGCGCCGGCGGCACCGCCCAGCTCCGCCAGCCCCAGCGTGTCCTCGCCGGACTCCCACAGCCGGAGCGCGAGGGTGCGTACGGCGTTCCAGCGGTCGGCGACCGACAACGCCCGCATCCCGCCGCGCGGCTGGGCCCGTTCGAACTCGAACTCCAGCCACTGCTGGAGCAGCTCACGGTAGAGCCGGGCCGCGCTGATCTCCCCTTCGTGGTCGCGGATCTCGCGCAGCCGGCGTTCGTCGAGGCGTGCGATGAAGCTCAGCATGCGGGGGTTGCGTGACAGCCCCAGCAGATCGCGGACGTCGTCCAGCAGCGTGAGCCGGGCGCGGGCCCGGTCCTCGTCCCCTGCCATCTGCCGGGTGAGGAACTTCAGGATCTGCACGTCGTCGAACTCGAGCAGCTTGACCAGGCGGTGGCCGGGCAGCCCGGAGAGCTGGGCGGACAACGCGGTCTCCACCTGGCGCTCGGACAGGAAGTGCTGGGTCCGGCTGGTCAGCACGACCTTCGCGCGTCCCCGGGCCGCCTGGACCAACGACTTCAGGTGCTCGGCCGCCTGGTCGTAGGTGATCCGCAGGGCCAGTTCGTCGAAGCCGTCGAAGAGCAGCAGCACGCGGCCCTCCTCGATGAGGTAGCGCAGCCGCTGGAGGTCGATCACCTCCTCGCCTCCCGCCGTCAGGTGGGCGGCCAGCAGTTCGTCCAGGCTGTGGGCCTTCTCCAGCTCCCGGAGCTGGATCAGGATCGGGATGACCGGAGGCCGGCCCTCCTCCTGCACCAGCCGGGTGAGCTCGCGTAACAGGAACGTCTTGCCGTAGCCGAAGTCGCCCAGGACGACGACGAACCTGCCCTCGTGGTCCGCGACCCACTCGCGCAGCCGCTCCAGCAGGTCGACCTCCGGCTCGGCCGGGGCCGGTGTCGCGCCGCCCCCGCCGCGTACGACCACGAAGCGCTGGGGGACGAACAGCCCGGGCGGGTAGACGCCGCTGCCCGCCAGCCGCCTCGCCTGACGGTCGGCGTACGGGCGCAGCGCGTCCATGCCCTGGAATCTCGCCAGGCTCTGAAGCTGGAGCCCGCGCAGTTCCGCCCACCGGCGGAGCTCGTCCGGCACGGGCTCACCGTCGTAGACGAGGAACGACGTCAGATACGGGTCACCCGCTCGATAGAGGGCGTCGACCTCGGCAAGGAAGGTCTCGGCCTCCTCCCGGCCGGGACGTCCCGCGTGCACGCCGACCGGGAACATCGACACGTGGCGACCGTCGGACCGGGCGACCCGCAGGTATGTCCGGGTCGTACCGTTGCGGACCTCGTCCACCCCGGCATCGGGGTGGCGCAACTCGCACACGCGGCGCACCCGTGAGAGCAGGTCGTCACGCCGCAGGCCCTGCTCGATGAACCGAGCGGCGAACGATGCGCCGTCGTCCGGTCCGGGTCCGTCCCGCTCGGGGTCGGGGAAGGCGGCGTGCGCCTCCCGCAGCGGCCGGTCGATCGCCAGCACGGACTGGTCGGGGTCGCGTCCGATCGCGGTGTCGGCCTCCCAGCGCAGCCGGTCGGGGTTGTAGCGCCGGCCGTGGATCCGCAGCCCGGTCCGGGTGATCTCGACGAGCTGGTACTGGTTGGGCACGTCGTCCGGCCGGGCGCTCTGCCGCACGCCGGCGCTGCCGGAGCAGAGCACGGGCAGGAAGTCGGGCCCGAAACCCTCCGCCCGGCCCTGGTGGGTGTGGCCGTGCAGCAGCATGTGCAGGCGAGGCGCGAGGATCTCGCGGAAGGCCGCCCGGTCCCGGAGGAAGGCGTCGTCCCTCTCGTTGTCGATGACCGGGTTGTGGTGCATCACGCCGATCCGCAGCCAGCCCTCCCGCTCGAAGGCGGACAGCAGCTCGGCGAAGGCCCACAGTTGCGCCTCGCCGCAGTAGCCGTAGTGGTCCTCGTCGCGGTGGCTTTCGGCCATGGTCGAGTTGAGCCCGGCGATCACGGTCTTCAGTTCCGGCACCTCGAACAGCGTCCACGGCTGGTCACGGGCGAACGAGACCCCCGGGACGCCGTCGTAGAACCGGGTGAACATCTGGGCGTACGGCTCCCATTTCGGCCAGTACGGCGGGACCGGCTCGGTGTCGTCGCCCTGACAGTTCAGGAAATACGCCTCGCACTTCTTCCAGTTGACGTCGTGGTTTCCGGGCACCATGGCCACGCGCGACCGGCTCAGTCCGAGCCCGGAGGCGAGTTCGGTCAGAAAGTCATAAAACTGGTCGAATTCGGCGGGGCGTGCCCATTCCGCGAGGTCGCCCGAGGCGACGACGAGATCGGGGGAGACGCCGCGCTCCTCGCGCAACCGCTTGACGTCGGCGAGAAGCCGTGCCGCCAGCGAGGAGTACGTCCGGTCCTGTTCGGTGACGCCCTCGGCGCCGTGCCGGTGGTGGGCACCGAACTGGGTGTCCGACACGTGCAGCACCGTTATCGCGCGCCGCTCCGCCACCACACCTCCCGCTACGCGAATCGCTACCGGGCGGAAATTCTAACCACAATTGTCCTGCTGGCGGTGAGACTCCATAAATGAGGATTCGCGCCATCAGTTGCGCAAAAAGAAACGACCGGGCGGGGTAGGATACCCGCCCGGCCGCTCTTTTGCGGATCAGGATTCAGGGTGAGGCGATCCGGCCGAGGCCCGGCGGGATCTTGGCGGCGGCGGCGCGGTCGAGCAGGAACAGCGTGCGCTGCCGCCCGCGCGCCCCGGCGGCGGGCACCTGGAAGGGCCCCGCGCCGGACAGGGCGAGATGGACGGCCTGCGCCTTGTCCTCGCCGGCCACCACGACCCAGGTCTCCCTGGCGGCCCTGAGCGCGGGGAACGTCAGCGACAGCCGGGTCGGCGGCGGCTTGGGGGAGCCGTGCACGGCCACCACCGAGCGCTCCTCCTCGTACACCGCGGGCTTGTCGGGGAACAGCGAGGCGACGTGGCCGTCCGGGCCCATGCCCAGCAGCAGCACGTCGAACGACGGCACCGGCCCGTGGTCCTCCGGCCTGGCCGCCTTGGCGAGCTCCACCGCGTACGCCTCGGCGGCCTCCTCGGCGGTCATCCCCGAGTCGGGGCCGGGCATGACGTGCACCCGCTCCGGGTCCACGTCCACGTGGTCGAGCAGCGCCTGCCGTGCCCCCGTCTCGTTGCGCTCCGGGTGGCCGGTCGGCAGGAACCGCTCGTCGCCCCACCAGATGTCGAGCGCCCGCCAGTCGATCGCGTCGTGCGCGGCCGTGGCCGCCAGCGCCGCGAGCGTCGCGATCCCCACGGTGCCGCCGGTCAGCACCAGGTGCGCCGAGCCGCGGGCGGCCTGCGTGTCCACCAGCCTCGTGATGAGGCGGGCGGACACGGCCTGGGCCAGCACCGTGGCGTCGCGGTGGACGATGACCCCGGGTACGGCGGTCACGACCGCCCGCCCTTCTTCGCCCGACGATCCGCCTGCTCGTTCGTCTGGGCCAGTCGGCGGATCGTGGCGGCGTAGATGTCGTCCGGGTCGAGCCGGCGCAACTCCTCGGCGAGCAGTTCCGAGGTGGGGCGGCGGGCGAGGGCGACCCGGCGGTCCGGGTGCCCCGGCCGCGACAGCGTGGCCAGCCGGGCGTCGCCCCGGCTCACCGTCATCTCGCCGCCGCCCTCGATCAGCAGCCGTACCCCGGTCAGCCCCGGGCCGCCGGAGTCGGCGACCTCGATCGGCGCCTCCAGGCGGTCGCAGAGCCAGGCGGCCAGCAGCGGCGCGCTGGGGTTGCCCGGCGAGGCCTCCACGACGCCTCTCTCGATCTTCCCGACGGGCTGGTCGAAGGCGGCGGCCAGGAGGCTCCGCCACGGCGTCAGCCGGGTCCAGGCGAGGTCCGTGTCGCCCGGGACGTAGCTGGCGTCCCGGGAGGCGACGGCGGCCACGGCGTCCTGGGCCGACCGGGCGTCGGTGATCCGGCGGTTGGCCAGGTGCCCGATGGGATTCTTCGCGGGAACCTCGGGGCAGCCGCCCGGCCACCACGCCACCACCGGCGTGTCGGTGAGCAGCAGCGGCATGATCACCGAGTCGCCGTGCTCGGTCAGCTCGCCGTACAGGCGCAGCAGCACGACCTCACCCGGCGCCGACTCGCCGACGCGGATCTCGGCGTCCAGCCGGTTGGGCTCGGCGGGATCGCGGTTGATCACGATCAGGATGCGTGAGGGGTGCTCGCGCGCGGCGTCGGTGGCGGCGCGCAGGGCGTCGTACTGCCCGGCCTCGTCGACCACCACGACGAGCGTCAGCACCATGCCGACGGCGGGCGCGCCCATCTGGTGCCGCAGCCGGGTCAGCGTCGAAGAGATCTTCGACGCGGTCGTCTCGGTCAGGTTGAACGTCGTCACAGCCGCCTCCAGGCGCGTCCGTCCCTGGCCAGCATCGCATCGGCCGAGGCGGGGCCCCAGGAGCCCGACTCGTACCCCTCCGGCCTGCCCTGGGAGGCCCAGAACTCCTCGATCGGGTCGAGGATGCTCCAGGACAGCTCCACCTCCCGCTGGTGCGGGAACAGCGGCGGGTCGCCGATGAGCACGTCGAGCAGCAGCCGCTCGTACGCCTCGGGGGAGGACTCCATGAACGACTCGCCGTAGGCGAAGTCCATGTTGACGTCCCTGACCTCCATCGCGGTGCCGGGCACCTTCGAGCCGAAGCGCACCGTGATGCCCTCGTCCGGCTGCACCCGGATGACCAGCGCGTTGTGGCCGAGGATCTCGGTGTCGTCCTGGCTGAACGGCAGGTGCGGAGCCCGCTGGAAGACCACCGCCACCTCGGTCATCCGGCGGCTGAGCCGCTTGCCGGTACGCAGGTAGAACGGCACCCCCGCCCACCGGCGGTTGGCCACCTCCAGCTTCACCGCGGCGTACGTCTCGGTGGTGGACTCGGGCGAGATGCCCTGCTCCTCCAGGTAGCCGACGACGGGTTCGCCGCCCTGCCACCCGCCGTCGTACTGCCCGCGGGCCGTGCCGGTGGACAGGTCGGCGGGCAGCCTGACGGCCCGCAGCACCTTCTCCTTCTCCCGGCGCAGCGCGTCGGCGTCGAAGGACGTGGGGTCCTCCATCGCGACGAGCGCCAGGAGCTGCAGCAGGTGGTTCTGGATCACGTCGCGGGCCGCGCCGATGCCGTCGTAGTAGCCGGCCCGGCCGCCGATGCCGATGTCCTCGGCCATCGTGATCTGCACGTGGTCGACGTAGCCGCGGTTCCAGATCGGCTCGTACAGGGTGTTGGCGAACCGGAGCGCCAGGATGTTCTGGACGGTCTCCTTGCCGAGGTAGTGGTCGATGCGGAAGACCGAGCTCTCCGGGAACACCGCGCTGGTGATCTCGTTGAGCTCGCGGGCGCTCTTCAGGTCGTGCCCGAACGGCTTCTCGATGACCACCCGGCGCCAGGACCCGTCGGGGGCCTTGGCGAGGTCGGTCCGCTTGAGCTGCTCGACGACGACCGGGAAGAACTTCGGCGGCACCGACAGGTAGAAGGCGTAGTTGCCGCCCGTGCCCCGGGTCTCGTCGATCTCCTTGAGCATCATGGAGAGCACGTCGAACGCGCCGTCGTCGCCGAACTCGCCGGGGCAGAAGTGGATGCCCTCGCTGAGCTGCTTCCAGACCTCCTCGCGGAACGGCGTCCGCGCGTGCTCCTTGACCGCCTCGTACGTGACCTGCGCGAAGTCCTCGTGCGCCCAGTCACGGCGGGCGAAGCCGACCAGGGAGAAGCCCGGGGGCAGCAGCCCCCGGTTCCCCAGGTCGTAGATCGCCGGCAGCAGCTTGCGCTTGGCGAGGTCTCCGGTGACGCCGAACAGCACCAGCACGCAGGGCCCGGCGACGCGCGGCAGCCGCCGGTCGCGCGGGTCGCGCAGCGGGTTGACCTCCATGGTCAGGTCGGTCGTGGCGGTGGTGGTGGCGGCCTGCGCGGCGGTCACCGCCGCGTGCTCCGCCACCGGCAGCGCCACGTCGCGGACCTGCTCGACGGCCCGGTCCTCCTGACCCGGCGCCGCGCCGCGGCCGTCGTCGCCGGCCCGGGGCTCCTGTTGCTCCGTCATGTCTCCTCCCGGGGGACGGGCCCGTCGCCGGTAACGCATCGCATGGTCAGAGCTCCTCGGCCACGGAGAGCAGGTGCCTGACTCCGGCGACGCGGTCGGTCAGATGCAGGCGTACGGCCGGCCTGCCCCGGGAGGTCAGGGCCCCCAGGTCGCCCAGCGCCTGCGCGAGCTGGAGCCTGCCCAGCGTGTACGGCTTGCCCGGAACCTCGATGTCGTCGGTCACGGCACCGGTGACCTGGAGGAACACCCCGGCCGACGGCCCGCCCTTGTGGTACTGGCCGGTCGAGTGCAGGAAGCGCGGTCCCCAGCCGAACGTGACGGCGTGGTCGGTCCGGTAGTCGAGCAGCGCCCGGAGGGTGGCGACGTCGGCGCCGGCCCACGTCTCCGTCATCTCCTCGAAGGACGCCTCGCCGACGACCGCCGCGTCGAACGCCGCCTCGCGGTCGAGGTAGGCCATGATCGCCAGGTAGCCGCGCTCGGGGATCGACCGCAGCAGCCAGGTGAGGACGTCGGCCAGATTCTTCAGGTCGCCGGGCACGTCGCCGTACACCTCGACCGGGCCGTCGGTGAGCATCGGAGTGCCGGTCGGCAGGGGGCCGTCTCCGGCCTCCTCCAGGATCCGGGTCGTGTTCTCCTTCGACTCGGCGACGTTCGGCTGGTCGAACGGGTTGATCCCGAGCACCCGGCCCGCGACCGCCGTGGCGTACTCCCAGACCAGGAACTGCGCGCCGAGCGGCCCGTCGACGGTCGTGCCGCTGTCGGGCCCGATCGAGACGAGGAACTGGTCGTCGGCCTCGGCCGCCTCCGCGCCGACGACGGGCAGGACGCCCTTGCCCTCCTTGCCGGTCGACTCGGCGATGAGCTGCTCGATCCAGTCGGGCAGGCCGGTGATGTCGGACATCGCGTCCCGCAGGATCAGCTTGTCGCGCCCGCGCAGGGCCTGCGCGCCGAGCAGCGCGCCGAGGTCGAGGCCGGGGTTGCCCTCGTCCTGGGCGAGCAGCGGCGCCACGGCGGCGGCGTCGTCGAGCAGCTTCGCCACGTCCGCGCCCGCCAGGGCGCTCGGCACCAGGCCGAACGCGGTGAGCGCGCTGTAACGGCCGCCGACGTTCGGGTCGGCGAGGACCACCGGGTAGCCGGCCTCGTTGGCCGCCCGCTCCAGCGGCGAGCCCGGGTCGGTGACGACCACGATCCGCTCGGCCGGGTCGATGCCCGCGTCGCGGAACGCCTGCTCGTAGACGCGCCGGTGGCTGTCGGTCTCGACCGTGCCGCCGCTCTTGCTCGCCACCACGACGACCGTGCGGTCGAGCCGGTCGGCGAGCGCCCGCCGCACCTGGTGCGGGTCGGTGGTGTCGAGGACGGTCAGCGGGACGTCCTCGGTGGCGCAGATCACCTCGGGGGCGAGGGAGGAGCCGCCCATCCCGGCCAGCACGACGTGGTCCAGGCCCGCGGCGCGGGCCCGCTCCACCAGCTTCGCGATCTCCGGCAGCAGCTCCCGGCTCGTGTTCGGCAGGCCGAGCCAGCCCAGCCGGATGGCGGCCTCGGGCTGCGCCTGCGGCCCCCAGAGGGCGGGGTCGCCCGCGGCGAGAGCCGCGGGCACCCCCTCGGCCACGAGCTTGTCCCTCACAGCGGCGACGGCGTCCGCCTCGTCGCCGAGGGTCACCTCGATAGTCATATGAAGATCAGGCCTTCCGCAGCTCGCCGTCGACGGTCTCCAGCAGCTCGCCCCAGGACGTCTCGAACTTCTCGAGGCCCTCCTCCTCCAGCGCGCGGACCACGTCGTCGTAGTCGATGCCGGCCTGCTTGAGCGAGGCCATGACGTCCCACGCCTGCTGGTAGAAGGGGCGGATGGTGTCGCCGGAGATCCGGCCGTGGTCGGCCGACGCGTCCAGCGTCTTCTCGGGCATCGTGTTCACCACTCCCGCGGTGACCAGTTGCTCGACGTACAGGGTGTCGGGGAAGTCGGGGTTCTTCACGCCCGTGGACGCCCACAGCGGACGCTGCGGGTGCGCGCCCGCCGCGCGCAGCGCCTGCCAGCGCGGGGAGTTCATGACCTCCTCGTACGCGGCGTACGCCAGGCGGGCGTTGGCCACCGCGGCCCGGCCCTTCAGCTCCGCCGCCTCCGGCGTGCCGATCTTGTCGAGGCGGGAGTCGATCTCGGTGTCCACGCGGCTGACGAAGAACGACGCGACCGACTCGATCGTGGCCAGGTCGAGGCCGTTGGCCTTCGCCTTCTCCAGCCCGCTCAGCCAGGCGTCGATCACCTGGCGGTACCGCTCCAGCGAGAAGATCAGCGTGACGTTGACGCTGATGCCCTCGGAGATGGCCTGGGTGATGGCCGGCAGGCCCTCGACCGTCGCCGGGATCTTGATGTGCACGTTCGGCCGGTCGACCAGCCACCACAGCGCGCGGGCCTCGGCGATGGTCGCCTCGGTCCGGCGGGCCATGCGCGGGTCCACCTCGATCGACACCCGGCCGTCGACGCCGCGGGTGGCGTCGAAGACCGGCCGCAGCACGTCGGCCGCCCAGCGGATGTCGAACGTGGTGATCGCCCGTACGGCCTCCTCGACCGTCACCCCGCGCGTGGCGAGGTCGCGCATCTGCGCGTCGTAGGCGTCGCCCTTGCTGAGCGCGGAGGCGAAGATCGTGGGGTTGGAGGTGACCCCGGTCACGTTCTTGTCGCGGATCAGGGCGGAGAGGTTGCCGGAGCGCAGCCGCTCCCGGCTGATGTCGTCGAGCCAGATGGAGACTCCGGCGTCGGACAGCCGCTTCAGGTTCTCATTCATCCTTCGTCCCTCAGTTTCCGGTCGTCTCGCCCTTGTCGGCGCCCGTCTTGGCCAGGCTGGCCTTGGCGGCGGCGACGACGCGGTCGGCGGTGAGGCCGAACTGCTCGTAGATCGTCTTGTACGGCGCGGAGGCGCCGAAGTGGTCGAGACCGAGGACCTCGCCCGCGTCACCCACGAACTCGCGCCAGCCGAGCGGGATTCCCGCCTCGACGGCGACCCTGGCACGCACGGCGGGGGGCAGCACGGTCTGCTTGTAGGCCGGGTCCTGCGCCTGGAACCACTCCACGCACGGCATCGAGACGACACGGGTCGGGATGCCCTGCGACTCCAGGATCGTGCGGGCCTCGACGGCGAGCTGGACCTCGCTGCCGGTGCCGATGATCACCACGGCCGGCTGGCCGTTGGAGGCGTCCTGCAGGACGTAGCCGCCCTTCGCGACGGCGTCGGGGTCGCCCGCGCCTTCCAGGGTCGGGACGTTCTGCCGGGTCAGGGCGAGGCCCGCCGGCCGGTCGTCGTGCTCCAGGATCGCCTTCCATGCGGCCGCGGTCTCGTTGGCGTCCGCCGGGCGGACGACGTCGAGGCCGGGGATCGCGCGCAGCGCCCACAGGTGCTCGATCGGCTGGTGGGTCGGGCCGTCCTCGCCGAGGCCGATCGAGTCGTGCGTCCAGACGTAGGTCACCGGCAGCTTCATCAGCGCGGCGAGCCGCACCGACGGGCGCATGTAGTCGCTGAACACGAGGAACGTGCCGCCGTACGGGCGGGTGCCGTTGTGCAGCGCGATGCCGTTGAGGATCGCGCCCATGCCGTGCTCGCGGATGCCGAAGTGGAGCGTCCGGCCGTACCTGCCGCCGGGGAACTCCTTGGTCTGGTACTCGTCCGGGATGAAGGACGGCTCGCCCTTCATCGTGGTGTTGTTGGACTCCGCCAGGTCGGCCGAGCCGCCCCACAGCTCCGGCAGCACCGGCGCGAGCGCGCTCAGCACCTCGCCGGACGCCTTGCGGGTGGCCACCTGCGAGCCGATCTCGAACGTCGGCAGCGCCTTGTCCCAGCCCTCGGGCAGCTTCCGGCCGGAGATACGGTCGAACAGCTCCGCCCGCTCGGGGTTGGCCGCACGCCAGCTCTGGTAGGCCTCGTCCCACTCGGCGCGCAGCGCCCGGCCGCGCTGGACGACCTCGCGGGCGTGCTCCAGCACCTCGCCCGGGACGTCGAAGCTCTTCTCCGGGTCCATGCCGAGGACGCGCTTGGTCGCGGCGACCTCGTCGGCGCCCAGGGCCGAGCCGTGGATCTTGCCGGTGTTCTGCTTGTTCGGCGCCGGCCAGCCGATGACCGTGCGGAGCTTGATGAACGTGGGCCGCTCGGTCTCCGCGCGGGCCGCCTCCATCGCCGCGTACAGCGCCTGGACGTCCTCCTCGTACTCCCCGGTGGCGGTCCAGTCGACCTCCAGGACGTGCCAGCCGTACGCCTCGTAGCGCTTGGCGATGTCCTCGGAGAGGGCGATCTGGGTGTCGTCCTCGATAGAGATGTGGTTGGAGTCGAAGACTACGGCGAGGTTGCCGAGCTTCTGGTGGCCGGCGAGCGCGCTGACCTCGTGGCTGATGCCCTCCTCCAGGTCGCCCTCGGAGGCGAAGCACCAGATCATGTGGTCGAACGGCGACGCGCCCTCGGCCGCGTCGGGGTCGAACAGGCCGCGCTCGCGGCGGGCGGCCATGGCCATGCCGACCGCGTTGCCGATGCCCTGGCCGAGCGGACCCGTCGTGGTCTCCACGCCGAGGGTGTGGCCGTACTCCGGGTGACCCGGGGTGAGGCTGCCCCACTGACGCAGCGACTTCAGGTCGTCGAGGGTCAGGCCATAGCCGGACAGGTAGAGCTGGATGTAAAGCGTCAGGCTCGAATGCCCGCAGGAGAGGACGAATCTGTCACGTCCCGCCCACTTGGGATCCGAGGGGTCGTGCCGCAGGACCCGCTGGAAGAGAAGGTAGGCGGCGGGGGCGAGGCTCATCGCGGTGCCGGGGTGACCCGATCCGGCCTTCTCCACGGCGTCCATCGCCAGGGCACGTACGACGTCGACCGTCTGCCGGTCAAGGTCACTCCACTCAAGGCTTGCGCTGCTCAACTGCTCGATCCCCTCTTGGTTTTCGCGCCGGTTCTGGCATTTCCCGCCCACACCGGACCCTAACGGGTCGGCAGTAATACCGTTTGGTAGGCACCTCCGGTACACGCCCGCGACTTCGCCCCCGGTTCGGGGACCACCCGCTCCGGCGACTACAGTGATTGCTCAAGTGCCGGCCGCTGCCCGGAGATCCGCCCTAATCAGAAGGTTACGCGTTGACCTCGCACGTGTTGGAAGCGCCTTGACGGTCCTGACGAACAAGCAGGCGGTGGCCCCCCTCGGGCCGACCGCGACGGCCACGGCTCCCCGCTCCGCCGGGGCGCTCGTGAAGGCCTACGTGGCGCTCACCAAGCCGCGGATCATCGAACTGCTGCTGATCACGACCCTGCCGGTCATGTTCCTGGCGGCGCGCGGGCTGCCCGATCTGTGGACGGCCACCGCCACGATGATCTTCGGCACGCTCTCGGCGGGCAGCGCGAACGTGCTGAACTGCTACATCGACCGGGACATCGACCGCACGATGCGGCGGACCCGCAGGCGGCCGCTCGCCAAGCACGACGTCTCCCCGGCGGGCGCGCTGGTCTTCGGTGTGATTCTCGGCACGTTGTCCACCCTCGGCCTCGCCCTCACGGTGAACGGGCTCGCCGCCGCGCTGTCGCTCGGCGCGATCCTGTTCTACGTCTTCGTCTACTCGCTGGTGCTGAAGAGGCGTACGTCACAGAACATCGTGTGGGGCGGCATCGCCGGGTGCATGCCGGTGCTGATCGGCTGGGCCGGCATCACCGGCGGGCTCTCGTGGGCCCCGGTCGTGCTGTTCGGCGTGGTGTTCTTCTGGACGCCGCCGCACACCTGGACCCTCGCCATGCGGTACCGCGAGGACTACGCGGCGGCCGAGGTGCCGATGCTCCCGGTGGTGGCCACCGAGCGCCGGGTCGTGCAGCAGGTCGTCGCCTACACCTGGGCCACCGTGCTGTGCTCGCTGCTGCTGTGGCCGGTCGCCGGCACCTCCCTGTTCTACCCCGCCGTCGCGCTCGTGCTCGGCGTGGTCTGCCTGGTGGAGGTCCACCGCCTGCTGGGCCGGGTGAAGGCCGGCCGCACCGGCGTCGACCTGCGGCCGATGCGGTTCTTCCACTGGTCGAACATCTACCTGGCGCTGCTGTTCCTCGCCGTCGCGATCGACTCGCTGCTCGTCTGAGCGGCGGCTCAGCGGCGGCTCAGCGCCGGTAGGTCCGCCGCACGTTGTCGTCCGGCGCGGGCATGCGCCCGGCCGCCGGGCCCTCGGCGAAGCCCTTCAGCAGGTTGGTCGTCGCGGTCGTGACGAAGGCCCGCGTGCGCGCGCCGATGCCGTGCGCCCGGGGCAGGTCCCGGGTGCCCGCCATGAGCGTCTCCGCCCACCGCATGGTCCCCGAGGCGAACACCCCGGCCCCGCCCGGGGCGGTGTAGTAGGCCGCGTCGGCGAAGCTGGGCCGTCCCACGCAGGTGACCGGCGAGTGCGCGAGGATCTGCAGCGGCCTCGGCGTCGGCACGTCGGTGTTCACCCGGTCGTACTCCACCCCCACCAGGTGGGGGAAGGCGTCGCCGCGGCGCGCGCCGGTGCCGGCGAAGATCCAGTGATCGGGCTCGTGCACCACGAAGGGCGCGTCGACCGGATAGCCGTCGTAGTAGACCCCGACGAGCGACGACTCCGGGTCGGCCTTCGGCGCCGCCCGGAAGTCGGTGGTCGCGAGCGACGGGCGCCTGCGGACCAGCGGGTCGAGGTCCACCGCGGTCTTGTAGCAGACCACCGTCCGGCCGTCGTCCTCCAGCCGCACCCGGCGGTAGCAGGTGTTGGCGCCCAGAAAGGCGAGGTTGACGCCCGCGTCGCGGGCCCCGGCCACGGTCTGGCGGACCCCGGGCGTCCAGTACTCGTCGTGGCCCAGGAAGATCACGGCGGAGGCGCCGGACAGCACGTCGTGGCCGTTCTCCAGGTCGCCGTGCGTCGTGTAGGCGAGGGGCAGGCCGAGCCGTTCCGCCAGCGCCACCACCGGCCGCTCGTGGACCAGGAACTTCTCCATCCCGGTCGCGTCGTACGGCCGGTCGAAGCTGACCGCGAGCGACCGGCTCTCGTACCTGCCGTCCTCCCCGTAGTACAGGCTGTAGCCGCCCCACCGGTTGTACGCCTGCCAGGTCGGGGTCGCGTGGACGAGGACCGTACGGCCGGCTCCGGAGGCCGAGCGCACGACCAGCGGCACGTACCGCTGGTGGCCCCGCTCGGAGTCCAGGCGCAGCAGATAGACCCCCTCCGGCCAGCCCTCGGTCGGCACCGTCATGCTCCGCCGCCAGCCGGCGCGAACGGTGCGGGTGTCCCCGGCGACCCTGCCGCGGCCCTGGTCGCGTCCCCGCGCCCACGCCGAGCGCCACACCCGGCGGGCCAGGGCGCCGCCGTACCAGCCCATGCGGTAGGCGGTGACCCGGAAGCGGTCCCCGGTCGTGGACACGTGCAGCCCGATGGTCTCGCCGGGCAGCACGCTCGCGCGGTCGCAGTAGCCCTCTATCGCCTCGTCGGGGCCGGTCCGGCGAATCCGCCAGTCCGGGTCGCCGGCCATGAGCCGTTCCGGTGCGGGCGTGCGGGACGATCCGGGCGGCGGGGCGGCTGTTCCCGGGGACGTGGCCTGCCCTGATCCCCTGAGCTGTACGGCGGGCTCGCAGGCGGCGACCGAGCCGACGGCCGCCGCGGCCGCGACGCGCAGGAAGCCGCGCCGCCCGAGCCCGCCGCGTGGTGCGACGTTCATGATCGTCTATTGTGCCCCCGGTTCCGCTCCGCTTGGCCGATCCTCCCACTCGACATGCGGGATAATTCCCGGCACGGGATCTTTGGGATCTCCTGGGACCGGAGGGGGACCGCAGCGGCCGTGTTCGGTTACAGTCGCAAAGTGGCAGGCCTCGACCCTCGCGCCGTCCTGAAGGAACGCCCGTCCGTCGGTCTGATCGCGGGCCTGGTCATCGCCGGGTTCTGCGCCCTGGTGTCGTTCTCCTTCGACATCATCAACGGCGACCCGGTCCAGTTCTTCATCGCGCTCGGGCTCGCGGTGGCGCCGGTGCCGCTGCTGCTCGCGGGCGTGCTCGCACTGGACCGCATGGAACCCGAGCCGCGCAGCAACCTGGCCTTCGCGTTCGCCTGGGGCGCCGGCATCGCCGTGCTGCTCGCCGGGCTGCTGAACTCGCTCAACCTCGTCTACGTCGCCCACCAGCTCGGCGACGTCGGCAACGCGCGGAACCTCGTCGCCACCTTCGGCGCGCCGCCGGTCGAGGAGACGGCGAAGGGCCTGGTGCTGCTCGGGCTGCTGTGGTTCCGCCGGCACGAGCTCGACGGCCCGACCGACGGGATCATCTACGCGAGCATGGTCGGGCTGGGCTTCGCCATGTCGGAGAACGTCAGCTACTACATCGCGGCGCTGCAGGAGAACGGCGCCCAGGGGCTCGCCGCCACGCTCGTGCTGCGGGCCGTGCTCTCGCCGTTCGCCCATCCGCTGTTCACCTCGCTGATCGGCATCGCGGTCGCGTACGCCGCCCAGCGCCGGGGCGCGGTGGGGGTCATCGTGATCGTCATCGGCTGGATCGGGGCGATGCTGCTGCACGGCCTCTGGAACGGCCTCGCCACCTTCGGCGGGCTCGGCGGGCTGGCCATCGCCTACCTGCTGCTGATGCTGCTGCTCGTGGTCGAACTCGTCGTGATCTTCCGGGACAGGCGGCGGATCGTCGGGCTGATCCAGCACTACCTGCCGCCGTACGAGCGCAACGGGCTGATCAACCAGGCGGACATCTTCATGCTGTCGTCGCTGCGCCGCCGGAGGCACGCCCGGGCCTGGGCCAAGGCCCTCGGCGGCCGGGCGGGGGCGCGGGCGATGATCGACTACCAGCTCGCCTCGACCGAGCTCGGGCTGCTGCACGCCCGCGCGGCCAGGGGCGGGGTCGACGAGGAGACCTTCCGCGCCCAGCAGCGGTCGCTGGCGGACCTGATGGCCTACGCCCGGATGTCCTTCCCGCTGCCGGAGCGTCATCAGGCGGACGCGGCGCGCGGGGTGCCGCCGCCGGGGTACGCCCCCGGCGCGCCGCCCCCGGGCCGATGGCCGGGCGGCCCCGCCGTGCCGCCCTGGTACGGACCGCCCGGCGGCCTTCCCCCCGGCGGTCATGCCCCCGGCGGTCTTCCCCCCGGCGGTCCCGGAGGGTACGGCCCGCCGCAGGGCGGACCCCGGCCGAACTGATCCGCCGGCCGCGGTTGGCCCGGGCGCCTCGCGCGTGTTTCAATCATGGTGCGCGGTGGCCACTGATGGGTGGGCTCAGGAGGGCGTGCGGCGATGCCGCACGCGTTCTTCTCGTACGACAGCTCAAACGGCGCGACCTTCCTCCCCGAAGGCGTGCCCGCCCATCAGAGGAGAACCCCTGTGAGATTCCTGCCCCTGCGAGCTCCGCGGTTGAGATCCGGGCGCAACCTCGCCGTCCTCGCTGCGGTGGCGGCCCTGCTCGCCGGCGTCGTCGCGATTGTGACCCAGACCGCCGCCGAGGCCCACGGCGCGCTGCAGGCCCCCGCCAGCCGCACCTACGCCTGCTACACCGACGGCCTGACCGGTGGCCAGATCATCCCCAAGAACGCCGCCTGCAAGGACGCGGTGGCGGCCGGCGGCACCCAGCCCCTCTACGACTGGTACGGCGTGCTCCGCTCCGACGGCGGCGGCCGCACCCGGGGCTTCATCCCCGACGGCCAGCTGTGCAGCGGCGGTTTCAGCAAGTACGCCGCCTACGACGCGGCCAGGACCGACTGGCCGACCACCACGGTCAGGGCCGGCGCGACGTACGACTTCGTCTACGGCGCCTGGGTGCCCCACCCCGGCGGCTTCAAGCTCTACGTCACCAAGGACGGATATGACCCCACCAAGCCGCTGACCTGGGCGGACATGGAGGAGCAGCCCTTCCTGACGGCCGACCCCGAGCCCGCGGTCACCAACGGCGCGTACCGCTTCTCCGGGAAGCTGCCCAACAAGAGCGGCCGGCACATCATCTACGCCGTCTGGTACCGCTCCGACAGCCAGGAGACGTTCTACGGCTGCTCGGACGTGGACTTCGTCGGCGGCAACCCGTCGCCGAGCGCGTCCCCCAGTGCGTCGCCCAGTGCGTCGCCCAGCGTGAGTCCCAGTGTGAGCCCCAGCGCCAGCCCGAGTGCCACGCCCAGCCGGAGCCCCTCGGCGTCCCCGACGACCGGGAACCCGTCCTGTACCGCCACGGTGAAGCTGACCAACACCTGGCCGGGCGGCTTCCAGGGTGAGGCCACGATCAAGAACACCGGCACGAGCCCGCTGAACGGCTGGTACATCCAGTGGCAGCTGTCCAACGGCGCGACGGTCACCCAGGCGTGGAACGGGACCTCGATGCAGAGCGGGCCGTTCGCGATGATCCACGCGCCGACGTACAACAACTCGCTGGCCCCGGGGGCCTCGGCCACTGCCGGGTTCCTCGGCTCCGGGTCGGCCGCGCCGACGATCAGCGACATCAGCTGCGGCTGAGCGGCGCGCGACGGTGAACTGAGTCCGGATTCGCGGGAGACGCCCGGGGAGGCCGCCGTGACGGCCTCCCCGGGCGTCGCGCGATGGGTGGGCGGAGGAGGGTCCGCCTCGTACCCGCGGTGCGATAGCCACTCGTGGTGTGGCCTCACCTCCCGTACGGATAGGTGGGAGCGCTCCCACGTGCCCCGGACCCTAACGCCCTCCTCCGCCACCGGCCAGCGGCCCGGGCCCGCCCGCCTCAATCGGCCCAGGTCGCCGGGGGTGACCGGATGAAAGTTTCGCGGCACGAGGTCAGGTCACAGTGCGCGGCGTCGCCCGCCGCCGCGCGGAGGGGGCCGCGCCGTACCTCTCAGGAGAGGAGCCGCTCCGTCAGCGGGCCAGTGCGCGGTCGAGGGCGACCTCGCGCCGGCCGAGGAACCGCGGCGAGGAGCGCAGGACCAGGCCGTCGAGCAGGCCCTTGGCGGCGGCGGGGAACTCCCGCATCGCGTAGACCACAGTCTCCGTCGGCCAGTCGCGGCTGGAGTCGTCCCCGACGCCGAACGCGTCGAGCCCGGCGGTCCGGCACAGCGCGACGGCCCGGGGGAGATGGAACACCTGAGTGACCACCACGAGACGCGACGCCCCGAAGATCTCCTTGGCCCGGACGCAGGAGTCCCAGGTGTCGAACCCGGCGTAGTCGAGCACGATCCGCTCGCCGGGGACGCCCCTGGAGACCAGGTAGTCGCGCATGACCGTCGGCTCGTCGTAGCTCTCGCGGCTGTTGTCGCCGGACAGCAGCAGGGCCCGCACCCGGCCCGCGCGGTAGAGATCGGCCGCGATGTCGAGCCGCGTGCGAAGCATCGCGGAGGGGCGGTCGGCCACGACGCCCGCGCCGAGCACGAGCGCGGCCGGCATGGCGGGCACCGAGGCGGTCCACCGCGTGCCCGGCTCCGCCGTCACCCGGTGCGCCGCGCTCGTCAGCCAGGCCCAGGTGATCGGCGCCAGCGGCAGCACGCTCAGGGCGACGAGGGCCTGGAAGCCCCGGCGCCGGGCCGTACGCGACCAGGTCCAGGGCGCCAGGCGGGACGAGGGGCGGGGTGGCAAGCCTCCCACCGCGGTCACACCGCCGCGTGGTGGAGCTCCGGCCGTTCGGCCGCGGAGACGGGAACAGGCCCCCGGGTGCGCATGAGGAACACGACGCGGAGCGCGCAGATCCACACGAGCGTCGCCCCGAGCACGTGCAGCAGCACCAGGGCCGCGGGCACGGCCAGGAAGTACTGGACGTACCCGACCACGCCCTGCGACAGCTCCACGCCGAGCAGCACGAGCGCGGCACGCCGGGCGCGGCCGGGGGAGTCGGTCACGTGCAGGGCGAACAGCAGGGCGAACGTCAGCCCGACGACGAGGTAGGCGACGTCGGTGTGCAGCCGCACCACGCTCTGAATGTCGAAGCCGAACCGGGAGGCCGCCTCGTCCCCCGAATGCGGGCCGGTTCCGGTCACCACGACCCCCGCCAGCAGCAGCGTGAAGGCGGCGGCGACCAGCACGTACCCGAGCGTGCGGATGTCCTTGTGGACCAGCCGCTGCCCCGGGGCGTCTCCCTCGGAGGCCCGCGCGTACAGCACGACGGCGGCGGCGGTCATGCCGATCGAGAAGAGGAAGTGGACGGCCACGGTCACCGGGTTGAGCATGCTGTGCACCACCAGGCCGCCCCACAGCGCCTGCACGACGACTCCGGCCGGCTGCAGCAGCGCGAGCCGCAGCAGGACCGGCCTGCCGCGTTCGCCGCGTCCCAGCCTCCAGGCGGCGACCACGCACGCGGCCGCGACCGCGAGCACCAGGAACGACAGCAGCCGGTTGCCGAACTCGATCGCCATGTTGACCGGGGCGTGGGTGTCGATCCGCGCCGGCACGAAGCTGCCGGGCGTGCAGCGCGGCCAGGTCGGGCAGCCGAGGCCCGAGCCGGTGACGCGCACGGCGGCGCCGGTGATCGTGATGCCGACGTTGACCACGATCGCCGCGAGCGCCCACCGCCGCATCGACTCGGCCGTCGGGAACACGATCGAGCGGTACAGGGCGAGCAGGGCGGAGCGAATCCGGTCAGTCGTGGGCTTCACGACACTCATGGTAGGCGGCCCGGGGGGTGGTCCCCTCCCCGCCCCGGGGGCCCGTGCCTGCGTGAAGGGCCGCTCCCGGAGCCCGTACGCGTAGATCATCGCGGGCGGGGAAACGGTACGATCGGCCGTGGAGCGTGAGGAGGGCGGTGGCCGGACGATGTCCGGGGCGGGGGGAAGGCAGATGCGCGGAGAACCGGTACGCGGGGAGCCGGGCCGCGGAGAGCCCTGCGACGCCGGCCCGGCGGTCCCGGCCACCCGGCAGAACCTGCGCGAGCAGGTGGCGCAGGCGCTGCGCGACGCGCTGGTGGCCGGTGAGATGCGGCCGGGCGTCGTCTACTCGGCGCCCGCCCTGGCGGCGAGGTTCGGCGTCTCCGCCACACCGGTGCGCGAGGCGATGCTCGACCTCGCGAAGGAGGGCCTGTTCGAGGCCCTGCGCAACAAGGGCTTCCGGGTGGCCGAGGTGTCCGAGCGGGACCTCGACGAGATCATCGAGATCCGGCGGCTGATCGAGGCGCCCACGGTGGCCCGGCTGGCCCGGGAGGGCCGCGCCGCCGAGGCCGAGGAGCTGCGCCCGCTCGCCCGGGAGATCGTGGCGGCGGCGGCCCGCGGCGACCTGCTCGCCTACGTCGCGGCGGACCAGCGGTTCCACCTGGCACTGCTGGGCCTGTCGGGCAACGCCCGGCTGGTGGAGACGGTCAGGGACCTGCGGGCCCGGGCCCGGCTCTACGGGCTGCGCGGGCTGCCCGACACCCGGATGCTGGTGGCCTCGGCCCGCGAGCACCTCGACCTTCTCGACGCCGTCGTCCGTGGCGACGTCCCGGCGGCCGAGCGCCTGACCCACCACCACATCCAGCAGGTACGCGCGATCTGGTCGGCCGACCCGCCGCAGTAGGGCCCGGCGGCGGACGGTTCAGCCGCCGGCGCGGGTGGCGCCGATGGAGGCGACGACCACGCAGCCGATCGCCGCCCACTCGCGGCCCTGGAGCACCTCGTGCAGGACGAACAGGCCGACGAGCGCGGCGACGGCGGGTTCCAGGCTCATCAGGATCCCGAAGACCCGCTTGGGCATCCGGCGCAGGGCCTCCAGCTCCAGCGAGTACGGGATGACCGAGGAGAGCAGGCCGACGCCGGCCCCGAGGAGCAGGACCTCGGGCCGCAGCAGGGCGTCGCCGCCCGCCACGACCCCGACGGGGGTGACGAACACCGTGGCCACGATCATGGCGAAGGTCAGCCCGCTCGCGCCGGGGAACCGGGCGCCGGTGGCCGCCGAGAACACGATGTAGGCGGCCCAGAACGTCCCGGCCAGTGCGGCGAACCCGATGCCGGCCCAGGTCGCGGAGCCCGCCTCGCCCCAGGGCGCGAGCAGGATCACGCCGGCGGCGGCCAGCGCCACCCACAGCAGGTCCAGTCGGCGGCGGGAGGACACCACGGCCAGGGTGAGCGGCCCGATGAACTCGATGGACACCGCGATCCCGATCGGCAGCCGGGCCAGGGCCTCGTAGAACGACAGGTTCATCAGGCCGAGGCTGAGCCCGAAGGCGACGCCGACGCCGAGGTCGCGCCGCGACAGCCCGCGCACCTTCGGCCGCACCACGGCCAGGAGCATGACGGCGCCGGTGGCGATGCGCAGGAACACCATCGCCGCCGGAGGAACCTGCCCGAACAGGTTCTTGGCCAGCCCGGCCCCCACCTGCACCGACAGAATGGCCAGCAGCACCAGCCCCGGCGGCGGCACCGCGTCCGACGCCGCCCGCAGCGCCCTGCCGGCCCGTGGCCCCGCGCGATACGGCTCGGCTGCCCCGGACAGCGATTCAGCCGTCATGCCCAACCCTCACCCGTCACCCCGATCAGCGCAAACTCCGCAATCATACGGTGCCTGCATACGGTGCTTACATACGATGCAGAACGGGCGACGGACCCGCCGGACTACTCCCAGCGGAAGGTGCGGGCGGCCAGGGCGAGGGCGGCGACGGCCCAGCAGAGCAGCACGAGCAGCGGGCCGCCGGGGAAGCCGCCGCCGTCGCTGAGGACGCCGCGCAGGCCGGAGGTGAGCGCGCTGATCGGCAGCAGTTCCAGCACCTGCCGCACCCCGCCCGGGAACCGGTCCAGCGGGAACAGCACGCCGCCGAGCCCGAGCAGCACCAGGTAGACGAGGTTGGCCCCGGCGAGCGTCGCCTCCGCCCGCAGCGTGCCCGCCATGAGCAGGCCGAGGCCGCTGAAGGCCGCCGTGCCGAGCAGCAGGAGCGGCACGGCCCACAGCGGGCCGCCGTGCGGCGACCAGCCGAGGGCCAGGGCCACCACGGTGATCACCACGATCTGCAGCGCCTCCACCGCGACGACGGCGACGGTCTTGGCCAGCAGGAGCCCGGTCCGCGACAGCGGGGTGGCGCCCAGGCGCCGGAGCACGCCGTACCGCCGCTCGAAGCCGGTGGCGATGGCCTGGCCGGTGAACGCGGTCGACATGACCGCGAGCGCGAGGATGCCGGGGGCGACGAAGTCGACCCGCCGGCCGCCGCCCACGTCCACGAGCGGGGCCGCGGAGAAGCCCGCCAGCAGCAGGATCGGGATGATCAGGGTGAGCAGGAGCTGCTCGCCGTTGCGCAGCGTGGCCCGGATCTCCGCGCCCGCCTGCGCGAGCACCATCCGGTGCAGCGGCGCGGCTCCGGGCCGCGGGGTGAGGTCCAGCGTGGTGATCGCGCTCACCGCAGCTCCCTGCCGGTCAGTTCGAGGAAGACGTCCTCCAGCGTGCGCCGCTCGATGCGCAGGTCCTCGGTGGTCACGCCCTCGGTGGCGCACCACGCGGTGACGGTCGCCAGCAGCTGGGGGCCGACCTGTCCCTCGATGATGTAGTGCCCCGACGGCGACTCCTTGGCGGCGCTGCCCGGCGGCAGCGCCGCGAGCAGTTCCTCCACGTCGAGGCCGGGGCGGGCGCGGAACCTGAGCTGGCGCTCGGCGCCGGTCAGCTCCGACGGGGTGCCCTCGGCGACCACCCGTCCGTGGTCGATGACCACCACGTGGTCGGAGAGCCTCTCGGCCTCGTCCATCTGGTGGGTCGTCAGCACGACCGACACCCCGGCGTCGCGCAGCGCGGTGACCAGGTCCCAGCAGGCGTGCCTGGCCTGCGGGTCGAGCCCGGCCGTCGGCTCGTCCAGGAAGACCAGCTCGGGCCGCCCGACGACGGCCGCCGCGAGCGACAGGCGCTGCTGCTGGCCGCCCGACAGCCGCCGGTACGGCGTGCGCGCGTGCGCGGTCAGGCCCAGCAGGGCGAGCAGGGCGTCCGGATCGAGGGGGTGGGCGTAGAACCGGGAGACCACGCGCAGCCATTCGCCCGCGCGGGCGGCCGGCGGCACCCCGCCCGCCTGCGGCATGATGCCCAGGCGCGGCTTCAGCGCGGGATCGGCCGGGTCGAGCCCGAGCACCCGCACGGTCCCGCCGTCCGGCCTGCGGAACCCCTCGCAGATCTCGATCGTGGAGGTCTTGCCCGCGCCGTTCGGGCCGAGGATGGCGGTGACCGCGCCCCGGGCGCAGGTGAAGGCCAGCCCGTCGACGGCCGTGGTGCGGCCGTACCGCTTGACCAGTCCGTCGATCTCCACCGCCGGCGCGCCGTCGCCCACCGCGCTGTCACCCACCACTGTCACCCACGCCGCCGGGCGTGCTGCCTACCCCGGTCACGCGACCGGCCTCCCCTCACAGACGCGACCGCGCGGCGGGACGGAAATCCGGGCCCCGCTCCACGCCGTCGACTGCATCGAGTTTAGGGAGCGGAGGGCGCGCTCTCGTCGGCGGACGCCGCTCGCGAACGTCCGCGGAGTAAAGAGCACGGAAAACCTTCGCGGCGCCGTCGTCGCAGGTTAGGTAAGCCTTGCCTGCGTGAGAAATTGCATGCCCGTCGACCCCGTCTTGGGTTTGTCGACCGGGAAGGAATTACGGCACACTGATGTTGTGAAAAACGTGCAGGGGCGACAGAGCGTGGAGAAGGCCGTGGCGACGCGGCCGTTCTCGGCGTCCGCGTCCCCCGCGCGTGAGGCCGCCGCCATCGGCGCCGGCAGGGGCGACATCAGCGCCGAGCGGGGCACCCGGGCCAGGGTGGCCCGGCTCATCCTGGAACACGGGCCGGTGACCGCCGCGGCGCTCGGCGAGCGGCTCGGGCTCACACCGGCCGCGGTGCGCCGTCACCTCGACGCGCTGCTGGCCGACGGCATGATCGAGCCGCGTACGGCCCGCCCCCGCGGTCAGCGGGGACGCGGCAGGCCGGCCAAGATGTTCGCGATCACCGACGCGGGCCGCAGCGCCTTCGTCCACGCCTACGACGACCTGGCCGGCAGCGCGCTGCGCTTCCTGGCCGAGCGCCTGGGCGGCGAGGCGGTGTCGGAGTTCGCGCGGGCGCAGGTGTCCGGGCTGGTCGGCAGGCTGGAGACGCTGATGCGCGAGGTCCCGGCCGAGCAGCGGGTCCGCGTGCTGGCGGAGGCGCTGTCGACGGAGGGATACGCGGCGTCCGCGACCGAGACCGGCAAGGGCGGCGAGCAGCTCTGCCAGCATCACTGCCCGGTGGCGCACGTCGCGGCGGCGTTCCCGCAGCTGTGCGAGGCGGAGACCGAGGCGTTCGCCCGGCTGCTCGGCACTCCGGTGCAGCGGCTGGCCACGATCGCCAACGGCGACGGTGTCTGCACCACCCACGTCAGTTCACCCGCGCTTGCCGCGCGGCACGGCCGTACCGATCCGCCGGTCGCACCCGCACCGGCCGCACACATATCGAGCACAACGACGAGCAAGGAGTCCGGCAGGTGACTGTCACCGACCGCCCGGAGCTGGAAGGCCTCGGGAATTACAAGTTCGGCTGGGCCGACGCGGACGTGGCGGGGGCCACGGCCCGGCGTGGGTTGTCCGAAGAGGTCGTCCGCAACATCTCCGCGCTCAAGAACGAGCCGGAGTGGATGCTCGACCTGCGCCTCAAGGGCCTCCGGCTGTTCCACAAGAAGCCGCTGCCGACCTGGGGCTCCGACCTCACGGGCATCGACTTCGACAACATCAAGTACTTCGTGCGGTCCACCGAGAAGCAGGCCGCCTCCTGGGACGAGCTGCCGCCCGACATCAAGAACACCTACGACAAGCTCGGCATCCCGGAGGCGGAGAAGCAGCGCCTCATCGCCGGCGTCGCCGCCCAGTACGAGTCCGAGGTCGTCTACCACAAGATCCGTGAGGACCTCGAGGAGAAGGGCGTCATCTTCGTCGACACCGACACCGGCCTGCGCGAGCACGAGGAGCTCTTCAAGGAGTACTTCGGCACGGTGATCCCGGTGGGCGACAACAAGTTCGCCGCGCTCAACACGTCCGTGTGGTCCGGTGGCTCGTTCATCTACGTGCCGCCGAACGTGAACGTCGAGATCCCGCTGCAGGCCTACTTCCGGATCAACACCGAGAACATGGGCCAGTTCGAGCGGACGCTGATCATCGTGGACGAGAACTCCTACGTCCACTACGTCGAGGGCTGCACCGCGCCGATCTACTCGTCCGACTCGCTGCACTCGGCGGTCGTCGAGATCGTCGTGAAGAAGGGCGCCCGCTGCCGCTACACGACGATCCAGAACTGGTCGAACAACGTCTACAACCTGGTCACCAAGCGCGCCGTGGCGTACGAGGGCGCGACCATGGAGTGGATCGACGGGAACATCGGCTCCAAGGTCACGATGAAGTACCCGGCCGTCTACCTCATGGGCGAGCACGCCAAGGGCGAGACGCTGTCGGTCGCCTTCGCCGGCGAGGGCCAGCACCAGGACGCGGGCGCCAAGATGGTGCACCTCGCGCCGAAGACCTCCTCGACGATCATCTCCAAGTCCGTCGCGCGCGGCGGCGGCCGCACGTCCTACCGCGGCCTGGTGCAGATCGACGAGGGCGCGGCCGGCTCGGCCTCGACCGTCAAGTGCGACGCCCTGCTGGTCGACCAGATCAGCCGGTCCGACACCTACCCGTACGTCGACGTCCGCGAGGACGACGTCTCGATGGGCCACGAGGCCACGGTCTCCAAGGTGTCGGAGGACCAGCTGTTCTACCTGATGAGCCGGGGCCTCGGCGAGGACGAGGCGATGGCCATGATCGTCCGTGGGTTCGTGGAGCCGATCGCCCGCGAGCTGCCCATGGAGTACGCCCTGGAGCTCAACCGCCTGATCGAGCTGCAGATGGAAGGAGCGGTCGGCTGATGGGCCTGGAGACCAAACCGCTGTCGACGCTGCACGAGAAGGCGTCGTACGACGTGGCGGACTTCCCGGTGCCGACGGGCCGCGAGGAGGAGTGGCGCTTCACGCCGCTCGCGCGGTTGAAGGGGCTGCACGACGGCACGGCCGCCGTCACCGGCGGCGTCGTGGTGGACGTCGAGGCCGCGCCCGAGGTGCGGGTCGAGACCGTCGCCCGCGACGACGCCCGGCTCGGCCGGGCCTACACCCCGGCCGACCGGGTCAGCGCGCAGGCGTACTCGTCGTTCGAGAAGGCCACCGTCGTCACGGTCCCGAGGATGACGGCCGCCTCCCGGCCCACCGTGATCACGCTGCGCGGGTCCGGGGCCGGCGCCGCCGCCTACGGGCACATCCTCGTGTCGGTGGAGCCGATGGCCGAGGCCGTGCTGGTCCTGGACCACCGCGGCAGCGCGGTCTACGCCGACAACGTCGAGTTCGACGTGGCCGAGGGCGCGACGCTGAAGGTCGTCAGCCTGCAGGACTGGGACGACGACGCCGTGCACGTCTCCCACCACCACGCGAGACTCGGCAAGGACGCGACGTTCCGGTCGTTCGTGGTCACCCTCGGCGGCGACCTCGTACGGCTGTCGCCCTCGGTGTCGTACACCGCCCCGGGCGGCGACGCCGACCTCACCGGGCTCTACTTCGTGGACGCCGGGCAGCACCTGGAGCACCGCCTGCTGGTGGACCACAGCGTGCCGAACTGCCGCAGCAACGTGACCTACAAGGGCGCGCTGCAGGGCGACGCCGCCCACGCGGTCTGGATCGGCGACGTGATCATCCGGGCCGAGGCCGAGGGCACCGACACCTACGAGCTCAACCGCAACCTCATCCTCACCGACGGCGCCCGCGCCGACTCGGTGCCGAACCTGGAGATCCTCACCGGCGAGGTCGCGGGAGCGGGCCACGCGTCCGCCTCCGGCCGCCTCGACGACGAGCACATCTTCTACCTGCAGGCCCGCGGCATCCCGTTCGACGAGGCCCGCCGCCTGGTCATCCACGGGTTCTTCGCCCAGCTGCTGGAGAAGATCCAGCTTCCGGAGCTGCGCGAGCGCGTGCTGTCCGCGGTCGAGGCGGAGCTGGCCCGATGAGCGGCGAGCCCCGCTGGGAGAAGGTCTGCCAGGTCGACGACATCCCCGACGGGGGCGTCGTCGGCGTGGAGGTCGAGGACACGCCGGTCGCGCTGGTGCGGACCGGCGGCGAGGTCTTCGCCCTGCGCGACGTGTGCTCGCACGCCGAGGTCCGCCTCAGCGAGGGCGAGGTCTACGACAACACGCTGGAGTGCTGGCTGCACGGCTCCTGCTTCGACCTGCGCAGCGGCAAGCCCACCGGGCCGCCCGCGACCAGGCCCGTCAACGTCTACCGAGTCAAGATCGAAGGCGACGACGTGTACGTCTCGCTCTCGAAGGAGTAAATACCAGTGTCCACCCTTGAGATCCGTGACCTGCACGTCGCCGTGGGCGACAAGGAGATCCTGCGCGGCGTCGACCTGACGGTCCGCAGCGGCGAGACGCACGCCATCATGGGCCCGAACGGCTCGGGCAAGTCCACGCTGGCGTACGCCGTCGCGGGGCACCCCAAGTACACCGTCACCTCCGGCACCGTCCTGCTCGACGGCGAGGACCTGCTGGACATGGCGGTGGACGAGCGCGCCCGCGCCGGCCTGTTCCTGGCCATGCAGTACCCGGTCGAGGTCCCCGGCGTCAGCGTGTCGAACTTCCTGCGCTCGGCGATCACCGCGGTCCGCGGCGAGGCGCCGAAGCTGCGCGAGTTCGCCAAGGAGCTGAAGTCGGGCATGGACGCGCTGTCCATCGACCCGGCGTTCGCCCAGCGCAACACCAACGAGGGCTTCTCCGGCGGTGAGAAGAAGCGGCACGAGATCCTCCAGCTGGAGCTGCTCAAGCCGAAGATCGCGGTGCTGGACGAGACCGACTCGGGCCTCGACGTCGACGCCCTGCGCGTGGTCTCCGAGGGCGTCAACCGGTTCCGCGCCTCCGGCGACACCGGCGTGCTGCTGATCACCCACTACACCCGCATCCTGCGCTACGTGAAGCCGGACTTCGTCCACGTCTTCGCCGGCGGGCGCGTGGTGGAGGAGGGCGGCCCCGAGCTGGCCGACAAGCTGGAGGCCGAGGGCTACGAGGCATACACGAAGGCGGCGTCCGCCTGATGAGTGCCGTGTCCGGCTTCGACGTGGAGAGGATCAGGAAGGACTTCCCGGTCCTCACCCGCGAGCTTCCCGGAGGCAGGCCGCTGGTCTACCTCGACTCCGGCAACTCCTCCCAGAAGCCGGCCCAGGTGGTCGAGACCATGCGCGACCACCTGACCTGGCACTACGGCAACGTCGGCCGGGCCCTGCACGTGCTCGGCAGCGAGTCGACCGTCGCGTACGAAGAGGCCCGCGACAAGATCGCCGCGTTCGTCGGGGCGCCGTCGCGGGACGAGATCGTCTTCACCAAGAACGCCTCCGAGGCCCTCAACCTCGTGGCGTACGCCTTCGGCAACCCCGTCGGCGAGGACGAGCGGTTCCGGATGGGCCCCGGCGACGAGATCGTCATCTCGGAGATGGAGCACCACTCCAACATCGTGCCGTGGCAGCTGCTCGCGCAGCGCACCGGCGCGACGCTGCGCTGGTTCCCGGTGACCGACGAGGGCCGCCTCGACGTCGAGGGCCTGGAGGAGCTGGTCAACGAGCGGACGAAGATCGTCTCGATCACGCACCAGTCGAACGTGCTGGGCACGGTCAACTCGGTCTCGCCGATCCTGGCGCGGGCGCGCGAGGTCGGCGCGCTGATGATGCTCGACGCGTCGCAGTCCGTGCCGCACCAGGCCGTGGACGTGGCCGAGCTGGGCGTCGACTTCGTCGCGTTCACCGGTCACAAGATGGTGGGTCCCTCCGGCATCGGCGTGCTGTGGGGCCGGCGTGAGCTGCTCGAGGCGATGCCGCCGTTCCTCGGCGGCGGCGAGATGATCGAGGCGGTCTGGATGGACCACTCGACGTACGCGCCGGTGCCGCACAAGTTCGAGGCCGGGACGCCGCCCATCGTCGAGGCGATCGGGCTCGGCGCGGCGGTCGACTACCTGAACGCCGTCGGCATGGACCAGATCAAGGCGCACGAGAAGGAACTGGTGGCGTACGCCCTGGAAGCGCTGCCGGAGATCCCCGGGCTCAGGATCATCGGGCCCCGCACGCCCATCGCCCGCGGCGGCACGATCTCGTTCACGCTGGAGGGCATCCACCCCCACGACGTGGGGCAGATCCTCGACGACGTGTACGGGATCGCGGTCCGGGTAGGTCATCACTGCGCCCGGCCGCTGCATCTCAGGTTCGGCATCCCGGCCACCACACGGGCGTCTTTCTACCTGTACAACACGACGGCCGAGATCGACGCACTGGTCCGCGGCCTCCACCACGTGCAGAAGGTGTTCGGCTGAACATGATCGCTGAATCCATGTACCAGGAGCTGATCCTGGAGCACTACAAGCATCCCCAGGGGCGCGGCCTGCGTGAGCCCTTCGACGCCGAGGTCCACCACGTCAACCCCACCTGCGGCGACGAGCTGACGCTGCGGGTGAAGGTGGCCGACGGCGGCAAGGTGCTCGACGTGTCCTACGACGGCCAGGGCTGCTCGATCAGCCAGGCCGCCGCCTCGGTGCTGCACGAGCTCGCCACCGGCTCCACGGTGGACGAGTCGCTGTCGGTGGTGGAGGAGTTCACCCGGCTGATGCAGGGCAGGGGCCAGGTGGAGCCGGACGAGGACGTGCTGGGCGACGCCGTCGCGTTCGCCGGCGTGGCGAAGTTCCCGGCCAGGGTCAAGTGCGCGCTGCTGGCCTGGATGGCCTACAAGGACGCGCTGATGCGGAGCCAGGGATGACCGGACACCCCACCGGTGTTGACACCCTGGCTGGGCGCACAGACCGGCCCGGGAGAAGAGCTGAGGAGACGACGTGAGCAAGCCCACCGAGACCCCGACGGGAACCGTGACCGAGACCGCCGAGCCCGGCGCCTTCGACGGGTCTCCCAGTCTGGACGACCTGATGGAGGCGCTGAAGGACGTCGTCGACCCCGAGCTCGGGATCAACGTGGTCGACCTGGGCCTCGTCTACGGCGTCAACCTCGACCCGGCCGGCGAGGGCGAGCGGCCGATCGCGACGATCGACATGACGCTCACCAGCGCCGCCTGCCCCCTCACCGACGTCATCGAGGACCAGGCCAACTCGGCGCTCGCCGACCTGGTCTCCAACGTGGTCATCAACTGGGTCTGGCTGCCGCCGTGGGGCCCGGACAAGATCACTGACGAGGGCCGCGACCAGCTCAGGATGCTCGGCTTCAACGTCTGATCCGTCCCGCTGCCCGTCCATGGCGGCCTTCCGCCGGGAGGCCGCCTGCCGGTGCTCATCCCGCCGCGCGGGTCCGCGTCGCCCCGCGCAGCGCGGGAATGCCGTAGAGTGATTCTTTGCTCCATCTTGTGCGACGCGAGTCGAGTGTCCGCGGGAAGCCGCCGCCAGGCGGCCCACCGCACCGGACGCCGGCTTGTGGTTCTCTGGGTGCACGGTTTCAGGGCGCACGGTTCTCCGGGCCCAGGGCCGCCGGTCAGTCATCGGCGTGCCGCGCCCCGATCGGTACGGCTCGCCGTACGTCATGGGTCGTCCTTTCGCAGAAGTGACGCCCCGCGTGCTCCGGCACGTTCTCAACCCGCCCACGTGGCGGGATCTCCTACGAAAGGCACGATTACGTGACCATGCTTGACCTCGGTGACGGCGCGACCGCCGGTATCACCGAGAACCCCGTTGAGTTCGCGGATCTGGGACTGCCCAGGCCGCTCGTGACGGGGCTCGCCCGGCAGGGCATCACCGCGCCGTTCCCGATCCAGCGGGCGGCCATTCCCGACATCCTCGCCGGACTCGACGTCCTCGGGCGGGGCCGGACCGGTTCCGGCAAGACCCTCGCGTTCGGCCTGCCCACGCTGGCCAGGATCGCGGGGGAGCGGGCCCGCCCCCGGCGGCCCCGCGCCCTCGTCCTCGTGCCCACCCGCGAGCTCGCGCTCCAGGTGGCGAACGCCATCGAGCCGCTCGGCCGGGGGCTGTCGCTGCGCACCAGGACCGTCGTCGGCGGCATGCCGATGGGCCGTCAGATCGAGGATCTGCGCCGCGGGGTCGACGTCGTCGTCGCCACGCCCGGCCGCCTCACCGACCTGATCGAGCAGGGCGAGTGCGACCTCGGCGAGGTCGAGATCACCGTCCTGGACGAGGCCGACCACATGTGCGACCTCGGGTTCCTCCCGGTGGTGACCGCGCTGCTGGCGCGTACGCCGGCGGACGGCCAGCGGCTGCTGTTCTCCGCGACGCTCGACGGCGACGTGGACAAGCTGGTCCAGCGGTTCCTGACGGACCCGGTCGTCCACTCGCTGGACCCGGCCACCTCCCCCGTCGACACGATGGAGCACCACCTGCTCCAGGTGCACCGGGAGGAGAAGACGGACGTCACGGCGGAGATCGCCAACCGCGACGGCCGGACCATCCTGTTCGTGCGGACCCAGCACGGCGTGGACCGGGTCGTCAAGCAGCTGGCCCGGGCGGGGGTCCGCGCCGGCGGCCTGCACGGCGGCAAGCGGCAGAACCAGCGCACCCGCATCCTCGACGGGTTCCGCCGGGGCGACATCGGCGTGCTCGTCTGCACGGACGTCGCGGCCCGCGGCATCCACGTGGACGACGTGAGTCTCGTGCTGCACGTGGACCCGCCGGCCGACCACAAGAGCTACCTGCACCGCGGCGGCCGCACGGCCCGCGCCGGCGAGCACGGAGTGGTGCTGACGCTGGTGCTGCCGAGCGAGCGCCGCGCCACCGAGTCGCTGACCCGCAAGGCGGGGGTCACCGCGTCCCGGCACCGGGTGGCTCCGGGCGACCCGATCCTGGCCGACATCGCCGGGGCCAGGCGGCCGAGCGGCGACACGGTGCCCGTGTGGGAACCGGAGGTGCGCACGCCGCTGCGGTCCCGGCCGGACGACCAGTCCCGGGCCGGCCGCCCCCGGCGCTTCGGCGACCGTTCCCGCGGCGGCGGTGGCGGCGGCGGTGGCACCGGGCGTGCCGGCGGCGAGCGTTCCTTCAACGGCGAGCGTTCCTACGGCGGCGACCGGCCGCACAGTGCTGACCGGCCGCACAGCGGTGACCGGCCGCACAGCAGTGACCGCTCCTACGGCGGCGGCGGACGTCCCCGCGGTGGCAGCGGCGGCGGCGGTGGCTACAACGGCGGTGGCTACAGCGGTGGCGGGCGCGGCGGCGGCCGCCGGTACACCGGCCGCTGACGCGCCCTCTGACCCGGGTTCTCTGACCTGAGGCCTTTTACCTGAGCCCTCCCGAGGGGAGGGATCGCGATCCGGATGCTGATCGCGATCCCTCCCCTCGGTGCTTTCCCGGTGCGTCCCCGGCGGCGTCGCTCAGCCCTTGAGGCCGCTCAGCACGATCCCCCGGGTGAAGTAGCGCTGGAAGACCAGGAAGAAGACGATCGACGGCAGAGAGGCGAGCAGGCCGCCCGCCATGATCGCTCCCTGGTTCTGCGCGCCGGTGAAGTAGGAGTTGAGGCGCGCGAGCGCGACCGGGATGTTCGCCATCTCGTCGCTCTGCACGAGGATCAGCGGCCAGAGGAAGTTGTTCCACTCGGCGAGCACGATGAAGATCGACATCGCGGCGAGGGCGGGGCGCAGCAGCGGCAGCACGATCCGCCACCAGATGCGCCACTCCCCGGCCCCGTCGACCCGGGCCGCCTGGACGAGCTCGTCCGGGATCGAGTGGAGGAACTGGACCA
Source organism: Microbispora sp. H10885 (assembly GCF_014161415.1). Classification (NCBI taxonomy): domain Bacteria; kingdom Bacillati; phylum Actinomycetota; class Actinomycetes; order Streptosporangiales; family Streptosporangiaceae; genus Microbispora; species Microbispora sp. H10885. Next base: position 455,949 of record NZ_JABBWY010000006.1, on the reverse strand, counting down.
GGAAGAACAGCACGAACGCCTTGGCCAGCGCCGGGACGATGTAGCCCTGGTAGGTGTCCAGCCAGCCCAGGTTCCGCATGATGACGTAGTTGGGCACCAGCGTGGTCTGCCAGGGCACCATCATCGAGGCGACGATCATCAGGAAGATCAGCCGTCTGCCCGGCACCCGGTGTTTCGTGATCACGTACGCCGCCAGCGAGGCGATCAGCAACGAGCCGGCCGTGATCGCGACCGTGATCACCAGGCTGTTGAACATGAACCGGCCGAAGCCGAAGTCGACCTGGAACCGCTGGAAGATGCCCTGGAGGTGGCCGGGGTTGACCTGGGTGGGGGAGTAGCCGGGGTCGTAGAAGTTGTCCAGGGTGGGGTGTTCGGGCACGAACGACGGCGGCTGCCTGTCGATCTCCGTCACCGGTTTGAACACCGTGATCACCATCCAGTAGAACGGCGCGATCATGGTGAGCGACAGCAGGTAGAACGGCAGGCGCAGCAGGGGAGCGGCGGTCATCAGAGCTCCTTCAGGGCGCGGCCGATGCGGAGGTTGACCATGCTGAGCGCGAAGATGATCACGAAGAGCACCCACGCGATCGCCGAGGCGTAGCCGAGCTTGAAGTGCGTGAAGCCCTGGTCGTAGAGGTAGGGCACGATCATCAGGCCCGAGTCGAGCACGCCGCCGATGTTGTTGGTGCCCCGGAACACGATGTAGACGGCTTCAAAGACCTGGAACGCCCCGATCAGACCGGTCACGACCACGTACGTGGTGACCGGGCGCAGCAGCGGCAGCGTCACCCGGCGGAACTGCTGCCAGGGCGTGGCGCCGTCGATGCGGGCGGCCTCGTAGTACTCCTGGGGGATGGTGTTGAGCCCGGCGACGTACAGGATCATGCCGTAGCCCATCCCGCCCCACACCGACATGAGCACGAGGATCGGGATCGTGAGCCCGGGTGTGGCCAGCCACTCGACGGCCCGGCCGCCGAACCATCCGGCGACGGTGTTGGCCAGGCCGAAGTCACCCGGATTGAAGATCCATTTCCAGAGCAGCATCAACGCGATGGACGAGGTCACCGAGGGCAGGAAGAAGACGGTCCGCATGACGCGGTGCGGCCAGCCCGACCCGCTGAAGGCCAGCGCGAGACCGAGCGACAGCAGCGTGCCGACGCCGACGGACGCCACCACGTAGAGGAACGTGTTGCCGAGGGCGTGCCGGAACCGGTCGTCGTCGAACAGCAGGCGCCGGAAGTTCTCCAGCCCGGTGAACTCGGGGGCGGTCACCCCGTCGAACCTCGTGAAGCTGAGATAGAGCGAGTTGGCCAGCGGCCAGACCAGGAAGCCGGCGAACAGGGCGAGGAACGGCAGCAGCATCAGATAGGACGTGCCGTGGCGGCGCCATCGGTGCCGGGAGACGGCGGCAGGGGTTGCCATCAGATTCTCCAGTCGGAAGGGGGCCGCCCCGCGGTCCGTACGGACGCGAGGCGGCCGGTGAGGGGTGCCGCGGCCGGTGAGAGGTCAGGTGTCACCGGCCGGTCCGCGGCCGTGGGCGGGCGGTCAGCCGGCGTTGCGCTCCATGACCTTGGCGGCCTCACCCAGGGCCGTCTTCATGTCGGCCTTGCCGAGGATCGCCGACTGGAGGTGCTTGGCCACGTCGCCCGCGCTCTCGTCCCAGCCGGGGCATCCGGGGGCCGCGGCGCCGGTGCTGATGATCTTCGCGAACACCTCGGACTGCTGCGGCTGGAACGGCGAGTCGGCCACCTTGTCCGGACGCGGCGGGAGGTAGGAGACGTTGCGGGCCTTCGACTCGGCGTTCACCGCGTCGACCGCCTCGTCGGTGTAGAGGTACTTCACGAAGTCGGCCGCCTGCTGGATGTGCTTGCTGTAGGAGGTCACCCCGACCGCCCGGCCGCCGATGAAGGTCGTCGGGCCCGCCGGGCCGGCCGGCAGCGGGGCCACCGCCCACCTGCCCTTCAGCTTGGGCTTGGAGGTGTCGATGACGAGGGCGTTCCAGTTGCCGCCGTAAACCATCGCGGTGCCCGCGTCCAGCGCGTCCGAGGTGGTGACCGTGTCGGTGGGCGCGCCGTACTTGTGGTGCAGGTCGATCCAGAACGACAGCGCCCGCTCGGCCTCGGGGGTGCCGAGTGAGGGCTTGCAGTCCGGCGTGTAGAAGCTGCCGCCGGCCTGGTAGAGGAAGTTGAAGTAGCCGATCCAGTCGAGGTTGCCCCAGTCGATGCCGAACGGCGTCCTGACCCCGGCGTCCTTGAGCTTCCGGATGTCGGCGGTCAGTTCGTCCCAGGTCGCGGGCGGCTCCTTGATCCCGGCCTTCTCGAACAGGTCGGTGCGGTAGTAGAGGGCCTCGGTGGACATGTCGAGCGGGATGCCGTAGACGGTGCCGTCGGGGGAGACGGCCGACTTCCACTGGGCGGGCTGCGCCTGCGCCTTGAGCTGCTCGACGCCGTACTTGCGCAGGTCGACCATCCCGCCGCGCAGGCCGAACTGGATGGTCCAGGTCATGCCGCCGGAGACGACGTCCGGCCCGCTGCGGCTGGTGGAGGCCGCGAGCAGCTTGGCGTACGCGTCGTCCCAGCTCAGCGTCTGCACCTTGATCGTCACATTGGGGTGCGACTTCGTGTACAGGTCGGCCGCCTTCTGGAAAGCCGCGCTCTCGTCGTCGCCTCCGGTGGACCACCACGTGAGCGCGGCGGGGGCGTTCGCGTCGGCCTGCCGGGTCTCCGGGGTCCCGCTCGTCGCGCAGCCCGCGCCGAGGGTGATCAGGCCGGTGATGAGGGCGGCGCGGGCGGCCGCTGTCGTTCGTCGCATGGGGTCTCCGATCTCACGGACGGTGATCGATTGACATGTCGTGCCCCCGAGAGGCGGCCGCCGCGACACCGTGCCGTGCGGACGCACCTCACACGCGTGGAATTCGTGCAGAGTCCAGCACTAAACCGGATTAGTTGCAAGAGGGTCTTTCAGTCCGTCAATCCACGCTTTACAGGCCATCAGGCGTGATTACGCAGGTGATCGCCGTATCCGATCAGGAGATTCGTTCCGGTTGGCGACCCTTAACCGGGTCAGAACCCTGAAACGAGGCACTTGTGTAGCCTTGACCGGCGTATGCCCCACCAGTCCACGGGAGCCCCCATGTTCGTTGACATGCCCCTCGACCACCTGCGTGCGTACCTGCCCGAGCGCCGGGAGCCGGCGGACTTCGACGACTTCTGGGACCGCACGCTCGCCGAGGCGCGCGAGCACGACCTGAACGCCGTCTTCGAGCCGTACGAGGCCGACCTCGCGCTGGTGGACGTGGCCGATGTGACGTTCGCCGGGTTCGGCGGGCATCCGATCAAGGGGTGGTTCATCGCGCCGGCGGGCGCGTCCGGCCCGCTGCCGTGTGTGATGGAGTTCATCGGGTACGGCGGCGGCCGCGGCCGGCCGCACGACTGGCTGCTGTGGCCCGCCGCCGGCTACGCGACCTTCGTGATGGACACCCGCGGGCAGGGCGGCACCTGGCGCTCGGGCGACACGCCCGACCCGGTCGGCGGCAACGGCGCGCAGATCCCCGGCAAGCTCACCCAGGGCGTGTTCGACCCGCACGACTACTACTACCGGCGGCTCTACACCGACGTCGTGCGGGCGGTGGAGGCGGCCAGGTCGCATCCCCTCGTGGACGCCGGGCGCGTCGTCGTGACCGGCGGCAGCCAGGGCGGCGGCATGGCGCTGGCCGCCGCGGCGCTCGTGCCGGACCTCGCGTACGCGTTCGTCAACGTGCCGTTCATGTGCGACATCCGGCACGCGGTGGAGATCACCGACGAGGACCCGTACGGCGAGCTGGGGCGGTTCTGCGGCATCCACCGCACCCGGGTCGAGGAGATCTTCGCCACGCTCGGCTACTTCGACGGGCTGCACTTCGCGGCGCGGGCCCGCACGCCCGCCCGGTTCTCCGTCGCCCTGCGCGACGGCGTCACCCCGCCCTCCACCGTGTTCGGGGCCTACAACCACTACGCCGGCCCGAAGGACATCACCGTGTGGCCGTTCAACGGCCACGAGGGCGGGGAGTCGCAGCAGGCCCTGGAGCAGCTCCGGCTGGCCCGCAAGATCCTCGGCTGAGGGTCCGCCACACACGGGCGTGATCTCGCAGGGTGGACGCGGGGCGCGGACTCCCCGCGTCCGCAACTACCCTGGGGCCGATACCCTGAACGGGCAGGCCCACGATTCCGAGAGAGACCATGAAGACCTTCGAAGAGCTGTTCGCCGAGCTGACAGACAAGGCCCGGACCCGGCCCGCGGGGTCCGGCACCGTGGCCGCGCTGGACGCCGGCGTCCATGCCATCGGCAAGAAGGTCGTCGAGGAGGCCGCGGAGAGCTGGATGGCGGCCGAGCACGAGTCGGCGGAGCGGGCGGCGGAGGAGATCTCCCAGCTCCTCTACCACGTCCAGGTGCTCATGCTGGCCCGCGGGATCGGGCTGGACGAGGTCTACAAGCATCTGTAGCCGCCGCGGCGGCCCCGGATGTCCTGAATCTCATCGACCTCGTCCTGCCTGGAAGGATCTTTCACTCATGCTGCGCATCGCCGTACCGAACAAGGGCGCGCTCTCCGAGGGCGCCCAGACCATGCTGAAGGAGGCGGGCTACCGCCAGCGCAGGGACAGCAAGGAACTCGTGGTCGTCGACTCCGAGAACTCCTGCGAGCTGTTCTTCCTGCGCCCCCGCGACATCGCCGTCTACGTCGGCGAGGGCACCCTGGACGCCGGCATCACCGGGCGCGACATGCTCTTCGACTCCGGGGCGCCGGCCGAGGAGGTCATGCCGCTCGGGTTCGGTCGGTCCACGTTCCGCTTCGCCGCCCCGGCCGGCGCCCACTCCGGCGTGGCCGGCCTGTCCGGCCTGCGCATCGCCACCTCGTACGCCGGGCTGCTCGGCAAGTACCTGGCCGACCAGGGCGTGGACGCCCGGGTGATCAAGCTCGACGGCGCGGTCGAGACCGCGATAAGGCTCGGCGTCGCCGACGCGGTGGCCGACGTGGTGGAGACCGGCACGACGCTGCGCAACGTCGGGCTCGAGGTCTTCGGGGAGCCGATCGCGCACTCCGAGGCCATCCTGATCAAGCGGGCCGGGGCGCCGGAGGCCAACGGCTTCCAGCAGCTCATCCGCCGCCTGCAGGGCGTGCTGGTGGCCCGCGACTTCGTCATGATCGACTACGACATCCGGGCCGAGCGCATCGACGAGGCCATCTCGATCACCCCGGGCATGGAGGGACCGACCGTCTCCCCGCTGCACCGCGAGGGCTGGGTGGCGGTGCGGGCGATGGTCCCGCGCAAGGGCCACCAGCAGGTCATGGACCAGCTCTGGGAGATCGGCGCCAAGGCGATCCTCGTCACCGCCATCTTCGCCTGCCGCCTGTGACCCGCGGGGCCGGCCGCACGCGATGACATTTGTCATCGCGGAGGCCGGAGGCATCCCACTGCCGCGTTTCCCGGCCCGCTTCTAGTTTTGTCCGCATGAACGCCATCTCCTTCACGGACGTCACCAAGAGGTACGGCGACGTGCTCGCGGTCGACGGCCTCGACCTGGAGGTCCCGGCCGGCAGCACGGTCGCGCTCCTCGGGCCGAACGGGGCCGGGAAGTCCACCTCCATCAACATGCTGCTGGGCCTGCTTAGGCCCTCGGCGGGCGAGATCCGGGTCTTCGGCGAGCCGCCGGAGACCGCCGTCGCCCACGGCGAGATCGGCGCGATGCTCCAGGAGGGCGAGCTGATCCCCGAGCTGACCGTGGCCGAGACCGTGGACTTCGTCCGCCGGCTCTACCCGAACCCCCTGCCGCGCGAGGAGATCCTCCGGCTCGCCGACCTCACCGAGCTGGCCGGGCGGCGGGCGAACCGGCTCTCCGGCGGGCAGACCCAGCGGGTCCGCTTCGCCCTGGCGGTCGCGGGCGGGCCGAGGCTGCTGCTGCTCGACGAGCCGACCGCGGCCATGGACGTCGAGTCCCGCCGTACGTTCTGGGAGAACATGCGCCGATACGCGGCGCAGGGGCGCACGATCCTGTTCGCGACGCACTACCTGGAGGAGGCCGACGAGAACTCCGACCGGGTCGTCGTGATCGCGCGGGGGCGGGTCGTGGCCGACGGCACCGCCGCCGAGATCAAGGCCGGGGTGGCCGGGCAGACGGTCAGCTTCCGGCTGGGCGACCAGCCGGCCGCCGGGCTGGAGAGCCTGCCGGGCACGACCGGCGTGGAACTCCAGGCGGGCCGCGTCACGCTGCGCACCACCGACCTCGACTCGACGGTCGAGGCGTTGTACCGGAAGACCACCCTCGACGTGCGCGATCTCCAGGTCCACGGGGCCGATCTGGAGGACGCCTTCCTCGCTCTCACCAAGGAGTCGTGACGATGCCGCACTACCTGAAGGTCGAAGTGCTGCGCATGCTGCGCAACAAGCGGTACGTCATCTTCGTCGTCGCGTTCCCGCTCGGCTTCTACCTGCTGTACTCGAACCTGTGGGGCGCGCAGACGGACGAGACCACCGGGATCAAGGGCAGCGTGCTGCTGATGGTCAACATGGCGGCGTACGGCGCGCTCGCCTCGTCGGTGATGTCCACGGCCGTGCCCTGGGCGCAGGAACGGCACAGCGGCTGGCTGCGGCAGCTCCAGATCACCCCGCTGCCCGCCTGGGCCATCCTCGCGACCAAGCTCGTCGCGTCCCTGCTGCTGGTGCTGCCCGCGCTGGTGCTGGTGGGGCTGGCCGCGGTGCTCACCCAGCACGTGTCGCTGCCGGCGGGGCAGTGGGCCGGGCTGCTCGCGTTCATGTGGATCGGGACCATCCCCTTCGTGGCGCTCGGCCTCGCCATCGGCTCGATGCTGCGGCCCGACACGGCCCAGCCCGTGGCCATGATCTCCATGTTCGGCCTGGCCCTGCTGGGCGGCCTGTGGTTCCCCACGTCGCTCATGCCGGAGGCCATGCGGAACGTCGCCAGGGTGCTGCCGTCGTACGACTACGCGGGCATCGGATGGCGCATCGTCGCCGGGCAGGCGCCGTACGGGCCCGACGTGGCGGGCATCGTCGCCTGGGCCGTCGCGCTGGGAGCCGTCGCGGTGTTCGTCTACCGACGCGCCGTGGTCCGCGCCTGATCCGGCGAAAAAGCGGAGAGGGGCGGCGCGATGAGCCGGCTGGCCAGGATCTTCAGCTTCGGCGGACCGGACGACGGTCCGTATCGCCTGCGGCGGCTGATCGGCATGTCGCTCGGCCTGATCTACCTGTTCTACCCGGTGGCCGAGGTGATCGACGGCAGGCTGGGGACGGCGCAGGCGGTCTGGCGGATGGTCGCGCTCGCGGCCTTCGTGGGCGTCTACCTGACGGTCGTGCTGGGCCCGCGGGGCCTCGGCCACCGTCCCCGGTGGATATTCCCCCTGCTCGGTCTCGCGACCCTGATGGGGGCCGCCTTCCCGCTGGTGTTCCACAGCGAGAGCTGGCTGACCCTGCCGGTCTACCTGGCCGTCGTCTACGCGATGGCCCTGCCGCCCCGGCGCGCCGTGCTCGGCATCGGCGCCATGGCGGCGCTCCTGATCGCCGACGGCCTGGTGATCGGCGCCGAGGACGGGCTGCTGTGGATGCTCGTGCTGCAGACCGCCACCCTCGGCGTGCTGTTCATGAGCGTCCGCAACACCCGCGTCCTCATCGGCAAGCTCAGGGAGGCCCAGAGCGAGGTGGCCAGGCTGGCCGCCGCGGAGGAGCGGCTGCGGATCGCCCGCGACCTGCACGACCTGCTGGGACACGGCCTCTCGCTGATCGTGCTGAAGAGCGAGCTCGCCCGCCGGCTGGCCGAGCAGGGGTCGCCGAAGGCGGCCGGGGAGGTGGCCGACATCGAGGCGGTGGCGAGGCAGGCGCTGCTCCAGGTGCGCGAGGCCGTCACCGGCTACCGCCGCAGCTCGCTGCCGGAGGAGATCGACGGCGCCCGCGCCGCACTGGCCGCCGCCGGGATCGCCCTCACCGCCCGCACGTCCGGCGCGCCGCTGCCCGAGGACCTCGACGGCCTGTTCGGCTGGGCCGTGCGCGAGGCCACCACCAACGTCGTACGGCACGCCCGGGCCACCCGCTGCGAGATCACCGTGTCGTACGGCGAGCGGGGGGCTGTGCTGGAGGTCGCCGACAACGGCCGCGGCGGGCCGTACCGGCCGGGCAACGGCCTGACCGGGCTCGGCGAGCGGGCGCGCGCCGCGGGCGGCGACCTGGAGGTCGAGAGCGGCGGGCGGGGGTTCCGGGTGCGGATCAGGGTCGCGCCGCCCCCGGACCTCACCCGCACTCCCACTCCGGAGATCGCCGCGGATAGGTTGGCCGAGTGATCAGGGTCGTGCTGGCGGAGGACCAGAGCATGGTCAGGGGCGCGCTGGCCTCGCTGCTCGGTCTGGAGCCCGACATCGAGGTGGTCGGGGAGGCGGCGAACGGCGACGAGGCGGTCGAGGTCGCCGAGGCGACCCGGCCGGACATCGCGCTGCTGGACATCGAGATGCCCGGCAGGGACGGCATCGCCGCCGCCGAGGAGCTGCGCCGGCGGGTCCCCGGGTGCCGGGTGGTGATCCTCACGACCTTCGGCAGGCCCGGCTACCTTCGCAGGGCGATGGAGGCCGGGGCGGTGGCGTTCCTGGTCAAGGACAGCCCGGCGCGCGACCTGGCCGCCGCCATCCGGCGGGTGCTCCGGGGAGAGCGGGTGATCGACCCCGGGCTGGCCGCCGCGGCGCTCAGCGCCGGGCCGAACCCCCTGTCGCCGCGCGAGCGGGACGTGCTGTCGGCCGCCGCGGACGGCTCGACCATCAACGACATCGCGCTGCGGCTGCACCTGTCGGAGGGCACGGTGCGCAACTACCTGTCGGCGGCCATCCAGAAGACCGCGGCGCGCAACCGCATCGAGGCCGTCCAGAAGGCCCAGGCGCAGGGCTGGCTCTGACCCGGCCGGGTCAGCGGGCGGCCTGGATCTCGGCGACGTGGCGCAGCAGGTCGCTGACCCGGACCACGCCCATGCACCGGCCCACCTCGTCGACCACCACCAGGTCGTCGTACGCGCGGGTGTTGTCGCGCCCGGCCACCTGCATGGCCGCGATCGCCGGGGTGGTCTTCGCCACGATCTTCGGAGGGTCGGCCAGGCGGCTGGCCGGCTTCTTCGCGTGCAGCGCGTGGCCGTACGCCCCGGCCATGAACAGCAGGAACCGGCTGCGGTCGACGCTGCCCTGCGGGCGCTGGTACTCGTCCACCAGCACCACGCTGGTGATCGAGGGCTCCGCGCTGAGCACGCCCACGACCTCCTCGGCCGTCGAACCGGCTGGCAGCGTCACCGCCGGGAGCAGGAACTCCTGCACGCGTGGTCCCAATCCATAGCCGCCCGGCCCGGTGAGGCCCGGCGCGGCCGGGACGGCCTCGGCCTCCGGCACCGGCAGCGGCACGTGGACGCGGTTGTGGCCGTGGGAGGGCCGCCAGTCGAGCGGCGCGAGCAGGGGGCCCTGAGCGAGCCTGATGCCCCAGCCGCGCACCGCCGCGAGCTGCGTCTCCTCGCGTACGCCGGGAGCGAGCACGTGCGCCCCGGCGCCGCGGGCCAGGCGGACGAGCGACTCCACGAGCGCGCCGCGCCGGGGGTCGCGCGCTCCCCGCGCCACCAGATCGCCGGAGAGCGCGATCACGTACGGCGCGGCGTCGGCGAGCAGGTCGAGCGGCAGCGGGGCCGTGCCGAGCTCACCGAAGGCGACGAGGTAACCCACCGCGCGCAGGCCGTCGATCCCGGACAGCAGGGCGGTCCGCCCCACTGCCGCGAGGTCGCCCTCGATCATCAGGATGACCTCGCGTGGACGGCGGTTGCACATCCGCAGCGCCTCGTGCAGCGGCGCCGTGCCGGCCGAACCGGCCGCGACGACGGTGGCGGAGATCGGCAGCACCAGCGGCAGCGCGGTCTCCTCGCGGGCCGCGGCCAGCACGCCGTTCACCGTGTCCGCCACACCCCCCACGCCGCCCGCGACGCCGCCGGGGTCCTCGGGGACCACCTGCACGGCGATCGCGCCACCGGTGTCGAGGTCGACCACCGGCAGGAACAGCGGGACGGCCGGGCGGAGCGGAGCGCCGTGGTGGGTTCCGTGGGGAGTCCCCGGGGCGAAGGGCGAGGGCAGGGGCCCGGTTGCGGAGGCGGCGGGGGTGTACCGCCGCACGAGGCCCGCCGGGTGGTGTCCCTGCGGGTCGTCCGGGTGGTACGCCGACGGGGCGCCCGGGACGGACGCGGCGACCGGCGACGCCGGGGAGGAGGGGAGCGTCACGGGGTGAATTGTGGGACGACTCCCGGGGGTCGTTGACGCTTACAGTGGGAAATTCACCTACATTTCCCCATCAGTTGGAGGGAATCCGGCAAACGACCACACCGGTAGTCTGATCAGCCATGACAGGACGGCCCGCCGCCGGAGGCGGCAGATGGGTCTCGGTGGCCCCCGAGCGGCTGGCGGGCTGGATCGCGCGCTTCGCCGCACGGCACGGCCCGATCGAGGCGGTCACCCTGCCGGACGTCGTGCGTCTCGACGCGACCGATGGCGCGGTCGCCGAGTGTCATGTGCCGTTCCCGCCGCTGCGCCCGCCGTCCGCCACGCTGTCCGCCCAATCGTCCGCCGCGCCGTCCGTCGCGCCGCCGGGCCTGGCGCCTCCCGGGCTCCCGGCCCCGGCGGCGGCGCTGGTGGCCCACGCCTGCCGCGAGCGGACCGTCGGCGTGCTGCTGGCCCGCCTCGGCGGGCACGCCGCCGGCGTCTTCACCGGCACCCGCCTGGTCGCGGCCAAGGCCGGGTCGCGTCAGGTCCACGGGCGCAACGCGGCGGGGGGATGGTCCCAGCAGCGCTTCGCCCGGCGCAGGGACAAGCAGTCGGCCGAGGCGCTGCGGGCCGCCGCCGACGTGGCCTTCCGGCTGCTGACGCCGCGGCTGGCCGACCTGGAGGCGCTGGTGCTCGGCGGGGACCGGCGGGCGATCGACGAGATCCGGGAGGACCGGCGTCTCGCGCCGCTGTTCGCTCTGGAGGCCGGGCCGTTCCTCACCGTTCCCGATCCCCGGCCGGCGGTCCTGGAGGGCGCCCCGGACCTGTTCCGCGCCGTACGGATCCGGCTGCTCGACCCCTGACCGGGCGCTCGCCGCAGCCGGCGGCGGCGACGGCGGCACTACACTTGAGCCCATGAGCGCTCCCGACTGATCGCTCCCGGCACCGGTCCTGTCCGCATCATCCACGGGAGTGTCCCCTCTATCATGATCATCGCCACCGACGTCGAACTTCGCGCGGGTTCCCGCCTGCTCATCGAGGGCGCCTCGTTCCGGGTGAACCCGGGCGACAAGATCGGGCTGGTCGGGCGCAACGGCGCCGGCAAGACCACCCTCACCAAGGTCCTCGCGGGCGAGGGCCTGCCCGCCACGGGCTCGGTCACGATCTCCGGCAGCGTCGGCTACCTGCCGCAGGACCCCCGTACGGGAGACCTGAGCGTGCTGGCGCGCGACCGGATCCTGTCGGCCCGGGGGCTCGACGAGGTGCTGCGCGAACTGCGCGAGGCCGAGGCCGGGATGGCCGCCGACGACCCGCGCGTGCGCGACCGGGCGGTGCGCGCGTACGGCCGGCTGGAGGACCGCCTGCACGTCCTCGGCGGTTACGCCGCGGAGTCGGAGGCCGCCTCGATCGCCTCCAGCCTCGGGCTGCCCGACCGGGTTCTCGGCCAGCCGCTGCAGACCCTCTCCGGAGGGCAGCGCAGGCGGGTCGAACTGGCTCGAATCCTGTTCAGCGGGGCGGAGACTCTCCTGCTCGACGAGCCCACAAACCACCTCGACGCGGACTCGATCGGCTGGCTTCGCGATTTTTTGCGTTCCCACCAGGGCGGCTTGGTGATCATCAGCCACGATGTCAACCTTCTTGAAGCGACGGTAAACCGGGTGCTCCACCTGGACGCGAACCGCTGCGTCATCGACACCTACAACGTCGGCTGGAAGGCCTACCTGACCCAGCGGGAGACCGACGAGAAGCGGCGCAAGCGGGAGCGCGCCAACGCCGAGCGGCAGGCGTCCGCCCTGCTGTCCCAGGCCGACCGGATGCGGGCGAAGGCCACCAAGGCCAAGGCGGCCCAGGACATGGAGCGCCGCGCCCGGCGGCTGCTCTCGGGCGTGGAGGGCGAGCGCCGGTCGGACCGCGTCGCCAAGCTGCGCTTCCCCCAGCCGGCGCCCTGCGGCAAGACGCCGCTGACGGCCCGCGGCCTGTCCAAGTCGTACGGCTCGCTGGAGGTGTTCACCGACGTCGACGCCGCCGTCGACCGGGGCTCCCGGATCGTCATCCTGGGCCTGAACGGCGCGGGCAAGACGACCCTGCTGCGCCTGCTCGGCGGCATCGAGAAGCCCGACACCGGCGAGGTCCTGCCCGGCCACGGGCTCAAGCTCGGCTACTACGCGCAGGAGCACGAGACCCTCGACGCCGGGCGCACGGTGCTGGAGAACATGCGCTCCGCGGGCCCCGACCTCGCCGACGTCGACCTGCGCAAGGTGCTCGGCTCGTTCCTGTTCACCGGAGACGACGTGGACAAGCCGGCGGGGGTCCTGTCCGGCGGTGAGAAGACCCGTCTGGCGCTCGCCACGCTGGTGCTGTCGAGCGCCAACGTGCTGCTGCTGGACGAGCCCACCAACAACCTCGATCCGGCCTCCCGCGATCAGGTGCTCACCGCCCTCGGCTCCTACACGGGCGCGATTGTGCTGGTCACCCATGACGAGGGCGCCGTGGAGGCGCTGAAGCCGGATAGGGTGATTCTGTTGCCAGACGGAGTAGAAGACGCATGGAGCGACGAATTTTCCGATCTTGTGGCGCTTGCCTGATCTTAATTTGAGCGGGTAGGGATCTTTTCCCGCGGAGTAGGTAGCCGATCCCGTCGAAATGACTGATCATGGGCTGAAGTAACGCTGCGGAAGTCTGGCACTACAGGAGGTACTCGTGGCCGAGACTCTGAAGAAGGGCACCCGGGTGACCGGGGCCGACCGGGAAAAGCTGGCCAGCGATCTCAAGAAGCGCTATTCCGCGGGTGAGAGCATCCGCGCTCTGGCCGCTTCCACTGGCCGGTCGTACGGGTTCATCCACCGCATCCTGAGCGAGTCCGGAGTGACTCTGCGCGGGCGCGGCGGCGCGACCCGGGGCAAGTCCAAGCGCTAGATCCACCTCAAGACGCGCGACCGCAGCCGCTCGTTCCTGTGAGAGTGAGTGGTCGGGTCCAGCTAACCAGAACGTCGTTCGGTAGGCTCGGGCACGACCGCGGGTCGAACAGGAGCGCGGACGCCCGGCACGGGCGGTGCGCCGCACCGGACCGGCCGTGCGAGGCGACGTGGCTCCTCACCGAAGGCAGGAGCAGGCATGGCGGAAGCGGCAGTGGGGGGGGATCCGGAGCACGCCCGCGAGACGGGCGGCGGCTCCGATGTGTCGACGGTCTCGGCGGCCGCGCCGGCCGAGATCGGACTGCGCTGCGAGGTGGACGGCGAGATCGCGACCGTCACCCTGGACCGGCCGGACAAGCGCAACGCACAGACGTTCGCGACCTGGTCGGCTCTGGCCCGGATAGGGGACACCCTTCCGGAGCGGGTGAGAGTGGTCGTGGTCAGAGGCGAGGGGCCGTCCTTCTCAGCCGGAATCGACCTGCGCATGTTCACGCCCGAGGGGGTACCCGGGCAGGAATCTTTCGCGAGCGTCGCGGCGCTCGGCGAGACCGAGCTGGAACGGCTGATCGCGGAGGCACAGAGGGGTTTCCTGTGGCTGCGCAGGCCGGAGATCGTGTCGATCGCGGCCGTGCAGGGTCACGCCATCGGGGCGGGTTTTCAGCTCGCGCTCGCGTGTGACCTGCGGGTCGTCGCGGACGACGTGAAGTTCTGCATGAAGGAACCCGCGCTGGGGCTGGTTCCCGACCTGACCGGGACCAAGCCCCTGGCTGACATCGTCGGGGTTCCCCGCGCCATCGAGATGTGCCTGACCGCCCGTGTCGTCGGGGCCGAGGAGGCCGTACGGCTCGGCCTGGCCGAGATCGCGGTGCCGGCGGGCGAGCTCGGCCAGACCACCCGTGACCTGGCCGCCGCGCTGCTGGCCACCGACCACGCCGCCGCGACCGCCACCAAGCGCCTGCTGAGGGCCGCGCCGGGGCGCACCCTGGAGGAGCAGGCCGCCGCCGAGCGGGCCGAACAGGTGGCGCGCATCCGCGCACTGTTCGCTTCGAACTGACGGGCAGTGTTCGCTTCGAACTGACAGGCGCTGTTCGCTTCGAGCTGACGGGGGAATCGGGGGGAGTCCTCCCATCGCTGCACGGCCTGGGAGGATGTACGGCATATGTCGATGATGAACGGGGGCTACGGCTTCCAGGTGATGCGGTCCCTGCGGCGTGACAGCTCCGTGACGAAGGAGCGCATCGCGCCGGGGACCGTCCGGCGTATCGCCGGGTACGCGCGGCCCTTCCGGGCGCAGATCGCCGGATTCCTCGCGCTGGTGGTGGTCGACGCGGTCATCGTGGTCGCCAACCCGCTCCTGATGAAGGCGATCATCGACGACGGCATCATCCCGAAGCGGGTCGAGGTGGTGCTTTGGCTCGCCGTCACGATCGCCGCGCTGGCCGTCGTGGACGCCGGGCTCGGCCTGGCGCAACGCTGGTTCTCCGCCCGCATCGGCGAGGGCCTGATCTACAACCTGCGCACGGAGGTCTACGACCACGTCCAGCGCATGCCCGTGGCGTTCTTCATGCGGGCCCAGACCGGCGCGCTGGTCTCCCGGCTGAACACCGACGTCATCGGGGCGCAGCGGGCGCTGACCAGCACGTTGTCGTCGGTGGTCTCCAACGTGATCAGCCTGGTGCTGGTGCTCGGCACCATGATCGTGCTGTCGTGGCAGGTCACGCTGGTCGCGCTGGTCCTGTTACCGATCTTCATCTTCCCCGCCAAGTGGGTCGGCCGCCGGATGTCGGCGCTGACCCGCGAGCAGATGCAGCTCGACGCCGAGATGAGCTCGGTGATGACCGAGCGCTTCAACGTGGCCGGGGCGATGGTCGCCAAGCTGTACGGCAGGCCGGACGACGAGGCGGCGTACTTCGCCGAGCGGGCGGGCCGGGTCCGCGACGTCGGCGTGATCGTCGCGATGTACGGCGCGGTGTTCCGCATCGCGCTGGGACTGGTCGCCGCGCTCGCCACCGCGCTCGTCTACGGCCTCGGCGGCAGCCTCGCGATCTCCGGGGCGTTCGCGCTCGGCACCCTGGTCGCCCAGTCGTCCCTGCTCATGCGCCTGTACGGCCCGCTGACCAGCCTGTCGAACGTGCACGTCGACGTGATGACCGCGCTGGTGAGCTTCGACCGGGTCTTCGAGGTCCTGGACCTCAAGCCGATGGTCGCCGAGAAGCCCAGCGCGCGGCCGATCCCCGGGGGACCGGTGACGATCGAGTTCGACGACGTGCGCTTCCGCTACCCGGCCGCCTCCGACGTCTCGCTGGCGTCGCTGGAGTCGGTGGCCCGCCCGGACACCGGTCCCTCCCAGGAGGTGCTGAAGGGCGTGTCGTTCACCGCCCGCGAGGGCGAGCTGGTGGCGCTCGTCGGCCACTCGGGCGCGGGCAAGACCACCATCACCTCGCTGGTCTCCCGGCTGTACGACGTGGACGAGGGAGCCGTGCGGATCAACGGGCTCGACGTCCGCGACGCCACCCTCGACGGCATCAGGGACACGGTCGGGGTGGTCATGCAGGACGCCCACCTGTTCCACGACACGATCGGCAGCAACCTCCGCTACGCCCGTCCCGACGCCACCGACGAGGAGGTCTGGGAGGCGCTGCGCGCGGCCCAGATCGCCGACCTGGTCAAGAACCTGCCCGAGGAGCTGGAGACGGTCGTCGGCGACCGCGGATACCGGCTGTCCGGCGGGGAGAAGCAGCGCATCGCCCTGGCCCGCCTGCTGCTCAAGGCGCCCCGGGTCGTCGTGCTCGACGAGGCCACCGCGCACCTCGACTCCGAGTCCGAGGCGGCGGTGCAGCAGGCGCTGAAGACGGCCCTGCGGGGACGGACCTCGCTGGTGATCGCCCA
This sequence comes from Microbispora sp. H10885, assembly GCF_014161415.1. Lineage (NCBI taxonomy): Bacteria > Bacillati > Actinomycetota > Actinomycetes > Streptosporangiales > Streptosporangiaceae > Microbispora > Microbispora sp. H10885. The sequence goes on along the minus strand of NZ_JABBWY010000006.1, from coordinate 439,887 downwards.
CCGGCTTTCGACCATCCGCGAGGCCGACGCGATCCTGGTCATCGAGGACGGCCGGGTGGTGGAGCACGGCCGGCACGAGGAACTGCTGAAGCGGGGCGGCGCGTACGCCGAGCTGTACCGCACCCAGTTCACCGGCTCGGGGTCCAACGGCTCGGGGTTCACCGGCTCGGGGTCCTCAGGCGGCTCGGGACGCTAGCGGTATCCGAGACGGGCCAGTTCCTCCCTGGCCACCTTCTCCACCAGCTCGGCGTCCTCGCCGGACAGGCGGCTGCGCCAGCCGCCCGGCCGGGGGATCGTCGCGCCGTACAGCGCGATCATCGAGACCTTGGTCTCCAGGAAGGACGACACCGCGTCGATCGCCTCGCCGGGCGCGGCCACCAGGTCCTCGTACCTGAGCGTGAGCAGGTGCTCGGCGGGCAGTTCGCGGCGCAGGGCCGCGCTCAGCCGTACGGCGCCGCGCCAGCGCAGGGCGCACTTGCCCGCGGCCGGCATCTCGGCCCAGCGCTGCCGGTGCTCGGCCGAGCGCACGCCGAGGAACGGGTTGGGAAACTCGGCGTCCTCGCTCAGCATGTGCGGCTTGACCCAGGCCATGCAGGCGGGATCGGCCAGCATGTCGGCGACGACGTCGCGGCCGTCGCGGATGACCTGGATGAACCGGGCGTCCGGAAACGCCCGCAGCAGCACCGGCGTGCTGTAGATCAGGTCGGGACTGGCGTCGCCGAACCGCGACAGCGCGCCCGGCCCGACGCAGGGCCCGGCGCCGATGATGCCGCCGGCCTCCCGGCAGGCGGTCGTGCACTCCGCACAGGAGGCCGGGACGACCTGCCAGGCCTCCGCCAGCACGTCGCGCAGCACCCGGGGCGCCCCGCCGCTTCGGGCGATCGAGGGCCTCCGGGCGAAGGCGTAGACGACCCGGGTCACCGGGCCCCTGCCCATGGTCACGTGGAAGCCGGGGGAGCGCTTGAGCGCACGGCCCAGCAGGTCCGCGCCGGAGTGCGGGGCCGCGATCACGAACACCGGGCGACGGACCTTGACGCCGTTGACCACGAGGATGTGCGTCGGAGGTCGCATAGATACCGCTTAGTCTGACACCCTTTGAAGGGTGAGCGAGCGCATCCGCGGCGGGGCGGGGGGTGTCGCCTCGGTAACGGTACCGGAGGCGCCCCGGCGGCTGCGGCCGGGGGACACCGTCGCGCTGGTCGCGCCCGCCGGGCCGGTGGATCCCGTACGGCTGGAGCGCGGCGGGGCGGTCCTGGAGGAGCTCGGCCTGCGGGTCGTGCACGGAGCGTCGGTGCGGGCCCGGGAGGGCTACCTGGCGGGGCCCGACGCCGCGCGCGCGGCCGATCTCCAGGAGGCCTGGTGCGACCCCGAGGTGGCGGCCGTCATCTGCGCGCGGGGCGGCTACGGCACGACCCGGCTGCTCGGGCTGCTCGACTGGGACGCCATGGCGGCGGCCGGGCCGAAGATCCTGCTGGGGTCGAGCGACATCACCGCGCTGCACCGGGCCTTCGCCGACAGGCTCGGCCTGGCGACGCTCTTCGGGCCGATGCCGGCCTGCGCGACGATCAGCGACCCCGGGGGGCCCGAACCGGTCACGTTCGCCCACCTGCGGCAGGCGCTGTTCGAGGGCGGCACGCCCGCCCCGATCACGGGCGACCGTGTCGTCGTGCCGGGACGGGCCGAGGGACGGCTCACCGGGGGCAACCTCGCCCTGCTCGCCGCCCTGTGCGGCACGCCGTACGCGATGCGGGGGGAGGGCCGGATCGTCCTGCTGGAGGACGTGACCGAGGAGCCGTACCGGATCGACCGGATGGTGACGCAGTTGCTCCAGGCGGGCTGCCTGGACGGCGCGGCGGGGATCGTGCTCGGATCATGGGTGGACTGCGGCGACCCGCTGCCGGTGCTGGCCGAACGCCTGGCGCCGCTGGGTGTGCCGGTCCTCGCCGGGCTGCCCGTCGGACACGGATCACCACAGCTGAGTATGTGGTTGGAGACGAATGTGGCTATTGTGACCGAATCGTGTTCCGTCGCGGGCGCAATCCGCGACTCCGACGCGGCAACCTGATACGCGCCCGGAGGCGCCCGGGCCGTGGTGAAGGGATGGTGCGTTGGGACTCTTGCGGCGACTGCTCAGCCGGACGCGACCGGACCATCCCGCCCCGAGAGCCGTCGAGGACGTCGATCTCGACTCGCTGCTGGGGCTGGTCGCCGAGACCATGGGCTACACCTGCGGGTTCGCCGCAGACGGCACGTCGCTGACGCTGTCCTCCCCCGAGCGCGAACGGGTGGTGAACCTCGTCGGCCTGCGCCGTGAGGCCGCCCGGCGCACCCGCGAGGACTGGCCCATGCTGGTCTCCGAGCACCTGGCCCACGCGGTGTCGGGGGAGCCCTTCGACGCGTGCAACCTCAAGCCGATCAAGCCGCTGCTGCGCACGCGGGTCCACGCCGCCGACGACCCGGCCTTCCCCGACCCCTCCCGGATCATCGGCCGCCACCTCAGCGCCGACCTGATCGAGGTGCTGACGATCGGCGCCCGCCCGGTCCGCCCGGAGGAGGCGTTCTGCTGGCCCATCCCCCCGGGTGAGGCGCTCGACGTCGCGGTGGGCAACGCCCTGGCCGACGAGCGGCCCACGGTGTCCCGGCTGGACCTGGGCGGCACCGAGGTCACGCTGCTGACCGCGCCCAGCGCGGCCGCCCACCTGCGCCGCCTGCCCGCCCACACCCACGTGCCCGAGGACGGCATGCTCGCCGTGCTGCCGCACCGGGGGTTGATCGCCGTGCATCCGGTGGCCGGCATCGGCGTGGTGCGGGCGATCGAGCGGCTGCGCCTGTTCGCCCACCGGGAGCACGCCGGCCACGCCGACGGGCTCAGCCCGCACGTGTACTGGTGGCGCCGCGGCAAGCTGACCCGCATCCAGGCCGACCTGATCAGTCACGACGGGCAGACCCGGCTCGTCGTCGCGCCGCCGCCGGAGTTCGCCCGGCTCCTCGCCCGGATCGCCGGCCGGTCCTGAGCTCGGCCGAGAACGTTGGCGCCGGGAATGTCCCGCGGCCGGGCATGGTTCAACGCGTCAGAAGTTGAACTTTCAACCAGGAGAGGTGGCCATGCCCGCCGTCACCGCAGACACCCTGACCCTGCCCCGCGTCGCCGCGCCCGATCCGGCCGTCGCCGGACCCCGCCCCGTACGGTCCGTGACGACCGCGCCCAGCGGCTTCGAGGGCGAGGGCTTCCCCGTACGGCGCGCGTTCGCCGGGGTGCCGCAGTCGCTGCTGGACCCGTTCATCCACATGGACCAGATGGGCGAGGTCGAGTACGCCCCCGGTGAGCCGAAGGGCACGCCGTGGCACCCGCACCGCGGCTTCGAGACGGTCACCTACATCATCGACGGCGTCTTCGAGCACCAGGACTCCAACGGAGGCGGCGGCACCATCACCAACGGCGACACCCAGTGGATGACCGCCGGGTCCGGCCTGCTGCACATCGAGAAGCCCCCGGAGCACCTGGTGGTCTCGGGCGGGCTCTTCCACGGCATCCAGCTGTGGGTCAACCTCCCCCGCGCGCACAAGTTCCACCTGCCCCGCTACCAGGACATCCGGGGGCGGGAGGCGGCCCTGCTCGCCTCCGCCGACGGCGGCGCGCTGCTCCGGGTCATCGCCGGAGACCTGGACGGGCACGCCGGCCCCGGCGTCACGTTCACCCCGATCACGATGGTGCACGCGACCGTCAGCCCGGGCGCCCGGCTCGACCTGCCGTGGAACCCGGACTTCAACGCCCTCGCCTACGTGCTGGCCGGTCAGGGCTCCGTGGGCGCCGAGCGGCGGCCGGTCCGCAAGGGGCAGCTCGCCCTCTTCGGTCCGGGCGGGTCGCTGACCCTCGCCGCGGACACCGCCCAGCCGCAGGCCGAGCCCGCTCTGGAGGTGCTGCTCCTCGGCGGACGGCCGATCCGCGAGCCGGTCGCGCACTACGGCCCGTTCGTGATGAACACCCGCGCCGAGATCATCCAGGCGATGGAGGACTACCAGGCGGGACGCCTGGGCGTCATCCCCGCCGAGCGGGTCCCGCACGCCGACGGCCCGCTGTCCGGGACGCCCTGACGGCTAGCCCCGCAGAGCCAGCGCCGTACGGATCAGGTGGATGTGGCTGAAGGCTTGGGGGAAGTTGCCGAGTTGGCGGTGGGTGCGGGGGTCGTATTCCTCGGCGAGGAGGCCGACGTCGTTGGTGAGGTTGACGAGGTGCTGGAAGAGTTGGCCGGCCTCGTGGTGGCGGCCGGTGAGGGCGCGGGCTTCGGCGAGCCAGAAGCTGCAGGCGAGGAAGGCGCCTTCGCCGCCGGGGAGGCCGTCGACGGGGTTGTGTTCGGCTGGGTTGTGTTCTGCGGTGGGGTAGCGCAGGACGAAGCCGTCGGTCATGAGTTCGCGTTCGACGGCGTCGATGGTGCCGGTGACGCGGGGGTCGTCGGGGGGCAGGAAGCCGACGATGGGGATCTGCAGGAGGGCGGCGTCGAGTTCCTGTGAGCCGTAGGACTGGGTGAAGGTGTTGCGGACCGGGTCATAACCCTTCTCACAGACCTCCATGTGAATGCGGTCACGCAGCCCCCGCCACCTCTCCACGTCGCCCTTCCGGCCCAGCTCCTCGATCACCCGGACCATGCGGTCGGCCGCGACCCAGGCCATGACCTTCGAGTGGACGAAGTGGCGGCGCGGCCCGCGCACCTCCCACAGCCCCTCGTCCGGCCGGTCCCAGTTGTGCTCGAAGAACCTCATCACCGCGGTGATCATCGCCCAGGCGTGGTCGTCGGGCGGCATGCCCTGCTTGCGCGCCTCGTACAGGGCGCTCACGACCTCCCCGTAGATGTCGAGCTGGAGTTGCGTGGCCGCGCCGTTGCCGATCCGCACCGGACGGGACCCCTCGTACCCGGACAGCCAGTCGAGCGTCGTCTCCGGCAGCCGGCGCTCGCCCGCCACGCCGTACAGGACCTGGATGTCCTCCGGGCGGCCGGCGATGGCGCGCAGCAGCCAGGAGCGCCAGGCGTCGGCCTCCTCGACGTACCCCGATCCGGTCAGCGCGTCGAGCGTCATCGCCGCGTCGCGCAGCCAGCAGTAGCGGTAGTCCCAGTTGCGCACCCCGCCGAGGTGCTCCGGCAGCGAGGTGGTCGGCGCGGCGACGATGCCGCCGGTCGGGCTGTAGGTGAGGGCCTTGAGCGTGATCAGCGAGCGGACCACGGCGTCACGCCACGGGCCCCGGTATCCGCACCGGGACGACCAGGCCTCCCACATGGCCACGGTCTCGCGGAGCTGCTCCAGGGGATCGATCCGTTCGGGCTCCGGGTGGTGGGAGGGGTGCCAGGTGAACATGAACGGCACCCGCTCCCCGGCGGACACGCTGAAGGTCGCCTCGTGCCGGTAGTCACCGCCCTGGAGATGGACGGGAGAGTGGATCCAGACCGAATCGGGCCCGCCGACGGCGTGCAGGTGGCCGCCCGTACGGCGGACCCAGGGCACGATGCGGCCGTAGTCGAAGCGGATGCGGATCTCGGTGCTCATCTCGACCGTGCCCGACAGGCCCTCCACGATCCGTACGAGATCGGGGTTGGCCGAGCGGGGCGGCATGAAGTCGATCACCTTGACCGCGCCGGTGGACGTCTCCCAGACCGTCTCCAGGACGAGCGTGTCCCCGGCGTACGCCCGGCGGGTCGCCTCCTCGTGGCCCGTCGGGGCCAGGCGCCAGAAGCCGTTGGACTCGTCGCCGAGCAGCCGGGCGAAGCACGAGGGGGAGTCGAAACGCGGCAGGCACAGCCAGTCGACCGAGCCGTTCCGGCCGACGAGGGCGGCCGACTGCATGTCGCCCACGAGGGCGTAGTCCTCGATCCGCATGCCCGCCACGCTACCCGGGAGGCGGTACCTACGCCGCTCCTACGCCGCCGGAGCGAGGCTCGCGGCGTCCGGCCGGTCGACGAAGAGAGCGCCGGATCCGCCGAGCAGGGCCGATCCGGCGAAGTTGGCGTTGACCGCGCTGCGCTCCGCCGCGCTGGGGTTGGCGTTGGTGCAGCTCACCGGGGCGCTGGAACCGGACATCAGGTCGGAGCACAGGCCGGTGCGCCGGTCGGGCAGGCCGAGGATGTGGCCGATCTCATGGGTGGCGATGCGCAGCGGGTAGTAGCCCTCGCTCGTCGCCTCCCTGCCCATCCAGATGGTGCCCCGGCCGAGGCTGGTGCGGCTCGTGCGCGGCCAGCCGTTGTCGGCGAGCACGGTGAAGTCGGCCGGTGTGCCGGCCACGAGCCGGACGTTGGTGACGCTCGCGTTCCACACCTGGGCTGCCTGGTCGACCACTGTGCGGAACTCGGCGGCCCGGCTCGCGTCGTAGCGGAGCACGCGCACCGCGCTCACTGTGCTCACCCCGCTCACCCCGCTCACCCCGGCGTGGGCGGACGGCAGGGGCGACAGCAGGACGAGGCCCAGGACCAGGGCCGGGAGGGCGCGGAGGAACCGTGACAGGCGCATCGAGATCTCCTCGATCGGGGGTTGCCACCGCGAGGCACGCCTCGGGTGGGGCTGCCGTCAACGTACGCGCGGCGAGGCCCGGCGGGGACAGGCCACTTTCCCCCTATCACTCCGGTATAGGGGGAATTCGATATGATCTGTGCACCACTGAGAGCCTCCCGGCCGGACATTCCGGCGGGAGGCTCTCGGCGTTTCCGGCGCCTTTTCTGGCACCTGTTTCCCCTCCTATCGTGAAGGACCCGTCATGCCCGATCTGACCGTCCGTCTCGCCGATGCCGCCGACCATCCGGTGCTGGAGCGTCTGTGGCTGATGTTCCGGCACGACCTGTCGGAATTCGGCGGAGTGCTGCCCAAGCCCGATGGGACGTTCCGCGCGGAGCGACTCCAGGCGGCGTTCCATGACCCGGACTGGGCGGCGTACCTGCTGACAACCGGCGAACGCCCCGCCGGTCTCGCTCTCGTCCGCGGCCTCACCGCACGGACACGCGTCCTCAGCGCCTTCTTCGTCGTACGCGCGGCACGCAGGTCCGGGATCGGGCTTCGCGCGGTGCGGCAGGTGACGGCCAGGCATCCCGGCTCCTGGGAGGTGGCCTTCCAGGACGCCAACACGGCCGCCGTGCGCTTCTGGCGCCGCGTCGCCGAGGAGATCGCGCCAGACGCGTGGACCGAGGAGCACAGACCTGTGCCCGGGCGGCCCGACCTGCCGCCGGACGCATGGATCTCGTTCTCCGCCTGAGAGTTCTCCGTACGGTCACGGGCGCGCGGCCGCGCCGCTCAGCGCCTGGGCGGTGTGGATCAGGTGGATGTGGCTGAAGGCTTGGGGGAAGTTGCCGAGTTGGCGGTGGGTGCGGGGGTCGTATTCCTCGGCGAGGAGGCCGACGTCGTTGGTGAGGTTGACGAGGTGCTGGAAGAGTTGGCCGGCCTCGTGGTGGCGGCCGGTGAGGGCGCGGGCTTCGGCGAGCCAGAAGCTGCAGGCGAGGAAGGCGCCTTCGCCGCCGGGGAGGCCGTCGACGGGGTTGTGTTCGGCTGGGTTGTGTTCTGCGGTGGGGTAGCGCAGGACGAAGCCGTCGGTCATGAGTTCGCGTTCGACGGCGTCGATGGTGCCGGTGACGCGGGGGTCGTCGGGGGGCAGGAAGCCGACGATGGGGATCTGCAGGAGGGCGGCGTCGAGTTCCTGTGAGCCGTAGGACTGGGTGAAGGTGTTGCGGACCGGGTCGTAACCCTTCTCACAGACCTCCGCGTGGATGCGGTCACGCAGGGCGCCCCACCGCTCGAACGGCCCCGTACGCCCCAGTTCGGCCGCCCCTCGGGTCATGCGGCTCATGGCGAGCCAGGCCATGACCTTCGAGTGGACGAAGTGGCGGCGCGGCCCGCGCACCTCCCACAGCCCCTCGTCCGGCCGGTCCCAGTTGCCTTCGAGGAACTCGGCCCCCTTCACCAGCAGCGCCCAGGTGTAGTCGTCGGGCGCCATGCCCTGCTTGCGGGCCCGGTAGAGCGCGTTGACCACCTGGCCGTAGACGTCGAGCTGGAACTGGCCGGCGGCGCCGTTGCCGATGCGGACGGGCCGGGACCCCTCGTAGCCGGGCAGCCAGTCGAGCGTCGTCTCCGGCAGCCGGCGTTCACCGGCCACGCCGTACATGATCTGGTGGTCCTCGGGGCGGCCGGCGATGGCCCGCAGCAACCACACCCGCCAGGCGTCGGCCTCCTCGACGTATCCGGCCCGCAGGAGCGCGTCGAGCGTCATGGCGGCGTCGCGCAGCCAGCAGTAGCGGTAGTCCCAGTTGCGTACTCCGCCGAGGTGCTCGGGCAGGGAGGTGGTCGGCGCGGCGACGATGCCGCCGGTCGGGCTGTACGTCAGGGCCTTGAGCGTGATCAGCGAGCGGACCACGGCGTCACGCCACGGGCCGCGATAGCCGCAGCGCGCGGCCCAGTCCTGCCACAGCCGGATGGTCAGGCCGAGTTCGGCGAGAGGGTCGATGGCCTTCGGCCGCGGCTGGTGGGAGGGGTGCCAGGTGAACACGAAGGGCACCCGCTCCCCGGCGGAGACGGCGAAGGCGGCCTGGTGCCGGTAGTAGCCGCCCTGGAGGTGGACGGGAGAGTGGATCCAGACCGAGTCGGGGCCGCCGACGGCGTGGAGGTGGCCGCCCGTACGGCGGACCCAGGGCACGATGCGGCCGTAGTCGAAGCGGATGCGGATCTCGGTCGTCATCTCGACCGTGCCCGACAGGCCCTCCACGATCCGTACCAGGTCCGGGTTGCCCGACCGGACCGGCATGAAGTCGAGGACCCTGGCCGTCCCGGTGGAGGTCTCCCAGTCGGTCGCGAGCACCAGGGAGTCCCCGACGTACGCCCGCCTGGCGGCCGTGTCCCGTCCCGCGGCGGCCAGGCGCCAGAAGCCGTTGGACTCGTCGCCGAGCAGGCGCGCGAAGCACGAGGGGGAGTCGAAACGCGGCAGGCACAGCCAGTCGACCGAGCCGTTCCGGCCGACGAGGGCGGCCGACTGGGTGTCCCCGACGAGGGCGTAGTCCTCGATCCGCATTCGCTCACCTCCCCGCGCGGCGCGTCATGACGGCTGCGTACCCGATGACCGGGTGGTGACCCCGGCCGGGGCCCACAGCTTCATGAAGACCTGCGTCAGCGGGCCGATCGTCAGGGCGAACACGATGGTGCCGATCCCGGCGGTGCCGCCGAGCAGCCATCCGGCGGCGAGCACGGTGAGCTCGACGATCGTGCGGGCGAGCCGGATCGACAGGCCCATCCGGTGCAGGCCGGTCATCAGGCCGTCGCGCGGGCCCGGGCCGAAGCCCGCGTGGATGTAGAGCCCGGAGGCGGCGGCGATGGCCACGATCCCACTCAGCAGGAAGATCCACTGGACCGGCCACACGGCGGGCGTGGGCACCAGCCACATCACGGCGTCGGCGCTCGTGCCCACCACCAGGACGTTGCTGATCGTGCCGAGGCCGGGTCGCTGCCGCAGCGGGATCCACAGCAGCAGCACCAGCGCGCCCACCAGGTTGATGCACATGCCGATCGACCAGCCGGTACGCACCGAGAGGCCCTGGTGGAAGACCTCCCAGGGGTCGAGGCCGAGGCCGGACTCGACGAGCAGGGCGATCCCGCCGCCGTAGAGCGCCAGGCCGACGTAGAGACGGACGAGCCGGAACGGGAGCGAGCTGGGGCGCGAAAGGGAGAGTTCGATCATAGTGGGCTCAATGGTGCAGGCCAATGGCTTGTCATAAAAGGGCCAATCAGCGAAATTGGTCCGCATGGACCGGTATGTCAGCGCTCCCCAGCTCGCCCGGCTCGTCCGGGTCCCGCCGAGCTCCCGCCCGTACTACCGGGCGCTCGCGGACGCCGTACGCGGTCTGATCCTCGACGGGAGACTCGCCGTGGGGGTGCGCGTGCCGCCGGAACGGCACCTGGCCGAGTCGCTCGGCGTCAGCCGCACCACCGTGACCACGGCGTACGACCGGCTGCGCGAGCAGGGCTACCTGGAGAGCAGGCAGGGGTCGGGGAGCCGCACCGCCCTGCCGGACCCCGGCGCACTGGGCGTGGACAACCCGTGGCTCGCCTCAGACGAGGACGGGCTGCTGCCGCTGCACGCCGCCGCCCCGCCCGCGATCTCCCTCCTCGGCGAGGCCGTGGAGGAGGCGGGCCGGGCCTACCACCGGTACGCGCTGGGCTCGGGCTACCACCCGCTCGGGCTCGCGCCGCTGCGGGAGGCGATCGCCCGCCGGTACGGCGAGCGGGGGCTGCCCACCCGGCCCGAGCAGATCCTCGTGACGGGCGGGGCGCAGCAGGCCGTCCATCTGATCATGTCCCTGCTCGCGGGGCCGGGGGACCCGGTGCTGGTCGAGTCGCCGACGTACCCGCACGCGATCGACGCGGCCCGGCTGCGGTCGGCCCGCCTGGTGCCGGTGGGCGTCCAGGAGGACGGCTGGCACCTCGACCTGGTGAGCGGCGCGATGCGCCAGTCGGCGGCCCGCCTCGCCTACGTCATCCCCGACTTCCAGAACCCCACGGGTCACCTCATGGACGACGCCGGCCGCGCCGCGCTGGTCGGGGCCGCACGGCGTCACGGCACGACGCTCATCGCCGACGAGGTCTGGGCCGAGATGGCCCTGGACGCCTCCGTACGCGCGACGCCGCTGGCCGCGTTCGACACCGACGGGCGGGTGATCAGCGTGGGATCGGCGTCGAAACTGTGGTGGGGCGGCCTGCGGGTCGGCTGGATCCGGACGACCGCGGCGATGGTGCGGCGCCTGGCCCTGCTGCGCGCCGCCGTGGACATCGCGAGCGCCGTCTTCGACCAGCTTGTCGTGGCCTTCCTGTTCGAGCGCATCGAGGAGGCGCGGGCCGAGCGCCGCCGCGCGCTCGGCGCCTCGCTCGCCGCGCTCACCGGGGTCCTGCGCGAGCGACTGCCGGGCTGGGCCTTCACCCCGCCGCCCGGCGGCGGGTCGCTGTGGGTGCGGCTCGACACGCCGTCGGCGAGCGCGGTCGCGGAGGCCGCCGCCGCACGGGGCGTACGGCTGTCCCCGGGGCCGTGGTTCGGCGTGGACGGCACGCTGGAGCGATACGTGCGGCTGACGTTCACCCAGCCCCCGGCCGTGCTCGAGGATGCGGTACGCCGCCTCGGCTCCTCCCCGGCCACTTCTCCGGGCACCTCGCACGTCGTCTCCGGCATGGTCTTCCTCGGGGGCTCTCCGGCCGGCCGCCCATCCCGGGAGCCGCTCACGCCGACCCTGTAACCACCGTCTGGCAGGCCATTTCGCCGCCAATTGGAAAGAAGCCGGCAGGGGTCACATATTCGACAATTGGGAATTGGCCTGTGGCTCCAGCAATTGCCGGTGCGGGGGCGTTCATGACTGGCTGATGTGGAAGAATTCATACAGGATTTCGAATCTGCGGGGAGGTCTGATGGATCTGTTCGACGCCGATCCTGAGCGCCTCTCTCGTTCGAACGATGCGGGTTATGGCGACTGGTGGGAGCAGCTCACCGCCCGCTCGCCCCTGTGGTCCACCGAGGATTCACTCGCCCGCGAATATGTGCCGATTGTCGACCCTGCGGCGCGGAAGCATGCGAGCCGGTTCGACGACTCGGCGGAATCGCCCGGGCCCGCTCGTCCATTCACGACTCGTGGTGATACCGCGTCTGGTGCCGCATCCACCCACGATGAGAATGCGCGTGGTGTCTCCCCAGACGGTCCTTCTCCTGACGGCATCGGGTCTGCCGGCAGCGGTGATCCCGCTGGTGCGTCTGGCGGTGCCACGGGCGCCGACCAGAACGATGCGGGCCGTGATTGGGGTGCTTGTGGTGTGGGGTCGTCGTCGTGGGTGGCGGTGGCGGCGGTTGGTGAGGCGGCGCGGGCGGTGGCGCTGGTGCCGGTGCCTGAGTCGGCGGAGGTGTGTCTGGCCGAGGCCGAGGAGTTGCTGGCGGCCCGCGACCGCATCACCAGCGCGCTGGCTGCCCGGGTCGGGCGCGTTCACCGGGCTGGGGAGGCGAGGAACCACGGGCATGCCTCCACCAGGTTGTGGCTGCGCTCTGTTGGGGGGATGACGATCCCCGGGGCCGGTCGGTTGGTGACGATGGGCATGGAGTTGGGTCGTCTGTCGCGGGTGCGTGAGCGGTTCGCCGAGGGCAGCCTCGCGGAGGGAATTGTGGAGGCGATCTGCACCGCCACGGCGGGGTTGACCGACGAGCAGGCGACGACGGCCGAGGGGATTTTGCTGGAGTTGGCGGGTTCGGCGGGGGCGGCGGAGGTGGCCAAGGCGGGGCGGTATCTGCGGGCGGTGCTGGACCCCGACGGCCACGAAAGCGATGAGCAGGCCGACTTCGACCGCCGGTTCTTTAGGGTGCGGCGGCGCAGGAACGGCGGGCTGGAGGGAGAGTTCTACCTCCCGGTCGAGGCGGCCGCGCGGATGCAGCACCTGCTGGACGTCTATGCCAGGCCCAAGGCCGAGGGCGACGACCGCACCCCGAGTGTGCGGAACGCCGATGCGGTCATCGCGTTCCTGGAGAACAAGATCGCGACCGAGCTCCTGGTACTGGTCAACGCCGAATCCCTCCCCGACGACCCCCCAGCCGACAACCCCGGAGCCGACAACCCCGCAGGCACCACCCCCTCAGCCGACTCCACGGCCGACCCCTCTGCGGACCACCCCACCAGCGACCCCTCAGACGCCGACCCGAGCGACGGCCCTGGTCCCGACTCCTCCGGCACCGGCCCTGGTCCTGATCCCGACCCTTGGGGCACCGACCCCGGCCCCGAGCCCGGCTCAGGCGACGACCCTGTTCCCGGCCCTGACGATTGCACCGCTGAGGAGTTCGGCTCCGACGCCTGTGCGACTCACCCCGACGCGACCAGCGCCACCGGCGAGCCCACCATTCAGGCGCCCGCCGAGCCGGGCGCGGGAGCCAACACGTCGCCGGGAGCGGAGTCTGCTGCTCCGCCGTGGACGGGTGGCGGTGCCTGGGCGGGTGTGGGGGGCAGTGCGCCGCCGGGGGTGTGGTTGCGGGGGTTGCCGGGGTTGATCCTGGCGACCGGGCATCTGCTGCCCGTCTCCAGCGTGCACCGGCTGGCCCGTACCAGCACGTTGGTGCGGATCGTGATGGACGCCGGTGGGCAGGTGCTGGACATGGGCCGCAAGGTCCGCCTGGCGACCCCGGCGCAGCGGCGGGCGGTCTTCGCGCGGTATGCGACCTGCTGGGTGGACGGCTGCCCGCTGCCGGCCACGATGTGCCAGATCGACCACGCCGAGGACTGGTGCAGCGGCGGGCTGACCGACCTCACGCTGCTGGGACCGGCGTGCCAGTTCCACAACCGCGACCGCTACCGCCACCCCACCCGCTACACCCGCCGCAAGATCGGAGCCGACCGCTGGGCCTTCACCTACCGCAACCCCCACACCACCCGACTGCGGGTGTAGGCGCGCGCTGGATCCAGGTGGCTCGCGCTCATCGTGATGTGAGGGGCCGGGGCGGCGACGGTCAGGACGAGGCGGGCACGGGTGGCAGGTGGTGTTCGGCCATGAGGAGGCGGAGCCTGCGGACGAACAGCAGCATGAGGAGGCCCGCGGCGACCGCGGCGAGCGCGAGGACCAGGTAGTACACGGGCATGGGCACGACCGTGGTCAGCCGGTAGGTCTGGCCGCCGACGGAGTCGCCGAGCGCCATCGCCAGGTACCACACGCCCATGAGCTGGTTCTCGAAAGCCCGGGGGGCGAGCTTGTTGGTGGCCGACAGCCCGGCCGGGCTGAGGAACAGCTCGGCGATGGTCTGGATGAGGTAGACCGACAACAGCCACATGATCGAGACCTTCACCCCGTCCGAGGCGACGCCCGCCGCGACGGACATCACGACAAAGCTCAGCCCGACGATCACCAGGCCGATCGCGAACTTGAGCGGCGTGCTGATCCGGGTGCCGGCCTTGAGGAACATCTCGGCGAACAGCGGGGCGAGCACGATGATCGCGAGAGAGTTGATGTTCCCCACCCAGCCCGGAGGGATCGTGAAGCCGAACACGTCGAGGTTCGTGTCCTTCTTGGCGAACAGCAGCAGCGAGCTTCCGGCCTGGTCGTAGACGAGCCAGAAGATCGCGGCGGCGAGGAACAGCCATACGTAGGCGAACAGCCCCCTGCGTTCCTCCGCGGTGACCTCGTGGGACGAGAACAGGAAGGCGAAGTACGCGATCGGCACGGCGGCCGTCACGACCGTGAGCACGAGGGCGAAGCGGTCGACGGTGAGCGTCCCGCTGACCGCCCACAGGGCCAGCCCGCCCGCGGCGACGGCGAGGCAGAGCCCGGCGACGACCTTGAAGCGGTGTTCCTCGGCGGGCGTGAGCCGGTGGTCGGGCTCCTCGCCGGCGCCGCAGAGGGTCGCCCTGCCCCGCACGTACTGCACGAGGCCGAAGAGCATGCCGATCGCCGCCGCGCCGAAGGCGAGGTGCCAGCGGCCGCTGGTCTGCAGCCAGGGCACGATCATGATGCCGAGGAACGCGCCCAGGTTCACGCCCATGTAGAAGATCGTGTAGCCGGAGTCGCGCCGGGCGTCGTCCTCGTGCCGGTACAACTCACCCACCAGCGCCGCCATGTTCGGCTTGAGCAGGCCGCTGCCCAGCGCGATGAGCACGAGGCCGAGCCAGACGAATCCGCCACCCATGGGCATCGCCATGCTCAGGTGGCCACCCATGATCACCGACGCGCCGACCAGGACGGTCCTGCGCGCCCCGAGCAGCCGGTCGGCCAGCCAGCCGCCCACGACGGCCAGCAGGTACACCGAGGCGACGTACACGCCGTAGACGCCCACGGCGGTCGTCTCCGGCAGGCCCATGCCGCCGCGGGTGGCGGGCGCCGTCAGGAACAGCACGAGCACGGCGCGCATGCCGTAGTAGCTGAAGCGCTCCCACATCTCCGTGCCGAACAGCGTGGCCAGCCCCCGCGGGTGGCCGAAGAACGGTCGCTCCCCGGCAGGCGGCCCAGGTCGTCCGGATGCCATGCGTACCCCCCGATCACGCATCATCTCAGTACTTTATATGCACTTATGTCCTGTTTGTCCGTTTGAGATGACGCATTCTTGTGCTCCCCGCCCACGGAGTCTTGTCCTCGGTGATCCCCTGTGGTGCGATGCAGGCCACGCGTGCGACATACCCGTTGGGAGGCACGATGGCCGGCGTTCTCGAGGAGCGGGCCGCGATCGAACACGAGATCGCGGGCAGGACCCTCTGCGAACAGTTCAGATGGGCCGCGGAGGAGAACCCGGACGCGCCCGCCTACTCCGATCCGGACGGCGCCGGTGGCTGGCGCACGCTGACGTACGCCGAGGCGCGGCGGCGCGTGCTGGAGATCGCCGCCGGCTACGCCGCGCTCGGCCTGCGGCCGGGGGAGGCGGTCGCGCTGATGCTGGTCAACCGCAGCGAGCACGTGCTGGCCGACCTCGGCGCCGTCCACGCGGGCACCGTCTCCTGCTCCATCTACGCGACCTTCGCCCCTGAGCAGGTCGCGTACGTCGCCCGTGACGTCGGGGCCCGGGTAGCGGTGCTCGGCGGCCCCGGCGACCTGGCCCGCTGGGAGCCCGTGCTCGGGGAACTGCCCGAACTGACCAGGATCATCATGCTGGAGGGCGCCCCCGAGGGCGACGAGCGTTTCCTGAGCTGGGAGGACTTCCTGGCGCTCGGCGCGCGGGCGTACGCCGCCGACCCGGAGGCGGTCGAGCGGCGCTGGCGGGAGGTGACCCCGGACGACGTCCTCAGCGTGCTGTACACCTCAGGCACGACCGGCATGCCCAAGGGCGTCCCGCTCACGCACGCGAACGTGCTCTTCGAGATCGCGGCGACGCAGCGGATGATCGACCTGCCCGAGCGGGGGACGCAGATCTCCTATCTCACCTACGCCCACATCGCCGAGCGGGCGCTCAGCCTGTACCTGCCGCTGTTCAAGCTCAACCACGTGTACTTCTGCACGGACCTGGCCGCCCTCGCCCAGGCGCTGGGCCAGGTGCGCCCGGTGCTGTTCTTCGGCGTGCCCCGCGTCTGGGAGAAGATGGCCGCCCGGCTGCAGGCCCTCCTGGCCGCGCAGCCCGCCGACCAGCAGGAGAACGTCCGCGCCGCGATGGCCGCCGGGCTCGCCTACATCGAGGGGCAGCAGTACGGCCACACGGTCTCGCCGGAGGTGCGGGAGGCGTACGAGCGGGCGGACGCCGCACTGCTGTCGGTGATCCGCGGCCTGATCGGGCTCGACCGGGCCCTCTGGTGCGCCACCGCCGCCGCGCCGATGCCGCCCGAGGTACAGCGCTTCTTCGCCGGCCTGGGCCTGAAGGTCATCGACGTCTACGGCATGACCGAGACGACCGGCGCCTTCACGGTCAACAGCCCGGAGGTCTTCCGGCTCGGCACGGTCGGACGGGCCGAGCCCGGCGTCGAGGTGCGGGTGGCGGCGGACGGCGAGATCCTGACCCGCAGCCCGCTCAACACCCGGGGCTACCTGGGACTGCCCGAGGCGACCGCCGAACTGCTGGACGCCGACGGCTGGCTGCACACGGGCGACGTCGGTTCGATCGACGAGGACGGGTTCGTCCGCATCGTCGACCGCAAGAAGGAACTGTTCATCACCTCCGGAGGGGAGAACGTGTCCCCGGCCGTCATCGAGGGCCACCTGAAGGAGCACCCGCTCATCGGGCAGGCCCTCGCGTACGGCGACGGGCGGCCGTACCCCGTGGCGATCCTCACGCTCGACGCGGAGGTCGCGCCCGAGTGGGCGCGGGCCCGTGGCATCGCCTTCGAGTCGCTGGCCGCCCTGGCCGGGCATCCGGACCTGCTCAAGGAGATCGAGGCGGCGGTGGAGGCCGCCAACCGCAAGCTCGCCCGGGTGCAGCAGGTCAAGCGGTGGCGGCTGCTGCCGGTCGAGTGGACGGCCGAGACCGAGGAGCTCACCCCGAGCCTCAAGCTCAAGCGCCGCGTCGTGCACGCCAGGTACGCCGACGTGATCGAGGAACTGTACGCGGCCGGCTGAGCCTGGGGAAGTTTTACCGGCCCGGGAGAGTGTCGGGGGCGGGACGCGTGCCGGGCGTGCGTACGGTCTCGGGGCATGACGACGCCTCTTCTCGTGCCCGCACTCGTCGCGTCCTCCCTCGTCGCGTCATCTCTCAGCACGTCGTCTACGGCCGCGGTGCCCGCTCCCGTGCCCGCCGCCGGTGGGACGGCGATCCGCTCGGTCGTGGTGCGGCCGTCCGACCCCGTCGTCGGGCCGGCCGGATCGGTGCGGCTGGTCGTCGACGTGGTGGCGCGCGGCGCGGACCGCGTCTCGGTCGTCCTCGAACCCGGCCGCGCCCCCTCCGCCGGTGGGGAGGAACCGGGCGGGGACGAACCAGGCGGGGAGGGGCCGGGTGGAGAAGAGCCCGGTTCAGGGGGGCCGGGTAAAGGGGAGCCCGGTAAAGGAGAGCCCGGCGGGGAGGACGATCCGGGCGACGGCCCCCCGCCGCCGTTCGGGGACGCCGTGCCGATGCCGGGGCTGAGCGGCCTGGCCACCGCGGTGCCCGGCATCGTCGGCGCGGCCAGGCACGGACGGGCCGCCGGGCCGGTCCCGGCCGGAGGAGACAGCGCAACCGGAGGAGACGGCGCAACCGGGGGATGGGAGACGTGGCGCTTCCTGCCCGACCGGCCCCTGTCACGGTGGTATCCGAGCGGGCCCTGGACGGTCACCGCGACCGCCGTGGACGCCCGGGGCGGGACGGCCGTCGCGCGGGCGGTGTTCCATCTGCGGCGCGCGACCGAGATCGAGGGGCTCAAGGTCGCCCGTGGCCGGGGCGGGGACGACACCCGGGTCACGGGGACGCTGCTGCGCGTCGACCCGGGCGGGCGGGTCGACTACCGGCCCTTCCCCGGGCAGCGGGTGAGGATCTCCTTCAGGCCCGCCGGGTCGTCGGAGTGGCGGCCCGTGGGCGAGGCGGTCACCCGGAGAGACGGCTGGTTCAGCGCCCGGACGCGGGAGGACGGCCAGGGCGCCTGGCGCGCCGAGTACGCGGGCTCGCCCCGCTACGCCGCCGATGTCAGCTCGGAGCGATAGGCATAAAACGCCCATTGAAGCCATAAAAAGCGTAGAAGTGGCATATAGGGGACAGTTACGGACTCGTTACAATTTTCTCCGAGAAACTAGCAACCTTCCTTTTCCTTTTAGCGTCTATGACGTTGGCGCGCCCCAACCCGGGGGCGCGTTTGAACACGGGGAGAGGACACACCCTCATGGTGAAACGAGCTGCTACCGCCCTGGCAGTGATCGCCATGGGCGCCACGGCGCTCGCGACCGCGCCCGCTCACGCGGACCCGGTCACATCCACGCCGACGCCCACACCGTCGGCCACACCGACGCCGACCCCCACACCCACCCCGACCGCGGACAGCCGGCGCCCGTACGTGCCCGAAGCGCGAATCCTGTGGTTCGGCGTCAACCCGGACGTGGTCGTCGTGGGCGGGCGTGGCTCCGCCACGGTCTCCGCCTCGGTCAGGACCAAGGACGTCAGGAAGGTCACCTTCACCCTGTCCGGGTCCCGCGGGCACGGCGGCGGCCACGGTGGCCACGACGGCCCGTGGTGGGGCAAGCGTAAGAGCGGCGGCCCGCACGACGGCCCGTCCTTCGACACCTTCTCCCAGTCGTGGAGCTTCGACAGGCACGACCGGGAGGGCGTCTACAGGGTGCGGATCGAGGCCGAGGGCCTCGACGGCCGGACGCTCACCGCGGAGCGCTCCTTCAGGGTCAAGCGCAAGGAGTGGCACGCGCCGCGTCCGTCGGGCCCCAAGGCGACCCGCATCGTCGGCTTCGACGCCACGCCCGAGCCGGTCCGCAAGGGCCGTGCGCTGACCCTCGAGGGTGAGCTGCAGGTCGCGCAGTGCTACTCCGACTGGTACTTCGGCTGGAACGGCTACACCGGCCGTCGCGGCGGGCACGACGACTGCTACGACAGCCGTGACTACTGGCACGACTGGCACTGGCTGGGCTCCCAGGAGGTCGGCGTCTACTTCCTGCCCGCGGGTTCCCGCAAGTGGCGGTACGTGGACACCATCAGGACCGACGGCGACGGCGACTTCGCCACCCGGGTGCGGGCCTACCAGTCGGGCACCTGGGGCGTGCGCTTCGACGGCACCCGCCGTCTCAAGGGTTCCGAGGCCACCGACTACGTCAAGGTGATCCGGCACCACTAAGTAACACCCCAGAAAACGAACATATCAGCAGTTCACGGACGCCTGGCTCCCCTAGGAAGCCGGGCGTCCGGCTTTTTCCTGACTCATCCGCAGATTAAAGATGACAGTTCGGGTAGAGAGGTCCCTGTGCTCACGTTCGGCGGTCATAGTGGTGAGATCGCGGTCACACAGGGCGAGCACCCGCTCGCGTCGCGTGGTAGGGAGTCTGGGTTGATCCGACTGATGCTCGCCGAGGACATGCACCTCATCCGCAAGGCGCTGGTCGCACTGCTGTCGAGCGAGGACGACCTGGAGGTCGTGGCGGAGGCGGACAAGGGCGAGGACATCGTGCGGCTGGGCTGTCTGCGGCGCCCCGACGTCGCCGTGCTCGACATCGGCATGCCCGGCGTCGACGGCCTCACCGCGGCGGCCGAGCTGCACCGCCGATTACCCTCCTGCAAGACCGTCGTGCTCACCGGGCTCGGCACGCCCACGGCCCTGCGCAAGGCGCTCGACGCCAACGTGCGCGGCTACGTCGTGAAGGACGCCTCTCCGGCCCACCTCGTCGACTGCATCCGCCGGGTGGCCGCGGGCGAGCGGGTCATCGACCCCGAACTGGCCGTCGCGGCGCTCGACGCCGACAGCAACCCGCTGACCGCCCGCGAGCTGGACGTCCTGGAGACCGCCGCCGCGGGGGCCACCGTCTGCGAGATCGCCGACCGCCTGTGCCTGTCACAGGGCACCGTGCGCAACTACCTGTCCCGCATCCTCGGCAAGGTGGGGGCCCGCTCACGCGTCGAGGCGATTCAGATCGCCTCCGAGTGCGGCTGGCTCTGGCCGTCTGCCGGACGCGACATCGGCATCCTCCGCTACCGCCCCCGCCGGTAGGCCGGTCCAGTGCCCCACGAGGTCGGCGTACAGCGGTGACGCGGCCACCATCTCCTCGTGGGAGCCGAGCCTGACCCGGGTGCCGTCCATGACGAGCACCCGCTTGGCGCGCAGGGCCGACGAGATGCGATGGGCCACCACGACCAGCGTCCCGCCGCGCGCCGCGAACGCGGCCTCCGCCCGCGCCTCCGCCGCCGGGTCGAGGTGACAGGTCGACTCATCGAGCACGACCAGCCGGGCGGGGGACAGGTAGGTCCTGGCCAGCGCGATGAGCTGCCGTTCGCCCGCCGACAGCTCGGCCGGGTCGAGCGGGCCGCCCGCGCAGCGCTGCGCGAGGTCCGCGAGCCCGAACGCCGCGACGACCTCGTCCACCCGCTCCGGCGTCGCGCCGGGCGCGAGATAGGTCAGGTTCTCGGCCAGGGTGCCGGGGAAGACGTACGCCTCCTGGGGGATCAGCGCGCGGGCGGCCGGGAGCACCCGCGTGGCCGGGACGCCGCCGACGAGGACCTCGCCCTCGTCCGGCGTGAGCAGGCCGGCGACCAGCGCGGCCAGCGTGGACTTGCCGATCCCGCTCGGGCCGACGACGGCCAGGTGGTCGCCCTCCGGCACGTCGAGGTCCAGGCCGTCGATCACCGGCTCGGGGGCCTTCTGATCGGCGGTGCCGTACGCGAACCGGACGCCCCGGAGCACCAGGCGGGCACTGTCCGGCAGGGTGTCCGGCTCTGTGTCACCGTGCGCCACCGGCGGGCCGGGCACGTGCAGGATGCGCTCCAGCGTGACGGCGAGGCGTACGCCGCTGACGCCCAGGCCCTGCACCAGGCCGCCCAGTGCGGGGGCGAGCGACTGCATGACGTAGGTCAGCGTGCCGAGGATCACCCCGCCGGTGACCCCCTGGCGGACGAGCCAGGGCGCGCCCGCGAGCAGCAGCACGACCGGCAGCCACGCTCCCACGGCCAGCGACAGCGTCCGCGTCGCGGTCACCCGGGCGAGCGCCCGCGCGGACGCGGCCTGCCGGGTCACCGCCTGCCCGACCTCGGCCGCGACCCGCTCCTCCCCGCCGCAGGCGGTCACGTCCCGCAGTCCGCTCGCCATCGCGGCCACGGCGGCCGCCGTACGCTCGTCGGCGACGATGAACTCCCGCTGCCGCCGCGCGAGCGAGGGCAGGGAGACGAGGAACAGGCCCAGCCCGAGGGCCACCGGGGGCAGCACGAGCGGGACCACGGCGGGCGCCAGGGTCGACAGTCCCACCGCCACGCTGACCAGCGTGAACACGAACGACCTGACCACCGTGATGATGGCGCCGAAGGCGTCCCTGGCCAGCTCGACCTGATGGTTCATCCGGGCGACGGCTGCGCTGTCGCCGCCCCGCCCGGCCCGCAGCGCCCCGGTCACCACCCGCCTCAGCAGGTCGTCGCGGAACGGCTCGACGATCCCGGCGATCAGCAGCAGCACCTGCCGGGCGGACACCGCGGCCACCGCCCACGCGGCGGCCAGGACCCCGAGCCAGGCGAACCCGACGCCGGGCCGGCCGGCCGCGAACCCGTCGTCCACCGCGCGCGCGATCGCGTATCCCCCGGTGAGCGAGGGCAGGGCCTCGGCCACCGACCAGCAGGCCAGCCACAGCAGCCGGGACGGCTCGCGCCACAGCGCGTCCAGGAGGACCCGCCGCCTCACGACGCCTCCTGCGCCTGGAAGACGGCCCGGTAGCCGGGATCGGCCCACAGCCGTTCGTGTGTGCCGATCGCGCGGACCCGCCCGTCCTCCAGCCACACGACCTGGTCGGCCTGCGCCGCCGTCGTCACCCGATGGGCCACCACCAGGCGGGTGCGGTCGGCCAGGCTGCCCGTGAGCGCGCGCCCGACCTGCCGCTCGGTGACCGTGTCGAGGCTCGACATGGCGTCGTCGAGGATCAGCACCCGCCCGGCCTGGGCGAACGCGCGGGCGAGGCCGATCCGCTGGATCTCGCCCCCGGACATCGGCGCCTCCTCGACCGGGGTGGCGTACCCGAGGGGCAGCCTGCGGACGAAGGGGTCGGCGCAGGCCGCGACGGCCGCGGCCCTGACCCTGTCTTCGGCATGAGCGGTGTCCGCCGGTAGCCCGAAGCCGACGGCCTCGCCCAGGGTGCGGCCGAACAGGGCCGGGCGCTCGAAGGCGTACCCGACCGCACGCCGCAGCGGCTCCCTGCCGATCTCCCGGAGCGGCACGCCGTCCAGCAGCACGACGCCCCGCTCGGGGTCGGCGAGCCGTCCGGCGACGGCGGCCAGCGACGACTTGCCCGAGCCGGAGCGGCCGACCACCGCCGTGCAGGTGCCTCCCGGCACCACGAAGCTGATCCCGCTCAGCAGCCGGACCCCGTCGGCCCGTACGGTCACGTCACGTAGTTCCAGGGTGCCCGGGCCCGGCGGCAGCGGGCGGGAGCCGTACGCCGGGGGCGGCACGGCGAAAAGCTGCTCCAGGCGCTGCGCGGCCGACCGGGCGCGGGCGATGCGCGCGGCGTAGCCCAGCGCCGATCCGAGGCCCGCGCCGAGCACGACGTAGCGCGCGGCGGCGAGCAGTTCGCCCACGGTGAGGCCGCCCGCCGACAGGCGGAGCCCGCCGACGGCGAGTACCGCGATCTCCAGGAGCGGGACGACGACGGCGGCCTGCACACCGGCCCGCGCCTGCAGCCGCCACAGCGCGAGGCCCTGGGCGCGTAGCCGGGGGAGCGGGGCCAGCACCCGTGCGGCCTCGCGGTCCTCGGTGCCGGCCGCGCTGATGGTGCGGGCACCGGCGAGCGCTCCGACGAGCATGCCCGCGATCTGGCCCTGCGCCTCCTGGTAGCCGCCGGAGGCCGCGGTGGTCTTCCGCATGAACGCGCGCAGCACGGCCACGATCAGCAGCAGGCCGGCGACCAGCGTGACCGCGAGCCACGGGTCGATCAGCACGAGGGCGACGACGCTGCCGGCCGACGGAATGACCAGGGTGGCGGCCGTCACGACGGCCTCCGGGGTCCGGCCCGCCTCCTCGACGTTCACGCCGGCGCGGGTGACGATCTCCCCGGGGGCGAGATGCCGGGTCATCCCGGTCCCGGCCGACAGGGTGTGGGTCACGACCCGGGTGCGCAGCCACTGGGCGGCCCGCGCGCCGCTCACCCCCGCGGCGAGGACGCCCAGCGCGTCGCACACGACGACGAGCCCGGCCAGCAGTGCGGCGACGGCGACCGTCTCCGGGAGGTCGGGGGAGGTCCGCACGACGGCGTCGAGCGCTCGGCCGAGCGCCGCCGGGACGAGCAGGTCGGCGGCGGCGCCCGTCAGCGCCGTCGCCGTCAGCACCGCGAGCCAGGGCCCGCCGCGCCGTACGGCCCGCGCGATCAGCAGGTCCGCCGAACGAGAACTCACCAGGGGTCCTCCAGTCCCGAAACGCGGAAGCCTGGGCGGCCGCGACGACCGCCCAGACCTTCGCTTCATGCGCCAGCAGCGGCGGCTATCAGCCGCAGATGATGCTCAGGCTGCTGTTCTCGTGCGGGGTGCAGCCCAGCAGGCTCAGGTTGCTGCCCTGGGTGCCACCGCCGCCGCCACCGGTGGGGGCCTCGAGGGTCTGCAGGTCGAGAAGCGCCATGTGGATCATCTCCCTTTTCTGGATGGTTCACCCGGCACGGTGCCGGAAGTGGGGTCGAGCGAGGAGCTGTCAGCCGCAGATGAGGCTGAGGCTGCTGTTCTCGTGCGGGGTGCAGGCGAGCAGGCTCAGGTTGCTGCCGCCGCCGCCACCGTGACCACCGGGGGTCTCGAGGGTCTGAAGGTCGAGGAGCGCCATTGCGATTCACCTCCTTCCGGTGCTGGTCGGGACATCCGACCCGGCGGCGGTGCGCAGGGGGGCCTGCGCCTGTGACCGTCCGGGGGGCTCGAGGAACGGGAGGCGGACCGGCTCGTCGTGCAGCGCGGTGCCGAGCGCGAACAGCACGCCGGCGCTCCCTGTGGCGAAGTCCATGGACAGGCGGAGCAACTGCGCGCCGGGGAAGGCCAGCCCGCCCTGGTACGGAAGCTCCTGCCAGGCCAGCCGGGCGATCTGCGCCTCGGCGGCCCCGGGGTCGGGGCGCGAGCCGGACGACAGGCAGGCGATCATGCCCGCCCGGCCGGCGAACAGCCCCGACTGGACGTAGTACGGAAGGGTCAGCACCGACCGGATGGCGGCCAGCGACCCGGCGAAGTCGTCGTCAGGGTGGGCGTCGTCGCGGTGCGTGAGATAGCGGTCGAGCACCAGGCCGATGCCGGCCGACCCCTCGTCCAGGTAGGGGTTGGTCCGCCAGCCCTGCTGCACCTGGAGTTGCCCGTCCTCGCGGCCGACGCACCGGCGCAGGTCCTGGCGCAGTGCGGTGGCCGCGAGGTCGAGCAGACCGGGGTCGCCGGTGCGCTCGTACGCGTGCAGGAACATCAGGGCGGGCCCCGACGAGCCGTACATCAGCCCCGCGTGCGGATACCTGCCTCCGCTGATCTCGGGGACGTCGTCCGGGCCGCCGAGCCGGTCGGCCACCGCGGCGACGACGCGCGCGGCCCGCTCGCGGAACTCGGGCTCGCCGGTCGCGTCGTGCAGGTGCATCAGGGCGAGGGCGACGCCGGACAGGCCGCGGTAGAGGCTGAGGTCGAGCCCCTCCCAGGGCTCCCGCAGGCACCGCTCGGCCACGCCGAGCGCGTCCGCGCGCCGCCCGAGCTCCTCCAGCGCGTACGCCACGCCGTGCAGCCCGTTGTAGAAGCCGATTCCGATGCCCGGCTCCGCCGCCCGCCTGACCAGCCACTCCTCGTGCTCGGGGAAGCGCCCGGCCCCCGTCGCGGCCAGCGTGTAGAGCACGCCGGCCGCGCCGTTCGCGAGGCTCACGCCGCCGCCGGGCTCGAACTGGACGATGTCGCCGGGGAACAGCCGGTCGTCGCGCCCCGGTGTCGCCGAGGCGAGGATCGCCGTCGCCAGGGCGTCCCGGAGTGCGGGCCAGCCCTCGGAGAGCCGGCTCGGCTCCGGCTCGGCCGGTCGTACGCCGGTCTCGAGGCCGAGGAGTGTCGCCACCGCGCCGTCGATCAGCTCGGGCGGCACCGGGAACGTCTCCTTCACCAGCCTGCCGAGCTGGGCGGCCTTGGGCCGGTGGAGCTGCAGCAGCATGGTGGTCATCGGGGCGAATATCCCGAGGTGCAGGCAGGCCAGGGCGTACTCGTCGGCCTCGACGCCGGCCAGGCCGCTCGGCGGGACGAAGCCGGGGTTGGCCAGCGTGGGCCGCCTGCGCTCCTCGACCGGCGAGGAGACCTCGAAGTCGATCAGCACCACCCGGTCGTCCTCGACGAGGATGTTGAAGGGGTGCAGGTCGCCGAACACCACGCCGCGCTCGTGCAGGGCCGAGACCGCCGCGCGCACCTTGGCGAGCATCGTGACGGCCCACTCCGCGTAGTCCGTGTTCATCTCCGGCGTGCGGTCGGCCCGCGTGAGGGGGTGCTTCTGCGCGATGAGCTGGCTGAGCGAGGTGCCGTCGACGTACTCCTGCGCGAGGAAGTGGTGCTCGCCCACGGTGAAGTGGCTGTGCAGGCGGGGGACGCAGTCCAGCCCGGCGAGGCGCTCCATGATCTCGGCCTCGTGCCGCAGGCGGGTGACCGCGTCGCGTCCCTCCACGTCGAGCCCGGCGTGCGGGCGCGCCTCCTTCAGCACCACCTTCTCGCCGGTGCGCGTGTCGTGCGCGAGGTAGACGCCGCCGCCATTGGAGAAGTGCAGCACGCTGTCGACCTGGTACGGCACGCCTTCCATGGTCACGGCGTTGCGGGCGGCGAGGTGGGGTTCGAGGAACGCCGGCAGGGGCACCCAGGAGGGCAGGGAGAACCCCGGGCCGCGCACGTCGGGGACGAGCTCGCCGTCGGCGTTCTCGATCGCGAGGACCTGCTCGCCGCTCTCGTCGAGGCAGTGACGCTCGGCGAACCCGCCGTACCGGACGTAGAGCGGTCCGTCGCCGTAGCGCAGGTCGCTGAGGATGTACGGGCCCTCGACGCCGTCGAGGACCTCGGCCAGCTCCTTGAGCGTCAGCTCGAGCTCGGCCTCGTCGACCGGGTAGATGGTGACCAGCTTGCCGCTCGACCCGCGGAAGGCGTACTTGGAGTTCTGCATGGTCATCACGCGCCGGCCGCGCAGGAACTTGAAGGCCAGCCCGCGGGGCACGCAGTAGTCCCACGCCGCCGCGATCACCCGCTCCGCCTCCCGCACGGAGGAGGAGATGTGGATCTTCCATCCCTGGGTGGGCAACGTGGCGCCGGCCGGCGCGTAGTGCAGCCACGTTCCGGTAGCCAGGTGCGCCCATCCCTCGGGGGTGGGCCGCGCGGCCACGGAGAAATCCGGGTGCTCCGCGCGCTTGCTGTCGAGCGTGTCGTAGAACAAGGGATCTGCGAGGCAGTAAATCTCGTACTTACTAATCACCAGATGTCCCCTTAGGCCGGTCACAAGTAAGAATTCCGGAATTGCGGGGATGGGCCAAGTTACGCCCGTCAACTGCGTCATGTGAAATCTGCACATAACAAACCATGACGCGGTCACGGGCATAGGGTGACGCTCTTCACGGTCGCCCGGAGGCCTTGGTGAGGCCGGCGGTGAGGTTCTCTGTCAACCGGCAGGTCAAGTGCGCGGACGTGATGTCGGACGCGCGTGGAGTCCTTGGAGCGGTCCGTCCGGCCGGCGACCGGTCAGCGGCGGTCTTTGCCCCTGCTGGGGATCTCGGCGACCAGGCGGAACCAGCCGTCCGGGTCGAGGACCGTTCCCACGACGCCGTCGAGCGCGGCCGCGCGGGTGCGGAGGTTGTCCAGGCCGCTGCCGGTGCCGGACGGAGCGGAGGGGTCGACGCCGTCGTTGGTCACGGTCAGCGTCACAGTGCCGGCGCGCAGGGCGATCTCGATGACGCACAGGGTCGCCCTGCTGTGCCGCACGACGTTGGTCACGGCCTCCCGCACCATGATGGCGAGGGTGGCGCTGATCTGGTCCGAGAGCTCCGCGTCGGTGGTCTCGATCTTGCAGTCGGTCCCGTACGCGCGGAGCACGGCACGCGCGTTGGCCAGCTCCGAGGGCAGTGAGACGTCCTGGAACGAGCGGGTCACGTTGCGGATGTCCGCGGCGGCGTGGCGGATCGCCTGCACCACGTCGGCGAGGGCCGGGCGCAGCGGGTTGTCGTCCTCGGCGAGGCGGTAGGCGAGTTCGCTGCGCAGGGTGGCCAGCCACAGCCGGCTGCTCACGAGGTCGTGCACGTCCCGGCCGAACTGCTCCCGGGCCTCGGCCGCGGCCTGGCGGACGGCCTCGGCCTGCATGGTGCGCAGCCGGCGCAGCCGGAGGGCCAGGACCGCCAGCGCGGTGAGGGGGAGCGCGCCGAGCAGCGTGAGCAGGGCGAGTATCGCGAAGTCAGGCAAGTGACGACCCTCCAGTCATCCTCGCCGTAACATCGGCCTCGCCTTTCGGTACATGCGCTGTATCCTTGCATACCTGTCACAAAAGATGGCCACTTCGTTCATCTCGAAGTAAGTTCTAACGTCGGGGGATATAACGCTGTGCGGCGGCTCCTAAAAACGGGCGTTCGCGAACTGTGAATTCCGGTCATGGATAAATTAGACCATGTCCGGATTCAGCCCCTGGGCCGCTTTCACGGGCCGCTCAGGCGAGCGATCGGACCGCCGCGCGGAACAGCACGGGCAGCCGCCGGGCGGCCGGCACGATCATCCGCGCCGCCGGGGGGTGCCGCCGGGCCTCCAGCAGCGTGGCGGTGAGCAGCCGCGACCGCCGTGACAGGCGCCGCCAGGCGGCCTCGTACTCCTCGGGGCGGCCCGCGCGCAAGCAGCCGACCAGCGCGCGGGCCGACAGCAGCGCGAGCGAGAGGCCCTCGCCGGTGAGCGCGTCCACGTAGCCCGCCGCGTCGCCCACGAGCAGGACCCGCCCGGCCACGCGCCGGCGGACCCGCTGGCGCAGCGGCCCGGCTCCGCGCACCGGGGTGGCGGGCGGCCCGTCCAGCCGGGCGAGCAGGTCCGGGAACGCCGCCAGGTGCTCGTGGTATCCCCGCCGCTCGCCGCTCAGCACGGCCACGCCGACGAGGTCGTCGCCCACCGGCGTGACGTACGCCTCGCCGCCCGGCGCCCAGTGCACCTCCACGAAGTCGGTCCACGGCGCCACCCGGTAGTGGCGGCGCAGGCCGTACCGGCGGGGGCCGCCCGCGGGCAGGTCCAGCCCGAGGGACGCCCTGATCGGCGAGTGCAGGCCGTCCGCCGCGACCAGCCAGCGCGCCCGCAGACCGGACCCGTCCGGGACCCCGCCGGAGGGCAGCACCCGCGCGTGCACGTCGGCGTCGCCGGCGCGCACGCCGGCGACCCGCCCGGAGACCGTCCGGACTCCGGCCTCCCGCGCGCGCCGGGCCAGGGCCGCGTGCAGCGCGGTGCGCCGCACGCCGAGCCCGGCGCCGTCCCGGAACTCCGCCTGCACCCGGTGCCGTCCGTCGACGTAGCGGATGCCCAGGAACGGCCTGCTCTCCGGCAGCGCGATCCCCAGGTCGATGCCCAGGCCGGCGAGGGCGGCGACGCCGGTGGGCATCAGGCCCTCCCCGCACGCCTTGTCGACCGGGACGGCCCTCGGCTCGACCACGACCGTCTCCAGGCCGGCCAGCGCCGCGTGGATGGCCGTGGCCAGCCCCGCGGGCCCGCCCCCGGCCACCAGCACGTCGATCACCGGGCGGGCCGCAGGGAACCGGGCGCGGCGGGGGCGGCGGTCGCGAGGGCGGCGTTCTCGCACCGCAGGCGGACGACCATGAGCGGCACGTTGAGCAGGGTGAAGGCCAGTGCGGTCAGCCACGCGGAGTGCACGAGCGGCAGGGCCGCGCCCTCCACCGCCACGGCGACGTAGTTGGGGTGACGCAGCCACCCGAACCGGTACGGCCCCCGCGTCACGAGCGGCAGGCCCGGCACGACGATGACCTGGGTGTTCCACTGGGGGCCGAGGCTCGTGACACACCACCAGCGCAGCGCCTGCGCGGCCACGACGAGCGCCAGCATCGGCCAGCCCAGGGCCGGGACGAACGGCCGGTCCGCCAGCGCCGCCTCCAGCAGGCACCCGGCGAGCAGGCCGGTGTGCAGGGCTACCATCCAGGGGTAGTGCCCGGCGCCGTACAGCACCCCGCCGCGGCCCATGCTCCAGCGGGCGTTGCGGCGCGCGACGAACAGCTCCGCGAGGCGTTCCACGCCGACGAGCGCGACGAGCACCGCGTACCAGGGCGACATCGGTCCCCTCCATCCCTCCCGGCCGGCTCCCGCCGGCTCCCCTTCACCAGCGCAGCAGGACGAGCTCGGAGCAGAATCCCGGGCCCATCGCGAGGAGCACCCCCGGGGTGCCCGGCGGCGGTGGCCGCAGGGCCAGGGTGTCCCGCAGCACGTGCAGCACGGACGCGGACGACAGGTTGCCGATGGCGGCCAGCGAGCGCCAGGTGAGGTCGAGCGCGCCCTCCGGCAGCGCGAGCGTCTCCGCGACCGCCTCCAGCACCTTCGGGCCGCCGGGATGACAGACCCACGCGGTGATGTCGCCGATGTCCAGGCCGTGGTCGCCGAGGAACCCGCCCACGTCCCCGGCGAGGTGGGTGCGCACCACGTCGGGCACCCCGGCGTCCAGGACGACCCGGAACCCGCTGTCGCGCACGTCCCACCCCATCACCCGTTCCGAGCCGGGGTAGAGGCGGCTGCGGGTCGCGACGACGGCCGGGCCCGGCCGCCCCCCGGGGATCTCACGGCCGGGGATCTCACGGTCGTCGCCGTACGCGACCACGGCGGCGGCGCCGTCCCCGAACAGCGCGCCCGCCACGAGGTTGGCCGTGGAGGAGTCGTCGCGCTGCAGGGTGAGGGAGCACAGCTCGACCGAGAGCAGCACCGCGACATGGCCCGGCCACCCGCGCAGGTAGTCGTGCAGCCGGGCGATGCCCGCCGCCCCCGCCACGCAGCCGAGTCCGAACACCGGCACCCGCTTCACGTCGGGACGCAGCCCGATCCGGTTGGCCAGCCGGGCGTCCAGGGACGGCGCGGCGACGCCGGTGACCGACGTACACATGATCATGTCCACGTCCGCCGGAGTGAGGCCGGCGGCGTCGAGCGCGCCGGTCACGGCCTCCGCGCCCAGGTCGAGGGCGGCCTCGATGAACAGGTCGTTGGCCATGCCGAAGCCGTCGAGCTTGCCGTACCGGTCGAGCGGCTGCACGAGGTTGCGGTGCTCCACCCGCGCGCTCGTGTGCAGCCTGTCGAGGAGCCGGCGGTCGGCGCCCGGGGGGAGGCAGACCCTCGCCAGCGTGTCCGTGATCTCCTTCTGCGAGTGGCGATGGGGAGGAAGGACACCATGGACGGCCGCGATCCGGGTCATCTCACATCCCACTGGCTGGCGGAGGAAGCTACCTGCACTCTTGCCCGTCCAGGCGGCTCACATACCTACCAACCCGGATCATCCGGTTACGCTCGTGACGATGACCTGCTCCAGAGCACTCCCCGGCGACATGCCGCGGCAGCTGGCCGGGCTGGCCCGCGCGTGCCATCCGGGCCCGGCCGTCGCGGTGACGGTCCTGGTCACGGCGCTCGTGGTGCTCGCCGGGCGCGGCCTCCCCGGGGCGGTGCCGGTGGCGCTCGCCGTGCTGACCGGCCAGCTCTCGGTGGGCTGGTGCAACGACGCCGTGGACGCCGCCAGGGACGCCGCGGCCGGGCGGATCGGCAAGCCCGTCGTCGCGGGCCTGGTGACCGCGGGCACGGTGCGCGCCGCGGCCTTCACGGCGCTGGCGGCGTGCGTGCCGCTCTCGCTGGCCTGCGGGCCGCTGCCGGCCGCGGCGCACCTGCTCGCCGTCGCCGCGGCCTGGGCCTACAACCTGTGGCTGAAGGGCACTGCCGCGTCGTGGGCGCCGTACGCGGTCGGTTTCGGCGCCGTGCCGGTGTTCGTCGCGGCGGGCATACCGGCCCAGCATGAGGGCCCGCCGCTGCCCGCGTGGTGGGCCGTGGCGGCGGCGGCGCTGCTCGGCTGCGGCGCGCACCTCGGCAACGTGCTGCCCGACATCGAGACGGACCTGGCGACCGGCGTGCGGGGCTGGCCCCAGCGGCTCGGCACCGCCCGGGTCAGGGCCCTGATGCCGGTGCCGCCGCTGGCGGCGTCCCTGCTGCTCGCCGTGGCGCCGCCGGGCCCGCCCGGCCCGGCGGAGTGGCTCGCCCTCGCGGGAGTGGCCTTGTGCGCGGTGGCCGGTCTGTCGCTCGGCCGCCGCCTGCCCAAGGCGCCCTTCGCCGCCGCGGTCGCCGCCGCCGGGATCGACATCCTGCTCCTCGCGGCCACGGGCGCCGGCGTCGTGGTGAGCACCACGTAGCCGGCCTGCTCGAACACCACGCGGTAGCCGTGCCCGCGCAGCCGCGCCACGCGTTCGACCTGCTGCCGGAGGCCGGCGAAGGGGAACGTCCGGACGCCCACGTCGGCGACGACCCACGGCGCCCATCGGGGCGTCCTGTCCCACAGCAGCGTGCGCGTACGCGGGGACAGCGCGGGGGCCAGGGAGTCGGCCGCCTCGACCAGCGCGCCGTCGGGGACGGCGGCGACGGCGCGCTGCGCCGCGCGGGTCCGCGCGGTCTCCGCGTAGAAGGCGGGCGTGAGCGACGCGCCGAACGAGAAGAAGGGCACGAGGGCGACCGCGGTCGCGAGCACCAGCACCGCCCACCCGCGGACGAGCCGTGCCGCCCGCCGGGGACAGGCTTTCCCGGTCATGAGGGCGGCGGCGCGCAGCGCGCCGTCGACCCCGGCGGCGAAGACCGGCGCGACGACGAATGCGGTGTAGTGGTACCTCGGCGTCCACCAGTTCGGGTAGGTGCTGGCGAGCAGGCGTTCCAGCAGCGGCGGGACCAGGGCGAGCGCCGCCGGGGAGAGCAGCGCGGTGAACAGCACGGGCGCCAGCGTCAGCGTCGCCGTACGCAGCTTCAGCGGCGGGTCGGCGAGCAGCGCGAGGACGTCGCCGGGCCGGGTGACGGCGTGGAGCGCGGCCCGCGGGAGGTCGGGGCCCAGCGTCCAGTAGGCCCAGTAGTAGCCGGTCCTGCCGCCGAAGCGGGGGACGAGGACCGACGTCGCCACCAGGGTCGCCGCGACGCCGCCGGCGACGAGCAGCGCGCCGGGCCACCGGTCACGCCGCCGGGTGAGCAGGAACAGCCCGAATCCGGCCAGCAGCAGGCCCATGTCCTCCTTGACCAGGAGCAGAGCGAGCGCGGTGAGGAGCGCGGCCCGGCCGCGCCCGGCCTGGTACCGCTCCAGCGCCACCGCCGTGAGCAGCGGCGCGAACGCCGCCTCGTGGAAGTCGAAGGCGACGGTCTCGGCGATCGGCCACGACAGCGCGTAGGCGGCCGCGACGGGATGGGCGACGCGGCCGCCTCCGGCCCCGGACCGGGAGGCGGCACGGAAGGCGTACGCCCACACGAACGGAATGGACAGGGCGAGCAGGACGGCCTGCGCGACGAGCAGCGTCGCGGGCCCGTCGTGGATCCAGTAGAGCGGCGCCAGCAGCGCCAGCGCCGGAGACCAGTGGTCGCCGAGCACGCAGAACCCCGGCCCGAACCCGTTGTGGACGCCCTTCACCATCGAGACGGGCGCCTCGAAGCGGGAGTACGCGCGGACCGCCTGGTCGAATATCACCAGGTCGTACGCGCCCGCCCGGAAACGCGTCAGCCGTACGCAGGAGTGGATCGCGTAGGCGACCGCCGCCGCGGCGGTGAGGGCCGCGACGGCGGCGAGGTCCCGGCGCCGCGCCGCGGGCGACGGCCATGCGCTCCCCGACATTCCTCCGGGAGGCTATCGAGGCGCGCCCCAGGGGCGGGCGGAGCCGGTTCGCGTTTCCCGCAACGCGTGGCCAAAGCTGTGGTCAACGCTGTGGCCAAAGCTGTGGTCAACGGTCCGGCCTGCCGCCGGACTCAGCCGAGCACGCCGAACCAGCGTCCCGCCTCGGTCCACACCTCCGCGCGGCGGAATCCCGTACGCCGGGCGAGCGGGCCGATGCCGTCCGCCCCGACGCGGGCCCACGCGAACCAGCCGGTGACCGTGTCGTCCCGGCGCAGCCTGACCCGCTCCGACCGGGTGGCGGTGCCGGGAGGGCCGAGTTCGGCGACCACCTCGCCACCGGGCCGCAGCAGTTCGCGGGCCCGCCGCAGCAGGGCCTCGGGGTCCCCGCCGATGCCGATGTTGCCGTCGGCCAGCAGCACGGTCGCCCAGCGGCCGTCGCCCGGCACGTGGCCGAACACGTCCCGGCACAGGGCCCGGCCCCCGGCCAGGCGGGTGAGGCGGACGGCCCGCGGCGTGACGTCGATGCCGAGGGCCCGCACCCCGCGCCTGGTCAGCGCCACCGTGAGTCGCCCGGGTCCGGAGCCGACGTCGAGCGTGGGGTCGCCGCAGCGGGCCAGCATCGCCTCGTCCCCTTCGGCGCCGTCGAGCCAGCGCCACGACTCCAGCGGCCACGTCCTGCCGTCGGCCGCCTCGACGTCGACCCGCGCGCCGTCCAGCGACTCGGCGTAGAGGGGGCCGATCACGCCGGGACGTCCGCGCCGAGGGCCGCCAGTGCCGCCGCGAACCGCGAGGAGGGGGCCCGCGCGGCCACCGCGCGGGCGTCGGCGGCGGTGTCCACGTCGGTCAGTTCGGGCAGCAGGGCGGCCCGCAGGCCCGCCTCACGGATCCGGCGCAGCAGCAGCGCCCCGGTGTCGGAGCGCGACATCGGCACCCCGGCGAGCAGCCCGGAGAGCGGGGCGGGATCGGGCCCGCGGTGCCCGAGCAGCCAGAACCCGCCGTCGGCGGCCGGGCCGACCACGACGTCGTGCTCGCCCAGCAGCCATCCCGCCTCGGCCAGCAGGCCCGGGGTGACCTGCGGTGTGTCCATGCCGATCAGCACCGCCGGCGCCGGGCAGGCCGCCAGGGCGTCGTCGAACGCGTGTGCCAGCCGCTCCGCGAGGCCGTTCCCCCGCTGCGGGACCACGTCGTAACCGGCGGGCAGCCAGGGGCCGGGCTCGCCGAGCAGGGCCAGCACCCGGCGCGCGGCCGGGGCGGCGGCGACGGCCGCCAGCGTGTCGCGCAGCGCCGCCTCCGCGAGCGCGGCGGCCTGGCAGGGCGTGTACGGCGGGGTGAGCCGCGTCTTGACCCTCCCCGGCCTGGGCTCCTTGGCGATGACGATGAACTGCGGTGGGCTCTGCGGGAGGACGGGCGTCACGCCGCCGCCCGCCACATGTCGCGGACCGTCCGCACGGTGCCGAGAACGGTGCCGGTGACCTTGGACCGGCCCACACGCGGCAGGTAGTCGACCTCGACCTCCCCGATGCGCCAGCCCGCCTCGCTCGCCCGGAGCACCATCTCCAGCGGGTAGCCGAACCGGCGGTCCCGCAGGCCCAGGCCGAGCAGCGCCGTACGGCGGGCCGCGCGCATCGGGCCGAGGTCGTGCAGCGCGGCGCCGGTGCGGTGGCGCAGCCGCCAGGCCAGCAGCCGGTTGCCCAGCCGGGCGTGCGCGGGCCAGGCCCCCCGGGCGGCGGGCCGGCGGCGGCCCAGCACCAGGTCGGCGGTGCCGTCCAGCACGCCCTCCGCGACGTGCGGCAACTGGCGCGGGTCGAGCGAGGCGTCCGCGTCCATGAAGCAGACGACGGGCGCGGTCGCGGCCGTGAGACCCGCGTGGCAGGCGGCGCCGAACCCCGGAACGGACTCGGTCACGACGAGCGCGCCGTGCCGGGCGGCGACCTCGGCCGACCCGTCGGTGGACCCGTTGTCGACCACGATGGCCCGGCAGCCGTCCGGCATCCGGCCGAGCACCCAGGGCAGGGCCTCCGCCTCGTCGAGGCAGGGAAGCACCACATCGATCTTCATGCCGCCGACGGTAGGGCCGCCCGGGCCGCTCAGTTCTTACGAAGTGACTACGTGACAAGGGCCGACGGCTCCGGTGTGCCTAGCCTGTGCGTCGTGATCACACGACGAGGCCTGCCGGCGGCGTGGGCCGGCCTGGTGGCGGGAGCGTTCGCGGTGGGCGGGGTGCTGCACGCGCGGGGGGCGCTGCCCATCGACCATCTGCCGCCGCTGCACGCGCTCGCCCGGCTGCCCACGGTGGCGGGCACGGCCGCGCTCGTGCCCGCGGCCGTGCTCGCCGCCGCCGCGGTGCCCGTGCTGCCCCGGCTGACCGCGAACCTGCCCCTGCGGGCGGCGCTCGCGGCGGCCTTCGGCGTGTCGCTCGCGTGGACCGTCCTGCTGGCGGTGTCGGGGGAGGGGCTGGCGTGGCCGTTCACCCATCCCCAGGAGTACCTGGCCGTGCTGGGGGCGGTGGGCGACGACCCGCTCGGCTGGCTGGCCGGGTTCACCCGCGATCTGCCCGCCTACCCCACGCACGTGCGGGGACACCCGCCGCTGCCGGTGCTGGTGCTGTGGGCACTGGCCGCCGCCGGGCTGCCGGGACCGTTCTGGGCCGCCGTCCTCGCCGTCGTCGTCGGATGCTCGGCCACGGTCGCGATCGGACTGGCGGTGCGGCGCGTCTCGGGTGAGGAGGCGGCCCGGCGCGCGCTGCCGTACCTCGCCCTGTCGCCCGCGGCGGTGTGGATCGCGACGACGATGGACGCGTTCTTCGCGGGAGTGGGGGCGTGGGGGACGGCCCTGCTGCTGCTCGCGCTGCCGGGCGGCGACGGACCCGGGGCACGCGGGCGGGCGGGCCGGGTCGCGGCCGGCCTGTGGCGCGGAGGTGCCGCGGGGGTGGCGCTGGGCGCGTTGCCGTACCTGAGCTACGGCCTGGTGCCGTACCTGCTCATCCCTCTCGTCGGTGCGGTCGTCGCGCTGCGGGACGCGGGGGCCGGTGCGGCGAGGGCGGCGAGGGCGGCCGTGCTCGCCTGCCTGGCCGGGATGGCGGCGGTGAGCGCGCTGTTCGCCGCCGGAGGCTTCTGGTGGCCCGACGGGGTCGCCGCCACGCACGCCGAGTGGGCGGCCGATCCCGGCGCGGCCCGGCCGTACCTGTACTTCCTGTTCGCCAACCTGGCCGTGCTCGCCCTGGTCACGGGACCCGCCGCCACCGCCGGGCTCGCCGCACCCCGGCTGCCGGCGGGGCCGGCGGCGGGGCGGATCCTGCCCGTGGCCGCGCTCGTCGCGGTGCTGGCCCTCGACCTCAGCGGCGTCACCCGGGGCGAGGTGGAGCGCATCTGGCTGCCGTACGCCCTGTGGATCATCGCTGCGGCCGGGCGCGCGCCGGACCGCCGCCTGCTCGCCGCGCAGGTGCTGACGGGCCTGCTGCTGCAGGGGCTCGTCCGGTCGCCATGGTGAGGTACGACCCGTGCCGGCGGCCACCGTCGCCGTGCCGGCGGGGAACGCGGCTCCGCAGCAGGGCCGCCACCTGGTCGCAGTCGGGTAAGGACGTCACCGCTGTGAACCTGCCCTGGAACCGGAAGCAGACGGGGGCCAACCCCGATCCGGCCGCGTTCACGCTGAACCACGGCACCTGCGTGAAGAGCTGACCGTCACCTGCCCGCCGTACGGCCCTGCCGCAGGGTCGTACGGTGGGACCGTTTCTCCGGGACGGGTGCGGGCAGTCAGGACATATGCCGCTGTTTGACACCACGCTTCTTCTGCTGCTAGAGGGCTATGCCTGGCTGCCGTCCCGATGGCGGGAGGCCCAGGGGGAGATGATCCGCACGCGGCTGCTCGGCCAGCGCGCGGTCGTGCTGCGCGGGCCCGACGCCGCCCGCTTCTTCTACGACGACAACCACGTCCAGCGCGCCCCAGCGCTGCCCGAGCCGATCAAGAGCACGCTGTTCGGCCATGGGGCCGTGCACGGTCTCGACCAGGGCGCGCACCGGGCGCGCAAGGCCATGTTCATGGGGCTCATGACCCCCGAGAGCGTCGCCTCCCTCGTACGGGAGACCACCGCGGCCTGGGACGAGACGGTGGCGACCTGGCCCGGCAGGGGAGAGGTCGTGCTCTTCGACGAGGCCGCCCGCGTCCTGACCACAGGGGTGTGCCGCTGGGCAGGCATCCCCCTCGACGAGGAGGAGGCCGGCCCGCTCGCCGCGGACCTGGTCGCGATGGTCGACGGCTTCGGCTCGCCCGGTGCCCGGCACTGGCGGGCCCGCGGCGCCCGGGTCCGGCGGGAGGCGTGGCTCGCGGAGATGGTCGAGGACGTGCGGCGCGGCGGTTCGCGGGTGCCGCCCACGTCGGCGCTGGGCGTGGTCGCCGCGCACCGGGAGCCCGACGGGCAGCCGCTCGCGGCCCGGCTCGCGGCGGTCGAACTGCTCAACCTGGTGCGTCCCACCGTCGCCGTGGCCTGGTTCCTCACGTTCGCCGCGCACGCCATGCACAACTGGCCGGTCACCCGGGTCCGCCTGAACGACGACGTGGACGGCGCCTATGCCGAGGCGTTCGCGCACGAGGTGCGGCGCTTCTATCCCTTCGCCCCGTTCGTCGCGGGCAAGGCGGCCAAGGACCTCACCTGGAAGGGCGAGCCGATCCTGGCCGACTGGCTCGTGCTGCTCGACGTCTGGGGGCAGAACCACGACCCCGCCCTCTGGCCGAACCCGTGCTCGTTCGACCCCCAGCGGTTCATCGGGCGGGAGATCGGGCCGTACGACCTGATCCCGCAGGGCGGGGGCGATCCGGCGACCGGGCACCGATGCCCGGGGGAGCCGGTCGCCGTGGGCCTGCTGGGGGCGCTCGCGCCCCGGCTGGCCCGGCTGGACTACACCCTGCCTCCGCAGGACCTCACCGTCTCGCCGTACCGGATTCCGGCCAGGGTGGCAGACGGCTTCGTGCTGCGGCCCGTGGGCGCGGCCGTCCACCACGAGCCGGTGGTGTCACGGCCACGCCCACAGGTTCACCCCTTGTAGTTGAACACCTGGCGCAGCGTGTGCCGGACCTCCACGAGGTCCTTCTGGTCCGCCATGACCTGGTCGATGGGCTTGTACGCCTCGGGGTGCTCGTCGACCAGGGCGGCGGCCCGGTCGGCGTTCCAGGTCCGGCCGCGCATCGCCTCCCGCAGCGACGCCGCCGACAGTTCGCGCTTGGCCCGGGACCGCGACATCCGGCGCCCCGCGCCGTGGGAGCAGGAGTTGTACGACAGCGGGTTGCCGCGCCCGCGGACGATGTACGAGCGGGTGCCCATCGAGCCCGGGATCACGCCCTCGTCCCCGGTGTCGGCCTTGATCGCCCCCTTGCGGGTGATCCACAGGTCCTTGCCGTCGTGGGTCTCCATCTGGGTGAAGTTGTGGTGGCAGTTGATGGTCCGGACCCGGGAGCCCGAGCCGACGACGCGGAACAGCGCCTCGCCCAGCACCCGGTCCATCCGCGCCCGCGACGCCATCGCGTACCGCTGCGCCCACAGCATGTCCTCGACGTACGCCGTGAACTCCGGGGTGCCCTGCGTGAAGTAGGCGAGGTCGGGGTCCTCCAGGCCGATCGCCATGCTCCGCATGAGCTGCTTCGCGCCCTTGATGTGCGCGGTCGCGAGCTGGTTCCCGATGCCGCGCGAGCCCGAGTGGAGCACCGTCCACACCCGGTCGCGCTCGTCGAGGCAGACCTCCACGAAGTGGTTGCCCGATCCGAGGGTCCCGAACTGGCAGGCCACGGTGGTCTCCTGCTTGGGCGTGAGACCGGTGTGCGGCCGGCCGAGCTCGCCGAGCGCGCGGTCCACCGCGCGGTCGGCGTGCCCCTTGCCCACTCCGGCCGGGATGCGCCGCTCCACCAGCCGCATCAGCGCGTCGAGCGAGTCGGGCAGGTCGGCGGCGGTCAGCGTGGTCTCGGTCGCGACCATGCCGCAGCCGATGTCCACCCCGACGGCGGAAGGGATGATCGCGCCCTCGGTGGGGATGACGGAGCCGACCGTCGCGCCGATGCCCACGTGCGCGTCCGGCATGAGCGCGACGTGCCCGGGCACGAACGGCAGGCGCGCCGCGCGGGCGGCCTGCACGGCCGTCCCGTCGTCGATCTCGCTCGCCCAGGACAGCACCTTGGGGGCGATGTGCTTCGGCATCGTGGTTCCCCTTCTTGATCGAGATCCCCTGTCGAGATCCCCGTCGAGATCAACTGTGCCGGGCGTCACGCGGGTATCCCAACCGATTTATCGGCGCCGAAAGTCGCTTGCCGCCCTACCCCTCCGGGCCGGATCATGCAGCGGGGGGACGACTTCCGGCCCCGCGGCCGGGCGAGGGGAAGGCGCACGATGAACCACACGTCGGCGGCCGTGGCGGCGGCCGCGGCCTTCGTCTGGCTGGGGATGGTGCTGGCGATCTCGTTCCTGGAGGCGCCGCTGAAGTTCCGCGCGCCGGGCGTGACAGTCCCGATCGGCCTCGGCATCGGCCGCCTCGTCTTCCGCGCGCTCAACGCCGCCGAGGCGGTGCTGGCGGTCGTCGTGATCGCGGCGGTCGCGACCGGATCACCCGCCGTCGCCGTGGTGGTGCTCACCGCCGTCGCGGCGGCCGTCCTGGTGGTGCAGCTCGTGCTCGTACGCCCCCCGTTGAACCGCAGGTCCGACCGGGTCCTCGCGGGCGAGGACCCCGCGCGGACGCGGTCGAGGGCCCACCTCTACTACGTGGCGCTGGAGGCCGTGAAGGTCCTGGCGCTGCTCGCCCTGGGCTGCGTCCTCCAGGCCGTTTGACGCCCGATCGCGTGGGGTGCGGTCAGGGGCGTCTGACGACGGTGAGGAGGACCGCGCTGTCCTCGACGGCGTCGAGCGCGTGCCGTGTGCCGGGGATGGCCAGCAGATCACCGGCCCGCCCTTCCCAGGAGGCGTCGCCGCTGCTCAGCCGTACATGACCGCGCAGCACCAGCAGGGTCGCCTCACCCGGGCTCTCGTGCTCGGCGAGGCCGGTCCCGGCGGTGAGGGCAAGCAGCGTCTGGCGCAGCGCCTGCTCGTGGCCGCCGTGCCCGTGGCCGCCGTGCACGGTGTCGGCCGCGCGCCCGCTGGACGTGGCGGCGGCGCGGTCGAGCAGTTCCCTGGCCCGCACGTCGAGAGAGATCGGCTCCATGCCCGCCAGTCTGCCTCGTGCGGTGCCCCGGAAAGGTGATCGCCGCGAGGGGGGACGGCCGTTAAACTGGCCGCGCACACGAAAACGCGGTCCCGGTCGGTAGCCCGGGCACCCGTCGGCCCCAGTGTTGAACCAGTGTCGAACCAGTGTCGAACCGGTGCCGGCGGTCTCGTATCCGCCTCTCGTGTCCCCTCGGGGAACCTCGGAGGATGTCCGGTGTGCCGGAAAGCGGCTTCGCCAAGCCGCCTGTCGGCATACCTGGAGGCATCGTGGTTTCCCTGTCCGTCTACTTCGAGAGCCCGTTCTGGGTGGGCGTCCTGGAGATCGTCGAGGGCGGCGAGCTCCGCGCGACCCGGTTCGTCCTCGGCGCGGAGCCCACTGACCCCGAGTTGTACGAGTTCCTCATGCGGCACGGGGTCGCCCTGCTCGAACGCGCGGAGGCGGCCCCCTCCGTACCCGTGGAGGAGCGCGGGGAGCGCGGGGAGCGGCCGGTCAACCCCAAGCGCGCGGCCAAGCTGGCCGCCCGCGCGGCGGCCCGGGTCACGCGGCGCGGCACGGCCGCTCAGGAGGCGCTGCGGCTCGAACTGGAGAGCACCAAGAGCCAGGCGCGCGTGGACCGGCGCGAGCGCGAGCGCGCGCTGGCGGAGCGGCGCCGCGAGGTCGCCCACCGCAAGCGGATCGAGCGCCGCCGCGACCGGTGACCGCGCAGGCGGACGCGTCACCCACGCGGAGCGGCCGACGGACGCGTACCTGCGGGAATCCCGGCGGCGGGACGGAGGTTGTGGTCGTCTTGACGGCAGGGCTTAGGCTGGTGGCTCTGATGATGGAGGTCCTTTGTGCTGGTTGACTCCTTCGGCCGGGTCGCGACCGACCTGCGCGTGTCGCTGACCGACCGGTGCAACCTGCGGTGCGCGTACTGCATGCCGCCCGAGGGCCTCGACTGGCTGCCCAAGCCCGATCTGCTCACCGGCGAGGAGGTCGTCCGCCTGGTGCGGATCGGGGTGGAGCGGCTGGGCATCCGGGAGGTCCGCTTCACCGGCGGCGAACCGCTGCTCAGACGCGAACTCGTGGAGATCGTCTCCGCCGCCGCCGCGCTGCGCCCGCGTCCGCAACTGTCGCTGACCTCGAACGGCATCGGCCTGGCCCGGCTCGCCGAGCCGCTCGCGAAGGCGGGACTCGACCGCGTCAACATCTCCCTCGACACGCTCGACCGGGAGGTGTTCGTCCGGCTCGCCCACCGCGACCGTCTGCACGACGTGCTGGACGGTCTCGCGGCGGCGGCCGCCGCCGGGCTCACGCCGGTCAAGGTCAACGCGGTGCTGATGCGGGGGATCAACGAGCACGACGCCGTGCCGCTGCTGCGCCACTGCCTCGACCAGGGATACGAACTGCGCTTCATCGAGCAGATGCCGCTCGACGCCCAGCACGGCTGGCGCCGCGACGACATGGTGACGGCCGACGAGATCCTCGGGCTGCTCAAGGGCTCCTTCGACCTCACCGAGGACGACCCCCGCGAGCGCGGCAGCGCCCCCGCCGAGCTGTTCCTGGTGGACGGAGGGCCCGGGAGGGTCGGCGTGATCGGCTCGGTCACCCGCCCGTTCTGCGGCGCCTGCGACCGCGTGCGGATCACCGCGGACGGCCAGGTGCGCAACTGCCTGTTCGCCACCGAGGAGTCCGACCTGCGTACGGCGCTGCGCTCGGGCGCCTCGGACGACGACCTGGCGGCGCGCTGGGTGGCGGCGGTGCGGGGCAAGAAGGCCGGGCACGGCATCGACGACTCCGCCTTCCTCCAGCCGGCCCGGCCGATGTCCGCCATCGGCGGCTGACCGGGGTTGACCGGGGCTTCCATGTGCGCTCTTCACGGCACCGGCGAGGCGGGCGGCGACCCGCCGTACGACGCGGTGATCCTGGCGGGCGGCCGGGCCGAGCGGCTCGGCGGCGCGGACAAACCGGGCGCGCTGGTCGGCGGGGTGCCGCTCGTCGAGCTGGTGGCGGCGGCGGTCCGCGCGGCCCGTGCCGTGATCGTGGTGGGCCCGCCCAGGGACCTGCCCGGGGTGGTCTTCACCAGGGAGGACCCGCCGGGCGGCGGCCCGGTCCCCGCGCTGCGCGCCGGGCTCGCCCAGGTGACGTCTCCGTCGGTCGTCCTGCTCGCCGCCGACCTGCCCTTCCTCCGGGCCGCCCACGTCGCCGCGCTGCTGGCCGCGCTGCCCGAGAACGACACTGAAGGCGGCACGGCGGGCGGCGCTGCGGGGGCGGTGCTCGTCGACGACACGGGCCGGGAGCAGTGGCTCGCCGGGGTGTGGCGCACGGCCGCGTTGCGGGCCGCGCTCGGCGCGTACGAGGGCCGGTCGCTGCGGGGACTGCTCGGCCCGCTCGCGCCGGTGCCGGTGCGTCTGGCGGCGGGGGCGACGCCGCCGTGGTTCGACTGCGACAGCATCGAGGATCTCCACGCGGCCCGCGCCCGGGCCGGTGAACGAAGGGAGCGCGCGTGAACGTGCTGGAGGAGTGGACGGCGCGGGTCTGCCGCGAACTCGGCATCGACCCCGCCCAGGTGGACCGGACCCTGGTGCTCGACCTGACCAGGGATGTCGCGCACGGCGTGGCGCGGCCGGCCGCGCCGCTGACCGCCTACCTGCTCGGGCTCGCGCAGGGAGCCGGTACCGCCGGGCCGGACGCCGCCGGTCGGCTCTCACGCATGGCGAAGGACTGGGCGGCGGAGACCGCCGAGACCGTGAGCACCGAGACCCCGAGCACCGAGACCCCGGGCGACACCTGATCCCCCGGATCATCAGGAAACGGGCGTTTTCCGGCGAGCGGCGGAAATGATGCACATACCAAACGTTTGGCCGCGCAAAGTTCGAAGGCGAAAGATCCCGTAAAAAGGGCGACGCCGGGTGGTTACGGGGGCAAACCACCCGGCGTCGCTTCATCGGCGTTCCGACGGGGGCCCGGAACGCCGGCACTAGCGCTCCGACGGGGGACCAGAGCGCTTGGCTAAACTGTACACCTCCAACCCATGGGTTGCGTCAAGACTTTGTCACGACCCGATCTCGCGTCGATGCCGTGGTATCTCGGTTTGGTTAGGCGAGGTCAAGTCCATGCGCGGAGGAGGCGTGTGACCTCTCTGATTGGCCCCGAGAACGGCAACGTACGGCAAAAGAACCGCCCCGGCGACGAAGAGGGCCTTGACAGGCCAGGGGGAGGGCACCGCGACGGCCAGGATGAGGCAGACGATCCGGATGCCCATCTTGATGAGATAACTGATCTCACGCTTGCGGATGTCGTTGGACAGCGACGGCTGGGCGTCTGTCACCTGGTGAACGACCGGGCGGTCTTTTCTGAACCTGCGCCATGGATTCACGTTTTCCACGGTAGACCCCGGAGGGAGCGGGGGGACGTCCGCGGGGGGGTTACGATCACGCGGACAGGCACAGGCAGGAGGACGTGATGTCGGATCGCACCTATCGGGTGACCGAGATAGTGGGCACCTCGGAGGAGAGCGTCGACCAGGCCATCCGCAACGGCGTCCGGCGGGCCGCCCGGACCCTGCGGCACCTGGACTGGTTCGAGGTGACCGAGGTGCGCGGCCACATCGTGGACGGCGAGGTGGCCCACTTCCAGGTCGGCATGAAAGTGGGCTTCCGCCTCGAGGACGCCGAATAGGACGGCCGCACAGGACGGCCGGGCGGGCTCAGCTCGCCTGGCTGACCGTCGACATGTTGAAGTCGGGCACGCGGACCGGCGGCATGACGGCGCGGTTGAACCAGTCGCCCCACTCGCGGGGCAGGGTGGGCACGCTCGCGCCGACCTCGGTCAGGC
This sequence comes from Microbispora sp. H10885, assembly GCF_014161415.1. Taxonomy (NCBI): domain Bacteria; kingdom Bacillati; phylum Actinomycetota; class Actinomycetes; order Streptosporangiales; family Streptosporangiaceae; genus Microbispora; species Microbispora sp. H10885. The sequence continues at coordinate 396,029 of NZ_JABBWY010000006.1, read as the reverse complement.
GGCCCAGCAGGTCCACCGGCGACTCGTTGAACCGGAAGTTGTTGACCTCGCCGACGACCTCGCCGTTCTCGACCAGGTACACCCCGTCTCTGGTGAGCCCGGTCAGCAGCAGTGACTGCGGGTCGACCTCCCGGATGTACCACAGGCAGGTCAGCAGCAGTCCCCGCTCGGTCGAGGCGACCATCTCCTCCAGCGAGCGCCCGCCCGCCGGGCCCTCCATCACCAGGTTGTCGATCTGCGGGGTCGCGGCCAGGCCGGTCAGCTCCGCCGAGTGCCGGGTCTGCACCAGGTTGGCCAGAGTGCCGTCGCTGATCCACTCGGTGCGGCCGAGGGGCAGGCCGTTGTCGAAGACCGACTGCTCGCGGCCGGAGGCGTGCGCGACGACGAAAGGCGCGCACGCGATCCCGGGGTGGGCGGGGTCGCTGTACAGCGAGATCGGATGCGGCGAGAGCCGCTCGCCGACCCGCGTGCCGCCGCCCGGCCGGGAGAACACCGTGCGCCCGTCGGCGGCGTCGCGCGCGCCGGACGACCAGTACAGGTAGATCATCAGGTCGGAGACCGCCGTCGGCGGAAGGATCGTCTCGTAACGACCCGGCTCCAGGTCGATCCGCCGCTTGGCCCAGTCGAGCCGCCGGCTGAGCGTGGCGTCGAGCGCGGCCACGTCCACGTCGGCGAAGTCGCGGGTGGCGACGCCCGTCCAGGCCGAACGCGACAGGTCGGCCGACTTGGCGTTCAGCTCCAGCCGGCCGGTCGGCTGGTCGTGGCGCAGCCGCAGGCCGGTGGACGAGCCGACGAAGGTGGAGGTCACGATGTGCTCGGCGAAGCCGTACAGCCTGCGTCCCGAGGCGTCGGCGGCGGCGAACGCCTCGCCGAGCGCGGGGGCGAACCCGCCGAAGACGTCGATGGACGTCGGCTCCACCGGCCGGTCCCAGCCCGCCGCCGTGTTCGCCGCTTCCGTGTCCACCCCGTCCATGCCCACCAGAGGCCGCGCGTCCTCCGACGGGCGGGCCGCGCGGGCGGCGCGGTCGGCCGCGGCCACCACGTCGGCGAGCTGCCCGTCCCGTACGGCGGAGCGCGACACGACCCCGACCCCCGCGCCCACCACGGAGATCACGGTGAGCCGCGAGGAGCGGGCGACGCCGTTGGTCGTCAGCGTGTTGCCGGCGAAGCGCAGGTTGGCGGTCGAGCCCTCGTCCACGATGACGACACAGCCGTCGGCCTCGCTCAGCGCGAGCGCCCGCTCCACCGTCTCCTGCGGTGTGACCAGCCCGCCGCTCACCCCACTGCTCACCCCGCCGCTCAAATGGTCGCTCACTTGCCACCCTCCTGGACGGTGTTGAGGATCCGTACGCCGCGGAACAGCGCCGCCGGGGCGCCGTGGCTGACCGGCGCGACCTGGCCCGGCTGGCCCTTGCCGCAGTTGAACGCCCCGCCGAGCACGTACGTCCCGGGGCCGCCGACGGCCTCCATGGAACGCCAGAAGTCCGTGGTGGTCGCCTGGTAGGCCACGTCGCGGAGCTGCCCGGCAAGCCGGCCGTTCTCGATGCGGTAGAACCGCTGCCCGGTGAACTGGAAGTTGTATCTCTGCATGTCGATCGACCAGCTCTTGTCGCCCAGGATGTAGACGCCGCGCTCCACCCGGGAGATCAGCTCCTCGCTGGACGGGCCGTCCGGCGCCGGCTGGAGCGAGACGTTCGCCATCCGCTGGATCGGCACGTGCCCGGGGGAGTCGGCGAAGGCGCAGCCGTTCGACCTGCCGAGGCCCTTCAGCAGCGTCATCCGGCGGTCGAGCTGGTAGCCCACCAGCGTGCCCTCCCGGACGATGTCGAACGACTGGCCCGCGACGCCCTCGTCGTCCCAGCCGACGGTGGCGAGGCCGTGCTCGACCGTGCGGTCGCCCGTCACGTTCATCACGGGCGAGCCGTAGTGCAGGCTGCCGAGCTGGTCGAACGTGGCGAACGAGGTGCCGGCGTAGGCCGCCTCGTATCCGAGCGCCCGGTCGAGCTCGGTCGCGTGCCCGATCGACTCGTGGATGGTCAGCCACAGGTTGGACGGGTCGACGACCAGGTCGTACCGCCCGGCCTCCACCGAGGGCGCCTTCAGCTTCTCGTCCAGCAGGTCGGGCAGCTCGGCCAGCTCGGCGGGGAAGTCCCAGCCGGCGCCGGTGAGGTACTCGTACCCCCGGCCGACCGGCGGCGCGAGCGTGCGCATGTCGTCGAACCGGTCGCCGTCGGTCCTCATCGCCGTCACCACGGGATGCAGCCGGACCCGCTGCTGGGTGGTCACCGTGCCCGCCGAGTCGGCGTAGAACTTCTGCTCCTTGACCTGCATGAGCGAGGCGGAGACGTGGTCGGTCCGGCCGAGCAGGCCGGACGACCACTCCGCAAGCAGTGCCGTCTTGTCCGCCAGCGGCACGTCGAACGGGTCGACGTCGTAGGCCGACACCCAGGTCACGTCGTCGTACACCGGCTCGGGGGCGAGCCCGACCGGCTCGCGGTTGATCGGCGCGCTGACGGCCGCCACCCGCACGGCCTCCTCGGCGGCGCGCGCCGCCGCCTCCGCGGTCAGCTCGATGCCGGACGCGAACCCCCAGGTGCCGTCCTTGATCACCCGTACGGCGAACCCGAGGTCGTCGGCGTCGGATGACCCTTCCAGGCGGGCGTCGAACAGGCGCAGGGTCTCGGCGCGCACCCGCTCGAGGCGGAAGGAGGCGTGCTCGGCGCCCAGGTCACGGGCGCGCTGCAGGGCCGCGTCCGCCAGCCGCCGCAGTGGCAGGGCGAGGAAGTCCGGGTCGATCTGGCGCATGTCCACGATCCTAGCCCTGTGATCTTGTGTCCTGCGGACAAGCGGTTACCGTCGGGTAGCCGATACGGTCGGTTGCATGGTTCGCTCTGTTCTCGTCACCGGTGGAAACCGCGGTATCGGCCTCGCGATCGCCCGTGAGCTCGCCGCCGCGGGAGACGCCGTCGCCGTCACCTACCGTTCCGGAGAGCCCCCGGAGGGCCTGTTCGGGGTCCGCTGCGACGTGACGAGAGCCGCCGACGTCGACGCCGCCTTCGAGAAGGCCGAGGCCGAGCACGGCCCGGTCGAGGTGGTCGTCGCCAACGCCGGGATCACCAAGGACACCCTGCTGCCGATGATGAAGGAAGAGACCTTCACCGACGTCATCGACACGAACCTGACCGGCGCCTACCGCGTCGCCAAACGGGCCGTGCGGCCCATGCTGCGGATGCGGCGCGGGCGCGTCATCCTGATCTCCTCCGTCGTCGGCCTGTCCGGCTCGGCCGGCCAGACGAACTACGCCGCCTCCAAGGCCGGGCTGGTCGGCTTCGGCCGCTCGCTCGCCCGCGAGCTCGGCTCGCGCGGCATCACGGTCAACGTCGTCGCGCCCGGGTTCGTGGAGACCGACATGACCGCGGTGCTCGACGAGGCGACGCAGGAGCAGATCCGCAAGAGCATCCCGCTCGGACGGCAGGCGCACGCGGAGGAGATCGCGCGGGTCGTCAGGTTCCTGGCGAGCGACGACGCCTCCTACATCACCGGGGCGGTCATCCCCGTCGACGGCGGCCTCGGCATGGGCCACTGAGCCACTGAATCACCGGGCCACTGAGCACTGACTGAGCGGAGCTGGACATGGGTTTGCTGGACGGTAAGCGACTGCTGGTCACGGGAGTCCTCACCGACTCGTCGATCGCCTTCAACGTCGCCAAGCTGGCCCAGGAGGAGGGCGCGCGGGTCGTGCTGACCGGCTACGGCCGTCTCAGCCTGGTCGAGCGCATCGCCAAGCGGCTGCCCGAGCCGCCGCCGGTGATCGAACTGGACGTGCAGGACACCGACCACCTCGACACGCTCGCCGACCGCGTCGGCGAGCACCTCGACGGGCTGGACGGGGTCGTCCACTCCATCGGCTTCGCCCCGCAGTCCTGCCTGGGCGGCAACTTCCTCAACACCTCGTGGGAGGACGTCGCCACGGCGGTGCACGTCTCGACGTTCTCGTTCAAGTCGCTCGCCGTCGCCTGCCTGCCCCTGATGAAGGAGGGCGGCGCGGTCGTCGGCCTCGACTTCGACGCGACCAAGGCGTGGCCGGTCTACGACTGGATGGGCGTCGCCAAGGCCGGGCTGGAGTCGTGCTCCCGCTACCTGGCGCGCGACCTGGGCAGGCACGGCATCCGGGTCAACCTCGTCGCCGCCGGTCCGCTCCGCACGATGGCGGCCAAGAACATCCCCGGCTTCCAGGAGTTCGAGGACTCCTGGCCGGAGCGCGCGCCGCTCGGCTGGGACCTGACCGACACCGCCCCCGCCGCCCGGGCGTGCCTCGCGCTGCTGTCCGACTGGTTCCCCGCCACCACCGGCGAGATCGTCCACGTCGACGGCGGCGTGCACGCGATGGGCGCCTGACGGCGGCGGTCCCGCCGCGGGCCCCCGCGGCCCTGGCGATCTTGCCGCCTGCCGTCGCCGCGCCTACCATCGGGACGTGCGTGGGGTCCGCCCGCCCGAGCGGGCGTGACCCGGTGAGCCCGCGAGGTCCTGGCCGCCCGGCGGCCGTGGATGGGGACGATGGGACGACCAGAGCGCGACCTGAGCCCCGAGGAGGGTCCCGTCCAGGCGTTCGCCGTGGCGTTGCGGCGGCTGCGTGAGGAGGCCGGGACACCCACCTACCGTGCCCTCGCCGAGCGGGCCCACTACTCCGCCACGGTGCTGTCGCGGGCGGCGGGCGGGCGGGTCCTGCCCAGCCTGGAGGTCACCCTCGCCTTCGTCAGGGCCTGCGGCGGCGACGAGGACGAATGGACGCGGCGCTGGCACCGCGTCAGCGCGGAGATCGCCGATGCCCCAGAGACGTCCGGTGGGGAACCGCCGTCTCCGGCGCCGGACGCGGAAGAGGACGTCCCGTCCGCCGCGCGCGGCGGGGCGTCCGGCGGCCTCGCGGGCCGGGCACGCGAACGCGGGCGCCTGCTCGTGCCGCTGGCCGCACTCGTGACCGCCGGCGCGGTGGCGTTCGGCGCCGCCGGAAGCGGCCCGCTGCTCGCGCCCGGCTGGACGTCGCGCAACCAGCACCTCACCGACCGGACGACCGACGCGAGCCTGGCCGAGGACATGGACGGCGACGACCCCCGCGCCCGGGGATGCGGACCCGACCCGGACACGCTCGAAACGCTCGACGCCGTCCCGCTCCTCCTGCCGGGCGGCGCCCGCTTCGGGACGCTGCGGCTGCGGCGCAGCCCGGTCTGCGACACGGCATGGGCGTCCGCGCACTACGACAATCCCCGTCTGTACACGGTGTGGCTCGCCGCGCACCGCCCGGCGGACAACGCCCAGGTCCGCTCGCAGTGGTCCAACAACACGCCGCCGGGCAGCTACGGCGACATGCTCTCCCTGGCACGGGGGTGCGTGTGGGTGGAGGGCTGGGTGGTCACCGAGCGGGGGGAGGGCCCGCACGCCGCGACCCGTTGTGCCCGCTGACGCGCCCGCCCTCCACGTCGTCGCCGGGCAGGGCTCAGCCCCTCGCCCACGCGCCGGCCGAGCCGGGTCCGGCGCCGCAGCACCAGGCGTACGCCGTCGCGGGCACGTCCCTGGCGTACAGCTGGTCGGAGTAGGCCGAGCCGCCGCGCGTGCGGTACGCCTCCGTGCAGTCGCCGTAGCCGTCGCCCCGGCAGACCATGACCGTCACCGGGCCCGTCCGGCCCCCGTCGAACGTGACCCTGGACCAGTTCGTCCCGCACCGGGGCGAGTACCGCAACTCGGCCGTGGCGCCCGCAGGCCCGCGGCCGTCGCGGTACCAGAGCCGGGAGCTGCGCACGGTGTACGCGCCGGACGAGCACGCCGAGTCCACCGGGTCGGTGCCGTCGCACAACCGGCGGCCCGGGCTCAGGGCGCAGAACGTCCCCGAGCGGTGCCGGGAGTGCGCCGCACCCGACGGCTCCGGCCCCACGGCCCGCCCCTGCCCCGGTCCCGGCCCCGATCCGCCTCCCGATCCGGCCGACGCCGCCGGGGCCGCCGCGAGCACGGCCGCGGTGACCGCCGGCACGGCGAGCGTCCTCAGGACGATGCTCCATCTCGTCATGGGCTCCTCCTCTCCTGCCGGCACCCGGCCCTTCGCGGGTGCCACGACAGGCATCGAAGCCAACGTGGGGGACGGCGGCGACGGCCGCACGGGGAGTGGAGACAACGCGCATCAACCCGTCCGTCCGGCGGCGCCGCGCATCAATCCGTGACCTCGCACGACATCACGGAAGACGGCGCGCTCAGGCGAGCCGGTGGCGGCCCGACCGGTCGGGCAGCCGCAGGCCACCCTCGAACGGGATCGACTCCTGCGGTTCCTGCTGCCCGGCGCGGGCCCGCCGCGCCGAGACCACCCGGGTGGCGAGCACCGCCGACAGCAGCAGCGCCGCCGTGAGGGCCGTCCCCACGGCGTCGTACGGCCGCTGGTCCCGCAGGGGCACGCCGGTGACCCTGCCGCGCAGACCCGGAAACTCGGGCATCTTCTGACCCGGCCACAGGAGCGGGATCAGGCCGTCCGCGTCCGGGTCCACGACGGGGTGAGAGGGTGCGGCGGGTGCCCCGCCGCTCTGCGCGGCCGGCCCCGGCCGGTACGGCTCCACCGGGAGGGCGCCCTCGGGCGCGTGCGAGGGCTTCGGACGCGCCGGACGGCCGGCGGTCGCGGACGGGCGGTGCTTCCGGCCGCTCCCGCCGGCGCCGGTGCCCGTCTCGTCGCCGGACGCGCAGCGCTCGCCGGCCACCAGGGGCAGGCAGGTGTCCTGGATCGTCCGGCTCAGCCCGTCGGTGAGATCCTGCACGGGAGTGGGAGCACTCCCGGCGGAGGAGCCTCCCGAGCCGCCTCCGGTCACGCCGCCGCCCGCCGAGCCCACCGCGTCCGACGCCGTCCCGGCCGCGCCGGTGGCCGTCTTCACGGTGTCGTCCACCGTCTTCCCGATGTCGTCGACAGCGGTGCCGGCGGTGCCGGTCACCGTCTGCACGGTGTCGTCCACGGCCTTGGTGACCGGCTCCGTCACCCCTCCGGTCGCCTTGTCCGCGACGTCGGTGACGCCGTCCGCCGCGCGGCCCACGCCGTCCACCAGGTTGCAGACGCCACCGGTGATTCCCGAGACGAGCCCGCCGCCGGTGGTGCAGTCGGCCCATGCCGGGGACGCGGTGAGGGGGAGCCCACCGCCCAGGGCGATCGCGAGAGCCCCGGCGGAGATGGCGGAGGCCTTGCGTGCGGTGCCCATGTGTTCCCTTCCGCGGTCGTCTGGTCAATCCCCCGACATACCCGCCACTCTTCGCCAGAGCGCGGGGTTATGCAGTAGAAAGTTGCAATTCGGTATCGATGTGTGATACGTGAAGACGATTCTCGTTCGCCCCTCGGCGGGTCAGGGGTCGGAGACGTCCGACACGTCGTCCAGGGCCTCCCGGATCTCCCACGGAAGGGTCAGCTCCTCGGCCTGTAACACCCCGAGGAGCTGCGCGTGGGTGCGGGCGCCGACGATCGCCGACGACACGCCCGGGCGGTCGCGCACCCAGGCGAGCGCCACGGCGAGCGGCGACACGCCGAGCCCCTCGGCCGCCGTGGTCACCGACTCCACGATCCGGCGGCACCGCTCGTCCAGATAGGGCCGTACGAACTCGGCGAAGTGCGGGGTGGCGGCGCGCGAGTCGGCGGGGATCCCGGTGCGGTACTTCCCGGTCAGCACGCCGCGTCCCAGCGGCGACCAGGCGAGCAGCCCGGCGCCCACGTGCGCGGCGGCCGGGATCAGCTCCTCCTCCGGCTCCCTGGCCAGCAGGGAGTACTCCGCCTGCGCCGCGACGAGGGGGGCGCGCGCGTCGCCACACCGCTGCCAGGTCGCGGCGGCGGCCAGCTGCCAGCCCGTGTAGTCGCACACCCCGGCGTAGGCCGTACGGCCGGTCGAGACGGCGAAGTCGACGGCCGCGAGCGTCTCGTCGAGCGGCACCCGGTCGTCGAACGCGTGGAGCTGCCAGAGGTCGACCTCCTCCAGCCCGAGACGGGCCAGGGACGCGTCGAGTGCGCGGATGAGATGACGGCGGGAGGCGTCCCGCTCGCCGCCGGGCATGAGGACCGCCTTGGTCGCGATCACCAGCTCCGAGCGCGGCACCACGTCGCGGATGAGCCGGCCGATCAGCCGCTCCGCGTCGCCCCCGCCGTACACGTCGGCCGTGTCGATCAGCGTGCCGCCGGCCTCGGCGAACGCGGTGAGCTGAGCGGTCGCCTCCTCGGCGGAGGTGTCGCGGGCCCAGGTCATCGTGCCGAGCCCGATCCGGGACACCGAGAGACCGCTGCGCCCGACAAGTCGCTGGTCCATTGTGCGGACAGACTAGCCGATAGGCTGTCCGCACCATGGACGTACTACAGGCCATCGTGCTGGGAGTCGTGCAGGGTCTCACCGAGTTCCTGCCCATCTCCAGCTCCGCCCACCTGCTGATCGTGCCCAAGCTGGCCGGCTGGGGCGACCCCGGCGCCGCCTTCACCGCGGTGATCCAGCTCGGCACCATGCTGGCCGTGCTGCTCTACTTCTGGCGCGACATCGTCCGGATCCTCTGGACCTGGCTGCGCAGCCTGTGGACGCCGGAGCTGCGGGGCGACCTCGACGCCCGCATGGGGTGGTACATCGGGCTCGGCACGATCCCGATCGGCGTGGCCGGCCTGCTGTTCAAGGACGCGATCGAGGGCCCGGCCCGCAATCTCTGGCTCAACGCCACCATGCTGATCGCGTTCGGCCTGCTGCTGCTCGCGGCCGAGCAGTTGGGCAGGAAGAAGAAGGAGGTCGCCGACCTCACCATGCGCGACGGCCTGATCGTGGGGCTGTGGCAGATGGCGCCGCTGATCCCCGGCGCGTCCCGCTCGGGCTCCACCATGACCGGCGCGATGTTCCTCGGCTACACGCGCGAGGCGGCGGCCCGCTACTCCTTCCTGCTGTCCATCCCGGCCGTGGTGCTGTCGGGCCTGTTCGAGCTGCGCGACGTCGGCGACGGCGGCGGTCCGCCGCTCGTGCCGACCCTGATCGCGACCGTCGTCTCGTTCGTGGTCGGGTACGCCTCGATCGCCTGGCTGCTGCGTTACGTGGCGCGGCACTCCACGATCGTCTTCGTCGTCTACCGCGTCTTCGCCGGAACGTTCCTCCTCACCCTCCTCTACCTGGGGGTGCTCGAGTCATGACGACCGTCCTTCTCGTACGGCACGGCCTGACCGACCTGACCGGCCCGGTGCTGGCGGGCTGGACGCCCGGCGTCCACCTGGACGAGCGCGGCCGGGAGCAGGCGCGCGCGGTGGCCGAGCGGCTCGCGCCGCTGGAGCTGGACGCGATCGTGTCGAGCCCGCTGGACCGGTGTCAGGAGACCGCCGCCGCCATCGCCCAGGGCCGCCCGGTCACCGTGCAGACCGACGACAGGTTCGGCGAGTGCGGCTACGGCGACTGGACCGGCAGGCCGCTGAAGGAGCTCGCCGAGGAGCCGCTGTGGCGGGTCGTGCAGGCCCATCCCAGCGCGGCGGTCTTCCCGGGCGGCGAGGCCATGGCGGAGGTGCAGAGCCGGGCCGTGCGGGCCGTGCGGGACTGGAACGAGCGGCTCGGCGAGAAGGCCACCTATCTCGTCTGCAGTCACGGGGACGTCATCAAGGCGATCGTGGCCGACGCGCTGGGGCTGCACCTGGACCAGTTCCAGCGCATCACGGCCGACCCCGCCTCCGTCACCGTGATCCGTTACACACCGCTGCGCCCCTTCCTGCTGAGGGCCAACGACGTGGGCGGGGGAGTGGCCAACCTGGTGCCCCCGCCCGAGGTTCCGTCGCGGGAAGACGGGGGAGAAACCACCACCGGAAGCGACGCCGCCGTCGGCGGCGGAGCAGGGACCACATAAGGTCGGGCTATGCCGGTCTTCGATTACGATCCGCCTGACAGGTTCGTGGCCGGTGCCGTTGGGCAACCGGGCGCACGAGCCTTCTTCCTGCAGGCGCGCGGCCACGGCAGGATCACCACCGTGGCGCTCGAGAAGTTCCAGGTCGCCGTGCTGGCCGACCGCCTCGACGAGCTGCTCGACGAGGTGCTGCGGCGCAGCGGCGGACGCGCACCGGTCCCGGCCGTCGCCCCGGCCGATCTGACCGACGAGGGGCCGCTGGAGCTGCCGCTCGACGAGGACTTCCGAGTGGGGACGATGGCGCTCGCTTGGGACCCGGAGACCTCCCAGGTGGTCATCGAGGCGCAGGAGGCGGGCGAGGGTGACGAGGAGGACGAGCCGCCGGCCGACGACCGGCCCGAGCCCGCCGTCCTCAGGGTGCGGATCAGCGCCGCCGCCGCCCGCGCGTTCAGCCGCAGGGCCCTGGAGGTGGTGGCCGCGGGCCGGCCTCCGTGCCCGTTGTGCGGGCGGCCCCTCGACCCGGAGGGCCACATCTGCGTGCGGCTCAACGGCCACCATCCCGGAGGGCTGTCCGCGTGAGGGGCAGGGCGGTACGCGCGGCGTGGCGAGGATCCGGATGACGGCTGAGGACGAGGCGAGCATCGGCGGCGTGGACAGAGCGGGACCCGACGGGGCGGGACTGGACGACGCGGCGGCGATGCGCCTGCTGCGGGAGGGCACCTTAGAAGTGGCCGGGCGACTCGTCGAGGCCACGAACATGACGCTCTACTGCTCCGTCGCCACCGGCGAGCACGCGGCGGCGTGCGTGTACAAGCCGGTGCGGGGTGAGCGGCCTCTGTGGGACTTCCCCGACGGCACGCTCGCGGCCCGGGAGGTGGCCGCCTACGAGGTGGCGGCGGTCACCGGCTGGCGCATCGTGCCGCCGACGGTCCTCCGGGACGGCCCCTTCGGCCCCGGCATGGTGCAGCTGTGGATCGACGCCGATCCCGACGCCGACCTGATGACCGTGATGCGCAGCCGCAACCCCGCCCTGCGCCGCATGGCCGTCTTCGACGCGGTGGTGAACAACGCCGACCGCAAGGGCGGCCACCTGCTCCCGCTGCCGGACGGCCATGTGTACGGCGTCGACCACGGAGTGTGCTTCTCCGTGGACGACAAGCTGCGTACGGTGCTGTGGCAGTGGCGCGGCAGGACGCTGCCGCGCGAGGCGGTCAACGTGCTGGAGCGGCTGGAACGCGAGATCGAGCGGGGCCGTCTCGGGCGGCGGCTGCGCGAGCTGCTCACCCAGGCCGAGGTGGAGGCGACCTGGGAGCGGGTCAAGAGGCTGCTGGCCACCGGCGTCCACCCGCACCCCTCCGACGACTGGCCCGCCATCCCATGGCCGCCGATCTGATGGTCCGCCCGAAGCTTGCGCAGAACGTACGTATTGTGCACTCTGCAGGGGTCTCTACCGTTTCTGGAGGGAACACGCAGTGTGTACGGTCATCGTGAGTGTCGACCCGGAGGCCGGCACACCGGTGCTCCTGGTGGGCGTGCGTGACGAGTTCGTCACGCGGCCGTGGATGTCACCCGACCGTCACTGGCCCGACCACCCCGGACTGATCGGGGGCCGCGACCTGGAGGCGGGCGGCACCTGGCTGGCCGCCGACCCGGCGGAGCGGCGCGTGGCCGCGCTGCTCAACGGCGAGGGCACCGCGGCTCCGGCGGCCGGGCGGCGGTCCCGCGGCGAGCTGCCGCTGCTGGCCGCCGAGGCGGGGGAGCTGCCGCCGGTCGACCTGTTCCGCTACGACCCCTTCCATCTCGTCCTCGGCGGTCTCGACGGCGTACGGCTGTGGAGCTGGGACGGCGGGCGGCTCGCCGAGGAGAAGCTGCCCGGGGGCGTGCACATGATCGTCAACACGGGCTGGGACCGGTCCGGCCGAGACCCGCGGACGGCCTGGTTCCGGCCCCGGTTCACCCGCGCCGCCCGGCCGGAGTGGACCGACGGCGGCTCCACGGAGCGTTTCTGGGGCGAGTGGCTGGACCCGGCCTCCGGCGCCGGGATGGGCGGCACGGCGGAGGGCACGGCGGAGGGCACGGTGGGGGGCGCGGTGGCCTGGGACGACCCCCGGGCACTGATCGTGCAGCGGCGTCTCCCGGACGGGCGGATCTTCGCGAGCCTGTCGGTGACGCTGGTCGCCCTGGCCCCGGAGGGGCTGCGCTACGACTTCTGTCCCCAGCCGGACGACCCCTCCACCTGGCACGAGATCGACACGTCCCGGGGCGGACCGCCCGGCCTGAGCCGTCGGGCGCGCGGATAGGCTGCACACCATGCGATCGTGGTCTGCTCCGAATGTCCCCAGGCTGCCTGGTCCGGGCCTTCCGCTCCGTTTGTACGACACCGCCGCCCGAGAGGTGCGGGAGACGGCCCCCACGGGCGAGGCCCGGATGTACGTCTGCGGCATCACGCCGTACGACGCCACGCATCTCGGGCACGCCAACACCTACCTCGCCTTCGACCTCGTGAACCGGGCCTGGCGGGACGCGGGCCACGACGTGCACTACACGCAGAACGCCACCGACGTGGACGACCCGCTGCTGGAGCGGGCGGCGGCGACCGGCACCGACTGGCGGTCCCTCGGCGAGCGGGAGATCGAGCTGTTCCGCTCCGACATGGAGGCGCTGCGGATCCTGCCGCCCCGCGAGTACGTGGGGGTCACCGAGACGGTCGAGGAGATCACCGGGGTGATCAGCCGGCTGTCGGAGCGCGGCGCGGCCTACGACGTCGACGGCGACGTCTACTTCTCCGTCACCGCGGCGCCGAAGTTCGGCGCGGTCTCGGGCTACTCCGAGGAGACGATGCTGGCGCTGTTCGCCGAGCGCGGCGGCGACCCCGGCAGGGCGGGCAAGCGTCACCCGCTCGACTGGCTGCTATGGCGGGCCGAGCGGCCGGGCGAGCCCTCCTGGGACTCGCCGTTCGGCCGGGGCCGGCCGGGATGGCACGTCGAGTGCACGGCCATCGCCCTGCGCAACCTCGGCACCGGGTTCGACGTCGCCGGCGGCGGCTCCGACCTGATCTTCCCCCACCACGAGATGGGCGCCTGCGAGGGCCACGTCGCCACCGGCGAGTGGCCGTTCGCCCGTGCGTACGTGCACGCCGGCATGGTCGGCCTGGACGGCGAGAAGATGTCGAAGTCCAAGGGCAACCTCGTGTTCGTCTCCCGGCTGCGGCGCACGACCGACCCCATGGCCGTACGGCTCGCCCTGCTGGCGCACCACTACCGCACCGACTGGGAGTGGACGGGGGACCAGCTCGCGGAGACCGAGGCCCGGCTGGCGCGGTGGCGGGCGGCGGTGGCGCGTCCGGCGGGGCCCGCGGGCGAGCCCGTGCTCGCCGCGGTCCGCGAGCGGGTCGCCGACGACCTCGACGCGCCCGGCGCGCTCGCCGCGATCGACGCCTGGGCGGCCGGGGAGGGCGACGACACGTCCTCGCCCGCGCTGGTCCGCGACGTCGCCGACGCGCTGCTCGGCGTCGCCCTCTGACCGGGCGCGGCCGCCGGGCGGTGCCGTGAGCCCGGCGGCCGGCTCAACCGATCGGCAGGCGCGGCGCCAGCCAGGGGAACACGACGTACCACAGCGCGGCCACCGCGCCTCCGGTCAGCAGCACGGCGATCGTCAGCCGGAGCGCGGCGCCGCCGGGCAGCAGGCGCCAGAGGAATTTGTACACGCCGGATCTCCCTCGGTCAGTCCCGGCGTTCCTCACGGCGGACGAGCACGCTCTGGACGACCAGGCGCTGCGCCGCGGAGAACTTGGGGTGGCAGGTGGTCATGGTCATGAACGCGGTGGTGGGCCGCTGCCCCGGGTGGCCGGGGACGGGATCGACGACGTCGACCTCGCCGGGATCCACGACCTCCTTGCGCGTCACCTGGTAGGTGTAGCGGGCGTCCCACGCGTCCACCATGATGTCGTCGCCGCGCTGTAGCCGGTCGATCCGGTTGAACGGCGCCGCGTAGGTGGTGCGGTGTCCCGAGAGCACGAAATTGCCGACCTGACCGGGCAGGGCGGTGCCGGGGTAGTGACCGGGGCCTCTGCGCAGTGCGTCCGGGCCCACGCCCTCGACGACGGCGAACCGGTACCCGGCTCCCAGGCGCGGGATGCGCAGCAGCGCCAGGGCGTCGCCGGGCCGCACCGCGGCCGGGCCCGCGCGCCCCTCATGCCGCAGGAAGACCTCTCCCAGCCGCCGCTGCAGGACGCGCTGCTCCCGTTCGGTCTCCGCGCCGGTGCCCCAGAGCAGGTACGCGTAGAACAGCAGCAGGACCAGACCGGCGGGCAGGCACAGCTCGCCGATCACCCGTACGGTCGCCGTCACGGCTCCGCCGTCGTCTCCGCGCACGGACCGAGTATCGCCTTCCGGTGACGATCCGCGGCCGTCGCGCGAGGGCGTTGGTGAATTCTTTGGCACCCGGGTCGCGGCCGCGCGCGAAGCGGCGAGCGGGTCGCGGTCAACGGACCGAGAACCCTGGCCGATCGTTCGGTAAGCGCCGTGCGCCGTATTCGAGCCGATCTTCACCGGCCGCTTACAACGGTCGCAGATGCTCGTTTACGTGAATGCCGTTATCGGGAGTCCAAAGTGGCGCGAAAAAACACCCTACCCATTCTTCTGGCGGTGACGGTCGCGGGCGGCCTGACGCTCGGGATCCCCGTGGCCGCGGCCGCGGGGACCGTCATGTCACCGGTCGCCCCGGCGGGGGACGGTACGGCCCTCTCGCCGGAGCCCGTCACGGCGGAGAACGCCGAGGAGCCGGGCGAGAACGTGGACGCGAGCCCGGTCGTGCAGGAGAGCGGGCCGGGGACGGCCGCGCAGCAGCCCGTCCACACCACCACCAACAACAACGGCGGGGTCTGGAACCGGAACGCCGGCGGCTGGAGCTATCCGCTGGCCTACACCTACAGCGACACCAAGACGATCAACGCGCAGCCCATCGCCGCGCCCGCGGGCGCGGGCACCGGTCGCGGCGCCGGCCCGAGCGTCACCGGCGTCGGTCCGGCCATCGGACCGGGCACCGGTGCGGGCGGCGCTGACATGGCACCGCTGCAGAACGCGACGCAAAGCGCGGAGCAGTGGCCTGCGGAGGGGCCGGCGGAGGCGCCGGTGGGAGCCGGCAAGGCCTCGGCCGTCGAGGGGGAGCCGGAGGAGCTGCCCGGGGAGACCACCGATGAGGAGGGACTCCCCGGGGAGGAGACGGACGAGGAGTCCCCCGAGAAGGACACCACCGACGAGGCGGAGACCGGCGAGGCCGACGAGGCCGACGAAGACGAGGCGGACGAGGCGGACGAGGCGCCGGCCGGCGTGGCCCCCGAGGAGATGGCCGGCCCCGCGCCGGTCGCCGCGGCCGGCCCGGCGGCGGGCCCGGCGGGCGGCGCTCGGCTCCCGTTCACCGGCGCGCCGGTGAGCGTGGCCGCCGCCGGCGCGGGCCTGCTGGCCGTCGCGCTCGGCTGCACCCTCGCCACCGCCCGGCGGCGGCGCTCCACCGGCGCCGGGTAGCAGACGCCGGGTAGCACCGGTGCTCGCGGGGCCGTGGCAGGGGGCGCGGCGGCGGGGGACGCGCGGCAGGTGTGGCGGGGAGGCCGGTCAACGAAGCGAGAACCCTGCGCGATCGTTCGGTAAGCGCCGTGCGCCGGGGCGGAGCGGCCGTTAACCGGACGCATATAACAGTCGAGCAGCGACATGTCGCTGGCAATCCGGGCAAATGCTCAATCGGCATAATGGCCGTTATCGGGAGTCCAAGTGGCGCGTAAAACTAAAAGACCAATTTTTCTGGCGACAATGGTCGCCGGCGGCCTGACCCTCGGGATCCCCGGGGTCGCGGCCGCGGAGTCCGTCGGGTTCACGGTGCTGCCGTCGGGCGACGGCGTCTACCCGCCCAGGCCCATCAGCGTGGAGACCGTGGTGGACCCGCGGGTCGTGACGCCGGCCGTGCAGGAGAACGAGCCGGCCGCGGTGCAGCCCGTCCACACCACCAACAACAACAACGGTTTCTGGTGGCCCAACAACAACTGGCAGGGCTGGAGCTGGCCGCAGGTCTCCACGACCAACGACACCAACAACGGGAACGCGCAGCCCATCGTCGCGCCCGCCGGCGCGGGCGGGATCGCACCGGTGCAGAACGCCGGGCAGCAGGCGCAGGGGGAGCCCGCGCAGGCCGTCGCGCCCGAGGAGACGGAGGCCGAGGACGAGTCCGAGGAGGTGCCGGGGGAGGAGGCTGAGGAGGAGCGCGCCGACGAGAACGAGGACATGCCCGGCGAGGAGGAGTCCGAGGGGTCCTTCGAGAGCGGGCCGGCCGCCGGAGAGGCGCCGACCGGCGGTGTTCCCGCGCAGGCCTCGGGAGGCGGCCGCCTGCCGTTCACGGGCGCGCCCGCGGGCGTGGCCGTCGCGGGGGCGGGCCTGCTGGCCGTCGCACTCGGCTGCACCCTGTTGTCCGCGCGGCGTCGGCGGTCCGGCGATGCCGAATAGAAGCAGGTGGCCTGCGGTCCGGGGCGCAGCGGCCCGGTGACACCTGGAAGAACTCGCAGGCTGGTCGTCGCCGGCCTGCCGTCGCTGGCCCTCGGCCTCGTGCTGGCCGGGGGCTGGGCGGCCCACCTCGGGCTGAGCGTGCGTGACCATCTGGAGGCGACGCGGGCCGCCCTGCTCCGGCTGCGGCCGGGCGCCGTGGGGCCGGCCCGCTCCGTCGCCACGACGCTCGCCGAGGCCCGCGGTCACGCGGCGGAGGCGCGGCGGCTGACCGGCGGCCCCGACTGGGCGCTGCTCACCCACCTTCCGGTGGTGGGCGACGGCGCGGCCACGACCCGGGGACTGGCCGCGTCCGTCGCGGACATCACCGACGTACTGACCCGCGTGGAGCGCGCGGCCGCGCCGTTGCTGTCCGCGGGCGCGCGGGCGCCGGGGGACCTGCGGCGCGCGCTGGCCGCCCTCGACGCGATGGCGCCGGTGCTGCGCGACGGCGCCGCCCGCGTGGCCGCGGCGAGATCGCGGGTGGCGGGCACCCCGGCGTCGACGGGCCTGGCCGCCCTGGACGGGGCGCGCGACACGGCGCTCCGCGAGGCGGGCCGGCTGCACGGCATGCTGAGCCAGGGGGCGGAGGCCGCCGCCCTCCTGCCGCCCATGCTGGGCCGCGACGGTCCCCGCCGCTACTTCCTGGCGTTCGAGACGAACGCCGAGGCCCGCGGGACCGGCGGCCTCGTCGGCGCCTTCGGCGTGCTGAAGGCCGACGGCGGCAGGGTGTCCGTCACCCGGCTGTCCGCCAACACCGGCATGGCGGCCAGCGCCGAGCCCGTCGCCGACCTCGGCTCCGCCTTCGCCTCCCGCTACGGGCGGGGCGCGACCACGACGCTGTCGGTGTCGAACCTGTCCCCGCACTTCCCCTACGCCGCGGCCACCTGGACCGGACTCTGGCGCCGCCAGACCGGCCAGGAGCTGGACGGGGCCATCGCGACCGACCCCGTCGGCCTCTCCTACATCCTGGGCGCCATCGGGCCGGTGAGGCTTCCCGGCGGCGGTGGGACGGTGACGGCGGGCAACGTCGTCGACCTGACGGAGCGGGAGGCCTACGCCCGCTATCCGGACCCCGCCGAGCGCA
Organism: Microbispora sp. H10885; assembly: GCF_014161415.1. NCBI lineage: Bacteria > Bacillati > Actinomycetota > Actinomycetes > Streptosporangiales > Streptosporangiaceae > Microbispora > Microbispora sp. H10885. The sequence continues at coordinate 378,548 of NZ_JABBWY010000006.1, read as the reverse complement.
AGAAGTACCTGGTCAGGATCGCCGGAGCGGTCAGCGAGGCGCTGACCGGCCGGCTGGGGGAGCCCACGCGGCTGCTGCCCGCCTTCGCGCGCATGGTGGGCGAGAGCCGGCTCACGGTCTGGAGCCGGGCCGGGGACGAGCAGCGCCGTCTCGCGTCGACCCCGGTAGGCGGGGTGCTGCCCGAGCGGCGCGAGCCGTACGCCGGGCTCGTCGTGAACAACTCGGCCGGCACCAAGCTCGACTACTACCTGGACCGCTCGCTCACCTACGAGCTCGGCCCGTGCCGTCCGGACGGGCTGCGCACCTCGCGGGTGCGGGTCCGGCTCACCAACGACGTGCCGCGCGGGCCGCTGCCCGCCTACGTCACCGGCCGGCTCGACGACCCGCGGCGTCCCCACGCCGCCGGCTCCAACGTGCTGTGGGTGTCGCTGTACGCGGGAATCGGGGCGAAGGCGACGGGGGTCCGGCTCGACGGCCGGCCGATCTCGTTCTACTCCGAGACCGAGCGGTCCCATCCCGTCTACTCCAAGGTGCTGGAGTTCGCGCCCGGCCAGTCGAGGACGCTGGAGTTCGACCTGCTCGAACCGTACTCGGCGGCGGCCCCCGTGGTCCCGGTGCAGCCGCTCGTCCGCCCGCAGCGCACGCTGGTGACGGCCGACGCCAGGGGCTGCGGCCCCTCCTGAGGTGACCGGCAGGAACCGTTAAAGCCCGGCGCGCCGCGAGGGGCGGCGCGCCGGGCCCGGCCTAGCGTCCCGCCCATGGAGCGTACGCATCCGCCGGAGGGCGCGGAGACCTTCCGCATCCTGTTCGTGTGCACGGGCAACATCTGCAGGTCGGCCATGGCCGAGCGGCTCACCCTGGCCGCGCTCGGGCCGGGCTCGCCGATCCTCGTGGGCAGCGCGGGCACCCACGCCAGGCCGGGACTTCCGATGGCCGAGCGGGCGTGCGGGGCGCTGCTGCGGCTCGGCGGCGATCCCGGAGGGTTCGCCTCACGCCCGCTCACCGCCGCGGCGGTGGCCGGCGCCGATCTCGTGCTGGCGGCCTCGTCCGAGCATCGCGCCGCGGCGGTGGCCCTGCATCCCGTCGCGGCCGCGCGCGCGTTCACCATCGTCGAGTTCGGCGCGCTGGTCCGCGCGGTCCCCGCCGGGCGGGTGCCGGGCCACGAGGATCCCGTACGCCGGGCGCGGGCCCTGCTGGAGGAGACCGGGGCACTGCGCGGGCTGGTGCGGGTGGAGCGGCCCGACATCGCCGACCCCTACGGAGGCCCCCGCAGGGCCTACCGGGACGCGGCCCGCCGCATCGCGGACGCGCTCGCCGCCCCGATCCGCCTGCTGACACACGCGACTGCCTGACCCGGCGGTCCTCCGCTCGCCGCAAGCGAACGCGTGGGGCCGCGTCACCCGACGCGGCCCCACGCACCTGCTCTCGCCGTACCGCTACACCGGTATGGGCGCCTGCGGCTGCGGCGCCTCCGGCGGGGCCTCCTGGACGGCCGCGTCGTACCCGTATCCGTACCCGTAGCCGTAGTAGGAGCCGTGCTTGGCCGGCACGAAGTTCAGCACGGTGCCGACGAGGCGGGCGTTGATCGACGACAGCAGCTCACCGGCCCGGAGCACCTGCTCGCGCCGGGTCTTGCCGTGCCGCACCACGAGCAGCGCGCCGTCGCAGATCGCGCCGAGGGCGGCGGCGTCGGTGACGGGCAGCAGCGGCGGCGCGTCGATGATCACCATGTCGTACTCCTCGGTGAGCTGGGCCAGCACCGAGCGCATGCCCCGCGACCCGAGCAGCTCGCTGGGGTTCGGCGGGATCCGGCCGCTGGGCAGCACGGAGAGGCCCTGCTGCCCCCACGTCTGGATGACGTCGTGCAGCCGCGCCCGCTCGATGAGCACGTCGGTGAGCCCGGTTCCGCCCTCGATGCCGAGGTAGCGGGGGACGCTGGGGCGCCGCAGGTCGGCGTCGACCAGGACCACCCGCCAGCCCGCCTGGGCCATGGTGATCGCGAGGTTGGCCGACGTGGACGACTTGCCCTCGCCCGGCAGGCAACTGGTCACGACGAGCGACTTGGGCTGCCTGTCCACCCCGATGAACTGGAGGTTCGTCCGCAGCGACCGGAACGCCTCCGAGCGCGACGACCGGCCCTGGTCGCGCAGGATCAGCGGATGCCGCTTGGCGTCCCGTTCGTAGCCGATGACTCCGAGGATCGAACTCCCGGCGACCTTCTGCAGCGTCTCGGCGGTCTTGACGGTGGTGTCGAGGCGGTCGCGCAGGACGAGGCCCGTGACGGCCGCGAGCAGCGCGATCAGCGCGCCGAGCGCGACGTCGACCGGAGGCCGGGGGGACTCCGGCGTCTGCGGGACCTCCGCCGGGTCGACCACGGTGACGCGGACCGTGGGCGGGCTCTTCGGTGTGGGCCGCTCGATCTCGTCGATCAGACGGGTGAACGCCGCGCCCAGGGCGTCCGCCCGGTGGGCGGCGCGCACGGGGTCGCTGTCGGCGACGGTGACCCGGAGCAGGGTGGTGTTGGGAATCGCGCCGGCGGTGATGGCGTCCTGCAGGTCGCGGACGTCCTCGGTGCCGGCGACCCGGCCGACCACCCGGCGGCTGGTCAGCAGGGCGGCGTACGACTGCACCCGCTGCTGGGACAGCGCGCCCGCCTGGAGAGCGGTCGAGAGGCTGCCCTCCCGGTCGTCCGCCGAGACCAGCATGGTGATCCCGGCGACGTACCGTGGCGTGGCGTGGGTGGTCACGGCGAAGGCCACTCCCGCTCCCGCCAGCAGCGAGAGCAGCAGGAGCGGCCAGTGTCTGCGCATCAGCCGCGCGTAATAGAGCAGTTCCATGGTTGTCAGCCCCTTACACGGATAGAGGTCCGGGGACGGGTCGGCGCATAGGGCGCATAGACCGGAACGCGCTGCGGCAGCACGACGGCGACGCACGCGGCGGCGACGCCGCCGATCGCCGCGGCGGCCGGCGCGATCCAGCCCAGCGTCATCGCCAGGTCGGCCAGGCCGGCGGCGGCCGCGAGCACGGCGAGCGCGAGGGCCGTGAGCCGCTTGCCGAGACCGAGCCGGTGCAGCCGGTGCGAGAGGTGGTCGGAGCCGCCCTGCAGCAGTGGCCGGCCCGCCCTGCGCCTCGACAGCAGCACGATCCCGGTGTCGACGGTCGCGACGAAGGTCGGCAGGAGCAGGCCCGCGACCGCCGTACCGGTCCCGGTGCCGGTGATCACCAGTGCCGCCGAGGACGCCAGCACGAACCCGATGAACAGCGAACCGGCGTCCCCCATGAAGATGCGCGCCGGCGCCCAGTTGTGCAGCAGGAACCCCAGGGCGGCGGGGGACAGGGCGGCCAGGAGCAGGCCGATCTCCGGACGCCCGGACACGAAGGCGGCGGCGGCGAGGAGCGCGGTGCTGACCACGGTGACGGCGCCCAGCGCGCCGTCCATGTTGTCGAGCAGGTTGTAGGAGTTGGTCACCACGACGATCCACAACAGGGTGATCGGCGCGTCCGGCCAGGCCCCGGTCACCGGCGCCACGACCCCGCTCGTCACGGCCACCCCGGCCGCCAGCGCCTGTACGGCCAGCCGGGTCGGCGGAGGGAGCGGCGCGATGTCGTCGATCAGCCCGAGCAGGGCCATGGCCACGGCGCCGACGAGGATGCCGGCGATCCGCTGGCCGGCCGCGCCGGCCAGCGCCACCGGGGGGACGACGGTGCACAGCATGATGGCGATCCCGCCCAGATAGGGTGTCGGCCGCCGGTGCGACTTGTGCCCGCCGGGCCTGTCGGTGAGTCCCCAGCGCAGCGCCAGGCGCCGCATCACGGGGGTCGCCGCCGCGCAGCCGGCGAAGGCGCTGATCGCGATGACCAGGGCGGTGGCGCCGTTCACCGGCCCGTGGCCGCGAGCTCGGCGCGGGCGTCGGAGATGGTCTCCAGCAGGATGTCGTCCAGCGTCAGGGCCGGCGTCCACCCGGTCAGCGCGCGCAGCCTGCCGGTGTCGGGAACCCGGCGTGTCATGTCCTCGAAGCCCTTGCCGTACGCCTCGGCGTACGGGACGAGATCGACGCCGGACGTGCTCCCGGCGAGCTCGACGATCAGCTTGGCCAGCTCCAGGATGCTCACCTCGTCGCTGGAGCCGACGTTGAACGTCCCGCCGACCGCGCGGTCGTCGTCCAGCAGCAGGAGAAGTGCCCGCACGACGTCGCGTACGTGCGCGAAGCAGCGGGTCTGCGTGCCGTCGCCGTGCACGGTGAGCGGCACGCCGGCCAGCGCCTGCCGGACGAGCCGGGGGATGACCATGCCGTACGCGGGGCTCTGCCGCGGCCCCACCGTGTTGAACAGCCGGACGACGACCGTCGGCAGGCCGCGTTCGCTGTGGTAGGCGTTGGCCAGGATCTCCTCCACCGCCTTGGCCGTGCTGTAGGCCCACCGGACGACGTCCGGACTGCCGAGGATCCGGTCGGACCACTCGGGGAGCGGACCGGCCGAGTTCTTCCCGTAGATCTCGCTCGTGCTGGTCACCAGGATCTTCCGCCGGTAGCGGTGCGCCGCCTCCACGACGATCTCCGAGCCGCGGATGTTGGTGGTGAGCGAGCGCAGCGGCTGCTCGACGATCAGCTTCACCCCCACGGCGGCGGCAAGGTGGACCACCACGTCGCACTCGTGCACGAGTTGGTCCACCGCGAGCTCGTCCAGGACCGAGCCCCGGACCACGCGCAGCCGTGGATCACCCGCGTGGTGCGCGAGGTTGGCCGGGCGGCCGGTCGACATGTCGTCCAGGACGACGACGGAGTCGCCGCGAGCGAGCAGGGCGTCGGTCAGGTGGGATCCGACGAAGCCGCTCCCGCCGGTGATCAGATAGGTGTTCCCGCTTGACGTGGTCAAGGCCTTCTCCCAGCAAGTGGAGGTTGACAGGATCGCAATAGGACTTCGTGCGCGAAGGTGGTGTGTCAGGCGCTCCCGGCGCCGGACGTCTTCTCGAACCAGGTCACGGTGAGGTGCAGCCCCTCCTCCAGTGGCACCGGCCGGACGCCGGGAAACCGGTCGAGCAGCAGGCGGGCCGACGCCTGCGACTCGCGGATGTCGCCCGCGCGGGGCGGCAGGAACTCCGCCTCGACCGGCCGGCCGAGGACGGCGGCCAGGGCGTCCTTGAGCTGGAGCAGGGACACGCGGGTGCCGAAGGCCAGGTTGACCGGAGTGCCGCCGGTGACCCGGCGGACCGCGGCGTCGGTGAGGACGTCCACCACCGAGCCCACGTAGGTGAAGTCACGCGCCTGGCGCCCGTCGCCGTGGATCGGGACCGGCAGTCCCGCCAGCGCGGCGCCGACGAACGCCGGGATCACCGCGGCGTACGCGTGCCCGGCCGGCTGGAGCGGGCCGTACACGTTGAAGAAGCGGAACGGCAGCACGGGGAGGCCGTAGCTGGCGGCGTACGCCAGCGCGTACGCCTCGGTGGCGAGCTTGCTCGCGCCGTACGGGCTCAGCGGCCGGGCCGGCAGGTCCTCGTGCTTGCACGCCTCGGCGTGGTCGCCGTACACCGAGGAGGACGACGCCAGGATCACGTGCGGCCGGGTGGCCCGGCACGCCTCCAGGACGTGCAGCGTCCCCGTCGCGTTGACGGCGTGCGAGGCGAGCGGGTCCTTCACCGACCGGGGCACCGAGGGCCGCGCGGCCAGGTGGATCACGTGCGTCGCGCCGGGCACGAGGTCGGCCAGCAGGTCCCGGTCGAGGATGCTGCCGGTCACGAGGACGGCCCCGACGTCGGCGAGGTTGGCCGGGTCCCCGCTGCTCAGGTCGTCCAGCACGGTGACGCTCTCGACCTCGGGCCGGGTGGTCAGCGCCCGGCAGAGGTTGGCGCCGATGAAGCCGGCGCCTCCGGTGACCAGGACTCTCATGCGATTCTCCTTGGGAACGACGGGCTGGACGCGGCGTACAGCGAGCGGTAGAGCGCCTCGGTGTCGGCCACCAGGCGCTCCACCGCGAAGGACTCCGTCGTCCAGCGGCGGGCGGCCTCGCCCATGCGGCGGGCGAGCACCGGGTCGGTCAGCAGCCGGAAGGCGTGCTCGGCCAGTTCGCCCGCGTCCGGGGCGGCCAGCAGGCCGGTGACCCCGTGCCTGACGACCTCCTCGACGCTGCCCACGCGGGTGGCGACGACGGGAGTGCCCGCCATGCCGGCCTCGATCAACGTCAGCGGCGTGCCCTCGTTGTCGGAGGTGAGCAGGACGACGTCGGCCGCCGCGTAGACGGTCTCGACGTCCGCCCGCCACCCGAGCAGGTGGAAGGCGCCCGGTGCGGCGCCGGCGGCCCGCTCCACCTCGCCCGTGAGCTCGCCTCCGCCGCAGACGACGAACCGGCAGGCGGGCAGGCGGGCGAGCACGGCCCGCGCGGCCGCGAGGAACCGGTCGGGCCGCTTCACCCCGGTGAGCCTGCCGACGAAGGCGACGACCGGCGCGTCCGGAGGAAGCCCCAGCTCCGCGCGGGCGGCCTCGCGGCCGGGCACCCCGCCCAGCCGCACGCCCGGCGGAATCACGACGTACTGCCCGGGATGGCCGATCCCGGCCGCGAGCAGGTCGTCGCGCACGTTGGCGCCCACCGTCACCAGCCGGTCGGTCATGGCGGCCAGCCGCCGCTCCGCCCCCACGTAGAGGCGGCGTTTCGTGGGCGAGAAGTAGCCGTGCAGCAGGTGGCCGTGGAAGACGTGCACGGTCCGCCCGCCGCCCCACGCCGGACCGACCCGGGCGAGGCGGGCGGCCACCCGGCCGAGCGCGCCCGCCTTGGCCGTGCGGGTGTGCACGATGTGCGGCCGGAAGGCCCGCATCTCGGCGGCCAGCCGCAGCAGCGCGCGGCAGTCGTCGCCGGGCCGGACCGAGCGGCCCAGGCCGGGGACGCGGTGCAACCGTGCCACCGTGTCCCCGAGCCGGTCGCCCTCGGTCTCCTCCACCTGCCCGGTGTAGAGGCGGTGGTCGAACTCCTCGGTGTTCAGCCGTTCGCACAGCCCCAGGATCTGGGTGGCCGGGCCGCCGATGTTCATGCGCGCGATGATTTCCATGACCCGAATTCGGCCGTCCGGTCTCACCACGGGCTCTTCGGTGATGAGCCTGTTCACGTCGGAGAAGCTAACCCGCGATTTGAGCTTTTCGCCGACACCGTCACGGCGGCGGCGAAGCCTTTCCGCATTCCCTACCGAGGCATGATTCAGGCCGATCGGCGCGGGCCGGACGGAAAGGTAAAGCAATGGCGGGAAGCGGAATGCCGGCGATCGCGCGGTCTCCACGGCCTTTTCCGCGTGGCCGGGGCGTGCCCCGCGGACAAAGGAGTGGCAAGGACTCCCCCCGGGGCAGGCGTCGCGTCCCGGGCGGACCGGCGGCGGTCGCGAGGCTTGCCGCATGGCCGAGACAGCTCTCACCACACCGCGACCGGTCGAGGGGCGCGGGCCCCGCCGCCTGGCCGGCCGACCCGCCCCGGCCCTTCTCCCGAGATGGCTGCCGGCGTTGTCGGTCGCCGCGTTCACTGTGGGCGTGACGCTGTTCTACGGCGTCTCCGTCAGGGACCTCACCCTGTTCGCGGTGTACCTCGCCGTCTGCGTGGCGCTGCCGGGGACGCTTCTGGTGCGGGCCCTCTACCGGGGCCGCCGCACGCTGGCCGAGGAGATCGCGCTGGGCGTGGCGCTCGGCTACGCCGTGGAGGTCGTCGTCTACGTCGCCGCCCGGGCCGCCGGGGCGCCGCTGCTCGTCCTGGCGTGGCCGGCCGCCACGTTCGCGGCCGTCGCCGTGGTCCCCCGGCTGCGCGGACGCGAATCGAGGGCGCTCCGCACGCCGGCGCCGATGTGGTGGTCGTGGGCGCTGGCGCTGACCGTCGCGAGCCTGGTCGCCTGGAGCGCCGTGACCTTCTTCCGGCACACGGCGCTGACCTGGCCGGGGATGGCGTCGGTCAACGTCGACCTGCCGTACCACCTGGCGCTCGTCGGGGAGCTGAGGCACCACATGCCGCCCGCGACCCCGATGGTCGCGGGCGAGCCGCTGCTCTACCACTGGTTCGTGTACGCCCACCTCGCGGCGGCGAGCTGGATCACCGGCGTCGAGCCGCTGGTGCTGCTCTTCCGGCTCGGCATGCTGCCCGTGCTGGCCGCGCTCGTCGTCCTGCTGGGGATGGTCGCCAGGCGCGGCGCGGGCTCCCGGGCCGGCGCGCTGGCGGCCGTCGCGGGCACGTTCTTCGTCGTGGCGCCGAGCCTTTACCTCGGGCCGGGCACGGGCGTGTTCACCTGGAGGGCCGAGTCGTGGACGAGCCCGTCCCAGACGTTCGGGGCGCTGCTGTTCGCGCCCGTCGTCCTGCTCGTGGCCGACCTCCTGGAAGGGCGCGGCGGCGCGGGCCGGTGGATCATGCTCGGTGTCCTCCTCGTCGGGGTGATGGGCGCCAAGGCCACCCAGTTGCCGCTGCTCGCCGCCGGGCTGGCGACGGTCGGCGCGGCCGGGGCGGTCAGGCGCCGCCGGGTCTCCCCGGCGCTGCTCGCCGTGGCGGCGATGACCGGGGTGTGCCTGCTCTACGCGCAGTTCGTGCTGTTCGGCGGCGCGCGCAACGGCGTCGTCGTGGATCCCCTCTCGCTGGTGCGCGTCACCTGGGGCCAGCTGACCGGCCGGAGCGGCGCGCGTCCGGGGACCGCCTCGCTGCTCGGGGTCGCCGCCCTGTACGCGGTGTGCTGGGCGCTGATCTGGTTCGGCGTCCTCGGGCTGCTCGCGGGCCGGCCGGGCACGCGGACGCCGCCGGGCACGCTCCTCATGCTCGGCATGGGCGGGTCCGGCCTCGGCGCGGTGCTCCTGCTCGGGCACTGCCAGATGAGCCAGATCTACTTCCTGGCCGGGTCCTATCCCTACCTGACGGTCGTCGCGGCGCGCGGGCTGTCCGCGGCCCGGGCCCGGGCGGGGCTGCCGTACCGCACCGCGGGTGTCGCGGTCGTGGCCGGGGTGCTGATCGAGGTCCTGGTGCGGTGGCTGTGCGGCGTCCGGGTTCCCCTGGAGGCCGGGCGGCCGGAGGCGCTGCTCTACCTGCCGTACGGCGTGCTGGCCCTGGCCGTGGCCCTGGTCGTCGGCGTCCTGACGCTCAGGGGATGGCGCGGCGCGCGCCTGTGGGCCTGCACGGTGTTCCTGGTCGGCGCCCTCGGCCTGCCCGCCGCGTGGGTCACCAGGGCCCTCCCGAGCGGCGGCGCCCCCCCGGGCGGCGCGGGGGAGGCCGCCGCCGAGGCTGCGGAGTCCGGGGAGTCGGCGGGGAGGGTCCCGGAGGGGACGATGGAGACGGCCAGATGGTTGCGGGCCCATTCGAGCCCCGGCGACCTGGTCGCGACCGACGCCCACTGCCGATGGGGCCACGAGAGCCCGTGCGACAGCCGGCATTTCTGGCTGGCGGCGCTGGCCGAACGGCGGGTGCTGGTCGAGGGCTGGACGTACACCTCGGCGAACATGGCGCGCTGGCGCCCCGGCGTGCGGGTGCAGGACATCCCGTTCCGGGACCGGCGGCTGCTGCGGGACAACGACACCGCGGTCCGCGATCCCGCCTCTCCGGAGGCCCGGCTGCTGCGGGACGGGTACGGCGTGCGGTGGCTGGTGTCCGAGCGGCGGCCGGGAGACCCGGGCGCGCCGGCCGGCGCGGCGCCGGTGTACCGCTCCGGCGACTACGCGGTCTACCGGCTTCGGTGAATTTTTCCTCCGCTCCGTTTTCCGAGATATTCCGGTGGCGCTCCCGAGGTGAAATGAACGGCGCTCGTAGCATTCGATTATGGATATTCGCGTCGTCGCCAGGAATGCCGCCCGTCCCGCTTATCTCCCCGTGATGACGCGGAAAATATGGTCGCGGCTGAGCCACGGGCACGACCGGGAGCGGGCCGCCGCCCGCGCCTGGGCGGCCGAACACGCGGAGGACATGAACGCGTGGGGGAACGCCGTCGACCCGGTCCTGTGGCGGGAGGGCAGGGAGTTCGCCGAGTCCCTCGCGGACCGCGTCCGGCCGCGCATGGAGGCGCTCGCCGCCGCGGGGGTGGACCTCGGCGGGGCCGGTGGCGTGGAACTGCTCTACCTGCTGACCAGGGTCGTCCGGCCCGCGCTCGCCCTGGAGACGGGAGTGGCGGCCGGCTGGTCCACCGCGGCGATTCTCGCCGCGATGCGGGCCAACGGGACCGGACGATTGATGTCCAGTGATTTCCCGTTCTTCCGGCTGGCCGACCCGGAGCGTTATATCGGATATGTCGTTCCTAACGACCTGAAAAGCCGGTGGTCCCTGCGGATCAAGGGTGACCGCCGCAATCTCGAGGAGTTCCTGTCTCCGGACACGATGGTCGATCTCGTCCACTACGACTCGGACAAGACCAGGGCCGGGCGGGAGTTCTTCCTCCGGCGGACACGGCCCCATCTGACCGGCAGGCAGGTCATGGTCATGGACGACATCCAGGACGACCTGGTCTTCCGGGAGTACGCGGAGCGGCAGCCGCTCTTCCGCGTCTTCGCCTACGAGGGCAAGTACATCGGCGTCACGGGCTCCGGGCTGCGGGCCGTCGAGCGCCGCTAGCACTCCCGTGGAACGCCTTTCGAGGGGATCGAGCGCGATGCGCGGTGTCCATGTCTGTGAAGTGATCAAGACGCTCGACGTCGGCGGGGCCGAGGTGCTCCTCGTCGAACGCCTGCTGGCCACGCCGCGACCGGCGAACCGCTACACGGTGGTGTGCCTGAGCGCGTCCACCGGCGAGCTGACCGGGCGGCTCCGGTCGGCGGGGATCGAGGTCGTGGACCTCACCGCCTGCCCGCGGCCGCTGCGGCTCGCCCGCCTGCTCCGCGAGGTCAGGCGGCTGCGGCCGGACGTCGTCAACCTGCACTCGCCGCTGCCCGGGGCGCTGCTGCGGCCGGTGTCCCGGCTCTGGACACCCCGGCCGGCCCTGGTCTCGACGGTGCACAACGTGCGCTACCGCCCGCTCACCATGCTGCTGGACCGGCTCACCGGATGGCTGGACAGCCGCACCGTGGCGGTCTCGCCCCAGGTCGCCCGGGCGCGCACCGGCAGGCGCGGACGCGCCCCGGACACCTGCGTCCACGGGGTGCGCGTGGCCGAGCAGCGGCACCGGGTCACGCTGGCCGCCGAGACCCGTCGGGAGTGGGGCGTCCCCGGCGACGCCTTCCTCATCGTGAACGTCGCGAACTTCCGGCCGCAGAAGAACCACGGTCTGCTGGTCGACGCCGCCGCCAGGGTCGTGGCGGCCGATCCGCGCGCCGTGTTCCTGCTCGCCGGTTCCGGCCCGGAACTGGAGCCGACGAGCCGCCGCGTCGCCGCGCTCGGGCTCGGCGCCGCCGTCCGGATCGCCGGCCACGTGCCCGACGCGGGACGGCTGATCGCCGCCGCCGACCTGCTCGTCCTCAGCTCCTCGTACGAGGGGCTGCCGGTCGTCGTCATGGAGGCGCTCGCGGCCGGGGTGCCCGTGGTGTCCACCGCCGTCGGAGGCGTGCCCGACCTCGTCGAGAACGGGCGTAACGGCATCCTCACCCCGCCCGGCAGCGCGGAGGCGCTCGCCGAGGGCATCCTGCGGGCGATGCGGCCCGGCACGCTGGCCCGGCTCCGGGCGGGAGCGAGGGAGAGCGCCGGCCTGGTGGACATCGGGCGGGCCGCGGAGTGGTTCGAGGCGCTGTACGCCGAGGCGTGCGCCGGAAACCCCGGGTGATCCCGGGTGGAGTACATCGTCGTCATCACCGTCGCGGTGCTGCTGGTCGTGATGACGCACACGACTCTGGCCCCGCCGGTGGCGCGGCGCGCGCTGCCCGTGTTGCTCGCCGCCTTCGCGCTACGGCTGGCCGTCCACGTCCTCGTCCTGCGTTCGGGCGGCTTCGGGTACGGCGGTGACAACCTCTCCTACGAGGCCAGGGCGCTCGGCATCGTCGAACTGTGGCGGCACAGCGGGATCCACTACATCACCTCCGAGGAGCTGGGCTCCGTCTACGGGGTGGCGGTGCCGTGTCACGTCTTCGCGCTCGTCATGTACCTGTGCGGGGGACCGGCCACGCTCGCCTGCACCGCCGTGGTGGCGCTGGTCGCCTGCGCCGCGTGCGTGGTCCTCTACCGGTTCGCCCGGGTCGTCGGCGCCGACGACCGGGCGGCGTTCCGGCTGCTGGTCATCACGGCGTTCCTGCCCGGCTTCCTGCTGCACACCTCCGACACCTTCAAGGACGGATTCAACGCGTTCCTCGTGGTGGCCTGCCTGGGTCTCGGCGCGTCGAACATGCAACGCTTCGACCCGCGCAAGGTGATCGCCCTGGCTCCGCTGCTGTGGGCGCTGTGGAACGTGCGGCCGTACATGGTGTTCATGTGCGCCCTGCCGCTGCTGGTCGGCGTCGCCCGGATCAGGCGCGCGCTGTCCGGCCGCGGCCTGGTCGCCTTCGCCGCGCTGCTGATCCCGGTCCTCCTGCTCCTGCAGGGCGTCGACCAGGGCGCCGACGGGGGCGCCGACCAGAGCGGGCCGTTCGGCGCGGTGCAGGAGCAGCTCGACCGCGGGCAGTCGGAGCACACCCGGCTCGCGAACGCGGAGGGCGGCTCGGGCGTCGTCTTCGACGACGAGGGCAGCGCCTGGAACGCCCTCGGACCGAAGCTCGTCTACACGCTGCTGTCCCCCTTCCCGTGGATGAGCGGGAGTCTGGCGCTCCAGCTCGGGAAGATAGACACGCTCCTGTGGTACTGGCTGCTGGGCTGCGCCGTGCTCGGGGCGCGCCGGCTCTGGCGGCACGACCGGCGGATGCTCCTGATCATCCTGCTGTTCGTCGTCCCCGGCTCCCTCGCGTACGCCACGACCATGTCGAACATCGGTCTCATCTTCCGGCAGCGCATGCCGATCGTGATGATCGCGAGCCTGCCGGCCGCGGTCGCGTGGACCAGGACGCCGCGGGGCGGCGGGTCCGCCGGCCTCCGGCCCTCCGACTCACTCGTACACAGAACCTGAGGTCCCTCGTATGGCAATCGCGGACGACGGCACGGACGCGTGCAAGGTGCGGCGGGTCGTGCTCCTCATCGGGCATTTGGGACTCGGGGGCGCGCAGCGGCAACTGTGCCTGCTCGCCGAACGGCTCCGTGACCGCGGCGTCGAGGTCCACGTGTTCGTCCTGTCCAGAGGCGGGCCGCACGAGGACGATCTGCGCGCGGCCGGGATCCCGGTGCGCCGGCTCGGCTTCTCCCGGGGCGCCGGGTCGCCGGCGGGCAACCTCCTGGCGTTCGCCCGCCTGGTGCGGACGCTGCGCCGGCTGCGGCCGGAGATCGTGCACGGCTTCCTCTACGAGAGCTACCTGCTGGGCACGCCCGCCGCGCGGCTGGCCCGGGTCCCGGTGGTCGTCACCGCCCGGCGCACGCAGGGGTACCTGAGGCCGAAGGCGCCCTGGACGGCCGCGTTCGAGCACCTGGTGAACCTGATGACCGACCACGTCGTGGCCAACTCCACGGCCATCGCGCAGGGCACGCGCGAGGTCGAGGGCGTGCCCGCCGGCAAGGTGAGCGTGATCTACAACGGGCTCGCGCCGTCGGCCTTCGACCGGGCCGGGCCCGAGCCGGTCGGCGGCGCGCTGCCGGTGGTCGCGTGCGTGGCCCGGCTGAGCGGGAACAAGGGGCAGCGGTTCCTCGTCGAGGCGGCGGCGCTGCTCGCCCGGCGGGGCCGGCCCTGCACGTTCGTGCTCGTCGGGGACGGCCCCGAGCGTGGCGGGCTGGAGCGGCAGGCCGAGGAGGCCGGGGTCGACGTGCGGTTCCTCGGCTTCCGTCAGGACAACGCGGGACTGCTGGCCCGCGCCGACGTGGTGGCGCTCCCGTCGACGGAGGAGGGCCTGAGCAACGCGGTCATGGAGGCGATGGCGGCGGGCCGCCCGGTCGTCGCCACGGCCGTGGGCGGCACCCCGGAGCTGCTTGAGGACCGCGGCGTCCTGGTGCCGCCCGCGGCTCCGGAGGCGCTGGCCGACGGCATCGCCCGGCTGCTCGACGACCCCGCGCTCGCCGCGTCGCTGGGCGCGGCCGCGCGGGCGTGGGCGTGGAAGAACCTCGACATGGAGGCCGTCACCGAGGAGCACCTCGGCCTGTACCGGCGGCTGCTCGCGGCTCGCCGGGGGAGGTAGGCCCGATGAGGACGGGCGTCAGGACCCTCCTGCAGACCATGGCCAGCCAGGCGGTTCCGCTGGTCCTGGCCGCGGTGGCGGGCGTGTTCCTCGCCCGCTGCCTGCAGCCGGAGGGGCGCGGGGTCTACGCGACGATCACCACCACGGCCGGGATCGCGACCGTGGCGGGCCACCTGTCGGTCGGGAGGTCGCAGATCGCGCTGTGGCCGGTCCTGGAGCGTCACCGGTCCCTGGCCGGCAACGCCGCCGTTCTCGGGCTGGTCCTCGGCGCCGCGTCCGCCCTGCTGACGCTGGGTGCGGTGCACGCCCTGGCCCTGACCGCCGCCACCCACCTGGTGGTCGTGGCGCTGCTCGCCGTTCCGTTCGGCGTCGCGGCGGTCAACCTCAGGGGGATCGCGCTGCTGGAATCGCGGGTCGGGCTGGCCAACCGGGCGGTCGTGCTGTCCGCCGTGGCGCTGTACGTCCCGATCCTGCTGCTCGCGGTGGCCGGCCGGCTCACGCTCACCTCGGTGGTCGCCTGCTGGGCCGTCTCCACGATCCTGCCGTTCGTGGTGTTCGCCCGCCCGCTCGGGCTGCCGGTACGCGGGGAGGCGGTCCTCGCCCGCAGGCAACTGGCGCTGTCGGGCCGGTATCACCTGGGGACGGTGGCGTTCCATCTGCTGCTGACCGTGGACGTCCTGCTGCTGAGCGCGTGGGCGGCGCCGGCCGAGGCGGGCCTCTACACGGTGGCGACGTCGTTCCTGTCGCTGTCCAGGGTGCCCACCGACGCGCTGGCGCAGATCGTGCTGTCCCGCCAGGCGGTGCGGGACGAGTCCGGGGCCCGGGCGGTCACGGCGCACGCCGTCCGGCTCAACCTGATGCTCTCGTCGGCCGCCGTCGGCGTGCTCGCGTGCGCCGCTCCGCTGCTGATCCCGGGACTGTACGGCGCGGCCTTCACGGGCAGCGTGCTCCCGCTGCTCGCGCTCGCGCCGGGGACCGTCGCGTGGTCCCTGCTGCGGCCGGTCGAGCAGTACCTGGTGCGGCTGGGCCGCCCGATGGCGATGACCGCGGTCGCCGCCGGAGCCCTCGCCTCGAACGTCGCGCTGAACGCCGTGACCATCCCGTTGTGGGGACCGGCCGGGGCGGCGCTGGCCTCCACCGTGAGCTACGGCGCCATGGCCGTGGTGGAACTCGGATGGTTCGCCCGGGTGGCCGGGCTGGGCGCCCGTGATCTGCTGCCCGGCGCCCGCGACGTCCGATGGGCGGCCGCCGCCGCGCTGCGGCGGCGGCGCGGCGCTCCGCACGCCTCGCGCGGGGCGGAGAGATCGATCTCGGGGAGGATGACGTGAGAATTCTGCACATCGGATACCGGCTGCCCCCGGACCCCGGAGGCAAGGAGCGCTACATCGCGCGTCTCGCGCGCGAGCAGGTGCTGCGCGGGCACGAGGTGCTGGTCGCGCGGCGGCGCGGCGACGTCCCGCCGGGGGTGGAGGCCGTGACGCTCACGCCGACCCGCCTCGGCCGCCTCGCCGCCCGCAGGTCCGGCACGGTCGCCTTCGCCCTGGAGTGCGCGGCGGCGCTCCCCGGCCTGGGGCCGGTGGACGTCGTCAACCTGCACGGCGACCACCGCGAGGCGCTCTTCCTCGGCCCCGCCGCCCGGCGGCTGCGGGTCCCGCTGCTGATCACCGTCCACGGCGCGCTCGCGATGGGGCAGCGCCCGGTGATGCCGTGGGCCTTCCGCCACGCCGCCGGGTTCGTCGCCATCGGCGCCCGGCCGGCGGCCGACCTGCGCGCGGCCGGTGTCCCGGCCGAGGCGATCCGCACGATGTCGAGCGGTCTGGACCTGCCCCGCCTGGACGCGATCAGGGCGCGGGCGGTCGTGGAACCCGGCCTGATCGTCAGCGTGGGCAGCCTCGTGCCGGTGAAGAACCACGCCCTGACGATCGAGGCCTTCCATCGGCTGCGGGCCGTACGCCCGGGGGTGCGCCTCGTCATCGCGGGGGAGGGGCCCGAGCGCGCCCGGCTCGGCCGGCTCGCCGGGGCGGGCGTGGAGTTCGCCGGGCAGCTGTCCGGAGACGACGTCCACGCGCTGGTGAGCCGGGCGGAGGTCTTCGTGCTCGCCTCCCGCAGGCTCGCGTCCATCGGTGAGGGGATCCCGACGGCCGCCCTGGAGGCTCTCGCCCTGGGCACGGCGGTCGTCGTGTCCTCCGACGCCACCCTCGGACCGGTGATAGCGGACCGGGACGCCTACCGGGTGTTCCGCAGCGGGTCGGCCGAGGACCTGGTGGCGCACCTGCGGTGGGCGCTCGGCGCCGGCGCCGCCCGCGCCCGGATGGCGGAGCGCGGGCGGCGGGCGGTCTCGGGTCTCGACTGGCCGCGCACGGCCGCCGTCATCGAGGACTGGTACGAGGCGGCCCGCGCCGGTGAACCGGCGTGCGGCTCCCGGTCCAGCCCCGCGACCGCGCGCGGCTGACCGCTCACGGCCGGGAGCCCGGCCGACCGCCGCCCGGATGCCGCGCGTGCCGGCCGCCCGGGCGGAACCCCGCGGACCGCGGGGGCCGGGCCAGGTAGGGGAACCTCTCCAGCATCGGCGCCCGCGCGGCGGCGCGCTGCGTCCGGCCGGTCCCTCGCACGAGCGGGGCCGGCGCGTACGGCGCCGCGGGCCGCCGCCCCGGAAGCGAGCGCGGCACCGGGTTCCCGTACGCCCGGTCGGCCCCGAAGCGCAGGGCCCGGCGCGCGGCGGCCTGCGTCTGGACCGGGTCGAACAGTACGTCCACCCAGTAGTTGGAGGCGCGGTAGGTGGCGGTCGGGAACGTGTTCGTCCCGGCGTAGGTGTAGACGCCGTTGCCCCCGGACGCGGCGTCGGCCAGAGCGGTGAGCGGGCCCCGGCTGTACTGCGTGGTGAAGTAGAACCGGTCCAGCGCGTAGAACCCGGTCGGCGTGAAGTACGACGCGATGTACGTCGTGCCCGGGGTGATGTTCACGGGTGTGGAGAAGAGCGCCTGCTGCCACCCGGACGGCGTCTCGTTGGTGAACGTCACGTTCGCCAGCAACTGCCCGTCGACGGTCCACAGGCTGCCGACGTGGACACCCGTGTTCTGGGTGCTCTTGTAGAACCGGATCCCCCGGATGGCGCCCGAGACGGAGGACTGGAACTTGACGCCGAGCGTGACCGCCTTGGTGTCGGGCTGGGCGACGACGTCCGGCGTCGCCGACTCGTCCCACAGCGTGGTCGCCTGCGAGTAGACCACGTCGACCCAGGCGTTGCTGGCCCGGTAGGTGCTGGTCGGGAACGTGCTCGTCTTGCTGTAGGTGTAGAGCCCGTTGCCGCCGTCCGCGCCGTCCGCCAGCCCGGTGATGAGGCCGTTGGAGTACTGCGTGACGAAGTAGTCCCGGTTGACCGAGTAGAACCCGGTGTTGGTGTGGTAGGAGGCGACGTAGCTGACGCCGTTGTTCACCGGCACGGGCGTCGAGAAGTTCACCTGCTGCCAGCCCGTCGACGTCTCGCTGGTGAAGGTCGCCTGCGCCAGCAGCTGGCCGGTGTTGGTCCACAGGCTGCCGACGTGCGTGCCGGTGTTCAGCGGGCCCTTGTAGAACCTGATCCCGGAGATGTAGCCGGGGCTCCGCACCCGGAACCGGACGCCGACCTCGACGGCCTTGTTGTCGTCCTTGGTGACGTTGGCGGGCACGGTGTCGGGAGACCAGATGGAGCAGGGGCAGCCCGCGTTGACGGTCACCGATCTGCCGGCCGGGGTCCGCTGGACGTTGCCGATGTCGTCGACGGCCCGGGACATGATCGTGACCGGCCCCTGGCCGCTCGTCGTCGTCCAGGCGAACTGCCAGGCGGTCCGGCCGGTCGCCCGGTGCCACGTGGTGCCGCCGTCGACCGACACCTCGATCCCCGCCACGACGCCGCCCCCGGTGTCGGCGGCGGTTCCGGCGACCGTCACGGTGGTGCCGCCGGGCACCGAGGCGCCGCTCGACGGGGTGGTGATCGTCGAGGTCGGGGGAGCGGTGTCGGTCGACGGCGTGGCCGGGACCAGGCCCGCCTGCAGGGTGGCCGGCTGCGTCCGCATGTCGGCGAGCAGGTTGACCGTCGCCTGCTGCATCCGGATGTCGGTCGGCGTGCCCGGCCGGTCGTGAACCGCGTCCAGCCCCCACGACCACTGGATGGTCCCCGCGCCGAAGACGTACGCGCCGCTCGGGTCGCGGTAGAGGACGAGGCTGTGCGTGCCGATCCCGGCGCCGTACGTCGCGCCGAAGTCGAGCAGGAACTTGGTGGTGGTGGCCACGGTGGTCTTGGAGAACAGCACCAGCCCCGCCGGAGTGAAAGGGTTGTCCGGCGCCTCGTCCCATTCGTAGCCGAGCGTCCCGTTGGGGAAGGTGGCGACCTGCCCGGGCTGCAGGTTCGCGACCGAGGTGTTGCGCCACAGGCGCATCGGGGCGTACTCCGCCGGAACGGTGATCGCGTTGTTGACGTTGCCGTTGATCATGAAGAGCGTCCCGGTCATGGCGTTCTCCGGATAGCCGCCGTTGGGCGGCTGGGCGAAACGCGGGTCCCGCCAGCTTCCGGTCCAGGTGGGACTCGGATCGATCTTCATGTTGGCGACGGTCTCCTTGTAGCAGACCATCGTCCGGTTCGGGGTCGCCGAGGGGTCGATGCTGCTCTCCCACCTCGTCTTCCAGAACATCTCGTTGCCGGTGAAGAAGGCGATGTTGACGCCCTTGTTCTTGGCGTTGATGACATTGTCGCGCGACTCCTGCGACCAGTACTCGTCGTGGCCGGAGGAGAAGAACACCTTGTGGTTGAGAAGTTGCGCGCCGCTGGTCACCGTGTCGACGCTGCTGCTGTAGCTCACGTCGTAGCTGTTGGACTCCAGCCACCTGATCATCGGGTATTCGGCGTTGAAGAAATAGGTCTCCGGCCATCCGGCGCGGGTGATGACCGGGCGGTTGTAGCTGACCTTGAAGGCGCGGCCCACGGGCAGGCCCTTGTACAGGCTGTTGCCTCCGTACGTGTTGTACGCCTGCCAGGTCGCGTCGGAGGTCTGCACGAGGATGTCGGAGTTACGTGCGTCGTTCCTGACGACGAAGATGTTCTGGCTGACGCCGCTGGTGCCGTCCGTACGGACGAAGTTCGCGAGGTAGACGCCGGAGACGACGTCGGCCGGCACCGCCCAGGAGGCCGAGAGGCTCCAGTTGCCGCAGTCGACCAGTCCCGTCGTCGTGTCGTTGAGGCAGGCCGGCTGCGACTGCGGCAGCGGCACCGAGGGGTTGACGGTCGCGATCTTCCGCGCGCCCAGGCCGCTGTAGTAGCCGACCCGGTAGATGTCGATCCGGTAGGAGGTGATCGAGGGGGCGTTCACCTTGAACTGCTGGGTCTGCCCCGCGTTGACGCTCATCTGGGTGGCGAAACCGGTGATCGTCGGGCTGCCCGCACCGGGCACGTCCCACTCGGAGGGCGGACTGCCCGGCAGGCTGTTCTCGATGCAGATGATCGACGTCGGCGGGCAGGTCTGACGGGACGCCCGGCGGTGGCCGAGCCGCAGGTGCCGCCAGCCGCCGAGGCGGGCGGCCCGCGCGTCCGCCGTGGGAATCGCCTCGGCCGCGTCGGCGGACTGCACGGTCCCGGGCGGATCGGGCGCCACGGGTCCGGCGGGACCGCCGGGCGTGCCGGGCGGGGTGGGGGTCGCCGGGGCGTGACCGTCCCCGGCGGCACCTGTGGAAACGCCTGTGGAACCACCGGGGGAAACCTTGGCGTCGGGGGTGGGCGTGCCCTGCGGCGAGCCGGAGGGGCTCGTGCTTACGATCCTCACGTCACCTTGGTCCAGGTCTTCGGCGGGCACCGGAGCCCAGGCGGTGGCGAGCAGAACGGCCGCGGCCGTCAGCATGGTGCCGAAGATACGCGCGGTGCGGGGAAATCCTGTTTTCCGGGCAGCGCCGATTGTTTTCCATTCGCCTGGCATGTACAACCTCTGGTTCGCGCGGCGGAACGCCTTAAGCCGAGGACGGCTAGCGAAGGCTAGCGGGGACCGAATATCGCCCGGCGGCATGCGCGGAAGCGGCGAGTTCCCGGCAGGGCGGACACCGTTTCGCATTTCGCGCGCCCGGTGGGCGCCGCCGGCGCGGGCCCGGGTAAAGCGCCGTGGAAGAGCGGGACAGGGAACGGGTGTGGAATCGGCACGCCTCCCGCCGCACGGCCGCCGGAACACCCGTGCCGCGGTTTACCCGGGGAAAAGATTTGGCCGGGATTTCGCGGCGGCCCGGGAGCGGGCGTCAGAAGCTGGATTTCTCGCTGGAAGGACGGGTTCGCGTGAATCGGGAAAGTGGAGCGGCGTCGCGGTCGCCCATGGGGGCGGGCGCACTGCGGCGTGCCGTCGCCGGTGTGGGAGTCGCTGTCGGAGCCACCGTGAGAGGCACTGTGGGAGCCACCGTGGTCGCCACGGTGGTCTCCGGCGTGGTCGCCGGCGGAGGTGTGGCGCCGGTCGCCCCGGCCGCTCTGGCCGCCCCGGCCGGCGCGGGAGTCGCGCGCTTCGCGGCGGGCGGGACCGCGTCCGCGAGCCACGGCCCGCGAGGGCCGAAGACGGACACGGAATGCGCCCCCGGGCGTCCGCACGGCCCGGCGGATCGCGGCGTGAAGAAG
Organism: Microbispora sp. H10885; assembly: GCF_014161415.1. Classification (NCBI taxonomy): domain Bacteria; kingdom Bacillati; phylum Actinomycetota; class Actinomycetes; order Streptosporangiales; family Streptosporangiaceae; genus Microbispora; species Microbispora sp. H10885. Next base: position 357,818 of record NZ_JABBWY010000006.1, on the reverse strand, counting down.
GCGAGGAAGCGGCCGTGCACGCCGCGCGGCGCACGCGCGACGAACGGTGCAGGCGCGCGGGGAGGAGCCGGCGCCGGGACCGCCGCGCCGCCCTGGTCCTGGGACGACGCGGCCGGAGGAGACGGCCCCGCGGCCGCTTCGCGGCCCGCGGCTTCGGGTGGGGCCGCCGCGCCGGTCCGGCCGGCCGGACCCGCGGGAGTCGTGCCCCTGTGGGACGACGACGGCGGGTCCCGCGAGTCGGGCCGCGCCATCTGGCCGTTGCCGTCCGCGCCGCCCGGGCTGTCCGGTCCGTTTGTCCCGTTCGCCCCGTCCGGCTCGTCCGGGGAGCGAGGCGTGGCCGCACCCGCGGGGGAGACCGGCGAGCGAGGGCCGCAGGGGCCACCCGGACCTGAAGGCCCCCGGGGGCCCGAAGGACCAGAAGGTCCCGAAGGACCGGAAGGAACCGCAGGGCCCGCGGGACCAGAGGGACCGGAGGGGAAGGCCGGCCCCGAGGGACCGCCCGGGCCCGCCGGAGCGCGGGGACCGGCCGGACCGGAGGGGGAGGCGGGTCCGCAGGGGCCGCCCGGGCCCGCCGGCCCCACGACGAGCGTGGACTCGAGCTCGTTCGTCGGCAATCCCGGATCGCTCCTGACGTTCCTCGGCCGGGTGCCCGGTGACGGCCGGACGCTGGTCCGGGATCCCCGCACGAACACCTGGTACGACCTGTCCCACGTCGCGGGCTACCCCGCCGGCGTGCTGGCCGCCTCGGTCGACGCCGAACTCGCGGGCACGGGCAACGACCTGTACGTGACCGTGGCCACCGCCGATCAGGTGGCGCAGACCCGGTGCACGGTCTTCCCGGCCCCGGGCACCGGCGGCGTCCCCGCCTGGCCGGGCAACTGCCGTCCGTTCACCGTCCTGTCCTGACCGTCCGGGGCCGGGCGGCGTTCCCGCCCGGCCCACCGCCCGGCTCTACCGCACAGCCGGCAGCAGGGTGGCCGGAAACATCCGGCGCAAAAGAGTCCGATCGCGTATCGGGAAATGCGATGAAAGCGGAGCCGGGCGTAGCAAAAGGAGTGGACCGTATGGAAACTCCGAAGGCCCGGGAGTACCATCCAACCCGAGCGGGCATTTCGTAGATCTTTTTCATCCGCATATAGATCCTGTTTATCGGCGCGGCAATCATCCATTCCGTGGCGACCTTCCTCGCGTCATCGTTTGCGCGTCGCATCTCTCGGCTCCGTGAGCCGGTTCGTATAGAAAGTCCCACTGCGACGCGCAGGGTCATGTGGCATTCGCCCGATTATGCGAGAAAGGTCAGGAAATGAATGCAAACGCGATGAAACGCGGGCGGGAGCCCGCCGTACGGAGGACGGGTCGCGGACGCCGTCCCGGCGCGGGCGGAACCGTACGGCGCCGCCTCTCGGCCGTCCTCACGGCACTGTTCGCCATGCTCGCACCGGGGGTCGCGATCCCCGGCGGTGCGAGCGCCGACCCGTCCCTGACGCTCGGCGACGCGGACACGTACGCGGTGCTGGCGGGGACGTCGGTGACGAACACCAACCTCACCTCGATCACCGGGGATCTCGGGGTGAGCCCGGGGACCACGGTGACCGGCTTCCCGCCGGGCACCGTGAGCGGCTCCATCCGGACCGGCGCCGCCGCCGCCGGCGCGAAGGCCGACGTGACCGGCGCGTACAACGCGATCACGGGCATGTCCTCGAACGCCACGATCTCACCCGCCCTCGGCGGAACGACCCGGACCCCGGGTGTCTACGACTCCAACAGCGGCCCCTTCACCATCAACGGCACGCTCACGCTCGACGCGCAGGCCGACCCCGACGCCGTCTTCGTCTTCCGGGGCACCACCCTCACCGCCGGCGGCGTGAGCAACATCGCCCTGGTGAACGGCGCCCAGGAGGACAACGTGTACTGGCAGCTCACGGGCACCGCGTCGCTGGGCACGTTCTGCACCTTCCGCGGGAACGTGCTCGCCTCCGGCGCGGTGTCGGTGAGCTCGGGCGCCGCGGTGTACGGACGGCTCTTCTCGCTGAACAACACGATCGGCCTGCAGGGCACCACGAGCCCTCCGGCCACCCGCGTGACGGTGCCGAACAACCCGCCCACGACCACGAGCCTGACCTCCTCGCTCAACCCGTCGAACACCGGGAACGCGGTGACCTTCACGGCCAACGTCCAGGCGCAGTCGGGGTCGATCGTCCCCGCGGGCTACGTGGCGTTCAAGGACGGGACGACGGTCATCGGCACGGACTACCACGACGACGGGCATCCCGCCAGGCTCACCACGTCGAGCCTCACCGCCGGGCAGCACCGCATCACGGCCGTCTACCTCGGCGGCGACACCTTCGACGGCGAGCAGGTCATCCACTTCGCCCCGAGCACCTCGCCCGAACTGGTGCAGAGCGTGTCGAGCGTCAGCCTGTGGAGCGACAGCACGACTCCCGACCAGGCGTCACGGAACGACCCGCAGGCCGTGGTGGTCGGCGTGAAGTTCCAGTCGGCGGTGGACGGCGTCGTCACCGGCATCCGGTTCTACAAGGGCCCGCAGAACACCGGCACCCACACCGGCAGCTTATGGACGGCCGACGGCCAGAAGCTCGCCACCGTCACCTTCACGAACGAGACCGCGACCGGATGGCAGCGGATGGACTTCGCCAGCCCCGTCGCGATCGACTCCGGCACCACGTACATCGCCTCGTACCACACCACGTCCGGTTTCTACGCGCTGGACCGGCCCTACTTCGCCTCGGCGTACACCAACGGCCCGCTCACCGCGCCCTCCGACAGCGCGTCGGGCGGTGACGGGGTCTACACCTACAGCGCCACCGACACCTTCCCGACCAGCAGCTACCGGGCGTCGAACTACTGGGTCGACGTCATGTTCACCCCCTCGCAGACGCTCTGGGACAACACCGCGACCCCCGCGGTCGCCAACCAGCCCGACGACCAGGACGCGGTGCTCGGCGTGAAGTTCACCTCCGCGACCGGCGGCCTGGTCACCGGCGTCCGCTTCTACAAGGGCCCGCAGAACACCGGGACCCACATCGGCAGCCTGTGGACCTCCGGCGGCACACAGCTGGCGACCGCGACCTTCACGAACGAGACCGCCTCCGGATGGCAGCAGGTCGACTTCCCCGACCCCGTTCCCATCACCGCGGGCACCACCTATGTCGCCTCGTACCACACCTCGCGGCGCTACTCGGTGACCAGGCCGTACTTCACCTCGCCGCGCGTCAACGGGCCGCTGACCGCGCCCTCCGACGGCGCGTCGGGCGGTAACGGGGTGTATGCCTACAGTCCGACCGACACCTTCCCGTCCAGCACCTTCCGCGCGTCGAACTACTGGGTCGACGTCGTGTTCCAGCAGAGCTGAACGAACGGCCGGCACCGGGCAAAGAACGGGCAACGAAACGCCCCGGCCCGGTGTCCGGCCGTGTCCCTGCCGGTCCCTTACCCGATGCTTACGCGCGGGCAGGCCACCGCGCCGATCGTCCCGTCCGGGACGGCCACGCGGCAGGGCCGGATCCCCGAGAGAAGGAGGAGTCCTCTCATGGCGGCAGTCGCCGGTCACCGCCGGTTTCTCCCACGCGGCGCCACCACGGTGTGGTTGTACGCGGCCCTCGCCGGGGCCCTCGTCGCGGCCCTGATAGCGGGCGTCCTCGTCGTGACGGACGGCCGCGCGAGCGCGGACCAGCCCCCGGTGGACCTCGGCGCCGCCGAGCACACCGCGGTGCTCGCGGCGGGCACGGTCATCAGCGCGAACGCGACCCTGATAACCGGGGACGTCGACGTCAGCCCCGGCACCGCCGTCACCGGTTTCCCGCCGGGCGTGATCGAGGGGGACGTCCACGCCGGTGACGCCGAGGCGGCGCAGGTGATGGCCGACGCGACCGCCGCGTACGACGACATCTCGGCTCGGGGCCCCGCCGTCACCGTGCCAGCCGAGCTCGGCGGCACCCGCAGGACCCCCGGCGTCTACGACTCGGCGGACGGGACGTTCCGCATCGACGGCACGCTCGTAATCGACGCCGGAGGAAACCCGGACGCGGTCTTCGTCTTCCGCGCGGCCACGCTGACCACGGCCAGGGTCAGCAACATCGTGCTGACGGGCGGAGCGCAGGCGGACAACGTCTTCTGGCAGGCCACCGAGGGCGCCGTCCTCGGGACGTACTCCACCTTCCGCGGCACCGTCCTGGCCCGCGGCTCGATCAAGGTCACGGAGGGCGCCGTGATCGACGGCCGGACCCTCCTCCTCGACAACACGGTCACGATCGAGGGCACCACCGAGGCGGACAACGGGGTCGACCGCGCGAACGAGCTCGACGCGATCGTCCCGCCGCCGACCCGCGTCACGCTGCCGTTCGACCCCGCCACCACGACCCAGCTGACCTCCTCGCCCAACCCTTCCCAGGCGAAGTTCCCGGTCACGTTCACCGCGCGGGTCCGCCCCCGTAGCGGCACGCTGGCGCCCGCCGGGAGGGTGCTCTTCAAGGACGACGGCGTCGTCATCGGCTCGGGCATGCAGACCGGCGCCGACACGCCCGCCACGTTCACCACCTCGGCGCTGTCGGTGGGGGAGCACCACATCACCGCCGTCTACCTCGGCGGCCTCACGGCGCAGGCCGAGGCGTGGGTGCGCTTCGCGCCCAGCACCTCCAACGAGGTTGTGCAGGTCGTCAACGCGCGGTAGAACGGCTGACCCCCGGCCAGGCCCCGCCCCGCCGCCGTAAGGGTTGCGCCATCATTCGCCAACCACGCGCGGCGGCGGCGGTGGGGGGACGCGGGGCCGTTGTTCACTACGGCGGTGAGCACAACCAGCCCGAAGGCCGTCCCCTTCAACCGGACCCACGTGGCGGACAACGAGCTCGCCTACCTCTCGGAGGCGGTGCGCCAGGGGTTCACCTGCGGGGACGGGCCGTTCACCGAGCGGGCCGGCCGGCTTCTGTGCGAACTGACCGGCGCCGGCCGGGCCCTGCTGACGACCTCCTGTACGCACGCCCTGGAGATGTCGGCGATGCTGCTGGACCTGCGGCCCGGCGACGAGGTCCTCATGCCGTCCTTCACGTTCGTGTCGACCGCCAACGCCTACGCCCTGCGCGGGGCGGTGCCGGTGTTCGTGGACTGCAGGCCGGACACCCTGAACATCGACGAACGCCTGATCGAGGCCGCGATCACCGAGCGGACCAGGGCCGTGGTGGTCGTCCACTACGCCGGGGTGGGCTGCGAGATGGACGCGATCGGCGCGGTGACGCGACGCCACGGCCTGGCCCTGATCGAGGACAACGCGCACGGGCTGGGCGGACTCTACCGGGGCCGGCCCCTCGGGTCGTTCGGGCTCATGGCGACGCAGAGCTTCCACGCGACGAAGAACGTGCAGTGCGGGGAGGGAGGCGCCCTGCTCGTCAACGACGCCGCCCTCGCCGCGCGCGCGGAGATCATCCGCGAGAAGGGCACCGACCGCAGCCGGTTCTTCCGGGGACAGGTCGACAAGTACCAGTGGGTCGACATCGGGTCGAGCTATCTGCCCTCGGACGTCCTCGCCGCCATGCTGACCGCCCAGCTGGAGTCGTTCGACGCGATCCAGCGGCTGCGCCAGGCGGTGTGGCACCACTATCACGAGGGACTGGCGGAGTGGGCGGCCGAGAACGGGGTGGCGCAGCCGGCGGTCCCCGGCGACCGCGCGCATCCGGCGCACCTCTACCACCTGCTCCTGCCCGACCTGCGAAATCGGCAGGCGTTCATCGCCCACCTCGCGGCGCACGGCGTGCAGGCGGCGTTCCACTACCAGCCGCTGCACAGCTCCCCGGCCGGTCCGCGGCACGGCAGGGCGGCCCCCGGCGGCTGCCCGGTCACCGAGAACGTCGCGGACCGGCTCGTACGGCTGCCGCTGTTCGCGGGTCTCGGCGCGGCCGGCGCGGCTCGTGTCGTCGACGCGGTGCGCCGCTACGAGGCGTGCTGACGGTGCGCCGGAACACGGCCGGGTTCGCGCCGGGATCAGCTCCGGGGTCTGCTCCGGAAACGGCCCGGAGCCCGGGTCCGGGCCACGCTCCCCGGCCGGCCGCGTCCTCCAGTGGCGGGCCCGCGAGGCGCGGTCACCTCGCGCGGCGGGTCCTGTCCGCGGCGCTCGACCGGCGGCGCCTGCTCTACCTGGGCAGCGGCGCGCTGTCGGCCGTGGTGTACTACGCGATCCTCGGCGCTCAACTGGCCGCGCTCGGGCACCGGGTCCCGTACCTCCTCCTGCTCGTGACCAGTCAGTTCGTCGCCTCGGTCGTCGTCTACCCGTGGTATCGGCTGATGGTCTTCCGCGTGTCCGGATCGTCCTGGGTGCTGGGCCACCTGCGGTTCTACGCCGTCGGGCTGGGCTTCCTGGCGGCGTCGGTCACCGGCGTTCCACTCCTGGTGGAGCTCGCCGGGATTCCGATCATGGTGGCGCAGGCGCTGGTCATCGTCGTGAACGTGCCGCTGGGCTATCTGGCGCACAGACTCTGGACGTTTCGTCCCGGCGTAAGAACCGATCACTAGAAAGGCTGCTCATGGAGGCCACTGACATCCGCCGTACGGTCGAGCTGGAGGACCGGCACTGGTGGTATCGGGAGCGGCGCGCCATGCTCGCCCGGGAGCTACGGCGGCTCGGGCCGCCCGGCAGGGCGCTCGACATCGGCGCCGCGGGCGGCGGCAACACCCGCGTGCTGGTCGAGCACGGGTGGGACGCGCTGGCGGCCGACTACTCCGAGACCGCGGTCGAGCTGGCCGTACGGCGGGGCCTGCGGGCGATCCACGCCGACGCGTGCGACCTGCCGCTGCCTGACGAGTCCTTCGGCCTCGTGCTCGCGTTCGACGTGCTGGAACACATCGAGGACGACCACACGGCCGCCCGCGAGCTGGTGCGGGTGCTGCGGCCGGGCGGCCGGGCGCTGATCACGGTCCCGTGCGACATGGCCCTGTGGTCGGCGCACGACGTGGCGTCCTTCCACTTCCGCCGGTACGCCCGGGAGGAGCTGGCCGCGCTGCTGCGCGGGGCAGGGCTGGTCGTCGACCGCATGTGGAGCTGGAACGTGCTGATGCGGCCGATCGTGGCCTGGCGCAGGAAGCGCATCGGCGGCTCCGACGTCACGGACGTGCCGCGCCTGGTCAACCTGGGGCTGGGCGCCGTGGTCGCGGCGGAGAGATATCTGCCCGTCAAATCGCTTCCGGGGGTCACCCTGGTCGTGCGGGCGCACCGTCCCGCGTCTTTCTGAGACGACGACTCATTTGGTGAGTCGGCGGTAGCAAATGAGGGCTGCGACGAAGGACGCGAAGTGGTCGGCCCGGCGTTCGTAGCGGCGGTGTAATCGTCGGCAGCTGGCAGCCAGGAGACGGTCCTTTCCACGACTCGACGGTGCCGTCCACGCCTGTGGCTGGATTCGATCCCCTGGCGGGCGATGCGCGGGACGATGCCACGGCCGCGCAGGAAGGCGCGTCTACAAGCCTGCCTCCCAGAAGCACGCCAACCGCTCCCACGCCAAGCTCCGCGGCCCTGACGAACGCGCAAACTCCCATCTCAAAAGCTGGCGCATCCTGCGCAAGCTCCGCTGCTGTCCGAACAAGGCCGGCCGCCTGGTCAAGGCCATCGCCGTCCTACAGAACCACCGCATAGCTCAGGCCGCGCGAGGATGAAATGAGTTCCTTGATGGGCAAGCGAGTCACGGTCTTAGGCATGGCCGGATGCGGACATTATCCGGTAATCGTCCTTTTCGCGAGGTTCCGGATGCCGTGAATTCGTGTGCCCAGGTGGTGGGCCAGATCACCTGCCCCTACCCCTGACAATCGGATGGTCGGATCCGGGCATTCGGGCGGTGAACAATAAGCATTTACCATCGCCGACCGTAAGGGTCAAGCTATTGATCGGTCTTTATTAGCATGAAATACCGGGGTTTGTCACCGTAATTCGCCCAAGGAGGATCAACCCGGTGAGTAACCCCCCCAGCACCTTGAAACTCTCACGATTCCGCCACCTCGCCGTGGCGACGGGAATCGTGCTCGCCGCCGCCGGCATGGGCACCGCCCAGGCCGCCAGCGCGCCCGATCCGATCAAGCCCCGGACCACCGGGGCCGTCGAGCACACCGGAGCGGTCCCCGGCGGCTACGCCTCCTGGAAGGATCTGCTGCTCGACCAGCAGAAGATGATCACGGCCGCCGACCGCATCACCGCCCTGGGCGGCAGCGGCTACGCCGGCGTCATCGCCGCGCCGGAGAACCGTGAACTGCGCGTGTACTGGAAGGGCAAGCCCCCCAGGCAGGTCAACGAACTGGTGGGCCAGTTGCGGCGCGACGTGGGAATCAACGTCCTACCGGCGAAGTACTCGGCGCGTGAGCTGCAGCGGGAGGCGGACCGCCTCATCCGCGCCAACAGCAGCACACTCACCTCCATCACGGCACTGCAGGACGGCTCGGGCCTGGCGGCCTCCAGCGCCGTCATCGACGCGGCCCGCACCGCGATCGCCGACGCGGCGGTGCCGGTCAGCATCGAGCACGGCGTCAAGCCCGAACTGGCCACCCGCTGGAACGACAGTCCGCCGTGGTATGGCGGCGGCGCTTGGCGCAACGCCAGCACCGGTGGCGCCTGCTCGACCGGCTTCGCCGTGACTTACCAGGGCCTTCTCGAACCCGGCCCCGAGAAGAAGATACTGTCCGCCGGCCACTGCGCGGTGAACGGCCAGACCGCGACCGACCCGACCAATCAGGTCATCGGCAACGTCACGCACGACGACAACAGCCGCGACGTGCTGCTCATCGGCACCAGCGCTGGCGGCCGGGTCTTCAACAACCCGATCGACTCGCAAGGGCTCGCGATCGTGACCACCGAGTTCAGCAACCCCGTGATCGGCACCGCCACCTCGGTCGTCGGCACCTACCTCTGCGCCTCCGGCGCCTACTCCGGCACCAACTGCAACATCCGGACCACGCAGGTCAACGTCACCATCAGCGTTGGCTACATCATCACCGGCCTCGTCCGCGCCGAGCAGCAGAACATGGTCAACGCGGTGGGGCAGGGCGACAGCGGCGGCCCCGTTGAATACGTGAACCCGAGCAACACCACCCAGGTGTACGCGGCCGGTGTGGTCACGGCCATCGACACCAGCGCCTCGGTGACGTGCACCGGTTACGTGACCACCGGCCGTATCTGCTCCTGGCGCATGTACTACAGCCCGTGGAGCAACGCGACCGCGGCGTTCCCCGGCATCGCCATCATCCCCGGATGATCGACGAAATCTCGAATGATCTGATTTCAGTGATCAGGGGCCGGCGCTCTGGATGCCGACCCCTTTTCGTCGCCCGCCGCGTAAGAGGTGACTCATTTGGCCAGGCGGCGGTAGCAAATGAGGGCGGCGGCGATGGCGACGAAGGAAGCGAAGTGGTCGGCCTGGCGCTCGTAACGGCGGTGGAGCCCTTGTCTCCGTGCAGCTTCCCGGGCCGGCGGCGACGTGGCCCGCGGCGGGAGCGGATCGGCGGGATGCCGCGCACCAGCGGCTCCAACCCCTGACTGTCATGGGTCGGTGAAGCGGCGGTGCACGGTCTGCCACGAGGCACCGAAGACCGGTGGGAGCTGACGCCACGCGCAGCCGGTGGTGGCCACGTACACGATCGCCGCGAGAATCAGACGATCGTCGACCCGCCGCCGTCCCCCGCCCTGCGGCCGAGTCGGAGGGGGCGGCACCACCCGCTGGAATAGCTCCCACAGCTCGTCGGGGACCAACCGCTGCATGAAAGCATCCACGACCCATCCAACGATCAACCGCCGAACGAGTCACGGTCTGAGGCGATTCTCCATTCCCGCGTTCTCCGGCCGTAGCGCGGGACGCCGCAAAAGAATGTCAAGGACTCGGCCCGGAGCGAGGTCGCGGGCGAATTCGCGATGCCGCCGCCGCGAGAATCGCACGCATGGCTGACACCTCGCCTCGGAAAATCCCCGCGAAAGGCCCGTCCCTTTCGGATGAGAGAACGCTGGTCCATTCGGCTGCGGGAGGCGCGGCCGGGGGAGGCCCGCGGACCCGGAGCCCCCTGAAATCGCCGCAGGAATTCATGGCCGACGCGCCGCCTGACGACGCGCCGGCGAACGGCGCAGCGGCGCGGCGGACGCTGGTGAGATGGGCGCCGGCCCTCGTGGTGCTCGCGCTGACGGCGGCCGCGCTGAGCCGCTACGGCGTCCGCGTCTCCGACACGGCCCGTTTCTGCGGCTACGTCGTCGTCTGTCTCGCGATCCCGGGAACGCTGCTGGTCCGGGCCCTCTACCGGGGTGACCGCTCCCGGGGCGAGGAGGTCGCGCTCGGGCTGGCGCTCGGATACGCGCTGGAGGTGTTCGCCTACGTCGCGGCCAGGGCCGTGGGGGCGCCGCTGCTCGTCCTCGCCTGGCCGGTCGCGACGTACGCGGCCTTCCTCCTCGTGCCCCGCCTGCGGCGGTACTGGAGAAGCGACCCCGCCACGGCCCGGTCGCCGATCTGGTGGTCCTGGTCGCTGGCCCTCGTCGTCGCCTACCTGGTGGTCTGGAGCGCGGTCAACTTCTTCCGCACGCAGGCCCTCGCCTGGCCGGCGCTCGGGGCGTCGTACCCCGACATGCCCCTCCACCTGGCGTTCATCGGCGAGCTGCGGCACCACGTGCCCCCGACGATGCCGATCGTCGCCGGGGAGCCCCTGCCGTACCACTGGTTCGTGTACGCCCACTACGCGGCGGCGAGCTGGGTGACCGGCGTGGAGCCGCTGGTCCTGCTGTTCCGCCTCGGCATGCTGCCGATGATCGCCGCGCTCGTGGTCCTGCTGGGCCTGGCCGCCCGGCGCGTGATCGGGTCGCGGGCCGGAGCCCTGGCCGCCCTGGCCGCCGTCTTCCTCGTCGCGGCGCCGAACCTCTACATCGGCCCGGTCGGCGGGGCGCTGGTCTGGAAACCGGTCCAGTCCTGGTCGAGCCCCACGCAGACCTTCGGCGCGCTGCTGTTCGTCCCGGTCTTCCTCCTGCTGAGCGATCTGCTGGAGAACTGGCGGCCGCTGGAGAACGGGCGGCGGAGCCCGCGCGAGTGGCTCCTGCTCGGGATCTTCCTGGCCGCCGTCATGGGGGCCAAGGCGACGTACCTGCCCCTGCTCACGGCGGGCCTGGCGGCGGTGGCCGTCGCCGGGACGGTGCGGCGCCGCCGCCCGGACGGCCCGGCCCTGGTCGCGCTGGGCATGAGCGCGGCCTGCCTGCTCTTCGCCCAGTTCGTCCTGTACGGCGGGGTGCGCGGGGGAACGACGGCCGCCCCGCTGTCCCTGATGCGCGTGACGTGGGGCGGCGTGACCGGCGAGGGGAAGCCGCTCGCGGGGCCGGTGGCCACGGTCCTCGGGCTCACCCTCCTGTGCGTCCTGTCCGGAGCCGTCGCCTGGTGCGGGACGCTCGGCCTGCTCACCCGGCCCCGGGTGCTCGCTCGGCCCGCCGTCGTGCTGACCCTCGGCATGAGCCTGGCCGGGCTGGGCGTGGCGCTCTGGTTCGGGCATCCCGGCCTGTCGGAGATCTACTTCCTCCAGGCGCCCTATCCCTATCTGGCGATCGTCTCGGTCTACGGGCTCGTCACCGTCCTGCGCGGGTCGGGGACGTCGCCGCTGTCCGTCGTGTGCGCCGCCGGCGCCGGAGCCGTCGCCGCCTACTGCATCCGGATCCTGTGCGACGTACGGGTCCCGCTGCCCGACGGAGAGCCGCTCGGCGTGCTCGCCCTGCCGTACGCCGCCCTGCTGGTCTTCGTGGCGCTGACGGCGGTCGCGCTGGCCGCCGCGCGGCGCGCCGCGCTGCCCCCGTTGGCTCTCACGCTCGTGGTGACCTCGGCGTTCGCCGCGCCGGCCGCCTGGTTCACCCGGGTCCTTCCGGTGACGTACAAGGCCCCGGTGGTCGCGGCGGAGGACGCCGACCGCGCGGTGCGGGCCCAGGCGATGCCGCGGGGCATCGTCACCGCCGCGCGGTGGCTGCGTGACCATTCCCGCCCCGGCGACCTCGTCGCGACGAACCTGCACTGCCGTCTCGGCGTCGACGGCCCCTGCGACAGCCGCGCGGCCTGGGTGTCGGCGCTGACCGAGCGGCGGGTGCTCGTCGAGGGATGGGCGTACGCGACGGCGAACCTGGACCGGTGGAGTCCGGGTCGGGTGCTCTGGTACCAGCCGTTCTGGGACCGCGAGCGGCTCCGGGCGAACGAGGCGCTGTTCGCCGCGCCCTCGGCGCGGGCGGCCCGATCGCTGCGGGAACGACACGGGGTGCGCTGGCTGTTCGTTGACGAGCGGCTGACGGTCCCCGGCGCGAGGCTCGGAGACGTCGCCGCCGCGCGGTTCCGCTCCGGGGACTTCGCCGTCTACGAGATCGCCGGCCCGGCCGCTGGGCGCTGAGCATCGTTGAGATGCCGGGCGCTCTTGAGATACCGGGCGGCGGCGGGCCCGGTGTTGAAGATCAGGTCGAGCACGCTGACGTGGTGGTCGAACGGCGGGTGCGCCTGCGGATACTCCGGATAGCCGGAGTAGTCGAACCACCGGACCCCGATCCCGGCCCGGTCGAAGAGGCCCTCGTCCAGGTAGGCGCGGGCGGCCGGGCCGGTGAGGTACTCGTCGGCGCCCGCCTTGCGGCACAGGTCCACGAGCCGCTCGGTCCTGGCGCCCGACGCGGCGTAGTCCTCGGCGCGGGTCAGGTGCGCCGGGATGCCGAGCACGCCCAGCAGCCCTTCGAGGAAGTGCCGGTTGATGTCCGACAGCCGGTCGTGGCGGCAGCCGAGGTAGAGCCGTTCGATCGCCGGCGCGACCGCCTCGAAGCAGGGGGCCTTGCGGTAGGTCTGCGCGAGCAGGAGCCAGTGCGCGCGGGGCCAGTCCGGGTCGCTCGCGACCACCTCGTTGATCAGGCGGCCGCGCGGGCCCCGCCGTACCGGGACGGACAGCCACTTCGGACCGGCGGCCGTCTTGACCAGGTTGCGGTTGCGCCAGTCCCTGTCGGTGTACTGCACGTCGTCGAACAGGATGAACTCGTCGACGTGGGCGATCAGGTCGAAGTACCCCTTCCAGGGGATGTAGTTCGACTGCACGACGGCGACCCGCTTCACGCGCTCCACCCCTCCGGGCCGCCCGTCACCGTCATCGGCTGCGCCGCGCCGCTCTCGGCCCGGCTGCGGACGATGTAGGTGGGGCGTCCCATCCTCTCGACGTGGATCCTGCCGAGATACTCCCCGATGATGCCGAGCGCGATCATCTGGGCGGACGCGAACAACGCGATCATCGACGCGGTCGAGGTGAAGCCCTTGACGGTGCTGTCGCCCGACCAGTACGTCCAGAGGAAGACCGTCAGCAGGACGATGCCGAACGCTCCGGTCAGCAGGCCGAAATAGGTCACCAGGCGCAGCGGGAGCGTGCTGTAGCCGACGAACACGCCGATCGCGTGGCGCACGAGCATCGCGGGCGTGTAGTTGGAGCGGCCGGCGTGCCGGCTGTCCATCCGCACCGGTACGGTGCCGACCCGGGTGGTCGCCCACGAGAAGGCGATGTCGATCTGCGTGTGCGGGCCCCCGACGCCGTCAAGCGACTCCCGCAGAAAACTCCGGAAGGCGCGGAACGCGGAGATGTCCGCGCCGTTTTCCGCCCCGAACCGCCCGGAAAGACTACATTTCAGGGATTTGGAGGCGAAATCGCGAATTCGTCCGTGCGTCCCGCCGGTCGGCACGCCGTACACGATGTCGAGGCCGGGCTCCAGGCCCGCCAGGAGTCGGGGGATCTCCTCCGGCGGATGCTGCAGGTCGTCGTCCATCGTCACCATGACCTCGTAGCGCGCGCAGCGGATGCCCGCGACCAGGGCGTTGTGCTGCCCGTAGTTGCGGGCCAGCAGCACGGCGCGGACGCTGCCGTGCCGCTCGGCGAGGCCCTGGGCCACCTCCCACGTGTCGTCGGGCGAGCCGTCCACGACGAGCACGACCTCGAAGAGGTCCGCGGCGGCGGGCAGAACGGCGAGAAGGCGTTCCACCAGGGGCGGCAGCGTCCGGGCGGATCGGTAGCAGGGGATCACAACGGATACGTTGGTCATGGCGTCATTGTGATGAGCGGCTACCGGCCTCCTCGTGCCGCACATCCGAATTTGCGGGATATTGAGAAATCCGATCCGCACCTTTCACGCTCGTTCGCAATGTGGCCCGCCGGCTTCGCGTGGGTCCGCGCATAGCATTGGCGACTGGCGGGCGGCCGGATGCGATTCCCGCGGCCCCGCCCGGGAGAAAAGGCGCCGGACATTCCGTTCCTTCCGCGCGGCTCCCGTATGTGAGGGGAGATCATGGACGTCACATTGAGGCCGGTCCGCGAGGCGGACCTCGACGTTTTCGAAGCGGAACGGGCGACGCCCGAGGCGCGGGGCGAGTTCCAGTGGTACGGATACCGCCACTCCGGCGCGCTGCGCCGGCGGTTCGCGGACGACGGCCTGCTCGGCGACGACTACGGGCGGCTCGCCGTCGACTCCGGCGGGGACACCGCCGGGTGGGTCGCCTGGTGGAAGACGGCCTGGGGACCCGAGACCACGTGCTGGTGCTGGACGATCGGGATCTGCGTCTTCACCGGCTACCGCAACCGCGGCATCGGCACCGAGGCGCAGCGCCTGCTGGCGGACTACCTGTTCGCGCACACCCGGGCCGAGCGCCTCCAGTGCTTCGCCGACGTGGCCAACATCGGCGAGCAGCGCGCGGTGGAGAAGATCGGGTTCACCCGTGAGGGCGTCCTGCGGCGGGCCCAGTGGCGCGACGGCGGCTGGCACGACCAGGTCCTCTACTCGCTGCTCCGCGGTGAGCCGCGATGAGCCGCCCACGGGGTGTCGCGGAAGGACGCGGACAGCGGTGAAGGCACTCGTCCTGGCGGGCGGCAAGGGCACGAGGCTGCGCCCGCTGACCCACACCTCCGCCAAGCAGCTCGTCCCCGTCGCCAACAAGCCCGTGCTCTTCTACGGGCTGGAGGCGATCAGGGACGCCGGCATCACCGACGTGGGGATCATCGTCGGCGACACGGGCCGGGAGGTCCGCGCGGCCGTCGGCGACGGCTCCGCGTTCGGGCTCGACGTCACCTACATCCCCCAGGAGGCGCCGCTCGGGCTGGCGCACTGCGTCCTCATC
This sequence comes from Microbispora sp. H10885, assembly GCF_014161415.1. Taxonomy (NCBI): domain Bacteria; kingdom Bacillati; phylum Actinomycetota; class Actinomycetes; order Streptosporangiales; family Streptosporangiaceae; genus Microbispora; species Microbispora sp. H10885. The sequence continues at coordinate 342,699 of NZ_JABBWY010000006.1, read as the reverse complement.
GCGCGCGAGTTTCTGGCCGGCGAGCCGTTCGTCATGTACCTGGGCGACAACTTCCTGGTCGGCGGCATCCGCGGCCTGGTCGACGCCTTCCGCGCCGAGGAGTGCGACGCCCGCATCCTGCTCACCCGGGTGGCCGAGCCGCAGTTCTACGGAGTGGCCGAACTCGGCCCGGACGGGGAGATCGTCGCGCTGGAGGAGAAGCCCGAGCACCCGCGCAGCGACCTCGCGATCGTCGGGGTCTACACGTTCTCGCCCGCGATCCACGAGGCCGTCCGCGCGATCGGGCCGTCCGCGCGCGGCGAGCTGGAGATCACCGACGCGATCAAGTGGCTCATCGACGGCGGGCACCGCGTGCGGTCCCACTTCGTCACCGGCTACTGGCGCGACACCGGCCGCCTGCAGGACATGCTGGAGTGCAACCGCATCGTGCTCGAGGCGGTCGAGCCCGGCGTCGCGGGGACCGTGGACGGGCTGTCGGAGGTGACCGGGCGGGTGGTGATCGCCCCCGGCGCCGTGGTGGAGGGCTCGGTCATCCGCGGCCCGGTGGTGATCGGCGCCGACTCCAAGATCATCGGTTCGTACGTCGGGCCGTACACCTCGATCGGCGAGGGCTGCGTGATCGAGGACGCCGAGGTGGACTACAGCATCGTGCTGGCCGACTCGGCCATCCGGGGCGTCCGGGGCATGACCCACTCGCTGATCGGCCGCAACGCGGAGGTCACGAAGGCGACCGGGGTGCCCAACGCCTACCAGCTCATGATCGGAGACCACAGCAAGGTGCAGGTGCGCGCGTGAAGATCCTCGTCGCCGGCGCGGCCGGCTTCATCGGCTCCCACTACGTCCGCTCGCTGCTGTCGGGCGCCTACCCCGGGTACGAGGACGCCCGGGTCACGGTGCTGGACAAGCTCACCTACGCCGGCAACCCGGCCAACCTCGCCCCGGTGGAGACCCGCCCCGCCTTCACGTTCGCGCGCGGCGACGTCTGCGACGCGGCGCTGCTGCGCGAGCTGGTCCCCGGGCACGACGTGGTCGTGAACTTCGCCGCCGAGACCCACGTCGACCGGTCGATCAGCGGCGCGGGCGACTTCGTGACGACCAACGTGCTGGGCACGCAGCGGCTGCTGCAGGCCGCTCTGGAGGCGGGCGTGCGCACGTTCGTCCAGGTGTCCACCGACGAGGTGTACGGCTCGGTCGACGAGGGGACGTGGACGGAGGCGGAGCCGTTGCTGCCGAACTCGCCCTACTCGGCCGCCAAGGCCGGGGCCGACCTGCTCTGCCGCGCCTACCACCGCACGTACGGGATGGACGTCCGGGTGACCAGGTGCTCCAACAACTACGGGCCGTACCAGTATCCGGAGAAGGTCGTCCCGCTGTTCGTCACCAACCTGATCGACGGGCGTCCCGTGCCGTTGTACGGCGACGGCGGCAACGTGCGGGAGTGGCTGCACGTGGACGACCACTGCCGGGGCGTCCAGCTCGTGCTGGACAAGGGTGAGCCCGGCGAGGTCTACAACATCGGCGGCGGCGTCGAGCTGAGCAACCTCGATCTCACCCGCCGGATCCTCGACGCCTTCGGCGCCGGATGGGAGATGGTCGAGCACGTACCCGACCGGCCGGGGCACGACCGGCGGTACGCGCTCGACAGCGGAAAGATCCGGGCCATCGGCTACGAGCCCCTGACGGGGTTCGACGAAGGGCTCGCGGACGTCGTGCGCTGGTATCGGGACCACCAGGACTGGTGGCGCCCGCTCGTGAACCGCCGCGGCTGAGACATCGTAACTGCCAGGGGACGGGGGTCCTTCATGGAGAAACTGGTCGTGGTGGGGCAGGGGTACGTCGGCCTGCCGCTTGCGGTCCGCGCGGTGCGGGCCGGGTTCGACGTGGTGGGCGTCGAGGTTGACGAGCTGCGGGTCAAGCGGCTCAACGCCGGTCAGTCGTACGTCGAGGACGTCGGCGACGACGCGCTCGCCGCCGCCCACGGGACGGGCCGCTACCGGGCCAGCGCGGACTACGCCGACGCCGACGGCTTCGACGTCTGTGTGATCACCGTGCCGACGCCGCTGACCGACGGCGTGCCCGATCTCAGCCACATCGCGTCGGCCGGCCGGTCGCTCGCCCCATATCTGCGGCCGGGCGCGACCGTGGTGCTGGAGTCGACCACCTATCCGGGGACGACGGAGGAGTACCTGCGCCCGATCCTGGAGGAGGGGTCGGGCCTGCGCGCTCCCGGCGACTTCCACCTCGGCTACAGCCCGGAGCGGATCGACCCCGGCAACGCGCGGTGGCGCCTGGAGAACACGCCGAAGGTCGTCTCCGGCCTCGACGACGCCGCCCTCGCGCGGGTCCGCGCCTTCTACGAGACCGTCGTCGAGCGCGTCGTCCCCGTGTCCTCGCCGCAGGTGGCCGAGTTGTGCAAGCTCCTGGAGAACACCTTCAGGCACGTCAACATCGCCCTGGTCAACGAGCTGTCGGTCTTCGCCAGGCAGCTCGGCATCGACGTGTGGGAGGCCATCGACGCCGCCTCGTCCAAGCCGTTCGGCTACATGCGCTTCACCCCGGGGCCGGGGGTCGGCGGCCACTGCCTGCCGATCGACCCGTCGTACCTGTCCTGGAAGGTCAAGCGCAGTCTGGGGCACAACTTCCGGTTCGTGGAGCTGGCCAACGACGTCAACGACCACATGCCCGCGCACGTCGTCGACCGGCTGGTGCTGGCGCTGAACGACCGGCGCAAGGCCGTGAACGGCAGCCGCGTCCTCCTGCTCGGCCTGTCGTACAAGAAGAACACCGGCGACTGCCGCGAGTCTCCCGCGCTGGAGGTGGCGAGGCTCCTGCGCAGGCTGGGCGCGCGGGTGTACGCGGCGGATCCGCACGTCGACCTCGCGTTCGTGGCCGAGGGGGTGGCGATCGCCGAGCCGTCGGCGCGGGAGGCGGCCGCGGCCGACGCCGTCGTGATCCTCACCGACCACGACTGCTTCGACTACGAGATGATCCGGCGCGAGAGCGCCTTCGTCCTCGACACCCGCAACCGCTGCCGGGGACCCAACGTCGAGCGGCTCTGACGCGGCGCCTCCGCTCCCGGCCCGCGCCACGAGAGCGGGCCGGGAGGCCGGGGCGGCGGCGCCGGTCAGAGGACGCGGGGGTGCCGGGTCAGGTCGTGCGGGCCGACTGCCGGGCCGTGCTCGAACGACAGGTCGCCGACGAGCGCCACACCCTCGCCGTGGGCGTCGGGGGAGCCGTCCGGCAGCGTCGGCCACGGCGGCGCGGCAGCGATGCGGCGGGGCGCCCGGCCGCCCAGACGGCGCGCCACGTCGGCCCGCAGCTGCGGCAGGTACGCGTAGAGGCGGTCCCCCGGGCAGGCGGTCCGGTTGAGATCGCGGTGGCCGACGATCGCCACGCGCGGGTCGAGCTCGTACGCGTCGCACAGCCAGGCCAGCAGCGAGGTCAGCGCGGCCAGCTGCCGGGCGGGCGGCAGGCAGGAGGTGTAGGTTCCCTCCGTCTCGACGCCCAGCGTGTGGTCGTTGTGGTCGGCCGCCTGCGCCCCCAGCACGTGCCTGCCCGCCTCGACGGCCGGCAGCGAGCGGTTGCGGCCCTCCATGACGTAGCCGCCCCGGCTGACCGTGAACTGCTCGCCGATGTCCTCCCAGCCGTTGCGCCGCATGTGGTAGCGCTGGATCGCCCGGGACAGCCGGAAGGCCGCCTCCAGGTCTGTCGCGCCGGTGTTCGCCGTCGCCGTGTGGTGGACGACGAGCCGGTCGGGGACCCGGTCGAGCACCTCGGCCTTGCTCGCGGGCGGGTCGGCCCGCCACTCCGAGCGGGTGTACACGCGCGGGCGCCGGGGGCTGCGGGCCGCCAGGGCGGGCCCGGCCAGTGAGGTGATCCCGCCCTGGGCGGACAGCAGCGCCACGGACAGGTACGCCGACGACAGGAACGCGCGACGCGAGATCGCTGGCAAACGTCCTCCCGGGTGGGCGCGGGCCCACGCGGGCCCGCATCAGGCGGGAGGCGGCTTCGGTATCCCCGTCCGCCACCGCGGATATTCCTGCCGCCGGGAAACCGGTCACATGTCAACCGAAATGTCTGTGCCATCCCGGTGGCGGAAACGGCGCACCCCGGTCACGAAACGGCAGTCCCGTGATCACGGGAATGTCGTGAAATGACCACACGAGGTGCTCGGTCGCGGGAGCGCTGACCTTCGTGACGGCGTGCGACCGGCCCGCGCGCGGAGCCGGGCGGCACGGGTGCGGGCGGCGACACGCGGCCTTAACGCGGACTCCCGCGCGGGCGACCGGTCGTTAACGCGGTGTTGCGTCCGTTATGCCTGTGGATTGCATGTTTCCGGGGTGCGGCACATGTAACGACCGCACGATCACACATCGTCAAGGTGCGTAACGACCCCTTCCTAGCGTCGGTACCGGTTCCCAGCTGAGAAAGACGCCCCCAGCTGACACGAGACGCAGGAGGAACGATGACCGTGACGCAGGCGGCGAACACGGCTACCGGCGAACCCGGGAAGGGCCGGTGGATCGGTGACTGGCGACCGGACGATCCCGCGTTCTGGGAGGGCACCGGGAAGAAGACGGCCCGGCGCAATCTGGTGTTCTCGATCCTGGCCGAGCACCTGGGCTTCACGCTGTGGACCGTCTGGAGCATCGTCGCCGTCAAGCTCGGCGCCTACAAGTTCTCCACCGACCAGCTGTTCTGGATCGTCTCCCTGCCCAACCTCATCGGCTCCGCGCTGCGCATCCCGTACACCTTCGCCCCCGCGCGGTTCGGCGGGCGCAACTGGACGGTGGTCAGCGCGCTGCTGCTGCTGGTGCCGGCGGTGCTGCTGGCGGTCGCGGTGAACGACCCGGGCACGCCCTACTGGGCGTTCCTCGCCATCGCGGCGACGGCCGGGCTCGGCGGTGGCAACTTCGCCTCCAGCATGGCCAACATCACCTACTTCTACCCGCAGAGCAGGCAGGGCGCGGCCCTCGGCCTGAACGCCGCGGGCGGCAACATCGGCGTCAGCTCGGTGCAGCTGCTGATGCCGCTGGTCATCGGGGGCTTCGGGCTCGCCGCGGCCGGACTGTTCTGGGTGCCGTTCATCCTGCTCGCCGCCGCCGGCGCGTACTTCTTCATGAACAACCTCACCTCCGCCAAGGCCGAACCGAGGGAGATGGCCAAGGCGGCCGGCCGGGCCCAGACGTGGATCATGTCGCTCCTCTACATCGGCACGTTCGGCTCGTTCATCGGCTACTCGACGGCCTTCCCGCTGCTGATCAAGTCGCAGTTCGCCGACCACGCCTCGATGGTCTCGCTGGCGTTCCTCGGCCCGCTGGTCGGCTCGGTCATCCGGCCCGTCGGCGGATGGCTGTCGGACCGCCTCGGCGGGGCCGCCGTCACGTTCTGGAACTTCGCCGCGATGACCGGCGCGGTGCTCCTCGTGTGGCAGGCCATGTCCGCCCACAACTTCGCGCTGTTCTTCGTGGCCTTCATGCTGCTGATCGGCACCGCCGGCGTCGGCAACGGCTCCACGTACCGGATGATCCCGGCCATCTTCCGCGCCAAGGCCGTCGCGGGCGTCGAGCCCGGCACGCCGGAGTTCGAGGAGGCGCTGCGCACCGGCAAGCGCGACGCGTCGGCGGCCATCGGCTTCATCTCCGCGATCGGCGCGTTCGGCGGCTTCTTCATCAACCGCGGGTTCGGCAGCTCCATCGCCGCCACCGGCGGTGCGGGAGCGGCGCTGGCGGCCTTCGCCGGCTTCTACGCCCTGTGCTTCGCCGTCACCTGGTTCTGCTACATGCGGACCCTCGGCGCGAAGGCGGCCCCCAGTCTGGCGGCGGCCCGCGTCTGAGCCGGCCGGTCCGAGCCGGCCGGTCCGAGCGGGCCCGTCTGAGCAGGGTCCGGACCCCACCCCCCCCGCGGGCGCCCGTGCGGCGCCCGCTCTTTTCCGCCGTACGTCTCACCGGCGGCGAAAGCACAAGTGAGCTCCGGAGACGACGAGGTCTCTCACCACGCCGCGATCGCCGAAGTTAGCGCGGTTGGCGCCTTGTAGCACAGCGGTAACAGAAGGGACCCAGCGGTGAAACCGCCTGTACCCACCATCGGATCCATGCCGATCTCACTGCACGCTCCAGGTCCTGTGATGTCACAGGTCCACGGGGACACCACAGTGGGCTCGGCCACGCACTGCCCCTACTGCGCCCTGCAGTGCGGCATGTACGTCGCCAACGGCGAGATCACTCCAAGAGAGGACATCCCGGCCAACTCCGGCGGCCTGTGCCAGAAGGGCTGGACGGCGGCCGAACTGCTGACCTCACCCGAACGGATCACCACCCCGCTGCTCCACGGGAAGCCGGTGACCTGGGAGGAGGCGCTCGACTACACCGCCGGCCGCCTCCGGGCCATCCGGGCCGAGCACGGGCCGGACGCCGTGGCGGTCTTCGGCGGCGGCGGGCTGACCAACGAGAAGGCCTACCAGCTCGGCAAGTTCGCCCGGGTGGCGCTGCGAACCAGCCAGATCGACTACAACGGCAGGTTCTGCATGTCCTCGGCGGCGGCCGCCGTCAACCGCGCCTTCGGGATGGACCGCGGCCTGCCGTTCCCCATCACCGACATCGGCCGGGCGGACGCGGTGCTGCTCGCCGGGGGGAACGTCGCCGAGACCATGCCCCCCTTCGTGCGGCACCTGACCGCGATGCGGTCGAGGGGCGGCCGGCTCGTCGTGATCGACCCCCGCCTCACGCAGACCGCCCGGCTGGCCGACCTGCACCTGCAGGCCACCCCCGGCACCGACCTCGCGCTGGCGCTGGGCCTGCTGCACATCGCGGTCGCCGAGGGCCACGCCGACCTCGGCTACCTCGCCGCGCGCACCACCGGCTTCGAGGCCGTGCGCGCCTCCGTGTCGGCCTGGTGGCCCGAGCGGGTGGAGCGCGTCACCGGCGTCCCCGTCGCCCAGATGCGCGAGGCCGTACGCATCCTCGGCGAGGCCGGGCGCGCGATGATCCTGACCGGCCGGGGCGCGGAACAGCACGCCAAGGGCACCGACACCGTCACCGCCTTCGTCAACCTGGCGCTCACCCTCGGCCTGCCGGGCCGGGAGGGCTCCGGGTACGGCTGCGTGACCGGTCAGGGCAACGGCCAGGGCGGCCGGGAGCACGGCCAGAAGGCCGACCAGCTCCCCGGCTACCGGAAGATCGACGACCCGGCGGCGCGGGCGCACGTCGCGGCCGTCTGGGGGGTCGACCCCGCCGACCTGCCCGGACCTGGCAGGTCGGCGTACGAACTGCTCGACGCGCTCGGCACTCCGGAGGGGCCGAGGGCGCTGCTGCTGTTCGGTTCCAACCCCGTCGTCTCCGCGCCGCGCGCCGGGCACGTGACGGAGCGGCTGGCCGCGCTGGACCTGCTCGTCGTCGCCGACTTCGTGCTGTCGGAGACCGCGGCGATGGCCGACGTCGTGCTCCCCACGACCCAGTGGGCCGAGGAGTCGGGCACGATGACCAACCTGGAGGGCCGGGTGCTGCTGCGCCGCCAGGCCGCGGCGCCGCCGCCGGGCGCGCGCAGCGACCTGCGGATCCTCGGCGGGCTCGCCGAGCGGCTCGGCTGCGGCGAGAAGTTCCCCGCCGACCCGCGCACGGTCTTCGACGAGCTGCGCCGGGCCTCCGCCGGAGGTATCGCCGACTACTCCGGCATCACCTACGAGCGGATCGCGGCCGAGACCGGCGTGTTCTGGCCCTGCCCCGCCACCGAGACCGCGCCCGAGACCGCGCCCGAGACAGGGGCCGAGACAGGGACAGGGACCGAGGCCGGGCCCCACCCGGGGACGCCGCGGCCCTTCCTGGACCGCTTCGCCACCCCGGACGGACGGGCCCGCATGGTGCCGGTGGACCACCGCCCGCCCGCCGAGGACGTGGACGAGGAGTTCCCCCTCTACCTGACCTCCGGGCGGGTGCTGGCCCACTACCAGTCGGGGGCGCAGACGCGCCGCATCCGGTCGCTCAACCAGGTCGCGCCGGAGGTCTTCGTGGAGGTGCACCCCGACCTCGCCGAACGGCTGAACGTCGCGCCCGGCGACCGCGTGCGGGTGCGCAGCCGCCGGGGCGCCGCCGAGGCGGTGGCCCGCGTCAACGCCTCGATCCGGCCCGACACGGTGTTCATGCCGTTCCACTGGGAGGGCGTCAACCTGCTCACCAACCCGGCGCTCGACCCGATGTCGCGGATGCCGGAGTTCAAGGTCTGCGCCGCGACTCTCGAACGGTGCACCGGCGAGGACATGGAGTGTGACGCGTGAGGCTCGTCGTGGTGGGGAACGGCATGGCCGGCGCGCGTCTCGTGAGCGAGGTGCGCGCCCGGGACCGGCACGTCAAGATCACCGTGTTCGGCGCCGAGGCCTGGCAGCCGTACAACCGGGTGCTGCTGTCGAACGTGGTGGCGGGCACGTCGCGGCCGGACCAGGTCCGGCTGCTCGGCCCCCGCTGGCACGCCGAGCACAACGTCACCGCGCACCTCGGCGTCGAGGTCACCGCGATCGACCGGGACGCCCGGACCGTCGTCGCGGCCGACGGGACGCGCGAGCCGTACGACGTGCTCGTGCTGGCCACGGGCAGCGAGCCGGTGATCCCGGCGATCCCCGGCGTGGAGCGGGCGACCGCGTTCCGCACGCTGGACGACTGCGACCGCATCAGGGAGGCCGCCGCGAGCGCGCGCAGCGCGGTCGTGATCGGCGGCGGGCTGCTCGGCATCGAGGCCGCGCGCGGGCTGGCCGGCCGGGGTGTCCCGGTGACGCTGCTGCACGTGCGCGACCACCTGATGGAGCGCCAGCTCGACGCGGAGGCCGGGCTCATCCTCCGCGAGACGCTCGGCTCGCTCGGCGTCGCCATCCGCACCGGCGTCACCGTGACCGCTGTGCGGGAGCGGCACGTGGAGCTGGCGGGAGAGGAACTGGTCGACGCCGACCTGGTGGTGGTCGCCTGCGGCGTGCGCCCGGTCGTCGGCCTCGCCCGCGACGCGGGGCTGGAGGTCGAGCGCGGCGTCGTCGTCGACGACGAGCTGCGCACGGACGACCCGTCGATCTTCGCGATCGGCGAGTGCGCGCAGCACGCGGGCCGGGTCTACGGCCTGGTGGCGCCGGCCTGGGAGCAGGCGTCGGTGCTCGCCGACCTGCTGACCGGGGCTGACAAGGGCGCCCGCTACCGGGGCTCGCGGCTGGTCACCCGCCTGAAGGCCAAGAGCGTCGAGCTCGCGGCGATGGGGGAGACCCACCTGACGGACGAGGAGGCGGAGATCGTCCGCTTCTCCCACCGGCACAAGGGCACCTACCGCAAGCTCGTCATCCGCGACGGCCGGCTGGTCGGCGCGATCCTGCTGGGCGAGACCTCCGCCGTGGGCACGCTCACCCAGCTGTTCGACCGAGGCGGGCCGCTCCCGGGCGACCGGACCGGCCTGCTGTTCCCCGGCGTGGGCGCCGCGGCGACGGCCGACAACCCGACCCGGATGCCGGACTCGGCCCGGGTCTGCCAGTGCAACAACGTGACGAAGGGCCAGATCAGGGCGTGCTGGGAGTCCGGCGCGCGTGACGTGGAGGCCGTAGCCGCCGCCACGAGGGCCACCACCGGGTGCGGCGGCTGCCGCGACGCGGTCGAGGGCATCGTCGGCTGGTTGTGTGAGCAGGAAGGCGTGAGCGCATGAAGGTACGTCAGCGCATGAGACTCGTCGTGGCGGGACACGGACCGACCGCGCACCGTCTGATCGAGACGCTCGTGGAGCGGGGCTTCGACGGGACGATCACGGTATTCGGGGAGGAGCCCCGCCCGGCCTACGACCGGGTCGCGCTCACCTCCTATCTCAGCGGCAAGAGCGTGGACGACCTCACCTACCGGGTGCCGGACGGCGTGAGCCTGCGGACCGGCGTGAAGGTCGTCGGCGTCGACCGCGCCGCCCGCACCGTCGCCACCGACGCCGGCTACTCCGAGCCGTACGACGTGCTGGTGCTGGCCACCGGGTCGGCGCCGTTCGTGCCGCCGGTGCCGGGCAGGGACCTGCCGGGCTGCTTCGTCTACCGCACGATCGACGACCTGGACGCCATCAGGGAGGCGTCGCAGGACGCCCGCGCCGGCGTGGTCATCGGCGGCGGCCTGCTCGGCCTGGAGGCGGCCGACGCCCTGCGCGGGCTCGGGCTGGAGACGCACGTCGTCGAGATGAGCGGCTGGCTGATGCCCCGCCAGGTGGACGAGGGCGGTGGCTCGGTGCTGCGTAACCACATCGAGGCGCTCGGGCTCACCGTCCACACCGGCGCCGGGGTCCGGTCGATCGAGGCCGGGCCGGACGGCCGGGTGGCCGCGCTGGTCAGGCCGGACGGCGAGGCCGTCGACGCCCAGGTCGTCGTCTTCTCCGCCGGGGTGCGGCCGCGCGACGAGCTCGCGCGGGACTGCGGCCTGGAGGTCGGCGAGCGCGGCGGCATCGTGGTGGACGAGGGCATGCGCACCTCCGACGAGCACATCTACGCGATCGGCGAGTGCGCGCTGGCCGCCGGGATGGTCTACGGCCTGGTCGCGCCGTGCTTCGCCCAGGCCGAGGTGGCCGCCGACCGGATCCTGCTCGGCTCGGCCGCCTTCACCGGCGCCGACATGTCCACCAAGCTCAAGCTGCTCGGCGTCGAGGTGGCGCAGTTCGGGGCCATGTCGGGCGCGCTCGACGTCACCTACATGGACCCGGTCGCCGGCGTCTACAAGCGCCTGTTCGTCAGCGACGACGCCACGACCCTGCTCGGCGGCATCTGCGTCGGCGACGCCGGGCCGTACAACGCGCTGCGGCCCTTCGTCGGCAGGCCACTGCCCGGCGCGCCGAGCGACCTGCTGTTCGCGGGCGCGGGCACCACGTCGACGGACCTGCCGGACGACGCCCAGGTCTGCTCCTGCAACAACGTCACCAAGGGGAAGATCTGCGCGGCCATCGCCGACAAGGGCCTGACCGACGTGCAGGGCATCAAGGACTGCACCCGGGCCGGCACCACCTGCGGCAGCTGCGTGCCGATGCTCAAGCAGATCCTGGTGAAGTCGGGCGTCGACGTCGGCAAGGCGCTGTGCGAGCACTTCGCCCACAGCCGGGCCGAGCTGTTCGACATCGTGAGCGTGCGGGGGATCACCACGTTCTCCCAGCTCATCGCCGAACACGGGACGGGCCGCGGCTGCGACATCTGCAAGCCGGTGGTCGCCTCGATCCTCGCGTCCCTCGGCCGCGGCCACATCCTCGACGGCGAGCAGGCCACGCTGCAGGACACCAACGACCACTTCCTCGCCAACATCCAGAAGAACGGGACCTACTCGGTGGTCCCGCGCATCCCGGGCGGCGAGATCACTCCGGACAAGCTCATCGTGATCGGCGAGGTGGCCCGCGACTTCGGGCTCTACACGAAGATCACCGGCGGGCAGCGCATCGACCTGCTCGGGGCCCGGGTCGAGCAGCTGCCCGCCATCTGGCGCCGTCTCGTGGAAGCCGGCTTCGAGTCCGGGCACGCGTACGGCAAGGCCCTGCGCACGGTGAAGTCGTGCGTCGGGTCCACCTGGTGCCGGTACGGCGTGCAGGACTCGGTCGGCCTGGCCATCGCGCTGGAGCTGCGCTACCGCGGGCTGCGCTCGCCGCACAAGCTCAAGTCGGCCGTCTCCGGATGCGCCCGCGAGTGCGCCGAGGCCAGGTCGAAGGACTTCGGCATCATCGCCACCGAGCAGGGCTGGAACCTGTACGTCGGCGGCAACGGCGGCTTCAAGCCCCGCCACGCCGACCTGCTGGCCGCCGACCTGTCGACCGACGACCTGGTCAAGACCATCGACCGGTTCCTGATGTTCTACATCCGCACCGCCGACCGGCTGCAGCGCACCGCCGCGTGGCTGGAGGGCCTGGACGGCGGTCTCGGCTACCTCCGTGAGGTGATCATGGAGGACTCGCTCGGCATCTGCGCCGACCTCGACGCGCAGATGGAGCGGCACGTGGCCACGTACGTCGACGAGTGGCGCGCCGCCATCGAGGACCCCGACAAGCTGCGGCGCTTCGTCAGCTTCGTGAACGCCCCGGGCATCCCCGACCCCTCGATCTCCTTCGAGACCGAACGCGACCAGATCAAGCCGGTGCTGATTCCTCTGGAGGCAGTGCGCTCATGACCATCCTCAACGAGACGGCGACCCGTACCGACCGCTGGACCCCGGTCTGCTCCTACACCGACCTGCTCCCCGAGCGCGGCGCGGCCGTGCTGGTCGGCACCCGGCAGGTCGCGGTGTTCCGCACGTTCGACGGAGCCCTGTACGCCCTGGGCAACTTCGACCCCTTCAGCGGGGCCTACGTGCTGAGCCGGGGCATCGTCGGCACCAGGGGCGGCGAGCCGACCGTGGCCTCGCCCATGCACAAGCAGGTGTTCTCACTGGTCACCGGCGTGTGCGTGGACGACCCGGGCGTCGCCGTGCCGACCTATCCCATTCGTGTGACGGACGGAACCGTGGAGGTGAGCGTGGTATGACCACGCTGCTTGAGGAGGCCCCGATGACCCTGGAGACGGCGCCGGACGCGCTGGCCGGGTTCACGATCGGGGTGACGGCGACCCGCCGCAGCGAGGAGCTCTCGGCGCTCCTGGAACGGCGGGGCGCCCGGGTGGTGCGGGCGCCCGCGATCCGCATCGTGCCGCTGGCGGAGGACACCGGGCTGCTCGCCGCGACCAGGGCCTGCCTGGAGGCGCCGGTCGACGACGTGGTTGTCACCACGGGTGTGGGGTTCCGCGGCTGGATGGCGGCGGCGGAGGGCTGGGGCCTGTCCACCGACCTCAACGCCCACCTGGCCGGCGCCCGGCTGCTGGCCCGCGGCCCCAAGGCGAGGGGAGCGGTGCGGGCGGCCGGGCTGGCGGACTACTGGACGCCGGGCACCGAGTCGTGCGAGGAGGTCAAGGAGTACCTGCTCGCGCAGGACCTGCAGGGCCGCCGCATCGCCGTGCAGTTGCACGGCGAGCCGCTGGACGGCTTCGTCGCCGCGCTGCGCGAGGCGGGGGCGGACGTCATCGAGGTGCCCGTCTATCGCTGGCTGCCCTACCGCGACACCTCGCCGCTGCGCCGCCTGATCAGCCAGGCCATCACCGGCTCGGTGGACGCGGTCGCCTTCACCAGCGCGCCCGCCGTGCTGGCCATGCTGGGCGCCGCCCGCGCCGACGGGCTGGAGGACGCCCTGCTCGCCGCGTTCGACACCCGGGTGGTCGCGGCCTGCGTCGGGCCGGTCACGGCCGGGCCGCTGACCCAGCGGGGCGTACGGGTCGTCCAGCCCGATCGGGCCCGCCTGGGCGCGCTCGCCCGGACCCTCGCCCGGCACCTGCCGGAGAGCGGGGTCACCCGGCTCGTCGCGGGCGGCCACGAGCTGGAGATCCGCGGCCACGCCGTGGTGGTCGACGGCACCCTCAAGCCGCTGCCGCCCGCCCCGATGGCCGTGCTCAAGCGGCTCGCCGAGCGCCCCGGGCACGTGGTGGGCCGGGCCGACCTGCGGGTGGTGCTGCCCGGCGGGCCCTCCCGCGACTCGGCCGAGCACGCAGTCGAGATGGCGATCACCCGGCTGCGCCGGGCGCTCGGCCCTTCCGGCATCGTCGAGACCGTCGTCAAGCGCGGCTACCGCCTCGCCTGCGGCCGCGACGACCGGTGACGCCGCCGATGCGGTGAGACGGCCCGTGTGAGGCGGCTCGCGAGGTGAGGCGGCTCGGTGGCGGGAACGACGACGGAGGCTCTCGAAGCCTCGGGGCGGAGGAGAGCGAGATGGAGACCCCAACCCTGGTGATGGCGGCGCACGGGGCGCGCAGCGGGCACTGGGAGTCGGTGATGGAGTCGCTCGCTGCGCGGGTGCGCCGGGCCCGGCCCGGCGCGGGGGTGGAGCTGGCGTTCCTGGAGATCAGCTCGCCGCTGCTCGCCGACGTGCTGGCGGGGACGCCGGGACCGGTCGTCGTGGTCCCGATGCTCCTCGCCGGGGGATACCACGCCCACATCGACCTGCCGGCCGTCGTCGCCCGCACCCGGCCCGACGCGGTCGTCGCCGGGCAGCTCGGCCCGCACCCGCTGCTGACCTCGGTGCTGGCGCGCCGTCTGGCCGCCGCCGGCCTGCGGCCCTGCGACGCCGTCATCCTGGGCGCGGCCGGGTCGTCCGACCCCGCCGCCCTGGACGACGTCCGCGCCGCCGCGCGCCTGCTGTCCGTACGGCTGTCGCGTCCCGTCACCGCCGCCTTCGCCTCGTCCGGCACCCCCACGGTCGCAGAGGCGATGGAACGGGCCAGGTCGGGCCTCGCGCCCCGGGTCGCCGTCGCGTCCTACCTGCTCGCGCCCGGCTTCTTCCACGACCGCCTGACCGGCGCCGGGGCCGACCTCGTCAGCGCGCCCCTCGGCGTGGACGACGACCTCGCCGCCCTGGTCTGGACCCGCTTCGACGAGGCCCTCGCCCGCCGCCACCCCACCGGCCTGCCCGCCCTCGCGGGCTAGGGTCCGGGCGTGCGTCAGGCGGCGTGGTCACGGAGGTAGCGGGCGAAGGCCTCCCGGGCCAGTTGTGACACGGTCTTTCCCTCCCGTTCTGCCAGCTCTTTGGCGGCGGCCTTCTCCTCGGGACTGAGACGGAACGTCACCTGCGGCGAGCGCGTTCCAGGGGCCGTGAGAGAGGGGCGGCCCACCGTGCGCCGCACATGCTCCACCGCGGCGTCCACGTACGCCTGGTCGATCCGGTTGCCTCGCCGGTCGTAGACCTCCTCGGCCTGGAGGTCGACGTCCGACTCGTCGTCCAGACCGAGCTCGATGTCGTCCGGGGGCCAGGGGCCGGTGTACTCGGTCACGGCTTTCTCCTCAGTGCGGCCGGCATCGCATGGATGACCAGCAGGTGCTTCTCGGTCAGCACGGCGATCACCTCCAGTTCCGGTCCGCGGTCGTCCGGCCCGGCCCAGTGCCACTGCTCGTCCAGACCGGCACGGGGCGGCGGCACCACCCGGGGCGGTCCGCCTCGGTTTTGTACGTCGCGATCGCGGTCGGAGTGGCCGTGGGATCAGGAGTACTTCCCGATCGTGGGCGGCTTGGCTGGTGTGCGGTATGAGCTGGTCTTTCAACCGAGCGGTTGACGGACGCCTCCTGCGCGGCCTAGGGTTCTTTCAACCAGCGGGTTGAAAGAGGGTGATGGCTACGGACGCGCTGTCCCGGGTCTTCGCGGCCCTCGCGGATCCGACCCGGCGCGACATGGTCGCCCGGCTCTCGGAGGGCGACGCGACCGTGAGCCGCCTGGCCGAGCCGTACGGGATGACGCTGCAGGCCGTCTACAAGCACCTGCGGGTGCTGGAGGACGCCGGGCTCGTCAGCCGTCCGCGCGGGCCGCAACCCCGGCCGGTACGCCTTGAGGCCCACGCCTTCGAACTCATGGGCACCTGGATCGAGCGCCACCGGGAGCGCGTCGAGCGGCGCTACCGCCGCCTCGACGCGGTTCTGGCGGAGATGGACGGAGACGAGAATGGACAGGATCACGGAGACGATCATCGAGGCCGACGCGAGCGTGCCGGTGATCCGGATGGCTCGTGACTTCGCGGCGACGCCCGAGCGGCTGTTCCGCGCGCACACCGATCCCGTGTTGTTCGCCCGGTGGGTGGGTCCCGACACCACCGTCACCCGGATCGAGCACTGGGACGCGCGTACCGGCGGGAGCTGGCGGTACGTCTCGGTGCACGACGGCACGGAGTACGCCTTCCGCGGCTGCTTCCACGAGGTACGGCCGGACCGTATCGTGCAGACCTTCACGTTCGAGGGCGATCCCGACGGGGTCGCGCTGGAGACGCTGTGGTTCGAGGACCTGGGCGACGGCCGCACGCGGCTGCGGACGCAGTCGCTGACCGAAAGCTTCGAGAGCCGCGACGCGTGGCTGCGCAGCGGCATGGAGGTCGGTGTCGACGACGGGTACGCGAAGCTGGACAGGATGCTCGCCGATGACGCTGTCTGACCGCCCCGCCGAGCGGCACCGCCAGATCGCCGGGCTGTTCACCGACCGGGTCCGCGGCGCCCGGTCCTGGGACGCGCCGTCCCCGGTCGCCGGCTGGGCCGCCCGCGACGTCGTGCGGCACCTGACCGGATGGCTCCCCGGGTTTCTCGCCTCGGGCGCCGGTGTCGAACTGCCCCACGGGCCGTCCGTGGACGAGGACCCGGTCGCCGCGTGGCAGGTGCACTGCGACGGCGTGCAGGCCGTGCTGGACGATCCGGAGACGGCGCACCGGGAACTCGCCAACCCCCACGTCGGCAGCCTGCCTCTCGGCGCCGCGATCGACCGGTTCTACACCGCTGACGTGTTCATGCACACCTGGGATCTCTCCAGGGCCACGGGCCAGGACGACCGGCTGGACCCCGGCTTCTGCGCCCTGCTCCTCGCCGGGATGGAGGGGATGGAGGAGGTCATGCGCTCCTCCGGCCAGTTCGGCGCGCGGGTCGAGGTGCCGGGCGACGCGGACGCGCAGACCAGGCTGCTGGGATTCATCGGCCGGGACCCGTTCTGGCGGGGCGCCGGGCCGGACGTCCCCTGACGGCGGAGAACGGCCCCGGCCGCTCTCGACGCGGGCGCCTGACGCCGCCGGATCAGCGGTCGGTGCCGCGGTCGCGGCGGCGCAGGTAGCGCTCGAACTCGGCGGCGATCGCGTCCCCACTGGCCTCGGGGAGCTCGGCGGCGTCCTTGCGCTCCTCCAGCTCCTTGACGTACTCGGCGACCTCGGTGTCCTGCGCGGCGAGCTCGTCCACGCCGTGCTCCCAGGCCCGCGCCTCCTCGGCCAGGTCGCCGTACGGCATGGGGATGTCGAGCATGTCCTCGATGCGGCGCAGCAGCGCCAGCGTCGCCTTGGGGTTGGGCGGCTGGGCGACGTAGTGGGGGACCGACGCCCACAGGGACACGGTCTCCAGCCCGGCCGTGCCCAGGGTGTGCTGGAGCACGCCGACGATGCCGGTCGGGCCCTCGTACTTGTTCAGCTCCAGGTTGAGCGCGCGGGCCAGGCCGAGGTCGCTCACGGAGCCGGTGATCGGCACCGGGCGGGTGTGCGGCGAGTCGTTGAGCAGCGCGCCGAGCAGGATCGCCAGCTCGACCCCGAGGTCGTGGCAGAGCCCCACGAGCTCCGCGCAGAACGAGCGCCACCGCATGTTGGGCTCGATGCCGCGCAGCAGCACCACGTCGCGCTTGGCGCCCGGCGGGCGGGCCAGCAGCAGCCGGGTGGTCGGCCAGACGACGGAGCGGGTGAGGCCGTCGCCGAGCTCGATCACCGGCCGCGTCACCTGGAAGTCGTAGTAGTCCTCGGGGTCCAGCTCCACGAGTGGCGTGGCCTTCCACTCGGCCTCGAGGTGCGCGAGCACGCCGCTGGACGCCTCGCCGGCGTCGTTCCACCCCTCGAACGCGGCGATCAGCACCGGGTCGACGAGCTCGGGGAGCCCTTCGAACTCGATCACGCGCCGCCTCCCTCACTGGCCCTATGCAGTATGGCTCACTCCAAGACTATTCGGTGAGGGGCCCCGCCCGTCACCTTCGCCGGGCACACCCGCCCGTGGCGCGGCCCCGACCTGCGGCGATGTCAGAGGGTGCGGAAAGGCCCGCCCCTTCTCCACCGGTCCTCCCCTTTCGGTGCGCGGAATCGGTGATCCGCCCGGCGGGCCGATAGTCTTTCTCCATGACCAGCAGACCGTCCTTCCGTACCGTGCTGTCCGAGCGAGTTCTGATCGCTGACGGGGCCATGGGGACGATGCTGCAGTCCTACGACCCCACCCTTGACGACTTCCAGGGCCACGAGGGCTGCAACGACGTGCTCAACGTGAGCCGTCCCGACATCGTGCGGGCCGTCCACGACGCCTACCTGGAGGTGGGGGTCGACTGCGTCGAGACCAACACCTTCAACGCCAACCGTGCGGCCCTCGGCGAGTACGGCATCGAAGACCGCATCTTCGAACTGTCCGAGGCCGGCGCGCGCCTCGCCAGGGAGCGGGCCGACCACTGGTCGACGCCGGACCGGCCCCGGTTCGTCCTCGGCTCGATGGGTCCCGGCACGAAGCTCCCCACGCTCGGCCACCTGCCGTACGAGACGCTGCGCGACGCCTACCGGGACAACGCCGCCGGCCTGATCGCCGGCGGGGCCGACGCCCTGATCATCGAGACCTGCCAGGACCTGCTCCAGGTCCGGGCGGCCGTCGTCGGCGCGAAGCGGGCCGTCGAGGCCGCCGGGCGGGACGTTCCGATCATCACCCAGGTCACCATCGAGACCAACGGCGCGATGCTGCTCGGCTCCGAGATCGGCGCCGCGCTGACCGCGATCGAGCCGCTCGGCGTCGACCTGATCGGGCTCAACTGCGCCACCGGCCCCGCCGAGATGAGCGAACACCTGCGCTACCTGGCCAGGCACGCCCGCGTGCCGCTCTCGTGCATGCCCAACGCCGGGCTGCCGCAGCTCACGTCCGACGGCGCCTACTACCCGCTGAGCCCGGGCGAGCTGGCGGACGCGCACGAGAACTTCACCCGCGACTACGGGCTCGCCCTCGTGGGCGGCTGCTGTGGCACGACCCCCGAGCACCTGCGCCAGGTGGTCGAGCGGGTCGGCGGGCGCGCCCGCGGCGAGCGGCGCCCCCGTCCCGAGGCCGGCGCGGCCTCGCTGTACCAGCACGTGCCGTTCCGGCAGGACACGTCGTATCTGGCCATCGGCGAGCGGACCAACGCCAACGGCTCCAAGGCGTTCCGCGAGGCGATGCTGGCGGGCAACTACGAGGAGTGCGTCGAGATCGCCCGGGCGCAGGCCCGCGACGGCGCGCACCTGCTGGACCTGTGCGTCGACTACGTCGGCCGCGACGGCGTGGCCGACATGAAGGAACTGGCGTTCCGCTTCGCCACCGCCTCGACGCTGCCGATCGTGCTCGACTCGACCGAGCCGGCCGTGCTGGAGGCGGGCCTGGAGATGCTCGGCGGCCGGGCCGTGATCAACTCGGTGAACTACGAGGACGGCGACGGCCCCGACTCGCGGTTCCAGAAGGTCATGCGCCTGGTGCGGGAGCACGGCGCGGCCGTGGTCGCGCTGACCATCGACGAGGAGGGCCAGGCCCGCACCGCCGAGTGGAAGGTGCGGATCGCCGCCCGGCTCATCGAGGACCTGGTGCACAACTGGGGCATGCGGGTCGAGGACATCATCGTCGACTGCCTGACGTTCCCGATCGCCACCGGCCAGGAGGAGACCCGGCGCGACGGTATCGAGACGATCGAGGCGATCCGCGAGCTCAAGCGCCGTTATCCGACCGTGCAGACCACGCTCGGCGTCTCCAACGTGTCGTTCGGTCTCAACCCGGCCGCGCGCATCGTGCTGAACTCGGTGTTCCTGAACGAGTGCGTCAACGCGGGGCTGGACTCCGCGATCGTGCACGCCTCCAAGATCCTGCCCATGAACCGGATCCCGGACGAGCAGCGCCAGGTCGCGCTCGACCTGGTGTACGACCGCAGGCGCGAGGGCTACGACCCGCTGCAGCGGTTCATGGAGCTGTACGAGGGCGTGGACGCGGCGTCGATGAAGGCCGGGAAGGCGGCCGAGCTGGCCGGGCTGCCGCTCTGGGAGCGGCTCAAGCGGCGCATCATCGACGGCGAGCGCAAGGGCCTGGAGGCCGACCTCGACGAGGCCCTCGCCCAGCGGCCCGCACTGGAGATCATCAACGACGTGCTGCTCGACGGCATGAAGGTCGTCGGCGAGCTGTTCGGCTCCGGCGAGATGCAGCTGCCGTTCGTGCTCCAGTCGGCCGAGGTGATGAAGACGGCCGTGGCCTACCTCGAACCGCACATGGAGAAGGTCGAGGGCAGCACCAAGGGCCGCATCGTGCTCGCCACGGTGAAGGGCGACGTGCACGACATCGGCAAGAACCTCGTCGACATCATCCTGTCCAACAACGGCTACGACGTGGTGAACCTCGGCATCAAGCAGCCGGTGTCGGCGATCCTGGAGGCCGCCGAGGAGCACCGGGCCGACGTGATCGGCATGTCCGGGCTGCTGGTGAAGTCCACCGTCGTGATGAAGGAGAACCTCGAGGAGCTGAACTCCCGGGGTCTTGCCGGAAAGTTCCCGGTGCTCCTCGGCGGCGCCGCGCTGACCAGGGCGTACGTCGAGCAGGACCTGGCCGACGTGTACCGGGGCGAGGTCCGCTACGCCCGTGACGCGTTCGAGGGCCTGCGCCTGATGGACGCCTTCATGGCGGTCAAGCGCGGGGAGGACGGCGCGTCGCTGCCGCCGCTGCGCGCGCGCCGGGTGAAGACCGGGGCGGTGCTGACGCGGACCGCGGAGGAGGACGTCCCGGCCCGCTCCGACGTCGCGGCGGACGTTCCCGTGCCTGTCCCGCCGTTCCTCGGCGACCGGGTGGTGAAGGGCATCCCGCTGGCCGACTACGCCGCGTTCCTCGACGAGCGGGCGACGTTCATGGGCCAGTGGGGCCTGAAGGCCGCCAGGGGCGGCGACGGCCCGTCGTACGAGGAACTGGTCGAGACGGAGGGACGGCCCCGGCTGCGGATGTGGCTGGAGCGCCTGCAGACGGAGAACCTGCTGGAGGCGGCGGTCGCCTACGGCTACTTCCCCTGCGTGAGCGAGGGCGACAACCTGATCATCCTCGACGAGGACGGCAAGGAGCGCACCCGCTTCACCTTCCCGCGTCAGCGCCGCGACCGCCACCTGTGCCTGGCCGACTTCTTCCGCTCCCGCGAGTCGGGGGAGGTGGACGTCGTCGGCCTCCAGGTCGTCACGATGGGCAACCGCGTCAGCGCGGCCGCGGCCGAGCTGTTCGCGAAGGACGCCTACCGCGAATACCTGGAGCTCCACGGCCTGTCGGTGCAGCTCACCGAGGCGCTGGCCGAATACTGGCACGCGCGGGTGCGGTCGGAGCTGGGCATCGGCGGCGACGAGTCGCTGGCCGACATGCTCAAGGTGAACATCACCGGCTGCCGCTACTCCTTCGGCTACCCGGCCTGCCCCAACCTGGAGGACCAGGTGCAGGTCATGGAGCTGCTCGACCCCGCGCGTATCGGCGTGACGCTGTCGGAGGAGTTCCAGCTCCACCCGGAGCAGGCCACCTCCGCCCTGGTCGTCCACCACCCCGAGGCGAAGTACTTCAACGTCTGACCGGGCACCCGGACGGGCGCCGCAACGTCCGACCGGCCGTCGTCGCGCCCACGCGGCCCCCGTACCATGTCAGTCCCCCCTCATCGGGGGTGACCCGGGGGAAAGGGGCCACGTGGACGCCGTGCTGTTCGACATGGACGGGCTGCTCGTCGACACCGAAGGGGTGTGGTTCGAGGTCGAGACCGAGGTGGTCACCCGCCTCGGCGGCACCTGGGGCCCGGAGCACCAGGAGCAGCTCGTGGGCGGCTCCTGGGACCGCACCGTCAGATACATGCTGGAGCTGACGCGGGCGGACGTCGATCCCATGCTGGTGGGGCAGTGGCTGATCGACGGTATGGAGAGCAGGCTGTCGGCCGACGTGACGCCGATGCCGGGCGCCCTCGACCTGCTGCGCGGGCTCGCCGACCACGGGGTGCGCACCGCGCTCGTCACGTCGTCGCTGCGGATCATCGCCGACGCCGTGCTGAAGGCCGTGGGCCGGGAGCACTTCGAAGTGATCGTGACGGCCGACGACGTCACCTGCACCAAGCCCCACCCGGAGCCGTACCTCACGGCGGCGGGCCTGCTGTCGGTCGACCCGGGGCGGTGCGTCGCGCTGGAGGACTCGCCGAACGGCGTGGCGTCGGCGACGGCGGCGGGCTGCCGGGTCGTCGCCGTGCCGGGCGTGCTGCCGATCGCGCAGGCGCCCGGGCGGGTCGTCATGCCGTCGCTGCTCGACGTGGACGTGGATTTTCTCCGGGCACTCGTCCGCTGAATCGGGGTGGCGCGGGCCCCACATGATCGCGTCGCGGATGCCAGGATGGAGGTACGTGACGAAGGGGCCCCGCCATGACTTACAACGACATCGCCTGGCTGCCGGTGTGCGGCGGCCTGACCGCGGTGGGCCTCGTGCTCACCTATCTGGCCTTCCGCCGCAGGGGAGCGGCCGCGGGTCTGCGGGCCGCCGCGTGGTCCCTGCTGCCGCTGGCCGCCTATCTCACCGGGGCGCAGGCCACGCTGTGGAACATCGGCACGGCCGCCGTGAGCTTTGTGACCGGTCTGGTGCTGTCGCCGCTCGCGTGGGCCGGTGTGGCCGTGGCGGGCCTGTCGGCGGTGCTGTTCGTCGTGTCCGGCGCGATGCGCGGCCGCTCGCTCTCCCGGGCCCGTACGGCCCGCCCCGGCCCCGCCGAGACGACACCGGCCGCACCGAAGGCTGAAACGCCCAAGAAGGCGCAAACCACGAAGGCGGCACCACGTCAGGTCGAACAGTCCGCGGCGGACGATTTTTCCGACATCGAGGACATCCTGAAGCGGCGCGGGATCGGCTGAACATCCCACATCGTGGGACCAAGTT
This sequence comes from Microbispora sp. H10885, assembly GCF_014161415.1. Classification (NCBI taxonomy): domain Bacteria; kingdom Bacillati; phylum Actinomycetota; class Actinomycetes; order Streptosporangiales; family Streptosporangiaceae; genus Microbispora; species Microbispora sp. H10885. The sequence goes on along the minus strand of NZ_JABBWY010000006.1, from coordinate 320,239 downwards.
ACCCGTGGGTGCAATGTTACAGTTCCACGACACAATCGAAACGGGACTCCGACAATCCTTTCAAGATCAACACGAATAAGTTTCTGGTAAATCACAGTTGGGCCACAGGCCTGCTCTGGGGACTGGTCATCCCAGCTCAACGCATACATTGTCCGTTTGCGGGGCGCCGTCGACAGCGGGCCCCGCTGGACAATGTCGTCTGGGACCCAGGGGGCCGTACACCAAATGGCCGCGCGAAGCAAGGTCATGAGCGAACTTCGCTCCTCCGCCTCAGTGCCGTACTCCGGCTCTTCTGAGTGCGCCGCCCGCAGTACAGCGGCCACCGGAGGGGCCCGGTGAGCGCCCCTCTCGACGTCTCCGGTGAGGAGATGCGCGCGGAGCCGGAGGCCGTCGCCAAGGCCGGCGGCGCCCCCATCCAGGGCCGCTCGCTCGGCCAGATCGCCTGGATGCGGCTCAAGCGCGACAAGGTGGCCATCTCCGGCGGCCTCGTCGTGGTCCTCCTGATCCTGGTCGCGATCTTCGCGCCGCTGCTCGTGGGCTGGTTCGGCCATCCGCCGAACGAGTTCCACCAGGAGATGATCGACACCCTGACCATGCAGCCCAAGGGCGGCAGCGGCATCGGCAAGGACTTCCTGTTCGGCGTCGAGCCGGTCAACGGGCGCGACCTGTTCAGCCGGGTCGTCTACGGCGCCCGGATCTCGCTGCTCGTGGCCTTCTTCGCCACGCTCCTGTCGGTCGTGATCGGGACGGTCATGGGGATCGTGGCCGGCTACTTCGGCGGCTGGGTGGACACCCTGATCAGCCGGGCGATGGACATCTTCCTCGCCTTCCCCCTCCTGGTCTTCGCGCTCTCGCTGGTCGGCGTGCTCGGCCAGTTCGAGACCCAGCTCGCGGTGAAGGGCGACACGCTCCGCATCCTGCTGCTGATCTTCGTCATCGGCTTCTTCAACTGGCCGTACATCGGGCGGATCATCCGGGGCCAGACGCTGTCGCTGCGCGAGCGCGAGTTCGTGGACGCCGCGCGAAGCCTGGGGGCGCGTGGGCCCTATATCCTCTTCCGCGAGGTTCTTCCGAATCTGATCGCGCCGATCCTCATCTACGCGACGCTGCTGATCCCGACGAACGTGCTGTTCGAGGCGGCGCTGTCGTTCCTCGGCGTGGGCATCCAGCCGCCCACCGCGACCTGGGGCGGCATGCTGTCGGCGGCCGTGAAGTACTACACGGTCCCGCACTTCATGTTCTTCCCCGGCATGGCGATCTTCATCACGGTGCTCGCCTTCAACCTCTTCGGCGACGGTCTCCGCGACGCGCTCGATCCCAAGTCGTCCCGCTGATCCCTCCGGTTCCCCGGCTCCTACCTACAAGGGGTGCAATACACATGAAGAAGAGATACGCCACACCGGCCTTCCTGGCCGCGGGTGTCGCTCTCTCCCTGGGCCTTTCCGCGTGCGGCGGTGGCGGCGGCGGAGAGACCAAGAACGACTCCGGTTCGGCGGCGGGCAGCCAGGAGGCGCAGGCCAACGCCGGTCTGGAAAGCGTGGTGAACCCCTCCGACAAGAAGGGGGGGACGCTCAAGATGGCCATCACCGAGGCGTGGGACTCCATCGACCCCGGTGACACCTACTACGGTCTGTCGTGGAACTTCTCGCGCATCTACGGCCGCCCGCTGGTGACGTACAAGCCGGCCCCCGGGCAGGGCGGCCGCGAGCTGGTCCCCGACCTGGCGGAGAGCCTCGGCAAGTCGTCCGACGACGGCAAGACCTGGACCTACAAGCTCCGGCAGGGCGTCAAGTTCGAGGACGGCACCCCCATCACGTCCAAGGACGTGAAGTACGCCGTGCTGCGCCAGCTCGACAAGGACACCTTCGTCAACGGCCCGACGTACTTCAACGACTGGCTGGACCTGCCGAAGGACTTCAAGAGCGTCTACAAGACGCCGGACGTCAACACCGACTCCGCCATCGAGACGCCGGACGACCAGACGATCGTCTTCCACCTCAAGAAGGCCTTCTCCGGCTTCGACAACTTCGCCGCGCTGCCCGCCACCGTGCCGGTGCCCAAGGACAAGGACACCGGCATCAAGTACCGCCAGCACCCGGTCGCGTCGGGTCCGTACATGTTCGAGAAGGTCGAGGAGGGCAAGCAGTACACCCTCGTCCGCAACCCGAACTGGGACCAGGCCACCGACCCGATCCGCAAGGCGCTGCCGGATCGCTACGAGGTCTCGCTCGGCGTCGAGGCGAACGACCTGGACAACCGGATCGTCGCCGGCGACCTGCACGTCGACCTGGCCGGCACCGGCGTCCAGGCCGCGGCGGTCGGCACGATCCAGGCCGACCCGCAGCTCAAGAACCGGACCGACAACCCGACCGGCTCCCGGACCTGGTACATCTCGATCCTCGGCGACAACCCGCCGCTGGACAACGTCGACTGCCGCAAGGCGATCATCTACGGCGCCGACCGGGTCGGCCTGCAGAACGCCTACGGCGGCCAGCTCGCCGGCGAGATCGCGACCGGCCTGATGCCGCCGTCGATCGGCGGCTGGAAGAAGCTCGACCTGTACCCGACCGCCACGGGCGACGTCGAGAAGGCCAAGGCGGCGCTGCAGGCCTGCGGCAAGCCCGACGGCTTCGAGACCGTGATGACGTTCCGCTCGGACCGTCCGAAGGAGCAGGCGGCGGCCGAGTCGCTGCAGCAGGCGCTCGCCAAGGTCGGCATCAAGCTGACCCTGAAGGGCTTCCCCACCAGCGAGTACTTCTCCAGCTACGCCGGCAAGCCGGCCTACACCAAGGCCAACAACATCGGCCTCGCCACCAACGGCTGGTCGGCCGACTGGAACACGGGCTTCGGCTTCATGTCGCAGATCGTCGACAGCCGGGTCGTCCGCGCGGCGGGCAACTACAACCTGAGCGTGCGCAGCGACGAGATCGACGGCCTCATCGACCAGGCCAACAGCGAGCAGGACAAGACCAAGAGCGACGCGATCTGGGGCCAGATCGACCAGAAGGTCATGGAGGGCGCCTACGTCCTGCCGGAGGTGTGGTCGAAGGGCCTGCTTCTGCGGGGCAAGGGCCTGACGAACGTGTTCGTCTCGGGCGCCTGGGACATGTACGACTACCTCAACATGGGTGTCGAGTAACCGTTAGGCGACGAGGCAAGGCGCAAGGGGGTCCGGCCGGGCGACCGGCCGGCCTCCCGGAGCCGGGGGAACAGTGGTCTCATATATCATCCGGCGGCTCATCGCCGCGGTGCTGATGCTCGTCGTGGTGAGCATCGTCACCTTCTCCATCTTCTTCGTGATCCCGCGTCTGGCGGGCGTCACGACGATCGACTTCGCGAGCCGCTACGTCGGCAGCAAGGGCGCCTCGGCGGAGACGGTGGCGGCCATCGCGGACAAGCTCGGTTTCAACGATCCGCTGGTGGTGCAGTACGGCAGATGGGTCAAGGGAATCGTCCTGGGCGCCGAATACGACACCGGGGCGAGCGTCGAGCACTGCCCGGCTCCCTGCCTCGGCTACTCGTTCATCACCAAGACGCCCGTGTGGCCCGAACTGCTGGACCGGCTGCCCGTCACCGTGTCGCTCGCCATCGGAGCGTCGATCATCTGGCTGATCGCGGGCGTCGCCACGGGCGTGGTGTCCGCGCTGCGCAGGGGCAGCTTCTTCGACCGGGCCGCGATGGGCGTGGCCCTGGCCGGGGTCTCCCTGCCGATCTTCTTCACCGGCATCATCTGCCTGGTGTTCTTCAGCTACCGGTTCGGCATCACGGCGCCGGGCGGCAGCTACACGGCCATCACCGAGAACCCCGGTGAGTGGGCGTACGACCTCATCCTGCCGTGGATCACGCTGGCCTTCCTCTACGCGGCGAGCTACGCCCGGCTGACCCGGGCGGGCATGCTGGAGACGATGGGGGAGGACTACATCCGGACGGCCCGCGCGAAGGGCCTGCCGGAGTCGAAGGTCATCGTGAAGCACGGCCTGCGCGGCGCGCTCACCCCCATCCTGACGATCTTCGGCCTGGACCTCGGGCTGCTGCTCGGCGGCGCGGTGCTGACCGAGAGCACGTTCTCCCTCCCCGGGCTCGGCAAGTACGCCGTCCAGGCGATCCAGTCCAACGACCTGCCCAAGATCATGGGCGTCGTGCTGCTGGTCACCCTGTTCGTGGTGCTCGCCAACCTGATCGTCGACCTCCTGTACGCCGTCGTGGACCCGAGGGTGAGGCTGGGATGAGCTTCCTGGAACTGAAGGACCTGCGGATCCACTTCCCGACCGACGACGGCCTGGTCAAGTCGGTCGACGGGCTGTCGTTCTCGCTGGAGCGGGGCAGGACCCTCGGCATCGTCGGAGAGTCCGGGTCGGGCAAGAGCGTCACCAGCCTCGGCATCCTCGGCCTGCACAAGGGCGGCCGGGCCCGCATCTCGGGCGAGATCTGGCTGGACGGCGAGGAGCTCGTCGGCGCGAGCCAGGAGCACGTGCGGAGGCTCCGCGGCAAGAAGATGGCGATGATCTTCCAGGACCCGCTGTCGGCGATGCACCCGTTCTACACGGTCGGTAGCCAGATCATCGAGGCCTACCGCATCCACAACGACGTCAGCAAGAAGGTCGCGCGCAAGCACGCGGTCGACATGCTGGGCCGGGTCGGCATCCCGCAGCCGGACCGGCGGGTGGACAGCTACCCCCACGAGTTCTCCGGCGGGATGCGGCAGCGCGCGATGATCGCGATGGCGCTCAGCTGCGACCCCGAGCTGCTGATCGCCGACGAGCCGACGACCGCGCTCGACGTGACCGTGCAGGCGCAGATCCTCGACCTCATGCGCGACCTGCAGCGCGACTTCGACGCCGCGCTGATCATCATCACCCACGACCTCGGCGTGGTCGCCGAGCTGTCCGACGACATCCTCGTGATGTACGGCGGCAAGTGCGTGGAGTACGGCACCTCCGAGGACATCTTCGAGCGGCCCGAGCACCCCTACACGTGGGGCCTGCTCGGCTCGATGCCGCGGCTGGACCGCGAGCCGACCGAGCGGCTGCTGCCGATCAAGGGCTCGCCGCCGTCGCTGATCAACGTGCCGTCCGGTTGCGCGTTCCACCCGCGCTGCGTGTTCGAGGAGCGTACGGGCGGCCTGGCCAAGGTGGAGGTCCCCGAGCTGCTGGAGAGCGAGGGCGGCCACCTGGTGCGCTGCCACCTGCCGGCCGAGCGCAGGCGCGCCATCTGGCAGAAAGAAGTCAAGCCCAACCTGGAGGCTTCGTGAACGAGGAGCCCTTGCTGTCCGTACAGGGGCTGGAGAAGCACTTCCCGGTCACCAAGGGCCTGCTCCAGCGGCAGGTCGGCGCGGTCAGGGCCGTCGACGGCATCAGCTTCGACGTCAGGAAGGGGGAGACCCTCGGCCTGGTCGGCGAGTCGGGATGCGGCAAGACCACCACCGGACGCCTCATCACGAGGCTGATCGAGCCCACCGGCGGGAAGATCGTCTTCGAGGGGCACGACGTCACGCACATGTCCCAGGGGCGGCTGCGCCCGCTCCGCCGGGACGTGCAGATGATCTTCCAGGACCCCTACAGCTCGCTCAACCCCCGCCACACGGTCGGCGCCATCGTCGGCGCGCCGTTCCGGATCCAGGGGATCAAGACCGAGCAGGGCACGAAGAAGGCGGTCCAGGAGATCCTGGAGCTCGTCGGCCTGAACCCCGAGCACTACAACCGCTATCCGCACGAGTTCTCCGGCGGTCAGCGGCAGCGCATCGGGATCGCCAGGACGCTCGCGCTGAAGCCCAAGCTGATCATCGCGGACGAGCCGGTCTCCGCGCTCGACGTGTCGATCCAGGCCCAGGTCGTCAACCTGCTGGAAGACCTGCAGGGGGAGCTCGACCTGACCTACGTCGTGATCGCGCACGACCTGTCGGTGGTGCGGCACATCAGCGACCGCGTCGCGGTGATGTACCTCGGCAAGATCGTCGAGATCGCCGACCGCAAGGGCCTGTACGAATCGCCCATGCATCCGTACACCAACGCGCTGCTGTCGGCGGTCCCGATCCCGGACCCGAAGCGGCGCGCGGGCCGGGAGCGGATCCGGCTGCAGGGCGACGTGCCCTCGCCGCTGAACCCGCCGCCCGCCTGCCGGTTCCACACCCGCTGCTGGAAGGCGCAGGAGGTCTGCCGGACGGTCGAGCCGCCGCTGGAGACGCTCGCCCCCGGCCACCAGGTGGCCTGCCACTTCCCCGAGAACGTCGCCGGGTCCCCGGGAGGCGTCTCGGAGGGCGTCCTGGGAGGCACGGTCTCCACGGGCGCGGTCCCGGCCGAGGCCGCCCCCGCCCCCGAGGGCGGCGCCCTCGCCTGAGTGACCGGCGCGCGGCGTCCTCCGCCGGTACGGCTCCCTCCGTCCTTCCCCCCAGACGGTCCCCGGGAGCCGTACCGGCGGGGCGTGTTCCGCGCCCCCACGGCCACGCCCTGTCTCCGACGGTACCCGGGGCGGGCCCGGCCGGGCATCGGCCGCGCGTACGGCCCGCGCCTGCGCCCACAGGAGGATCCGGCGGGCTTCGCTACTCCCCGAGGAGGAGCGTGCGCCCGCCCGCGGTGAGGCTCAGGAGAAGGCGCCGGGGATGATCAGCCCGGTCTCGTAGGCGAGCACGACCGCCTGCACCCGGTCACGCAGGCCGAGCTTGGTCAGCACGTTCCCCACGTGGGTCTTGACGGTCGTCTCGCTGACCACCAGCGTGGCGGCGATCTCCGCGTTCGACATGCCCTTGGCGATGAGGCGCAGGACCTCCAGCTCGCGTTCGGTGAGCCGGTCGAGCCGCGCGGGGGTGGCCTGCTGGTGCGCGGAGGGCAGCCGGGCGGCGAACCGGTCCAGCAGCCGCCGGGTGACGCTCGGCGCCACGATGGCGTCGCCGGCCGCCACCACCCGGATCGCCTGCACCAGGTCGTCCGGGGGCACGTCCTTGAGCAGGAACCCGCTCGCGCCCGCGCGCAGCGCCTCGACGATGTACTCGTCCAGGTCGAACGTGGTCAGCACGAGCACCTTCGGCACGTGGGCGGTTGGCGCGGCCTCGCGCACGATGCGGCGGGTGGCCTCGATGCCGTCGGTGCCGGGCATGCGGACGTCCATGAGCACCACGTCGGGCAGCAGGGCGCGGGACTGCTCCATCGCCGTCGCGCCGTCGCCGGCCTCGCCCACGACGGTGACGTCGGCCTCCGCTTCGAGGATGAACCGGAATCCGGTGCGCAACAGAGGCTGGTCGTCGACCAGCAACACCCGGATCGTCATGATCCGTCCGTCCTGGGCGTCGCGGCGACCCGCCGCCGCGCGGGGGAGAACACCCTGATCGTCATGTCGTGTCCTTGAGGGGGCCGTGCTTGAGGGGATGGTTCGTGGCGCGTTCGTGCCCGGTCGTGCCGTGTTCGTGGGCGTCGTGCCCGGTCGTGCCGTGTTCGGGGGCGTGCTCGGTCGTGTCGTCGCCGGGGGCGACGTGCCTGAGGGGAAGCTCCCTGCCCGGACCGCCCTTGCCGGAGCCGTCCCTGCCGGAGCCGACCCTGACGGGCCTGTCCTTCAGGGGGCTGTCCTTCAACGGGAAGCGGGCGCGGACCTCGAACCCGCCCCCGACGCGGGGTCCGATCCGCAGGACTCCACCATAGAGGGCCACACGCTCGCGGATGCCGACGAGCCCGTGACCTTTGCCACCGATACGCACCGATTCCTCGGCCGCACCCCGCCCGTCGTCCTCGACCTGGAGGGTCAGCTCGTTCCCCTCGTGCCGTACGGTGACCCACGCGCGGGCCGCGGGCCCGGCGTGCCGCAGGCTGTTGGTGAGCGCCTCCTGCACGAGGCGGTAGGCCGCGAGGTCGACCCCGGGCGGCAGGCCGGGCCGGTCGCCCTCGATGCGCAACTGCGTGCGCAGGCCCGCCTCGCGCATCTGCTCGACCAGCGCCGGCAGGTCCTGCATGCCCGGCTGCGGCCCGCGCTCGGCCGGGCCGTCGGTGCGCAGCACGCCGACGATGTTGCGCATCTCCGCCATCGCCGTACGGCCCATCTCCTCGATGGCGGTGAGGGCGTCGCGGGCGACGTCCGGCTTGGTGTCGAGCATCCGGCGCGCCGCGGCGGCCTGCACGGTCATCACGCTCACGTGGTGGGCCACCACGTCGTGCAGCTCGCGGGCGATCCGGGAGCGTTCCTCGGCCCGGGCGGCCCGCGTGTCGGCGTCCCGCGCCCGCTCCAGCCGGTGCGCCCGCTGGACCAGTTCGTCGAGGTAGGCGCGGCGCAACCGCAACGCCCGGCCGCACACCCAGCACAGCAGCAGGACGGCGGTCACGACGACGTGGTCGGTCCAGGACGGGGTGATGACCCCGCTGACGGCGCTGGCGACGTAGGAGGAGAAGGAGACGACGAGGGCGGCCAGGCTCAGCGCCAGTCCCCGGTAGGCGGCCACGGAGTAGAGCAGCACGAGCCCGCCGAACTCGCTGAGACCGGGGTCGTAGTGGAGTGTGTCGAGCGCCGCCTGCGGGACGCAGGTGGCCACGAGCAGGACGAGGGGCCGGCTACGCCGCAGCGCCACGGGCAGCGTGCAGGCCGCCGCCAGGACCAGGTTCAACGCGTCCGCCGGACGGGGCGTCGCGGACCGCAGCCAGCCGGCCCCCTCCTCGGGGCCGGCCGAGGCGATCCACCACAGGGACGCGGTCGTCAGCACCACCGCGAGGATCGCGTCGAAGACCAGGGGATGAGCCCGAAGCCAGGATCGCGTACTGCCGGGGGTGGTGCGCACGTACCAAACTTAGGCCGTCCCCGCGCGTGTCCACCCTGCCCGGGAGGGAAATCCCGCATCCTCCGTACGGAGGATGCGCGCACTGGCCCGGCGAGCGTGGGACACGCCCCGGCACACCGGCCCCGGCGATGTGCCCGGGCGGAGCGGTGCCGAGACGGCGCCGGGGGGCGGGGCCGCTAGATCTCGTCGGCGGCGGACCGCCTGTTCACGCGGGCCGACAGGCCGGGCTCGCGGTCCGGCACGGGCGGCGGCGTGCCGCCGAACTCCGGGCACAGGGCCTGGTGGTCGCACCAGTCGCACAGCCGCGAGCGGCGGGCCCGCCACTCCCGGGTGCGCACCGCGCGCTCGATCGCCGCCCACAGCGCCTCGACCTTGCGCTCGGTGGCCCGCAGGTCCGCCTCGTCGGGGACGTAGCGGAGGATCTCGCCGTTGCCGAGGTACATGAGCTGGAGCATCCGGGGGACCTGCCCCTTCAGCCGCCACAGCGCCAGCGCGTAGAACTTCATCTGGAACAGCGCCTTGGCCTCCCACTCGCGCCCCGGCGCCGTGCCCGTCTTGTAGTCCACGATCCGCGTCTCGCCGGTCGGGGCCACGTCGAGCCGGTCGATGTAGCCGCGCAGCAGCAGGCCGCTGTCGAGCACGGCCTCGACGTACATCTCGCGCTCGGCGGGCTCCAGCCGCTGCGGGTCCTCCAGCGTGAAGTAACGCTCGACCATGCCGCGGGCCTGGGTCAGCCAGGCGTCGCGCTCCTCGTCGGTCTCGAACAGCCCCGCGTAGTCGGGCTCCTCGGTCAGCAGCCGCCGCCACTGCGGCTCCAGCAGCTCCTGCGCCGCGGCGACCGTCCGCGCCTCGGCCGGCAGGTCGTACAGCCGCTCCAGCACGGCGTGGACGAGGGTGCCGCGGACCGCGGCCGCCGAGGGACGCTCGGGCAGCTGGTCGATCACCCTGAACCGGTAGAGCAGGGGGCAGGTCATGAAGTCACCGGCCCGGGAGGGGGACAGCGCCCCGATAACGGCGCGCTCTTCGGCGAGGGTCATGCCGGAACTGTAGGACATCGAGCCGACAGAACGCGTCCGCGCCGGCGGTCCCCTCGCCGCCGTCTCCCCGCCGCAGTCTCCCGTACCGCCGCGACGATCGCGTGCTCCGCGGCGGGCGGGCAGCTCTTAGGCTGATCTCACGTCGCGCCGCGTAGCATCGAGGGGCGCGGGAGGGAAGGCGGCCAAATGAGCACACCTGCCAAGGAGTCCACCGGACTGCGGATGGGGCGGCCGTTCGGCATTCCCGTCTACGTCTCGCCGACGTGGCTCATCGTGGCGGCGTTCATCACGGTCAGCTTCCAGCCGCGGTTCGCCGACATGCTGCCCGGCTACGGCGAGTCCGCCACCTACCTGGTCGCGCTGGCCTTCGCCGTGCTGCTGTATGTCTCCGTCCTGCTGCACGAGCTGGCGCACTGCGTGGTGGCCAAGCACTACGGCCTGCCGGTGCGCCGGATCACCCTCTACATGCTGGGCGGCGTCTCGGAGATCGAGCGCGAGCCCGAGACGGCGGGCCGGGAGTTCAACGTGGCCTTCGCCGGGCCGCTGCTGTCGCTGGGGCTGGCCGGGATCGGGGCCCTCGTGGAGGCGTTCGTGGTGCCGCCGGGCGGCCTGGCCCAGGTGCTGATGTGGCAGCTCTGGCTGTCCAACCTGATCGTCGGCGTGTTCAACCTGCTGCCCGGCCTGCCGCTCGACGGCGGGCGGATGCTGCGGGCGGCCGTGTGGAAGGTCAAGCGCGACTCGGGCACGGGCACGATGGCCGCCGCGTGGGTCGGGCGCGGCGTGGCGGTCGCGGTGGTCGTGGTGCCGCTCCTGATGAACCTGATGGCCGGGCAGGAGCCGGCCATCGGCAGCATGCTCTGGACGGTGGTGCTGGCGTCGTTCATCTGGCTCGGGGCCTCCCAGTCGCTGCGGGTCGCCCGCGTACGGGCCCGGCTGCCGCAGTTGCGGGCCCGGGTGCTGGCGCGCAGGGCGATCCCGGTCACCGCCGAGGTGCCGCTCTCCGAGGGCCTGCGCCGGGCGCGCGAGTCCGGAGCCGGGGCGATGGTGGTGGTGGACCACGACGGGCACCCTGTGGGCATCGTGAACGAGGCGGCGGTCAACGCCACTCCCGAGCAGCGCAGGCCGTGGGTGAACGTCGGGGCCCTGTCGCGCACCCTGGAGCCCGCGCTGGTGCTCGGCGCCGACCTGGAGGGGGAGTCGCTGCTCGACGCCATGCGGGGCTCTCCGGCGCCCGAATACCTGCTCGTCGAGCGCGGCGGAGAGATCTACGGCGTGCTCGCCACCGCCGACGTCAACCGCATGTTCAGCGGGGTCTGAGCGTCACCCGGGCCTTCCGGGCCGGGCGGGCCGGTGCGCCCGGGGCGGGGCCCGCGCACTCGTCATCGGGACGGCCGGGGACTAGGGTGCTGAGCGAGACCGGGGCCCGAGCACGCTCGGTCGCCCGTACGCGCGCTCCGGCAGGCCGGTTCACCATACTTTTTGCTACTTTCTGGGGTGATCGATCCGGCACACGGCGTGCCGGCGATGATGCCGGACATCCGGTGGCGTTTCCGGAGGGAGAACTTCTGTGACGGAACAGGGCGTGGGGGTGGTCCGCCCGCTGCCGGGAGAGGGCGTGGTCGCCCATCTGAACGGCTTGCTGCTCGTGTGCGCCACCGGCGGCGACCAGCCGGTCGAGGACCTGCTGAGCGCGTTGCACGAGACCGCCACGACGGGCGGGGACGGCCGGGCGCTGGCCCGGCGCGTGGCCCAGGTGCTCGCGCGCGCCATGGACCGCTCGATCGGGGAGCCGGTGGCCTGCGCGGTCGCCGGTCCCGCCGGGGGAGGCGTGGCCGTGCTGGTCAGCGGGGCCGCGTACGCGAGCGTGTCCGGCCCGGAGGGCGAGGTGCGCCTCGCCGGGCACGACGCGCTGACCTGGACCGACCGCCTCGTCAACGGCCCGGTGTCCACGGTGCTGCTGCGCCTGCCGGGAGCCGGCCCGTCGAGCCCGTACGCCCGGCTGGACGGCGGCGTCGTCACGGGAGCCGGGCTGGAGTGCGACCTCACCCGGCACGGCGACCTCGCCTTCCCGCCGCTGCCCCCGCGCCCGCCGCAGCACCAGCCGCAGCATCAGGGGCAGCACACGGGCGCGCAGCCCCCGCCGGTGGGGGTGCCGGAGCCGATCGGGCCGCGGGGGCCCGTGGTGCCGCCCCCGCCCGTCTCCCCGCCCGCCCAGCCGCCCCTCTCGCCGCCCGTCTCGCCGTTCGGCGGCGGGCCGTTGTCCGGCCCTGGGCCGTCGGCCGAGCACGCGGCGCCCCAGTCGTCCGGTCCGTCGTCCCAGCCGGTCCCCCCGCCCGCCCAGCCGCCGCACGTCTCCCAGCCGCTGCCGCCGTTGCCGTCCGGACTGTCGGACCCGGCGCCCGCGCAGCACTCCGGCCCCCAGCCAGCCCCGCCCTACACCCCGTCCCATTCCGGGCCGCAGCAGTCCCCGGGGCTGCCCGAGCCGTCCGACGACCGCGGCGGGCCCCAGGACGCCCAGGACGGGCCCGCCCAGGACCGGGGAGCACAGGACCGGGGCGGCTCCCCGGACGGGCCGGGAAGCGGACCGCTGGGCGGCCCGTTCGACGGACCCTTCGACGGGCCCTTCGAGGGGGCGTCGCAGGCCGCCGACGACGAGCCGGGGGAGGCGACCCAGCTCGACGTGGCGCCCGACCCGGAGCCGCGGCCCATGGTGTACGGCGTCGACTGCAAGAACGACCACTTCAACGACCCACGTGCGCCGTACTGCGCGGTCTGCGGCGTCCCCATCGACCAGCGGGCGGTGGTGCCGTACAAGGGCCCGCGCCCGCCGCTCGGCGCGCTGCTGCTCGACGACGGCATGGCGCTGCCGCTGGAGGCCGACTACCTGCTGGGCCGCGACCCGGAGCGGGCCCCCGAGGTGCAGTCGGGCGAGGCCAGGCCGGCCAGGGTCACCAGCCCGGACGGCTCGGTGTCCCGCCGGCACCTGCGGGTGTTCCTGGAGAACTGGGACGTCAACCTGCTCGACCTGGGGTCGGTGAACGGCACGCAGATCCAGCCGCCGGGCGACCCCAACTTCTACGACATCCCGCCGAACGAGCCGGTGCCGATCCTGCCCGGCACGACCGTGCGCATCGGGGTCTCCCGCACCATGCGCTACGAGGCGCACCGCCCCGCCTGACGCCCGCCTGAGACGGCGGCCGGACCGCCGGGGACCCGGATACGGGCTCCCGGCGGCCGGTCAGCCGCCGCGCAGTCGGTCGATCTCGCGCAGCAGGAGCCGCTCCAGCCGCTCGGCGGTGACGTTCGCGGGATACAGCAGCCGGTGCACGCTGAGGCCGTCCACCAGCGCGAGCAGCCGTTCGGCCACGTCCTCCGGGTCCTCGTCCGTACGGATCTCACCGGCCTCGGCGGCGGACCTCAGCAGGCTGGTCACCACGTAGCGAAGCTCGGCGGCCTCCCGCCGCTGCACCTCCAGCAGCGCGGGACTGGTCAGGCAGCGCCCCCAGAAGCCGACCTCGAGCCCGGTCTCCCCGGCGCGCTCGCCGTCGAGGGGGACGTTGTCGAGCAGCAGCTCCCGCAGCGCCGCCAGCCCGGTGCGGCCGGACAGCTTCTCCCGCAGCCGGTCGGCGATGCGCCGGTGCGAGGCCTCCAGCGCCGACAGCAGGATCTCGTCCTTGTCCGCGAAATAGTGCGTGAGCACGCCGTTGGAGTAGCCGGCCTCCTTCGCGATGGCCCGGGTCGTCGCCGCCTCGATGCCGTCGCGCAGGATGATCCGGCGGGCCGCCGCGACGACCTCCCCCCGGCGTTCCTCATGGTTGACGCTCTTCGGCACGCTCCATCACCTCGGTTGACATCGTAGTCGGGCGCCCGTCTATTATCCGCACATGACGGTTGTGACAGTCGGCGTACATATCGTCGACGTCCTGGCCCGCCCGGTCGAGTCCATCCCGTCCGGCCAGGACACCCACCTGCTGGAGCAGATCCGCATCACCGCCGCGGGGGCGGCCGCCGGCACGGCCGTGGCCCTCGCGAAGATCGGTGTGCCGGTGGCCACCATGGGCGCCGTCGGCGGCGACGAGCTGGGCGACTTCCTCCTGATGATCATGGCGCGGCACGGCGTCGACGTGAGCGGCGTCGTGCGCCGTCCGGGGGAGCAGACCGCCGCCTCCATCCTGCCGATCCGGCCGGACGGGGGACGGCCCTCGTTCCACGTGCCCGGGGCCAACCTGGGCCTGGCGACCGCCGACCTCGACGCCGGCCGCCTGACCGCCGCGAAGGTGGTGCACCTCGGCGGCATGGACGTCACCTGGGGCCTGCACGACCCCGAGTTCTACGCGCTGCTCGGCAAGGCCCGCGAGGGTGGCACGATCGTCACGCTGGACCTGCTGTCCAACCTGCCGGACCTGATGCCCGCCGTACGGGCGTTCCTGCCGCACGTCGACTACCTGCTGCCCAACGAGGAGCAGGCCCTCATGCTCACCGGCGCCGCGACCCCGGAGGAGGCCGCCGCCGCGCTGCTCGGCGAGGGCCCGAAGGGCGTGATCGTCACCCTCGGGGCCGCCGGCAGCCTCGTGGCCACCGCCGGGGGGTTCACCCGTGTGCCCGCCCTGGACGTGCCGGTCGTCGACACCACCGGTTGCGGCGACGCGTACTGCGCCGGGTTCGCCGCCGGCCTGCTGCGCGGCCGGGACGTGCTCGGCGCCGCCCGCCTCGGCACGGCCGTCGCCGCGCGGGTCGCCGGCGGGCTCGGCTCCGACGCCGGCCTGGACGGCCCCGTCGACGACTGATCTCCCTCCGGTCCCGGTCCCCGCCGCTCCGGTTCCCCCTCCTCCGAAACCCCGGGAGTCCGCCCATGTCCGTCGACGCGTCCCTGCGGGCCCGTGCCGCGAAGGTCATCCCCGGTGGCATGTACGGCCACCTCAACGCGGTCCTGCACGGAGACCGCTATCCCCAGTTCTTCGTCCGGGCCGAGGGCGCCCGTCAGTGGGACGCGGACGGCCGCGAGTACGTCGACCTGATGTGCAGCTGGGGACCGATGATCGTCGGCCACCGCGAGCCCCGGGTCGAGGCCGCCGCCGCGGCGCAGCAGGCGTCCGGCGACTGTCTCAACGGCCCGGGGCCGGTCATGGTCGAGCTCGCCGAGCTGCTGGTCGACCTGATCCCGTCGGCGGACTGGGCGATGTTCTCCAAGAACGGCACCGACGCCACCACGCAGGCCCTGATGGTGGCCAGGGCGGCCACGGGCCGGACCAAGGTCCTCGTCGCCCACGGCGCCTACCACGGCGCCGACCCCTGGTGCACGCCCGGCCTCTCGGGGGTCACCCCCAACCAGCGGGCGGACACGATCGAGTTCACCTACAACGATCTCGCGAGCGCCGAGGCGGCGGCGGCCGAGGCGGACGGCGACGTCGCCGCGATCCTCGTCACCCCCTTCAAGCACGACTCGTTCGAGGACCAGGAGCCCGCGGACGCCGGGTTCGCCCGGGGGGTGCGGGCGCTGGCCGACCGCCTCGGCGCGGCGCTGGTGATCGACGACGTGCGGGCCGGGTGGCGGCTGGACCTGCGCGGCTCGTGGGAGCCGCTCGGCGTGCGCCCCGACCTCACGGCCTGGAGCAAGGCGATGGCCAACGGATTCCCCATCGCCGCGCTCACCGGCGCCGACGCGCTCCGGGGGGCGGCCCAGTCGCTGTACTCGACCGGCTCGTTCTGGTTCTCCGCGACCGCGATGGCCGCCGCCAAGGCGACGATCGAGATCCTGCGGGAGAGCGACGGGCCCGCGCTCATGCACCGGGCGGGGACCCGGCTGCGCGAGGGGCTCGCCGCCCAGGCCGCCGCCCACGGCTTCGTGGTGCGGCAGACCGGCCCGGTGCAGGTGCCGTGGCTGTCCTTCGAGGGCGACGACACGCTGGAGAAGGGCATCCACTGGGCCGGGGCCTGCCTTGAGGAGGGCGTCTACCTGCACCCCTGGCACAACTGGTTCCTGTCGGCCGCCCACACCGACGAGGAGATCGACCGGGCGCTCCAGGGGACGGATGCCGCCTTCGCCAAGCTGCGGGCCGCGTACGGCGCCGACTGAGGGGCCGGCCGGCATCGGTGTGGCCGGGACGCCCCAGCGGGCGTGGCGGGCCGCGGACGGCCCGCGCTCGGGTGCCGGGTTCCGGGCGGCGCCCGAGCGCGGGCGGGTTGTCCGTTCCGCGATCCTCCACGAGGTCCGGGGAAGGGCTCAGTCGCGCGTACGGGCCCATTGGAGGTCGTCGACGCGGGTGCCGCCGGGGCCCGGCAGCAGTCCCCGTACGAGATGCTCACGGGTGAAACCGGCGCGCTCCAGCACCCGGTGCGACGCCGTGTTGCCGGTCGTGGTGCCGGCCACGATCCTGCGCAGCGGCGTCTGCCCGAACGCCCAGTCGACCAGGAGCGTCACGGCCCGGGTCACCAGGCCGCGCCCGCGGAAGGCGGGGAGCAGGCTGTAGCCGAGCATGGCCTGGCCGAGGTCCGGGACGACGCCGGTGAGCTGGATGTCCCCGGCGAACTCCCCGGTGCGCTCGTCCCTGATCGCGGCGTCTATCCGCTGCCCGGTCAGCCATCGATGGCGCGCGTACCGGCAGACGAGCTCGTTGGCGGCGTACACCGGTGGCCTGGGCGGCACATGCGACTCCGTCACGTCGGGCACGGACGCCAGGGCGAAGTGATCGGCGGCGTCGGCGGCGGTCAGCGGCGTGAGCCGCACCACGCCGTCGGTGAGCGAGCCGCCGGGGAAGAACGGCAGGAAGGGCGTGATCGGATCGCCGGGGTCGGTGCTCAGCCGCCCGAACACGGCGACGTCGGAGGAGGTGTCGCCCCGGGGGACGCCCGCCCCGCGCAGCACGCCTTCGTGGGCGAACCCGGACCGGAAGGCGACCCGCTGGCTCGGGATGTTGTCCACGTCGGCCAGCAGTGAGATCCGGGTGACGCTCAGGGCGAAGGCCCGCTCCGCGAGCACCCGCACGGCCGCGGTGGCGACGCCGCGCCCCCGCGCCCACGGCGCGAGCCAGTAGCCCACGTCGGACGCGCCGAAGCGGTCGCGCGGTTGCAGCCCCGCGGCGCCGAGGACCTCGTCCGTCGCGGGATCGGCGACGACGAAGTACGCGCCGCCGTCCCCCCACTTCTCGGGCACGGTCTTGGTGATCCACGTCAGCGCGTCGTCCCGCGTGTACGGCGAGGGCATGAACGGGACGTACCGCGAGATGCCGGGGTCGGAGCAGGCGCGGGCGATCTGGTCGGCGTCCCCCTCGACCGGCAGGCGCAGAACGGCCGGACCGGCGGGGATGGCCTCTTGGGGCAACATGTCCCATTGTTACCAGCGGTCTCCCCGCCACGGCCAGGCGTTTTCCGGCGGCCGGGGACACTCGCGGCCACGGCTTGGGACGGGCAAACCTCGGCGGTCGCGGCACCTTGTGCCCCTCCCGCCGATTTTTGCCCCGTCGCGTCGCCCAGAGCGGCACCTCGCCGCGTTGTCGCCCCACCCACGAAAACTCCTCGCAAGCTCGGACTTTCCGCGGGGCCCGAGGATGTCGCCCATAGCTCCGCTATGGCCTCCTCCTCCGCCTTGCGATGCACCACTCTGGACACCGCTCCTGACGGGCAAACCTCGGCGGTCGCGGCACTAGCCTTTTCCGCATGGGTTTTCGCAGGCACGGTCCGTTCCGGGCTGGAGATCAGGTCCAGCTCACCGACCCCAAGAACAAGCGGCACACGGTGACGCTGAAAGAGGGCGGCGTCTTCCACACGCACAAGGGGTCGATCCCGCACGACGACCTGATCGGGCAGCCCGAGGGGTCCGTGGTGCGGTCCTCCGGCGGCACGTCCTACCTGGCGTTCCGGCACCTGCTGGCCGACTACGCGGTCTCGATGCCGCGCGGCGCGGCGGTGGTCTATCCGAAGGACGCGGCGCAGATCGTCGCTATGGCCGACATCTTCCCCGGCGCGCGGGTCGTCGAGGCCGGTGTGGGGTCGGGCGCGCTCACCTGCTTCCTGCTGCGGGCGGCCGGGCCGGAGGGGAAGGTCACCTCCTACGAGCGGCGCGCGGACTTCGCCGAGGTGGCCACCAAGAACGTGGAGAAGTTCTTCGGGGGCCCGCAGGGGCAGTGGCGCCTGGTGGTCGGCGACTTCGTCGACGCGCTCGACGAGGCCGACGTGGACCGCGTCGTCCTCGACATGCTGGCTCCCTGGGAGTGCGTGGACGCGGCGGCGAAATCCCTCACCCCAGGAGGAGTTATCTGCTGCTATGTTGCGACAACGACCCAGTTGTCCAGAACGGTGGAGGCTCTGCGTGAGCACGGGAGTTTCACCGAGCCCCACGCGTGGGAGACCCTGGTTCGCGACTGGCATGTCGAGGGTCTCGCGGTCCGGCCGGACCATCGGATGGTCGGCCACACGGGTTTCCTCGTCACGGCCCGTCGCATGGCGGACGGCGTCACGCCCCCGCCGCGGCGCAGGCGCCCCGCCAAGGGGGCGTACGGAGAGGGGACCGAACAAGTGTGACGATTCGGCCACATCCCGGCAAAGCCCCGTGACACGGGAGCATTCGGGTGCGTTGCTAATGCTGATCCGAATATTCCACCCATAAGGCATCAAACGCCGAACACCCAACGTAACTACACGAACACTGCCCGGCCAGGTTACGTACAGCGCCAAGATAGGTAGGGTCTTGAGTAGTCGTTCTCGACGGGGAAGGAGGTGACGGGGCGTGGCAGCTCGCGACGACGCTGAGGCTCGAGCCGCGCAGCGCGAACGGGAGGTCGCCGATCTCACAACACAGGTCTCCTTCCTGCAGGAGGAGATCACCGCGTTGCGCCGGAAGCTGGCCGAGTCTCCCCGGCAGGCCAGGGTCATCGAGGAGCGCCTCCATGAGGCGCAGGCACAGGTGGCCGCTCTGACGAGCCAGAACGAGCGTCTGGTCGCCACCCTCAAGGAGGCCAGGGACCAGATCGTCGCCCTGAAGGAGGAGGTCGACCGGCTGGCGCAGCCGCCGTCCGGTTTCGGCGTGTTCCTGGAGGCCAGGGACGACGGCACGATCGAGGTGTTCACCGGCGGGCGCAAGCTCCGGGTGAACGTCAGCCCGGCCGTCGACGCCGACTCGCTCAAGCGTGGCCAGGAGGTCATGCTGAACGAGGCGCTCAACGTCGTCGAGGCCCTCGGCTACGAGGACGTCGGCGAGATCGTCATGCTCAAGGAGTTGCTGGAGAGCGGCGACCGTGCGCTGGTCATCTCCCACGCGGACGAGGAGCGGGTCGTCAAGCTCGCCCACTCGCTGCTGGACCAGCCGCTGCGCGCCGGCGACTCCCTGCTTCTCGAACCCCGATCCAACTACGTCTACGAGCGCATCCCCAAGTCGGAGGTGGAGGAGCTCGTCCTGGAGGAGGTCCCCGACATCTCCTACGAGGAGATCGGCGGCCTCAGCCGGCAGATCGAGCAGATCAGGGACGCCATCGAGCTGCCCTACCTGCACGCCGACCTGTTCCGCGAGCACCAGCTGCGCCCGCCGAAGGGCGTGCTCCTGTACGGCCCGCCCGGCTGCGGCAAGACGCTGATCGCCAAGGCCGTGGCCAACTCCCTGGCCAAGCAGGTCGCGGAGAAGACCGGTCAGTCCGGCAAGAGCTTCTTCCTCAACATCAAGGGCCCCGAGCTCCTCAACAAGTACGTCGGTGAGACCGAGCGGCACATCCGCCTGGTGTTCCAGCGGGCCAGGGAGAAGGCCTCCGAGGGCACCCCGGTGATCGTGTTCTTCGACGAGATGGACTCGATCTTCCGGACCCGCGGCTCCGGCGTCTCCTCCGACGTCGAGAACACCATCGTCCCCCAGCTCCTGTCGGAGATCGACGGTGTCGAGGGCCTGGAGAACGTCATCGTCATCGGCGCCTCCAACCGCGAGGACATGATCGACCCGGCGATCCTGCGGCCCGGCCGCCTGGACGTCAAGATCAAGATCGAGCGGCCGGACGCCGAGGCGGCCAAGGACATCTTCTCGAAGTACCTGGTCAGCGAGCTGCCGCTGCACCCGGAGGATCTGAGCGAGCACGGCGACAGCCGTGAGGGCACGATCGCCGGGATGATCCAGCGGACCGTCGAGCGGATGTACGCCGAGAGCGAGGAGAACCGCTTCCTCGAGGTGACCTACGCCAACGGCGACAAGGAAGTCCTCTACTTCAAGGACTTCAACTCCGGCGCGATGATCCAGAACATCGTCGACCGGGGCAAGAAGATGGCCATCAAGGAGTTCCTCGACACCGGGCAGAAGGGCCTGCGGATCTCCCACCTGCTGGCCGCCTGCGTGGACGAGTTCTCCGAGAACGAGGACCTGCCCAACACCACCAACCCCGACGACTGGGCCCGCATCTCCGGCAAGAAGGGCGAGCGGATCGTCTACATCCGCACGCTCGTGCAGGGCAAGCAGGGCACCGAGGCCGGCCGTTCGATCGACACGGTCGCCAACACCGGTCAGTACCTGTAGGCATCCGTAGTCGGCATCGTCCGGCGCCGGCCTGTCCGGCGCCGATGCCGAGAAGGACACGGAGGAGGAGCGGGGCGATCCCGGATCGCGCCGC
>NZ_JABBWY010000006.1:0-299854 GCF_014161415.1 Microbispora sp. H10885 | reverse complement strand
GCTTCACGCGCACGTGGGTGCACTCCGAACGGATCGCGCCGCTCCTCCCCTTTTTCGGGGGTCGTCCGGAGATCGTGGATCTCGGAGGGAACCGGAAGGGCATGTGATCACGTCAAAGATGGCGTGATCTTTCTTGGCGCGCGCGGGTGGGTCCTGTGAGTCCTGTGCGACATTCCGTTCCTCCCGCGGGCGCGCCGGACGCGCCCGGCGACGGCCGGGCCGCGAAGGGCCGCCGCCTCGTCGAACTCGACGTCCTGCGCTTCGTCGCCGCGTTCGCGGTCATGTCCTTCCACTACATGGCGGCCAGCAAGTCCCTGTGGGACGAGTTCCCCACGAAGCTGTTCGCGCCGGTCGCCCGCCTCACCACGCTGGGCATCCTCGGCGTCGAGTTGTTCTTCCTCATCAGCGGGTTCGTCATCCTGATGAGCGTGTGGGGCCACACGGTCGGCGAGTTCGCCGTGTCCCGGGTCTCCCGGCTGTACCCGGCGTACTGGTTCGCCGTGATCGTGATCTTCATCCTGTACCGGTTCAGCGGGGTCTCCGGGTTCGACCCCAAGCTCAGCACCGGGGAGTATCTGCTCAACCTGACCATGCTGCAGGGGGCGTTCGACGTCGGGCACGCCGGCGGCGTCTTCTGGTCGCTCTGGGTGGAACTGCGGTTCTACGTCCTCCTGGCACTGTTCTCCCTCGTGGGGATCACGCTGCGGCGCTGCCTGGTGTTCCTGGCGGCCTGGGCCGGTCTGGCCCTGCTCGCCGAGTTCACCCAGAACGACGTGCTGGTCTTCGTCTTCATGCCGAGGCAGGCGCCGTACTTCATCGCGGGCATGGCCTTCTTCCTGATCCACCGCTTCGGGGCGCGGGCGGCGGCCTTCGTGCCGTGGCTGCTCGTGGCGGCCGGCTACGGGATGTCCCTGCACGCCGCCCTGGAGCGCGTGGGGGAGCGGGTGCGCCTGATCGGGATCGCCCGCTACCCGGCGCCGCCGGAGGCCGTCATCGTCGCGATCACGCTCATCTACCTCCTCATGGCCGCGGTCGCCCTCGGCTGGCTGCGGTGGGTGCGCTGGCGTCCCCTCGTCACCGTCGGCGCCCTCACGTACCCGCTCTATCTGCTGCACCAGACGATCTCCGCCGTCCTGATCCCGGCGTACCGGGACGTGCTGGACCCCTGGCTGCTGACCGGGATCACGATGACGGTCTCGATCGCGCTCGCGTACGCGGTCTACCGGCTGGTCGACAGGCCCGGCCAGCGGTGGCTCCGGTCCAGGCTGGGGGCCCTGCTCGACCGCTCGCGCGGGTCCCGCCGGCGCGGCCGGGGCACCCCTTCCCGGACGGTGCCGCCGATTCCGGCGCAAAGTCCCGAGGCATCTGTGCCGTAACTGTTCGGTAGCAGGGCATAGAGAAAGGGCTAGGCTCGGATATGACGACGACGGCCTGACACGGGCGGGGTGGGAATGACGGTTCGGCGGGTGATGGGCATCGAGACCGAGTACGGCATCGCCGTGCCCGGTCAACCGGGGGCGAACGCGATGGTGACCTCCTCACAGGTCGTCAACGCGTATCTGGCGGCGTCGGCCGCCCGCGCCCGCCGGGCCCGATGGGACTTCGAGGAGGAGAACCCGCTCCGCGACGCCCGGGGATTCGATCTCGCCCGTGAGGTGGCCGACCAGAGCCAGCTCACCGACGAGGACCTCGGGCTCGCCAACGTGATTCTCACCAACGGCGCGCGTCTGTACGTCGACCACGCCCATCCGGAGTATTCGACGCCCGAGTGCACCAACCCCAGGGCGGCGGTCATCTGGGACAAGGCGGGCGAGCGGGTGATGTACGACGCGGCGGTCCGGGCGTCCGCCGTTCCCGGCAACGCGCCCATCCAGCTCTACAAGAACAACACCGACGCCAAGGGCGCCTCGTACGGGTGCCACGAGAACTACCTCATGCGCCGGGCCACGCCGTTCGCGGACATCGTCCGGCACCTGACCCCGTTCTTCGTGTCGCGGCAGGTCATGTGTGGCGCGGGGAAGGTCGGCATCGGCCAGGACTCGCGCGGCGAGGGCTTCCAGATCAGCCAGCGCGCCGACTTCTTCGAGGTCGAGGTCGGGCTGGAGACCACGCTGAAGCGGCCGATCATCAACACCCGGGACGAGCCGCACGCCGACCCGGAGAAGTACCGCCGCCTGCACGTGATCATCGGCGACGCCAACATGTCGGAAATTTCGACATATTTGAAGCTCGGTACGACGGCCCTGGTCCTGGCGATGATCGAGGAGGGATTCCTCACCATCGACCTGGCGCCGGAGTCGCCGGTCGCGGCGCTGCGCGCGGTGTCCCACGACCCGACCTGCAAGTACGAGATCGCGCTGCGCAACGGGCGGAAGATGACCGCCGTGCAGCTGCAGATGGAGTACCTGGAGCAGGCCCGCAAGTACGTCGAGGACCGCTTCGGCTCCGGCGTGGACGACCTGACCAAGGACGTGCTCAACCGCTGGGAGTCGGTGCTCACCCGGCTGGCCGAGGACCCGATGCAGCTCTCGCGGGAGCTCGACTGGGTCGCCAAGCTGGAGATCCTGGAGGGTTACCGCACCCGCGACAACCTGCCGTGGTCGCATCCCCGTCTGCAACTGGTCGACCTGCAGTACTCCGACATCCGGCCCGACCGCGGACTGTACAACCGCCTGGTCGCCCGGGGCCGGATGCAGCGCCTGGTGACCGACGAGGACGTCGACCGCGCGGTCGAGACGCCGCCCACCGACACCCGGGCCTACTTCCGCGGCCGGTGCCTGCGTCAGTACAGCGAGTCGGTCGCCGCGGCCTCCTGGGACTCGGTGATATTCGACATCCCCGGCCGAGAGTCGCTCCAGCGCGTGCCGACCCTGGAGCCGCTGCGCGGCACCAAGGCGCACGTGGGCGACCTGCTCGACCGGTGCCGAACCGCTGCCGACCTCGTCGCGGCCCTCACCGGCGAGGCCTGACCCGCCACCGGCCACGAGAGGACGCCGGCGGGGTCAGCCGTGCCGGGAGATCCGAGGGGTCGGCACGCCGCCGGGGCAGCGCACCTCGATCTCCACCCTGCCCTCGTCCGACTGGGACCTCGCGCGGGCGCGGTGGTCCGGGCCCGGGTCGACGTCGTCGACCCGGAAGCCCTGGGCAGGGGTGGGCAGCACCAGCGCGGGCACCGTGACCCGGCCTACCGCGACGGCACCCGGTTCTCGTGCGTCAACCCCAGGTGCGGGTGGGCCGGGCATGCCGACACCAACGCCGAGATCAACATTCGCAACGCCGCAGGAACTGTGGTGTCAGGACGTGGAGACCTCGGGACTGCCCGGTCTGCGAAGCGTCAACCCCCGCACGCCGCCTGACCGCGACACGACGGGAGAACCTCCGGCCTTCAGGCTGGAGAGGAGTTCAAGTCTCGATCGCCACCGGACGGACGGATCGTCAAGTTCCGCACCCATCACAGCTGACCGAGGAGCACGATCCGGCCGTCCTTCGCGCGGGGCCCGGCCGGTGGCCCAGGCGTCACAGGGGGGCGGCCGGCGGGCGTGGGCCGTCCGGGTGACCTCCACCGAGGTTCCGGGGAAAGCCCGGACCGGAGGGGCTGGTCAGGCCGCCGGCACCGCCGGGACGGCGCGGACGGCCGGGCGGCGCGGGCCAGCGCGGGACGCCCCCACGCTGGCGGTTCTCCCCGTGCGGAAACCCGGCGGTCAGCTCGCCCTGCCGAGGGGGCGCGCCGAGGGCGGGGGAGTGCCCGTACGGGTTGGTCCTGGCGCGGCTGGGCAGCTCGCCGGAGGTCCGGCCCGGCGCGGCTGCGGGGATGCCCTGCCGCCGCAGCACCTCCACCAGCATCTGCATGGCCTGCTCGATCGTGAGGCGGTCCAGCGGATCACGTCGCAGCAGGCCCTCGATCAGGGGCCGCAGCGGGCCCGCCCGGCGCGGCGGGTCCGGCTCGCGGCCGAGCATCATCCCGGCCGACAGCGGGCCCACGCTCGGGTACGGCGGCCTGCCCTCCACACCGCAGTACAGCGTCGCGCCGAACGACCACAGGTCGGCGGTGGGGGTGAGGGCCTCGCCACGAAGGCGCTCGGGCGCGAGATAGGCCCCCGACCGCGTCACGGGCACCGTCGCCGGTCCCGTCACGTCCCGGTCGAAGGCGGCGATGCCGAAGTCGGTCAGCACCACCCGGTCCTCGGTCAGCGTCACGTTGCCAGGCCGGATGTCCCCGTGGACCACGCCCATCGCGTGCGCGTGCCGTACGCCCGAGAGGAGCTGGAAACCTACCCAGGCGGCCCAGTGGACCGGCAGGCGTCCGAGATGACGCACGGTGTCCCCGAGCGTGAGCCCCTGGAGCAGTTCGGTGACGATCCAGAGACGGCCCTTGTCCTCCAGCAGGTCGTGCACGGTGATCACGGCCGGATGGCTCAGCCGGGCCGCCGAACGGGCCTCCCGCAGCGCCTGCCTGCGGGCGGCCGGCAGGTCCGCCACGTCCACACGGTACGGCGGCTGCACTTCCTTGATCGCGACGTCGCGTTTGAGGCGAAGGTCATGGGCCTGCCACATGATCCCTCCGCCGTCCCGCCGGAAGGGCGTCAGCAGCTTGTACCGATCCGCCAGCAGTTGCCGTGCGTGCGATGCCATCGACCACCCGTGCGCTAGAGCCAGCCCAGATCCGTGATCCCCCATTGTCGTCCCGTAGGTGGGGGCACGACGACGAAAGACGGCCACGAAGAGTGTGACGTCGATAACGATCCGATGTAGAGAAGGCCCACGCCGAGGGCCGATGTGCCCGCCGCGAGCACCGTTCCAAAGATCGCGTGCCCCGGGGCGCGCATTGTCGGTCGGTTCGGGGAAGATATGGGGAGAGGCGTCCCCCCGAGCAGCGGAGGTGTCAGGGATGGCGACCAAGGAAACCGGTGGCGGCCAGAAGCAGACTGGCCGCCAGGAGAACGAGGTCGAGGAGGTCGAGGCGCAGGCGTCTTCGGACGTGCAGGAGCGCCACGAGAAGCTCACTGACGATGTCGACGCGATCCTGGACGAGATCGACGAGGTCCTGGAGGAGAACGCGGAGGAGTTCGTCCGCTCCTACGTGCAGAAGGGCGGACAGTAACCCAGGGGGGAGACGTCTGGGCCGGTGGCGGCGCCCGGGACCACCCGGTGCGCCGGCCGCCGCGCCCCCGTTGCCGGCCGGGCGAGCGCCCGGCCGGTCACCGGCTTGGGCGACCGGGCGGACGGCGTGGGCTAAGTGGCTGGTGGCCGATGTGTTCGGTGCGGCCGGTCGCGGAGCAGCACCCACCACGCCACGGCGACCCACGGAAGCGCCAGCAGCGCGCTCGCGAGCACGCCTATGGGGTGCTGCGTTCCACGGTAGATCTGCGACAGGGCGCACAGCAGCGGGACGAGCACGGCCGCCGCGCCCGCGGCCAGTAGCCAGGGGCGGCGTACCGCACTGTGCCGGACCAGCACCACGATCGCCGCGAAGAGGGCCACCACGCCGGCGACCTGGCCGGAGGGGAAGCCGGACGTCAGCGGCGGCCAGGACTCGTGCACGGCGACCGCCAGGCCGGCCGCCGGATCGCCGGGCGGAGCGACCGGCGGGGCGGTGGGCCGGACGATGGTCAGGTCGCCGGGCAGACGGACGGGCTCGGCGGGCTGGGAGCGGCCGACGGCCGCCGCGGCGGTGAGGACCAGGGCCAGTTGCCCGGCCGTCGCCACGAGCAGGAACAGCGCCGGCCGTGCGCGCCGCAGCACGGCCAGGGCGAGAGCGCAGGCCGCGAGGGCGCCGGCGAGGATCCACGGAGTGCCTCCGATCCGGCTGCCGAACGCGGCCACCCCGTCCAGCACCGGACCACGCAGATCGGCGACCCACCGGACGACCACGTGATCGGCGACCGCCAGGGCCGTGCTCCCGGACGCCCGGGTGAGCAGCAGCCCGGTCCCGAACAGCGCCCCGAGGACGAGCACCCAGGCCGTGAGCGCCTCCGCCGCGGCGCGCCAGGGATGCGCCAGCGGCTCCCGGCCCTCAGGCTCCCGGCCCCCGTCCGGCCCGGGCCGCGGGGCCGCGGCGCCCTCCAGGACCGGTCCCTCATCCGGTGACGTGCCGGGCACGGCCTCCGGACGCCAGGGCCGGAAGGCCGCGGCGGTGACCCACAGCCAGACCAGCCCGAGGAGCCAGCCGCCGATCACGTCGCTCAGGTGGTGTACGCCGAGCGCGACGCGGGTGAAGCCGACGAGCACGACGAGGCAGGCGACCGCGGCGACGGCGAGGGCACGCGCCCGGCGAGGCGCGAGCGGCGCGAAGACCAGCAGCAGCACACCGTAGGAGACCAGGGAGCTCATGGAGTGCCCACTGGGGAAGCTCAACCCGGTCGCCGTGGCCACGGGCTCGGCCACGACGGGACGCAGCCTGCCGATCAGCAGCTTCAGCACGGGGTAGAGGATCAGCGAGCCGAGCGACGTGGCCACGACGTAGGCGGCCTGCCGTACCTCGCGCCGGACGAGCAGGAGAACGGTGGCGAGGACCAGCACACAGGTGAGGACGGTGCCGCCGCCGAAGTCGGTCAGCGTGCTGAGGATCTCCAGGGTGAGCGCGTCGCCGGCCACCAGCCGGTTGAGATCGTCGGTCACGGCCCGGTCGGCGGCGTACAGCGGCTCCCACCGGCCGGCCACCAGACCGGTCAGGAGTGCGAAACCGGTGCCCGCCAGGCTCACCGCGGCCAGTCCCGGCGCGCCGCGGAGAGCGAAGCGTTCCAGGCGGCCCGGCTCCAGGCGGTGCGACCGGTCCAGCATGCCCTCCTCCTGCCCCACTGGTGCTCGCCCGGTGCCGGAGGCGAGTGGATATTTCCCCTACCCCGGCCGGGCCGTCGGAAAAGCACTGACCGGGAGGGCGCGCCCGGTCAATCCTCCGACAGGTGGATCGTGACGATCTCGAAGGGCCGCAGGCGGAGCCGCACGCATCCGTCCCGCACCGGCAGCGGACGCACCGGAAAGCCGAGCGTGTCGGCCGTCCAGGCCGCGGTGAAACCGCCCCGCACGACCGCCTCGGTGGCCGTGGGGTGCTCGGCCACCAGGCGGACCTCCAGCCGTCCGTCCCGCTCGCGCAGCGCCGCCATCACCACGCCCTCTCCCGACACCGACAGCCCGCCGCCAGGTCCGGCGTCCGGCCCGCGACCGGGCTGAGCCGTCCGGCCGGCGCCGGCGCCCGGTACGGCGAGCAGATCATGGCGGAACTCCTCCGCGAGTCTCGGCAGCCCCGCCTCGTGCCACTCGGCCGCGTACGGCAGGACGGCGAGGCGCACCGACAGCGGCCCCTGGCACTGGGCGGCCGGAGCCGGGATCTCGGGGCCCGCCGGCTCGTCCCGGTAGGGGTTGCGGTTCCTGGACAGATGGCCGACGGACCGGACCAGCGTCACCGCCAGCTCCGTCCCGCCCTCGATGATCTCGTATTCGCTGACATGGTCGAGCAGCACGGCCAGGCCGCCCGCGGCGGCGAACGACTCCGCGGGGAAGACCGGGATCGGCCGCTCGCCGCCCCCGCCCTCGGCCGTCAGGCCCCGCCGCACCACCGCGAACTGTCCCTCCGCGTGCGACTCCGCCGCCGGTCGTGGCAGCGGCGCGTGCCAGCGGACGCGGTGGTCGCGGCAGCGCACGTCCATGGTGATCTCGCACCGCGCGTACGGCTCGCCCGCCCGCAGCTCCACCCGCGTGGTCACGGCCGTCCGGACGTCCGCGCCGCCGGACAGCGCTGTGTTGCCGGACCGCTCTGTGTTGCCGGACAGCGCTGTGCCGCCGGACAGCGCTGTGCCGTCGCCGATCGCGGCGGGCCAGTCGTACTCCCGGACGATCTCGTACACACCGGTGAGCGGGCCCGAGCAGATCTCCTCGACGGAGACGCCCACGGGCCGGTCGAGGAGCCGGTCGATCGGCGGCGGGGCGTGGTTGTAGGTGTCTCCGACGTCCCCGCCGTGGACGACGCGCCCGACCCCGTGGACCTCGGTGCCGTCGGCGGCGAGCAGCGAGAGCGTCCCGTCCGCGGCCACGGACACCCGCAGCAGCCCGTTGTCGAGCACCGGGTCGAAGCCGTACGGATCGACCCGCAGGGGGTGCGCCACCGCGGCGGGCTCCACGGGCCCGGCGACCTCTTCCGGGACGGAGGCACCGGCAGGCGCGGTGACTCCGGCAGGCTGCGAGGCTTCGGTGCGGGCGGCGTCGTCCCGGTCGCCGGCGGGTGCGGGGGACCGGGCGGTGAGGACGGCGCGGCCGAGCGGCGGCACGGTGACGAGCGCCGCGACGGTGACCACGGGCTCGGCCACCGTGCGGACGACCCAGAACCCCGGGCCCGCCTCCAGGATCGCCCGCCGCAGGTCCTCGTAGGCGTAGCGGCCGGAGGCGTGACGGCTCACGGTCACGGTGAAGACTCCGTCCGCCGCGTCCCAGGAGACGATCTCGTGGCCGTAGAGCTCACGCTCGTGGACGCGGCCGAGGAGCAGCCGCAGGTCGTCCATGACGGTCTCGTCGAGCAGCGTGGGCGCGTGCCCGAGCCGCTGGAGCGGGACCGCGCGTCCCGCCGCGTCCACCAGCCGGGCGCGGCCTTCCGGCAGGTCGGCGAGCACCAGGCCGGTCCGTTCGAACGGCGAGGGGTTGACGACCATGAGGGAGCCCTTCGGCGCCGCCTCGGCGAGCGCGGCCGCGACGAGGTCCACGACCGCCTGGGCCGTCTGCCCGGCCTCCGCGATCCGCGCGGCCACCTGGAGAGCGGTCTCGTCGGAGCCGCACCCGGTGACGGAGTCGTGCCCGCCGGCGGCGATCACCGCCCGCCACGCCATGCCGAGCAGCCGCCCGGCCGGAGCCTCGCCGAGAGGTTCGCGGCCGGGACCGAGGGGGTTCGCGCGGGCGGCGGACCCGGGCGGCCGTTCCTCCTGGGCATGGCCGGCGGCGTGCCGCCGGGACGGCCGGTCCGCGAGCCACAGTGCGGACAGCGGCTCGGCGTAGCGGATGAGAGTCCGTTCGGCCCGCGCCATGGCCTGTTTGAGCGGGACACGCGCCGAGACGACGCCGGGCAGGATGTTCGCCCGGGCGTGCGAGCGCAGTTCACCCCGCACTCGCGGCACCGCCGGGCCGGTTCCGCCGCCGGACCAGCCGTCTCCCGCGTCCGGGCCCCGGTTCACCCACCCCGGCCCGTGCTCGGGCTCGTCGGCGGGCTCCGGCGCGACGCCGTCGTCGGCGAGGGCCTCGGCGAGGGTGGCGACGCGCAGTCCGGAAGCGGTGATCTCCCGGACGGGGGCCGAGTGGTCGCCGCCGCACATCGCCAGCAGGGTCCCTCCCGCCGCCCAGCCCTCCATGGCGGAGGCGAAGGCGGCGACCCGGTCGGGCAGGCCCTCCGGCGGGCCGGTGAACAGGCCCGACGCGTTGCCGTACCCGCCGGGCAGGTATCTCGTCCTGATCGTCGTGCCGTCGGCCCCGGTCCAGTCGAAGACGTCGCGGTCCACGCGGGCCGGCACGCCGCGCCACACGCAGGCCCGGCGCAGCCCGGCCAGCGCGAGCATCTGCGGCATCTGCGCGCAGTGGCCGAACTGGTCGGGCAGGTAGCCGACCGGCATCGCCCCGCCGAGCGCGGCGGCGCCGCGCATGCCGTACTCCAGGTTGCGCAGCAGGGTCTCGCCCGAGCACAGGAACTCGTCGGCGAGGATCAGCCAGGGCCCGGCGGCCAGCCGCCCCTCGGCGACGAGACGCGCGACGTCGCCGCGCCGCGACGGCCGGAGCTCCAGATAGTCCTCGATCGCCGCGAGCTGGCCGTCCATGGTGAACCGGTAGGCGGGATCGGCCGTCATGGCGTCCAGGACCTCGTCGAGCACGCGCACCAGCCCGGCCCGGAAACGCTGGAAGGGGAGATACCACTCGCGGTCCCAGTGCGTGTGCGGAACCACCACGATCTCCCGGCCCGCGCCCGGCACGTCCCGCGCGGGCGCGGGCTCCGCCGCGCCGGCCGTGGCGGAGCCGGCAGGGGGTCGCAGCCGGCCCGCACTCGCGGCCCGGAGCCCGGCATCGGCGATGGCAGGCGTGGTGGCGGGGGCGGGTGCGCATTCGTCCGCGTTCGCGGGCCGGGGCTCCGCCGCGTCGGCGCAAGCGGGAGCGGGGTCCGCCGGGCCGGCGGGGGGCTCACGGTCGGCTGACGCGCTCCTCGGCGTGACCGGCTCCACTCGCGCCCTCCTCGGCGTCGCTGCTGTCGGCCCCCCCGGCGGCACCCCCGGCGGTCGCCTGCGGCGGGGCGCCGGTGGGCTCGCCCGCGCACTCCCCGGCGATCGGGATGCCCGCCCACCGGGCGTACCGGTGGACGATCCGCTGCGCCGTGACGATATCTTCCAGAGCCCCGTCCAGTCCGGTGAGTGGACGTTCGTCCTGCGTGACGAACCGGTGGAAGGCGAGAAGCTGCCGCTCGAACGACTCGGCGACGTCCTCGTGGACGATCGTCCGCTCGGTGGTCCCGACCCGGCACGCGACCGTCAGCCGGGCGGGCGCGTTCAGCAGGTAGGGCGAGGGGAAGCGCAGCTCCATCGAGCCGTGCTCGTGGTGCAACGTCACGATCTCGTGGTAGGCCGGGTAGCTCGGCAGGTGGTGCCAGCGCACGCCGTACCTGCCGGAGCCCTCGGCGGGCAGGGTCCCGCTCAGCTCGACCGACGGCGGGAAGGCGTCGGCGGGCCACACGGCGACGTGGTCCACGGTGTCGGGCGACCCGGTGAACAGCCGCATGAGCGACAGCTCGTGGCAGAGGCTGCCCAGCACGACCTCCGCGTACAGCCGCCGCAGCCGCTCCGACGACGTGCCGAGCGCGGCGGTGAGCGCCTCCTCGTCGGCCTCGGCGTAGGGGGCGACACGCTCGGGCGCGGGACGTCCGCGGCGCACGCGGGCGAACAGCAGCTGGGAGTCCTCCGACGGGTGCAGCACGGTGGCGTCCAGGTGGCGGACGACGCCCGGCCCGCCCGCCTCGTGCAGCGCCTCCAGCAGCCGCTGGGAGGCGGGGTCGTACTGCTTCATGTAGCCGACCATCAGCCGGTCGCCGGGCAGGCCGTCCAGTTCGGCGCGGCTGTAGGCGAGCGGCTTCTCGGCCAGCACCCACAGGCCGCGTTCGAGCGCGGCCCGCACCAGCGGGCCGTGGGATCCCGGCGTCAGCACGAGGACCGCGTCGAGCCCGCTCCCGCCGGGTCCGCCCCCGTTGAGTCCACCGCCGCCGATTCCACCGGCTCCGTCGAGCATCGCCAGCGGGTCGTCGTACGCCGTCGCGCCGGCCTCCCGGCCGACCGCCTCCGCGTGGTCGCGGTCGAGGTCGCACACGGCGGCGATCCGGAACAGGTCGCGCCGCCGCGCCAGCAGGGGCAGGTAGACGGCCTGCGCGATCACGCCCAGCCCGGCGATGCCCACGTTCACCGTCTTCACGTCCTCACCCTCCCCGGCTCGGCGTCCGGCGTCCCGTGCCCCTGCACCTTCCCCACCGGCGGCGGCGCACAACCACGCCCGGCCCCGCCCTTCCCGTACGCCCTGACGTGCGGACACGCCGGCCGGGGCGGACGATCGCCGCCGCGTAAAGAGAAGGTCCGGCGAGCGAGCCGGGGTCGTGGACCGGCGCGCCGGGTGATCTCGGTTCGCGCTGAGCTGATCGGGAAGAGTGCAACCAGTGCGCCGACCTGAGTAGGGTCGGGCGTAACAACGCATGCTTGGAGGGAGTCGCGTGGCATCTCAGCCGGCCTGGATGAACAGCCTCTTCATAGATACGGGGTCGTCGTCGTTCACCGAGTTCCTCGGCGCGCACGCGCCGAACCTGCTGCCGACCCGCGCGCAGACGCTGGCGGCCCCGGTGGGCGAGCAGATCCCGCACGCGACCACCATCGTCGCGGCGACCTGCGAGGGCGGCGTGGTGATGGCGGGCGACAGGCGGGCGACCTCCGGGAACATCATCTCGCAGCGGGACATCGAGAAGGTGTTCCGCACCGACGACTACTCCTGCATCGGCATCGCGGGCACGGCGAGCCTCGGCATCGAGGTGGCCCGCCTGTACCGGGTCGAGCTTGAGCACTACGAGAAGCGGGAAGGCCGCTCGCTGTCCACGGAGGGCAAGGCGCACCGCCTCGCCACCATGATCCGCGAGAACCTGGCCATGGCGATGCAGGGCCTGGCGGTCGTGCCGCTGTTCGCGGCCTACGACCCGGCCCGCGACGGTGGCCGGATTTTCAGCTACGACGTGGGCGGCGGGCCGTACGAGCAGTTCGGCTACCACTCGATCGGCTCGGGCTCGATCTTCGCGCGGGGCTCGCTGAAGAAGCTGTACCGGGAGAACAGCAGCCCGCAGGACGCCGTCCTGGCCTGCCTGCACGCGCTGTACGACGCGGCAGACGACGACTCGGCGACCGGCGGTCCCGACGTCACGCGGCGGATCTGGCCCGTGGTGTCGGTCATCAACGCGGACGGCTTCCGCCGCCTGCCGGACGACGAGGTCGCCGAGTTCGTCGAGTCGATGCTGGAGACGCGGATGACCGCTCCAGAAGGCCCGACCGCCCCGCTGCGCTAACCCAAGAGAGGATCACCCCCGGTGTCCATCCCCTTCGGAGGATATGCCTCACCCGAGCAGATCATGCGGGACAGGGCGGAGTACGCCCGAAAGGGCATCGCCCGAGGTCGCAGCGTGGTCGTCATGCAGTACGCCGACGGCATCCTGTTCGTGGCGCCCAACCCGTCCAGGGCGCTGCACAAGATCAGCGAGATCTACGACCGCATCGGCTTCGCCGCGGTCGGGCGGTACAACGAGTTCGAGTCGCTGCGGCTCGCCGGCATCCGCTACGCCGACATCAACGGCTACACCTTCAACCGCAGCGACGTCACCGGGCGCGGCCTGGCCAACCTGTACGCCCAGCACCTCGGCATGATCTTCACCGAGTCGATCAAGTCGCTCGAGGTCGAGATCGTCGTGGCCGAGGTGGGCGATGGGCCCGAGGACGACCAGATCTACCGGCTCACCTTCGACGGATCGGTCTTCGACGAGCAGGGCATGGCCGTGATCGGCGGCCAGGCCGAAGCCGTGGCGGGCCGGCTCAAGGAGCGTTACCAGGAGGGGCTGCCGCTGCCGCGGGCGCTCGACGCCGCACTGGCCGCCCTCACCGAGCCGGGCGGCGAGCGCCCGCCCGCGACGCAGCTTGAGGTCGCCGTGCTCGACCGGGCCCGGGAGCACCGCAAGTTCCTGCGCCTGACCCCTCCGCGGCTGGAGCGGATCCTGCAGGAGGGCCGGGAGAGCGGCGGTGGCGCCACGGGCGGGGAGCCCGCGGGCGACGCCACCGCCGAGCGCGCCCCCGACACCACTCCCGCGGCGCCGCCGCCCACCGCCCCGCCAATTGCGCCCGAGGGCGACATCGACACGGGCTCCGGCGAGTAGGGCACTCCTCGCCGTACGCGCGCCACGGCGCCGCGTCCCTCTCCGGGGGCGCGGCGCCGCCGCCGTGTCCGCGGGCTCCTCGTACGCGGGCCGCGTCAGGGATTGGGCCGCATTGGGGATTCCGGCTCAACCAAAGCCCTGTTTCGCTAGTCTCATCCGGTTGTGACGACATTTGATCTTTTCCGGCGTGCGGGCGTCCCGGCCGCCGCCGTCGCCCTCCTGTCGCTGACCGCCTGCTCCGGCTCCTCCGGCGCCACGGCCACGGCCACCGCCACGGTGACCGTGACGGCGCCGGCCTCCCCGGCGGAGCCGTCCGGCAACACCCCGGAGGCCTCGCAGGCCCCCAGCACGTCGGACGCCCCCGTACCCGCCGCCACGACCCCCGCTCCCCGGAAGACGGAGAAGGCCGGTCCGCCGATCACCGCCGCGACGCCCGACGTCTTCGGCGAGACCTTCCAGTCGGACCCCGGGCACGACTTCACCAAGGGCCTCAGCCCGAGCAGGGACGGCGTGCTGCGTGCGCAGCTGGTCACCATGCAGGACGAGAACGTCGCGGAGTACCGGCCGATCAGGTTCGTGCCGGAGGTCGGCGGAAGCACGAACGGCCACTTCGAGGGGCCGCCCGAGGGCGACGTGATGGCCTTCGCCGCGCCCCTCGCGAAGGGCGTCGTGTTCCTTAGCGCCGTCGGATGCAAGGGCGACGACCAGACCATCAACAGCCGTTATGTGGGCACCCAGCGCTGCCCCCGCGACAAGCTGATCCTGCGGGCCGACGCCGGTGACCTGCGAGCACTCATCACGGTGCAGAGGGGGCAGATCGTCAAGGTGGTGGAGATTTACGCCCCCTGAGAGCGCCTCCGTCGCATTCCCCCGCCTGATCACTGTTCGGCCGCCGGTTCCGGGGAATAGGGTGAGGTGATGGATCGACGCATATTCGGGCTGGAGAACGAGTACGGCGTCACCTGTACGTTCCGCGGGCAGCGGAGGCTGTCGCCGGACGAGGTGGCGCGGTACCTGTTCCGGCGAGTGGTGTCCTGGGGCCGATCGAGCAACGTCTTCCTGCGCAACGGTGCGCGCCTGTACCTGGATGTGGGCAGCCATCCCGAGTACGCAACCCCTGAGTGTGACAACGTCGTGGAGCTGGTGACCCACGACAAGGCGGGGGAGCGGATCCTGGAGGGTCTCCTCGTGGACGCCGAGAAGCGGCTCCGCGAGGAGGGCATCGCGGGAGACATCTACCTGTTCAAGAACAACACCGATTCGGCCGGCAACTCCTACGGCTGCCACGAGAACTACCTCGTGGGCCGGCACGGGGAGTTCGGGCGGCTGGCCGACGTCCTGATCCCCTACCTGGTGACGCGGCAGATCATCTGCGGCGCGGGCAAGGTGCTGCAGACCCCGCGCGGAGCCGTCTACTGCGTCTCCCAGCGGGCCGAGCACATCTGGGAGGGCGTCTCCTCGGCGACCACCCGGTCCCGGCCGATCATCAACACCCGCGACGAGCCGCACGCGGACGCCGAGCGGTTCCGCCGGCTGCACGTCATCGTGGGCGACTCGAACATGAGCGAGACCACGATGCTGCTCAAGGTCGGCGCCACCGACCTGGTGCTGCGCATGATCGAGGCCGGGATCGTGATGCGGGACCTGTCCCTGGAGAACCCGATCAGGGCCATCCGGGAGGTGTCCCACGACATGACCGGGCGCCGCCGGGTGCGCCTGGCCAACGGCAGAGAGGCGTCGTCTCTGGAGATCCAGCAGGAGTACCTCACCAAGGCGCGCGACTTCGTCGACCGCCGCGGCGGGGACGAGACCGCCAAGCGGGTGCTGGAGCTGTGGGAACGCACGCTGCGCGCGGTCGAGACCGGCGACCTCGACCTCGTCTCGCGGGAGATCGACTGGGTCACCAAGTACCAGATGATTGAACGTTACAGACAGAAGTACGACCTGCCGCTGTCCTCGCCCCGGGTGGCGCAGCTCGACCTCGCCTACCACGACGTCCACCGCAAGCGCGGCCTGTTCTACCTCCTGCAGAAGAGGGGAGCGGTCGAGCGGGTGGCCGACGACGTCCGGATCTTCGAGGCCAAGTCGGTTCCGCCGCAGACCACGCGGGCCAAGCTGCGCGGAGAGTTCATCCGCAAGGCGCAGGAGAAGCGGCGTGACTTCACCGTTGACTGGGTCCACCTGAAGCTCAACGACCAGGCCCAGCGGACGGTGCTGTGCAAGGATCCGTTCCGCAGCGTGGACGAGAGGGTCGACAAGCTCATCGCGGGTATGTGATCTCTTACACCGCTCTGACGGCGGGTTCGGGTAGCCTGGCCCGGACCCGCTGTCTGTTTGAGGATTCCCATATGCGCCGTCGTACGGCACTCGTCGCCGCCCTACCTCTCCTGCTCGCCGCCGCCTGCGGAACCGCGCAGAAGAGCACGTCCACCGCGAGCCCCGGGAGCGCCGCCTCCAGCGGCCAGGCCGCCGCCTCGGCCATCAAGGTGACCGGTGCGGCCGGCCAGAAGCCGACCCTGACCTTCCCCTCGGGCAAGCCCTCCCTCACCTCCGCCTCTCTCAAGGTGCTCGACGGCCAGGGGACGCCCGCCAAGGACGGTGACGTCCTCACCGCGAAGGTCACGGTCTACAACTGGGACGGCAAGGAGAACAAGGCGGCCGGTTCCGACTACGACCAGAACAAGTCGGAGTTCGTGACGGTCAGCCCGCAGCTGCCCAAGGCGCTGCACGAGGCGCTGGTCGGCGCCAAGCCCGGCGGCCGGGTGATGGCCGTGGTCGCCAAGGACAACCTCTCCGCCGAGCAGCTCACCCAGGCCAAGCAGCAGGGCCAGGACTTCGACAGCACGTCGCAGGTGCTGGTCATCGACGTCGTCTCCGCCACGCTGAAGTCGGTCCAGGGCACCGCGGTCGACCCGGGCGTCACCGGCGTCAAGCTGGACGGCTCCGCCGGCGACAAGGCTCCCGGGCTCACCACCAAGACCAGCGAGAAGGCCCCGAAGAAGCTCACGGTCAAGACCGTGATCAAGGGCGGCGGCCCGGAGGTGAAGGCCGACCAGACGGTCCTCGCCCACTACGTCGGCAAGATCTGGGGCACCGACAAGAAGTTCGACTCCAGCTGGGACCGCGGCCAGCCCGCGACCTTCGCCCTCAACCAGGTCGTCAAGGGCTGGGCGCAGGGCCTGACCGGCGTCCCGGTCGGCAGCCGCGTGCTCCTGACGATCCCGCCGGAGCTCGGCTACGGCAAGAAGGGCAACGAGCAGGGCGGCATCAAGGGCACCGACACCCTCGTCTTCGTCGTCGACGTCCTCGGCGCCGCCTGACCGCGCCGCACCACCGGCGCCCCGATCCCCGGCCCCGCCCGCTCGCCGGACGGGCGCCGGGCGGACGCCGGGCGGATCGGGGGCGGCGGACGGGGGCGACGGGTCAGCCGGGGATCTCGTAGGCGTCGCCGTACACCTTCCAGCGCAGCGGAGGGTCGAGGTCGAGGTTGCCGCTCCTGAGGAACACCCGCTGGGCCGTGTCGACCCGGCTGGTGTCGGCGTGCGCCTCCTCGGTCCTCATCACCGCCTTCCGGGCGTCGAGGAACGCGTTGAGATAGGCGACCTCGTCACCGCCCTGCGCCGGGGTCCTCGCCTTTTTCATGGCCGTCCTGCGGATGCCGCCGAAGCTGACCGGGTCGGCGCCGGGACCGTGCATGACGATCGCGTCGTAGTAGACGAACTGGCCGAGGGCGCGCAGACCGTCGGCCTCGGCCCGCGCGACGGCCGGATCGAAGTAGACCCGGTCGCGTTCGGCGTCCTGCGCCCGCCGGAAGACCGGGTCGGTCGCGGCGGCACGCCAGGCCTTCACGAAGCCGGGGCCGAGGCCCCGGTGCGAGGCGGTGCCGTTCACCTTCCGCAGCGCCGGGAGATATCCGGCGAGCGCGCTCCCGGGCCTGCGCCTGGCGTAGACCTCCACCAGGTCGAGCATGTCGCCGGTGCCGGAGCAGAACCCGATGACGCCCGCCGTGTAGCCGCGCCCGTCGTCGATGTCCTCGATGTACGCGTACTGGGCCTTCCAGTCGAGCGAGGAGTTCTCCGCGCTGGAGACGATCTCCATCGCGATCTCCTTCTTCCTCGCGTCCGTGAGGCCGGTCGGCGCGGGCCGTACGGTGATCGACAGGGCTGGGCCGGGGGAGACGCCGGGGGCGGGGGCCGCGTGCGCGCCCGGCGCAGTCGCCGCGGGGACGACGGCCGCGAGGGCCAGCAGCAGGGCCGCGCGCCGGGGGACATGCCTGATCAGGGGGGTCTGCACGTGCGTCGCTCCGTTCTGCGCCCGCGCCGGGCCGCCCGCCCGGAACCCGCGGAGGAGAGGCGGGGAGGCGGAGCGGGGTGCGCCTGCGGGGGACCGGCCAGGAAGGTTTCCTAACAAATCAGCGCCGCCACGGCGGTGTCAACGCCGGGCGCGCCCGCGTCCGCCACCCGTGCCCGCCACCCGTGCCCGCGGCCCGCGCGAGGCTCGCACGCGACCGGTGCGGAAAAGGCCGGCGGGAGGGGCACCTAGACTCCCGCTGTGGTGAGCGACGACCTGGAGTCGATGAGCGCGCTGGGCGATCCGGTGCGGCGGGCGCTGTACCGGTTCGTGAGCGAACGGGGGCGGGACGTGGGCCGCAACGAGGCGGCCGAGGCCGTCGGGGTCCAGCGGACGCTGGCGGCCTTCCACCTCGACAAGCTGGTGGATGCGGGCCTGCTGGAGGCGGGCTTCCGGCGGCTCACCGGCAGGACGGGTCCGGGCAGCGGGCGTCCCGCCAAGGTCTACCGGCGGGCCCGCGAGGAGCGGTCCGTGAGCCTGCCGCCCCGCGACTACCGCACGCTCGCGCTCGTGCTGGCCGAGACCGTCGACCTGCTGGGCGGCGAGGAGAAGGCGGAGGAGGCCGCCCGTCGCACCGGCGAGCGCCTCGGGGCCGCCCAGGCGGGCGGCGGCCTGGTGGGCGGACTGATGGAGGCGCTGCGCGAGCGGGGCTACGAACCCTACGAGGAGGAGGGGCGGATCCGGCTGCGCAACTGCCCCTTCCACGTGCTGGCCGAGAGCCATCCCCTGCTGGTGTGCTCGATGAACGCCGCGCTGTGCGAGGGG
The DNA here is from genome assembly GCF_014161415.1 of Microbispora sp. H10885. NCBI lineage: Bacteria > Bacillati > Actinomycetota > Actinomycetes > Streptosporangiales > Streptosporangiaceae > Microbispora > Microbispora sp. H10885. The sequence continues at coordinate 281,328 of NZ_JABBWY010000006.1, read as the reverse complement.
CTGCTGGCCGGGCTGGGGGAGACGGGGATGACCGCCATGCTCGACCCGCGCCCGGAGGAGTGCTGCGTCGCCTTCGGCCCGGACGCCCCCTACCGGAACGCCGTCGCTCCCGAAAGCACCGCCCCCTCCCGGAAAGCCGCCGCTTCCCAAGACGCCGGCTCTTCTAAAAACAACGAAGATTGACTTAGAATCGGGGCATGCATCTCGCCCAGCTCAACGTCGCCCATCTCAGGGAACCCCTCGACTCCCTCACACTGGCGGACTTCGTCGCCGCCCTGGAACCGATCAACGCGTTGTCGGACGCCGCCCCCGGATTCGTCTGGCGCATGAAGGGGGGCGAGGATCCCACCGACACGATCAGGCACGACTACGGGGACGACCTGCTCGTGAACTTCTCGATCTGGGAGTCGCGCGAGACACTGTGGAACTTCGTCTACCGCAGCGCGCACCTGCCCGTGATGCGGCGCCGCCTGGAGTGGTTCCACCGGGCGGCCGAGCCGTACACCGTGATGTGGTGGGTGCCCGAGGGCTATCGGCCGTCGCTCGCCGAGGCCATGGCGCGCCTGAGCGTCCTCCGGGCCGAAGGGGCGGGCCCGGAGGCGTTCACGTTCCGTGAGTTCTACGACAGCAGCGAGGCGGCGTCCCGCCCGGCGGCGGCCGAGGTGAGGAAGTAGGCGAGATCCTCCTCCAGGCCGCGGCCCATCGTCGACAGCCGCACGGGTGACGCCTTCAGCGCCTCGTGCAGGCCGTCCACCGGCACCGTGACGATCTCGTGCCGGCCGGCGAGGGCCGCGGCCTGCTCGCTCACGGTGGCCCCGAACGGGCCGGGCAGGACGGGCACGGCGACCCGGGCCGGGGCCAGCGCCACCCGGCCGTACGCGGTGAGCGAGTGGTGCGACACCCCGACGTGCCGCTCGCGCAGGTCGCCCTCGCTCACCCTGAGCGCGGCCACGGCCCGGCCGGACAGCACGGCCGCGGCGTTCACCGCCTCACCCGCGGCGACGCCGGAGAACCCCCAGCGGGTGCCGGTGCCGAGGTTGCCCGGGCCCTGCGCGACGACCGCGACGTCCGCGCCGAGCACGTGGCGGGCCGCGAGGAGACCGGTGTGCAGCGTGACCGCCTCGACGTCACCGCCGAACGACTGGCCGGTCGTCACGACCCCGCACAGCCATTCGACCTCCCGCAGCTTCGCGCACGACATGGAGAACCAGGCCGGCAGAGCCCCGCCGTCCTGCATCACGTACGCCACCCTGATCCCCGGGGAGTCCGCGTACAGGCCGCACAGGATCGCGGGCAGCGCGGAGTGCAGGTCGGCGACCACGACCGGCATGCCGTCGAGGGAGTCGGCCTCGCGCAGCGCCTCGTGGTGGGGGGAGCCCTGCTCGTCCGCGCCGAGCACGGTGGCCTGCAAGGGGGTGTAGCGTGCCTTCACGAGGTGGCCGGGGCCGGAAGGATCTTGCGGCAAACGGTCGGGGACGGCCACCACCATGGCGTACCCTCCCGTACCGAGGCCCATGGCGAGGGCGGTCGTGTTGAGCAGGACGGTGTCGCCCACCTCAGGGCGTCCGACGAGCGGGGGATAGGCGAGTGCCCGGCACTCGCCTTCGGCGACGGCGACGTCGAGTTCCACCGCCCCCGGCCACTCGCGCCGAACCCGCACCACCTCGCCCTTGCGCCATCTGATCACGCCGGAAAGGGTAGCGTTTCCGGCGGAAGGGAGGCCCCATGTCGCGGCGGAAGACCGAGCGGCTGCTCAACCTGGTGATCTGCCTGCTCGCGACGCGGCGGCCGCTGAGCGCGGAGCAGATCCGGCAGGCCGTGCCCGGGTACGACCCGGACAACGACGAGGCCTTCCAGCGCATGTTCGAGCGCGACAAGAACGAACTGCGCGAGATCGGCATCCCGATCGAGGTCCACAAGGACCCCTGGGAGGACGATCCCGGCTACCGGATCAGCCGCGAGTCCTACGAGCTGCCCGAGATCACGCTGGAGCCGGACGAGGCCGCCGTCATCGGCCTGGCCGCCCAGGTGTGGCAGCGGGCCAGCCTGGCGGAGGCCGCCAGCGGGGCCCTGCTGAAGCTCACGGCCGGTGGCGTGCACGCCGACCTCCCGGAGAGCCCCCTGGAGCTGCGGGTGGACACCCGCGATCCGGCGTTCCCCGCCCTGTGGGAGGCCGTGCGGGACCGGCGGGCCGTGACGTTCGACTACCGCTCGGCCGGCAGCGAGTCGGTGCTGCGGCGGACGGTCGAGCCGTGGGGCGTCGTCAGCCGGCGCGGCAGGTGGTATCTCGTCGGCCACGACCGCGACCGCGGCGCGGCCCGGGTCTTCCGGCTCAGCCGGATCACCGGGGCCGTCTCCACTCTCGGGCGTCCGGGCGCCTTCACCGTCCCCGAGGGGCTCGACCTGCGGTCGATGGTGGGCTACCAGGACCTGCCCAGGGAGCGGGTCGCGCTGGTGCGCGTGCGCAAGGGGACCTGCCTCGGGCTGCGCCACGCCGCCCAGGCCGTACGCACCGGGCCGGAGGAGTGGGACGAGGCCGAGGTGACCTTCGCCGACCCCGAGCGCCTGGCGGGCTGGCTGGCCAGTCTCGGCCGCAACGCCGTGGTGGTGGAGCCGCCGGACGCCCGCGAGGCCGTGATCCGCCGTCTGAAGGGAGCCCTGCAGTGAGCTCGGACCGGCTGCCGCGGCTGCTCGCGCTCGTGCCGTACCTCATGTCGCACCCGGGCGCGCAGGTGCCCGAGGTGGCGCGGCTGTTCGGCCTGTCGGAGAAGCAGCTCGTCGACGACCTCCAGCTCGTCTGGATGTGCGGGCTGCCCGGCCACACCCCCGGCGACCTGATCGACGTCTCGTGGGACGGCGGCGAGATCCTCATCGACAACGCCGACGCGATCGCCCGCCCGCTGAAGCTCGGCGTCGACGAGGCGAGCGCCCTGCTCGTCGCGCTGCGCATGCTCGACGAGCTGCCCGAGTTCCAGGACCGCGACGTGCTCGGACGGGTCATCGCGAAGCTGGAGCAGGCGGCCGGCGACGGCGCCGCCACGGTGAGCAGCCAGGTCCAGGTGGAGATCGGCGCGGCCCCGGACGCCCACGCGGTCATCACCGACGCCGCCCGGCGGGGCCGCAGGCTCTCGCTGCGCTACTACGTGCCGGGCCGGGACGAGATCACCCCCCGGGAGGTCGACCCGCTGCGGGTGGTGCTCGTGGACGGGCAGCACTACCTGGAGGGCTGGTGCTACCGGGCGGAGGCGATGCGGATGTTCCGCGTCGACCGGATCAAGGACGTCGAGGTGCTCGACGTGGCCGCCGACCCGCCGGCCGAGGCGGAGCCGATGGACGTCACCCGCGGGGTGTTCCGGCCGTCGGACGGCGACGAGGTGGTGGAGCTGGAGCTCACCCCCGCCGGGCGCTGGGTGGCCGAGTACTACCCGTGCGAGGAGGTCGCCGAGCTGGGGGAGGGCCGGCTCCGCGTATCGTTGCGGGCTCGTGACCAGTCCTGGCTCGTACGGCTCGCGCTCCGGCTGGGCGACAGCGGCCGGGTGGTGTCCCCGGCGTCCCTGGCCGAGCGGGTGTCGGCCGCCGCCACCGAGGCGCTGGCCGCCTACGAGACCGCCGTCTGACTCCCGGCACCCCGTCTGACCTGCGAGAGGACCGGAATGACCTGGATCTTCGCCCTCACCGGGGCGGCCGTGGCCGGGCTCGCCGTCCTCGCCTGGCCGGCCGCCCGGGTGTTCGCCGCCGCGCGGGCGCTGCGGGCCGAGGTCGACCGGGCGAGGAGCCGCGTGCGGGCCCGGGAGGAGCTGTTTCGCAAGATCAGCCCAACAGCGGATTCGGACAGCAGGTGAACTTCAGGCCGTTCTGCGCGTACGATCGGTGGAGTAGGTACGGCCCTCGCGGTAAGGACACGACATGCCCAACCTCGGACCCATGGAATGGATCCTGATCCTCCTGGTTCTGATCCTTCTTTTCGGCGCCAAGAAGCTCCCCGACACCGCGAAGGCTCTGGGGCAGTCGCTGCGCCTGTTCAAGAAGGAAACCAGCAAGTTGAGCGACGAGGACGAGGCGAAGGCCACGGCGCGGGCCGAGGCCCAGACCGTCGCCCCGCCGCCGGCGCAGATCCCGCCGGCCACCCCGTCGGTCGACGAGCGGCTGCGCGCGCTGGAGGAGGAGAACCGGAGGCTGCGTGAGACGCAGCAGCCGGTGAGCTCGCAGAACGAGCCGCGCTCCAACTAGCCACCGCCGCACACCCCCATCGATCCCAGGACGAGCTAGATGGCGCTGCTGAAACGGTCGACCCCCGTCACGTCGGAGGACGGGCGGATGACGCTCATGGAGCATCTCCGCGAGCTGCGCAACCGGCTGGTCAAGGCCATCCTGGCGGTGGTCGTCGGGACCGCCGTCGGGTTCATCTACTTCGACCCGATCTGGAACTTCCTCAAGCAGCCGTACTGCCGCCTGCCGCAGGCCCACCAGTTCAACAAGGACCAGTGCATCCTGGTGGTGAACGGAGTCTTCGACTCGTTCTTCGTGAACCTCAAGGTCGCGGTCATGTTCGGCCTGGTGGTGTCGGCGGTGTTCTGGATCTACCAGCTCTGGGCCTTCGTGACCCCGGGCCTGTACCAGAACGAGCGCCGGTACACCGTGGCGTTCCTCGGCCTCTCCGTGCCGCTGTTCACGGCCGGAGCGGCCCTGGCCTACATCACCATGGACAAGGGCCTGGCGCTGCTGCTCGGCTTCGCCCCCGACGGCACGCTGACGCTGGTGAGCATCAACGAGTACCTCAGCTTCGCGCTGGCGATGCTCATCATCTTCGGCATCTCCTTCCTGATGCCGCTGCTGCTGGTGTTCCTCAACGTCATCGGCGTGGTGCGCTACCGGATGGTGTCCAAGCACACCCGCATGGTCGTGTTCCTGATGTTCGTCTTCGCCGCCGTCGCGACGCCGAGCCAGGACCCCATCACCATGCTGGCCCTGGCGCTTCCGATGGTCGCGTTGTTCTTCGTCGCGATGGCCTTCATGTACTTCCACGACAAGAAGCGCGACGCCGCCGACGCGGCCCACGCGCGTGCCATCGAGGAGGAGCTCGACGGGCCGTCCGCCGCGGCGGACTCGGCCTCGGTCGACGCCCGGGACTGACCACCAGCAGGCCCGTTTCATACGTCCGGTTGGAACCTACGTCCATCGCTGCCGCCCTGCGCGGCGTGGTGGCGGCCGGCGAGTCGTCGTAGCGGGGGGCCGTTCATCGCGAGGTGTGACCCGGCCGGCGCCGGTACACGGCGGTACTGAGGTATTTCAACCCTGAGTCCACGAGCAGCGTGACGATCCTGGCGCGTGGCCCAAGGCGTTGTCCGACCTGGATCGCGGCGAGGACGTTCGCGCCGGACGAGGTCCCGGTGAACAACCCCTCCTCCCGGGCCAGGCGCCCGGCCATCTCCTCGGCGTCGTCGGTGGAGATCGGCACGACCTCGTCGACCAGGGCGGGATCCCACATGGGTGGCGGGTAGCCGATGCCGATGCCTTCGATGCGGTGGGCGCCGGGCCGGCATCCCGACAGCACGGCGGACTCGGCCGGCTCGACCGCGACGACCCGGAGCCTCGGATCGCGGCGTTTGAGCGGGGCACTCGCCCCCCGCAGCGAGGCCGTCGTACCGACGGACTGGATGAACACGTCGATGTGCCCGCCCGACTGCTCCCAGATCTCCTCACCCATCGGGTGGTAGCCGGCGATACTGTCGGTGTTGTTGAGTTGATCGGTCCAGTAGGTGCCCGGTCGGCGGCTGAACTCCCTGGCGGTCTCGATCATGCTGAGGATCAACGCCTTCGTGATCAGTCCTCCCTCACTGGGGATGAGGGTGAGCTCCGCCCCGAACGCCGCCATCTGGATGAGCTTGTCCTCGCTGAAGGCATCCGAACTGACGATCCGCAGGCGATACCCCTTCGCCGCGCAGACCAGCGCGAGGGAAGCACCCGTGCTGCCGCCTGTGTACTCGACAACGGTGTCCCCGGCTCTCAGCCGCCCATCACTCTCGGCCCTGGCGATCATCGCCTGCGCCATGCGGTCCTTCATGCTGCCTGTCGGGTTCCGGCCTTCGACCTTGACGAAGATCTCCGCGCACCCCGGCGGCACGACGCTGCACAGCCTCACAAGCGGTGTGTTTCCGATCGTTTCCAGTACGTCGCCGCTGATGCCCATGATACCGCTGGTCCTCTCGATGCCCGCACTCACGACTTCGATCGTCGAGCCGGTCGTGCCGACGCCACCAGTTCAACTTCTGAACCCCCAAGTCCCGCTCTCCGCGCCTACCATGCAGCAGTGAACGGATACGGTCAGTTCTGCGCGGTCGCGCGCGCTCTGGAGCTTCTGGGCGAGCGGTGGACGCTGCTGATCGTGCGGGAGTTGCTGCTCGGCGCGTCGACCTTCACCGACATCCGCCGGGGCCTGCCTCGCATCCCCCGAGCGACCCTGTCCGCACGGCTGCGCGCACTGCGCGCCGCAGGCATCGTCGTCGACGACGATTACCGGCTCACGGAGGCGGGCTCCGCCCTGGCTCCGGTGGTGCGGGAACTGGCACGATGGGCGGTCGTCACCGGCAGTGCCGCCCTCACCGAGGACGATCTCGACACCGCCGCGCTGACCTGGGACATGCAACGCCGTGTGGACTCCACCACGTTGCCGGAGCGCACCGTCGTGCTCGCGATCGAGTTCACCGACCGTCCACCGGCCGATCGCAGATACTGGCTGCACCTTTCCCGGACGAGCGTCGACCTGTGCCGGCAGGACACCGGGGCGCCCGTCGACGTGTGGCTCGCCGCGCCGACCGCGGCGGCGACCAGGTGGTGGCTCGGTGATCTCTCCTGGGCGCGACTACTGCGGCAGCCGGGAGTGCGCGTGAACGGCGACCGAGCCCTGCAGCGCCAGATGCACCGCTGGTTCAAACGCTACGTGTTCACTCAGGAGGCACTCGGCCTGGGTCCCGGGTCACCTTCCAGTTGATCTTCGTCTGGTCCGATCTCGCGGTCATTCGCCAGAGGAACGGGCCGTCGTCGGCGAACAGCTGTCGCCGTGGCCGACGCGACCGCCCAAACGGTCACCCACCCGGATCCGGGCTCGTGGCAGGCGGTGTTCGCCGGGCACTCTCGAACATCCCTCTGGTGTCGCCGGATCGGCGGCGGTAGGTTCCGCCTGTGCGCGATGACCTCGTCGTCCTGGTGAACCCCGCCGCCCGCGGCGGCCGTACGCTGCGCCTGCTCGCCCCGGTGCTGCGCCGGCTGCGCGCGGGCGGCCGCCCGGTCTCGGTGGTCGTCGGCACCTCGGCGGCGGACGCGCTCGACCGGGCCCGTGCGGCCGTCGCCGCCGGTCCCGCCGCACTCGTCGCGTTCGGCGGCGACGGCCTGGTCCACCTCGCCGTACAGGCCGTGGCCGGCACGTCAGTGCCGCTCGGCATCCTGCCCGCGGGCACCGGCAACGACATCGCCGCCGCCCTCGGCGTCCCCCGCCGGGACCTGCTCGCCGCGGCGGACGTCGTGACCCGCGGCGCGTCCAGGGCCGTGGACGCGGGCAGGACCGGTACGGGGGAGTGGTTCGCCGGGGTCCTCGCCTGCGGGTTCGACTCCCGCGTCAACGAACGGGCCAACGTCATGACGTGGCCGCCCGGCATGGCCAGGTATCTCGTCGCGCTCGCGCGGGAACTGCGCTCGTTCACGCCGATCCCGTTCCGCATCACCCTCGACGGCGAGGCCGTCGAGCGCGAGGCGATGCTCGTGGCGGTGGCCAACACCCGCTCGTACGGCGCCGGGATGCGGGTGTGTCCCGACGCGCGGCCCGATGACGGCCTGCTCGACGTCCTCGTGCTCGGAGCGATCCCGAAGGTGGAGTTCCTCCGCACGTTCCCCCGGGTCTACCGGGGCAGTCACGTCGGACACCCCGCGGTGACCCTGCGGCGGGCCCGGCGGGTGGAGATCGAGGCCCCGGACACCGTCGCCTACGCCGACGGCGAGCGGATCGGCACTGCCCCCCTCACCTGCGTGGTCCAGCCGGCCGCCCTCCACGTCCTGGTCCCCGAATCTACAACGTAAAGGAATATGCCGTAGGCCAAGAAGAGAGGTCCGAGCGAGCCGGAGGGGCGCGCCGCCGATCTGGACTGAGGAGCGAGGGACGAGCGACGAGGGAAGACGGCGGGTGTGAGCGCCCCGACGGTGAAGCGGGAAGGGCTGCCCGGAATCCCGTTATCGGTAGGGTTGACGTATGAGTACGCCAGCGGAACGCTACGCCGCTTTCCGTGAGGGGCAGTCCGGTGCCGGGCCGGCTCTCGCCTCGTTCCGCGAACTTTACGACTTCGAGCTCGACGAGTTCCAGATCGACGCCTGCCAGGCGCTGGAGGCGGGGGACGGCGTGCTGGTGGCCGCGCCCACCGGGTCGGGCAAGACGGTGGTGGGGGAGTTCGCCGTCCATCTGGCCCTGGAGCAGGGCCGCAAGTGCTTCTACACCACGCCCATCAAGGCGTTGTCCAACCAGAAGTACAACGACCTGGTCCGGCGGTACGGCGCGCGCAAGGTCGGTCTCCTCACCGGTGACAACAGCGTCAACGGCGAGGCCCCGATCGTCGTGATGACCACCGAGGTCCTGCGCAACATGCTGTACGCGGGGTCGAACACGCTGACTGGCCTCGCGTACGTCGTGATGGACGAGGTCCACTACCTCGCCGACCGGTTCCGCGGCGCGGTCTGGGAGGAGGTCATCATCCACCTGCCGGAGTCGGTGCGGGTGGTGGCCCTGTCGGCGACGGTCAGCAACGCCGAGGAGTTCGGTGAGTGGCTGGGCGAGGTGCGCGGCGACACCACGGTCATCGTCGACGAGCACCGGCCGGTGCCGCTGTGGCAGCACATGCTGGTCGGCAACCGGATGTACGACCTGTTCGTCAACGAGGGCGACGGCGTCCTGCGGGTGAACCCGTCCCTGATGCGGATCTCCCGCGACGAGATGCGGCTGGCGCAGGCCCGGGGCAGGCGGGGCTACTCGCGACCTGGCCGGGGCACGACCCCGAGCCGCTCCGACGTGATCGAGAAGCTCGACGCCGAGGGCCTGCTTCCGGCGATCACCTTCATCTTCTCCCGCAACGGCTGCGACGCCGCGGTCATGCAGTGTCTCTACTCCGGGCTGCGCCTCACCACCCAGACCGAGAGCCACGAGATCCGCCAGATCGTGGACGAGCGCACGGCCCACCTGCCCGACGAGGACCTCGCGGTGCTCGGCTACCTCGAATGGCGCGACTGCCTGGAGCGCGGCCTCGCGGCCCACCACGCGGGCATGCTGCCCGCGTTCAAGGAGGTCGTCGAGGAGCTGTTCACCAAGGGCCTGGTGAAGGCGGTCTTCGCGACCGAGACGCTGGCGCTCGGCATCAACATGCCGGCCAGGTCGGTGGTCATCGAGAAGCTGGACAAGTGGAACGGCGAGACCCACGCCGACCTCACCCCGGGGGAGTACACCCAGCTCACCGGACGGGCCGGGCGGCGCGGCATCGACATCGAGGGCCACGCGGTGGTGGTCTGGCAGCCGGGGATGGACCCCCTCGCGGTCGCCGGCCTCGCGGGCACCCGCACCTATCCGCTGCGCTCCAGCTTCAAGCCGTCGTACAACATGGCGGTCAACCTCGTCGGGCAGGTCGGCCGGGAGCGGGCGCGCACGCTGCTGGAGGACTCCTTCGCCCAGTTCCAGGCCGACCGGGCGGTGGTCGGGCTGGCCCGCCAGCTCCGCAAGGCGGAGCACGCCCTGGAGGGCTACTCCGAGGCGATGACCTGCCACCTCGGGGATTTCCAGGAGTACGCGGCGATGCGCAGGAAACTGTCGGATCGCGAGGCGGAGCTGTCGCGCCAGCGGGGCGCGGCCCGGCGGGCCCAGGCCGTGCAGTCGCTTGAGGAGCTCAAGCCCGGGGACGTCATCCGGGTGCCGGGCGGGCGGCGCGCGGGCATCGCGGTCGTGCTCGACCCGGGCACCAACGCCCGGGGCCACGAAGGGCCGGCGCCGCTCGTGCTGACGATCGGCAAGCAGGTGAAGCGGCTGTCGGCGGCCGACTTCCCGGTGCCGGTGGAGCCGGTCGACAAGATCAGGATTCCCAAGGGGTTCAACCCCCGCTCGCCCAAGGAACGGGCGAACCTCGTCTCGACCGTGCACGCGAAGCTGGGCGACCGCGACCTCGGCAAGCCGCCCCGGGCGCGCGACCACGCAGCGGAGGACGAGGAGATCCTCCGGCTCCGCCGCGAGCTGCGGCAGCATCCCTGTCACGGCTGCGACCAGCGTGAGGACCACGCGCGGTGGGCCGAGCGCTACTACAAGCTGCTCCGGGAGACCGAGGGCCTGCGCCGCCGGGTCGAGGGGCGCTCCCACGTCATCGCGCGGACCTTCGACCGGGTCTGCGGGGTGCTCGACCAGCTCGGCTACCTGGAGGGCGAGACCGTCACCCAGGAGGGCCGCAGGCTCGCCTCGCTCTACACCGAGCTCGACCTGCTCACCTCCGAGTGCCTGCGGGCGGGCGTGTGGGACCGGCTCGACCCCGCCGAGCTCGCCGCCTGCGTGTCGGCGCTGGTCTACGAGTCGCGGCAGTCCGACGACATGCGCAGCCCCAAGATCCCGGCAGGCGCCGCCCGGGACGCGCTCGCGGAGATGGTGCGCCTGTTCGGTGAGCTGGAGGGCATCGAACAGGACCACGGCCTGTCGTTCGTCCGCGAGCCCGACGTCGGCTTCGCCTGGGCGGCCTTCCGGTGGGCCAAGGGCCACAGCCTCGACGCCGTGCTGACCGACTGCGACCTCGCGGCGGGCGACTTCGTCCGCTGGATCAAGCAGCTGCTCGACCTGCTCGGGCAGATCAGGGAGGCCGCGCCCAGGGGCGGCAAGGTCGCGGAGAACGCCGGCAAGGCCGTCGACGCCATGCGCCGCGGAGTCGTCGCGTACTCCTCGGTGAGCTGACCCGCGTTCCGCTGAGGGAAGGGGACCCTCAGCGGCCCGCCTTCCGGTCCGCGTACCACGCGAACCCCACGTGGACGAGCCCCGCGGCGCCGGTCAGGCCGGTGCCGAGCAACAGGCCCGTGAACAGGTAGGAGAAGGTGGAGGCCGGCTGGATCAGCACGCCGCACACCGCGGTGAGCAGCGCCAGGCCGAGCAGCGTCAGGGACAGCGCGAGGTACTGCCGCAGCGGCCGGCTGGCCCGCAGGTCCTGGCAGAGGTACAGCAGGGCCGGCGCGGCGGTCATCCGGAGGCCCTCGGCCGCGTACCCGAGAGCCCGCAGGGGATCGGCGGCGAAGAACCGCGCGGTGGCGACGATCCCGGAGGCCCACACGGTGTCCGGCGGCTCGCAGTTCTCCTTCAGCCACTGGGTGACGCCCCACAGGACCGCGAGACCGGCGACCATGAGCGCGTATTCGCCCCAGGGGCGGGGGCCGCGGCCCGCTTCGGGCGCGGAGCCGTCCGTCGTCATGTGCCCTCCGCCGGTGGCCTGCGTCGGCAGGATAACGACGGCCGCCCCTCGCAGGCGGCGAATCGCCGGATTACGCCCGCCTCCGGTCAGGCAACGGTGAAACGGACCTCTCGGGTGGCGGGGTCGGCGCGGGTGAGCCGTACGGGGATGCGCTCGCCGAGCGGAAGCCGGTCGCCGTCACAGCGCGCGATGACGGCCGGGTCGGCCACCTGCACCTGCCCGCCCGGTTTGCCGTCGGCGACGTCGATGACGACCGCCTCGAAGACCTGGCCGATCCGGGGTCGCAGCACGGCCGCCTCGACGAGGTCGACGCAGGCCCGCTCGACCGCCGCGGCCCGTCTGCCGCCCTCGGCCATCCGCCCGGGCAGGTCGGGCAGCGCCCGCGCGACATCCTCGGGGACCGGCCGGCCCGCCGTCGCCGCCAGGCAGACCTCCGTGCCGTACCGGTCGACCAGCCGCCGCAGCGGCGCGGTCACGTGCGCGTACGGCGCGCCGACGGCGGCGTGCAGCGACTGCTCGGGCGGGCTGCCGTCGAAGGCGGTATAGGCCGCGCCACGCAGCAGCACGGTCGACTCGTGCAGGAACGCGGCGTGGCCGGGGAGGGCAGGATCGAGGCCGTGCACGACGTCGGCGTACGTCGCGCCGTCCGGCCAGGGCACCCCGAGCGCGGCGGCCACCCGGCGGACCTTGGCGACGTCCTCGGGGCCGGCCTGGGGGAGCACCCGCAGCACGCCGACGCCCGCCTCCAGCATGATCCGGGCGGCGGCGATCCCGGTGAGCAGGGAGATCTGCGCGTTCCACGCCTCGCAGGGCTGGTTGCCGCGGAACTCCAGCCGGTAGCCGCCGGCGCCGTCGGCCACCACCTCCTGGTCGGGCGTCGGCAGCGACAGCCCGCTCCTGACCCACTCCCGTTCCAGCCGCAGCGGCCCCACCTCGGCGAGCAGGGCGAGCGTGCCCTCCGCCCGCCCGGCGTCCACGGCGGCCTGGACCGTCTCGTAGTCGAGCCGATCGCGGCTGCGGACCAGCGCCCTGCGCAGGTCGACGGCCTCGATCTCGCCGGCCGCGTCGAGGTCGAGCCGCCACAGCACGGCGGGACGGGTCTGCCCGGGGAGCAGGCTGGCCGCGCCCTCCGACAGGACCGGGGGATGCAGCGGCACCCGGCCGTCGGCCATGTAGACGGTCTCGCCGCGGCTCCGCGCCTCGCCGTCGATCGCCCCCTTCGGCCGGACGAACGCCCCGACGTCGGCGATCGCGTACCAGACGCGGTAGCCCGGCCCGCGCCGCTCGATGCACAGCGCCTGGTCGAGGTCCATCGAGCCGGGCGGGTCGATCGTGACCAGCGGCAGGCCGGTGTGGTCCTCGGCGGGTACGGCCGGAGCCTTCGCGACCTGTTCGGCCTCCTCCTGCACGGGCTCGGGAAAGCCGTCCGGGAGGTGGAAGTCACCGCGGATGCGGGCGAACCCGTCCCGGAGGCCGTTCGCGGTGTCCCGGAGGCGGATCGTCGTGTACGGCACGCGATCAACCTACCCGAGCCCGGACATATCAGGCCGTAAACGACCTGCGAAGATCACCCCACGGATGCCGGCGGACCTGGGTGCTGCGGGAGCCGGTCCTGTCCCCCACGACGGTCACCGATACCCGGTAGGCCTCGCGCGGCTGGCCCGCCGACGACCGCTCATACAGGTAGGTGTAGCAGGGTGCGACCTGGCAGGGGTCCGGGGGAGCGGGCGGGACGCTGAATCCCACAACGGTTATCGAGAGAATTTCGGATAGTGCGATTGGAAGTAGACTTGAGGATAGTCGTCGGCAATAGGGAAGGGGTCATGACAAAAGAGTCTGACGAGGCAACGCCAAGTCCCAGCCGCAGAGATGTTGAGGACCGTTGGCTGGCCTTGATCGCAGGTGCAATATCCAGGAGTCAGGCGCATGATTGGGCAGACCTCTGGGTCACGGACCAGGATCATAGGATTCGGGATCTCATGATCCGCAATGCGATTCAGCGGCTGCACGGATTCGATCTGGTAAGGAATTCCGCGAATCCCGCTTTGGTGCGCCATGGAGGAGAGGGGGATTACATTCGGTCTCTCCGTGAGATTGAGAATGAACTCCATTCCTGGCGTGCCAATTGCATCCTCTATGATTCGGATCCCACGGAGTGTCTGAGAGTGATGCGGGAAAGAATTCGTTGCGCTATGCCGGAAATCGCTGAGTAATTTCTACAAGTTTGCGCAGGTGTCGGAGGTTGTCCGGCTCGGCAGATGCCGGACATGGTCGCGTCGGCGGCGTCTGTGGCTCCGCCGGCACACAGGTCGTGGACGGAGTAGCGGTTTGAGTGTGGGTGGTCGGCGACTCAGGCGGCATTTTTGACGACCAGGTCGATCGCCTCGGGGGTCATGCGGATGCCGTCGCCGCGGCCGGCCCGCCGCACGGGCGCGCTGTCGTCACCGATCGCGCCCCGCGATACGGCCGGTCATGGGATCACGACGAGGCGCCTGCCTTTGAGGTCGGTTCGCTGCCAGGCGGTCTCGATGTCGCTCAGCGGGACCTTCTCCACGTCGAAGGTGAGCTCGCCGGCCCGCGTCCACGTCACGATCTGCTGGTACGCCTCGTCCATGGTCTGCGGGTCGAGCCCCTTGGCCGCGCCGTAGATCTCCACGCCGGAGGTGCGCAGGCTCGACCCGGCGAGGGCGAGCTCGGCTCCGGCCGACTCCCCGATCTGGACCACCCGGGTCGGCTTGGCGAAGGCGAACGACCGCGGCACCAGTGCGCGCAACAGGATCTCGCTGGGCCTGCCCCACAGGTAGTCGATGACGACGTCGTAGCCGTCCCCCCTGGCGTCGAGGTACGCCTGCGCCAGAGCCTCGTCGGAGACCGCGGTATTGATCACCGTGTCGGCTCCGATGGCCTGCACCTCCCGCAACTGGTCGTCGTCCCGGCCGGTGGCGACGATCCGGCCGGCGCCCAGCAGCCGGGCCACCTTGACCGCGAGCCGCCCGGCCACCCCGGTGGCGCCCTGCACCAGCACCGTCTCCCCGGGAACGAACCCGGCGGCCGTTCTCATCGACATCGCCGTGACGGCCGAGGCCATCACGGCCACCACCGCCGGGTCGATGCCGTCGGGGATCCGCACGTAGGAGCCCTGGGACACCACGGCCTTCTGGGCGAGCGCGCCGTAGGGCGGGCGGATGCCGCCGAACCCGACGAGCGTGCCGTCCGGGAGGGCGCCGATGCCGTCGAAGCCGGGGATCGCCGGAAACCGGCCGATGTACTTCTCGCTGGCGTAGTGCGTCCCGGCCGCGATCGCCTTGTCGACGTTCTCCACGGCGACCGCCTTGACGTCGATGATCACTTCGCCGTCGCCGGCCACCGGATCGGGGAAGTCCTCGTGGCGCGGGATGCCGCCGGCCTCGTGGAGCACCGCTGCCTTCATGCCGGCTCCTGGCCTAACAAGCGGGCGATCCGCGTCTGCCACGCCGCCAGGACGCGAGGCGGACGGGCCGGAGAGTGGTTGAACCCTTGGCGGTGCGAACGGTGGTGCGAACGGTGGTGCGTGGGCGAGTGCCGCCACCCATGGCCGTGGCGGGCCTGGCCCTGGTGCCCGGTGGGCTGCTCGGTGTGCGCGGGGATCCCCGGAATGCGATGGGTCGCCCAGTGCAGCAGGTCGCGGAGCGAGTGCCGGTGTCTCATCGTCGCCTCCTCTGGCGCCGCAATCTCTATCACTGATAGGGAACTCTACCACTGATAGGGTGCGGAGGGGAGGTGCCGGGATTGGCTCTGGACAAGCAGCGGATCGTCACCGAGGCCGTCGCGCTACTGGATGCCGAGGGTCTCGACGGCGTGACCACGCGCAAACTGGCCGCCCGGCTCGGCGTACAGTCGCCGACCCTTTACTGGCACTTCTCGAACAAGGCGGCGCTGGTCACCGCGATCGCCGAGGCGATTCTCGAGCAGCAGTTCCCCGAGCCGGCGCCGCCCGCGCCGGACGAGTGCTGGCAGGACTGGCTGATCGGCCTGGCCGGGCGGCTGCGGCGCGCGTTGCTGGCCCACCCGGACGGAGCCCGGATCATCGCGGCCTCCCAACTGTCCCTCAAGATGGCCGACATCTCCGAGCTGGCGATGAGCACGCTGGTCGGGCGGGGCATTCCCCTGCCGCAGGCGCGCCTGATCGTGTTGACGGTGTTGCGCTTCACCGTCGGCTACGTCCTGGAGGAACAGGCCGGGCGCCCCGACGCGGACGCCCTGGACGGCTTCGACATGGCCGCGTACGCCGCGGCGTACCCCACCGTGATGGCCGGTGTGGCCGAGTACTTCCAACCCGGCCGCACCGTCGACGATCTGTTCCGCGACTGCCTGGAACAGATCATCCATGGTCCTGCCGCGCGGTCCGGTCCCACATCCTGACCGGTCGGCCGCTCCGCAGGCGGGTGAGCTTCTCCGGCGTCTGCTGCCACGGCTCGCACGGCCTGGTCATCGGTGGACGCCGCCCTGGCGGAGTCCGTTCATGAGGAGGGCGAACAGACGGTCGGCCTGAGCTGAGCTGTCGGGGGCGTCCTGGGCGGCCCAGGCGATAGCGCCGATCATCCTCATCACGTCCGCGTCGTTCGCGTCGGAGACGATCACGCCTGTCTGCCGCGCCCTCGCCAGCAACGCCGCTCCCGCCTCGAACAGCTGCGCGTGCCAGGTCGATACCGGGCCATCCTCGTGATTGAGGGCCGAGTCCATCACGGCGGCCGACAGGCCCCGATAGGTCAGGCCATGCCTGAGCACGGCACGCATCCAGGTGGACAGCGCGTCGAATGCGTCCTCGGCCGTCAGCAGCCGGTGGCCAAGGTCGACCAACTGGGCTATCTGCTCGGAGAGCACCGCCTCGATGAGATCCAGCCGCTTGGGGAAATGCCGGTACAGCGTCCCGCTGGCCACCCCTGCCCGCCGAGCGATCTCGTCGAGTGAGGCGTCCACGCCGAACTCGGCGAACGCGATTTTCGCCTGCTCGATCAGCTGCTCGTAGTTCCGCCGGGCGTCCGCACGTCTCGGACGCCCGGCGGCCGGCCGTGGATCGTGGCCTGCCGACACCATGCGCGCACCTCTCCTTGCTAACCGGGGACATGGTCCGTTACCGTGATCACATCGAACCGGACCATGCCTCACTTTACTGGTACGGATCAGCCAGAGCATGGAGGGCCACCCCAATGACGCTGACGGAGCAGGACCGCATCGACATCACCGACCTGATCAATCTCCATGGCCACCTCACGGACGCCGGCAGGCTGGACCAGGCGAGCGAGCTGTTGACCCCGGATGTCACCTATGACCTGGACGACTTCGGCCTCGGCTCGTTGCACGGGACCGCGGCCATCCGTGAGGCCGCGCTCACGCTGGGCAACGCCAACCCGGTCGGCCATCACGTCACCAACATCGTGATCACTCAGATCGACGACCGCTCGGCGCGGGTCCAGTCCAAAGGAATCGGCATCAAGGCCGACGGAACGGCCGGCAGCGTCGTCTACGACGACATCGTCGAGCGCCGGCCCGACGGCTGGAAGATCGGCTACCGCAGGGTGACCGCCAGGCGAGCGGCACTCGGTGGGCGACAGGCCGGTCCGCGTGAGGTTCTGGAGCGTTACCGCCAGGCCGCCATCAGCCAGTCCGCCGATGAACTGAGGCGCGTCTACGCCCTCGACGCGTCCCACGAGTTCCCGTTCACACTCCCCGGCCTGCCGTCCCGGCTCGCGGGCAGGGACGAGATCGTGAACTGGATAACCGCCGGGTGGAAGGATCACCGGCTGAAGTACGAGGGTTACCGCACCCTTGCCATCCACGACACCGGCGACCCAGAGACGATCATCGTTGAGCAGGAGGCCCTCGGGACCAGCGTGACCACCGGCGACTTCGCGCTTCCCAACCTCGTTGTGCTCACCGTGCGCGACGGGCAGATCACCCGCCTGCGCGACTACGTCAACATCCCCGCAGCCACGGCCGCCATGGGACGGGATGTGTGAACGCGCCATCGATGACGCCTCCGCGGCCCTGCGAGCACCGTGCGCGCTTACGCCGCTGCC
This sequence comes from Microbispora sp. H10885, assembly GCF_014161415.1. Classification (NCBI taxonomy): domain Bacteria; kingdom Bacillati; phylum Actinomycetota; class Actinomycetes; order Streptosporangiales; family Streptosporangiaceae; genus Microbispora; species Microbispora sp. H10885. The sequence continues at coordinate 263,801 of NZ_JABBWY010000006.1, read as the reverse complement.
GCGAACCGGCGAGGCCGCGTCGCTGTAAGCCGCGTGCAAGGATCACGCAAGAAAGTCGCATCCCCATCGCCTTACGTTCTGCTCATGAGAAAGACGACCCGCGCCTCCGCCCTGGTTTTCGTCGCGGCGGTTGCGGCACTCCTGACGTCGGCCGCTCCGGCCAACGCCCTCGTCGACGGGTACACGAACAACACGTCGCCGGATGCACCCGTATGCACTAGCGGCAAAATCGGGAGCGACAGATACTACGCGCATTGCAGTTATACGCACTACATCTCCGTGTTCCGGTCGGGAACGAGTTACTACGAGGCCGTACAGAAAATCAATCCGGAGATGTCCAGCGCCATTACAGCCCTGGACGACGCGGACGGCTGCGGCGCGGTACTGCTGACCAGCAGCAACAAATATCTGCATTTCCCGACGAACGCTGCGGCATCTGACCAGTACCAGTGGTTCCAGGGCGATCCAGAATATGGAGTTGAGACGACGGCCAAAGTGTCGCAGACCTGCACGTGGATCTTCGGGGGTGGCTGACCGGACTCCGACCGCGCTCGCCCGGTGACCGGCGCCGGCGATCGACCTGCCGGGCGTCGTCGGAATTGGTCCTCCGTACGCCTGCGGAATCGGACCTTATCGAGGGTACCGATTCCTGTCAGCCTGAGTGGCATGAGAACGACAGCGACCCGCTTCGACGGCCGGCTCCTCACGCCTGGCGACGCCGGCTACGACACCGCCCGCACCGTGTGGAACGCCATGGTCGACCGGCGTCCACGCATGATCGTCCGCGCGGCGGGCGTCTCCGACGTGGTCGCCGCCGTGCGCCTGGCCCGGGAACTGGACCTGGAGATCGGCGTGCGCTGCGGCGGCCACAACGTCGCCGGTTTCGCCGTGCCCGACGGTGGTCTCATGATCGACCTGACGCTCATGGGGGGCGTGCGGATCGACCCGGTCCGTCGCCGGGCCCGGGTGCAGGGCGGCGCGTTGCTCGGCGCGCTCGACCGGGCGTCCCAGGCGTACGGCCTGGCGACCACCGCGGGCAACGTCTCGCACACCGGCGTCGGCGGGCTCACGCTCGGCGGCGGCATGGGCTGGCTGGCCCGCCAGTACGGCCTGGCCTGCGACAACGTCGTCTCCTACACGATGGTCACCGCCGAGGGGGACGTGGTGACGGCGAGCCGCAGCGAGAACCCCGACCTGTTCTGGGGCCTGCGCGGCGGTGGCGGCAACTTCGGCGTCGTCACCGAGTTCGAGTTCCAGTTGCATCGCGTCGGCACGCGGACGCTGGTCGCCGAGTTCGACTTCCGCGCCGAGGACGCCGTCCCGGTCATCGAGGGCTGGCGCGACCTGAACGCCGTCGCGCCCCGGCAGGCGACGTTCACCGCCGATGTCGGCAGCGGTCCCGCCGGCCCGATCGCCACGCTGGGGTTCGTGTGGGTCGGCGACCCGGCCGAGGGCCGCCGGCTGCTCCCCGCGATGCGGGCGCTCGGACGTCCCGTCGCCACTCGGGTCACCACACCGTCGTACCTCGAACTCCAGCGGCGTGACGACTCCACCGGCGGTCACGCCTACCGCCGCTATTCCAAGGCGCACTACCTGCGGAGCTTTCCCACCGCGGCGATCGAGGCGTTCCTGCTGCGCGGCGCCGCCGACCTGAGCGCGAGCCCGGACCTGCCGGGCGTCGGCCTGCAGGCGCACGGCGGCGCGATCGCCGACGTTCCGGAATCGGACACGGCGTTCGGTCACCGTGGCACGATGTTCGAGTTCGGGGCCGGCTGCCGCTGGAGCGACCCGGCCGAGGACGACGCCAGGATGGGTGCCGCCCGCGCCGCCGGCGCGTCGCTCGAGCCGTACGCGAGCGGGGTGTACGTCAACTCGTTGACGGCCGACGAGCTGGCCGATGGGCAGCACGGCGTGCGGCGGGCGTATCCGGCCGCGAAGCTGGCCCGGCTGACCGCGGTGAAGACCGCGTACGACCCGGCCAACGTGTTCCATCTGAACCAGAACATCCGCCCGGCATCCTGACGCGCAGCGCTTACGCGGGATCAGGGTTCCCGTACGTCCCGGATGGCCGTCGCCAGCAGCGCGACCCCCTCGGCGATGGCGGCCTCTCCGAGGGTGGCGTAGCCGAAGATGAGGCCACCCGGTCCGGTGCCGGCGATCCGGTAGGGGCCGACGCCGTGGATGGCGAGCCCGTGCCGGGCGGCGGCCGTCACCACCGCCGCCTCGTCGAGGCCGGGCGGGAGCCAGGCGACCACGTGCTGCCCGGCGGCGATTCCGGCCGGTTCCAGATCGGGCAGGTGGGTGCGCAGGGCGCCCAGCAGCGCGTCGCGGCGGCGGCGGTACACCGGACGCATCCGGCGCAGGTGGCGGTCGAACTCGCCGCGGGCGAGGAAGTCGGCGAACGTCAACTGGTCGATGACCGGCGATCCGCGGTCGGCGAGCACCTTCGCCGCGGCGACGTCGGCGACCAGATGGGGAGGCACCACCAGCCAGCCGAGCCGCAACCCCGGCGCGAGCGTCTTGCTGGCCGTACCGCAGTAGACGACGTGATCGGGCGCCAGGCCCTGCATGGCGCCCACCGGCGACCGGTCGTAGCGGTACTCCGCGTCGTAGTCGTCCTCGACCACGATCGCGCCGCGGCGTTCCGCCCAGCGGATCACCTCGGCCCGCGCCGCGGCCGACAGCACTCCTCCGGTGGGCCACTGGTGCGACGGCGTGAGCACGACCGCATCGGCGTCGGCTCGGTGGAGCGCGTCGACCTGAACGCCGTCCGGCCCCACCGGGATGCCGACCACGTCCAGACCGGCGGCGCCGGCCAGCACCCGGGCGTCGTCGTTGGACGACGGGTCTTCCAGGGCGATCCGCCTGGCGCCGTGCTGGACGAGCACCTGGATCAGCAGCGAGATGCCCTGCCCGTAGCCGCTGCAGATGACCATGTTGCCGGGGACGGCCGCTGTGCCGCGCACCCGGTTGAGGTAGTCGCACAGGGTCTCGTGCAGTTCCGGCACGCCACGCCCGTCGAGGTAGGCGAACCGGTCGTTGGGCGTGGTGGTGAGCACGGTCCGGACCGAGCGCAGCCATGCGGCCCGCGGGAACTGTGAGACGTCGGTGCGCCCGTACCCGAAGTCGACCCTGCAGCCGGCACCGAGGCCGGCACTACGCGCGGCCGGCCGCGCCGTCGAAGCCGCAGAAGTCGCGGGGGCCGCGGAGGCCGCGCCGGTCGGCGGCATCGACGCGGCGACCTGGGTGTAACCGCCCGACCGGCTGACGAGGTAACCCTCGGCGACGAGCTGCTGATAGGCCTCCACCACGACCCCGCGGGACACTCCGAGACCTGTCGCGAGGGTGCGGGTGGGCGGCAGCGACGCGCCCGCTCGCATCAGGCCGGCCCGGATGCGGGCGCGGATGGACGTCTCGATCTGCCGGTGCAGGGGCACCCCGGCGTCGCGGTCCAGCTTGATGAGCAGCTCGTCGGCCGGCCCGGAATTGGTCCTCACGCGCCCCACGGGATCGGACCCTACCGGCGTGTACCGATTCCTGCCAGGCCGAGTGACCTGCCGGCGCCGCGCCTACCCCAGGGTGGCGAGCAGGCGGTTGAGCGGGCTGTCCAGGCCGTACTTCTGCGCCAGCGCGACCAGCCTCTCGGGGTCGCGGGGCGCGGCGGGGAGGCTGACGTCGACGTCCGGCAGCGGCACGTCGTGGGCCACCCTGACCACGGCGGGGGCGACCTCCAGGTAGTCACGGGCGGCGGCGAGCCTGGCCCGCGCGCCCGCCGGGAAGCCGTCGGCGCCGCCCTCGTCCAGCGCGGCGAGCAGGGCGGGGAGGGAGCCGAAGCGGGTGATGAGCGCGGCGGCCGTCTTCTCGCCGACGCCGGGGACGCCGGGCAGGCCGTCGCTCGGGTCGCCGCGCAGCGTCGCGAAGTCGGCGTACGCCCGGCCGGGGATGCCGTACTTCTCCCGGACGAAGGCCTCGTCGACGACCTGCAGGTTCCGAATTCCCCTTACTGTGTAAAGGGCCCGGCACGGCTTGTCGTCGTCCACGAGCTGGAACAGGTCCCGGTCGCCGGTGACGATGTCCACGGCCGTGCCGGCGGCGGTCGCGTACGTGCCGATGACGTCGTCGGCCTCGTAGCCGTCGACCCCGACGCGGGCGATCCCGAGCGCGTCCAGGACCTCCTCGATGACCGGCACCTGCGGGGCCAGCGTGTCCGGCACCTCCTCCTGGTCGCCGCTCGCCACCCGGTGGGCCTTGTACGACGGGATCGCCGCCACCCGGAACGCGGGACGCCAGTCGGCGTCCATGCACGCGACGATCTCCCGGGGCGAGTGCTGCCGGACCAGGGTGGCGATCATGTCGAGGAGCCCGCGCACCGCGTTCACCGGCATGCCGTCCGGCGAGGTCACCGAGTCCGGAACCCCGTAGAAGGCACGGAAGTACAGCGACGGGGTGTCGAGAAGCATCAGCACCCGACCATTGTCACGCCTGTCAGGCCGTGCGCGGGCCGTCTCCGGTCACCGCCACCGCCAGCAGGCAGGTGTCGTCCTCGGGGTTGGGGCCGCCGATCGCCTCCAGCAGGCGGTCGAGGCTCGCGTCCAGGTCGGCCCCGGTCGCGCCGGTCGAGGCGGCCGCCCGCATGACGAGCGACACCCCGGCCCCGATGTCACGCGAGCGTCGCTCCACGAGGCCGTCGGTGAACATCAGCAGCAGGTCGCCGGGCTCGAGGCGGACGTCGGCCACCCCGTACGGCAGGCTCGACGTCGCCCCGAGCACGACTCCCCTGGGCGCCCCGAGCTGGCGCACGCCCCCGCGGCGCACCAGGATCGGGGCGGGATGCCCCGCCTGTGCCCACGTGAAAAGGCGGGACGCCGGGTCGAAGTGGCCGCACACCGCGGTCGCGGTCGTGTCGTCCAGGCGCGTGAGCACCAGGGCGTTCAGCCACGACAGCAGCATGCCGGGGGAGGCCCCGGTCATGCTCAGGCCGAGCAGGGCGTGCCGCAGCTGCGCCATCTCCGCGATCGCGGGCAGGCCGTGCCCCGACACGTCGCCGACGGCGAGGAACATGCGGCCGTCCGGGAGCGGGGCCGCGTCGTACCAGTCGCCCCCGAGGCTCGACTCCCGGCCGGCCGGGACGTACCGGACCGCGATCCGGGCGTACGGCAGCTCGATCGAGGCGCCGGGCTCGGGCAGGATCGCCTCCCGCAGCGCCAGCGTGACGCGCCGTTCCTCGGCGGCGCGCTCCCGCGCCTCCTGTGTCTGCCGCCAGGACTCGGTCACCACCAGCTCCGCCCACCGCCGTCCGCCGGCGTCCGCGACCGTCTCCGGCACCCGCTCGGGGACGGGCTCCAGCAGCGCCGGAGGCGGCCCGTACTCGGCGGGTCCCGGCTCGGGCACGGCGACGCCCGAGGGCGCTCCGGCGGGAAGGGTGCCGACGGGGGCGGCGACGGGAGTCACGTCCGGGCTGTCCGCGGGGGGAAGGGCGGGCTTCGCGCCGCCCACTACGCCGACCATCTGTCTCGCTCTCGATGCCGCTCTTGCACTGTCGTGCGGACGATTCGTGATCGTCCTGACGCGGAGCGTAGCAGTAGTGCTTACCCCGAGGATTGGAATTCTTCTACGGCGTGGAATAAGCCGCTGCCTCTCGCGGCCCGCCCGCGTGCGTCTGTGCTAAGGGTCCCCGTGTACGCCATCGGGGTCCGGATCTCGTTAGATTGGGCATCGTGACAACGACGTCTCCGGATGCCTCCGCCCTGTATCCCACGACCCGCCCGGCCGCCGTGCGCGAGGCCGCCGGCCGCGCCGGTCTCGACGCGCTGCTGCTGACGCCCGGCCCGGACCTGCGCTACGTCACCGGGTACGACGCCATGCCGCTCGAACGCCTGACCTGTCTCGTCGTGCCGGCGTCCGGCGAGCCGTTCCTGATGGTGCCGCGCCTCGAACTGCCCGCCGCGGAGCACTCGCCCGCCTCCCGGCTCGGTGTCGAGTTCGTCGCCTGGGACGAGACCGACGACCCGTTCGCCGAGGTGGCCCGCCGCCTGGGCCCGGTCGCCCGGGTCGGGCTCGCCGACCGCATGTGGGCGCTGCAGTCGCTGCGGTTCCGCGCGGCGATGCCCGGCGCGGAGCAGACGCTGGCCGGCGACGTGCTGCGTGAGTTGCGGATGCGCAAGTCGCCCGCCGAGAAGGCGGCGCTGGCGGAGGCCGGGGCGGCCATCGACGCCGTGCACGCCCTCGTCCCCGGGCTGCTCAAGGCGGGCCGCACCGAGCGCGAGGTCGGCAGGGACATCGCCGAGGCGATCGTCGAGGCGGGGCACGCCCGGGTCGACTTCGTGATCGTGGGCTCCGGCCCGAACGGCGCGAGCCCGCACGCGGAGCTGACCGACCGGGTGATCCGGCCCGGGGAGCCTGTCGTCGTGGACATCGGCGGCACGATGCCGAGCGGCTACTGCTCCGACTCCACCCGGGTGTACTGCGTCGGTGAGCCGCCGGCCGACTTCGCGGCGTACTACGAGGTGCTCAGAGCCGCCCAGGAGGCCGCCTGCGCCCACGTGCGGCCCGGGGTGACCTGCGAGTCCGTGGACGCCGCCGCCCGCGAGGTGATCGCCGAGGCGGGGTATGGAGAGTACTTCGTCCACCGCACCGGCCACGGCATCGGCCTGGAGACCCACGAGGAGCCGTACATCGTCGCGGGCAACACCGAGGAGATGCGGCCGGGGTTCGCGTTCTCCGTCGAGCCCGGAATCTACCTGCCGGGACGTCACGGCGCCCGGATCGAGGACATCGTCGTCTGCGGCGAGACGGCGGGCGAGCGGCTGAACGGCACCACCAGGGAGCTCGTCGTCGTGTGATCGCCGAGATCGTCCCGCTGGAGCGCGTCGCCCGCGCCACCCCGACGGTCAGGACCGGCCCGGGCGGCGCGGGCGGGGCACATCCGGGAGTGAGATCGTTCCATCGCGGAAGGGGTCCGGCGGCGATTCCCCGGCCGGGTCCCGCCGCCGCTACCGTTGCTGGGGTGGAGGAGATAGATCGCCGCATCGTCACGCTGCTGGCGGCGGACGGCCGGATGAGCTTCACCGATCTGGCCAAGGAGACCGGGCTCTCGGTCTCCGCCGTGCACCAGCGCGTACGCAGGCTCGAAAAGCGCGGAGTGATCCGTGGATACGCCGCGCTCGTCGACTACGACGAGATCGGGCTTCCCCTCACGGCGTTCGTCTCGATCAAGCCGAACGACCCCTCCGCGCCGGACGACGCCCCGGTGCGGCTCAGCCATCTGACCGCGATCGAGGCCTGCCACAGCGTCGCGGGGGATGAAAGTTACATCCTCAAGGTGCGTGTCGCCTCTCCGCTCGGCCTGGAGGAACTGCTCCAGCAGATCCGCGCCTCCGCGAACGTCAGCACCCGCACGACGGTCGTCCTCAGTACGCCGTACGACTACCGCTCCCCGGTGCTCGGAAGAGAACCGGAGGCAGGAGCCGCCGAGGGGTGACCGACCAAACCGGTCAAACGGCCCGCCAGGGTGCACAGTGGGACGACGTCGCGCCCGATGATGGAAAAGGGCGGGACGGCACGTAGAATCTGGCGGCCTATGCCACCATCTTCGACGGGCGAGCTGGCCCGGGAGCAGAAGTACGTCGCGACGCTGTACGAGCGCCTCGACGTGCTGCGGGAACGCACGCGCGGGCAGCTCGACGCCGTGCTGGCCCAGGGGGCCTCCGGCACCCACCAGAACCGTTCGGAGCGCGACTCGTTCGCCGGCATGTACGCCCAGCGCCTCGCCCGTCTGTGGGCCGTGGAGCACGGCCTGTGCTTCGGCCGCCTCGACCTCGCCGAAGAGAACGAGAACGAGAACGAGGCGGAAGAGAGCCACGCGGCAGAAGATCGGGCCGATGAGGGCCGGGCCGACGAGAGGCGGCTCTACATCGGCCGCATCGGCCTGTCGGACGACGACCAGCACCGGCTGCTCATCGACTGGCGGGCCCCGGTGGCGCAACCGTTCTACCGGGCCACCCCGGCCGCCCCGATGGGCGTCACCCGGCGGCGGCACCTGCACAGCCGGGGCCGCACGGTCACCTCGATCGACGACGACCTGCTCGACCTCGACCGCATCAGCGACGCCGACCGGGCCACGCTGAACGGCGAGGCGGCCCTGCTGGCCGCGCTCGGCGAGAAGCGCACCGGCCGGATGCGCGACATCGTCGCGACGATCCAGGCCGAGCAGGACAAGATCATCCGCAGTGACCTGAACGGCGTGCTCGTCGTCCAGGGCGGGCCGGGCACCGGCAAGACCGTGGTGGCCCTGCACCGCGCGGCCTACCTCCTCTACACCTACCGGGAGCGCCTGGAACGCCGCGGCGTGCTGATCCTCGGGCCCAACCTCACGTTCCTGCGCTACATCGAGCAGGTGCTGCCGTCCCTCGGCGAGACCGACGTGCTGCTGTCCACGGTCGGCGAGCTGTACCCGGGTGTCACCCCGGGCAGGCGGGAGCCCGCCGAGGCCGCCGCGGTCAAGGGCCGGGGCGCGATGGCCCGCGTGATCGAGCGGGCCGTGCGGGAGCGCCAGCGGATGCCGCGCACGCCCGTGGAGATCAGGCTCGACAAGTTCACCCTCACCCTCGACCGGCAGACGCTGGAGGCGGCCCGCTCGAAGGCCGGCCGCTCGCGCCGCCCGCACAACCAGGCGAGGGCCGTGTTCGTCCGGCACCTGCTGACCGCGCTCACCCGGCAGGCGGCCCGGCATCTCGGGCGGGGCTCGCTCGACGAGGCCGACTTCGCCGACCTGCGCGAGGAGCTGCGCACCGAGGAACCGGTGCGGGTGGCGCTCAACCGCCTGTGGCCGTACCTCACGCCCCAGCAGCTGCTGATCGGCCTGTTCACCGACCGCGGCCGGATGGCCGCGGCGGGGCTGGACGCCCGGGAGTGCGACCTGCTGCTGCGCGAGCCGCCCAGGACGGGCGAGAGGCCCGGGGACGGGCCCGGCGAGAAGGCCGGAGACAAGCAGGGCGAGAACTGGTGGAGCGAGGCCGACGTGCCGCTGCTCGACGAGGCCGCCGAGCTGCTCGGCGATATCGACGAGGGCGTGCTGCGCGCGGCGCGCAGGGCCGAGCAGGAGCGCGAGGAGCGCATCGCCTACGCCCGCGAGGTGCTGGAGCTGACCGGCCTCGCCGACGTGATGGACGCCGAGCGCTTCGCCGAGCGGCACCAGGCCGACGACCCCTACCTCACCACCGCCGAGCGGGCCGCCCGGGACCGTACGTGGGCCTTCGGCCACGTGATCGTGGACGAGGCGCAGGAGCTGTCGGAGATGGCCTGGCGGATGGTGATGCGCCGCTGCCCGAGCCGGTCGATGACGATCGTCGGGGACATCGCGCAGACCGGGTCGGCCGCGGGCGCGGCGAGCTGGGGCCGGGTCCTCGACCCGTACGTCGCGGGCCGCTGGCGCGAGGAGCGCCTCACCGTCAACTACCGCACCCCGGCCGAGCTGATGGAGGTCGCCGCCCGCGTGCTCCAGCTCGTCGGCCCCGACCTCAAGGCGCCGGAGTCGGTGCGGGAGACCGGGGAGCGGCCGTGGGCCCTGCCGGTCGCCTCGCTGGCCGAGACGGGCCCGCTGGCCGCGGCCGAGGTGGTCGAGGAGGGCCGGGTCGTGGTGATCGTCCCGGCGGGCATGGCGGCGGAGATCGGGGAGATCGTCCGCTCGGCGGTGCCGGGCGCCGCCGTCGGCACGGGCCCTGCCGCGCTGGACGCGCCGGTCGCGGTGCTGCCGGTCGCCGAGGCCAAGGGGCTGGAGTTCGACGCGGTGATCGTGGTCGAGCCGGGGCTCATCCTGCGTGAGTCGTCCCGCGGGCCGAGCGACCTCTACGTGGCCCTCACCCGTGCCACGAGCCGTCTTGGCGTCGTCCACAGGGGTGAGCTGCCGCAGGTTCTGGAGGGACTGGGACGGCGCTGATCCAGGCCCCCTTCCCACCTGCGGAAACGTGATGTCTGCGCTGGTCAGGGAGTGGTTGACAACTGCGCTGAGGTCGGTAGTTTGCTGCGCAGTCCAGCACGGGACTGACCGGTTGGCCGTACTGTGGCGCCGTCGGCTCCTGCGTCGATGACGGAGCGTGGCTCCCGGGCCTGACCTGGGGATACCTCCGTCAGCACACCAGGCGTAGAGCCGCGTCCCGCCTAGGCGGGGCACCCCAGCCGGCCGGGGGGTTGGACCCAGGAGGGGCCCGGGCGCCCAGTAGACAACGGAGCTCCGCGCCCGCCGCCGACGGGACGGAACCGGTCCGAAGGGCGCCCGGGACCCCTTACCCCCTCTCCTCTTCGCGAAGATCACCACTGTGGCGGCCGTAGAGTGGCCGGGGCTCGGTTTGGCGGGCTCCGGAGTCGTCTGCGACGCTGGACCTCGGTGAGTACGGGCAGGCGTGGCACCGGCTCGCGGCAGGTCATCGGGCTCACGACAGATGCCCCGGTGCTGGGAAGAGGCGAGGAGAGACCGCTCCGTGGCATTGAAGACGGCGCAGGAGCCGGCGGCGGCCGCCTCCCGCGCGGGCTCGTGGCGGGTGCCGGAGGCACCGGCCCGCCTCGCCGCATCCGTCGCGGGCGGCGTACTGCTCTACCTGGCCTTCCCGCCGCTCGGCTGGTGGTTCTGCGCCCCGCTGGGCGTGGCGCTGCTCGCCCTCGCGCTGCGCGGCGCCCGACCGCGCCGGGCCGCCTGGATCGGGTACGCGGGCGGGCTCGCGTTCCTGCTGCCCGCGCTGGCCTGGGTCCGTCCCATCGGGGACGACGCCTGGCTGGCCCTGGTGGGCGTCGAGAGCCTGTTCTGGGCGGCGCTGGCCGTCGCGGCCGCGCTCGTGATGCGGCTGCGCCTGTGGCCGCTGTGGGTCGCCTGCCTGTGGGTGGTGCAGGAATGGGCCCGGGGACTGTTCCCCGTCGGCGGCTTCCCGTGGGCGCGGCTGGCCTTCAGCCAGGGCGAGTCGCCGTACACGGGCTTCGCCGCCCTGGGCGGCGCGCCGCTTGTAACTTTCACCGTGGCCTTCACGGGCGCGCTGCTCGCCGCGCTGGTCAGAGGGCGTCCGCCGAGATGGCGCGCGGACCGGGTGGTTGCCGGAACGTTCCTCGCCGCGATAGCCGTACCAGTGCTGGGGCTGATCGTGCCCCGGCCCGGCGACGAGGGCAGGACTGTGCGGATCGGGGTCATCCAGGGCAACGTCCCTGGGCGGGGGATGAACTTCCTCGGCGACGAACCCGCCGTCGTGCTGCGCAACCACGCCGACGAGACGCACCGCATGGCGCAGGCCGTACGCGCCGGGACGCTTCCGCGCCCCGACATCGTGGTCTGGCCGGAGAACTCCACCGACATCGACCCCTACGACAGCGCGTACGCCCGGGAGGTCATCGACTCGGCGGTCAAGGACGTCGGCGTGCCGGTCCTGGTCGGCGCGGTCGTCAAGATCGGGGCCGAGAACCGGGCCACCCGTGGCGTGGTCTGGGACCCGGTCACCGGCCCCGGCGCGTACTACGACAAGCGGCGGCTGGTGCCGTTCGGGGAGTACACCCCGTTCAAGGACCTGTTCCTGGCCCTGTCGTCGCGGGCCAACCTGGTCGGCCGGCAGTCCGTCGCAGGCGACCGGCCGGGCGCGCTGCGGATGGGGCCGGTCACGATCGGTGCGGTGGAGTGCTACGAGGTCGCGTTCGACGGCACGGTGCGCGACGCGGTGCTGGCCGGCGGCACGCCCCTGGTGGTGCAGACCAACAACGCCAGTTACGCGCTCACCAACCTGCCCCCGCAGCAGCTCGCGATGTCGCAGCTGCGCGCGGTGGAGTTCAACCGCGCGGTGGTCACCGCGGCGACGACGGGGATCTCCGCGTACGTCGGCCCGGACGGCCGGGTCGGCTGGCGGACCGGTGAGCTCGTGGCGGGCATGAACGTGCTGGACGTGCCGGTCAGGACGCAGAAGACGGTGGCGGCAAGGGTAGGTGCGCTACCGGAGTGGGTTTTGGTACTCATGGGAGCCGGAGCGACGGTGGCGGCCGTCTCTGGGGCCATCTCTGGGCGGAGGAGAAGCTGATGGAGCGGACCCCAGGGCGGGTGCTCGTTATCGTCCCCACCTACAACGAGCGGGAGAACCTCCCGTTGATCACGCGGCGGCTGCGAGAGGCGCTGCCCGACGTCCACCTCCTCGTCGCCGACGACAACAGCCCGGACGGCACCGGCCGGATCGCCGACGAGCTGGCGGAGCGGGACGACCACGTCCACGTCCTGCACCGGACGAGCAAGCAGGGGCTGGGCGCGGCCTACATCGCCGGGTTCCGGTGGGGCCTCGCCGAGGGCTACGACGTGCTGGTCGAGATGGACGCCGACGGCTCCCACCAGCCCGAGGAGCTGCACAAGCTGCTCGACGCGGTGGCCGACGGCGCCGACCTGGCCATCGGCTCGCGCTGGGTGCCCGGCGGCAAGACCGTCAACTGGCCGGCCTCGCGCGAGTTCCTGTCCCGGGGCGCGAACACCTACGTCAGGCTGGTCCTCGGCATCCCGGTCCGCGACGCCACGGCGGGCTTCCGCGCCTACCGCGCGGCCACCCTGGAGAAGATCGAGCTGGACGGCGTCGAGTCGCAGGGCTACTGCTTCCAGGTGGACCTCACGCTCCGGACCGTGCGGCAGGGCCTGCGGGTGACCGAGGCGCCGATCACGTTCGTCGAGCGCACGGTGGGCAGCAGCAAGATGAGCCGTAAGATCATTCTTGAGGCGTTCTGGCGCGTCGCCCTCTGGGGTATCGCCGGCCTGGGGGAGCGGTTTCGCCCACGGCGATAGGCGCGGGGGAGATCCCCAGGAACCCCGGCGGGCGCGGGGACGTTGACCGCAACGTACGGGTGCCGGGGTGAGTGGGGCGAGAAATGGTGCGGATCGGGCTGTTCCTGGGGTTCCTCGTGGTGCCCGTCCTGGAGATCTGGTTTCTGATCCGGGTGGGCAGCGTGATCGGCGGGTGGCAGACGGTCGCCCTGCTCATCGCCGACAGCCTCGTCGGAGCCTGGCTGGTGCGCCGGGAGGGACGGCGGGCGTGGGCCGCGTTGCGCAGCGCCGTCGAGTCCGGGCGGATGCCCGACCGTGAGCTCGCCGACGGCGCGATGATCGTGGCCGGCGGCACCCTGCTGCTGACCCCCGGCTTCCTCAGCGACGTGTTCGGGTTCTTCCTGATCCTGCCGTTCACCCGGCCGATCGCCCGGCGGTGGCTGTCGTGGTTCCTCGGCCGCCGGGTGCGGTCGCTCGCCGCCCGCTCGCCGTACGCGCCGCTGTTCGGTCAGGTGGAGTCCGACCCGGCGGGATTCGGCCCCGCGGGGTCCGAGCGGGCACGGTCCGGTCAGGCACAGTCCGGTCAGGCACAGTCCGGTCAGGCAGGGTTCGGTCAGGCACGGTCCGGTCGCGCGGAAGGCTCCCGCAACAGGGTGGTGCGCGGCGAGGTGATCGAGGAGGACCCCTTCCCGGCCCCCGGCGACGGCCGCTAGCACTGACCCGAGCCCCGGCCCAAGACGCCTCGCCACCGCGTTCCGGCCCCGGCCTTGGCCGACGCAGTGGGCCGACGCGGCGGGGGAGCCCTGCGAGTGCCCGGCGACGGCCGGTCGTACTGCCCTGGCTCGCTTCGCCGGGGCCGTCCCAGCCCCGGCACGAATCGACACGGTGGGTCCGATGCGGTGGGTCAGACGCGGTGGGGGTCCGGGCACGCCGCTGCCCCGGTGGCGGAGGCACACCGGGGCAACGGGGCTGGTGACGGGCGGATGCCCGTTCAAGGAGCCGGGATCGGCGGCCGGATCAGAGGCCGGGGCCCCGATGATCGCGGTCCCGCTCGGCGTCCGGATCCTCGTAGCGGTCGCGGGTCTTCGCGTCGGTGCCGAAACGCTGCCCGGCGCGGATGTCCGGATCGGCGTCGAAGCGCTTCTCGGCGCGGGTCTCGGCGTCGCCGACGAACCGTTCCCCGGAGCCGCTCACGGGGTCGCCGCCCTCGAACCGCTCCTTTGACCTGGTCGCCGGGTCGTCCATGTCGTACGGCTCGCTGGAGGAGACGCCGGTGTCGCCGCCGCCGAAGAGCTCGCCGGAGCGGGTCGCCGGGTCCCGCGGCGCGAGCGGCTCACCGGGCCGGGTGCCGGGGATCTCGGCGTCCAGCCGGTCCATGGAGCCGAGCGACGGGTCGTCGGTGCCGTACCGCTCCCCGCGACGGGTCACCGCGTAGTCCGTCCCCGTACCGGCGTAGTCCGTGCCGTCGCCGGCGCGGTCCGCGGTCTCGCCGGGGTGGCCCAGGCGCTCACGCTCGCGGCGCCCGCCGCTGTCGGCCCAGCCGGTCAGGCTGCCGGGCTCGTTGGCGCGTTCCCAGGCCTCGTCCCAGCCCATGTCGTAGTGGCGGTAGAGCAGGCGCTCCTGCTCGGCGGACAGGTGCCCGCCCTCGTCCAGGTCGACGTCGGGGGCGTTCTTGACGTGCTCCTTGTCGTACGGAACCTCGATCCCGCCGGCCGTCACGTTCGCCTCGTGGAGGGGAACGAAGGTTTCCTTGGTGCGCAGCAGGCCGGTCTTCACGCAGAGCCACTTCGGCAGGCCGGTCGCGTCGTCCAGGAAGACGTGCGCGACGTCGCCGATCTTGTCGCCGTTCGAGTCGTGGACCGGGTGGTCGAGCACCATGGGGATCTGCTCGTGGGTGATCACGTGCTTCTCCTTGTCTCTCGCTTGATCGGTCTCTTTTCTCGCTACCGCCGATCGGCCGGCGAAAACCACTCCCGTGGAAAAACACGGGCGGCCGCGTCTCCGCCGTACCCGTTCTCCGTCCGCGTCTGCCCAGGTCAACGGTGACCGCCGCGGCACGGGATCCGGCGGAAAATTCGTCGTCCCCCGTCCCGGGCGGCGGCCTCCGTCAGTGCCCTTCCCAGGGGCCGAGGTCGTCCTCTTTCCATTCGAGGCGGTCGGCCACGCCGAGCACGCCGTTGGTCCGCTCGACCATCCGGGTGAGGACGCGTGCGTGCGAGCGGCGTCCGACGGCGCCGGTGAGGGTCACGACCCCGTTCTCGACCGACACCTCGACGCCCGACAGGTCGGCCCACAGGCAGGTGCCGACGATGTCCTCGCGTACCTCGCAGGCGATGTCGGCGTCGCCGCGGGCGAGGACCTTGAGCAGGTCGTGGCGGCTGATGATGCCGACGAGCACGTCCTCGTCGTCCACGACCGGCAGGCGCTTCACACCGTGCTCGCTCATCAGGCGGGCCGCGCTGACCACGCTGGTGTACGGCCGGGTGGTGACCGCGGGCGCCGACATGAGTTCGGCCGCGGTCACGCCACGGGCCCGCTCCTGGGTCCGTACGGTCCCGTGGCCCAC
Organism: Microbispora sp. H10885; assembly: GCF_014161415.1. Taxonomy (NCBI): domain Bacteria; kingdom Bacillati; phylum Actinomycetota; class Actinomycetes; order Streptosporangiales; family Streptosporangiaceae; genus Microbispora; species Microbispora sp. H10885. The sequence goes on along the minus strand of NZ_JABBWY010000006.1, from coordinate 248,466 downwards.
GGCCTCGCGGAGACGGGCGCGCAGGGGCGGCCGGTAGCCCTCGCGGTAGAACTGCTCGCGGAACTCCTCCTTGCGCAGCAGGTCGGCCTCGGAGACCAGGCCGATGACGTGCCCCTCGCCGTCCACGACGGGCACCGCGCTGACTCCATGGGCGATCATGATCTCGGCCACGTCGCGGAACGGCGTGCTGCCGTTGACGGACGCGACCTCACTCGTCATGACGTCCCGCACCTTCATGTGCATGACCGGCTCCTTCCGGACGGGTCCCTACATCTCCCATCGCATCGCGCCGCGGACCGGGCGCGAAGGGACCGACGACCCTCCCGGCCGGGCCCTTCGCCACCACCCCGCCGCCCGTCCGGCCGCCCGTCCGGCCATCCGTCCAGCCGCCGACGCGCCCGCCCCGGAGCCGCGGATCGGTGGCCGAAAGTCCCGTCCACTCGGGACCTTCACCGCTCACCCGCGGGAACGCGGGCGGGGCACGCTGGCATGGAGAGACGGGAGGCGTCGTCATGACGGCGAAGGTGAAGGATGTCATGGGCAGGGTGGCCATCGCGGTGCGGATGGACGCGTCGTTCGCGGACCTCGTCGCCACCATGCGGCGGTTCGGAGTGGGCGCGGTCACCGTCATCGACGCCGACCGGCGCCCGGTCGGGGTGGTCTCCGAGGACGACATGCTGCTGAAGGAGATCGACCTGGGCGAGCGCGTCTTCAGTGGTCCGCGCCGACGCGTGGAGCAGCGCAAGGCGGCGGGCGCGAACGCCGGGCAGATCATGTCGCGCCCGGCGATCACGGTGACCGGCGGCACCCCCGTGCGCGACGCGGCCCGGCTGATGCACCGCAACCGCGTGAAGCAACTCCCGGTGATCGACGCGGTGAGCGGCCGCATCGTGGGCACCGTGCACCAGGGCGACCTGCTGCGCGTCTTCGCGCGGCCGGCGGCGGAGATCCGGGCCGAGATCGAGCGGGTCGTCGACCGGATGGATCTCGACTTCGGCGACCTCGACGTCAACGTCGCCGGCGGAGTGGTGACGATCAAGGGGCAGGTGCCCCGCAGATCGGCCGTCAAGCCGCTGCTGCACGCCGTCCGCCGGGTCGAGGGCGTCGTCGAGGTCGACGCCGACGACCTCGCCTTCCTCGTCGACGACCTGCTCATCGCGCCGCCGCTGCTGTAGCGCGGCGCGCGGCGGCACGCCGCGGCGCTTCGAGGCCGGGCGGTACGCGCCCTGTGAGAGGGAAAGATCGTGAACACTCGGACATCTGAGGGGATCGCGCAGGCGGCGCGGGAGGCCGTGGAGGCCGCCCTGTGGGCGCCCTCGATCCACAACACCCAGCCCTGGACGTTCGCCGTCTCCGGCGACGAGATCAGCCTGCGCGCCGACCCGGACCGGAGGCTGCGCGTCTCCGATCCCACCGGCCGGCAGATGACCATCAGCTGCGGCGCCGCGCTGTTCAACGTGCGGATCACGCTGATGGCGCTCGGGTACGAGCCCGAGGTGCGCCGGCTGCCCAATCCGGAGGGTCCGATGCTGCTGGCCACGGTGCGGGTGCGGCCGGGTCGCGAGCCGGGCGAGCACACCCGCCTGCTGTACGGGGAGGTCCAGCGCCGCCGCACCCATCGGGCCGGGTTCACCGCGCTGCCCATGCCCGACCCCCTGACCGACGCGCTCGTACGGGAGGCCGCGGCCGAGGGAGCGCACCTCGCGCCCGTCAGGTCGGACGCTCCGGCACGGGTGCTCGCCGCGCTCACCGGGGCCGCCCAGGACGTGCAGGCGCAGGACCGGCAGTTCGTGCTCGAACTCATGCGCTGGGCCCGGCCTCCGGGCAGTGCGCGGCGCGACGGCGTGCCGGTGGCGGGCTACCCGACCGATCCCCGGCGGACCTACCCGCAGCACTTCGCGTCCCGCGACTACAGCAGGGGTCACGAGTGGGGGGCGGCTCCCGAGGAGCGGGTCTCCACCTCGACCGGCCTCGTGGCGCTGCTCTGCACGCCGGGCGACGCCCGGGAGGACTGGCTGATCGCGGGGGAGGGGTTGCAGCGGATGCTGCTGCACGCCTCCGCGTACGGGGTGAGCGCCGCCTTCCACACCCAGGCGCTGGAGATGTGCGAGCTGCGCGAGTTCATCCGCAGGCACCTGTGCTCGGGCGAGGCGCCCCAGATGATCATGAGGATGGGGTTCGTCCTCGACGAGAGCGAAAGCGTCCGGCGCACCCCTTCCGACGTCCTGGAGTAAGCTCCGCCGAGCGCCGAGCGCCGAGCGCCGAGCGCCGAGCGCCGAGCGCCGAGCGCCGAGCGCCGAGGCTCGCCGGCAGGCCGCACAGGCCGCTCGACCGTCCGGCACGCCGGCACGCCGGCACGCCGGCGAGCTGACGCCCTGCTGAGACCTGGTGCACCGATCCGGCTCACCCGGGTGCGCCCCGCGACGCGAGTCGCTTCCTTCTCCCTCCGGTCCGCGTCAGCGGCACTCCTGGTTCGCGGGCCGGGATCTCCTCGCTTCCGGGTGGCTCGCGTGTGCGTGGAAGGCGGAGCCGTGGGCAGTGGACACGGACCGCCGGCCCGCCCGAGATCCCGCCCACGCCGTCTGGTCTCGCCGGACTCCCGGCAGCGGCCCTCAGGCTCGCTCTGGGGACGCTCCGGGGGGCACTCTCCTGGGAGCCGACGGTGGCGCGAGAACCATGCCTGGGAGGTGTGCCATGAGATCGATCGCCGTCTGGGTCGTTGCGGGGCTGCGTCGTTACCGGCCCGACCGCAACCCGTTGCGCCGCCGGTCGGACCGGGTCGAGGCGGGGTTCGTGGCGGCCGCGCTGGTCGCCGTCCTCCTGGCGGTGTGGCCGGCCGCGCTGGCCGCCCGCGCGGCGTACGGCGGCGGGCCCGCGGCGGGGCCGGGGGCGCGGCACCTGGTCGAGGCGACGCTTACGGGCGAGGCCACCGCGAGCGCGGCCGACGCGCATGTCCTGCTGGGGGCGACCGCGGCGCGCTGGACGCTGCCGGACGGCGGGGTCCGCGAAGGCATGGTGCCGGCGGCCCTCCTGCTGCGGGACGGGCCCCGGGCCCGGCTGTGGATCGACGGTCAGGGCAGGCCGGTCACGCCGCCGCCGCATCGGGCCGAGATGACCGCCAGGGCGGGGCTCGCCGCCTCCGGCGTCATGGCGGCCGCGGTCGCACTCGCCGCCGCCTGTCTCGTCCTGACGCGGCGGCGGCTGGACCGCGCCCGTTACCGGGAGTGGGACGCGGCCTGGGCGGACGCCGACCAGCGGTGGCGCAGGCACCGGATCTGACCGGCGGAGCCGGTGGGGCGGCCACCGGCCGCCGTCGTGGTCACCGCATGAACTGGCAGACGTCGCCGCCGCCGTAGGCGTTCTGCACGTTGTTCTGCCCGGCGTTGGTGACGGTGCTCTGCTGCGGGCCGCCCAGGAAGGACGGCGTGTAGACGCCGAGGAGGTTCTGGTTGTACCGGCCATTGCCGGACCGGTAGGCCCTCACGTGGGTCCGGGAGCCCCGGGCCACCTGCCGTACGCTGTGGCCGTGTTTGGCCGCGGCCGCGCGCGGCCGGTGGCGGTGCGCCGTGGCGGCGTCCGCCGGTGGCGGCACCGCGAGGGTGACCGCGGCCGCCGCGGCGGCCAGCAGCGCGGCCAGGCCGAGGCGCAGGACCGGCGGGACCGGTTCGGATCGGAGAGCTTCCGTGCGGAGAGGAGCCACCGGAGAACCCCCTATCAAATCCGGTGCTAAGCGAACAGATGTGGCATAAGTTCCGTACCCGCACTATTGGGGCCCGACATGCGTCTTGGGGAAGCTGAGAACGCGAAATTACCCGCGTGACGGCGATTCGCCGCGTCAGCCGGGGCGCTCCTGCCCCTTGCCCTACGCCGCTGCTTCACGCCGCTGCCCAGGCCCGCTGCCCGAGCCCGCCGCCCGGCCCCGGCGGCCCGTACGGCGGGCGGGCCCGCGCGGAGCCGCCAGGACCAGGTGACCGGTTCACTTCGACTCGACCGTGCCCAGCGGATCGGGCATGCCGTTCAGCGCGGCGATTGCGTCGCTCCAGGCGGAGTCGCCGGGATAGAGCGTGGTGCGGAGATAGGCCCAGACGAGCGCCCGCAGCGCGGCGACGCGCTCGGGGTTCTCGTCGGTCGTCTCCGCCGCGTCGTACATGCCGACGCCGCCGAGGCCGTGCTCTGCCCCGAACAGCGTCAGCAGGCTCTTGGGGCCGGGGCTCAGGTGGTACGCGTCGGCGCGCCAGTCCTCGCGATCGGAGAACGCCGGGTTCCGGTCGTTCTCGCCGACGACGACGAGGGCGGGCGTGGTCATCGCGGTGAAGCCGGTGGTCCGCAGAACCGGATAGTGCTCGGCCGCGAACGCGGCGAGGCCCTCGCCTCCGCCAGGAGGGGCCATGAGCACCCCCGCCTTGACGCGGGGGTCGGAGAGGTCCACCGGCGTCCCGCCGGACGGATCGGCGACCCCCTGGCCACACAGCAGGCCTACCGTGTGCCCGCCCATCGAGTGCCCGGCCGCGGCGATCCGGCTGTGGTCCAGGCGTCCCCCGAGTCCCGGTACGGCGGCCTCGATCTGATCGAGGTGATCCAGGATGTGGCGCATGTCCTCGGCCCGGGACCGCCAGTACGACGGCGCCTCCGGGTCGTCCGACTCACGCAGACCCAGCGTCATCGAGTCCAGGTGGGTGGGCTGGATCACGACGAAACCGTGAGCGGCCCAGAAGTCCGCGAGGGGCCCGTAGCCGTGCAGGGAGGACACGAAGTTCGACGGCCCGTGGCCGTGCGACAGGAGGATCACGGGCAGGTCGCTCCCACTGGCGGGTGCGGAGACCTTGATCCGCAGATCGACGGTCCGGCCCGGGACCGGCAGCACGACAGGGCTGAAGGTCATGACAGGAGTGGGATCGCCGACGGGAATACCGGCGGCTTCGGTGAACGGCGCGCTCACAGGTCCTTCTTCCAAGAGGTTCGTCGCGGTTTTCCGGCCGGTGCGGAGTGGGACCGGCCGCGAGGGTCGTTGGTCAGGCGGCGGCGCGTTCGGTGACCGGCCGGCGCCGGAGCTCCGGGCGCAGGAGAGCCGGGGGAAGGTAGGCCTGGTCGAGCGTGCCGACGTCGGTGCCGGGCGGGACGATCTCGTCGATCTGGTCGAGGATCTCGTCGGTGAGCGTGACGTCGACGCCCGCAAGCAGGTCGTCGAAGTGCTCCATCGTGCGCGGCCCGATGATCGCGCTGGTCACGCCGGGATGGGCGATCGCGAACGCCATCGCGAGGTGGGTCATCGGCAGGCCCGCCTTCTCGGCGATCGGGATGAGCCGTTCGACGGCGTCGAGCCGGCGCTCGTCGTTGAGGTGCCGGAAGAGGCTCGCGCGGCGCAGGTCGTTGTGCTGCCCCCTGCGGACGCGGCCGGTGAGCAGTCCCTGCGCGAGCGGGCTCCACACCAGCGTGCCCATCCCGTGGCGTTGCGCGACCGGCAGCACCTCGGTCTCGATGGCGCGGTTGAGGATCGAGTAGGGCGGCTGCTCGGTGTGGAACCGTTCGAGGCCGCGCCGCTCGGCGACCCACTGCGCTTCGACGATGTCGGAGGCGGGCATCGTGGACGATCCGATCGCACGGACCTTCCCGCTGCGGATCAGGTCGGTGAGCGCGGAGAGGGTTTCCTCGATGTCGGTGTCGGGGTCCGGCCGGTGGATCTGGAAGAGGTCGATGTGGTCCGTCCGCAGCCGGCGCAGCGAGTTCTCGACCGCGATCATGATCCAGCGCCGCGAGGCGCCCTGCTGGTTGGGATCGTCGCCCATCGGGCGGCTCATCTTGGTCGCCAGGACGACGTGGTCGCGACGTCCCTGGAGCGCTCTGCCCACGACCTCTTCGGAGTCGCCGTAGACGTCGGCGGTGTCGATGAAGTTGATCCCCGCGTCCAGCGCCTTGTGGATGATGCGGATCGAGTCGTCGGGGTCGGGATTGCCGAAGGACGTGGCGAACATCATCGCCCCGAGGGCGAAGGGGCTGACCTTGATGCCGGTGCGGCCCAGGGGTCGGTAACGCATGCGATCTCCCGTGATGACGAGTGGGTGGCGGAGGCCGGGCGGCGGCCGCCGGCTGTGCGGGCCGGGGCTGCAGGCCGGGGATGTGAAGCCCGAGGCGGAGGACGCCAGGGCGTGCCGTATCCTGAATCGAAGCGGAACGGCTTTCCGGAAACGACTATACGGAATGGCTTTCCGGTTATGCAAGCGGAGGAGGGGCGTGGCGGAGAACACGGCGCCGGCCGGAGCCGGCAGCACACACGGCATCACGGACGGCACCGCAGGCGGTTCCACGGGCGGTCCCACGGGCGGTCCCACGGGCACCGGCGCGCCCGGGCGCGCGCCGCGCCGGCTGCGGGCCGACGCGCAACGCAACATCGACGCCCTGCTCACGGCGGCGAAAGCCGTCTTCGCCACCTCGGGCGTGGACGCGCCCGCGAAGGAGATCGCCGATCTGGCCGGCGTCGGAGTCGGCACGCTGTACCGGCACTTCCCGCAGCGCTCCGACCTGGTCAAGGCCGTGTTCCAGCGAGAGGTGGACGCCTGTGCCGAGGCGGCCCCGGTGCTGATGGAGGAGCACGACCCGGGAGAGGCGCTCGCCCGCTGGCTCCATCGGTACACCGAGTTCGTCGCGACCAAGCGAGGACTCGCCGCCGCCCTCCACTCGGGCGATCCGGCGTTCGACGCCCTGCCCGGCTACTTCCAGGGGCGTCTCGGACCCGCACTCGGATCTCTGCTCGACGCCGCGGCGGCGAGCGGCGAGATCCGCGCCGACGTCAGCCCGGAGGAGCTCCTCTACGCCGTCGCCAACCTGTGCCTGCCTGTGGCGGGCGAGGGGGCGGCCTTCAGCCGGCGCATGGTCGGGCTGCTCGTCGACGGGCTACGTTATGGCGCCGATGCGAGCCGGGCTCACTCTTGAGCGCATGAATCGGACCTTCTCCTTCCCATATGTCGGATATTAGGTAAAAACTGCGTCCCTGCAACCCCATAACCCTTCTTGTCGTATATGTCTAAAGAAGAGATAGGGGTACGGGGCGTTCTGATGCGGACTAAGCGAATCTCGGTATACGCGGTGGCGAGCGTGCTGGTGTACGCGGCCGCCGCCACGACGATGGAACGACGCGCGCGGAAGGCCCTCGCCGCGGAGTGCGATCGGCTGCGCTGGTTCGCCGCCGACCTGTCGCACGAGCTACGCACCCCGCTCACGGCCGTACGGCTGGAACTGGAGGACGCCGCCCAGGACGCCGAGGCCGACGTCGCGTCGCTGACCGGGCGCCTGCTGCCCAGCCTCGACCGGGCGGAGGCGGTGGTGACGAGCATGCTGCTGCTCACCGGGCGGCAGGCCGGTGAGCAGGGGCGCGAACTGGTCGACCTGAGCGACCTCGTCGGCCGGGAGGTCGCCTCGCGCCGCGACCCTCACCCGGTCACGGTCCGCCTGTCCGGGCAGGTCAACGTCAGCGCCGTACGCGAGCAGATGCGTCAGGTGCTCACCAACCTGCTGGACAACGCCCAGAGGTACGCCCGCCGCGGTGTGGTGGTGGAGGTGTCCCGGCATGACGGGATCGCGCGGATGCTGGTGGACGACGACGGGGACGGCGTCCCCGAGGCCGACCGGAGGCGGGTCTTCCAGCGGTTCACCCGGGCCGGCGGCCACCGCGGCCACGACGGCGGCGGGCTCGGGCTCATGATCACCCGAGTCATCGCCGAGGCCCACCGCGGCAGCGTCGAGGTCGAGGAGGCGCCGTCGGGCGGCGCCCGGTTCGTGCTCCGCCTGCCCGCCGCCTGACAGGCGCTTCCGGCCGTCTGACAGGGCCCCTGACGGCGCATCTGACCCGCCGCCTGACGGGCCCTTGACCGAGGAGGGCCGCCGCGCCGATAGCATTCGATCACCTGACCGGCCCGACTCATCCCCCTGGAGTGACGATGCCCCGACCCGGCGACCTGGTGATCGGCGGATACACGCCCGACACGGAGGGATCGGGCCCCGGTCTGACGGTGGCCCGGGCGGACGCGGAGGGGCGGCTGGAGACGGTGGCCGAGACGGCCGTCTCCGGGCCGTCCTTCGTCGCCGGGCACCCCCGGCTGCCACTGCTCTACGCCGTGCTCGAACGTGAAGGGGAGGGCGGCCTCGCGGTCCTCGCCGCCGGCGAGGACCGGGCCGCCCCGCGCCTGCTGGCCGAGCATCCGAGCGGCGGATCGCTGCCCTGCCATCTCGCGATCGACGACCGGGGCGAGTGGCTGGCGATCGCCAACTACGGCGACGGGACCGTCACGGCGTACCGGCTGGGGGAGGACGGCATGCCGGAGCCCGGCCCGCTGACGTTCCCGCACGAGGGCCGGGGCCCCCACCCCGAACGGCAGGAGGGCCCGCACGCCCACATGGCCGTCTTCGGCCCCGACGGCGTCCTGCACGTGACCGACCTCGGCACCGACGAGGTCCGCCGCTTCCTGCCCGGCATGCGCCCGCACCCGGAGGGTTCCGTACGGCTGGCTCCCGGCAGCGGCCCCCGGCACTTCCTGCACCACGAGGGCCACTGGTACGTCACCGGCGAGCTCGACGGGACCGTACGCGTCTACGACGCCTCCTGGCGGGAGGCGGGGATGGTCCGGGCGAGCGACGCCGAGGGGGAGAACCTGCCGTCCCACATCGCCCTGTCCGCCGACGGCCGGCACCTGTACGTCGCCAACCGGGGGCCGGACACCGTCGCCGTCTTCGCCGTCGGCGGGCCCGGGCTCAGGATGGTGGCCGAGGCGCCCGCGGGGGGCCGGTGGCCCCGGCACTTCGCGATCGACGGCGACCGTCTCTACGTGGCCTGCCAGCGGTCGGACGCGGTCGTCGCGCTGGGGCTGAAGGAGGGGCTGCCGGAGCACGGCGGCCAGGTGCTGGCCGTGGGCACCCCCTCGTGCGTGCTCGTCCGCTGACCGGCCCGCGGGTGCGGCGCGACGATCAGGGGACGCGGCCGACGCCGCCGACGATCCACACCCGCTGGGCCCGCGTGACGCTCTCCCGCGCCTCCGGCCGCCACTGCCGGATGTAGACGAGGCCGGGCTCGACGAGCTCGGTCCCGTCGAAGAAGCGCAGCACCTTCTCCCTGGTCCGAGGCACCTCGTCGGCCCGGGCCACGATCTGGCGGAACAGCTCGACGAGCGGTGCGGCCAGCTCGGGCCGGGTGTCGAAGACGGCGTGGCCGAGGGCCAGGTAGCTGCCGGAGGGGAGGTGGTCGCGCATGTGGGCCACGCACTTGTACGGCTCGTCGGAGTCGGGGAGATACTGCAGCCGGGCCGGGATCAGCAGCCCGACCGGCTCCCGGAAGTCGACGAGCCTCAGCATCTCGGGATCGGCCAGCATCTCCGCCGGGCGCAGGAGCGAGCCCCTGACCACCCCGGTGCCGGGGGTGCGCGCGAGCAGGGCCCGGGCGTGGCTGAGCACCACCGGGTCGTCGTCCACGTAGACCACCCGCGCGTCCGGCGCGAGCTCCTGGGCGACCTCGTGGGTGTTGCGGCGGGTCGGCAGGCCGGACGCCACGTTGAGGAACTGCCGCACGCCCTGGTCGACGAGGAAACGGACCACCCGTTCCATGAACGTCCGGGTGTCCACGGCCATCGTCTTCACCTCGGGGGCGATGGCCATCAGGCTCTCGGCGAACTCCCGGTCGGCGGCGAAGTTGTCCTTGCCCCCGAGCAGGTAGTCGCTCATCCGCGCGATGTTGGCCCGCCCGACGTCGAGGCCCGCCACCTTGGCGGGCCGCGGGTCGCCCGGGTCCGGGCCGCCCCGATCCGGGCCACCCGCGTTCAGGCCACCCAGTTCCGCGCCGTCCACTCGGCCTCCCTCGCTCCGGATCAACCATGAATGATTATTCCGGTAAGTTCGTTGTGTCGAATGCCGATCACCCCGGAAAACGGCGAGAACCTTCAATCCCACCAGAATGACCAGGCATTGCTGCCTACAAGCTGTTCGGCGTAGTCGGCCAGCGTGCCCGGCCCCTGCAGGACGCTGTCGGGGCAGAACGTCCAGTGCTCCGCCGCGACGTGCAACGCGTGCGCCGGTGTGGCGGGCGGTGCGGCGACGCTGAGGTCGAGGGTGTTGAACCCCATGCCGACGACCCGCGCTCCGAACCGTTCCTCCCAGCTGCGCACGACGGCGGCCAGCGGCACGGTCCATTCGTTGTGGTGCAGCGCCCCCTGCCAGCCGATCGCGACCATCGCGTCGGCGCCGCGGCCCACCGCGGCCAGCCCCAGGAGCGTCATGCGCTCGGCCACCACGTCGGCGTACCAGTCGGCCACCACGTCAGGGTCGGCCACCGGCGCGGCGGGCGGCGCGGGCCCGGGGCACTCCGCCCCGAACGGCGCGAGGTAGGCCTCGTGGCCCAGCAGCAGGTCCTGCCACGCCTCGGCCATGAACCCGGCCGCGGTGAAGTAGTCGACCTGGTCGGGCGAGTCGGGCGCGATCTGCCCGGCCGACCAGGGCTGCACGCCGTCCTCCAGCAGCACCGGCCACAGGCCCGAGCGGGGATGCTCGGCGCGCAGCCGGGCCCACAGCCCGGCGGGCACCGGCTCGTCGCTCAGCCAGAACGACGGGCGGTGATGGGTGCGCATCCGGTCGTAGTCGGGGTCCGGCCACACGAGGGACCCCGGCGGCAGGCCGGCGGACAGCACCCGGCCGTCGCCGCCGTCGCCGAACAGCAGCTCCAGACCCGTGGGGAGGCGCCGACGCTCGTGAACCGACATGCGCCAATAATGTCGGACCTGGCCCCGGCGCGTCCCGCCAGGGCGATCATTATGCGATGTCGAGCCGGCCCAGTCCCTCGGCGAGGACCTTGGTCGTCAGGCGCGTACGGCTGTCGCAGCCCAGCTTCGCGAAGATGTGCTCCAGATGAGTGGTCACGGTGCGCACGCTCAGCACCAGCGCGGCGGCGATCTGGGGGTTGGAGTCGCCCCGCGCGACCCGGGTCAGCACCTCGATCTCCCGGGTGGTCAGGTCGTACGGCAGCGCGCAGGGACGCTCGGCGAGGACCGCGCCCTGGATGGAGCCGTGGAAGCCGACGCCGGCCCGGTGCAGGCGCATCTCCCGCCACTGGCCCGTGCCGTCGAGCCACAGCCCGCGGCGCGACAGCTCCCGCGAGTCGATGAACTCCCGCGCGAGGTCCGCCATGGCCGGCTCGGCGGCGAGGGCCCGCGAGGGCGGCCAGCCCGCCACGTCGCGCCGCCGCCCGCCGCGCTCGAACGCCAGCGCGTGGAAGCCCGGAGGCAGGCCGAGGGGATCGACCACGCAGCGGGTCACGTCGGTGAGGTGGGCCAGGGCGGGCGACACCGCGCTGATCACCGCGGGCGCCTCGGGCGGCAGGTCCGCGCGGGAGCCGACGTGCAGCAGGCCGGTGTAGCGCCCGCCGGTGAGGAACAGCGGCGTGGTTATCCCCGAGCGCCAGCCGTACGGCTCCAGATGGCGGCGGAAGTAGCGTTCGGTGCCGGGAGAGCCCATGACGACCGGCGTGCGCGCGGACATCGCGCGGCGGTAGGCGTCGAGCCCGGCGTACTCCTCGGCCGCGTCGTCGTCCACGCGGGTGTACCCGGCCGAGACCAGCGAGCGGTGCCGGCCGGTCGCCGGGTCGAACGCGACGAACTCGTAGGCCTCCACGGGGATGACCTCGCCCAGCGCGGTCATCGCCCCGTGCGCCCCCTGCCGGGCCACCTGGAAGCCCAGCTCGGCGACCGCGTGCAGGCCGCGCGCGCTGAGGCTGATTGGGTTCATCGATCCTCCACGCTCAGACTGCCCGGTAAAGATCCCGCTAGCAATACGTAAAGTCTCCGATGCAGACGGCGGCCCCGTTTCCTACCCTCACCCGCAACACCACGGAGAGGCGGAGCACAGTGCGGGTCACGAGAAGCCGGGCGGCCGCCCTCGCCGCGGCCGCGGTCATGCTGAGCGGCGGCTGTGGAGGATCCTCGTCCGGCGGCGCGAAGGGCGCGGACGCCGACCGCTTCTCCGTCGCGCTGACCGAGCCCGACCACCTCACCCCCGGCAACACGTCCAGCGACTACTCGATCACCGTGCTCGACACGCTCTTCGAGACCCCGGTCTCCATCGACGCCGCCAGCGGCAAGCCGGTGATGCGCGCGGCCGAGTCGGTGACCAGCACCGACCAGAAGGTCTGGACGATCAAGATCAGGCAAGGGGGCGCGTTCAGTAACGGCGAGCCCGTCACCGCCCAGAGCTTCGCCGACTCCTGGAACGCCACCGCCTACGGCCCGAACGGGTGGACCAACAACTACTACTTCGCCAACATCGAGGGCTACGACAAGCTCAACCCCGAGAAGGGCGACCCGTCCACCGACAAGATGAGCGGCCTCAAGGTCGTGGACGACCACACCCTGGAGGTCACGCTCACCGCGCCGTTCAGCCAGTTCCCGATCACGCTGGCGTACATCGCGTTCGCGCCGATGCCGAAGGCGGCGTTCGCCGACCTCAAGGCGTACGACCAGGCGCCCGTCGGCAACGGGCCGTTCGTCCTCGACGGCGCCTGGGAGCACGACCGGCAGATCAAGGTCAAGCGGTCGCCGGCCTACAACGGCGAGCGCAGGGCGAAGGCCGGCGGAGTCACCTTCAAGATCTACGCCGGCCGTGATACCGCCTACACCGACCTGCGGGCCGGCCGGGTGGACCTGCTGACCACGATCCCGCCGGCCAGCACGGCCGAGGCGCAGCGGCTGCTCGGTGACCGGTTCCTGCGGACCCCCGACGGCACGATGGACTACCTGGGCTTCCCGACGTTCGACAAGCGGTTCGCCAACCGCGACCTGCGCCGGGCGTTCTCGATGGCGATCGACCGGAAGGCCATCGTCGACGCCGTCTACGACGGCGCGTTCAAGCCGATGGCGTCGCTGCTCGCGCCGCTGGTGCCCGGCTACCGGGAGAACGCCTGCGGCGAGGCCTGCACGTACGACCCGGCCAAGGCCAAGGCACTGTTCGACCAGGCGGGCGGCTTCAGCGGCACCCTGACCCTGTGGTTCTCCAACGCCGACCCGAGCTACGAGCACTGGATGACCGCCGTCGCCAACCAGCTCAAGCAGAACCTCGGCATCTCCGACATCAAGCTGCGCAAGGTCCCCGCCTCCGACTACCTGTCGTCGCTCCGCGAGCGCAAGGAGGACGGCCCGTACCGGAACAACTGGGTCATGGACTACCCCAGTCCGCAGGACTACCTGGAGTACATGTGGGGCGCGGGCAACCGGATGGGCTGGGAGAACAAGGAGTTCGACGACCTGATCAAGCAGGCCAACTCGGCGCCCGGCCTCGACGCCAGCCTGCCGCTCTACCAGAAGGCCGAGGACGTCGCGCTCGCCGAGATGCCGATGATCCCGCTGTGGAACTGGCAGAACCAGGTCGGCTTCTCCGGCCGGATCAGCGGCGTGAACGTGACCCCGTACAGCAAGAACCTCTACGCGATCAGCGTGAAGCAGGGGTGACGCGGGAGTGAGGTACGCCGCGCGGCGCCTGGCGCAGGCGGTCCCGGTCTTCGTCGTGACCACCTTCCTGATCTACACGATGGTGTTCGCGCTGCCCGGCGACCCGATGCTGGCGCTCGCGGGCGACAAGCCGGTGCCCGAGCAGGTGCTCGCCGTCATGCGGCAGCGCTACCACCTCGACGAGCCGCTGCTCGTGCAGTACGGCCACTACATGCTCGGGGTGTTCCGCGGCGACCTGGGGGAGACCTTCACCGGGCAGCCGGTGAGCGAGCTGCTCCAGGACCGGTGGGCGGTCACCGCGCAGCTCGCGCTGACCGCCTGGGTCTTCGAACTCGTCGTGGGCATCGGCCTCGGCGTCCTCGCCGGGCTGCGCCGGGGCGGGGCCGCCGACACGGCGGTCCTCGCGGGCACCACGTTCGTCATCGCGGTCCCGGTGTTCGTGGTCGGGTACACGGCCCAGATCGTGCTGGGCCTCAACCTGGGACTGTTCCCGACCGCGGGGACCGACGACGGCTGGCCGGGCAGCTACCTGCTGCCCGGCATGGTCCTCGGCTCGTTCGGCCTGGCGTACGTGGCGCGGCTCACCCGCACCTCGCTGGTGGAGAACCTGCGCGCCGACTACGTCCGTACGGCGACCGCGAAGGGGATGGTGCGGCGGCGGGTCGTCGGGCTGCACGCGCTGCGCAACTCGCTGATCCCGGTCGTGACCTACCTCGGCGTCGACTTCGGCAACCTCATGGCGGGCGCGGTCGTCACCGAGGGCATCTTCAACCTGCCCGGGATCGGCCAGCAGGTGTTCCAGTCGATCCAGCTCCAGGAGGGCCCGGTCGTCGTCGGCGTCGTCACCCTGCTCGTCATGGTCTTCATCGCCGCCAACCTCGCCGTCGACCTTCTGTACGGCGTGCTCGACCCGAGGATCCGCCGTGCTCGCGCGTGACGCCTGGCTGGAACTGCGCGGCCGGGTGGTCTTCTGGCTCTCGGCCGCCGTCCTGCTGGTCGCGTCGGCGATGGCGGCCTTCCCCGGGCTGTTCGCCGCCCTGGGCCCGAACGAGCACTGCGACCTGCGGATGTCCAAGCGCGGCCCGCAGACCGGCGCGCTGTTCGGATACGACCTGCAGGGCTGCGACTACTGGTCGCAGGTCGTGCACGGCACCCGGGCGTCCGTCGTGGTAGGTGTCGCGGTGACCGTGTTCGCCCTGCTGATCGCGATCGTGCTCGGGCTCGTCGCCGGGTTCTACGGGGGCCTCGCCGACGCGCTGATCTCGCGGACCACCGACGTGTTCTTCGGCGTCCCCTTCGTGCTCGGGGCGACGGTCGTGCTGGTGGCCTTCCCCGACCACGGGATGTGGGCGATGACGCTGGTCCTCGTCCTGCTCGGCTGGACGACGATGACCCGGCTGATGCGCGGCCAGGTCATCGCGATCAAGCACATGGACTACGTCGCGGCCGCCCGCATGCTGGGCGCGAGCGACCGCAGGCTGATGGTCCGGCACATCCTGCCCAACGCGGTCGCCCCGGTCTTCGTGGTCGCGATGCTGAACGTCGGCAACGTGATCGCGGGCGAGGCGACGCTCGACTACCTCGGCGTCGGCCTGCAGTACCCCGACGTGTCCTGGGGCCTGCAGCTCAACACCGCGCAGACGTTCTTCGCCGAGCACCCGCACCTGCTGGTCTTCCCGGCGCTGTTCCTCACCGCGACCGTGCTGAGCTTCCTCATGCTCGGCGACGTCGTCCGCGACGCCCTCGACCCCCGCCTGCGCTGACCCCCGCTTTCGCGGCGGCTGTCGCCGGACAACGCGGCGGGGCGGCCCGTGCTATCGCACGATGATGGTGCCTGGGCCGATCTTCCCCGTCACGTGGATGCGCAGCCGAACCGGCGTGCCGGGGGCGACACGCGTGCGATTCTGTACGCTGCCACTGCCCACCGCCACATCCTCGACGTCCACGAGGACGTCCGGCGGAACCACCAGCGTCACCGATCCGCTGCCCACCGACGCCTCGATCTCCAACGTGGGGGACGTGATGACGGCGCCGGTGAAGTCGAGGAGGACGGATCCGCTCTTGCACTCGACCTGCATGCGCTGCGGCACCACCCAGGCGCCGTCGCGCTGCGCGCTCGCGCTGCCGACCGCGATCCGCGTCAGCTCCTTCGGAAGATTGGCCGCGACACCGCGCGCCAGCGCCGCTCCGGCCGCGGGGAGGTCCGTGAGCAGCGCGTCGAGCTCCCCGTAGGTACGCGCCGTCAGCGCCGCTTCGAGCCGTTCGTTCAACTCGTCCGCGCTCAACCGGCCGTCTCCGGCGGCGACTCGTAGCAGCTCCACGACCTGCTCTCGATCCTTGTCAGACGCGCGCAGCTCGCCCCGACCGGGCACCGTTTCACCAGACATATCTTCACTGTAATGATGCGGCCGTTCCCCGTCCCTGGGTTTGTGGAGCTTTAGGGGGTACGTAGGGGTCTGCGCAGACGCTCGGCGTGCGGCACCAATCGCGATGTCCTGGCCGGAACGTGGGAATCGTCGCTCGCGCACGCCGACCGCGGGAAGACGGGGTCAGTCGCGCCGCCTGCGCTGACGGAATCGCGAGAGGTTGCCGAGAGGCGCGGTATTTCCAGTACTTGTCGAGAATCGCTTCCTGCTTGCGCCTCAACCATGCCGTCTTTAGCCTGTCCTGGTGGACGCTGGACTGTTTTGGACAGTGGTCGGATCGGCCGCCGGCGTGATAGGGGCGATATCGGCGGTTTTGCAGCTCAGGCGGCACGACAAGGAGAAAGCGTCCAAATCTGCGAAAGGGATCTCTGCCCAGGATGTGGCGCTGGACCCACGGGCGATCCTCAGGCCGCCGGTCGGGCGACTGCCCAGGGTGTTCAGAGACCGGAAGGCCGTGCGCCGGAAACTTCGCAAGGTCGTGCGGCGACCTGACGGAAAGGTTCACCTGCTGTACGGCCTGGGCGGATCAGGCAAGACCGCGATAGCGATCAAAACGGCTCAGGAAGCCGCCGACAAGGACCGAATGGTGTGGTGGGTTTCGGGTGTGTCCTCGTCGGAGTTCGTCACCTCCATGTTGCAGATAGCAGGAGCGCTCGGGGCGAGGGAAAGCGAGATGAAAGAGGTTCTGGCCGGGCGCGGGAATTCGGCTGATCTTCTCTGGAGACATCTGGCGCGGCACAAGAAGTGGTTGCTGGTCATCGACAACGTCGACGACATACGGGTGCTCGACGTGGGCGCAATCAAGGCCGGTGACGGGAACGGCTGGCTCCGTCCGACACGCAGGGGGACCATGCTTGTGACAAGCCGGCTGGGTGACCCGTCGCAGTGGGGAACGTTCACCCAGCCCCATGAAGTGGGGCCGCTCGATCCGCAGGACGCGGCACTTATGCTGCGCGACCTCGCGCCGGCGTCGGGCTCCGACCAGGAGGCCGAGGTGCTGGCCGGTGGACTCGGATGCCTTCCGCTGGCCCTGCGCCACGTGGGCTCCCTGCTGTCTTCGCCGTTCTCCTCCGACCGAAGCTTCGCCGCCTATTCCTCCTCCTTGAGGACCAATCTGGGTTCGCTGATGAAACGGGGCGGAAGTGAACGCGACATCCTGGCCAGAACCTGGGAATCGTCGCTCGACATGCTGACCGCGCAGGGACGAGGTCAGGCGCGTCCGATACTGCGAACCCTGTCGTGCTTCGCACCCTCCATACCGATCCCAACGGGCATGCTGGACGAGAGGACTCTGGCAGACCTATTCGACGGCGGCGATGTCGAAGCCGTGGCCGAGGGGCTGAAGGCGCTCGAATCCGTCAAACTCATCGACGTAGCGGAGGGGCCGCCGGTCGGTGGCGTCGCGATCGTGGTCCATCCCCTCATCGCGGAGGCCAACCGCCTTCATCTGGACGGAGGGCGGGAGACCTCGCTCGTCACGAAAGTCTGCGTCGGGCTCGTCCTTCATGCCATCGAAGGGCTCAAGATGGAGGAACCTGCCGACTGGCCCCGGTGGTTCGAGATTCTGCCCCACATGATGTCGGTGATGGAGCAGGTCAGCCGCCACCCGGTGAGCGGGCTCCTCGGCGAGGTGGCGAAATGCGTGGCACGCGCGGTCGCCGCTCTCGTCTACGCAGGTCACTACACGACCGCGCTCGAGGTGACGCGGACCGCGCTCTCGCTTGCGCGAGGCCTCGGCGAAGCCGATCCGGGGCTTCTCGAGCTCAGGCACGAGCTGGCGGGTGCGCTGTATTTCACGGGCGATACAGCCGACGCGGAGCGGGAATACCGTGCCGTCGCCGAGGCCAGGTCCAAGACGTTCGGTGAAGAGGACCCGCAGACGCTGATCAGCCTGTTCCAGGTGGCTTTCGTGCTGGCGATGACGGAGCGGCCCGACGAGGCCGAGAAGGTCGCTCGCCGGGTGCTCGAGGTCAGGTCCAGAGTGCTCGATCCCGGCGACTACTACCTGCTTGTCACGCGATACCTGCTCGATGACATTCTCCTGCGGCAGGGGAAATTCGAGGAATGCCGGCAACGTTGTATCGCGTTGCTCGACGACGTGCGCGAAGTCCTGGGTGCCGAGAATTTCTTGACCATCACCACCCGGCATCTTCTCGCGCGTGTGCTTCTCGAGCAGGGAGAACTGCGGGAGGCGGAGGCGGAACTGCGAGCGGTGCTGAACGCCGGGCGCGAGACGCTCGGCGACAGGCATCCGGAATTGCTGAGGACCCGACTGACGCTCGCACGCACACTCGCGACGACGAGACGGAAAAGAGAAGCCCGGGCCGAGCTCGATCGTGTCCTGACCATGCTGGGCGGATCCGTCGCGGAGGCTCACCCGCTGTTCAGAGACTTTCAGCTCGCAGAAGACGCCCTGGCGCGCTGATCCGGGCTCGGGCCGTCCAACAGATCTCTGATATCACCTTGAAGTAAGAGCGCCGCCTTTTGCGACAGGGGCCGATCCCCACCGCGACCGTGCCGGGCCACGCTCGGACAGGTGCTCCAACTTCGGATGGCAACCGTGCGCGGGCAATCGCTCACGTTCAGTAGCTTGCGTCCGTGACGCCCGACACCTTCCCTGATCCCGGCACATTCGACCTCGCCAGGGACGTGGCCCCCGGCCTGCCGCTGACGCTGGTCGAACAGTGGCGGGCGAGCGGCCGTACCGCCGTCGACGCGCGGCGCCTGCTCGGCGCGCACGTCACGACCGGCTACAGCGTGGTGTCCGACTCGGCCGGGCTGACCAGGCTCAGCCGCAGCCTCGGCCTGCTGGAGGTGCTGGCGCTCATCGACGGCCCGAAACGCCTCCTG
Organism: Microbispora sp. H10885; assembly: GCF_014161415.1. NCBI lineage: Bacteria > Bacillati > Actinomycetota > Actinomycetes > Streptosporangiales > Streptosporangiaceae > Microbispora > Microbispora sp. H10885. The sequence continues at coordinate 229,715 of NZ_JABBWY010000006.1, read as the reverse complement.
CACGCGTACGGCACGGCGGCGGGAGGCCGGGCGGTCGGCGTCTGGGCGGCGGACAACGCGCAGATGTTCCATCCGGCCTCGACCGGCGCCGACGTGCTGCTGTCGGCCCTGTTGCGGACGCAGGACGAGATCGTCCGCCGCTGCCGGGTCCGGATCGGCGTCGGCGTCCACCACGGAAGCTTCTACGACCTGGACGGCGGCCTGTACGGCGCGGAGGCCGACGCCGTCGAGGTCCTCGCGGAGAGCCACACCGAAGGCGGCGAGATCGCGGTGACCGAGGCGGTCGCCGAGCGGCTGCCGGAAGGCCACTCCTTCGTCCTGCGCAGGAAGGACGTGCCGGGTGTCCCCGGTGGCCCGCTGCGGGCCGTCTACCGGGTGCTCGACGGCCCGCGCGCCGCCGCCGAGACCGCGTCCGGTAACGGGACGTTGGGTGACAGGGCGTGGTATCCGATCCCGTACTCCGCCGCCTTCTACGAGGACCTGCTGCGCCTGGAGCGCGATCCGGGGAACGCCGGGCTCGCTCAGACGCTCGCCGAGCGGCACCTGCGCGAGCGGACGGTGGTCCTGGTCGAGCGCGGCGAGGCGGACGCCGGCGACCGCGCCGTGGACGAAGCCGTGCACCAGGCCGTTGACGGCGTCGTGGACGGGCACGGCGGATCCGAGGTCGCGATCCTGCGGGGGCTGGACCTGTCGGCCCTGATGCGCGAGACCGGGCGGCGCCTCCTGCCGCCGGAGGGCGCCGTCGAGATCAAGGTGGCCGGCCCGCTGGCCATCTACCTGTTCGACGAGCCCGGTCCAGCGGTGCGTTTCGCCCGCGATCTGCGGACCGCCCTGGCGGAGGCCGGGATGACCTGCCGGATCGGGGTGGACACCGGTCCGGTGCTGGCCGGGCGGACGCCGGCCGGCGTCTGGGACGTGGCCGGCGCACCGGTGAACCTGGCCTCCAAGATGGCGCAGGACCTCGCCCCGCAGCAGGCGGTGTGCCTCAGCGAGGCGGTCGGCGCGCACGCCGACCTGGACGGGTTCGCCCATGTCCGCCACACCGTCTCAGGCGTGGACATGACCTTCCACCAGGGGTGACCTCGAGGCGTCCCGGCCGCTCAGGGGACGGCCGGGGCACCGGTGCGGTGGCTCACAGCACCCTGCCGCGCCTGGCGGCGTGCGCGTAGTCGCGCAGGGCCACGCCGATCTCCGGCCGCATACGCAGGAACGCGTCGATCGTGCTCTCGACCAGGTCCGGGTAACTGGTGTGCCAGTGACCGAGCCCGTGCAGACCGCTCTCCACGCAGGCGACGTTCTCACTCGAGAGGGTGCCGCGCATGACGTCGAGCAGCACCTCGTCGACCCCGTGGGCGGCGGAGTCGTCCGGGCTGCCCCAGGTGGGGAAGACGTCCCACCACATGTAACAGATGCTGTTGAGGCGTTCCTCCACGGCCGCGCCGTGGTCGCCGTGGCTCAGCGCGTTCTCGCAGAGGGGTTCGAACAGCCGCTTGTGCAGCTCCCGGATCGCGGCGGCGCATTCGGCTCGCGGGTCCTCGGGCACGGCAGGGTTGTAGAGCTGCCGGAACAGCCCGGAGTCGGCCGCCAGATACCACAGACCATCCGCGAGCTGCGGAGTGGAGTATCTGCCCACGAGTTCCCCGGCGGCGCCGAGCAACTCGGTCAGCGAGACGACGACGTCGAGCGGCTCGTCCGGCACGTCGTCCAGCACACCATCCCGCAGGTCCTCCCGTGGGCCGAACAGACGGTCGGCCCACGCCTCGCGATCGATCCCCATCTTCCGAATGTCTCATCGATCCACGGCCGGGCACACCTTATTTCACGCCGTCAGCAGGCGGTCGAGGACGCGGACGCCGAACTCCAGGCCCTCGACGGGGACCCGCTCGTCCAGCCCGTGGAACATGCCGAAGTAGTCGAGGCCGGGCGGCAGCAGCAGCGGCGCGAAGCCGTATCCCCGGATGCCGATCCTGGCGAACCACTTGGCGTCGGTGCCGCCGGTCATCACGTACGGCACGGGCCTGCCGGCGGGGTCCTCGGCGAGCAGGGCGGCGGTGAGCTCGTCGAACAGGCCGTCGGCGGGGGAGGAGACGGCCTCCTCGAAGCTGACGAACTCGCGGGAGACCTTCGGGCCGAGCAGCCGGTCGACGGTCTCCAGGAACTCGTCGCGCTGTCCCGGCAGGAAACGGCCGTCGACGTGGGCCTCTGCCGTACCGGGGATGACGTTGACCTTGTATCCCGCGTTCAGCATCGTCGGGTTGGCCGAGTTGCGCAGCACGCCCTTGAACAGGGCGGCCGCGCGGGGCAACCGCTCGATCTCCTCGTCCAGCCGGTCGACGTCGATCGGCCGGCCGAGTGCCCGCGACAGCTCCTCGATCAGCCGGGCCACCTCGGGCGTGAGCCGTACGGGCCAGTCGTGGGCGGCGATGCGGGCGACGGCGGCGGCCAGCTCGGCGACGGGGTTGTCCACGGCGGGCTTGGACCCGTGCCCCGGCACGCCGCGGGCGGTCAGCCGCATCCACGCGGTGCCGCGCTCCCCGACGGCCACCGGATAGACGCGGACATCGCCCTCGTACCAGGAGAAACCGCCGGACTCGCTGATCGCCTCGGTGCAGCCCTCGAACAGGTCGCGGTGCCGCTCCACCGCGTGCCCCGCGCCGTACTCCCCGGTGGCCTCCTCGTCGGCGAGGAACGCCAGCACCAGGTCGCGCCGGGGCCGCACGCCCCGGCGCGCGTTCTCGCGGGCCCACGCGAGGGTCATCGCGAGCGTGCCCTTCATGTCGACCGCGCCCCGGCCGTGTACGCAGCCGTCCTCGATCTCCCCGGAGAACGGGTGCGTACGCCATTCGGCGGGGTCGGCGGGCACGACGTCGAGGTGCCCGTGCAGGAGCAGCGCGTCGGGGCTGTCGCCGGGGATGCGGGCGACCACGCTGGTGCGGCGCGGCGCCGACTCGAACACCACCGGTTCGATCCCGGCCTCGGCGAGCAGGGACGCCACGTATTCGGCGGCCCGCCGTTCGCCCGGGCCGTCGCCCGACCCGTCGTTGGTGGTGTCGATCCTCAGCAGTTCGGAACAGATCGCCGCGACCTCGCTCAATGTGCCTCCCCGTCGTGCAGCGTCAGCGGTGGGACCTCGGGCGTGGGAAAGCCGAAGACTATCCCGTAGAACGCGAGCTCCGCCTCCAGCGCCCGGACGATGGTGTCCTCCCGCCGCCATCCGTGCTGTTCCCCCTCGAAGGTGAGGTACGCCCACCGGTGGCCGTGCCGGGCGAGCGCGGCGGCGAAGCGCTCGGACTCGGCGGGATCGACCACCTTGTCCTCCAGCCCGTGCAGGAGCAGCGCCGGGCCCGACGCCCGCGCGGCGTGCCGTTCCGGCGACCGGTCGAGGTACCGGTCGCGGGTCTCGGGCAGCGGGCCGATCAGCCCGTCGAGGTAGTGCGACTCCAGGTCGTGCGTCTGCGCCGCCCAGCGCTCGGGGTCGGAGATGCCGTAGTGGGACACCGCCCCGCAGAAGACGTCGCTGTGGACGAGGGCGGCCATCGAGGTCCAGCCGCCCGCGCTGCCGCCCCTGATCGCCACCTTCTCCGCCCGCCCGGTGCGCAGCAGCCACCGCGCCACGGTCTCGCAGTCGCGGACGTCGACGACCCCCCAGTTGTGCCGCAGGCGCTCGCGGTAGGCCCGGCCGTATCCGGTCGAGCCGCCGTAGTTGACCTCGGCGACGCCGATGCCCCTGCTGGTGAAGTAGGCGATCTCCAGGTCGAGCACCGGCGCCGCCGACCCGGTCGGCCCGCCGTGGACGAACAACACGTACGGCGCGGGCCCGCCGCCGGGCGGGGCGTACACGTGGGCGTGGACGCCGTCGACGGTCACGGCCTCGGGCGTGGGCAGTTCGGCGTCGCCGGGCACCGGTTTGCCGGGGGAGAGCACCTCGTGCCGCCCGGTGTCCAGGTCGACCCGCACCACTTCGTACGGCCGGTGCGGCGAGGCCGCGACGCCGACGACGTGGGAGCCCTGGGCCGACAGGGTGGGCGCCCAGAAGGTGTAGCCGCCGCCGACGTCGCGGATGGCGGCGCCGCCCGAGCCGTTCGGCAGGGGCCGGTCGAGCACGCCGAGCCGCCGTTCGTCGGCGGTGCCGTACACGGCGGCGATCCGCCCGCCGGCGACGGCGAAGAACGTGCCGCCGATCTTCCAGGTGGCGTCGCCGAACTCCAGGGGGACGGGGGTGAGGTCGCACGTCGTGCCGTCCAGCCCCACGAGGTGGATGTTCCACCAGCCGGTGGGGTCGGTCACGACGTAAAGGCTCTCGTCGTCGCGCCACTCGGCCTGGCAGGTGGACACGCCGGACAGCAGCACCCGGTGCGGGCCGCCGGCGACGGGCGCCACGCACAGTTCGGTGGCGTCCCAGGGCATGTCGGGGTGGTTCCAGCCGATGTAGGCGAGCGTGCGGCCGTCCGGCGACACCCGGGGGTTCATCAGGAAGCGGTGGGACGCGACCACGCCGCGGAGAGGGGAGCCGTCGAGCGGCACCACCACGATGTCGCGGTCCGCGCTCCGGGGGCCGCCCTGCTCCCGCACGCACCAGACCTCGTCGCCGCGCACCACCAGGTCGGCGTAGCGGGCGGGGCCCTCGGGGGTGAGCGGGACCGGTTCCCCGCCGGGGGAGCACAGGTGGATCCGGCCGTCCGCCCAGTCGGTGAACACCAGCCGGCCCTCGTGCGCGCGCCAGGACCGCCCGCCGTACTCCATCACCCGGTTCCGGGCGTTCCAGCCCTGCGGCAGCACGTCCTCGATCGCGCCGCCGGCCGTCCGCCGCACCACGCAGCGCCGGCCGCCCTCGTGCGGCCGGGGCTCGTCCCACCAGACCTCGTCGCCCGAGATCTCCACCCACAGCGGGCGGTCGTCCACCCGCGCGACGTCCACGGCCCGAATCGTCACCAGTTCCCCCCCGAGTCCGGAAGAGTCGTACCCGGCGGGTGGACGATGTGCACGATCCCCCCGCTGCTCGTGCCGCGCAGCCAGACGCTCTCGAAGGCGGCGCGCGGGTAGATCCGCCGTACGCCGTCGTCGTCCGGCGCGGCGGGGTCGTTCGCGATCACGTCGCCCTCCGCCGTGAACCCCGTGACGACCATGATGTGGCCGCTCGTGGAGTATCCGGCGCCGGGAAGCTCGTGCTCGCGGAACGCCTGTGAGGTGATCACCGGGATTCCGGCGGCGATGAAACGCTCCAGTTCGCCCAGCGAGCGCAGCCGCGTGACGAAGCCGTCCAGCCCGTAGCGGCCCGCGTACGCGACGCCGAACGGCCAGTTGCCGGTGCCCTGGTAGCTGTGGTCGTACATGTCCCTGGCGGCGTGGTCAACGGCCGGGCACGGATCACCGGGGGCCACCCAGGCGAGGTCCGCCGGGGCGGGCCCGCGTCCCCAGTAGCCGAGCACCATGGTGAACGCGGCGGGGCTGCACCACGACTCCCCGCCGCCGTCCCACTGCGGGTAGTGCCCGAGGTGCGCCTTCTGCGACCGGCACGGCACGTCCAGTTCGACCCCCCGCGCGCCTGGTGCTCCCGTGGTTCCCGGCGCGGCGCCGCCCCTCGTGCCCGGCCGTACGGAGGAGGCCATCACGGAGAGCGACCGCACGTGGCCGCCGCCGCCGTACAGGGTGACCCGCACCCGGTACGACGTGACGGGCCGGGCCGCGACGAGGGTGTCCACCGCCACGTCGCCGTCGGCGTCCCCCTGGCCCGGCAGGGACGTGCGGTGGATGTCGGCGTCGCTCTCGGCCCACCGGCCCATGACGTACCACTTGGTCAGGGCGCCGCTCACGGTCCGGGCCCGCATCTCGATCTCCAGCCACGCGCCGGGGGGCGCGGCGGCCGTCCACGACGGCACGAGCTGCGTGGCCGGGAAGCCGATCTCCCGCTCCTCGGAGGTCCAGCGGGTGTAGGGCCATTCCCGCTCACCGCCGGGCGCGAACGGGTCCAGGTACTTCGCCGTCCCGTCCTCCTGCCCGCCGACGGACCATCGGTGCAGGACGACGAGGCTCAACTGGGGCTCCGCTCGGCATACAGCAGGGTGACCACCTCGCCGATTGTGGTTTCCGCCCTGACCTGGCGCATCGGATGGTTTACGTATCCGACACACGGACGCTACGGCATCGCGCGCCGTGCTCCGTCCGGGCCGAGCAGGCGCAGGAACGCGGTGAAGGCGGCGGCCGTGCGGCCGTCGTCTCCCGTGGCGTCGCGGTCCAGGAGCAGCCCGCGTACGACCGCCAGCGTCGCGGTCGCCAGGGCGGGGGCCGCCTCGCCGTGCTCGGGCCGCAGGCCCTCCTCCAGCACGCCGAGCCAGTCCGTGGTGGCGGCCTCGCGGAAGTCCGGCCACAGGGCGGCCCCCTCGGGCGTGCCGTGCACCATGCCGAACAGCCGGAGGAACGGCGCGCCTTCCGGGCCGGTCAGCGTGCGCCAGGCCCGCTCCAGCGTCCGCGCGTACGGCTCGTCCCGTGGCGCGAGGGCCTTCCGGAAGAACGCGAGCTGACGGGTCCTCGCCTGCTGGAGCGCCTCGCGCAGCAACCGTTCCCGGGTGCCGAAGTGGTAGATCAGCATGCGCGGCGAGGTGCCGGCACTCGTGGCGAGGGAGGCCAGGCTCGCGGGCAGGCCGTGGGCGAGGAGGTGGTCGGCGCAGGCGGCGAGCAGCCTGGCCCTGATCTCCGGCTGGGGACGCCGGGGCATCGCGGCCGCCTTTCACGTAACAGGCATTACGCTTATAAGCCTACCGTCGTCGGAGGAGGCCGTCGTGCGTGTCGTGTTCGTCCACGGAGCCTGCGTACGGGACGGAGCGTGGTGGTGGCACCGCACCGCCGCGATCCTGGAGTCCGAGGGAGTCCCCAGCGGCGCGCCGCCCCTGCCGAGCTGCGGAGAGGGCCATGAGGGCGGGCGGCTCCCGGGCGCCGACGGGCCGTCGCTGCCCGACGACGTGGCGGCGGTTCGCGCGCATCTCGCGTCCGTCGCCGGTCCGGTCGTGGTGGTGGCGCACAGCTATGGGGGCGTCGTCGTGGCCGAGGCCGCCGCGGGGCTGCCCTCGGTGCGGCACCTGCTGTTCGTGACGAGCTTCCTGCCCGAGCCGGGCGAGAGCCTGTCGTCCTTCGGGGACGGCGGGCCCTCGCCCTACCTCGACTTCGGCTCCGACGGGACGTTCGGCGTGCGCCCGGAGACGGCGACGGAGGCGTTCCTGCAGGACTGCGACGAGGAGGCCGTCGCGGGCGGGCAGGGTGGTGGAGATCGACGCGGGCCACCACCCGTTCCTGTCTCGCCCGGACGAGGTGGCCGGCCTGGTCCTGCGCCTCACCGCCGACGGATGACGGGGCCGTCAGTTGAGAGGGAGGAGGTAGCCGTTTCCGACCAGCCAGCCGATGGAGACCTCGCCGTCGGGGTTGGCCGGCGCGCCGGGGATGTACCGGGCGATCGTGTGGAACTGCTCGCCCTGGCCGGGCTGCTGGAAGGCCGGGGCCGCCGGGCCGCCGTCGACGTAGAACGGCCGGATCACCCGGTAGACGTGGTAGTTGCACAGGTGGGGGTCGTTGGGCGCGTTGTTGAGGTTGCTCGGCGGCAGCGCCCGGGCGGGGAACGGCGTGCCGTAGGGGGCGAGGAACGCGCCGGTCTCCCCGCCGAAGCGGTCCACCTTGTAGCCGATCGGCAGTTTGACCTGTGTGACGAGCACGCGGGCGTTGCTGAACCCGTCCGCGTGCGCGAAGCCGGAGTCCGGAGGGAAGCGGTAGAAGTTGGTGGCCGGGTTCAGATAACGGCGCAGGAAGTCGGCCGGAATGAGGCCGCCGTACCGCCGGTAGCCGGCCAGGATCTCGCTCAGCGGGGAAGTGCGCGGCAGGACCAGCGGTCCGAGGAGCTTGTCGTCCTGCACGAACGGCGGTCCGCAGGGCGTGCCCCAGTTCGCGCTCCGGGCCGGAGACGCGGCGGCCGGGACGCCCTTGGCGGACCCGGCCGCGGCCTGCCCGGATGTGGCCGAGGCCTGGGCCGGGGCTCCGGTCAGGGCCGCCACGGTGAGGGCGCAGGCGGCCAGGGACGCTTTGCGAGAAAGAACGCGCACGAATTCTCCCGAGAATGCGCATACAGCATGCGATCTGGACATGGCGCATCAGATCGAGCTGTTTCTGGGAAATCCCGTGATCGCTCTGACGCGATGAACTCGTGCCTACCCGATCTTCATTCAGATGCAGCGCAAGGAATTCGCCGCGACGATCAAAACCCCTGGTGGGCCGGATGCGTCAAAGCTGAAAAAAGCGGATACCGGCGGGTGCGGGGAATGGCGGCGGGTGGTGGGCCTTGCCATTGCGGCGATTCGCGCGGAGGTGGCCGAAATCGAAATGTATGCCGAGATGCTCCCTGCCGGTGAGAGCGCGCGGGGGTGTCCCGATGGTGCGGTCGCGTGCCCGACCCGCGCCTGATCACGTCGGCTGAGAGGCCTCGGCTGAGCGGCCTCGGCGCCCCGAGCGGCGTCCGTGATCGATTCGCCGGCGGACGCAGGTCCCCGGCTCCGGCGGGCCGGGGACCTGTCGTTCAGAGGTACTGCCCGGTGGTGGCGGGCGGCTCGGGGAGGGGCGCCGGACGGCCGTCCCGCAGGGCGAAGAGCTCGGCGAGCGTGGCGCCGTCCGGGGGAGTCGCCGCCGCGCCGTCCAGCCACTCCGCCGCCTGCGGCCGGTCGAACCGGCCGACCTCGATCTGGGCGAGGCACCGGCCGGGCCGTACGACGGCCGGGTGGAGCCGGCTGAGGTCCTCGTTCGTCGTGATGGCCACGAGCACGTCCCGGCCCTGGCCGAGCAGCCCGTCGGTCAGGTTGAGCAGGCGCGAGAGGCCCTGACCCGTCGACTGCTTGGCCTCGGCGCGGATCAGCTCGTCGCAGTCCTCCAGGACGAGCAGCCGCCAGCGCGGCTCCTCGTCGTCGTCGTCCGGGCCGTCCCAGCCGACGGCGACGTCCATCAGGTAGCCGGGGTCGTTGAAGAGCAGTTCGGGGTCGAGCACGCAGTCGACCTGGCACCACGACGCCCACTCGCGCGCCAGCGTACGGAGCAGCGTCGTCTTGCCGGTCCCCGGCGGGCCGTGCAGGAGGATCAGCCGGCCGGCCACGTCGTGGGAGTCGACCGCCATGAGCGCGTCGAGGCGACCGGCGGCCGCCGCCGGGTAGTTCCGCCTGATGTCCTGCCAGGACGAGGTGGTGATCGGCTTGGCGGAGCGGCGGGGGCCGTGGCCCGAGCTCCACCAGAAGCCCATCCGCACGTGGTCGCCGCCCGGCGGCTCCTCCTCCGCGCCCTTGGTCGCCTGCTCCAGGACCGTGCCGGCGAGCTCCTCGCTGACGGCCGTGGCGGTGAGCATCGCCGACCGGTTGAGGTTGCGGACCACCCGCAGCGTCCACCCCTCACCGGCGAACAGCCGGGTCTCGTACCCGTCGGTGTGCTGTGCCACGCGCAGCAGGCGGCCACCCTCGGCCGCGAGGGGGGCGTCGGCGCGGACCCGGCTGAGGTTGGTCGTACGCGACCAGGGCTGCTCCCCGGTGGCGAACGGCGACAGCGCGAGGGCGTCGATCACGTCGGCCGGGCTGTCGGCGTCGTCGAGCCAGATCCGCATCGGCAGAGCCGGCGGTCCGGAGGACGGCCCCAACGGTCCGGAGGGTCCGGAAGGCCCGGACGGCGGCGGGGGCGTGGGCATGGACGGCGGAGTGAAGTCGACCTCCCTGACAACGGACATACGGTCATGATCTCGACGTTCGACATGGATTGTCGACGGATTTATCACTCTATTCAGTTTGCTTGCCGTTTAAGCGGTTTCTTATCGGCAAAAGGCAGTGGTTGCTGAGGAGTTACCGCTACCCTCGGTGTCCAGTTGTACGGCTTCTACGGAGAGAACTGTGGCCATCGATCTCGTGTCCCGCGCCGACTGGGGGGCGCGCTCGCCCAGGGGCTCGTACTCCTCGCTGGCCTCCACCCGGGGCGTCAAGGTCCACTACACCGGCGGACGTGTGGACCCCGGCATCGTCCGCGACCACGCCAAGTGCGTGGCCATGGTCAAGTCGATCCAGAACTTCCACATGGACGGCAACGGCTGGCTCGACATCGGCTACTCGATGGTCGCGTGCCCGCACCGGAAGGTGTTCGTCGGCCGCGGGCCGGGTCACCTGCCCGCCGCCAACGGCCCCGGCCTCAACTCCGGCCACTACGCCGTGCTCGGCCTGGTCGGCAACGCCGGGCTGGTCCAGCCCACCGACGGGATCCTGCACGCCATCCTCGACGCGGTGGAGTACCTCCGTGCGAAGGGCGGCGCGGGCAAGGAGATCAAGGGCCACCGCGACGGCTACTCCACCGACTGCCCCGGCGACGCCCTGTACGCCTGGGTCAAGAAGGGCGCCCCCCGCCCCGGCGGCACCAGCCTGCCCGATCCCAAGCCCGGACCGCAGCCCACCCAGAAGTGGCCCGGGCGGCTGCTGAAGTATCCCCCCGTGATGCAGGGTGACGACGTCCGTGCCTGGCAGTCACGGATGAAGACGCTCGGCTACGACATCACGGTCGACGGCGCGTACGGGCCGGACTCCCAGGAGGCGTGCCGCCGGTTCCAGAAGGACAAGCACCTCGACGTCGACGGGATCGTCGGCAAGCAGACCTGGGACGCGGCCTTCGCCGCCAAGTCCTGACCCCGGATCCGGCCTCGGCGCGCGCACGGCCGCCGATCCCGCCATGCGGGAAACGATCCGCGTCCGGGCCCCGGGATCGGCCACACTTTCGCCGTATGAGGGACAGACCGGCCGACCTGGCGGAGGCCGAGCTCACGATCGCGCTGGCCGAGGGCTGGGGCATGGAGCCCCGCTCAGCCGAGTACCTCCCGGTGGGCGCGGGCAGCCATCACTGGTCGGTGGTGGATCGGCGGGGGCAGGCGTGGTTCGTCAAGGTGGACGACCTCGGCGCCGGGGGCGCCGGACGCGATAACGCCTTCCACGGCATCGAGCGGGCGTTCGGCGTCGCGCTGGCACTGCGCCGGGACGCGGCGCTCGACTTCGTGCTCGCGCCGATCCCGGCCGCGACCGGCGCCCTGGTTCGGCGGTTGACCTCGCGGTACGCCCTGTCGGTGTTCCCGATGGTGGAGGGCGCCGCCGGGCACTTCGGCGCGCACCGGCCCGAGGACCGCGCCGAGCTGGCCGGCCTGCTGGCCGCGCTGCACGAGGCGACCCCGCTCGTGGCGGACGTCGCGCCCCGGTCCGACCTGGCGCTGCCCGGCCGGGACGGGCTGGTGGAGGCGCTGCGGGACCTCGATCGCGAGTGGACCGGCGGGCCGTACGCCGAGCCGGCCCGTGCGCTGCTGACCGCCCATGCCGGGCAGGTACGGAGGTCGCTCGCCGAGTTCGATTCACGCGTCGAGCAGGTGCGCGACTCTGGAACGCCGTGGGTCGTCACACACGGCGAACCGCACCCCGGCAACATCCTGCGTACCCCGGCCGGTCCGCGACTCGTCGACTGGGACACCGTGCTGGTCGCTCCTCCGGAGCGGGACCTGTGGATGCTCACCCCGGCCCTCGCCCGCATGCTCGGCGAGGACGAGACCGGCGACGGCGGCGACGTGCTCGCTCGCTACACCCGCCTCACCGGCCGGGCCGTCACGGCGGCCGGCCTCGCTCTCTATCCTCTCCGGTGGCGGCTCGCCGACATCGCCGCCTTCGTCGACGACCTGCGCCGGCCGCACGGCCCCGGCGGTGACGCCGCCGCGGCGCTGACCTACCTGACCGGTTATCTCGAATCCGGCGGGGACTGACCCGCACGCCCGGGGGTGCCCAAGCGTAAAGATCGTGGCGTAGCGTCCCATACGTGGATGAAGAACGCGCGGCTCGGCACCTGCACGCGATCGACGAGGTGATCGGCCTGGCGGGGGAGATCGGTGTCCAGGTCTGGCTGCGCGGTGGCTGGGCGATGGACTTCTACCTCGGTGAGATCACCCGCGACCACAGGGACGTCGACTGGTTCGTCTGGGCGGAGGACGCGCCCGGCCTGGCCGCGAAGCTGACGGGGCGCGGTTACGAACCGATACCCGGCCCGCCGCCCGAGCAGCAACTGGACTTCGGCCGCGGGGACGTGGAACTGAGCTTCGCACTTCTGGCGACGGACGGAGACGGCCGGGTGGTGGTCGCAGGCGGCCCGTGGAAGGGGGAGCCCTGGCCGGAGGGAATGCTCGACGCAGAGCCCGGCCGGCTGGGCCGGTTGCGATGCCCGATCATCAGTCCCGCCGCGCAGATCGAGATCAAGCGGATGATGCCGGTCTGGGTTCCCGGGATGCCCCGCCGCCCCAAGGACCTCGAAGACGTCGCCCGGCTGCAGGCCGCCATGTACGAAAGAAGGCACAGGCAACCGGAGGTCAGGCCCAGAAGCCGGACCCCCCATTCCTGACGCCGGGGAGCGCTTCCCGCCACCTTGATCACTCCGAGAGACGCACGCTCAGGAAGCCCCCACACAGGTTCGCAGAACTCAAAGTAATCAATGGGCAACTCATAGTAATATCCCGGCCATGCCTGGACTCGACCACGAGATGCCCATCGCTCTCATCCACAACCGGCCGGAAACCGCGCTGGAGCTCCTCCATGTCGCGACCGGGGTCCCGATCCCGCCCTTCACGGCCGCCCGGGTGGAATCGGTGGACAGCACCCAGCCGGTGCCGGTCGAACGCCGCGCCGACTCGGTCGTCGTGGTCCGCGACGAGGCCGGAGCGGCGACGCTGGCCGTGATCGTGGAGGTGCAGCGCGGCCACGACCGGGGCAAGCGGTTCAGCTGGCCGGTCTACGTCACGACGCTGCGCTCCCGTTACAAGTGCGACACCGCGCTGCTGGTCATCTGTCCCGACCGGGCCGTGGCCCGCTGGTGCCGGCAGGCCATCGGCCTGGGCCCGGGCGGCGTCATCACCCCGCTGGCGATCGAGCCCGGCGACATCCCGCTCGTCACCGACCCCGAGGCCGCGCGAACCTGCCCGGAACTCGCGGTCATGTCGGTCGTGGCCCACCCCGAGGAAGCAGAGGACGGGCCCGCCCTGGAGGCCTTGCTGGCCGGGCTCGCGACGCTTGACGAGGACCGGGCGACGGTATATTTGGACTACGTGTTCAGTTCGCTACCCGCAGTTACCGTCAAGCGTCTGGAGGAGATGGTGACCACCATTCAGGACTTCGAGCACCTCGGCGAGAAGTACTTTTCCCACTGGCTCGCCAAAGGCCACACGGAAGGCCGCACGAAGGGCCGCGCGGAGGGACTGGTGGAGGGACGCGCCGAAGGCGAGATCGATGCGATCCTCAGCGTGCTGGAGACCCGGGGCCTGGAGATTCCCGACGACGTACGCGAGCGGATCCGCCGCTGCCAGGACCTGGACCAGTTGCGGACCTGGGTACGCCGGGCCGTCACCGTCACCTCGGCCCACGAGCTGTTCACCGAGTAGCGCTTCGCCAATGAGCCGATTCACCAGCCCGTACCCGCGGTAGCCGTTGTCCGCGGTCCGGGCGGGGCGCGTGCGGCACCTCCCGCCCGCACATCAGAGAGTGTCGTCCAGGCTCCGCGTCAGGAGAGGGCGAGGACGCAGAACTCGTGGCCCTCCGGGTCGGCCAGGCACGTCCACGGGACGTCGCCCTGGCCGAGGTCGAGGTCGGTGGCGCCGAGGGCCCGCAGCCGGGCCACCTCCGCCGCTTTGTCGTCACCGGGGTACGGCAGCAGGTCGAGATGGACGCGGTCCGGCACGGTCTTCACGCCGGGCGTGCGGAGGAACTCCAGATATGGGCCGACGCCCTTGGCGGAGCGCAGCGTCGCCTGGTCGCCGGTCACCTCGTGCAGGGTCCAGTCCAGAGCCGCGCCCCAGAACCGGGCCATGGCCCGCGGGTCCGCGCAGTCGACCACCACCGCGGCGATCGGGCCGGTGTCCCGGTACCTCTCCCGGGGCTCCAGCACGCAGAACTCGTTGCCCTCCGGGTCGGCCAGAACCGTCCACGGCACTTCGCCCTGGCCGACATCCGCCGGCGTCGCACCGAGATCCACCAGGCGCGCGACCAGGTCCGCCTGATGGGCCGCCGAGGTGGTGGCGAGATCGAGGTGCACCCGGTTCTTCGCCGTCGTCTTGGGTTCCGGGACGGTGACGACGTCGACGCACACGGCGACCGGGTGCGGCCAGACGAGGTCGCCGGCGGGCGCGGCGTAGGTGGTCACGCCGGATCCTCCGCTGTGAGCGGTCCAGCCGAGCGCCTCCGCCCAGAACCGGCCGACCGCCGCGTGATCGACGGCCTTGATGTTCACCATGACAGGTCGCAGCGCCATGCCGCCCGATCCTAGGCGTCCTGCGTACGACATCCGCGGGCGCCGTCGCCACACGGAGTCCGGCTCTCTCCCGCGTCGCCGGTGCCGGGCACGCCTCCGTGAGGCGTCCGGGCGACGCTCGCCGTCCCCAGATTCGGGACCCGGGGACCCCAGACTCGGGGCCAGTTGCCCCGCCGACGCGAGAATGCCCATAGCATCCGGTTCATGACGGTGCCGCCTGTTGAACTCGACGACCTCGCCGATCCCACCGCAGGATTTCCGCAGGCAACGCGGGAACGGTGGCGCGCGCTCGCGCTCGGGGTGCTGCGCAAAACCGGCTGGGAGGGGACGGACGACGCGGCCGAGGACGCCCTGTCGACCATCTCCTATGACGGTGTCCGGATCGCCGCGCTGTACGACGCGAGCGACCTGCCCGACGCGCCGCGCGTAGTCCGCGGACCCGGCCTGTGGGACGTGCGGCAGCGGCACGCCGACCCCGACCCGGCCGTCACCCGCGAGGCGATCCACGCCGACCTGGAGAACGGCGTCACCTCCCTCTGGCTCGACCTGACCTCGATCGACCCCGCCGCGCTGCCGGCCGTGCTGGACGGCGTCCTGCTCGACCTCGCCCCGGTCGTCCTCGACGCCGGGCCCCGTACGGCGGAGGCGGCGGAGGCGTTCCTGCGCCTCGCCGGGGACGTGGCGCTGCCCGGCGGGAACCTCGGCGCCGACCCGATCGGGCTGGCGGCCCGCACCGGCGCGCCGGCCGTCCTGGACGACGCGGTGACGCTCGCCCGCCGCTGCGCGGCGGATCACCCCGGCCTGCGGGCGATCACCGTCGACGCGCTGCCGTACCACGACGCGGGCGGCGCGGACGCCGACGAGCTCGGCTGCTCGATCGCGACGGGCGTGGCCTATCTGCGGGCGCTGACCGGCGCGGGACTGACGGTAGAGCAGGCGCTGGGCCAGATCGAGTTCCGGTACGCCGCGACCGCCGACCAGTTCCTCACGATCGCCAAGCTGCGGGCGGCGCGGCGGATGTGGGCGCGGGTGGCCGAGGTCGCCGGAGGGCCGGGGCGCCAGCTTCAGCACGCCGTCACGTCCTCGGCGATGATGACGGTGCGGGACCCCTGGGTGAACATGCTGCGCACGACCCTGGCCTGTTTCGCGGCCGGGACGGGCGGGGCCGACGCGGTGACCGTGCAGCCGTTCGACGCCTGCCTCGGGCTGCCCGACGCGTTCGCCCGGCGCATCGCGCGCAACACCCAGGCGCTGCTGGTGGAGGAGGCCGGCGTCGCCCGGGTCGCCGACCCCGCCGGGGGCTCGTGGTACGTGGAGCGGCTCACCGACGACCTCGCCCGCCGGGCCTGGGAGTGGTTCCAGGAGATCGAGCGGTCCGGTGGGATGGCCGCGGCGCTGGAGCGGCTGGTCCCGGAGCGACTGGCGGAGACGCGCGCCGCGCGGGCGGTGAACATCGCCCACCGGCGGGACCCGATCACCGGGGTCAGCGAGTTCCCCGACCTGGGGGAGAGACCGGTCACCCGGAGGCCGGGCCCCGGCCTCGCCCGTACGCCCGGCGACGGGCTGCCGCTGGTGCGCCACGCCGAGGAGTTCGAGGCGCTGCGCGACCTCGCCGACGCGCAGCCGAGCCGGCCCACGGTGTTCCTCGCCACCATCGGGCCGATCGCCGCGCACACCGCGAGGGCGACGTTCGCGGCCAACCTGTTCGCCGCGGGCGGCATCGCGACGGTCGCCGGCGGGCCGGGCACCGACCCGGCCGCGATCGCCGCGGCGTTCCGCGAGTCCGGCGCCCCCGTGGCCTGCCTGTGCTCCAGCGACCGCCTGTACGGCGAGCACGCGGCGGCGGTCGCGGCGGCGCTCCGGGAGGCGGGGGCGCGGAAGGTGTGGCTGGCGGGGAAGGGCGAGTATGAAGGGGTGGACGCCAATGTGTACGCCGGATGCGACGCGCTCGGGGTGCTCCGCGCGACGTTCGACGACCTGGGAGTGAGCCGATGATTCCGGATTTCTCGGAGATAGATCTGGGATCGGGCGCCGCCGCGCCGGAGGTCCCCGGCGGCGGGCCGGCGTGGGAGACCCCCGAGGGCATCGCGGTGAAGCCGTTCTACACGGCCGCCGACCTCGGGGCGGACGGCGCCCCGCGGACCTATCCCGGTCTCGCGCCGTTCCTGCGCGGCCCGTATCCCACGATGTACGTCACGCAGCCGTGGACCATCCGGCAGTACGCCGGGTTCTCCACCGCGGAGGCGTCCAACGCGTTCTACCGGCGCAACCTCGCCGCCGGGCAGAAGGGCCTGTCGGTCGCCTTCGACCTCGCGACCCACCGGGGCTACGACTCCGACCACCCGCGCGTCGCGGGCGACGTCGGCATGGCGGGCGTGGCGATCGACTCGATCTACGACATGCGGCAGCTGTTCGAGGGGATCCCGCTCGACCGGATGAGCGTGTCGATGACCATGAACGGGGCGGTGCTGCCGATCCTGGCGCTCTACATCGTCGCCGCCGAGGAGCAGGGGGTCACGCCCGACAAGCTGGCGGGGACCATCCAGAACGACATCCTCAAGGAGTTCATGGTCCGCAACACCTACATCTACCCGCCGGGCCCGTCGATGCGGATCATCTCCGACATCTTCGAGTACACCTCCCGGAACATGCCGAAGTTCAACTCCATCTCGATCTCCGGCTACCACATTCAGGAGGCCGGGGCGACCTGCGACCTGGAGCTCGCGTACACGCTGGCCGACGGCCTGGAGTATCTGCGGGCGGGCGTCGGGGCCGGGCTCGGCATCGACGAGTTCGCGCCGCGGCTGTCGTTCTTCTGGTGCATCGGCATGAACTTCTTCATGGAGGTGGCCAAGCTCCGCGCCGCCCGGCTGCTGTGGGCCCGCCTGGTGAAGGGCTTCGGGCCGGAGAACCCCAAGTCGCTGTCGCTGCGCACGCACAGCCAGACGTCGGGCTGGTCGCTGACCGCGCAGGACGTGTTCAACAACGTCGTACGGACCTGTGTGGAGGCGATGGCGGCCACCCAGGGGCACACCCAGTCGCTGCACACGAACGCGCTGGACGAGGCGCTCGCGCTGCCGACCGACTTCTCGGCGCGGATCGCGCGCAACACCCAGCTTCTGCTCCAGCAGGAGTCGGGCACCGGCCGGGTGATCGACCCGTGGGGCGGCTCCCACTACGTGGAGTGGCTGACCCGCGAGCTGGCCCGGGCGGCGTGGAAGCACATCCAGGAGGTCGAGCAGGCCGGCGGCATGGCGAGGGCCATCGACCAGGGGCTGCCCAAGATGCGCATCGAGGAGGCGGCCGCCCGCACGCAGGCCCGCATCGACTCCGGCGGCCAGCCGGTGATCGGCGTCAACAAGTACCGCCTCGAGGCCGACGAGCCGATCGAGGTGCTGAAGGTCGACAACACGGCGGTGCGCGACCAGCAGATCGAGAAGCTGCGCAGGCTCCGCGAGGAGCGCTCGGCCGACGCGGTCGCCGGGGCGCTGGAGGCGCTGACCAAGGGCGCGGCGAGCGGGGAGAACCTGCTGGAGCTGGCGGTGAACGCGGCCAGGGCCAAGGCGACCGTCGGGGAGATCTCCGACGCGCTGGAGAAGGTCTTCGGACGGCACGCCGCCCAGATCCGTACGATATCGGGGGTGTACCGGGCGGAGGTGGGCGGCGCCGCGGACCAGGTCCGCGAGGCGAGCGCGCAGTTCGAGAAGGCGGAGGGCCGCAGGCCCCGGATCCTCGTCGCGAAGATGGGCCAGGACGGCCACGACCGGGGCCAGAAGGTGATCGCGAGCGCCTTCGCCGACCTCGGCTTCGACGTCGACGTCGGCCCGCTGTTCCAGACGCCCGAGGAGGTCGCCCGGCAGGCCGTCGAGGCGGACGTCCACGTGGTCGGGGTCTCCTCGCTCGCGGCCGGGCACCTGACGCTGGTGCCCGCGCTGCGCGAGGCGCTCGCCGGGCTCGGCGCGGCAGACATCATGATCGTGGTCGGCGGGGTGATCCCGCCCGGCGACGTGGCGGAGCTCCGGGCCGCGGGCGCCTCGTCGATCTTCCTGCCCGGCACGGTGATCGCCGACGCCGCGCTGGAGCTGCTGGGCGAGCTGTCCGCACGGCTGGGCCACAAGTGACCGCACCGGTGGTCGAGGACTACGTCGAGGGCGTGCTGTCGGGCGACCGGCGGTGGACCGCCCGGGCGATCACGCTGGTGGAGTCGACCAGGGCCGATCACCGGGAGCTGGCGCAGCGGCTGCTGGTCGAGCTCACCCCGTACGCCGGGAAGGCCCGCAGGGTCGGGGTGTCGGGGGTGCCGGGGGTCGGCAAGTCGACCTTCATCGAGGCCCTCGGCACCTATCTCACCGGCCAGGGGCATCGGGTGGCCGTGCTGGCCGTCGACCCCTCGTCGCGGCGCTCGGGCGGCAGCATCCTGGGGGACAAGACCCGGATGGCCAAGCTGTCGGCCGACCCGGACGCCTTCATCCGGCCGTCCCCGACCGCCGGGACGCTCGGCGGCGTGGCGAAGGCCACGAGGGAGGCCGTCGTCGTCGTGGAGGCGGCCGGCTACGACGTCGTGCTCGTCGAGACCGTCGGCGTCGGCCAGTCGGAGACCACGGTCGCCGACATGGTCGACACGTTCCTGCTGCTCACCCTCGCCCGTACGGGAGACCAGCTCCAGGGGATCAAGAAGGGCGTGCTGGAGCTCGCGGACGTGATCGCGGTCAACAAGGCCGACGGTGAGCACGAGATGGCCGCGCGCCGGGCCGCGCGGGAGCTGTCGGGGGCGCTCCGGCTGCTGCGTTCGGCCACGCCGGTGCTGACCTGCAGCGGGCTCACCGGCGCGGGCCTGGAGGAGCTGTGGGCGCACGTGGTGCGTCACCAGGAGGGCGCCGACCTCGCCGGCCGGCGCAGCCGCCAGCAGGTCGAGTGGACGTGGGCGCTGGTCACCGACCGCCTCATGGCCATGCTGCGGGAGACGGTCGCGCCGCTCGCGCCGGAGATCGAGCGACAGGTCCTCGACGGCACCCTCACCCCGGCCCTCGCCGCCGACCGCATTCTCGCGGCCTTCCTGCCCGCCGCTCCCGACGCGTCGGGCACCACCGGGGGCGCCACCGGGGACGCCACCGGCCCGGACGCCGGGAAGAGCCCGGCGTCCGGCGCGGGCACCGCCGCGGAGCCTCCGCCCGCCTGACGCACGGGCCTCGCCCGCCTGACGCACGGGCGCCGCCGGGGCCCGCCGCGTGTGCCTCCGGAGGGGCGGGTACGGAACGCCGGTGGAATCCTGGGGGCACTCGGGTCATCACCTTTCCCCCGGGTGAGACAGATCGCTACCCGTGGGCCCGGGCACGTGCAATTGCACGTTTTCTCCGGTCGAAACCGTGCCACGATGTGGCCGCATTCGACTACGGGGAGGTGCGAATGACCCACGACCCGATGACGCCGCCACAGGTGGAGCGGGCGCTGCGGGAGTACGGCGCGCTGCTGTCCGCGCACGGGATCACCTGGGGTGAGCCGCCGCTGGGATACGTCCGGATGATGCCGTTCCTCCGGTTTCCCCCGGTGGCCGGGCGGATGGCTTACGGGCCCGACCTCGACGCGGCCTTCCGGGACGCGCTGGGCGGAGAGGTCCCCCGGGGCCTGGTGGTGCTGCGACTGACCCCGGACGGCCATCGCCTGGAGCACGGCCCGGCCCGGCCGCTGCTGTCCCCGGGGGCCGTCCCCATCGTCCTGCTGGTCGACTCCGCACTGCCGGGCCGGGTGGAGGTGACGGCCGGCGGCGTGCCGTACGCGATCGCCGCGGGCGGCGCCCGGCTCCTCGACGTCACGACCGCGACCACGCTGACCGTGGACGGCGAGGCGGTGGACCTGTCCGGGCTCACCCGGTCGGCGCGGGCCGCGCGGCTGCGCCTGCGCGCGGGCTTCCCCTGCCGCTGGAGCGTGACGTCCCGGGACGGCCAGGGGTGGTACCCGGACGGCGCGCCGGAGCGGCGGGACAACGACGACGTGCCGTTCTTCCACGGCGACGACCTCGTGCTCGCCGTCCCCGCCGAGCCCGTCGCGATCAGGGTGACCCGCGGCATGGAGTACGGCGTGGCCGAGACCACGGTGGTCCCGAGGGAGGGGGAGGAGACGCTGGTCGGGCTGACGCCGCAACGGCTGTACGACGCCGCCGCCCGGGGCTGGTACGGCGCGGACCTGCACGTCCACCTGAACTGGGCGGGTGACCTGGTCGCGGCCCCTTTCGAGGCGGCGGCGGCGCAGCACGGCGAGGACCTGCACGTGCTGAACCTCGTCGCCGGGAACGTCGCGGGCGACCGGGTCTACGACCTGGAGGCGTTGCGGCACTGGGCCGGTCGCGACCTGCCGTGGTCGGACGCCGGGCACGTGGCCCGGATGGGCGTGGAGTACCGCAACGACCTCTTCGGCCACGTCCACGTGTTCGGGATCGCCGCGCCGCCCGCCGTCTGCCACACCGGCTTCGGCGCGGACGCCGACTGGCCGCCCAACGGGACCGTCTGCGGCGACCTGCGGGAGCCGCGCGCCGTGCTGGGGTACGCCCACCCCTTCCACGGGCCGGTCTCCTCGCCCGAGGACGTCGTCGCGGGCGGCGCCAGGAACTGCTCCGGCCGCGCCCTGGTGGTGGACGCCGCGCTCGGCCTGGTCGACGGGATGGAGGTGCTGCACTTCAGCGACCTGTCGGCCACGCCGGGGACCGCCGAGGTCTACCGGAGGCTGCTCGGCGCGGGCAACCGCCTCGCCGCGCTCGCCGGGACCGACGCCATGCTGTCGTTCACCCGCCAGGACACGGTCTCCAGCCCGCCGGGCTGGGAACGCGTCTACGCCCGCGTGGACGGCCCGCTCGGCGCCGAGTCGTTCGCCGAGGCCGTACGGCGGGGCCACACGTTCGCCACCACCGGCCCCTGGCTGGAGCTCACGGTGGACGGCCTGGGCCCGGGGGAGACGCTCAACCTGGACGGCGGCGAGACGGTCACGGTCCGGGCGCGGGTTGTCGGGCCGGAGGTGGAGCACCTGGAGATCCGCACCGCGGACGGCGTGACGGCCGAGGGACCGGGTCCCGAGATCACCGTGTCCCTGACGGTGGACGCGCCGGTCTACGTGGTCGCGGTCGCCCGCGGCGGCGCCCATCCGCGGTCACCCGGCGGCCGGGCGTACGCCCACACGAGCCCGGTCCATCTCGACGTGCGGGGACGGCACGTGGCCCGCCCCGAGGACGTCCGATGGTGCCTGCGCTGGCTCGACCTGCTCGACGAGCTGATCAGGGACCGGGCCCGGCTGCACACCAGGGCCCAGCTCCGCGATCATCTCGACCTCGTCGAGAAGGCCAGGGCGGTGTACGAGTCGCGCCTGTGACCGCCGGCCCTCCCGCTCTACAAGTCGAGTGAAGAACCCCCGAAGCGGTCCCGCAGGAACCGGCCCTGGTCCCTGAGGGCCTGCTCGTCCCCCTGGTAGACGGCCTCCGCGACGGCCGACAGCCCCGACTCCAGCAGGCCGAGCTGGGCCATCAGCTCCTCGTGCGCGCTGCGCTCACGCGACCCCCGCCGGGTCAGCGCGTACGACCTGGGCAGGTTCGCGTACGCCTCCAGGCTGGTGGGCAGGTAGTCGCGGACGGCCTGCGAGACGACGTGCAGGTGGTCGGGGGCGGAGGTGAGCGCCTCCGCCCTGGCCAGCACCTCACGCAGGATCCCGGCGAGGTCGCCGACCTTCGCCACCACGTCCTCGGGGAAGCGGGCGGTCGTCACCTTCGCCACGAGGGCGTCCAGGTCGGCCCGCAGCGCGCGCGTCTCCACCTCGGCGTTGGAGATCGTCAGCCGGACCCGGTCGGGCGGGGTGAGCAGGGCGCCCACGCCGTACAGCCCGGCGACGACCACCGGCCACAGCGACCCGGCGAGTCCGAGGAAGTGCAGCGCGAGACCGCCGAGCGCGAGCGCGGAGCCGACGATGTTCCGCAGCGAGCCGAGGTAGGCGAGGACGCGGTCACTGGTAGCCACGGATCTCCTTGAACGCCGAGGCGAGGGAGGCCTGCCGGGCGTCGAACACCGCGCCGCCGGTCAGATCGGAGACCTGGCGCATCTCGGAGACGTCGCTGTCGCCGAACAGCACGACGAACGTGGGGACGTGGGTGTTCAGCGTCCGGTGGAAGGCGGCGAAGTCCTCGTAGGAGGAGCCGTCGGTGTTCTCGCCGTCGGTCATCAGGACCACCGAGGTGAAGCTTCCGCCGTCCTGCTCGCTCCCGAGCGTCTGGTACGCCGCGCGCAGGCCGTCGTAGATGGCGGTGCCGCCCCCGGCCTCCAGGCCGTCGCCGTACGCCCGGATCCGGGCCAGGACCGGTGCGGGGTCGCCCTCCGGCACGGTGAACGTGCTCCCCGGGCCGGTCCCGGTGTTGAACGGCAGCAGGGTGACCGTCTCCCGGTCGCGGAACCGGGAGAACCGCCCCGACACGGAGGTGTCCGCGCCGGTCAGCGTGGCGAGCGCCGCCCTGAGCGCCGCGATGCGGTCGCCCTCCATCGACCCGGAGGTGTCCAGTACGAACAGCGTGCGCGACGGGCGGCGCACCTTGTTCAGGTACGCGCTGATCAGCGCGTCGGCGGCGCTGCGCCGGTTGGGGAAGGGCAGCTCCAGCAGCGGGGCCGTGCCGAACCTGGCGTCGGGCGGCACCTCGGGCACGATGGGCCGGCGGGCCGTGGTCGTCATGATCTCGCGCTGCGCCGCCGGGGTGCGCAGCCAGGCCGCCAGCTTGCCGTACTGCGCCTTCTTCGGCGAGGACGCGAGCAGCGTGAGCGGGTAGTCCGCGGTGACGACGCCGTCCGCCGGGTAGACCAGTGTGAGCGGCTCGCCTCCGGCGGAGCGCAGGCCGAGCAGCACGGACTCGTAGTTGATCAGCCCGTCCACGTCAGCGCGCCGGCGGAAGGCGTCGGCGAGCCAGCCGGAGGAGCCGGCGGTGAGGGTCTGGGCGGCGAAGAACCCGGTCAGCTTGGGGGTGACGGCCGTGATCTGGGCCTGGTCGAGCGCCTCGCCCGCGTCCGACAGCGCCGCCGCCACCCCGACCAGGGCGGAGAAACCGGAGTTGGACGACGCGGGGTTGGTCATGCCGAAGGTGAAGCGGTGTCCGGCGGCGGCTTCGGCGATGTCGGTCCAGGTGACCTCGCCGGTGTCCCAGTGCAGCTCGCGGGCCTTGGCGCGGGTGAGGCCGAGGACGACCGGGGACACCATGATCTTGGTCTGGGTGGACAGGCGCGCGGTCGCCCCGTCGATCAGGGACAGATAGCGGTTGGAGGAGAACCAGACGGCGTCGTAGCGGCCGTCCGCGGCGCCGCTCGCCACCTGCTCGGCGCCGTCCAGGGTGCCGGTGTAGGAGAGCGACACCTTCACGCCCGCCGCTCCGGCCGCCTTGGCGAGCAGCGGCTCCAGGTCCTTGATCTCGCTGCCCGCCAGGACGCGCAGTACGGCGGGGTCGTCCGGCGGGGACTCGGCTCCGCCGCCCGAGCAGGCGCCCGTGGCGGCCAGCAGCAGGGCCAGGGCGGCCGTGAGCGCTCGCCTCATGACGCGGCCTCGTCGGCGCGGCGGGACCGCTCCAGGTAGACCCGGGCGTGGTCGAGCTCCACGGTGAGGTTGCCGACGGTGACGGCCATGCTCTCCACGGCCTTGGCCCGGAAGCCGTCGATCATGTCCATCGTCGAGTAGACGTTGTCGAACGCCTTGCTCAGCGTCTCCATGCTCACGGTCGTGGCGGCGGCCTGGGTCTGGATGTCCCCGGCCTGGGTGCGCAGCATCTCGCTGGTCGCGAGGATCAGGTCGGAGGTGGTGGCGTTCAGCGCCGTGATCTGGTCGAGCACGAGCTTCTGGCCGGCCAGGGCCTGGGCCACGGTGACGGCCGTGCGCAGCGCCGCGATCGTCGTGGTGGTCGCCCGCTCCACCCCCTTGATCAGCTCCAGGTTGTTCTTGCGCACCAGGTCGAGCGCGAGGTAGCCCTGGGCCGACACGGCGAGCTGGGTCAGCAGGTCCTGGTGCTTCTGGCGCACCCCGAAGAGCGCGTCCGACCGCAGGGCGTTCGCCTTCTCCGGGTCGGTGAGCTCGATCCGGTCGATCCGCTCCTGGAGGGCCGAGTCGAGCGCCGCCGCCAGCACGGCGTACTCCTGGAGCTTCGTCATCGACTCCCAGAGGTTCGCCTTCTCGCCCTCGATCGCCGCGTTGTCCTTGCGCAGCTCGTCCTGCCCGGACTTCAGCGCCCGGATGATGTCGTCGATATGCTTCTGCGCGCTGCGGTACCTGGCGAAGTAGTCGCGCAGCCGGTCGCCGAACGGGATGACGCCCAGCAGCCGCCGGGTGCCCGCGGTCGCCTGCTTCGGGTCGAGGTCGACGATCGTCCGGCGCAGCGCCACGAGCTGCCCGGCGACCCGCGCCTGACCGTCGGCGCCCTCACCCTTGGCCGAGGCCAGCGCCGCCACCGGGCGCCTGAGCATCCGGTTGGCCACCTGGGACGAGGCGCGGATCTCCGAGTCGCCCATCGAGGTGATGTCGTGCACCTTCCTGGTGAACTCCGGCGACCGGTGGTCGAGCGTGCCGAGCTCGTCGGCGAAGCCGGCCGCCTTCCGGGCGAGCTCGCCGGCGCGCTCGCCGGGGAGCGGCAGCATGGTGGCCGCCTTCTCGACCGGCACCGCAGCCACCGGGGCGGGCGGGGTCAGCACGAGATCTTCGGACACGGATGTCCTCTCTTCCTGGGACTCTTCCTGGAAACTGTCTTCCTGGACAAGGGGGGTCAGGACGACGGCTTCGCACCGGCCAGATAGCGCCGCTCGATGGTCGCGACGAGCTCCTCCAGACGGTCGTAGGCGGGCGGCTCGACCACGTCGACCAGGCTTCCGGGGACCGGCGCCTTCGCCTTGGCCGCCAGGCCCGCGAACACCCCGGGATCGGCGGTGCGGAAGCCGTGCCTCGCGGCGAGGCGGGCGAACTCCGGGTCCTCCTGCAGCAGCCGCCCGACCTCGGCGGCCCGGGCCGTGAGCGGCACGAGCGTGTGCTTGCTCAGCACGGTCGGCGCGGGGTAGATCAGCCGCATGTCGGGGCGGACGGCCCCGCCGCCCGCGAACAGCCGCGCGGCGTACTGCGCCTCGTAGATCACCACCATCGGGGTCTTGCCGATCCCGAGCGCGAGATAGTCCTCGAAGGGCGCCTCGGTGCTCGACTCGGAGTAACCCTGGTCGAGGAAGAGCGGCGCGATCTTCGCGGCCGCGGCCGCGACCTGCTCCCGGGAGCTGACGACGTCGTCGCCGTTGGCCACGTAGCTGGTCGCCGCGAGGTACATGGCGGCGGAGTTCGACGTGCGGACGTCGGTGGTGGTCAGCAGGACCCGCTTGCGCGCCCGGTAGGCGGTGTTTCCGGGCAGCGCGTCCCAGCGGGTGCCCCGGGCGACGAGGTCGAGAAACCGCCGCAGGTCGAGGACCTGGTAGCCCGAGCCCGAGTCGCGCACCACCCCCGCCTTCGCCAGCACGTCCACGATCGGCTGGAAGGTCGCGACGGCCATCGGCGAGTAGAACGGCGAGTACGTCCGGGAGATCTTGCGCGTCTGCCGGATCTTCTCCGCCGCCGGGACGCTGGAGGGGAAGGCGAAGTCGTACGGGCGCAGGTCCACGGTGGACGCGATCTCGCGGGAACCCGCGGTGTCGACCTCGACCCGCAGCCCGTGCCTGGCGAACGCCGCCCTGACCGCGGCGTCGTCGAAGAAGGGTTTCTTCTCCGAGCCGATGACGCCGCGGACCGTCGTGAGCGCTCCCTGTCCGTCGCCGCGCCCGTCGCCCTGCCCGTCACCGTCGCCCCGGTCGTCGCCGAGCACGAGGGCGAGGACGACGGCCACACCCAGCAGCAGCGCCAGCCCGACCCCGATCCAACGCTTCATTCCCGGTTTCCTTCGCCCCGTGGCTCTGAATTCCCCGTACCCGAATTATGGGAGAAAAGGGAAATTCGCGGGCGGAAGGAAAGATGGATCCCGAGGAATTCCGCGCATGTTCACGGTGAATTCATCGAAGCGACGATCGGGGTCTCTCCAGCCGGAATTCAGTTGCCTCGAAAATGGACAAAGCGCTATTTCAAGGACAAGTGCTCAGGTGAACAGCGTGCGGCCCCAGTAGTCGCCGCCGTCGACCACCCCGGGCGGACAGGCGAACAGGCCGCTGGAAACGTGCTTGATGTACTCGTTCAGCGAGTCCTTCTGCGACAGCATGCGCTGGATCGGCACGAACTGCTTGCGCGGGTCGCGCTGGTAGGCGATGAAGAAGAGGCCGGCGTCGAGCCGTCCGAGGCCGTCGGAGCCGTCCACGAAGTTGTAGCCGCGCCGCAGCAGCCGGGCGCCGCCGTGCGCGTCGGGGTGCGCGAGCCGTACGTGCGCGTCGCCGGCGATCGCCGGCTGCCCGTCCGGGCCCTTCGCGGCGAAGTCCGGCGCGTCGAACTCGTCCTTGCCGGTGAGCGGCGCGCCCTTGCCCTTGTCCCGGCCGAAGATGGCCTCCTGCTCGGCCAGCGGGGCGCGGTCCCAGGTCTCGATGTGCATCCTGATCTTGCGGGTGACGAGGTAGGCGCCGCCGTCCATCCAGGCCGGTCCGTCGCCGGGCGCGGCCCACAGGTGGTCGCGCAGCATGGAGGTGTCCTCCAGCTTGAGGTTGTTGGTGCCGTCCTTGAAGCCCATCAGGTTGCGCGGCGTCGCCTGGGCCCGGGAGGTGGAGGAGGTGCGGCCGAAGCCGAGCTGCGAGTAGCGCACGGAGACCTTGCCGAAGCCGATGCGGGCGAGGTTGCGGATCGCGTGCACCGCCACCTGGGGGTCGTGCGCGCACGCCTGCACGCAGATGTCCCCGCCCGAGATCTCGGGCTGGAGGTCCTCGCCCGGGAAGGCGGGCAGGTCGGCCAGCGCCGCGGGCCTGCGGCCGGCGAGGCCGAACCGGTCGTCGAACAGCGAGGGGCCGAAGCCGACGGTCAGCGTCAGGCCGGACGCGGGCAGGCCGAGGGCCTCGCCGGTGTCGTCCGGCGGCGCCTCCGGCGCGCCGCCCACGGCGCCGAAGGTGCCGGCGTCCCTGCCCTGGGTCATCCGGGCCGCGGCCGCCGTCCACTCCTGGAGCAGTTCCACCAGCTCGCCCCGGTCCTTCGTGATCACGTCGAAGGCCACGAAGTGGAGCCGGTCCTGGGCCGGTGTGGTGATGCCGGCCTGGTGGGCGCCGTAGAAGGGGACGGCGTCGGAGGCGGCGGAGGCGTACGCGACCGGCTGCTCCGCGAGGGAGCGGGTGGCGAGCGCACCCGCCCCGACGGCGGCCACCCCCGCCGCGCCGAGGCCGAACAGCCGCCTGCGGCTCAAGCCCTCGCTCACGGTGCCTCCCTCACAGTGTGTTCCCGCCTCGCCGAACCTTCCGAACCGCCTGCCGGAGCGCCTTCCGGGCTCACTTGACCACCACCGCCGCGACCCTGCTGATCGGCTCGGCCAGCGCGTTGATCGCGTCGGACAGCGCCCGCAGGTCGTCCTTGGACAGCTCGGTGTGCAGCTTCCACCCGTCGCCGTCACGGTGCCGGCCGAGCGCCGCCTCCGCGTCGGCGAACTTCGCGTCGAGCGTCTTGACCAGATCGGCGTCGCGCTCCTCCAGGACCGGGCGCAGCGCCTGTACGGCCGCCTTCGAGCCCTGCAGGTTGGCGTCGAAGTCCCACAGGTCGGTGTGCGAGTAGCGGTCCTCCTCGCCGGTGATCTTGCCGGTGGCCACCTCGTCCAGCAGCCCCTTGGCGCCGTTGGCGAGCTGCACGGGGGAGAGGTCGACCGCCGCGGCCTTCGTCACGATCGTGTTCACGTCGGTCATCAGCTTGTCGGCGATCGGGCCGTCTCCGCCGACGTCCTTCTTGACCCACAGGTCCTTCTCGATGCGGTGGAAGCCGGTCCACTCCTCGCCGTCCGGCACGTCGTTCTCCCGCGCGTCGATGGCCGGGTCGAGGTCGCCGAAGACCTCGGCGACGGGCTCGATCCGCTCCCAGTAGGTGCGGGCGACCGGGTAGAGCTCCTTGGCCCCGGCCACGTCGCCGGCCTTGACCGCCTCGGTGAACTCCCTGGTCTTGTCGAGCAGCGTGTCGGACTGGCTCTTGATGTAGCGCTTGTAGCTGGCCACGGCCTCGGCGAGCCCGGCGTCGCCGCTCAGCGGCTTGTGCTCGCCGCTGACCTTGAGCGGGCCGCGGATGCCCTTGCCGGTCATCCCGGGCTTGCACGCGGTCTCGTACATGCCGGCGGGGAGCTCCATCACGACCTCGCGGGTCAGCCCGGGCACGATGTTCTCCACCTCGCCCATCACCCGGTCGCCCGGCGCGTACACATAGAACTCGGTGACCTTCGTGCCGCTGTTGGTGATGGCGAAGGTCGAGGTGCCGGCCGCGAGGTCGGACTTCGCCACCTTGCACTCGGTGTCGGTGGCGGCCACGGCGATCGCGCCGGAGCCGGCCGCGGTCGCCTCGGTGCCGGCACCGGCGCCGGAGCCGGTGGACGAGCAGGCGGTGAGGCCTGCCAGGGCCATGGTCGCGACGGCCAGGACAGTGGGGGTGCGCATCGGGTGGACTCCGGTCACGAAGCGGGCTGGGGAGACTGGGGCTGCTGAGACTGGGGGGCGGTGCCGGCGGGCGCCTTGACCGAGGGCCGCCGCAGGAACAGGACGAGGACGGGCACGGCGTAGGCGACCCAGGCGACGGTCTCCAGCACGCTCGGCTGCGCGGTGATGTTGAACATGCCGCTCAGCAGCGTCGAGTACCAGGCGCCGGGGTCGAGCAGGCCGCTGATGTCGAAGGCGTACGTGCTCAGACCGGGCAGCAGGCCCGCCTCCTGCAGGTCGTGCACGCCGTACTTGAAGATCCCGGCGGCGACCAGGATCAGCAGCAGGCCGGTCCAGGTGAAGAACTTGGTGAGGTTGATCCGCACCGCGCTGCGGTACAGCCCGTAGCCCAGCGCGACGGAGGTCAGCAGGCCGAGCGTGATGCCGGTGAGCGGGCTCGCGCTGGTGGTCGCGCCCTGGACGGCGGCGAACCACAGCAGGGCGGTCTCCAGCCCCTCGCGGGCGACCGACAGGAAGGCCACCACGACCACGGCCGCGGAACCGAGCCGCAGGGCGTCGCCGAGCTTCTCGCGCAGGTCGCCCGACATCCGGCGGGCCGCCGTGCGCATCCAGAAGATCATGAAGGTGACGAAGACGGTCGCGGCCAGCGAGGCGAAGGCGTCGAACATCTCGTGCTGCCGCGAGCCGAGGTTGGCCGCGGTGAAGGTCAGCAACGCCCCGAACGCCACGGAGAGCGCCACGGCGGCTCCGACACCGGCCCAGACCAGCGGCAGGCGGTCGCCCTTGCCGCTCTTCACGAGGAAGGCCACCAGGATGGAGACGACCAGGGTCGCCTCCAAGCCCTCGCGAAGGCCGATGAGGTAGCTCGCGAACACATCGCCCTCCGGATAGTCGGTAAGCCTTACCTAAGTTAGGTCAGGTTCACCTTAGCGACAAGAGCCCGGACGCGAGTAACCGGGTAGGGCCTTTGTCACCTCAAGGGACCGCTGGGGTGGGCGGGCGCGGCCGTGCCGCACCGTCGTCCGTCAGCTCTCTCACCCCGCCGGATGGGCGCCGGAGGTCTCGGTTGGCGACCTATGCCCTGAATCGTGTTGACAGGGTCCGCCGACAGGCCGACAGTGTCTCGGGTGATCTTCCCCCGGACCCTCACACGCCCCGTTCCCGGCGTCGTCGCGGTGCTGGCCGCGACCTGCGCGCTCGCCGCCTGCACGGCGCGGCCCGGCGCAACGGGCGGGAACGCATCCGGCGGGACGGCGGGGCCGTCGGCCGCCGCCTCCTCCACGGAACCGGCGGCGATGACCCCGGAGGCCTACCGGAGCGCGCTCGCCGCCACCCGCCCCGCGGGCACGACCCTCGCCGCCATCGCGAAGGCGCGGACCTTCAAGTCCCTCCACCAGCGCATCGGGCGGGCGGAGAGCGCCCTGGAGTCCGCGGTTGCGCGGCTCGGGGCCCTGCGGCCTCCCCAGGACGTCGCCCCCGAGCACACCGACTACGTGGCGGCGCTGCGCGCTCTCAACGGCAGGCTCGGCGCACTGGACCAGGACGTGTCGTCGCACGCCCTGTGCAACGGCACGGCCGTGCTGGCCAAGCTGGGGGCGTCGGGCGACTTCACGACCTTCCGGGCGTCCGCGGACGACCTGGCGAAGGCCGGGGACTACCCGGTGGTCGCGCTCAAGCCGCCCGCCCGGCACACCCGCCGCCTCGGCAACGGCACGGTGCTGCTGTCGGCGATCCGCGGCGGCCGGGGCGCCCTGACCGTGAAGAACGGCGGATCGCACGACGGCGTCGTCACCCTCGTACGCGGAGGGCGGAAGGCCGTCAGCTTCTATGTGCGCAAGGGGGCGAACGCGAAGCTCGCGAACGTCCGGGACGGGACCTACCGCGTCTACTTCACGACCGGGGCCGACTACGACAGGGGCGCCCGCGCGTTCACCAGGGACTGCGGCTTCTCCAAGTTCGACGATCCGCTGCGGTTCCGCACCGTCTACTCGGCGGGCCGGGTGAGCTGGGACAACTGGACCCTCACCCTCAACACCGTGTTCGGCGGGAACGCCAGCACGAGCGACGTCGACCCCGACGCGTTCCCGATGTGACCGTACGGAGGACGCGAACGAGGCCGCGGCCCGGGTGACCGGGTCGCGGCCTCGTTCGCGACGGGGTGGTGCTCAGCTGGAGAACAGCATGCCGACCCAGCTGTCACGGCGGTGGCCGTGGTGGCCGTGGTGACCACCGTGGTGGCCGCCCCAGGCGGGGCCTCCGTGCGCCGGCGGCGGGGGAGCGTAGGTCTGCTGGGCCCACTGGGCCTCCATGCGCGTCAGCGTCTCCAGCTCGCCGTAGTCCAGGAAGACGCCGCGGCAGTTGTCACACTGCTCGATGTGGACCCCGTTGCGGTCGAACGTCCGCATCCGGCCACGGCACTTGGGGCACTGCATGTACGAACTCTCCCTCATTCAGGTCCCGGCACGGGCGGCCGCGACGATCCTTTCGCAGGCGGACACCAGGGCCTCGGCGGCGTCGTCGGGTGGTTTCCCGGCTCTCGCCCCCGCGGCCACCGCCGTCGCGGCCAGCTGAACGGTCAACGCCCGGGCCGGCGCGTCGAGTTCCCGCCACGGGTCGTCCGCGGACACCGCGGTCCCGCCCGCCGAGAGGTAGGCCGTGAGCAGCCGCTCCCAGTCGTCCGTGGCGAGCAGCCCGGCGGCGAACCAGGCGGCGGGGCGGGCCAGGTCCCAGGCCGGGTCGCCCGCTCCGAGGTCGTCGGGGTCGATCAGCAGCCAGCCGCCGCCGTGCCGGACGATCTGGCCGAGGTGCCAGTCGCCGTGGGTCAGCGCGCCGCCCTCCCGGACCGGCGGCAGCGTCGCGTACGCCTCCAGGATCGGAGCGGCGACGGGGGCGGGAACGCCGGCCGACGCCAGGTCGGCCATGGCCCGAGGCAGCCGCGACGGGCCCCCGGCGGGCGGCAGGCCCGCGGGGACCGGCCGGGCGTGCAGCAGCGCGAGCAGCCGGCCGCCCTCCTCCCACGGCGTCGTCCCCGCCTCCACGTCGTCCATGGTCAGCGGCTCGCCGGCGGGCCAGATCGTCACCAGGCGGCCGTCCAGCCGTTCGAGGCCGAGCGGGGCGAGCATGATGCCGTCGAGGGCGCCGGCCGCGTCGAGCCGGGCGCGCAGGGCCCTCTCGTCGGTGCCGGGCGGATGCGCCTTGACGACCACGTCGCCGGCCCGGACCACGAGCACCTTGGTCTGCTCGAGAACCGTGGTCCGCTTGAGCACCGTCACCGGCCCGTCGCGCCCCGCCAGCCGGGCCAGCTCGCCGGCCTGTAAGCGATGATCGTCCACGGCGGACACCCTAGTGTGCGGGTATGAGGATTGGATTTGCCGTGCCGGTGTCGGGCTCGTGGGCGACGCCGGAGAACATGAGGCGGATCGCGCGCCGCGCCGACGAGCTCGGCTACCACGGGGTGTGGGCGTTCCAGCGGCTGCTCTACCCGGAGGGCCACGCGATGGGGCCCGTCTACCGCAGTGTGCAGGACCCGGTCGTCGCGCTCGCGTACCTGGCGGGGATCACCGAGCGGGTGCGGCTCGGCGTGGCCGTGCTCAACCTGCCGTTCGTCAGCCCGGTGCTGCTGGCCAAGCAGCTCGCGACCCTGCAGCAGGTGTCCGGCGGCAGGCTCGACGTGGGCCTCGGGCTGGGCTGGCTGCCGGAGGAGTTCACCGCGTCCGGCGTGCCGATGGAGCGGCGGGGCAGGCGCGCGGAGGAGTACGTCGGCCTGCTGCGGCGGCTGTGGACCGAGGACGTCGTCGAGCACAGGGGCGAGTTCTACGAGGTGCCGCGCTCCCACCAGGACCCCCGGCCCGCCACGCCGCCGCCCGTCCTGCTGGGCGGCACCGCGCGGGTGGCGCTGGAGCGCGCCGGGCGGATCGCCGACGGCTGGATCAGCTCCAGCCGCGCCGACCTCGGCACCATCGACCAGCAGATCGCCATCGTGAAGGAGGCGGCCCGGGGGGCCGGACGCGACCCGGACGCGCTGCGGTTCGTCGTGCGCGGCGTCACCCGCGTCCGCCCGGCGGACGAGAGCCCGCTGACCGGGTCGTACGACAAGATCCGGCGGGACGTGGAGGAGCTCGCGGCCAGGGGCGTGACCGAGGTGTTCCACGACCTCAACTTCGACCCCGAGATCGGTGACCCCGAGGCCGACCCCGGAGAGTCCCTGCGCCGCGCGGAGGAGGCCCTCGACGCCCTCGCCCCGTAGCGGGCGCTAGACCATGCCGTACGCGCGGGCGACGAGTTCGTGGGAGCGCAGCCGGGCCGGGGCGCCGTGGACCATCGTGGTGATCATGAGCTCGTCGGCCCCGGTGCGCTTGCGCAGCTCCTCCAGCCCGGCCCGCACGGTCTCGGCGTCGCCGTGCACGACGGTCGACAGCCGGTCGCGGACGAACTCCCGCTCGATCGGGGTGTACGGATAGGCCAGCGCCTCCTCGGGGGTCGGCATCCGGCCGGGCCGGCCGTGGCGCATCCGCAGCCACGACAGCGCGCCCGGCATGACCTGGCGCAGCGCCTCCTCCTCGGTGTCGGCGGCGACCGCCGCCACCCCGATCAGCGCGTACGGGCGGTCGAGCACCTCGGAGGGGCGGAAGGAGGAACGGTAGAGGTCGAGCGCGGGCTCGGTGTTGGCCGCGCTGAAGTGGTGGGCGAAGGCGAACGGCAGCCCCAGCAGGCCGGCCAGCCTGGCGCTGAACCCGCTGGAGCCGAGCAGCCAGATCGGCGGCCGGCCCGTGGCCGCCGAGTCGGGGCCGCCCGGCACGGCCCGGATCCTCTCGTACTGGTGGCCGGGCGGGAACGAGCCGTCGAGGAACCCGGTCAGCTCGGCCACCTGCCGGGGGAAGTCGTCGGGGTCCACCTCGGCGGAGCGGCGCAGGGCGTTCGCCGTCGCCATGTCGGTGCCCGGGGCGCGGCCGAGGCCGAGGTCGATGCGGCCGGGGTGCAGCGCGTGCAGCGTGCCGAACTGTTCGGCGATCACCAGCGGGGCGTGGTTGGGCAGCATCACGCCGCCCGACCCGATCCGGATCGTCCGGGTGGCCGCCGCGAGATGCGCGATGAGCACGGCCGGGGAGGAGCTCGCCACCCCGGGCATGCCGTGGTGCTCGGCGACCCAGATGCGGTGATAACCCCATTCCTCGGCCCGCCGGGCCAGCTCGGTGGCGTCGCGCAGCGACTCGGTGGCCGTCTGGCCCTCGCCGACGGTCGCGAGCTCCAGGATCGACAGCGGCACTCCGGCCGTTCCGCGCGGCACGCCGCGGATCTCGTCCTCGCCGCTCATGCCACTCCCTCGCCTCGCGCTTCGGGACCGCGTGGGCCGGTCAGGCCGTGTGTGCCGTCCTGCCTGTTTCGCTCGCTCATGTTCGGCCCAACCTGAGGTCGCATCCGGATATTTCCGGCTGTCTGGTGAAATGTGCTTCGATGCCCCGCCACCTGCCATGCTTGGACGCATGAGCGAGCGAAAGCCCATTGAGTCGTGGTTGTCTGATATGGATGGCGTGCTGGTCCACGAGGGCCAGCCGGTGCCGGGGGCCGACGAGTTCATCAGGCGGCTGAAGGAGTCGGGGAAGAGGTTCCTCGTCCTCACCAACAACTCGATCTACACCGCCCGCGACCTGTCCGTACGGCTGCGCGCGGCGGGGCTGGACGTGCCCGCCGAGTCGATCTGGACCTCCGCGCTGGCCACCGCCAAGTTCCTGGCCGACCAGCGGCCCGAGGGCTCGGCGTACGTCATCGGCGAGGCGGGGCTGACCACGGCCCTGCACGAGGTCGGCTACGTGCTGACCGACCTCGACCCCGACTACGTGGTGCTGGGCGAGACCCGCACCTACAGCTTCACGTCGATAACCCGGGCGATCCGGCTGATCGACAACGGCGCCCGGTTCATCGCGACCAACCCCGACCCCATCGGCCCCTCCAACGAGGGCTCGCTCCCGGCCTGCGGCGCGGTCGCGGCGATGATCACCAAGGCGACCGGGGTCGAGCCGTACTTCGTCGGCAAGCCGAACCCGATGATGATGCGCAGCGCGCTCAACCAGATCGACGCGCACAGCGAGAGCACCGCCATGATCGGCGACCGCATGGACACCGACGTGGTCTGCGGCATCGAGGCGGGCCTGAACACGATCCTGGTGCTCACCGGCGTCACGCAGAAGGACCAGATCGACCGGTACCCGTTCCGGCCGACCCAGGTGGTCAACTCCGTGGCCGACCTCATCGACCTCGTCTGAGCCGGCCGGGAGAACCTGACAGAGGCCGGCAGGTATGGCTGCCATGCTGGCCCCATGAACCACCGTGTCTATCTGGAGATCGGGCCCAAGAGGGTCTTCGCCTGCTCGGCCGACTGGCCGGGCTGGTGCCGCATCGGCAGGACCGAGGAGGCCGCGATCGGGACCCTCGCGGACTACGCGCCGCGCTACCGCGTGATCGCCGAGCGGGCCGGGCTGGAGTTCGCGCCGGGGGACCCGGAGGTCGTCGAGCGGGTCAAGGGCGACAGGACCACGGACTTCGGCGCGATCTCCGCGATCCCCGGCCTCGACCGGGAGCCGGTGGACGCGCCGGAGGCCGCCCGTACGGTCGCCCTCGCCCGGGCGGCGTGGGAGGTTCTCGCCGAGGTGGCCGCGGCGTCCCCGGAGGAACTGCGCAAGGGCCCGAGGGGCGGCGGCAGGGACCGGGACAAGATGGTGGCCCACGTCCGCGAGGCCGAGCGGGCCTACGCCAGGAAGATCGGCGTACGGCACAAGCCGTTCAAGGACGCGGCCGGCCTGACCGCCATGCGCGACGACATCGCCCGCGTCCTGTCGCGGCCGTCGGACGGCGGGCCGCTCGCCGAGGGCGGATGGCCGGCCCGCTACGCCGCCCGCCGGATCGTCTGGCACGTGATCGACCACATCTGGGAGATGGAGGACCGGAGGGTCTGATCTTGTCTGGGTGGTAACTTGTTACCATGGTAACAGTAGAGCGGGCCCAGACCGGCCTCCGCATCGAGCGCAACACGCTGAAGGTACTCAAGGGCCTGGCCGAATACCTGGACATCTCCCTCGGAGACCTCGTGGAGGGGATCGTCCTGCACGCCTTCGAGGGCAGGCCGCCGTTCGGGCCGGAGACCCTCACCAAGATCGAGCAGCTCAGAGAGGTCTACGGCCTGACGCTCACGGCCGCCGACGCCCACCTGCTGGAGGAGAGGTGAGCGCCGCGCCGCGGCGCCGCCGCCTCACCGGCGGCCTGCGGGTCGCGCTCCCGCCGGCCGAGGCGTTCCGGCTCTTCACGCCGTACGGCGAACGGGAGTGGGTCGAGGGCTGGGAGCCGCGCTTCCCCGAGGGGGTCGCGGACGACACGGCGCCGGGAACGGTCTTCCAGACCGGCGCGGACGGCGCGGCCACCACCTGGATCGTCCTGCACCGCGCCCATGACCCCCACGAGCCCGGCTCGTCGGTCTCCTACGCCCGGGTGCGCGAGGGAGTCCACGCCGGGACGGTCGGCGTCGTGCTCGCGCCGGACGGGAGCGGGCACAGCGACGTGACGGTCACCTACGACCTCACTCCGCTGACCGTCGCGGCCGAGGCCGAACTGGCCGGGTTCGCGGACGGCTACCCCGCGTTCCTGCGCTCCTGGGAGGAGGCCATCGCCGCCCACCTCGCCCGTACGGCGGAGACGCCCCGAGGGCACCGGTAGAGACGCGGCCGGCGCCGTGGCCCCGGCCGGGTGCCCGCCGGTCGGCTCAGTCCGAAGTACGGCGCAGGCGCTTGAGGTCGGAGCGCTGTTTCTTGGCCGCCAGGCGGCGCTCGACCGCGCCCCTGGAGGGCTTGGTGGAACGGCGCCGCTTGGGCGGCGGCGCGATCGCGTCGCGGAGCAGCGCGGCCAGCCGTTCCCGCGCCGCCTCGCGGTTGCGCAACTGCGACCGGTGCTCCGAGGCCGTCACCGTGATCACACCGTCGACCAGCCGGGGGGCGAGCCGTTCGAGCGCGCGCGCCCGGAGCGCCGGGCCGAGGGCGGTCGTGCGCGCGACGTCGAAGCCCAGCTCGACCCGGCTGTCGGTGGTGTTGACGCCCTGGCCGCCCGGGCCGGACGAGCGGGAGAAACG
This sequence comes from Microbispora sp. H10885, assembly GCF_014161415.1. NCBI lineage: Bacteria > Bacillati > Actinomycetota > Actinomycetes > Streptosporangiales > Streptosporangiaceae > Microbispora > Microbispora sp. H10885. Next base: position 192,707 of record NZ_JABBWY010000006.1, on the reverse strand, counting down.
CCAGGTCAGCTCGGCCTCGGGCACGACGATCGAGCCGCGGACGTGCAACGGGCCTGGCATGGCGAGTCCTCTTCGGTCGGACGGACGGGGCGAACGGGGGGGATTGATGGACCGGACGAACAACTTATCCATGTAGATACCACCGGCGCGCGTCATTTATCGCCGTAAACGCGGCTTGTGGTTGTCACGGTCCAGCGCCTCGTGCACAGTGACGTCCGGAAAACCGGGACCTCCGGAAACCGGGCGACATTGTGGGGCGGGAGCATGACCTCGATCGTCGGCGTGCACGGCATAGGCAAGTACCACTACTACGAGGACGCCGGCGGATCGGCGGACGGCGCCGCCGCGGCCGTGCGCGCCAAGTGGAACGCCTACCTGCACCAGGGACTGGACGGCCGGACGGGTGGCGCCGGCGACTACTTCACCGAGATCGCCTACTACGCCCACCATCTCCACAGCGGCCCGCCCCGGCCGGTCCGGCAGATGGGCACACCATCGAAGCTGGTCTTCGCCGACTGGGCCGCCCAGCTCGGCGGCCCGTTCCGGGACGCGGCGGGGGAGTCGCTGACCGGCGTCGCGCACCTGCTGGCCGAGTGGCTGCTGGCGAGGCTCGGCCCCGCGGCGGTGCGCTTCGCGCAGGACTTCTGCCCGGAGGTGGCCACCTACCTCGGCGGCGGCGCCCCGCGCGTACGGGCCCGCGACACGGTGGCCGACGTCATCCGCCGGCGCCGGCCCCGGGCGGTCGTCGCGCACTCCCTCGGCAGCGTGGTCACGTACGAGGCGCTGTGGGCCCATCCCGACCTGTCCGTCGACCTGCTGGTCACGCTGGGCAGCCCGCTCGGCATGCGCCGCGTCGTGTTCGACCGGCTCGCCCCCGTGCCGGTCCGGGGCCGGGGAGCGCGCCCGCCGGGCGTGCGCCGCTGGATCAACATCGCCGACAAGGACGACATCGCCGCGATCCCGGCCGCGCTGGCGTCGTGCTTCGACGGGGTCGAGCGGGACGTCTCCTGCGACATCGACTGGCTCGACTTCCACACCGTGCGCAACTACCTGCGCTGCGGGGGCGCCAACGAGTATCTGAAGCCCTTCGTGACCTGAGTCGCGCACACGCGTTATGATCGTACGACCATGAAGACTGTGCTTTTCGACTACGGCAACGTCGTCTCCCTCCCCCAGGCCCCCGAGGACGTCGCCCGCCTGGCCTCGTACGTCACAGGGGCCGAGCCCGGGTTCCAGGACCGCTACTGGGAGGTGCGGCTCGACTTCGACCGGGGTTCGCTCGACCCGGCCGCGTACTGGTCCCACGTGTACGGCAGGCCGATGGACGGCGCCGGCCTGGACGAGGTCGTCGCCCTCGACGTGGCGAGCTGGTCGCGGCCCAACGAGGAGACGGTGGCGATCGTCGACGAGCTGGCCAAGGTCGGGGTGCCGATGGCGCTGCTGTCCAACATGCCGGTCTGCGTCGCCGAGGGCATCGACGCGCTGCCGTTCATGCGGCCGATCGGCCCGCGTTTCTACAGCGGCCGCATGGGCCTGGTGAAGCCGGAGGCGGAGATCTTCCACGAGACCGTGGCCTGGCTCGGGGTCGCCCCCGGCGACCTCGTCTTCGTGGACGACCGGCTGGAGAACGTCGCGGCGGCCGAGGGGGCGGGGCTCGCCGCCGTCCACTTCCGCGACGCCGCCGCGCTCCGCGAGGACCTGAAGACGCTTCTCGGCTGAGCGCGCGGCCGCTCCACGACCTTCTCCGGCCACCCGCGCACGGGGCGCGGGGGCGCGTGAACCCCCGGGTCAGGTGCCCGAACTCGCCGGAGGGCGGGAGCCGAGCGGCGAAGCCTCGCCGGGGAGTTCGGGCGGGGGCGGCCCGCCCGCCTGGGCGGCGAGGACGTTCGTCCTGATCGTGACGAAGGCGACGACCGCCGCGACGGCCATCATGACCGCGCAGACCAGCATCGACGTGTGGAACCCCCGGGTGAACGCGGCGGGCGACTCGTAGGCGTCGCCCGTCAGCCCCACCAGCGGCGGCACCGCGGCGACGGCCAGCAGCCCGCCCGTCCTGGCCAGGGCGTTGTTGACCCCGCTCGCGACGCCCGCGTACCGCTCCTCCGCCGTGGCGAGCACCGTCGCGGTGAGCGGGGCGACGGCGGCGGACAGGCCGAGCCCGAAGACGCACGCCGCGGGCAGCACGTCGGCCAGGTAGGACGCGCCGGGGCCGATGCGGCTCATGAGCAGCAGCCCGGCCGCGCACAGCAGGATCCCTCCCGTCATGGGCAGGCGCGGGCCGATCCTCCCCGCCAGGTCGCCGGCCCGGGACGACAGCAGCAGCATGAGGATGGTGACCGGGAGCATCGCCGACCCGGCGGCGATGGGTGACATCCCGGCCGACACCTGGAGCTGGACGACCAGCAGGAAGAACACCAGTCCCATCGCCGCGTACATGACCAGCGTGACGACGTTGACGGCGGTGAACTCCCGCGAGGCGAACACCCCCACGGGGACGAGCGATCGGGGGGAGCGCCGGATCTCCACCACCACGAAGCAGATGGACAGGGCGATTCCGGCGGCCAGCGGCACCAGCCCGTCGCCCGCCAGGATCAGGCCGTACGTCAGGCCGGCCAGCGCGGGGGCGGCGAGGACGGTCCCGAGCACGTCGAAGCGGCCGTGCGGCCCGGCGTCCCTGGTCTCGGGCACGTGCCGGGCGGCGACGCCGACCACGACGGCCGCGAGCGGCAGGTTGAGCAGGAACACCCACCGCCAGCCGGCCGCCTCGACGAGCCACCCGCCGAGCAACGGCCCGACGGCGGCGGCCACGCCGCCCAGCCCCGACCAGGCGCCGACGGCGCGGGGCCGGTCGTCCGGCGCGTAGCTCGCCTGGATGATCGCGAGGCTGCCGGGGATCAGCAGGGCCGCCCCGATGCCCTGGAGCGCACGGGCGAGCACGAGCACGGGGGCGTTCGGCGCGACCCCGCAGAGGGCGGAGGCCAGGGCGAACCACACCACCCCGACGACGAAGATCTTGCGCCGGCCGAGCCGGTCGCCCAGCGACCCGCCCAGGAGGATCAGCGCGGCCATCGTGAGCGTGTAGCCGTTCACGGTCCACTGCAGGCCGGACATCCCGGCGTCGAGGTCGCGCCCGAGGGCGGGGAGGGCCACGTTGACCACGGTGCCGTCGAGGGTCGCCAGGGACGACCCGAGGACCGTGGTGAGCAGCACCCACCGGCCCGTCGCCGAGCGGAGTCGGATATGCCCGGATTCCATGCACGCCATCATGCGCCATCCGGAGGTGTGGACGCGTCACGGCAACGGGGGGATCATGCGGCGATTACACGATTACGATCGCTCACAGCGAACTGACGCAGAACAGGGAACAGGGGCGGGCTCCTGTTAGTTGAGTCGGCATAACTCAACCCATTGGAGTGCTGATGTCCCAGGTCCTTCCCGTCCTCCCGCTCGACGACGAGGTCGTCCTGCCCGGCATGGTCGTTCCCCTTGACCTGTCGGCCTCCGAGGTCCGCGCGGCCATCGACGCCGCCCGGGCCGGTGGAGAGAGCACGGTCCTGCTGGTGCCCCGCGTCGACGGCCGCTACGGCCCGGTGGGGGTGAGCGCCGTCGTGGAACAGGTCGGACGGCTGCCGGGCGGCGAGCCCGCGGCCGTCGTGCGCGGCGTGCACCGCATGCGCGTCGGCACCGGCACCACCGGCCCCGGCGCGGCGCTGTGGGTCGAGGCGACGGTGCTGGAGCCGGTCGCCGCCGGGCCGAGGGCCGGTGAACTGGCCAAGGAGTACAAGGCCCTGACCACCACGATCCTGCAGAAGCGGGGCGCGTGGCAGGTCGTCGACGCCGTCAACCAGATCACCGACCCCGCCGTCCTCGCCGACAGCTCGGGGTACGCCCCCTGGCTGACCATCCAGCAGAAGCTGCTGCTGCTGGAGATCGCCGACCCCGCGGAGCGTCTCGACAAGCTCGTCGGGTGGGCCCGCGACCACCTCGCCGAGATGGACGTCGCGGAGACCATCCGCAAGGACGTCCAGGAGGGCATGGAGAAGCAGCAGCGCGAGTTCCTGTTGCGCCAGCAGCTCGCCGCCGTACGCAAGGAGCTGGGCGAGCTGAGCGGCGACCCCTCCGACGAGGAGGAGGACTACCGGGCCCGCATCGAGGCCGCCGACCTGCCCGAGAAGGTCCGGGAGGCGGCGCTCAAGGAGGTCGCCAAGCTGGAGCGCACCTCCGACCAGTCGCCCGAGACCGGCTGGATCCGCACCTGGCTCGACACGGTGCTGGACGTTCCGTGGAACGTCCACACGACCGACTCCTACGACATCGCGGGCGCCCGCGCGGTGCTCGACGCCGACCACACCGGCCTCGACGACGTGAAGGACCGCATCGTGGAGTACCTCGCGGTCCGCAAGCGCCGGGCCGACCAGGGCCTCGGCGTGGTCGGCGGGCGCCGCAGCGGCGCCGTGCTCGCGCTGGCCGGCCCTCCCGGGGTCGGCAAGACCTCTCTCGGCGAGTCGGTCGCCCGCGCCATGGGCAGGAAGTTCGTCCGGGTCGCCCTGGGCGGCGTGCGCGACGAGGCGGAGATCCGCGGCCACCGGCGCACGTACGTCGGGGCGCTGCCGGGCCGCATCGTCCGGGCGATCCGCGAGGCGGGCTCGATGAACCCCGTCGTGCTCCTGGACGAGATCGACAAGGTCGGCGCGGACTACCGGGGCGACCCGACGGCCGCGCTGCTGGAGGTGCTCGACCCGGCGCAGAACCACACCTTCCGCGACCACTACCTGGAGGTCGAGCTCGACCTCAGCGACGTGCTGTTCCTCGCGACGGCCAACGTCCTGGAGCAGGTGCCCGGACCGCTGCTCGACCGGATGGAGCTCGTCACGCTGGACGGCTACACCGAGGACGAGAAGGTCGCCATCGCCCGCGACCACCTGCTGCCGCGCCAGCTGGAGAAGGCGGGCCTCACCACCGCCGACGTGACGGTGGAGGAGGCGGCGCTGCGCCGCCTGGCGGGCGAGTACACCCGCGAGGCCGGCGTCCGGTCACTGGAGCGGTCGATCGCCCGCGTCCTGCGCCGGGTGACGGCGAAGGTCGCCCTCGGCGAGACGGAGCTCCCGGTGACGGTCGCCCCCGATGACCTGGTCGCCTACCTGGGCCGGCCGCGGCACGTGCCCGAGTCGTCCCTGCCGGAGGCGCGCCAGCGTACGGCGGTGCCGGGCGTGGCCACGGGCCTCGCGGTGACCGGCGCGGGCGGCGACGTCCTCTACGTCGAGGCGTCGCTGGCCGACCCCGAGACCGGGGCGACCGGCGTCACGCTCACCGGGCAGCTCGGTGACGTGATGAAGGAGTCGGCGCAGATCGCGCTGTCCTTCCTGCGGTCACGCGGCGCGGAGCTGGAGCTGCCGGTCGGGTCGCTCAGGGACCGGTCGGTGCACATCCACGTGCCCGCGGGCGCGGTGCCGAAGGACGGCCCGTCGGCGGGTGTCACGATGACCACGGCCCTGGCCTCCCTGCTCTCGGGCCGCCCGGTCCGCGGCGACGTGGCGATGACCGGCGAGGTCTCCCTGACCGGCAGGGTGCTGCCGATCGGCGGGGTCAAGCAGAAGCTGCTGGCCGCCCACCGGGCCGGGATCACCACCGTGCTCATCCCCGCGCGCAACGAGCCCGACCTGGACGACGTGCCGGCCGAGGTGCTGGCCGACCTCACCGTCCACGCGGTGAGCGACGTCCGCGAGGTCCTCGACCTGGCGCTGACCCCCGCGACGGTCACGCGGCAGGCCGTCGCCTGACCGCCGGCTGACCGTCGCCGGGCCGTCGCCGGGCCGCCGCAGGGCCGCCGCAAGGCCGGCAGCGGCATCGGCCGCCGGGAGCGCTGCCGGTGAGCGCGGCGGCGCCGCCCGGAGGTTCCTGCGCCCGGAGGTTCCTGCGCCGGGGGTTCCCGAGCAAGGCCCGCGTCCCCGTTCCGGGGCGCGGGCCTTGTCATGTGACAAAGGGCACATTCCAGGTCTGGAATACCGGAAGGCTCACAGGTGGTTTCAGCTGGTCGTGAGCGTACCGAACCTGATGAACCCGCCTCGACGCGAGTGTCCAACGGGCTGAGCCCCTGGTCTTCCCGCCCCTCCCGCGAAGGCGCACACCCGATGACGCTCTCCTCGCCCTCCGATCCGGCCCCGCTCCGGATCGGGCGCCCGCCCTTCCCGACCGGCGCGCAGCAGCCGTACGCGTTCTCCGGAGACAGCAAGTGATCACGGTTACCGGCCTGCGCAAGGCCTACGGCGACGTCGTCGCGCTCGACGGCGTCGACCTGCACGTCGGCAGGGGAAAGGTCTTCGGCGTGCTCGGACGCAGCGGCGCCGGCAAGAGCACCCTGCTGCGCTGCGTCAACCTGCTCGAACGCCCCGACGAGGGCGTGGTGACCGTCGACGGACGCGAGCTGACCACCCTCGGCGCGGCCGATCTGCGCCGCGCCCGGCAGCGCATCGGCATGATCCACCAGCACTTCGCGCTGCTGTCGTCGCGCACGGTGGCGGGCAACGTGGCCTTCCCGCTGGAGGTCATGGGCGTCGGCCGGGCCGCCCGGGCCCGGCGGGTCGCGGAGCTGCTCGACCTCGTGGGCCTGGCGGACCGCGCGGCGGCCTACCCCGCGCAGCTGTCCGGCGGGCAGAAGCAGCGGGTCGGCATCGCACGGGCGCTCGCGGGCGAGCCGTCCGTGCTGCTGTCGGACGAGGCCACCTCCGCGCTCGACCCCGCCACGACCCAGTCGATCCTGGCCCTGCTCCGGCGGCTCAACCGGGAGCTGGGGCTGACGATCCTGCTCATCACCCATGAGATGGACGTCATCAAGGCCGTCTGCGACTCCGCGGCGATCATGAGTGACGGGCGGATCGCGGAGGCGGGCTCCCTTCCCGGCCTGCTCGCCACCCCCGGATCGAGGCTGGCGGCCGAGCTGTTCCCGCTGCCGCCCGCCGAGCCCGGCACCGTGACGGTCGCCCTCGCCGCGGACGAGACCCTGCTGTCGCGTCTCGCGCGCACGTACGACGTGGACGTCGCCGTCGTGGGCGGCTCGGTTGAGCAGGTGGCGGGGGCTCCGGCGGGCCGGCTGCGGCTGCGGATCACCGGAGCCGGTGCGGCGGCCGCCCTCGCCGGCCTGCGTGAGCGCGGCCTGCTGGTCGAGGAGGCCGCGTGACCTGGTCGGAGATGAGCCCCCTGCTGTGGGAGGCCACCGGGCAGACCGCCGTGATGGTGGGCTGGTCCACGCTGTTCACCGTGCTGTTCGGGCTCCCGCTCGGCGTCTGCCTCGCCGGGACGGACCGCGGCGGGCTGTTCCCCGCCCCCGCCGTGCGGCGCGTGCTCGGCCTGGTCGTCAACGTCGGGCGGTCACTGCCGTTCATCGTCCTCATGATCGCGGTCATTCCGCTGACGCGCGTGCTCACCGGCACGACGATCGGGACCACCGCAGCGGTGGTCCCGCTCACGATCGGCGCGGCGCCCTTCTTCGCCCGGCTGGTCGAGACGGCGCTGCGCGAGGTGGGCCGCGACGTCGTGCAGGCGGCCGAGGCGATGGGGGCGGGCCGGGTGACGATCGTGACGCGGGTCCTGCTGCCCGAGGCGCTGCCCGGCCTGGTCGCCGGGCTGACCGTCACCGTGGTCACCCTCATCTCCTACTCCGCGATGGCCGGAGTTATCGGCGGCGGTGGCCTCGGCGACCTCGCCGTCCGCTACGGATACCAGCGGTTCGAGACCACGCTCATGGTCGTCACCGTGGTCGTCCTGGTCGTCGTGGTGCAGCTCGCGCAGACCCTCGGCGACGCCGTCGCCCGCCGGCTTTCCCACCGTTAACCCATAGAAGGAGTCCTTTCCCATGCGTAGAACGCTCGGCCTCGTCATCGCCGCCGTGGTCGCGCTCGTGCTGTCCGCCTGCGGATCCTCGTCGCCGGGCACGGCGACCGCCACCGGCTCGGCGGCGGCGGACGCCCCGCTGAAGGTCGGCGTGAGCCCGGTGCCGCACGCGCAGATCCTGAAGTACGTGGCCGACAACCTGGCCGCCGCCAAGGGGCTGAAGCTGGAGCTCGTCGAGTTCAGCGACTACGTCCAGCCCAACCTGCAGCTCCAGGACGGCCGGCTCGACGCCAACTACTTCCAGCACAAGCCCTACCTGTACGACTTCAACGCGTCCAAGGGCACCAAGCTGAGCTTCGTCGCCCCGGTGCACCTGGAGCCGCTCGGCCTGTATTCGCGGAAGGTCAAGGACCTCGCCTCGCTGCCGCAGGGCGGCACGGTCGCGGTGCCCAACGACGCCACCAACCTCGGCCGGGCGCTCAAGCTGCTCGCCGACAACGGCGTGGTCACGCTGAAGGACGGCGCGGGCACCGCCGCGACCGAGCGCGACGTGGCCGGCAACCCGAAGAACCTGACCTTCCGCCCGCTGGAGGCCGCGCAGCTCCCGCGCTCGCTCGACGACGTGGACGCCGCCGTGATCAACGGCAACTACGCCCTGGAGGCCGACCTCGACCCGTCCTCCGACGCGCTGGTGCTGGAGAAGGCCGAGGGCAACCCGTACGCCAACGGCCTGGTGGTCGCGCAGGGGCACGAGAGCGACCCGCGGGTGAAGACGCTGGTCGGGCTGCTGACCGGGCCCGAGGTGAAGAAGTACATCGAGGAGACGTTCAAGGGCTCGGTCGTCTCCGTGGCCTGATGCGCACATAAATGGACGAATCATCCAGTCGCTTGACTGGATGATTCGTTCGTGCTGTCATGGCCCCATGTTGTACGGCACACCGGCGCTGGAGGCCGCGGACGAGAAGGTGCTCGCCGAGATCGAGGAGATGCGGCGCGACCTGAAATACCGGCTGGCCGAGGCGCACCGCTGGGACGGCCTGCTGCGGCGGCAGTTGCAGGCGCGGGCGATCCAAGGGTCGAACTCCATCGAGGGCTACCACGCCAGCGTCGAGGACATCGAGTCGATCATGTCGGGGGAGGACCCCCTGGAGACGCCGGCCGCCGTCGCCCGCGAGATCTCCGGGTACCAGCAGGCGCTCACCTACATCGGCGCCCTCTCGCGGGCATGGGCCTTCCGCTACGACGCCGGCCTGCTGCACGCGCTGAACTTCATGATGATCGGCCACCACGTGAACAAGACCCCGGGCACGGTCCGGCCCGGAGGGATCTACGTGCGGGACTCGGCCACCGGCGAGGTGGTCTACGAGGGCCCGGACCACGAGCAGGTGCCCGGCCTGCTCGCGGAACTGGTCGAGTGGCTCAACGAGGGCGATCTCGACGCCGCCGGCTACGTGCGCGGAGCGATGGCCCACCTCAACCTCGTCAAGATCCACCCTTGGCGGGACGGCAACGGGCGCATGTCGCGGGCGCTGCAGACGCTCGTGCTCGGCCGCGACCAGATCACCACGCCGGAGTTCGCCTCGATCGAGGAGTGGCTGGGCGAGGGCCGCACCACCTACGACTACTACGACGTGCTCGGCCTGGTTGGACGCGGCCGGTGGAGCCCGCACGGTGACACCCTTTCGTGGGTGCGGTTCGTGCTGCGCTGCCACCACATGCAGGCACAGCGGGTGGGGCGCCGGCTCGCGGAGGCGGGCGAGGTGTGGATGCTGCTGGAGGAGCGGACCGGGGAGCAGGGCCTGCACCCGCGCACGGTCTCGGCGCTCTACCAGGTGTTCGTCTCCCGGCGGCTGCGCCGTGGGATGTACCAGGCCGACGAGGGGCTGAGCCAGGGCCAGGCCGCCCGCGACCTGCGTGAACTGGCGGCCACCGGATGGCTCCAGCCGTACGGCGAGACGAAGGGCCGCTTCTACTCCCCGGGGCCGAAGATGACGGAGATCAAGGCCGCGTACGCCGAGCGGGCCAGGCCGCTGCGCGACCCCTACCGGACGCTGGAGCGCTGAGCGGGCACCATCGGGAACTCGCGCCTACCGCGCCGGTGGCGGACCGAGTAACTTTCGGTCATGCACCCTGGGGCGATGGCGGCGACGGCGCCGGACAAACCGGCAGTGATCATGGCGGGCTCCGGCCGGGTGATCACCTATCGGGAGCTCGACGAGGAGTCCAACCGCCTGGCGCACCTGCTGCGGGCCGCCGGCCTGCGCCCCGGCGACCACCTCGCCTTCATGCTGGAGAACCATCCGCTCTTCCTGGTGATCGCGTGGGCCGCGCACCGTTCCGGGCTGTACTACACGGCCATCAACTCCCGCCTCCAGGCCGACGAGCTGTCGTACATCGTCGACAACTGCGGGGCGCGGGTCTTCATCTCCTCGGCGCGGCTCGCCGAGGTCGCGAGCGCCGTCACCGAGGCCACGCCCCGCGTCGAGGTGCGGCTCATGCTCGACGGCGTCGCCCCGGGCTTCGCGTCGTACGAGGAGGCCGTGGCCGGGCAGCCCGCGACGCCGGTCGAGGACGAGTGCCAGGGCATCGACATGCTGTACTCCTCCGGCACGACGGGCCGGCCCAAGGGGGTGAAACCGCCGATCAGCCTGGCGCCGCTGGACGCGCCCGGAGTCCTGCTCCGGCTGGTCGAGCGCCTGTTCGCGCCGGCGGCCGACAGCGTGTACCTGTCGCCCGCGCCGCTCTACCACGCCGCCCCGCTGCGGTACTGCCTGACCTTCCTGCGCCTCGGCGCGACCGTCGTCGTGATGGAGCGGTTCGACCCGGAGGAGGCGCTGGCGCTCGTCGAGCGGCACCGGGTCACCCACGCGCAGTGGGTGCCCACCATGTTCGTCAAGATGCTCAAGCTGCCGCGGGAGGTGCGCGAGCGCTACGACCTGTCGTCGCTGCGCTGCGCGGTCCACTCCGCCGCGCCCTGCCCCGTCGAGGTCAAGGAGCGGATGATGGAGTGGTGGGGCCCGATCATCCACGAGTACTACGCGGGGACGGAGGGCAACTGCTTCCTGTACGCCTCGCCGGAGGACTGGCTCGCGCACCGGGGCACGGTCGGCCGCCCGCTGCTCGGGATCCCCCACGTCTGCGACGAGGACGGCGACGAACTGCCGCCGGGCGAGCGCGGCACCGTCTATTTCTCCAAGGGGCCGCAGTTCGAGTATCACGGCGACCCGGAGAAGACCGCGTCGGCGCGGGACCCCAAGGGCCGCGGCTGGACCACCCTGGGCGACATCGGGTACGTGGACGAGGACGGCTTCCTCTACCTCACCGACCGGCGCTCCTACATGATCATCTCCGGCGGTGTGAACATCTATCCGCAGGAGGCGGAGAACGTGCTGGCGGTGCATCCCAAGGTGGCCGACGTGGCCGTCTTCGGGGTGCCGGATCCGGAGATGGGCGAGCAGGTGAAGGCCGTCGTGCAGCCGCTCGACCCGGCGGAGGCCGGTCCGGCCCTGGAGGCGGAGCTCATCGCCTACTGCCGGGAGCGCCTGGCGCACTACAAGTGCCCGAAGTCGGTCGACTTCCGCGGCGAACTGCCCCGCCAGGCCAGCGGCAAGCTCTACAAACGGCTGCTCAGGGACGAGTACCGGCAGCGTACGGCCTGAGCCGTGAGCATCCGGCGGCCTCGCATAAAGTACGCGTAGGGCGCTCGGGGAACCCCGTCGCTGATCGCTTAACGTGACCTTATCGCCTATGCGTCATCGTATTACCTGTACCGGCGGAGAGCCGGGATGACCGGCGGATCCATTGAGGGGGATGGCGATGAGCTCACCTGAGCACGTTCCCGGCAACGAGAACACCGATGTGCTTCCCAGCCACGGCTGGAGCCAGTTCGGCAGCACTCCGCCGCAGCACGGGCAGTACACCGGGGCCTACCAGGCGTACGGCTCGCACGGGAGCGGTCCTTATGACACGGCACAGTTCCCGGCGCCTCCGGTGCGGAAGGGCACGTTGACCGCTCGCCAGAAGGCGGGCGCGGGCCTCGCCCTTGTGGCCGTGGCGCTGGGCGGCGGGGTCACCGGGGCCCTCGTCGCCAACGGCGTGAACGGCGACCGGCCTGTGATCGCGAGTCCGGTGGTCAAGGGGGTCTCCAACTCCTCCGGCAACACCATCGCGGCGGTGGCCAAGGCGATCATGCCCTCGGTCGTGTCGATCGAGGTGAAGACCTCCGCGGGCGGCGGCGAGGGTTCGGGTGTCATCCTGTCCGCCGACGGCCTGATCCTGACCAACAACCACGTGGTGACGGCCGGCGGAGCGGGCGGCGGCACGGTCAGGGTCAAGTTCAGCGACGGCAAGACGGCGGACGCCGTCGTCAAGGGCACCGACCCCACCACCGACCTCGCGGTCATCCAGGCGCAGGGCGTCTCCGGGCTCACCCCGGCCTCGCTCGGCGACAGCGACAGGCTCCAGGTCGGCGACGCGGTGCTCGCGATCGGCAGCCCGCTCGGCCTGGAGGGATCGGTCACCTCCGGCATCGTGAGCGCGCTCGACCGCACGCTGACCGAGAGCCCCGAGGAGCAGCAGCAGCCGCAGTTCCCCTGGGGGATGGGACAGCAGGAACAGCAGCAGCAGAGCCAGGGCACGACGATCGGCGGCATGATCCAGACGGACGCCGCCATCAACCCCGGCAACTCGGGCGGCGCGCTGGTCAACGCGGCCGGCGAGGTCGTCGGCGTCAACACCGCGATCGCCACCTCGGGCTCCAGCTCCGGCAACATCGGCGTCGGCTTCGCGATCCCCATCAACACCGCGAAGCTGGTCTCCGAACAGCTGATCAAGACGGGCAAGGCGACCCACGCGTTCTTCGGCGTGAGCGTGGCCGACTCGGTCGGCGGCGCGCCGGGTGCGGTGGTCAGCTCGATCACGGCGGGCGGCCCCGCGGAGAAGGCCGGCCTCAAGGAGGGCGACCTGATCACCAAGATCAACGACAAGCTGGTGGACAGCGCCGAGGCCGTCCTCGGCATCATCCGGAGCTCCCGTCCCGGCGACAAGGTGACCGTCACCTTCACCCGCGACGGCAAGGAGAACACCATCACCGCCACGCTCGCCGAGAACTCGCCGACGAACTGACGGCGTCCACGATCGTCGCCGGCGGGCCTCCGGGGGGATGGCCCGCCGGCGATCGGCGTTCAGGCGCGGCGCCGGGTCAGCGCCTCCGACTCCCACAGGTCCCGGTAGTAGCCGGGCGCGCCGACGAGGTCGGCGTGGGTGCCGCGCTGGGTGACCCGGCCGCCCTCCAGCACCACGATCTCGTCGACCTGCTCCAGGCCGCGCAGCCGGTGGGTGACCAGCAGCGTCGTGCGGCCCCTGGTGGCGTCCAGCAGGTCGGCCGTGAGCAGGTCGGCCGTCTCCTCGTCCAGCGCCTCGGCCGGTTCGTCCAGCAGCAGCACGGGCGGGTCGTACAGCAGGGCCCGGGCCAGCGCGAGCCGCTGAAGCTGGCCGCCGGAGACCGTGCGTCCGTCCTCGCCGAGCACCGTGTCCCACCCGGTGCGGCCCGCCCACGCGTCCAGGCGGGCCCGGCGTACGGCCGCCTCGATCTCGCCGGTGGAGGCGCTCGGCCCGGCGAGGCGCAGGTTGTCCGTGAACGAGGCCTGGAACACGTACGGGTCCTGGGTGAGGCCGGTGACGCGCGCCCGCACGTCGTCGGACGACAGGCGGCGCACATCCGTTCCGTTGAGGCGGATCGCCCCCGACTCGATCTCCACCGTGCGCATCAGCGCGGACAGCAGCGTGCTCTTCCCGGCGCCGCTCGGCCCGACCACCGCGACCCGGCGGCCCGGCGTCAGCGTCAGGCTCACGCCGTTCAGCGCGGGCTCGCGCCCGCCGTGCCGCACCACCAGGTCCTCCACCTCGACCGTCAGCGGCGGCTCCGGCGGCGGCGCCGGCTCGTCCGGCTCGCGGACCGCCGGGGGAGTGGCGGCCGTCTCCCGCAGTCTGCGCAACGCCGCGAGCACCGCCGCGAACCGCTCGCCCGCGGCGCCCAGCGCGAGCGCGGGCTCGAAGGCCACCAGCGAGGTCAGGGCGAGTACCGCCGTCGCGACCCGGTCCAGTCCGGCGCCCTGGGCCACCCAGACCACCGCCGCGACGGTCAGCCCCTGGGCCAGCACGCCGATCCCGAGCGCCGCGGCGTTGATCCGGGCCTGTCCCCGTTCGAGGCGGGAGAGACGCCCGTCGGCGTCCATCGCGGCCGACAGGGCCTCGTCCCGCGCGCCGTACGCGGCGAGGTCGGCCGCGCCGTGCACCAGGTCGGCCACCCGGGCGGCGAGGTCGGCGCGGGCCGGGGCGATCCGCGCCGACCAGCGGCGCGCGGCGGCGGCCGTGCCGGCCGGCAGGGCCAGTCCGGCGGCGAGCAGACCGGCGGCGAGCACCGGCGCGGCGACCGGCAGCAGGAAGCCCGCGATCACGACGGCGGTGAGCCCGGTGACCAGGGCGGCGACGGCCGGGAGCAGGCAGCGCACGAGCAGGTCCTGCACGGCGTCGGTGTCGTCCACCATGCGGCTGAGCAGGTCGGCGCCGCGCTGCGGCAGCGGCCCGGCGGGGATCAGCGCCCGGTAGAGGCGCTCCCGGGTGCCGGCCTGGGCGCGCAGCGCGACGTCGTGCCCGGCCAGCCGCTCACCGTAGCGGAACACCCCCCGGGTGGTGGCGAACGCCCGCACCGCCACGATGGCGACCGACAGGGCCGCCAGCGGCGGCTGCTCGGCGGCCCTGGTGATCAGCCAGGCGGCCGACGCGATGAGCGCCACCCCCGCGAGGTCGGCGGCCGACCCGGCGACCGCGGCGAGCACCAGCCGCCGCCCGGTCCCGGCGACGGCGACCACCGACAGCGGCGACGGGCCGTCCGTCCTCGTGCGGCTCATCCCGCCTCCCCGCGTCGCTCCGCCGGTTCCGTCGCGTCCCCGCGTCTCGCGCGCGGGCGGGCGAGCGCGGCCTCGTCGCGCGGTTCGCGCTCGCCCGGCTCAGGCGCGGGCCCTGAGGCGGGGACGACGAGGGCGCCGCCGTCGAGGCGGACGACCCGGTCGGCCAGCTCGATCATCGCGGGGCGGTGCGCGACGATGATCGCCGTACGGCCCCGCGCCAGCCCTCGGGTGGCCGCCACGACGGCCGCCTCGCTCCTGCCGTCGAGCCGGGCCGTGGGCTCGTCCAGCAGCAGCACCTCGGTGCCGGTGCGGCAGAAGGCCCTGGCCAGCGCGACCCGCTGGCGCTGACCCGCCGACAGGTTCGCCCCCCGCTCGCCGAGCGGGGTGTCGTACCCCTGGGGCAGGGACTCGGCGAACTCCGCCACCTGGGCCGCCTCGGCGGCGGCCCGGATCTCCTCGGCCGTGGCGGCCGAGCCGAGCGAGATGTTTCGGGCCACCGAGTCCGCGAACAGGTGCGGGCGCTGCGGCACGAACGCGAGCCGCCGCCGCCACTCGCCGAGGTCGAGGCTCGTGAGGTCCTCCCCGCCGACGATCACCCGTCCCTCGTCGGGGGTCACGAACCCGAGCAACAGGTGCAGCAGCGTGCTCTTCCCCGCGCCGCTCGGGCCAGCGATCGCCACCCGCTCACCCGGCTCGACGACCAGCGTGACCCGGTCGAGCGCGGCCTCGGCCCGTCCCGGATAGCGCACGGTCACGTTCTCCAGCCGGATCTCGGGAGGCTCCGGCCCGCCGGGCGGAGCGGTGCCCCTCGCCCGTCTCGTCGCGGCCGGCGCGGCGTGCTCCGCACGCGTCTCCGTCGCGGGCGCGGCGGCTTCCGCCGTCACCGGGGGCTCCCCGGCGGGCGCGTCCTCCCGTACGGCTGCGCGGCCGGTGTCGTCCGTCTCGCCGGGCCGTCCGGGGGGCGCGATCACGGCGAACGCCTCGTCGGCGGCGGCGACGCCCTCCATGGCGGCGTGGAACCGGGTGCCCATCGCGCGCAGCGGCAGGTACGCCTCCGGCGCCAGCAGCAGCACGAGCAGCGCCGTGCGCAGGTCGAGCGAGCCCGACAGCAGCCGCAGGCCCACGGGCACCGCCACCAGGGCGAGCGACAGCGACGCCACGAGTTCGAGCACCAGCGACGACAGGAAGGCCACCCGCAGCGTGCGCATGGTCGCGGCGCGGTGCGCCTCGGCGACCTCGCGGATCACCGACGCCTGGTAACGGGCCCGGTCGAAGGCGCGCAGCGTCGGCAGGCCGCGCACCACGTCGAGGAAGTGGCCGCCGAGGCGGGCCAGGGCGCGCCACTGGCGTTCGGTCACCGCCCTGGTGGTCCACCCGACGAGCGCCCCGAACACCGGGATCAGCGGCAGCGTGAGCACCACGATCACCGCCGTGGCGAGATCGGCGGCGAACAGCCGGACCACGACCGCGAACGGCACGACCCCGGCCACGGCGGCCGACGGGAGATAGCCGGTCAGGTACGGATCGAGCGCGTCGAGCCCCCGCCCCGCGAGCGTGACCACCTCACCCGACCGGTACGACGGCCCGAGATCCTGCACGCGTCCGAGCAGCAGCCGCCGCAGGGCCGACTTCAGCGCGGTGGCCGCGCGGCCCGCGAGAACCCCCTGTGCCCAGCCGAACAGCCCGCGCGCCGCGACCACCAGCGCCAGGGGGAGCAGCGCGGCGACGGCGAAGCGGCCCGACAGCACCCCGGCGAGCAGTTCCGCCTGCACGAGCACGAGCAGCCCGGCCGCCACCGCCGCCGCCAGGCAGCAGACGAGGTGGAGACGGACGCTCCGCTCGGCGCGGGCCAGCCGAAGGAGATCCTTGTGCACCGGTCACCCATCTAGAAGAACGTCGGCAGGGCGCCCTTCGAGAAGGTGCGCCACACCCATACTTGCGCGCCCACGAGGAACGGGACGAACGGCACCACCATGACACCCAGCACCGTCAGTGTCTGATCCGGGGCGGCGTCGCCGAGCATCCGCCCGGCCGCCCCCGCCGCCACCAGCACCGCGGGAAGCGCGGCGGCGCAGGCCGACAGCAGCAGCGAACCGCCCCGCGCGCCGTCGAGCCGCCAGGCCGCGAACGTCCGCCCGTGCCAGGCGAGCAGCGCCAGCAGCGCGACGCCTCCTGCGAGGCCGAGCGGGTCGAGGGACGAGGCGGGCAGTCCGCGTGCGACGGCCGTCAGCACGGCTCCCCAGCCGAGGGCCAGCCCGGCGGAGCCCGCGCACACCGCGCCGTCCCACACCAGCCGCCAGCGGGCGCCGCCGGCCCTGCGGCGGAACCACAGCCCCGCGTCACGCACGATCCAGGCCAGCAGCACGACGGCGACCAGGGGATAGAGGCTGCTCAGGACCGGGCCCTCCAACGCCGGAAACGCACCGAACAGCACTCCGGCGAGCGCGATCAGCCACACCTCGTTGGCGAGCACGAACGGGGCCATCGCGCCGACGAGGCGGTCCCGGGCGGCGGGGGAGCGCCCCAGAACGGGCAGCAGGACGCCGAGCCCGATGTCGAAGCCCTCCAGGGCGAAGTAACCGGCCAGCAGGACGGCGAACGTCGCGAACCAGACAATCTCCATTGCGGGGTCCTCAGAACGAGTGGGCGGGGGCGGGAGAGGGATCGGCGGAGTGGTCGGGAGCGCCGAGGGCGACCTCCCCGGGGCCCCGCCGTACGGCGCGGATGATCAGGGCCCAGTCCACGACGGCGAGCAGGCCGAGCACGCCGGCGAACGCGGTGAAGGAGGCTGTGATCGCCGCCGGGGTCAGCCCGGGGGTGAGGGCGTCGGCCACGGAGAGCTTGCCGTACACCAGCCAGGGCTGGCGGCCCACCTCGCGCGTGAGCCAGCCGGCGATCACCAGGCCGAACGGGGCCGGGGCGATGACCATCAGCACCGGGTGGGTCCAGCGCCAGCGGACCAGCCGGTCGCGGAACAGCAGCGGCAGCGCGGCCCACACGACCAGCAGGACCAGCTGGCCGAGGCCCATCATCAGGCTGATGCCCAGCGCCGGGATCACGCCCTTGAACTTGCCGGGCTGGACGAGTTGCACCTGTTCGAACTGGGTGTAGCCAAACCAGACCGTGACGAACGAGCCGACGAACGCGGTGAGCACGCCGATGCGCAGCGAGCGGGTGAAGAACTCCCGCTCGGCGGTGCGCCGGAACAGGTGATAGGCGCTGGCGCCCATGACGACGGAGCCTCCCGCCCACACTCCCGCGCCCAGCACGTGGGGGAGGGCGGCGACGAGGCTGGGATTGGTGAACAGCGCGCCGAAGTCGCGCAGCACCAGCCGCCCGCCCTCCTCGGCCGCGCCCGCCGGGTGCTGCAGGAACGAGTTGGCGACCATGATGAACAGGGCCGAGGCGTACGCCGTCAGCGTCACCAGCCAGATGCACGCCACGTGGAGCCCGCGCGGCAGGCGGTGCCAGCCGAAGATCCACAATCCGAGGAACGTGGACTCCAGGAAGAAGGCGAGCAGCGTCTCCAGGGCGAGCGGCGTGCCGAACACGTCACCCGCGTAGGACGTCAGCCCACTCCAGTTCAGCCCGAACTGGAACTCCATCACCAGGCCCGTGAAGATGCCGAGCGCGTAGTTGATCACGTAGATCTGTCCCCAGAAGCGGGTCATCCGCTCGTACAGGGGATTCCCGCTGATGGCGAGGCGGGTGTGCATGATCGCCACCAGGGGGGCCAGTCCGAGTGTCAGCACGACGAACAGGAAATGTAGATTTCCCGTCACGGCGAACTGCAGCCGGGCGAGATCGACGACATCCATGATTCTCCCAGGGGGAAGTGTAGGCAGCCTACATATAGACAGCCTACATATAGACTGGGGCCGTGACGAACCTGGATAGGCTGCGATCGTGAACGCCGACGCGCTCCGGGGCCACATGGACGCCCTGCTGCTCTCCGTGCTGGAGCGCGAGCCGCTGCACGGCTACGCGATCATCGAGGCGCTGCGCGAGCGCAGCGGCGGCGCGCTCGACGTGCCGACCGGGACGGTCTACCCGGCGCTGCGGCGCCTGGAGCGGGCCGGGCTGCTCGCCGGGGAGTGGGCCGCCGACGGCGGGCGCAGGCGGCGGACCTACCGGCTCACCGACGCGGGGCGTAAGGCGCTGGCGGGGGAGCGGTCGGCCTGGCGCTCGTTCACCAGCGCGATAGGGAGCGTTCTCGATCCGCTGCGCTGAGCGCGGTGACCGCCGTCGTGCAGCGCAGGCAGCGGGCCGCGCTGAACAGGGCGGATCCGGCGAAGAGATAACTGATGGCCGACACGGCCAGGCCCGGCAGATAGCTCCCGAACCCCACCGGGCCCCGGGCGGCCGCGGCCAGCGTCAGGCCCATCGCCGCGACCAGCGGCGTCTGCACCCAGACGAACAGCCCCAGCCGCCGGGTGACCAGCGCGGGGCGGCGGATCCGCCGCAGGCCGCGGCCGAGCGCGAGCAGGGTGAGCCCGCCCACGACCCCCACGCCGAGCTGCAGCAGGTCCACCGCCCTGGCCAGCAGGCCGAACCACCCCGGCTTGACCTGCTCGATCCGCGCGGTCTCGGGGAAGATCCGCCAGATCACCGCCCACAGGAACGCGGTCAGCGGCACGCTCAGGAACAGCAGCGCCGCGGTCCGCCTGCCCTGGCTCACCGCGAGCTCCCGCTGGAAACCGGGCGCGATCTCGTCCACCGTGCCGAAGTCGGCGATGGCCCGCCGCTCGGCCTCGGCCCGCGGCAGGCCCCCGGACTCGTAGGCCTCGGCGGCGTCCAGCAGGCCGTCGCGCGCCTCGGCCAGCAGGTCGCGCCGCACGCCGGACGGCCCGCGCAGCGCACGCCCCAGCGCCGCGACGTACTCGTTGATCACGCCCGCCCCCGCCATGGACTCCCTCCCCGGCCAGGGGCCAGCGTACGGTCCGGGGGGCCGGGGCGCATCAGGGTGATCCCCGATCCCGTACCCCATCCGCCGTGCTCGCCCGCCGGTGGGCCTGGGCGAAGGTCCCAGGACGCGGGGACCTGCGCCACCCCGGCACGAGCCCTACGGCACTGCCGCCGGCCCACCCCGACATGGTCCTCTTGAGACACGGCAACGGCCGGGAAAGGAGTTGCTCTCGACTGAGCAAAACGGCGGAACGGCACCGCTCCGGTCCACCGATACCCTGTCCTCAGACCGGGCCGCATTCCAAAACATGGCCTGTTCCCGATGGGACGAGAGGGGCAGAGGGGCATTGTGGGTACGAGGATGCTCGTGGACCCCTGTCTTCTGACCGTTTCGCCACGGCAACATGCCGTTAACCCCGGTGGGCGAGACTGAGAGCGGAGAGCGAGGCGGGACGTGAACCAGCCGAAGATCGTGGTGGGAATCAACGGATCGATGGCGTCGCAGGCCGCACTTCGGTGGGCCGCCGCCGAGGGTTCGCTGCGCGGCGCGGTGGTGGAGGCGGTGTACGCCTGGGAGTGGACGGGCGGGCTGCACGCGCACTACGCGCCGATCGCGGGCCGTACCTCCCGGGAGGAGGAGCGGGGGGCCGCACTGGACATCGCCGGGCGGGCGGTCGCCGAGCTCGGCGAGCGCCATGTCGAGCCCGTCGTCGTGGAGGGCCCTCCGGCCCAGGTCCTGCTGCGCGCGACGGACGGCGCGGACCTGCTGGTGCTGGGCGCCCACGAGGCCGAGTCCGAGCCCTACCCCGTGCTCAACCCCGTCGTCTCCGCCTGCCTGCTGCGGGCCAGGTGCCCGGTCGTCGTCGTGCTGCCCGGAATGGAGCACGACCGCCGTCCCGGGATGCTCGCCGGTAGCCGCTCCTGATCCGCCGCTGATCCGGCCCGGGGCCGGACGTCCTCCCCGTTTCGGGACTTTCCGCCCTGCCCGGCCGTACGGCGCCGGGGCAGCCTGAGGACATGGATGCTGACAGGCGGCAGGGGACCGGCCAGGACATCGGCCGGCGGATCAGCCAGGGGACCAGCCGGGAGAGCGGCGAGGAGACCGGCCGGGGGATCGTCGTCGGGTACGACGGCTCCGACTTCGCCATGCAAGCGCTCGACTGGGCGATGGACGAAGCCGAGTTCCGCCGGGCGCCCATCACCGTGTGCCACGCCTGGCAGTCGCCGTACGCCCCGGGCGACGAGGAGGCGCGCAAGTCGCTGCACCACGCGGCCGAGCACGTGCTGTGGCACGGCGCCGAGTGCGCGCGCCAGTGCACGAGCGGCGTCCGCGTGCGGGAGGACCTGTTCGAGGGCCAGGCCACCGAGAGGCTCGTCGCGTTGTCGGCGACGGCCGATCTCGTCGTGGTGGGTTCGCGGGGCCTGAGCGGGGCGGCCCGTCGCGTGATGGGCTCCGTCGCCGGGCACGTCGCCACGTACGCGCACTGTCCCGTGATCGTGGTGCGCGGCGTGGGATCGCTGCCGCACCCGCGTCACCCCGGCCCGATCGTCGCGGGCGTCGGGGGCGGTGACGACCACGTCCTCGCCTTCGCCTACCGCGAGGCCGCCCTGCGCGGGCTGTCGGTGATCGCGGTGCACGCCATGCGCTACCCGGCCGCCGCCTGGAGCGCGGGCATGGCTCCCATGGTGATGTCCGACGTCCCCGGCCGGGAGGCGGTCGAGCTTCTGGAGGCCGCCGTACGGCCGTGGCGGGAGCGGTATCCGCAGGTGGGGACGGCGCTCCAGCCCGTCTCGGGCCCGGTGCTGGACGTCCTGGCCGACGCCTCCTCCGGCGCGACCATGCTGGTCGTCGGCGCGACCCGGGAGAAGGGCGCGCTCGCCAGGCTCGGGTCGGTCACCCGGCCGCTGATCGACGCCGTCACCTGTCCGGTGGCGGTCGTCCATCCCTGACCCGCCCGCACCGATCCGCCCGCTTCGATCCGACCGGATCTGTGCGGCCGGAGGGCGCGCAGGGAGCTGAGCCGGTGGGCTGAGCCGGTTGGGGCCGGGCCCGCCCGATGGACCGATCCAGCACCGGTCGCGCCGCGTAATGGCAGCACGCGCACTGCCGTGCCGTACGCAGATCGTCAAATTAAGCCAATGTTTTACTAAAGACACCATTTGGTCCTGGTGTTGAGGGGGCTTGCCCTTAAAGTCCGGGGCATGCGTGCTCTCTCCCGAGTCAGCGCCGCTGACCACCCCGGTGGTCGCGGCCTTCGCCGCCGTGTTCGCGGGCGGGCCGTCGCCGTGCTCGCCGCGGCCGGCCTGTTGCCCGTCCTCGCCACCGCCATCTCCCCGGTGCCCGCCTCGGCCGAGCCGGGCACCGCCGTGATCAGCCAGGTGTACGGGGGCGGCGGCAACACCGGCGCCCCCTACACCAACGACTTCGTCGAGTTGTTCAACCGCGGCACGGCCACGGTCAGCCTGGACGGCTGGTCGCTGCAGTACGCCAGCGCGACCGGCACCGGGTCGTTCGGCTCCCAGAAGCAGAACCTGTCGGGCTCGCTCGCCCCCGGGCAGTATCACCTGGTCCAGCTTTCGGCCGGGACGACGCCGAGCGGCGCGCTCCCGGCGCCCGACACCGTGGGCACGCTCACGCTGAGCGGCACGGCCGGGAAGGTCGCCCTGGTCCGCTCGGCCACGGGCCTCGCGTGCAACGGCGGCTCCATCCCCTGCACGCCCGAGCAGACCGCGCAGATCGCGGACCTCGTCGGATACGGCAACGCCAACTACTTCGAGGGCACGGCGGCGGCTCCCACGCTGAGCAACGCCACGGCCGCGCTGCGGGCCGGCGGCGGCTGCGCCGACACCGACGACAACGCCGCCGACTTCGCCTCGGGCGCGCCCGCCCCGCGCAACACGGCCACGGCGCCGGCCCCGTGTGGCGCGCCGTCGCCGTCGGCGACCCCCTCGGCGACTCCGTCGGAGTCCCCTTCGGTCACGCCGTCGCCCTCCGTCTCTCCCTCCGTCTCACCCTCTGCCTCTCCCTCGGCCACGCCGTCCGCGTCGCCGTCGTCCACGCCCACCGGGGATCCCTGCGGCGTGTCGCCGGACCGGCAGATCGCCGAGGTGCAGGGCAGCGGGACGGCCTCCCCGCTCGTCGGGCAGACGGTCCGGGTCGAAGGCGTCGTGACCGGCGACTTCCAGCGCACCGACCAGCTCAGCGGGTTCTACTTCCAGGACCCGACGCCCGACGCCGACCCCGCGACCTCCGACGGCCTGTTCGCGTTCGCCCGCGAATCCTTCAAGGACGTCAAGGTCGGTGACCGGGTGCTCGTCACCGGCCGGGTGGCCGAGTTCAACGGCCTGACCGAGCTTTCGCCGGTCACCGCCGTCGACGTCTGCGGCACCGGAAGCGTCAAGCCCGCCGACACCGCCCTGCCGAGGGCCGCGGGCACGACCTTCGAGCCGCTGGAGAACATGCTCGTGACGTTCCCCGAGCCGCTGACCCTCACCGACCACTACAACCTCGGCCGGTACGGCGAGGTGACCGTCGCGGCCGGAGGCCGCCTCTTCCAGCCGACCGACCGGAACGGCGTGGACCCCGCGCTCGACGCGCGCCGCTCCCTGCTGATCGACGACGGCTCGACGGTGCAGAACCCCGCCACCATCCCGTACGTCGGGACGCGGGGCGTCCCCCGCCTGGGCGACACCGCGTACGGCGTCACCGGAGTCCTGACCTACGGCTTCGACGTGTACCGCCTGCAGCCCACCACCGAGATCCGCTTCGCCCGCACCAACCCGCGCCTCGGCACCCCCCAGGCGGTCGGCGGCACGGTACGGGTGGCCAGCCTGAACACGCTGAACTGGTTCACCACGCTCGGCTCCCGCGGCGCGAACACGGTCGTGGAGCAGCAGCGCCAGCTCGCGAAGATCGTCGCCACCCTCCAGGGCCTCGACGCCGACGTCGTCGGCCTCATGGAGGTGGAGAACAATGGGCAGACCGCGGTCCAGGCCCTCGTGGACGCGCTCAACGCCAAGGTCGGCGCCGGCACCTACAAGGCGCTCACCCACCCGTACCCGGGCGGCGACGCCATCCATGTGACGGCGATCTACAAGCCGGCCAGGGTCACCCCGGTCGGCGCCGCCAGGTCGTCCACCGACCCCGTCTTCCGCCGCCCGCCGCTCATCCAGGAGTTCCGCCGCGTGTACGGCGGGCCGTCGTTCACGCTGGTCGTCAACCACTTCAAGTCGAAGGGCTGCGACACGGACGCTCCCGCCCCGGACCAGGAACACGGCCAGGGCTGCTACAACGACGAGCGGGTGCGGCAGGCCAGGGCCGTGCTCGGGCTGATCGACAGCATGCACCTGACCAGCCCGCTGGTGATCGGCGACCTCAACGCCTACGGCGAGGAGGACCCGATCCACACCCTGGAGCAGGGCGGGCTGGTGAGCCTCACCAAGAGGTTCGTCCCCGAGGCCCTGCGCTACAGCTACCTGTTCGACGGGCTGTCGGGCGAGCTCGACCACGCCCTCGCCGGCGGCGAACTTGCGAGCCGGGTCACCGGGGCGACGATCTGGCACGTCAACTCCGACGAGTCCCGCATTCTCGACTACAACACGGAGTTCAACCCGCCGGGGCTGTACCAGCCCGACGCGTTCCGCTCCTCCGACCACGACCCGCTGCTCATCGGGCTGGACCTGCCCGGCGGCAAGGGCTGACGGTCCGCACGTGAAGGAAGGGGCCCCCGGAGACGGGGGCCCCTTTCCATGCCGCCGCGGGACCTGTGACGCCCCAGGACGGGCCCGGCGCAGTGGGCGGCTCACGCGTTGGGATCGACGAAGTCCCGCTTGGTCTCCGGCGGCTCGCCCGGCTTGCCGCCGACCCTCGGGTAGCGCAGGTCGAAGGCGGGCCGCTCGGACCGGATCGGCGGGATCGACACGAAGTTGTGCCGCGGCGGCGGGCAGGAGGTGGCCCACTCCAGCGAGTTGGCGTGCCCCCACGGGTCGTCCACCGTGACCCTCTCCCCGTGCCGCCAGGTCCAGAAGAGGTTGTAGATGAACGGCAGGGTCGACAGCCCAAGCAGGAACGCCCCGACGCTCGACACCTGGTGCATCCAGGTGAAGCCGTCGTTGGCCGAGTAGTCGCCGTACCGCCGGGGCATGCCCTGCGCGCCGAGCCAGTGCTGGATGAGGAACGTCAGGTGGAACCCGATGAACAGCATCCAGAAGTGGATCTTCCCGAGGCGTTCGCTCAGCATCCGCCCGGTGAACTTGGGCCACCAGAAGTAGAAGCCGGAGAACATGGCGAACACCACCGTGCCGAACACCACGTAATGGAAGTGGGCGACCACGAAGTAGGTGTCGGTCACGTGGAAGTCCAGCGGCGGAGAGGCCAGGATCACCCCGGTCAGCCCGCCGAGCAGGAACGTCACGAGGAACCCCACCGCCCACAGCATCGGCGTCTCGAACGTGAGATGGCCCCGCCACATCGTGCCCGTCCAGTTGAAGAACTTCACCCCGGTCGGCACGGCGATCAGGAACGTCATCAGCGCGAAGAACGGCAGCAGCACGCGGCCGGTGGCGAACATGTGGTGGGCCCACACGGTCACCGACAACGCCGTGATCGCGATCGTCGCGCCGACCATCCCGACGTACCCGAACAGCGGCTTGCGGCTGAACACCGGGATCACCTCGGTGATGATGCCGAAGAACGGGAGCGCGATGATGTAGACCTCGGGGTGGCCGAAGAACCAGAACAGGTGCTGCCAGAGCAGCGGGCCGCCCGTCTGCGGGTCGTAGATGTGCGCGCCGAGCTTGCGGTCGATCTCCAGCGCCAGCAGCGCGGCGGCGAGCACCGGAAAGGCGAGCAGGACGAGGATCGAGGTGAAGAAGACGTTCCACGTGAAGATCGGCATCCGGAACATGGTCATGCCCGGCGCGCGCATGCACATGATCGTCGTGATGAAGTTGACCGAGCCGAGGATCGTCCCGAGGCCGGACAGCGCCAGCCCCATGATCCACAGGTCTCCGCCGAGCTGCGGGGTGAAGGGCGCGGTCGACAGCGGCGTGTAGGCCGTCCACCCGAAGGTCGGCGCCCCGCCCGCCAGCGACGACCCCACCACCATCAGCCCGCCGAACAGGAACAGCCAGTAGCTCGCCATGTTCAGCCGGGGGAACGCCACGTCCGGAGCGCCGATCTGCAGCGGCATGATCGCATTCGCGAACCCGGCGAACAGCGGGGTGGCGAACAGCAGCAGCATGACGCTGCCGTGCAGCGTGAACATCATGTTGTACTGCTGCAGGGTGACGAACTGCATCCCCGGCTCGAGGAGCTCCGCGCGGATGATCATCGCCTCGATGCCGCCGACCAGGAAGAAGCAGAACGCGGTGACCATGTACAGGTTGCCGATGACCTTGTGGTCGGTGGTCGACAGCCACGAGGTGAGACGGGCGCCGGGGCCCCGGTGAGGCACCAGATCACTCGGCCGTACGGCGTGGGTCGTCATCCGCCTGCTCCTTCGGACGTCAGCTCAAGGGGGTCTCCTGCCCGGTGACATGAGGCTCACTGCGAATGGAATGCTTGAATCGTCCGGCTGGTTATGCCCGCTGAAGACCGACTGAAAGGAGTCGCCCATGGCAACCGTCGAGGTGACCGAGAAGAACTTCAACGACATCGCCGACAACGGCATCGTACTGCTCGATTTCTGGGCGTCCTGGTGTGGCCCCTGCCGATCGTTCGCGCCGATCTTCGAAAAGGCGTCGGAAGAGCACGCGGACATCACGTTCGGCAAGATCGACACTGAGGCGCAGCCGGGCCTGTCGGAGGGGTTCGAGATCACCGCGATCCCCACGATCATGGCGATCCGGGACGGCATCGTGGTGTTCGCGCAGCCGGGCGCGCTTCCCAAGCCGGCGCTCGAGGACCTGATCAGTCAGCTCCGCGCGCTGGACATGGACTCCATCCGTGCCCAGATCGAGGCGGAGGCCAAGAACGGCTGAGGCGCCGGGCCGCGCCGGGCCGTGTCGGCCCGGCCCTCCCGTCACCCCGGACGTGGACCGGCCGGGGCGACGGTGCCGGTCTCAGCCGGACGTCAGCTCCGGACTTCAGCTGGAGCGGTAGAGCTCCGCGACGCGGAAGGCGAGGTCGAGCGACTGACCGCGGTTGAGGCGGGGGTCGCAGGCCGTCTCGTACCGCAGCGCCAGGTCCTCCTCCACGATCGCGTGCCCGCCGCCGACGCACTCGGTCACGTCGTCGCCGGTGAACTCGATGTGGATGCCGCCGGGGTGCGTGCCGAGGGCGTGGTGGACCTCGAAGAAGCCCGCGACCTCGTCGAGCACGTCGTCGAGCCGGCGGGTCTTGTGGCCGCTCGGCGCCTCGAACGTGTTGCCGTGCATGGGGTCGCACACCCAGGCCACGGTCGCGCCGCTCGCGTTGACCTTCTCGACGAGCGTCGGCAGCGCGTCGCGCACCTTCCCTGCGCCCATCCGCGTGATGAAGGTGAGCCGCCCCGGCTCGTTGTCCGGGTTGAGCTTGTCGATGAGCGCGATGGCCTCTTCCGGCGTGGTCGTCGGGCCGAGCTTCACGCCGATCGGGTTGCGGATGCGGCTGAAGAACTCCACGTGCGCCCCGTCGAGCTGCCGGGTGCGCTCACCGATCCACACCATGTGCGCCGACACGTCGTACGGCAGGCCCGTACGCGAGTCGATCCGGGTGAGCGCCCGGTCGTAGTCGAGGATCAGGGACTCGTGGGAGGAGTAGAACTCGACGGTGTGGAACTCCTCGGGGTCGGCCCCGCAGGCCCGCATGAACGCGAGCGCCTGGTCGATCTCCCGCGCGAGCTGCTCGTAGCGCCGCCCGGCCGGGGACTCGGCGACGAAGTCCTGGTTCCACGCGTGCACCTGGCGGAGGTCGGCGTACCCGCCCTTGGTGAAGGCCCGCGCGAGGTTCAGCGTGACGGCCGAGGAGTGGTAGGCGCGCAGCAGCCGGTTCGGGTCGGGGCGGCGGGCCTCGGGGGTGAAGTCGAACCCGTTGACCATGTCACCCCGGTAGGCGGGCAGCTCGACGCCGTCGCGCACCTCGGTGGGCTTGGAGCGCGGCTTGGCGAACTGGCCCGCCAGCCGGCCGATCTTGACGACCGGGACGCGGCCGGCGTAGGTCAGCACGATCGCCATCTGCAACAGCGTCTTGAGCTTGTTGCGCACGTTCTCGGCCGTGGCGCCCGCGAAGGTCTCGGCGCAGTCGCCGCCCTGCAGGACGAACGCCTCGCCGCGGGCGACCGCGGCCATGCTGTCCTTGAGCTGGTCGCACTCGCCCGCGAAGACCAGCGGAGGCAGGCCGGCCAGCTCCGCGACGACCTTGTCGAGCTCACCGCGGTCGGGCCAGTCGGGCTGCTGGGCCGCGGACAGGTCACGCCAGGTGTCGAGGTTCGATGCGCTCACGGACACCAAGGTTATTGCACCGCGTCCCCTGTGGCCCCCTCCTTGTCCATCTGCTGAGATCCTTTCACTCGTGGCGGAAGACGGACGTGCTCGGGAAGCACGCCGAGGCCGATGAATCTGGGCAGCAGCGAGCGGACCACCGGCACGCGGGTGAGATCGGGAATCGTCCGTACGGAACGGGAGGCGAGGGCGGGCCGGACGAACCGGTCCTGCACCACCCGCTGCGCGGTCTGGACGACGACCGTGGGTATCCGGCGGCGGCGCTGCACCCTCGCCAGCAGCGCCGACGGCGCCCGTCCGTGCAGCAGGGCCGGTCCGACGATGTTGGCCGTCGCGACGGCGTCCTGCACCGCGAGGTTGATCCCGACGCCGAAGATCGGCGACATCGCGTGGGCCGCGTCGCCGATCAGCAGCAGCCCGGGCAGGTGCCAGCGGGAGATCCGGTTCACCTCGACGCGCAGCACGCCGGCCTCGTCGATGGAGCGCAGTTCGTCCACCCGGCCGCCCAGGAAGGGCAGCAGCCGCCGCACCCGGTCGCGCAGTTCCGCGACCCCCTGCGCCCGCAGCGCCTCGAAGCCGCCCTTGGGGATGACGTAGGCGAGCTGCCAGTGCGTCTCCCTCACGATGGCGACCATGAGCTCGCCGGCCGACGCCCGCAGGAACGGCTGCCCCGGATCGCCGGCCTCGCGCGGCAGCCGGAACCAGACGACGTCCATCGGAGCCCCGAACCGCCGGGGCGCGAGACCGGCCGCCTGCCGCAGGACGGAGTTCCGGCCGTCCGCCGCCACCGTCAGCGTGGCCCGGATCTCGTGCTCCGCGCCGTGCTCGTCGCGGTAGCGCACCCCCCGGACGGCGCCGTCGTCCCGTACGAGGTCGGTGACCGTGGCGTTCATCAGCAGGCGGAAGTTGGGGTAACGGCGCGCCTCGCCGGTCACGAGGTCGAGGAAGTCCCACTGCGGGACGAAGGCGATGTACTTGTACCTGCCGGGCAGCCTGCTCAGATCGGCGATGCGCACCCGGCCCTCGTCGGTCTCCAGGGACATGGTGTGCGCCTCGAAGTGCGGCAGCCGGTGGAACGCCTCGGCCAGCCCGATCTCGTGCAGCACCTGAAGGGTGGAGGGATGGATCGTGTCGCCGCGGAAGTCGCGCAGGAAGTCCGCGTGTTTCTCCAGGAGCGTGACGTCGACGCCCGCACGGGCCAGCAGCAGCCCGAGCACGGCCCCCGCGGGCCCGCCGCCCGCGATCACACATGTCGTGTCCATAATTCATCACCCGTTGAGATTGTCGCACGAGCGGCTCGGTGACTCCATACCCGGCAGGCCACCAGATGGTGACCCGCTGGGAGCGGGGGAGGTGTGAGGGGAAGCGGGCCTACCGGAGCGGACCACGGCGCGCTATTTTGTGATCAGTAGAGTCGGCTGTGAGGAGTCGTCGTGATTGCTCGTGTCCCCCGCGCGCCGCGTGTCGCGGCCGGAGCGATGGTCCTGGCCTTCGTGGCCTCGGTGACCGTCGGCGCCCCCGCGGCCGTCGCGGCGACCGGCGACGCCGAACCGCACACCGGCACCGGCTGCGGCTCGCAGTCCCTCGTGCTGGACGCCTGACCCGGAACGGACCACACCCCCGTGACCCTGGGTGGTCACGGGGGTGTGGCGTGCCCGTCGGACGGTGTGACGGGCCGGGCGGGAGCCCGGTTCAGACGCGGGCGTGTGGCCCGTGCTGTCGCAGGCCGGCCCTCAGGGTGTCGAGGCAGCTCGCGAGTGATCGGGTGGACAGGTCGCGGATGCGGCCGTAGGACTCCTCCGGGTACTGCCGGGGGCCGTCCTCCACGAGCATGATCAGGTAGAGGTAGACCCGGTAGAGGGCGAGCCGGATCCGGGCTCCGTCGCCGAGGTCCGCTTCACCGCCCTCCGCCCGGTAGCCGACGAGCAGCGGGTCGTCCTCGCGTAACTCGCCGAACAGGGTGGGAGTGACGAAGTCGGCCAGGGGATCGCCCCAGAAGGCCCTCTCGAAGTCGATGACCGCCTGGATGCGCCGGTCGCCGTCGAGGAACACGTTGCCGGGCCACACGTCGAAGTGGACCAGCGCCGGGGCGACCACCTCGTCGAGGACGTGCGTGTTCTTGTGGACGAGCCCGGCGATCTCCACGATCGTCGCGGGGAGCCGGGTGTTGTAGTGGACGGCGTCGTCCAGCACCGCGCCCATCATGACGAGGAACGCGTCCCGCCACGTCCGGCCGGTCAGCCCCGCGTACGGGTAGCCGAAGACGCCGGTGCCCGGGATCGCGTGCAGCCGGGCGAGATGGCGGCCCAGCTCGAACCGGACCGCGTTCTCCTCCGCCGGGCCGAGAGGGGTGTCGCTCCACGAGGTGCCGTCGAGGGCGGACAGGACGAGGTAGTCGCCGCCGAGCGCCGGGTCGTCGAACGAGGCGCGCAGCAGGTCGGGCATCGGCAGCCCCGCGGGCTTGGCCAGGTGGTAGACCATCGCCTCGGTGCGCAGCAGGTGCCGTTCGTAGGTCAGCATCCGGAGGTCCGGCGGCGGCCCCACCTTGAGCACCACCTGGCGCCCGTCGTCCAGCCCGAGCCGCCACACGGCGTTGGCGAAGCCGTCGGTGAGCTCTTCCGAAGAGGTCAGCCCGCAGCCCAGCGCGTCACGGGCGATCTCGCCGAGCTGCGCGGGGGACAGTCGTCTCTTGGTCCTGCTGTCCATCAGCCTTCCTCGTTGACGGCCGCGATGGTCCACGTGGCCTCGTGCTTGTCCCCCGGCTGCAGGACGATCAGATCGGTGCCCGAGTTGAACGCGTCGGGCGGGCAGGTCATGGGCTCCACGGCCAGCCCCTGGTGGCCGAGCCCCGTACCGGTGCAGATCTGCACCCACGGCATGACCGCCGGGTCCCAGGTCAGGTCCACCCCGCCCTGCGGGCCGCGCACGCGCACCCGGCCGTCCGCCACGCCGGTGAAGGCGTGGTCGACGGCGGTCTCCCCGATGACACGGGGGGCCCTGAAGTCGTAGGGCGTGCCCGCCACGTCGACCAGGTCGGTGGGGGCGAGCAGTTCGTCGGTGAGCAGCACCCGGCCGGCCGGAAGCTCCAGCTCGTACGTGGTCACGTCCGGCCCGGCGAGCAGCCAGGGGTGCGGCCCGCAGCCGTACGGCGCGGCGTTCTCGCCGACGTTCTGCGCGGTCAGGGTGGTGGACAGGCCCTCCTCGGAGAGCGCGTGCCGCACCTCCAGGGCGATCCTGTGGGGATAGCCCTCGACCGGCTCCACGATGTACGTCAGCCGGACGTGGCCGTGGTGGTCCTCCACCACGAGCAGTTCCGCGCACTCCCAGTCGCGGTCGGAGACCAGGCCGTGCAGGGCGTGACCGCGGTCGGGCTCGTTCACCGGCAGGTGGTGACACCGTCCGTCGAAGGCGTACTCGGCCCCGACCACCCGGTTCGGCCAGGGAGCGAGCATCGTGCCGCTGTAGTAGGGGACCGGCCCGCCCTCCGGCCAGCTCGTCACCAGGTCGCGGTCTCCGTGACGCAGCACCCGGAGCGCGCCGCCCCGCTCGCTGATCGTGGCCTGGTAGCCGCCGCCGGTGATCGTGTAATCAGGCACGGGGGGAGTCCTTTCGCTGACGCGAGGTCAAGAAACGGGTCATCTGCCGGTGTGCAGGGACTTTATCCCAGCTCATCGCCCTTGATCCAAGCGGGGTGGGGGATGAGTGGGAGCGCTCCCACCGGAGGTAAAGCTAAGTCTTTCCGACGAACGCGTCAACTTATTCCGGGATTGTGGTGTAGATCGGTATAACGGCTTTGAATTTGCCGTTCAACGGCGTCCCGCTGCACGTGCATGGGAAACCGCCCACCTGACCACGCTGAAAGTTTCAGCCGCTCACGGCACGTGTCGCCGTCCCTCGCCGGGCGAGGGCCCGCGGGCGGGCGCGGGACACGCGGGCGTGCGCGCCGTGCTCTCCGGGCCGGGCGGCCCGGAGCGATGGGCAGGGCAAGCCGAGCCCGTGGGCCGGCAGTGGACGGGCGGCCCGGAGTCAGGGCCCGCCGAGCCGAGCCGGATCCGGCGAGGGCCGACCGGCCGGGGCGGAACCGGCCGGGCGGATGGCACAGCCCTGCGGGGCGAGTGGCACGACCCTGCGAGGCGGGTTGCGGGGGTGGGTCCACGGGGCACGGGTGGCGCCGCTTCCGCGCGGAGCGCGGCGCCCTCGCGTCAGCGCAGTTCGCCGCTCTTGACGACGTCGCGGTACCAGAGCGCGCTGTCCTTGGGGGTGCGCTTCTGCGTCGAGTAGTCCACGTAGACGATGCCGAATCGCTGGCTGTAGCCCTGCGCCCACTCGAAGTTGTCGAGCAGCGACCACACGTGGTAGCCCTCGACCTGCGCGCCGTCCTCCATGGCGCGGTGCATGGCGGCCAGGTGGTCGCGCAGGAACGTGATGCGCCGCTCGTCGCGGACGCGGCCGTCGGGGCCGGGCGCGTCCTCCGTGGGCAGGCCGTTCTCCGTGATGATCATCGGTACGCCGGGGTAGTCGCGCTGCACCCGCACCAGGATGTCGTGGAAGCCCTCGGGGTAGATTTCCAGCCATTCGGCCTGGGTCCGCTCGTGCAGGAAGACCCGCTCGCCCTTGGCGTCCACGAAGATCGGCGTGTAGTACTGCACGCCGAGGATGTCGATGGGCTCGCTGATGACGGCGAGGTCGCCGTCCAGGATGTAATCGGCCATCGGGCCGCGCTCGGAGATCCAGCGCAGCGTGTCCTCGGGGTAGGAGCCCTTGAAGATGGGGTCGAGGTAGAGCCGGTTCTCCAGGCCGTCCTGGTGGCGGGCCGCCTCAAGCGCCTCGGGAGTGTCGTCGGCCGGGTACGTCGGGTGGAGGTTGAGCGCCGGCCCGATCCGGCGTCCCGCGTGCCGCTCGTGCAGCACCCGCGAGGCGAGGCCGTGGGCGAGCAGCAGGTGGTGGCAGGCGACGAAGGCGCGCGCGTCGTCCTTGAAGCCCGGCGCGTGCTGACCTTCCCGGTAGCCGCAGTCGACGACCGTCTTGGGCTCGTTGATGGTCAGCCAGTCCCTGATCTCCAGGGCGTCGAAGCAGATCTCGGCGTACTCGGCGAAGCGCTCGGCGGTGTCCCTGTTCTCCCAGCCCCCTCGGTCCTGCAGCGCCTGCGGCAGGTCCCAGTGGAAGAGCGTGGCCATCGGCCGGATGCCGCGTTCGACGAGCCCGTCGACGAGTCTGCGGTAGAAGTCGAGGCCCTTCTGGTTGGCCTTGCCCGAGCCGGTCGGCTGGATCCGCGGCCACGCGATCGAGAAGCGGTAGCTGCCCAGACCGAGATCGGCGATCAGGTCCAGGTCGTCGTTGTAGCGATGGTAGTGGTCGGCGGCCTGGTCACCGTTGTCGCCGTCGAGCACGTTTCCGGGAACCGCGCAGAACGTGTCCCACACCGAGGGCCCGCGGCCGTCCTCCGTGGTCGCGCCTTCGACCTGGTACGCCGCGGTCGACGCACCCCAGACGAAGTCGGTCGGAAACCGTGCGGGTGAGTTCATGGCTTCATCCATTCTCGGTGAGGAAACGCGCGGGGGATTCGAGCGCCGACCGGAGTTCGCCGAGGAACTCCGCGGCGTCGCGGCCGTTGACGAAACGGTGGTCGTACGCGAGGCCGATCGCGGCGGTCTTCCGTACGGCGAAGCCCAAGCCGTCGGGGACGACTTCCGGGCGGGGCGCGGTCAGCGAAAGCGCGCACGTCTGGCCGGGGAAGACGATAGGGACGGCGTGCACAATGCCGTCGCTGGTGTGCAGGGTGAGCGTGATATTGCCTCCTTCGAGGTCGCTTTCCCGGAAGGACCCGGTGAGGGCCGTCTTGCGGTAATCGACCAGGTCGCGGGCGATCTCGGCGAGCGGCCGGTCGGCCACGTCCCGGACGACCGGGATGAACAGCCCACGGCCCACGTCGACGGTCACGCCCACGTTGGCGGCGGTGGCCCGCCGCAGGCGCGGGCGAGGGCCGGGGCCGGGCTGGGCGAAGAACACCGGGAAGCGGTCGAGCAGCCCACCCGTCGCCTTCACCACCATCTCGGGCAGGCCGACCAGGGCGCGCAGCCGCCGGGTGAGGTCGCGGGCGAGCGACAGCACCTCGGTCACGTCGACGCTCATCACGGTGAAGGCCGCGGGGATCTCGCGCCGGGACCGTTCGACGACCTCGGCCGTCCGCTGCTGCGCCCGGGACAGCGTGATCCACTCCGCGTCGTCCCGGCCCGCGCCGTCGGGCGCCGCCTCGGCCAGGGCGGGACCGGCCCGGCCCGCACCGTTCGGGGTCGAGCCGGCCGTGGCCGAGAGGCCGTCCACGTGCCCCGGCGTGCTCGGCCGGTCGCTCGCGGACGCGTCTCCGCTCGTGGCGGTGATCCCGGCCCCGGCGGTGCTCCCGGTGGGGGAGGGGCGCGCCGGGCCGCCGAGCAGTTCCTCGACGTCCGCCCGCCTGATCACCTTGCGGCCCAGGGCGTACACCCGCTCCATCGCGACGCCGTGCGCCTCGATCAACTCGCGGGCGGGCATGGTGACGACGACGCCGGAGCCGTCGCCCGAGCCGCCGGGACCGCCCGGAACGGAGTCGCCGGGCGCCGCCGGGAGGCCCGGCCCGCGCGGGTCGCCGCCCGCGCTCTGCGCGCTTCCCGCACTCCTCACGGTGCCTGCCGGGTCTTCCAGGGCGGCCTCGTCACCCGGCCCGAGCAGCTGGGCGATCACCTGCCCCGGCTCGCACTCGGCGCCCTCGGCGAGCAGCCGCCGCAGCACGCCGTCCCGCGGGGCGACGACCTCCTCGGTGGCCTTCGACGTCTCCAGCAGCACGACCGGATCGCCGTCGCGCACCGCCTGGCCGTCCTCGGCCAGCCACTCGACCAGCACGTACGTCGTGTCGTTGTTGTTGAGCTTGGGCACGGGGAAGCCGGTCACGACAGGGCCTCCCGAACCGCGGCCCGGATGTGGCCGGCCTGCACGAGCACCTCGCGTTCGAGATGGGGGGCGGCGGGAATCACGCTGTCCGCCGAGTTGACCAGGGTGATCGGGCGGCGCAGGCGGCCCCACAGGCGCGGGTAGAGCGCCGTGGCCACCTCGGCCGCCCAGGTGCCGCCCTCGGTGCCGTCGTCCACCACGCAGACGTGCGGCGCGTCCTCCAGCCCGGGCAGGTGGGGCACCGGGTAGAGCTGGGCCGGCACGAGCAGTTCGCAGACCAGTTCGTCCTCCAGCAGCAGCGCCCGCATGGCGTCGAGCGTCCGGTGGACGAGTCCGCCGTGGGTGACCAGCGTGCAGTCGGGCGGGCCCGCGCCGTCGACGTACACCCGCGCCACGTCGTCGGTCACCTCGAACCGGAACAGGTCGCCGGTGTCGTGCATCTGCCGCGTGTAGAGGACCTTGTCCTCGAAGAACAGGCAGGGCCGGGCCAGCTCGAACATCCGGGTGAGCAGGTCGCCGGCGTCGTGGAACGGCGTCATCTCGAACAGGGACAGCCCCGGCACCCCGATGAAGTGCTTCTGCGGGTTCTGGCTGTGGGTGGGACCGTAGCCGCGGTTGCCGCCCGTGGGGCAGCGGACCACGAGCGGCACCGGCACGGGCCTGCCGTACATCGAGGTGGACTTGGCGGCGAAGTTCGTGATCTGGTCGAACGCCAGGGCGACGAAGTCGGAGAACATGATCTCGACGATGGCCTTGTCGCCGGCCAGGGCCAGCCCGGCGCCGACCCCCGCGATGGCGCCCTCGCTCAGCGGAGTGGACCGCACCCGGGAACCGAACCGGCTGGACAGCCCACGGGTCACCTTGAACGCGCCGCCGTACGGGTCGCTGACGTCCTCGCCGAGCAGGTGGACCGAGGGGTCGGACTCCATGAGATCGTGCAGCGCCTGGTTGAGGTGCTCGGAGACTCTGGTCACGACCGGCCCTCCGGCGACGGAGCGGCGAGGGCGGCCGAGGCGGCGGCGGGCCGGGCGGAGACCTCGGCGACCACCCGTTCGACGAGGTCTCGCTGCTCCCCGTCGATCCGGGCGAACCGCTCGCGATCGGCCTCGGCGTACCGGTCGTACCAGTCGGACTCCCGGACCCGGCGGATCTCCTCCGGCGAGCGGGTGTCGTCGCCCTTGCTGTGCGGTCCGAGACGGTGCGTGGCGAACTCCACGACCAGCGGGGACGGCTCGGCCCGTACGGCGTCCACCAGCGGGGCGAGGCCCGCCCTGATCTCATCGACGTCGGTGGAGGCGATGCGGTGGTGGCGGACGCCGAAGGCCGCCGCCCGGGCGGCGATCGTGCCGGCCATCTGGACGGACGTCGGGGTCGACTGGGCGATGCCGTTGTGCTCCACCACGACCAGCAGCGGCACCCGCCACAGGGACGCCATGTTGAGCGCCTCGTAGACGGCGCCCTCACCCCAGGTGCCGTCCCCGATGTACGCGCAGGCCAACGCGCCCGTGCCGGCCAGTTTCAGGGCCACCCCGGTCGCCACCGGCAGGCTCTCGCCCTGTACGCCGGTGGACAGGAAGCGCTGGTGGTAGATGTGCTGGCTGCCGCCGACGCCTCCGCACAGAGCGCCCTCCCGGCCCATGATCTCGGCGAGCAGGCCGTCCGGGTCGGGATGGCGGGCGAGGAAGTGGCCGTGCCCGCGGTGGTTGCTGAACACGAAGTCGTCGTCCCGGAGCAGGGCCGAAAGGGCGACCGGGACGTACTCCTGCCCGAGGCAGGTATGGGTGGTGCCGCTCAGCACACCCCGCTCGAACAGGCGGAGCAGGGCTCGCTCGAAGTGCCGGATGAGAAGCAGCGAGCGGAGATCCTGGTCGCTCACGGCGGGCCGTGGGCTCCGAGGGGGTGCGGCGGCGGTGACGGTCAAAGGTGGTCCGCTCCTGGTGCGTCACTGACGGAGGGGCGCGCTCGGTCACCGGGTTCCCGGCCTAGGGACAGGAGCACCCATTCTGGGAGCGCTCCCACGGAGCGTAGGTGGGGTAAGGGGTGCTGTCAATCCTCGACGATAGGGCGATTTGGCTGGTTGTAGCCCATATTGTCCGTGATCTGCGGCAATATCCTCACATTCCCCGTCCTGGGTCTAATAACGGACAGAAACTTCCATGACTCTTGACGAACGAAAGGTCCCATCCCTAGCCTCCGTTGCCGTGGGAGCGTTCCCACTTATGCGTCTTGTTTGAGGGGGGTTACCGGCGCGAAGAGCGGCGAAATTCGCGCCGCGCGCGCCGGCATCAGGCGGGAGGCCCGCCGGCGGTGATTCGGTCACCGTCGTGTCGTCGGCCGCCCGCATATCCGCACCGGCCCGCCGGCGTGCCGGTGCGCGAAGCGCACAGAGGAATGCCATGTTCATAACGCAGGATTCACCCGAGGTGCCGGCGCCGTGACCCGAACCGGTCTCTCACCTGCCAAGCAGGCCCTGCTGGCGCAGCGGCTCAAGGCCGGGAAAGCCGCGAGGGTCACCGTGCCGCCGCGGCCGGCCGGCACCCACCCGCCGCTCTCGCACGCCCAGGAGCGCCTGTGGTTCCTGGAGCAGTACGCGCCGGGCACCACCGCCTACACCGTCGCCTTCGCCGTACGGCTGGAGGGCGGCGAGATCGACGAGACGGCCCTGGAGCGCGCGCTCGCCGAGGTAGCCCGGCGCCACGAGAGCCTCCGCACCCGGTTCGTCACCACCGACGACGGCACCCCGGAGATCGTGCTGGACGACGATCCGCCGGTCGGGTTCCGGGTGTCCGATGACGCCGCCGCCGTGCACGAGATCGTGCAGGAGGAGCTGGACCGGCCGTTCGACCTCGCGAACGGCCCGCTGCTGCGGGTGCTCCTGGTCCGGCTCGGCGCCCGGGAGCACGTGCTGGTCCTGACGATGCACCACGCCGTGACCGACGGCTGGTCCTGCGACATCGTGATGGAGGAACTGCTCGCCCTGCACGAGGCGTACCGGACCGGGACCGAGGCCGATCTCGCCGCCCCGCCGGTGCAGTACGGCGACTACGCGGTGTGGGAACGCG
This sequence comes from Microbispora sp. H10885, assembly GCF_014161415.1. Taxonomy (NCBI): domain Bacteria; kingdom Bacillati; phylum Actinomycetota; class Actinomycetes; order Streptosporangiales; family Streptosporangiaceae; genus Microbispora; species Microbispora sp. H10885. The sequence goes on along the minus strand of NZ_JABBWY010000006.1, from coordinate 154,651 downwards.
GGCGGACCCACGACGACGACATCCGTTACTGGCGGGAGCGGCTCGCCGGGCTGCCGCCGCTGGAGCTGCCGACCGACCTGCCGCGCCCGCCGGAGCAGGGCGCCGCGGGCGCCGCCCACCGCTTCGTGCTCGACCGCGCGCTCGCGGACGCGCTGACCGAGCTGGGCCGGGCCAACGGCGCGACGCTGTACATGACGCTGCTCGCCGCGTTCGAGGTGCTGCTCGCGCGGTACTCCGGTCAGGACGACTTCGCGGTGGGATCCCCGGTGTCCGGACGCGAACTGCCGGAGCTGGAGCGGGTGGTCGGCCTCTTCATCAACTCGCTGCCGATGCGGGCCGACCTGTCCGGCGACCCGGCCTTCACTGAGCTGCTCGGCCGGGTGCGCGAGACGGCGCTGGACGCCTACGCCCACCAGGAGCTGCCCTTCGACCGGCTCGTCGGCGAGCTCGGGGTCGAGCGCGACGTGAGCAGGTCACCGGTGTTCCAGGTGATGTTCGCGCTGCAGAACTACCGGTCGGCCCCGCTGCGCGGGCAGGGCCTGACCCTGTCGGCGTATCCGTTCGAGGTGACCGCGAGCCGGTTCGACCTCGGGCTGTACCTGATGGATCTGGGCGACGGCCTGCACGGCAACCTCACCTACCGCACCGAGCTGTTCCGCCCGGCCACCGTCGCACGCCTCGCGGAGTGCTTCGAGAACCTGCTGCGGTCGATCGTCGCCGCCCCGGACACGCGGGTGTCGGACCTGGAGCTGCTTCCGGAGGCGGAGCGGCGCCGCGTGCTCGGCTTCGCCGGCGTGCCGGTGGACGGGCCCGCCGCCGACGCATCCGGCGCGACCCCGGCGTCACCCGAGCCCACCGCCGCGCGTCCGTACGAGCCAACTGCCGCGCACCCGCAGGAGCCGGCCCCGGCGCGGCTCGCTGAGCCGCCGGCCGCCGCGCGTCCGCACGAGTGGGATACCGCGCGTCCGCACGGCTGGAACGCCGTGAGCCTGCACGAGGTGATCGCGGCGCAGGCGGCCCGCACTCCGACCGCGACCGCCGTCGTGTGCGGCGACGACGCTCTCACGTACGCCGAGCTGGACGCGGCGGCCGACCGGCTCGCCCGGCGGCTGCGCGCGCTCGGCGCGCGGCGTGACGACCGCGTGGCGATCTGCCTGGAGCAGTCCACCGGGCTCGCGGTCGCGGTGCTCGGCGTGCTGAAGTCCGGCGCCGCCTATCTGCCGCTCGATCCGGAGCACCCGAAGAGCCGGCTCGGCTACGTGCTGGCCGACGCCGGGGCCGCCCTCGTCGTCACCAGCGCCGACCTGCTGGACCGTCTACCGGACGACGTCACCCCCGTGTACCTCGACGACGATCGGGTGCCGGAGCCGCCCGCCGCCGACGGGGAGACCGGGACGCCGGGCGACCTCGCGTACGTGATCTACACCTCCGGCACCACCGGGCGGCCCAAGGGCGTCGCCGTGCAGCACCACGAGGTGCTGGTCTACCTCGCCGGAGTGCGCGAGAGGCTGGAGGTGGAACCCGGTTCGTCCTTCGCCCTGCTCCAGTCGCTCGCCTTCGACTTCGGCGTCACGGTCTTCTACCTGTGCCTGATGACCGGCGGCACCCTTCACCTGGTGCCATCGCGCACCGCCGGCCCGGAGCTGGCGGAGATCTTCCGCCGGACCGGGATCGACTACCTCAAGATCACACCGTCGCACCTCGCCACTCTGCTCGCGTCGGTGAGCGAGGCCAACCTCCCCGCGTCCGGAAGCGAGGCCGCCCTCCCCGCGTCCGGTCGGCCCGCCGGCGCCGGACCGGCCGACCTGCTGCCCAGGAAGCTGCTGCTGCTGGGCGGTGAGGCCGCCCCGCGCGGCTGGGCGGCCGAGCTGGAGGCCACGAGCCGTTGCCGGGTCGTCAACCACTACGGGCCCACCGAGGCCACCGTCGGCGTGACCACCTACGACGTCGCCCGGCTCCCGGCTCCCGACGGCCCGGCCGAGGCGAGCGTGAGCCTGCCGATCGGCTCGCCGCTGCCGGGGGCGCGGGCGTACGTGCTGGACGAGCGGCTGCGGCCGGTCCCCGCAGGGGTGCCGGGCGAGGTCTATCTCGGCGGCGACCGGCTGGCCCGCGGCTACCTGAACCGTCCGGGTCTCACCGCCGACCGGTTCGTCCCCGACCCGTACGGCCCGCCCGGGGCGCGCATGTACCGCACCGGGGACCTCGGCCGATGGTCCGACTCCGGCGACCTCGAGTTCCTGGGCCGCCGCGACCTGCAGGTGAAGATCCGCGGTTACCGCGTCGAGCTCGGCGAGATCGAGTCGGTGCTGACCGACCACCCGGACGTCGCCCAGGCCGTCGTCGAACCGCGTGGGGAACAGCTCGTCGCCTACCTCGTCCCCGCCGCCGGAAACGCGACCGCAAGCGCGGCCCGAGGCACGGCCGGGCCGGCCGCCGGGACCACGCCAGGGAGCACACCGGACGGCGGGCCCGGGGAGCGGCCCGGCGAACGGCCCAGTGCCGCGGCCGTGCGCGCCTGGCTGGCCGACCGGCTGCCCGCGTACATGATCCCCTCCAGGTACGCCTGGCTGGACGAGCTGCCGCTCAAGTCGCACGGCAAGGTGGACCGCTCGCGCCTGCCCGAGCCGGAGGCCGACGTCCCGGCGGCCGAGTACGTCGCCCCGGAGCCCGGCCCCGAGGAGGACGTGGCGGGCGTCTGGGCGGAGGTGCTCGACGTCGAGCGGGTGGGGGCGCACGACGACTTCTTCGCACTGGGCGGCCACTCGCTGCTCGCGATGCGGGTCATCGCCCGGCTGCGCAGGGCGTACCCGGACCGGCCGGTCACCGTGCTCGACGTGTTCAAGCACCGCACCGTCCGCGAGCTGGCCCGGCTGCTCACGGCCGAGGGGGACGTGCCGCGCTCCCTGCTGCACCGGCTCACCCCCGCCCGCACCGCGACCACCACCCTGGTCTGCGTGCCGTACGGCGGGGGCAGCGCGGTCGTCTACCAGCCGCTCGCCGACGCTCTGCCCGCCGACTGGGCGCTCTACTCGGTCGCCGTGCCCGGCCACGAACTGGGCGAGGAGCCCCGGCCGTTCGACGAGGTCGTCCTCGGCTGCGTGGCCGAGATCGCCGAGATCATGGAGCGTAACGGCGGTTCGCTCGTTCTGTACGGCCACTGCGGCCTCGGCGTCATGCTGTCCGCCGAGATCACCCGGAAACTGGAGGCGGACGGCCACACAGTGGACGCGCTGTACCTCGGCGGCGTGTTCCCCTTCGCCCGGCCGGGTCGCGGCATGAGCTGGATCGGGACGTTCTTCGATCACCTCACCAGCGACCAGCAGCGGGTGAACATGCTCACCGCGGCCGGGCTCGACGTCGAGGACCTCGGCCGGGAGCAGATCAAGCTGATCGTGCGCAACCGCCGGGAGGGCACCCGCGCCGCCGAGCGGTACTTCACCCGGATCTTCGAGGAAAGCGGCGGCCCGGCGCTGCGCGCGCCGGTGATCGCCGTGGTCGGCGAACGCGACCCGGCGGCCGAGTTCTACCAGGAACGCTACAAGGAGTGGCACTGCCTGTCGGACGAGACGGCGTGCGTCGTGCTCGACGAGGCCGGGCACTTCTTCCTGCGATACCGGAACACCGAGCTGGCCGACATCGTCACCGGCACGCACACCGCCCTCGCCTCCGGGCGCACCGAGGGGATGGAACGGGACGAGAGCCGCACCTGGTGGCTCCAGGGCGTCTCACGACGACCCGAAGCCGAGGCCCAGGTTGCCGCAACCGGTCGGAGCGGCGTGGACGACGTCATCCAGGACGGCCCGGCAGGCGCCACACGGAACGGTGCGCGGGGCGTCGGCCATGACGGCCCGACGGTCACCGCGAGGAACAGCGCGCAAGGCCCCAGCCACGAGGGTCCGGGAGCCACGAGTCCGGAGGCCGCCGGTCAGGGCGCCTCGGCCGGCGCCGCGCGGGACGGCATGGCCGGGCGGGATGGGCAGGCGGGGCGCGACGGGCAGGCCGGTTCGGCGGACTCGTCTCCACCGGTCGGCCCGCCTCCCAGCATGCGCCGCTTCCTCGTCGTCGCGGCGGGCCAGCTCGTCTCGATCACCGGCTCGGCGCTGACCGAGTTCGCCATCCCGCTGTGGATCTATCTCACGACGGGGTCGCTGGCCAGGTTCGCGCTGTTCTCCGTGCTCGGCCTGCTGCCCGGCATGCTCGTCGCACCTCTGGCCGGCGCCATCGTCGACCGGTTCGACCGGCGCAGGGTCATGCTCGCCGGTGACCTGGCCGCCGGCGGCACCCAGCTCGCGCTGGGGGTGCTGCTGTGGACCGGCAACCTGCAGATCTGGCACATCTACCCGCTGCTGGTCTGCCTGTCCATCGCGCTGACCTTCCAGCGGCTCGCGTACGGCTCGGCGATCCCGCAGCTCGTGCCGAAACGGTTCCTCGGGCACGCCAACGGCGTCGTCCAGATGGCCGCCGGCACCGCGCAGCTCATCGTGCCGCTGATCGCCGTCGGGCTGATGGCGGCGATCGGGCTGGAGGGCATCCTCGTCATCGACGTGGCGAGCTACGCCGTCGCCACGCTCACCATCCTGCTGGTCCGCTTCCCGGCGACGATGGCGTGGAAGCGGCGGGAGAGCGTGCTCGCGGAGATGATGGGCGGCATCCGCCACTCCTGGGGCAACCGGGGCTTCCGCGCGATGCTGTTCTACTTCGCGGTGCTGAACATCTTCCTGTCCCCGCTGTTCCTGATGATCTCGCCGCTGGTGCTGTCGTTCGCGTCGCTGGCGGAGGTCGGCCGGGTGTCGTTCGCGGGCGGGCTCGGCGCCTTCCTCGGCGGCCTGGCCATGGCCGCGTGGGGCGGGCCGCGCCGCCGCAGGCTGCACGGCGTGCTGCTGTCCACGCTCGCCCTGTCGGTGTTCTGCCTGCTGACCGGGCTGCGCGCGGACCTGTTCCCGATCGCCGCCGGGGCGTTCGGCATGTCGCTGTGCCTCACCCTGCTGAACGGCGTCTACGCCACGATCATCCAGGTCAAGGTGCCGCAGCGGTTCCACGGCCGGGTCATCGCGCTGAACACGCTGGTCGCCTGGTCCACCCTGCCCATCGGGTTCGGCCTGGTCGCGCCGTACGGCGCGCAGGTCTTCGAGCCGCTGCTCGCCCCCGGCGGACCGCTCGCCGGGACGGTGGGCGCGGTGCTCGGCACCGGGCCCGGCCGCGGGATCGGCTTCATGTACGCCTGCTTCGCCCTGGCGATCGCCGCCGTGGCACTGGTCGGCATGCGGATCGGGGTGCTGCGCCGGTTCGACGACGAGGTGCCCGACGCCCTGCCGGACGACGTCGTCGGCTACCAGGCCCTGACCCGGCGGATCGCGTCGGTCCGGGCGGCCGGCGCCGGCCGGAAGGACGGTGCGGGAGACGGCCCGGCAGACGGCCCGGCAGACGGTGCGGTGGACGTCCGGCCCGCTCCGGGACGGGCGCTGCTCGACGCGGCCGCCCCGAATGAGCCGGCCCCTGAGCCGGCCCCCGTGTCGACCCTCACGTCCGGCCGGGCAGCCGAGAAGGAGCAGGTATGACGCGCACGACGCGGACGCGGAGGACGCCCACGCTCACCGTGCCGGAGTTGCTGCGGCTGCGCGCCCAGCAGGAGCCGGACGGCGTCGCGATGATCGTGGAGGGGCAGGGAACGCTCACCTTCGCGGAGTGGGAGCGCAGGTCGGCGGCGCTCGCCGCCGGGCTGGCGGAGAGAGGCGTGGCCCCGGGCGACCGGGTGGCGGTGCACTTCGGCAGCCGCGACTGGATCGACTTCGCCGTGGCGTTCTGCGGGGTGCTCGAAGCGGGCGCGGTGGCCGTGCCGATGTCCGACCGGCTGGCGCCGGCCGAGATCCGCTACATGATCGGGCACTGCTCGGCGTCGGCGGTGCTGCTCGGCCGGGACCTCACCCTGCCGCCGGACCGCTCCGGCTCGGCTCCGGGCCCGGCGGCGCCGGAGCCGTGGACCGCGACCCCGGCGGAGCTCGAGTCCGTCGCCGGGCCCGGCTCCCGCCCGGACGCTTCGCCGGTGCGGCCCGGCGACCTGGCGCAGATCCTCTACACCTCGGGCACGACCGGCCGGCCCAAGGGGGTCGGCGCCAGCCACGCCAACCTCGCCTACGGGTGCGTCACGCAGCCCAGGCACCGCAGGTTCGCCCACTCACGGCACCTGCTGCACGCCTTCCCGATCGGCACCAACGCCGGCCAGACCATGTTGATCAACGCGCTGGACGCCCGGCCCACGGTGCTGACCCCCGCGCGGTTCACCCCCGGCAGGTTCGCCCGGCTCATCGAGACGTACCGTCCCGGCACCGTGTTCCTGGTGCCCTCCATGGCGGTCGAACTCCTCGACGCCGGGCTGCACGAGCGGCACGACATGTCCGGCGTGGTGCTGCTGGGCTCGGCGGCGGCGGCGCTGCCCCCCGCCCTGGCGGAGCGGCTCGCGGCGGCCTTCCCGAACGCGACGGTGACGAACTACTACACGTCCACCGAGGCGGCCCCCGCCCAGACCATCATGATCTACGACCGGGCCCGGCCGGCCGCGCTGGGACGGCCCGCGTTCGACGGGTCGCTGCGCATCGCCGACGAGGAGGGCAACCCGCTCCCGCCCGGGGAGACCGGCGAGGTGTGGATGCGGTCGCCCGCCGCCAGCAGGTCCTACTACGGCGACGAGGAGGCCAGCGCCCGCGCGTTCCGCGACGGCTGGGTGCGGATGGGCGACGTCGGATACGTGGACGCCGACGGCTACCTCTACCTCGTCGACCGCGAGAGCGACGTGGTCAAGACCGGCGCGTACAAGGTGTCCACGCTCCAGGTGGAGGCGGCGCTGTACGAGCACCCGGGGATCGCCGAGGCGGCCGTGTTCGGCCTCCCGCACCCGGTGCTGGGCTCCGTGCTGGGCGCCGCGGTCGTCGCCAGGTCGGGCCCCGCAGCGGTGGCGGCGACGGTTTCAGGGCCGGTCTCAGCGCCGGTTCCGGGGGCGGGGCAGGGGTTGTCGGCGAGCGAGGTACGCGCCTTCCTGATGGACCGGCTGGCCTGGCACGAGCTGCCCGAACGCATCCTCGTGGTCGACGACCTGCCCAGGAACCAGTCAGGAAAGGTCATCAAGAAGGAACTGCTCACGTTGCTGGGCGACTCCACGATCAGCAAAGAAGGCGAGTGAGATGTCACCGACGCTCACGGGCGAGGGGGAGCAGGCGTCCCTCGCACAGCACGGCATGTGGGTGACGGAGCGGATGGGCTGCGGCGGTCAGGTGTACCACATGCCGCTCGCCATCCGCTTCGACGGCCCTCTCGACACGGACCGGCTGCTGGCCGCCTGCCACGACGTGGTCGGCGCGCATCCCCAGCTGGCCACGGCCCTGGCGGAGCGGGACGCAGTGCTGCGCCCGGCCCTGGCCGCCGTTCCGCCGCCGATCGGGTTCGAGGACGCCTCCGGGCGTGAGGCCGGCGAACTGGTCGACCGCGAGGCGTCCCTCGACCTGGACCTCGGGACCGGCCCGACGGCCCGGTTCAGGCTCTTCCGGCTCGCGCCGGAGCGGCACCTCCTGGTCGTCGTCGCCCACCACGCGGTCTTCGACGGCATGTCGAAGGACCTCCTGGTGCGCGGCCTGGCCGACGCCTACGCCGGGCTGCCGCTGCCGGTCCTTCCGCTGACGTACGGCGAGGCCGTCGAGCGGGAGAACGCCCGGGTGGCCGAACTGCTCGACGAGGCCGCCGCGTTCTGGCGGGACCGCTGGCAGGACCGGCAGGACCTGCGGCTCCCCGGGCTGTCGGGGGTCTCCACCCGGGCCGCCGCGGGAGAGGCCGTCGACTTCGCCCTTCCCGCGGGACTCGCCGTCGCCGCCGAGAAGATGGGCGTCACCCGGTTCGAGCTGGTGCTCACCGCCGTGCACACCCTGCTGGCGGCGTACGGCAACGAGGACGCGGCGGTGTCGGTGGACCTGTCCACCAGGACCGAGGAGACGCGGGACCACATCGGCCTCTTCGTGAACGAGCTTCCGGTGCGGGCCGGGACCCCGAGCGGGACGTTCGCCGACTTCGCCCGGTCGGTGCGCGGCGAGCTGCGGGCCGTCTACCGGTTCCGGCAGGTGCCGCTCGCCCGCGCGGTCGGCGGCGTGAGCCCGCGCACCGCGCTGACGCCGGTCTCGGTCAGCTACCGCGGGCGGGACGGGAGCGCGCCGGAGTTCCCCGGCGTGGCGGCGTCCGTCGACTGGATGTCGTTCAACCACGCGGTGCGCGGCACGCTGCACCTGCAGGTGGTCGACGCGCCGGACGGCATCACGGCCCGGCTGCAGTTCAACCCGGCGATCCTCAGCCGCTCCGGCTGCGAGTCCCTGGTCGAGCACCTGCTCGACCTCCTGGAGGCGGTGGTCACCGCCCCGGACACCGAGATCTCCCACCTGCCGCTGCCGGCCCCGGTCGAGGTCACGGTCGATGTCCCGGCCGGGCCGTCCTCCGTACGGACCGAGGCGGAGCCGGCCGCGGTGCCGCGCGCCGGCGAGGCGGACGCCACGCCCTACCTGGCGGAGGTCGCGGAGATCTGGAGCGAGGTGTTCAAACGGCCCGGCATCGGGCCGGACGAGGACCTGTTCGACCTCGGCGGGCACTCGCTGACGATCGTCGAGATCATCGCGAAGGTGCGCGAGCGCATGGACGTGGAGCTGTCCTTCGACCTGTTCTTCGACGAGCCGACGATCGCGGGGGTCGCCGCGGAGGTCGCCCTCCTGCGGGAGGAGGCATGCTGAGGGAACGCCTCGCCGAGCTGGTGTCCAAGGCGAGCGGCGGGGACCTGGCCGCCGCCGACGTGCTCGCCGCCGACTGCAGCCTGCCCGCGCTCGGCCTCAACTCGCTCGCCTACCTTCGGCTGATCGACATGGTGGAGACCGAGTTCGGCTGCGACGTCGACCTGGACGGCGGTTATCTCGACACGCTCGACGGCCTGGCCGGGCACATCGCCGCGCACACCGGCGGGGACGGTGCCGGGGACCGTGACGGCGGTGGCGACAGCGGCGGGCACGACGACGGGCACCCCGGCGGGCAGCGGAGGTGACCGGCAGCCCGCCGACGGCGCGGACGCCCGGCCTCACCGCGCTGCCGCCCCGCACCGTGGAGTTCCGCGGCGCGCGGGGCGGGCAGGCCGCGCTGACCTGGGGGCAGCAGGGCATCTGGCGGTCCACCCAGTGGCTGGACGACGGCGATCCCTACTTCAACCTGCCCTGGGCCCTGCCGGTGACCGGCGCCGCCGACCTCGACGCCGTGCTGCGCGCCGTCGGCCGCCTCGTCGAGCGGCACGAGACGCTGCGCACGGCGTACGTCCGGGAGGGCGCACGCCCCGGGACCGGCACGCAGGGGAGCGCCGGGGCGGGCACAGAGGCGGGCGCCGGGGCGGGGACCGTCCAGCGGGTGAGGCGGGAGGGCCGGCTCACCGTGGGCGTGTACGAGGCGGCGGCGAAGCCGATGACCGCGGCCAAGGCGCTGGCCGCCGAGCTGGCCTCGACCGGGTTCGACTACGCGGCCGAGCTGCCGGTCCGGTGCGCGGTGGTCTGCCTGAGGGGCCGGCCGCGCGCGCTGGCGCTCGCGCTGTCCCATCTCGCGCTCGACGGCTGGTCGCTGAACATGGTGGCCGCGGAGTGGCCGCGGCTCGTCGCCGGGGAGGACCTGCCCGTCCCGGAGTGGCAGCCGCTCGACCAGGCGGCCTTCGAGCGGTCGGACCCGCCGCCCGGCGCCCAGGCGCTGCGTCACTGGCGGAGCGGTCTGGCGGCCGCGCCGCGCTCGATGTTCGACTTTCCCGAGCGGGAGCCGGAGGAGCCGCGCTTCGTCCGCTACGGGATGGACTCCCCGGCGGCGGCCGTCGCCGCCGAGGCGCTGGCCGCCCGGCACGGCGTGACGACCTCCAGCGTGCTCACGGTCGCGAGCGCCGCCCTGCTGGCCGCCGTCACCGGGCACTCCACGGCCGCGCTGCAGCTCATCGTGTCGAACCGGCACCACCTCCGTACGGGGGCGATGGCCGGGCCGGCCGCACAGGACGGGCTCTGCGTCATCGACCTGGGCGCCGGCGATCCGGGGCGCGTCGATCCGGTGGCCCGCACCTTCGCCGAGGCGCTGGGGCCGGGGCACCGCAGGACCATGGCGACCTACCGGAACGGGCACTACGACCCCTCGCTCGTGCTCGCCGCCCGGGACGCGGAGGCGTGGAACCGCGGCGCCGACATCGACCTGGACGCGTTCTTCAACGACGTCCGGCAGGGCGGCCGCTGGTCGGGCCTGCCGGACGTCGACCCCGGGGACGCCGCGGCGCTCGCCGCGCTGCGGGGCCGCTCCAGGACGTTCTTCGTCGGGGCCTACTCGAAGGTCAAGGCGAAGATCTTCTTCGCCACCGGCCCGGCCCCGTCCACCTGCGAGTTCTTCGTGCTGGTGGACACGGCCTTCCTGCCCGGGCGCGTCGCCGAGCGGATGCTCGGCGGCCTGGAGGAGCTGCTGGTCCGGGTGGTCTCGGCGGACGTGCCGCTGGACCGGGTCGCGGAGGTCGCCGGCCTGGAGCCGGTGCGGCGCCCCGCCGGATGGACGCGGATCGGTCCCGACTGGGTGAATCTGCCGGAGACCGAGGCGCTGCTGCGCCGGGTCTGCGCACCCGGGCCGGCCGCGGTCGCGGTGGAGCCCGGCAGCGACGGGCCGCCCCGGCTGACCGGCTATCTCGTGGCGCGTCCCGGGCTGGACACGCCCGACGCCGTCCACGCCGCGGTGATGCGGGCCGCGGCCGGTCGCACCGGCGTGCTCGCCCCCCGGCACTACGTGCTGTGCCCGGCGCCGCCGGCCGGCCCCTCCGGCTGGCCGGACTGCCCCCGCCTCATGGAGGGCGGCGGCCGGGTCCCTGCTTCCGCAATGACTGCTTTGGGAAGGTGACATGACCGAATCCCCGATGCTCGTGGTCGTCAACGACGAGGAGCAGTATTCGGTGTGGTGGAGCGACCGCGAGCCGCCCGCCGGGTGGCGGTCCACCGGCTTCACGGGCACCCGCCAGGAATGCCTCGACCACATCGAGACGGTGTGGACCGACATGCGCCCGCTGAGCGTACGCGGCAGATGACCGGGCGGATGACCACCGCCGACCGCCGCGCGGCGCTGATCGAGAAGCTGGCCGGGCTGCCCCCCGAGCGCCGGGCGGCGCTGCTGCGCTCCCTCGGGGGCGCGGCGGACCCCGGCGGGGAGGAGTGGCCGCTGTCGCCGGGGCAGGAGCGCCTGTGGTTCCTCAGCCGCTTCGACCCCGCCGACACCAGCTACAACCTGCCCTGGTCCGTACGGCTGCGCGGGCCGCTCGACACGGCCGCGCTGGCCGCGGCGTTCACCCGGGTCACCGAGCGGCACGAGGTGCTGCGGACCCGCTTCCGGCTGCGCGGGGACGCCCCCGTGCAGGTCGTGCTGCCGCCCGCGCCGACGCCGGTGGAGGACCTCGCGACCTCCGGCGAGGCGGGTCCTGACGGGACGGGGGTCGAAGAGGCGTTGCGGGAGTTCGCCGAGCGCCCGTTCGACCTGGAGAACGAGCCTCCCCTGCGGGCCGGCGTGGCCCGGCGGGGAGAGGACGATGTGGTGCTGTGCATCGTCCTGCACCACATAGTGGTGGACGGCTGGTCGCTCGACGTGCTCATGCGCGAGCTCGCCGAGTGTTACGCGGCGACGCGCGAGGGACGTGAGCCCGTCCTGGCGGAGCTGCCCATGCAGTATTCCTCCTTCGCCGTGCAGGAGAGGCGGCGGGACCACACGGCGGGGGTGGAGCAGTGGGCGGGCCGGCTCGCCGGAGCCCCCTCACTCGACCTGCCGGCCGACCATCCCCGGCCGTCCCGGTGGTCGGGGCGCGGCGCGCGGGAGGAGCTGCTGCTGCCGCCGGAGGAGGTCACCCCGCTGGAGCGGGTGGCCAGGAAACGGCGCTGCACGTCCTTCATGGCCCTGGTCGCCGCCTACCAGGCGACCCTGGCCCTCGCGTCCGGCCAGTCCGACTTCTGCGTCGGCGTCCCGGTGTCCCGCCGGACCCGCAGCGAGCTCGCCCCGCTGATCGGCTACTTCGGCAACACGCTGGTGCTGCGGGCCGACCTGTCCGGCGATCCGGCGTTCCACGAGCTGCTCGACCGCGTCCGGGAGGCGACCCTGGCCGGGATGCGGCACGCGGACGTGCCGTTCGAGCACATCCTGGCCGCGCTGCGCGTCCCCCGCGACGTCGGCAGGCCGCCGTTGTGCCAGGCCATGTTCAACCTGCACAGCGACCTGCCCAAGGACGACCTGCTGGGGACCCGGTTCGCCGACCTCGACGCCGAGGTCCACACAATCCCGCCCAGCCACACCAAGTCCGAGGTCTCGCTCGACCTGTGGCGCGGACCGGAGGGGCTGGGCGGCGTGTTCGACTACAGCGCCGACCTGTTCACGCCCGCGACCGCGCGCCGCCTCGTCCGCGGTTTCGCCGAGGTCGTACGGCGGGCCGGGGCCGACCCGGAGACCCGTCTGTCCGCGCTGAGCGGCGCGTTCTCGAATTGAAAGGTGCATGACAGTGAGTGACGCGGTGAGCGGCGTGCCGGCTCGTGCCGGGCAGCCGGGAACGGACGCCGCGACGGCGCTCGCGCTGATCCGCCGGTGGCGTGACGAGAGCCCCGGCGCGGTCGCCGTGAGCGGCGACGGCGGCGTGCTGACGTACCGGGAGCTGCTCGACAGGGCCGACCGGCTGGCGGCGCTGCTGCGCGCCCGCGGCGTCGGGCCGGAGACGCCGGTGGGCCTGTGCCTGGAGCGGTGCCCCGGCATGGTCGTCGCGCTGCTCGCCGTGTGGCGGGCCGGCGGCGCGTACGTGCCGCTCGACCCGGCGTTCCCGGAGGACCGGCTCCGCCACATGCGCGAGGACGCGGGCATCCGGCTGGTGCTGGCCGGGCAGGGCGTCGACTCCCGGCTGCTCGACGGCGTCCCGGACGTCGTCGAGCTGGCGTGGGACGGTGTGCCGGTCGCGGGCCAGGGGCAGGACGGTGACGGTGAGGGGCCGGTGGGGGAGCTCGCCTACCTCATGTACACCTCCGGGTCCACCGGCCGGCCCAAGGGGGTCGCGGTCCCGCACGGCGCGGTGGTCAACCTGCTGGAGTCCTTCGCCTCCCTGCTGGAGCTCACCCCGCGCGACGCCTGGCTCGCGGTCACCACGCTGTCGTTCGACATCTCCGTGCTGGAGCTGCTCCTGCCGCTGACCTGCGGCGCCCGGGTCGTCGTCGCGTCCGCGCACGAGACGACGGACGGCCGGGCCCTGCGGTCGCGTGCCGTGACCGACGCCGTCACGATCATGCAGGCGACCCCGGCGAGCTGGCGCATCCTCATCGAGTCCGGCGGCGTCCCCGGGAACATCGCGACCCGGCTGTGCGGGGGCGAGGCGCTGCCCCGCGACCTCGCCGACGCCCTCCTCACCGACGGCGCCCGGCTCTGGAACGTGTACGGCCCGACCGAGACGACGGTCTGGTCGACGGCCGGGCGGGTCGCCCTGACCGACGAGAGCGGGCTGCCCGCCCCCATCGACCTGGGTGAGCCCATCGGCAGGACGACCGTGCACATCCTCGGGCCCGACGGGCGTCCGGTGCCGCCCGGCGAGGCGGGGGAGCTGCACATCGGCGGAGCCGGACTGGCCAGGGGATACCGCGGCATGCCGGGCCAGACGGCGGACCGGTTCCGGCCCGACCCCTTCTCCGGCACGCCCGGGGCCCGCCTGTACGCCACGGGAGACCTGGCCGCGCTGGAGAACGGCAGGCTCCGTTACCTTGGCCGGGCCGACCAGCAGGTGAAGGTGCGCGGTTTCCGGATCGAGCTGGGCGAGATCGAGACCGTGCTGCGGGCCGCGCCGGAGGTGGCCGGCGCCGCGGTCGGCGTCCACGCCGGTCCCGACGGCCTCGCGCGCCTAGTGGCCTACGTCGTGCGCGCCGCCGGAGAGCACACCGCCGGAGAGCACGTCATCCAAGAGGCCGCGGCCGGGGAGACCTTCCGGGAAACGGACTCGGACGCCGACGAGGCGGGCCTGTGGGCCTCCCTCCGGGACCGGCTGCGCCGCAGCGTCCCCGAATACATGGTGCCGGCGCGTCTCGTGGTGCTGGACGCCCTGCCGCTCACGCCCAACGGGAAGCTCGACCGCGGCGCCCTGCCCGCGCCCGAGTGGACCCGCGCCGGGAGCCGGCCGTACCGGGCCCCGTCCACGGCGCTGGAGGAGGACCTCGCGGCGCTGTGGGGCGAGGTGCTGGGCATCGCGGAGCCGGTCGGCGTCGACGACGACTTCTTCGAGCTGGGCGGGCACTCGCTGACCGCCACCCAGATCATCGCCAGGGTCCAGGCGCGGTTCGCGATCGCGGTGCCGATCGTGGAGCTGTTCGAGAACCCCACGGTGGCCGGGCTGGCGGCGGCGATGGACCGGCTCGACGACGACGACTTCGACCTCGCCGAGATCGCCGCGCTCCGCGACGAACTCGACGGCCTCAGCGCCGAGGACCTCGCGGCCGTGCTCGACGGGATGTCGGACCGATGAGGGCGCCGCTCTCGCCGGACCAGGAACGGCTCTGGCTCCTGCAGAAGCTCGATCCGCGCGACGCCTCCTACACCATGTATCTCGTCCGCCGGCTGCGCGGCCCCCTCGACCGGGACGCCCTCGAAGGGGCGATCGCCGACGTGGTGGCCCGGCACGAGGGCCTGCGTACCCGGTTCGAGGAGGAGGACGGCGTCCCCTGGGCGGTCGCGGAACCGGCCGGGTCCCCGCCGCCGGTGGCGTGGCCGGCCGCGACCGGCGAGGAGCACGCCGGGCGGCTCGTCGCCGAGCGCGTCAACGCGCCGTTCGACCTCGCGGAGGGCGTGCCGCTGCGCGTGGCGGTGATCGGGATCGGGCCGCTGGACCACGTCCTGTGCGTCACGATGCACCACATCATCGGCGACGGCTGGTCGCTGGGGATCCTCCTCGACGACCTGGCGGAGTGCTACACCGCGCGGCTGCGCGGCCGCGCGCCGGAACTGGCGCCGCTGCCGGTCCACCCGTCCGACTACGCCCGCTGGCAGCGCCGCCGCGCCGAGCGCGCGGTGCCGTACTGGCAGGAGCGGCTGGCCGATCCGCCGCCGGCCGACCTGCCGTACGGCATCGGGGGCATCGGCGGCGGGGACGCCTACGGCGCGGAGGGCGGTGAGGGCCACGGGCAGGGCGGGTTCCAGATCGTCCGGGTCGGCCCGGAGGTCGCGGACCGGCTGGACCGGCTCGCCCGCGAGCACCGGACCACCCTGTTCACCGTGCTCATGGCGGCCTACCAGGTGCTCCTGCACCGCCACTCCGGCCACGACGACGTCCTCGTCGGGACCGTCGTCGCCGGGCGCGAGCGGGTCGAGCTGGAGCCGCTGATCGGCTACCTCACGCAGACCGTCGTGCTGCGCGGCGACCTCGGTGGGGATCCCGCGTTCAGCGAGCTGCTGCGGCGTACCGGGCGGGAGGCGCTGACGGCGATGAGCAAGACCTCGGTGCCGTTCGAGCGGATCGGGCACCCCGCCCAGGCGCTGATGCCGACCGTGTTCATCCTGCACACGCAGGACGTGGGACCCACCCGCCCCTTCGGGGACCTGTCCGTCGGCTTCTTCCCCGACGGCTTCCGGCAGGTGAAGCTCGGCCTCTACACGGAGGCCTGGCGGGACGGCGCCGGGATCACCGTGTCGTTCGGCCACGACGGGTCCAGCGGTTCCCCGCACGAGGCGGAGGCCGTCCGCCGGCTCGCCGAGCGCTTCCTGCTCCTGCTCGCCTCCGTCGCCGACGAGCCGCACCGCCGGATCTCCGAGCTGCGCCTCTGGACGGGCGACGACGAGGCCGACATCCGCACCCTGGCCGGCGACGGCGCGGACGTCCCCGGGCCGACGGTCCCCGAGATGATCGCCGAGACCGTCCGCCGCACGCCCGAGGCCGTCGCCGTGGTCTGCGGGGAGACCGAGGTCACGTACGGCGAGCTGGACCGGCGGGCGGACCGGCTCGCCGCGGCGCTGCGCGGGTCCGGCGTCCGCCCCGGCGATGTGGTCGGCGTCCGCCTGCCCCGATCGGCCGAGGCGATCGTCGCGCTGCTCGCCGTCTGGCGGGCCGGTGCGGCCTACCTGCCGTTCGAGCCGGACGAGCCGGACGAGCGGATGGCCTTCTCGCTCGCCGACGCCGGGGCGACGCATGTGATCACGACCCGTACGCCGCCCGCCGGGCTCACCGCCGTCGACCCGGCGGGCGGGCTCGCCGAGGAAGAGGCGGCCGCCGGCGAACGGCCGGACGGAGAGAGGCCGGACGGGCCGGGCGGGACACGGCCGGAAGACGTCGCCTACGTCATCTCCACCTCCGGCTCCACCGGCCGCCCCAAGGGCGTCGCCGTCGAGCACCGCGCCATCGCGGCCCGGATCCGGTGGATGCGCGGCGAGTACGGCCTGACGCCCGGCGACCGCGTCGTCCAGTTCGCGTCGCTGAGCTTCGACACCCACCTCGAAGAGGTGTTCCCGACGCTCGCCGCGGGAGCGACCCTGGTGCTGCTCCCCGGCGGGGCGGCGACGCTGCCCGACCTGCTGGCCGCGCCGGGCGGGGAGCGGATCACCGTGCTCGACCTGCCCACCGCCTACTGGCACCACCTGGTCGAGGAGATCGACCAGATCGCCTGGCCGCCCGCGCTCGGCCTGGTGATCATCGGCGGCGAACAGGCGTCCGGCGGCGCCGTGACGCGCTGGCGCCGCCGGTTCGGCGACGGAGTCCGCCTGCTGAACACCTACGGCCCGACCGAGGCCGCGGTCATCGCGACGTGGGCCGACCTCGGCGCCGGCCTCGGCGCCGGCCTCGGCGCGGCGCCGCACGGCAGGCCGCCCATCGGCCGGCCCGTCGGCGCGACGACGGTCCACCTGCTCGACGCCGCCGGGGCCCCGGTCCCGCAGGGCGCGATCGGCGAACTGGTCGTCGGCGGAGCCGGCGTGGCCCGCGGCTACCTGCGCCGCCCCGCGCTCACGGCCGCCGCCTTCGTCCCCGACCCCGCAGGGCCGCCGGGAGCGCGCAGATACCGCACGGGAGACCGGGCACGCTGGAACCAGGCAGGCGAACTGGAGTTCCTCGGGCGGCTCGACGGGCAGCTCAAGGTGCGCGGCTTCCGGATCGAGCCGGGCGAGGTCGAGGCGCGGCTGCTCGACCATCCTGGGGTCGGCCAGGCCTTCGTGACGGTCCACGCCGAGGAACTCGTGGCGTACGTGACCGGGACCGCGACGGGGGAGGAGCTCGCCGCGCACCTCGCGCGGACGCTGCCCCGGCATCTCGTCCCCACCGCCTGGGTCGGTCTCGACGCGCTGCCGCTCACCAGCCGCGGCAAGGTGGACCGCGCGGCGCTGCCCGCGCCGGTCCGGGGGCCGTCGGCCGGGCACGTGCCGCCGAGCACGGACGCGGAGCTGCTGGTGGCCGAGGTCTGGGCCGAGCTGCTCGGCGTCGCCTCCGTCGGCGCGGACGACGACTTCTTCGCCCTCGGCGGGCACTCGCTGCTCGCGACGCGGATCGCGGCCAGGCTGCGCCGTACGACCGGGGTGGAGGTGCCGGTCCGGACGATCTTCGAGCGGCGCACCGTGGCCGACCTGGCGGTCGCGCTGGAGGACCTGCTCGTCGCCGAGCTGGAGGGCATGTCGGAGGAGGAGGCCGAGCGCCTGCTCTCGTCCGCCGACGGCTGAGCCCTGCTCAGAGGACGGGCTCGCAAGCACGCGAAACGAGACCGCCGCACACCCCGGGGGGTGTGCGGCGGTCTCGCGGTAGGGCTCCCGTCAGGCGGAGGCGCGGATCACCAGGTGGGTGTCGAGTATGACGACCGGCTGCTCCAGCGGCTCGCCGTTGATGCGGGCGATCAGGAGCTGGACCATCTGCCGGCCCATCGCCTCCGTCGGCTGGTGCACGCTGGTCAGCGGCGGCTCCGTGTGCAGGGCGACCTTCGAGTCCTCGAAACCGATCAGCGCGACGTCGTCCGGCACCACCATGCCGTTCTCCTTGAGCACGCGCAGCGCCCCGACCGCCATGGGGTCGGACGCCGTGAACACCGCGTCGAGATCGGGATGCCGGGCCAGCAGCTCACGCATGGCCGCCGAACCGCTCTCCTCGGAGAAGTCGCCGTACGAGACGCGTTCGCTCATCCCGGTGGCGAGCAGCGCGTCGCGGTACCCGGCCAGACGGTCGACACCCACGCCCATGTCCTGGGGACCGGCGATGGTGGCGATCCGGCTCCGGCCCTTGGAGACCAGATACTTGACCGCCTGCCGCGCGCCCGCGCGGTTGTCCATGTCGACGAAGCTGTAGGGGTTCAGCCCGACGGGCCGGCCACCGAGCACCGTGGGGACGCCCAGATCCTCCAGCCGTCCCGGCAGGGGGTCGGCGCCGTGCACCGAGGTGAGCAGGACGCCGTCGACGTGCTGCCCGGTCAGGTAGTGCTCCAGGCGGTCGTGCTCGGCGCGGTTCTGCGCCATCGTGAGGATCAGCTGGAGGCCGGTCTCGCCCAGCGCCGAGCCGATCCCGCGGATCAGCCCGGCGAAGTACGGTTCGTCGAAGACGCGCTGCTCCGATTCCGACACCACCAGGGCGATGGTGTCGGTCCGGTTGGTCACAAGGGTACGCGCCGCCCGATTGGGCACGTAGCCGAGCTCCTGGATCGCCAGTAACACCGCGTCGCGGGCACGGTCGCTCACCTTCGGTGAGCCGTTGATGACCCGCGACACGGTGCCGCGGCCGACACCGGCACGCGCGGCGACCGCTTCCAGAGTCGGCCGACCTCCGGAACGGCGGTCCCCGTTCATCTATACTGCCCCCTTATCGCGTCTGCGCTTATTGTGCCCGACCCAGCAGGCCGCCGTGCCTGATGGTGTCGGCATACCACAACGCGCTCGATTTCATCGTCCTCGCCTGGGTCTCGTAGTCCACGTAGACGAGGCCGAAGCGCTTGCCGTATCCCCACGCCCACTCGAAGTTGTCCATCAGGGACCAGGCGAAGTAGCCCTGGAGCGGGACGCCGGACTCGATGGCGGCGTGGCAGGTGCGCAGGTGCGCCTCGATGTAGGCGACGCGATCGGGGTCGTGCACGGTCCCGTCCTCGCCGAACACGTCGTCGTACGCCGCGCCGTTCTCGGAGATGTAGAGGGGGACGCGCGGGTACTCGTCGGCGAGGCGCCGCAGCGTCTCGTACAGTCCGCTGTCGTCGACCTCCCAGCCCATCGCGGTGACCGGGCGGCCGGCGTTGACGAACCCGACGTGCTCGCTGCCGATCCACGGCGAGCCGGAGTCGGTCGGGGCGGCCGCGGCCGACACGGCGCCGCCGGGGGCGCCCGACACGGTGAAGCGGCTGTAGTAGTTGACCAGCAGCATGTCGAGCGGCGCGCCGATCGCGGCCAGGTCGCCGTCCTGGATGAAGGACATGTCGGAGATGTGGCTCAGGTCGGCCAGCACGTCCTCCGGGTACGCGCCCTTGAGCAGCGCGTCCAGGAAGAACCGGTTCTGCAGCCCGTCGATGCGGCGGGCGGCGTCCTGGTCGGCCTCGCTGGCGGTGGCCGGCGTGACCGGGTAGAGGTTCACGCACCCGCCGATCTGCGAGCCGGCGTT
Source organism: Microbispora sp. H10885 (assembly GCF_014161415.1). Lineage (NCBI taxonomy): Bacteria > Bacillati > Actinomycetota > Actinomycetes > Streptosporangiales > Streptosporangiaceae > Microbispora > Microbispora sp. H10885. Next base: position 135,021 of record NZ_JABBWY010000006.1, on the reverse strand, counting down.
CTGCGCCCGCATCGCCTGCACGGCCAGGCCGTGCGCGAGGTTGAGGTGGTGCGCGGCGCGCAGCGCGGCGGCCGGCTCACGCCTGCCCGGCGCGTGCTCGCCCGAGGCGTACCCCAGGAACGCCGAGCACCAGGGCTCGTTGACCGTGCTCCAGTTCCTGACCCGGTCGGAGAGCTCGGCGTGGACGGTCGCGGCGAAGTCGGCGAAGCGCTTCGACGTGTCCCGCGCGGGCCACCCGCCCGCGTCTTCCAGGGCCTGCGGAAGGTCCCAGTGGTAGAGCGTCAGCCACGGGTCGATGCCGTAGCTGAGCAGCTCGTCGACGAGCCTCTTGTAGAAATCGAGGCCCTTGGCGTTGTACGCGCCCGAGCCGTCGGGCTGGATCCGCGGCCAGGAGACCGAGAACCGGTAGGCCGTCAGGCCGAGGTCGGCCATCAGCTTCACGTCGTCGCGGTACCGGTTGTAGTGGTCGATCGCGATCTCGGCGTGGTCGCCGCCGACGATCCGGCCCTCCTGACGGCAGAAACTGTCCCAGATCGAGGTGCCCCGCCCGTCCGCGGTGAGTCCACCCTCGATCTGGTATGCGGAGGTCGCGGCGCCCCAGACGAACCCGGTGGGGAACATCAGGCCGGCCGCCTCCGCCTCTGGTCGTGTGTCTTGCGTTGTCACGCCTTGACCGCACCTTCCATGAGTCCGCCGATGATCTGTCGGCCGAACAGGATGAAGACGACGATGAGCGGGAGGATCGACAAGAGCGTGCCACTGAAGATCAGCACGTAGTCCGTCCCGTATTTCGCGTTGAGCGAGTTGATCGCGACCTGGACCGTCGGGTTGTCCGGGTTCAGCACGATCAGCGGCCACATGAACTCGTTCCAGTTGAGCATGAACGTGTTGATGCCCAGCACTCCCATGCCCGGCCGTACGGCCGGCAGGATGACGTTCCACCAGATCCGCAGAGTGGACGCGCCGTCGACGCGGGCGGCCTCGACCAGCTCGTTGGGCACGGCCTGCTCGGTGTACTGCGTCATGAGGAAGACGCCGAAGCCGTTGAGCAGGAAGGGCAGGATCACCGCCTTGATCGAGCCGACCCATTCGAGGTTGACCATGAGGCGGTAGAGGGGGACGATGCCCATCTGCTGCAGCGGGACCATCATCGTCAGCAGCACGAACAGCAGCAGGATCTTGCCGCCCTTGAAGTGCAGCCGGGCGAACGCGAAACCGGCGAACGTCGAGATCAGCACCACCGAGACCGTCACCGTGGCGGAGATGATCAGCGAGTTGGTGAGACCGGTCAGGTAGTGCGCGTCGGGGTTGGTGAGCACCCGGTTGATGTTCTCCCCGAGGTTGCCGCCCGGCAGGAACGGCGGCGGCATGTCGGTCGCCTCGGTGTTGGTGCGCGAGGCGATGACGATCATGTAGTACAGCGGGAACGCCGAGATGATGATCGTGACCGCGAGGATGAGCCTCGTCATCGGCGTGGCCGACCAGATGCCGGCGGCGCCTCCCGGCGCCTTGGCGCGGCGCCGCCGCGTGCTGGCGGGCGCGGAGAGCGTGGTCACTTGTTGCCCCCGATCCGGCGGATGAGCATGAAGTTGATGGCCGACCCTACGAGGATGAGCAGGAACAGCAGCCAGGCGGCCGCGGACGCGTAGCCGTAGTCGAACTCGCGGAAGCCCTGCTCGAAGATGAACATCGACACGGTCTGGAACTGGCTGTCGGTGCCGCCGTGGACGTTGCCGTTGTAGAACGTCGTCGGCTCGGAGAACAGCGTGAGACCGCCGATGGTGGAGTTCAGCACCACGAAGATCATCGTGGGCCGGAGCATCGGGATCGTGATCTGCCAGAACTGGCGCCGCCGGGACGCGCCGTCGATCGAGGCCGCCTCGTAGAGGTCCTTGGGGATCGTCTGCATGCCGGCCAGGAAGATGATCGCGTTGTAGCCGGTCCAGCGCCAGTCGATCATCGTCGCGATGGCGAGCCAGGAGGGGAGGCGCTCGGTCTTCCAGCTGACGGGATCGATGCCGAACCAGCTCAGCACCCAGTTGACCACGCCGTAGTCGCGGCCGTACAGCTGGGTGAAGACGACCGCCACCGCGACGACGGAGGTGACGAGGGGGAGCAGGACGCCCAGCCGGACGAACAGCTGCGCCTTCATCCGCTTGTTCAGCGCGTTGGCCAGCAGCAGGGCCAGCAGCATCTGGGGGACCGTCGCGATGACGAACATCGCGAGGGTGTTGACGACCGCCTTCCAGAAGTCGGCGTCGCCGAGCATGGCGGTGTAGTTGCCGAGGCCCGTCCACTCGACCGTGCCGGTGAGGTCGTAGTCGAAGAACGAGTAGTACAGGGTGAACCCGAGCGGGAAGAGCCCGAAGAGCAGGAAGAGCAGGTAGTAGGGAGAGACCAGGAGGTACGGAGCGGCCTTGAGGTCCAGCCAGGTGAGGAAGGACCGGCCCGATCTCGGCCGGACGTGCCTCCGGCCGGGCGGCATCGGTGCGCGGGTGGGTCGCCCGGCGTCGACGTGCAGGCTCATAAGTTACCTTTCGGGTGAAAGCAGGCGACCGGCCCGCCGGCGGGGTGCCGCTGCGGCGGGCCGGTGCTCACCTGGCGGGCAGGATCAGCCCGCGGCCTTCACTGCGTCGTCGACGAGCTTCTTCCAGCCGTTCGCGTACGGCACCGAGCCGTCGTCGATGGCCGAGACGACCGACTCGACCGCGTTCTTGACCTGGGCGTGCTTCACGCCGAGGAAGACCGGCTGGAGCGCGGCGGCGGACTTGGCGAAGATGTCGCCGACCGGAGCGTCGTTGAAGTACTCGTTCTTCGCGCCCTGGACGGCCGGGTCCTGCTGCGCCTGGACGTTGCTCGGCATGTTGCCGGCGAAGTTGAAGACGCTGACCTCGGCCTCCTTGCCGGTCAGGTAGTCGAGGACCTGCGCGGCCTCCTTGGGGTGCTTGGACTGCTTCGGCACCGCGAGCCAGGAGCCGCCCCAGTTGCCGCCGCCGCCGGGCACCGCCGCGACGTCCCACTTGCCCTTGAAGTCCGGTCCGGCGCCGCCGTCACCGCTCACCGCGCCGAGCATCCACGACGGGCAGCCGAGGGTGGCGAACTGCGACTTCTTCATGCCGGTGTTCCACTCGGGCGTGAAGTTGCGCAGCTTGGCCGTGAGGCCCTCCTGGCTGATCTTCTGGGCGAATTCGTAGGCCGACTTGACCGCGGGGTTCTTGTCGACGATCAGGTTGTTGTCCTTGTCGAAGTAGGAGACGTTGCCGTTCTTGGCGGCCTCCTGCACCAGGACCACGTTGTAGAGCGTGTTGGTGCCGTCGACGAACTTGGTGTCCTTGATCTTGTCCTGGAACTTGTGGGCGACCTTGACGAAGTCGTCCCACGTCGGCCAGAGCTTGCTGACCTCGTCGCGGTCGGCCGGCAGGCCCGCCTTCTCGAACAGGTCACGGCGGTAGCAGAGGCTCATGCCGCCGACGTCGGTGCCGAGGCCGAACAGCTTGCCGTCGGCGGTGACGCCGTTCTCCCACTTCCAGTCCGCGAAGTCGGCCTTGCGGTTCTGCAGGCCGAACTCGCCGAGGTCGGCCCACCACTCGGGGTGCGCCTTGGCGAGGCCCATGCCGCCCTCGTCGATGCCGACGACGTCGCCGGCGCCCGCGCCGGACTGGAGCCACTGGATCATCTGCGGCCAGTAGACCTGCTCGAACTGGTCGGTCAGGTTGTCATACTTGATCGTGATGTCCTTGTGCTCGGCGTTCCACTTGTCGACGGCCTCCTTGTAACCGAAGTTCTTGCCGCCGCCGAACGTCTGAAGCGTGATGGTCACGGGACCCGCCGCCGCGGTGGAGCCGCCTGCCGCGTTGTCGGCGGGCTTGTCGTCCGAGCCGCAGGCGGTGGTGACGCCGAGCGTCAGCGCCGCCACCGCGGCGACCGCGAGCAGCCTGCCGCGGCGCGAGTTGTTGAACATTCTTCCGGACCCCTCTCAGGTGGTACCCGAATCTCTTGGGAGGTTCATCCCAGGCCGGTCCCCGACGTCACGGCCCGCGATCAATGGTTGTGCTTGTATGTGCGAGCGCTGTTGGGAGCGCTCCCACGAAGGGTCCTCTATGAGCAACGCGGGCGTCAATATGCCGAAACCTAACTGTTACTCCACGGGGGGTTAGGGCCTTCAAATGGGATTTTACGGTACATACTACGCATGGGAGCGCTCCCATCACCATATGGGCAGAAATGAATACCGGTTGCCCCTAACCCGCGGCCGGAGTCGCCGTTATGCCGAGCCGTCTCCGACGCCGACGGCGTCCGTCAGCGCGCAGGTCATCCCGGCGCAGGCTCGGAGCAGCGCCAGCCGGGCCGACAGCACGGCGACGACGCCGGGCTCCGCCGAGCCCGCGATGTTGCGCAGCTCCGCCGGGTCCTCCCACAGGTCGTAGAGCTGCCGTTCCCCGGTCTCGTACTCCACGTACGCGTAGTGGCCGGTGCGCAGCACGGCGTAGCTCGGCGGCGACTGCGGTGAGTAGGAGGGGTGGTAGAACTCGACCAGGACGGCGTCGCGCCAGGGCACGTCGAGCCCGCGCAGCAGCGGGACGAGCGAGCGGCCCTCCGCGGAGAGCGGCACGGACGCTCCGCCCAGCTCGGCGAACGTCGGCGCGAGGTCGACGGACGAGGCGAGCCCGTCGATCACGCCCCCGGCCGGCACGCCGGGCCCGCGCACCACCATCGGGACCCGGATGTCCTCCTCGAAGGGCGTCGTCTTGCCCGGCCTCAGCCGGTGCTGGCCGAGATGGAAGCCGTTGTCGGAGGTGAAGAAGATATAGGTGTCGTCGAGCCGCCCCGCCCGGGCGAGCGCGTCCACCAGGGCGCCCACCATGTCGTCCACGCCGAGCATCGCGCGCAGCCGGTCGCGGTGGACCCGGTCGATCCTGCGCACTTCGGCGTCGGACAACGGCGTCCGCTCCTGCAGCCATCGGGGCTCGGCGGACAGGTCGGCCTGGTCGAACGACGCCGTCCGCGGCGCCTGCTCGTCCGCGAAGGCGGCCGCGTGACGCGGCGCGTGGTGCGCGGGCAGGTGCGGCGCGACGGGGGCGAGGTAGAGGAAGAACGGTGCGCTTCCCGACGAGGCGAACGCCGCCGCCTTGGCGCTCAGCACGTCCTCCAGGTAGTCCTCCGGAGCGTCGCCGTACCGCCGGATCGTCCCGTTGTCGTTGAGCGCGTAGCCGTACTCCTGGTAGAGGCGGGTGACCGGCACGGCCCACTCGTCCCAGCCGGGCGGGACGTACGTGCGCGGCGCTCCCTGAGGGTAGTTGTTGAGATACTTGCCGAAGAGCGCGGTCCGGTAGCCGGCGTCGTGCATCCACGTCCCGATCGTGGACGCCTCCAGCGGCCGGAACTTCGTGAACCCGCCGGTCGGCGCCCGGTTGCTCTCGACCTGGTGACTGTGCATGAACTGCGAGCGGAGGATCGAGGAGCGGGAGGGACAGCACCAGGGATTGGTGACGAAGAAGCGCGACAGGGTGGTGCCCTGGCTCACCAGCAGATTGCCGATGTTGGGGAACCGGCTGACATCCGCCGCGTCGAGGTCGTCGGTCAGGATCAGCACGATGTTGGGCCGGTGCTCCGGCGGGGCGGGCTCGACCCGGGCCGCGCCGGTGAGCCCGAGAGCCAGTAGGAGCGCCGCGGCGAGCCCTGCCCACAGCTTCGTCGATCGTCGCGGTTGCGGCACGGCAGCAACCATATCCCCCTGCCCGCCTGCGGAAACGCACGCGGGGTGACCCTGTGGACGCGCCGCGTCCGGTTCGGGAGGCTTCGCCGTGACATGCGTCCCCGGCCCGGCCACGCCTGTCCACTCTTATTGCGCTCACGCCGGGCCCGTCCCCTCACGCCGGGCCCGCTGCGTGCTCGCATCCGCTCACGCCGCGCACTTCTGAGAGCCACGCCGCGGATGCGCGCACCCGGCTCGTACGCGCCGCCCTCCGCGCGGCGGGGTGCCGCGGGGAGGGCGGCGCGACCGTTCTCTATAGGGCGCGCTTTCTATAGGCGAGTTCTATGAGGCGCGGGTTCCGCGGGGCGCGGGCCGGTCTTCCTGTCCGGCGGGCCGGTTCCTATCCGAAGGTGGCGGGGTCGGGCCCGAGGCGGCGACCGGCGTCGAGGGCGTCGATCGCGGCCATGTCCTCCGCGTTCAGCTCGAAGTCGAAGACCTCGATGTTCTCCCTGATGCGCGAGGGCGTCACCGACTTCGGGATCACCACGTTGCCGAGCTGGAGGTGCCAGCGCAGCACCACCTGCGCGGCGGTCTTGCCGTACCGGCCGCCGATCTCGGCGAGAACCGGCAGGTCGAGCAGGCCCCGGCCCTGGCCGAGCGGGCTCCACGCCTCGGTGGCGATGCCGTGCCGCGCGTGGAACTCGCGCAGCTCGCGCTGGGCGAGCTGCGGGTGCAGCTCGATCTGGTTGAGCACGGGGACCACGCCGGTCTCGGCGAGCAGGCGCTCCAGCGTGTCCACGGTGAAGTTGGACACCCCGATCGCCCGGACCCGCCCGTCGGCGTACAGCTTCTCCAGGGCCCGCCACGTCTCGACGTACCGGTTCTGCTTCGGCGAGGGCCAGTGGATCAGGAAGAGGTCGACGGTCTCCAGGCCGAGCCGCCGCGTGCTGCCGTCGAAGGCGCGCAGCGCCTCGTCGTAGCCCTGCTGGTCGTTCCACAGCTTGGTGGTGACGAACAGCTCCTCGCGGGGGATGCCGGAGGCGCGCAGGGCCCGGCCGACGCCCTCCTCGTTCTGGTAGAGCCTGGCCGTGTCGATGCTCCGGTATCCGCATTCGAGCGCCGTCGTGACCGCCTTCTCCGCCTCGTCGTCGGCCACCTGCCAGACGCCGAAGCCGAGCCGGGGCATGGGAACGCCGTTGTTCAAGTCGATGTCTTCCATGCCCCCATGCTGCCCCAACGCCTCGGCATGATCCCTTCGGGGTCCGTTCACCCCGAGTTCCCGCGTACGTCGCACGGGGTGGCTAGGGTGAGCGCGTCGTGAACGAATCCTCACGCGGCGTGGATGACGAGGGACGGCGCCACGCCGCCGGGCAGGGGCAGGCCGTCGCATGGGTGGAGTCCCCCCTGCAGCTTCTGTGCGTCGTCGAGGCGCACAGTGCGGGGCTCCTCGGCAGCGTCACCCGGGTGGTGCCTCGGGCCGGGCTGCCCGCGCTCCGGATGACCCGGCGTGAGCTGGGGCGGCTCGGGCTGCCCGAAGGGCTGGAGTTCGCCGAGCCGTCCGAGCGGATTCCCCGGCCGAGCCGCACCTGGGCGGTGGGCGACGCCTTCTCGGGGCGGGTCCAGCTCGCCCTCGTGACGGCCGTGCCCGGGCGCACCGTGCTCGTGGACGACGGGCTCGCCACGATCCGCCTCCTGGAGTTACTGGTCGCGCGGCGCCCCCTGCTGCGCGCCCGCGCGACGGCGAGCTTGGGCCGCAGGGTCCTGGGCGCGGCGGCGGGGCTCCGCCTGCGCACGCGCCGCCCTTCGGTCTTCACCGCGCTTCCCGTGCCCCCCGGCCTCGCCGAGGAGGTGGAGGGCGCGGGCGTCCGGCTCGTCCGGCACGACTTCGCCTGGCTGCGCGCCCAGCCTGCCGACCGGCCGCCGCCGGAGCGCACGGTCGTGCTCGGCACCTCGCTCGTACGCAACGGGCTCATCCACCGCGACCGCTACCTGCGCTGGCTGGAGCGGATCGAGGAGCCCGTCGCGTACTTCCCCCACCGGCGCGAGGACCCCCGCGACCTCGACCGGGTGCGCCGCATCGCCGGCCTGACCGTGTACGACGCCGGGGCCCCGGCCGAGATGACGCTGCGCGACCTGCGGCCCGGCCAGCGGGTGCTGAGCCTGCCGTCCACCGCCGTGACCTCGCTGCGCGTGCTGCTGTCGGCCCGGGGCGTGCCGGTGGAGGCCGTGGACGTGCCGGACGACTGGTGGACCTCCTCGGCCGCCCCGTCCCTCCGTTCCCATCTCCAGTTGTTCGCGCACCAGCCCCAGCAGGTGAGCGGGGCGCCGCCGGACTCTCCCCGTACAAGTGAAGGAAAGGTCGCTCCTTGACCCGTCTGCTCGCCGTGGCCGACTCCGATTCGTACCTCAAGTGGGCCGCGGGCCTGCTCGACGCGCTCCCGGAGGACTGGACCACGGACCTGGTCGTCGTCCGTACCCCCATCGCGCCCTCGGCGGCGCAGATCGCCGCCGCGGTCAGCGGCACCCGGGCCGGGGCCGCGGGGCGGGAACTGCCCGCGGTGCTGCCGGCGCGGCAGTTGCGGCGGACCGCAGAACGGTTCCGGCCCGACGTCGTGCTGCTCGCCTGCACCGGACCCGTCGTGGACGCGCTGGCGGCGGAGACGCTGGCCGGGCTGCGGCCCCGCCCGGTGCTGGTGTCGGGGCTGCCCGGCATCTCCGTGCCCGCGACGGAGAAGGCCTGGCTGTTCCGCAGCGGCTGCGACCTGTTCGTGGTGCACAGCGGCCGCGAGGTCGCCGAGTTCTCGGCCATCGGCCGGGAACTGGGCGGGGGAGGGGCGGTGGCGCTCGCCCGGCTGCCCTACCTGGACCTCGGCGGCCTCGGAGCGGAGACCGGCGGGGGCGTCCGCGACCGGGTGGTGTTCGCCACGCAGGCGAAGGTGCCCCGCCGCCGCGAGGAACGCGAGAACGTGCTGCTGGCCCTGGCCGCGCTCGCGGGGGCCCGGCCGGACCTCGATGTGGTGGTCAAGCTGCGGGCCCGCGACGACGAGCGGCAGACGCACAACGAACGCCACCACTACGAGCGGCTGTGGAACGCGCTGGCCGACGAGGGCCGGGTGGATCGCGACCTGGTCCGCTTCGCCGCTGGGCCGATGCACGAGCACCTGTCGCGCGCGGCCGGGTTCGTCACGGTCAGCTCGACGGCCGCGCTGGAGGCCATCGCCGGGCACGTGCCGCTGCTCGTGCTGTCGGACTTCGGGGTGAGCGCTGAGATGATCAACCTGGTGTTCGAGGGCAGCGGCTGCCTCGGCACGCTCGACGACCTGGCGAAGGCGGACTTCCGCACCCCGGACGCGGAGTGGTGCCGGGCCAACTACTTCCACGACGCCTCGGCCACCGACTGGACCGGCCGGGTGGCTGCGCTGGTCTCCGCGGTCCGCGCAGGCACGCTGGAGCCGGCCCGCTCGCTCCTGGACGGTCCCGAGCACGCCGCCGCCCGCCGCCGCGCCCGGCTGCGCCTGGAGGTGCCGCCCAAGGTCCTCCGGTACGGCTACCGCGCCAAGCGCCGCATGCGCCGCTACCTCAAGGCCCTCTAGACGACGGCGTCCGCCGCCCAAAGCGCCCGTCGCAGCGCCTCCGGGCCCGCCGGCAGCAGCGGCAGCCGTACGCCGGGGGCCGGGATGCGGCCCCTTGCGTGCAGGACGGCCTTGACGACGGTGGGGTTGGGCTCGGCGAACAGGGCCGCGGACAGGGCCGCCAGGCGGTGGCCGAGCGCCCGGGCCCCGGCGGCGTCGCCCGACCGCCACAAGGTGATCAGTTCGGCGAACCGCGCTGTGGCGAGATGCGCCGAGGCGAGGATCCCGCCGTGCGCGCCGAGCGCCAGCAAAGGTGAGATGACGACGTCGTCACCGCCCAGCACCGCGAAACCCTCCGGCGGATCCGCCAGAAGCTCGACGGTCTCCGCGTCGATCCCACCGGCGGAGTACTTCACCCCGGCCACACCGGGCAGCCCGGCGAGCCGCCGGAGGGCGTCGGTGGACAGGTGCTGACCCGTCCGGTACGGCACGTGGTAGACGACCAGAGGCACCGGACTCGCCGCGGCGAGCGCGGTGAAGTGCGCGACCACCCCGGCCTCGCCGGGCCGCACGAACGGCGGCACGAGCGTGAGGGCGGCGGTCACCTCGGGACGGCGGCGTAGCGCCGTCAGCGCCTCCGCCGTGTTCGCGCCGACCAGAAGCTCCGCCGAGCGGGCCCGGCAGACCCCGGCGACCACGTCGAGGACGGCGCGCCGCTCGCCGTCCGTCAGCGAGGCCGGCTCCGCCGTGGTGCCCAGCGCGACGACGCCCGTCGCGCCGGCGTCCAGCACGTCGTGCGCCAGGGCTTCCAACACTGTCAGGGCGACGGCGCCCTCGACGTCGAAGGGGGTGATCAGTGGGACGTACAAACCGGTCAGTGTCATGACGGCAGCGTCCGGCACCGCGATCTATAAGAACAATTTAATTCTCCTGAATTTATTTATTAGCACCTCTAATCGCGGCATCAATGCCGCGTTCCTTTCAGGGGAGCCACTCCTGGAGTCCGGCGAGATGCCCGAGTTCCGACTCGACGCGCCGCCTGTCGTCGGCGGTGAGCTCCAGACCACGCAGATCGGAGAGCCAGGGATCGGCGGGCTCACCGAGGACCGTGGACAGGTCGAGGAGGTGGCACAGGGCGATGGCCCGCTCGACCGGCGAGGCGTCCGCGCCGTGCCTGCGCACCGCGGACTTGAGCGCGCGGAAGGCCTGCAGGTCGTCGTTCTTGAACTCGCGCAGGATCCGGGCGTTGTCGAGCACCTTGGCCAGGCCCGTCAGCTTCTTCGAGCCGCCGTACTCCACCTCGGCCGGCTCGTCGCGCTGGATGAATATGATCGAATTCCCGGACGGATCCATCAGCGTGAACCGGGACGCGCCGGGGCGGTAGCGGGTGATGCGGGGAAGGCCGGAACTCAGCACCTTCCCGTAGACGCGGCGCATCGCCGCGACGAACGCCGCGTGGTACGGCGCCACGGCGTCGACCATGACGAGGCAGCCGCCGGACTCCTCCCGGGCCGGATCCAGGCCCTTGGGCGCCGGACCGAAGTGGAGCTGGAATCCGCTCCACCGCAACGCCAGATAGACATAGGGCTTGCTCTGTTTGTAGGTCGCCTCGAATCCCAGCGCCTCGTAGAACGCCAGGGTCTCCTCCACCGACGCGCACGGCATCAAGGGCACCGTCGTCTCGTTCGGCCGGACCGCGGGCTCACTCAAGTCAGTCACCTTCCTGTCGCCCGGCGATGGTTACAGCCTTCGGCGGCACTCGCACATGGATCGCTCCAGACGCCGTGCCTCACGTCACCAGGTGCGCCGGGAGCGCTGGAGCCGGGAATGTCACGGGCCGGAACCTGTCCCGCGCTGCCCACCACCGGCCGCACCATCCCGGCACCCACCTGAACGGCTACACCACCGACGCGAGCGGCGGCCTGGAGGACATCACCCGCTCCGACTCCTCCCATGCCTGAGCCGCGGGCGGCGTCATCTCCAACGCCGCCGGCCTCAACCGTTTCTACTTCCGGCCCGGGTTGTGAGGACCGGGGTCTCTCCGTCCTCGCGCAAACCGGCCATCACATTGGGCAGGTCGCGCAGGGTCTGTTCCCGGGTGCTGCGAACCAGGAAGAAGGTCTCGTCGCGATGCAGAGGAGGAAAGAAGCCGGAGTAGCAGAGTTCTGCCTTCGCGAAACCGTACGCGGCCATGAGGTCGCGTCTCTGAGCACTGTTCGAGAGCACGATCCCCGTGTCCCAGTCGCTCCCGAACAGCTCCATCGTGAGGATCTTCGCCATGGGGAGGAGGATTCCCGGTATTCCGTTTCCCCGCCAGTCCGGGTGGACCCAATGTCCACCGTAGTGCGCCACCGCGCCGGAGATGACCTGCGTATCCGAAGGCAGAAGAAGATTCAGTGGCCCTCCCATCTCCGAGGGGAGCGGGTCGAACCACAGCCGCATGGAGCTCATGTGCTGCGCGAAGTCGTCCGTATGAATCATTCGAGCGGCGATGCACGCGACGGTCCGTGCGTCGCGGTCCCTGACGTCCAGCCAGTAACTGTTCCCTGGGGAAACGGGGCTGTGTTCCGGGTCATAAGTAGGATTTATGCCGTCGGTCGCGGGCGCTGTTCGCATATGAAGGACCCAGTTCGAGACGTCCTCGTCGTGTCTCAGAGTCAGCCCTCGCCGGCTGAACCAGGCTTCACACTCGCGAAGGAGATCGTCCAGTACCGTGGCGGCGACTATCCGTCCACGCCCTGTCTCCGGGATCTCGTGGAGCAAAATCCGTACCTCCGAACCGGTGGTGTCGCATGGTGCAGCGGGTCGCTCTTAACCGAGTGACCGCGGCCTGTCGGTAGGGGCCGGGCTCCTGGGCTGAACCCACTGTGGCCGGTCATCGGATCGCCCTGCGAGATCCGGGCGGGGCCGGCCGTCGTGGGAGATCACCAGTACCTGTTCGGGATGGGTGTGGGTATGGGCGAACGCCACAAGCGACTGCAGCGCACCTCTACCGGGGGCGTCCGCTCCGGCTGCGGTGGCCAGCGGGACGTCCGCCTGGTAGCGGTGGAAGAGATCCCGCTCGCCCACGTTCTGCAGGGCGTAGTTCCGCCATCCGGGAACGGGGTCGCCTCGCCTGGCCTGCAGTCCCACGACCGCGTACCCAAGCGGGGCGAAGACGCGGTGCAGTCCCGCGACGGTGGCGCCGGTGCCGAACCCGCACACCAGGTGGCGGACGCCGGGCCAGTCCGCGCGGAGCTGCCGCAGAAGACGCCACGCCCATCGCTCCACGTATCCCACCAGGGCCGGGTTGGTGAACTGCCTGGGCCAGTACCAGCCCGCCCGTTCGTACTCCAGGCACACCTCGTGTGCTTCGCCGATGCTCGTGATCGTGTGCACCCGGCCGCGGAAGCCGCGCCGGGTGAGGTGATCGCGGCCGGACGCGTCGGCGACGGCGACGGTCGGCAGTCGTCGTCTTCTCCCGAGCAGGTCCAGGGCGAGCGCGGTCGAGGAGCCGGAGATCTCGACGAATCCCCGGGCGGCCCGGGGAACCGCGTTCAGGCACGGCTCGTACGTCAGGTGCTTGAGGCTGCCGGATTCGTACATCCCGCCCCACAGCACGGCGGGGCCGTTCTCCTCGGGCCGGGTGAGGGGGAAACGAGTGGGCGTGGCGTTCATGTGGGGGAGACGCAGCCGGCGACCGAGCCTCGGACATAGCGGTGGTCGAACAGGTCGACGTACAGGTATTCGGGGTGGGACACCATCTGATCGCGTCCCAGCAGGATGCCGCGCATCATCTCGCCGACCATCATCCCGGCCGCGGTGGTGGCTCCGAGAACGCAGGTGGGAGCGTGTCCGCGTCCGGCGAAGCAGGCGTCCCAGTACTCCTGGACGACGTAGCTGCCGAGCCCGGGAACGATCTTGGGGAGGTCGACGCGTCCGTCCGGGAGAATGAACAGGTCTTCGTAGAGGGGCGCTTCGGGCTGGAAGACGTGCAGGGCGGCGCCGAATCCCAGCATCAGGCCGGTCATGACGACGATGCCCCGCTTGCGGCATTCCTGATGCAACCATTCCTTGGCCCGGGCGCCGGCGATGTCGATGGTCTCCACCACGTAGTCCACCGGCTTGCCGTCGAATCCCGACAGCAGCGAGTCGATGTTGTCCTCCGTCACGCCCTCGGCGGCCTTGCGGATGCGTAGCTCCGGGTTGATGTCCTGGCACATGTCGCCGACGACCTCGATCTTCGGCTGACCGAGGGTGCTGTCGAAGCAGCCGATCTGGCGGTTGGCGTTGTGCACCTCGTAGACGTCGAAATCCGCCAGCGTCACCCAGCCGAAGCCCAGGCGGGCCAGATCCACCGCGCACTGCCCGCCCGCGCCGCCCACCCCGGCCACGAGAACATGGGTGTCCGCGACCTTCTGCATGGACTCCTCGTCCAGAATTCCCAGATTACGTTGAAGCCGGGGATTCACGGTGAAGCCTTCCACGGGCAACCTCATTTCTGCACACGGAGCCATTCCGCTGTGGAGTGCCGCAGCGCCCTCGGCAGGCCGAGTCTGTGTTCCGAGCCGGGGGCGTGCATCTGAATCCTGCCGAGGAAACGCCTCACGGAATGCCCGACGGGCGTCTCGGTGTTCGTCTCAGCGCAGATGCGCGCGGCGTCACGGATACAGGAGGGGGAGGCGGCGGCCGCCGCCCTCCTCGGAATGACGGGCCGCCCTTTGACGTCCACGGCGACCGTCATCGGGTTCCACGCCGACATCCTAGGCATACCCGATGTGACACTGTCAAGATTATTATGGCCAGCGAGAACGTCGTCGTCCTCAGGTGAGTGGGCCGGGCGCTCACTCGCGTACCGGCCCGATGCGCCGTGCGCGGGAAGCCGGCGCCACGGGGGCGTTGCGGCGATCCGCGACTTCGGCTTCGCGTGGTTAAGGTTATTTGCAGCGCCTTTTAAGAGCGGCCATAAGTGATCCTCAAGCATGCCCGCGCACAGTGGTGCAGGACATCACGTGAACGATTCGAATTCTCTCTGGGAAATCGTCGTTCATGTGGCACGCGCTCCTTCATGAAGGGCAGGAAGAAAATGAGAACCCGTCGTCTGGCCGCAGCGGCGCTGGTAGCCGGTGGGCTGGCTTTCGGCGCCGTGACCGGCTCCGCCACGGCCGCCTCCGCGCAGGCCGCTGAGACGTGGCACCTCACGGGGTACTACCAGTATCGCGACCAGTGCTTCAGGGCCGGTTTCCAAGCCATCACCAGCGGCGGCATCGTCCAGGACTTCAAGTGCGAGCTCGCCGGCTCCCGATACGCCCTCTATCTCTACTACTGAACCGCTGACGACTCCGTTCCGGGCCGGCGTTCGCATCGGCCCGGAACGGCCGCCCGGCTGCCCGAGGCCTGACACAGGCTTCGTCCGGACCGGACCCGCGTCATCGACAAGGAGAGACACTCCGTGGACGACAAGATCTTTCAGGCCGGTTCCACCGCGGAAGCGCAATCCATCATGGAGGAGTATCTCGACCGGATCTCCCGGCACGAGGTGGTGCTGAGCGTACGAGCCTCGGCTCTGGACCTGCTGTCCGTCCGCACGGGCGAACGCGTGCTCGATGCCGGGTGCGGGCTCGGAGAGGTGGCACGGGACCTCGCCCGGTTGGTCGGGCCGGCCGGATCGGTCATGGCCGTGGACCTCAACCCGGCGATGCTGGCGGCGGCGCGGAGGAGGCACGTCGTCGTCCCGGAAGCGGGAACGATCACCTACCGGATCGGAGACGTCGCCTCCCTCGACCACTCGGGCGCATTCGACGTGGTGTGGTGCGAGCGCGTCCTGCAGCATGTGGCCGACCCCGGCTCCGCCGTCCACGCCCTGGCCCGGATGCTCGGCCCCGGCGGGCGTCTGTGCGTCATCGATGTGGACTGGAGCGGGCTGGTCGTCGACGGAGTGGACCAGACCCTGACCGCGCGGGTTCTGCACGCCTTCCGGGGCAAGGTGTCCCACCCGACCGTCGGCCGTACCCTGCGACGCAGGCTTCTCCGGGCAGGACTCGTCGATCCCGTCCTGCGGGCGGTCCAGGCGGTGTCCACGCGTCTGGACGACGCGGCATCCGTGGTCCCCGTTCTCGACCGGCGGGAATCAGGCCTCGTCCCGGACGTCGACAGGTCCCTGTGGTTCCGGTCACTGGACCTGGCCGACGCGCGGGGAGAGCTCACGATCGCCCTCCCGATCTACGTGGCCGTGGCCAGGAGACCGAGGTAGCCGGCGGCCGCTCGCCGCGCCGAGCGGCAGAGCCTGAAAGACCGGTTGTGAATCTCTCGACGGGCAGCGGTGCGTGGCGGCGGCCGCTTAAGACACCCGCGGGACGGTGTCCTTAAGCGGCTCATCAGTAATCGAGAAGGCCGCTCGTGTTCTCTGTGCAGGCGGGCCTCGGCGGTCGCCGAAGACGTCCCGACGAACATCGGATATGAGGGTTGCGGCGTGAGCGAGAACGGTGCGGGCATGGCGGAGCGCGCGGGCGCGGACATCCACCTGCTGGAGGACGTCGCCAGGGCCGCCTTGCACCGCAACGCGCCCGGTGCGGAGGATGAGTGGGAGATCCGCCACCGCACGCCGTGGACGTATGTGACCCCGAAGGGCGCGGAGACACCGGCACAGGGCTGGAAGCTCCACGTGTCGGCGACACAGTTGTCGGCTCCCGTCGTGCTGGCGCGGGTGGTCGAGGTGCTGGCCCGCCACCGTTGCCCGTTCAAGTTCGCGGCCACCTTCGCCGATCTGGCCGGTCTCACGTCCAGGGGTGCCAGGCGAGGATCGGTCGGCAAGTTCGTCACCGTCTACCCGCCCGGAGACGAGGCGGCGACGGTGATCGCCGAGGACCTGCACACGGCCACCTACGGCCTGCCCGGCCCGTCCATCCTGTCCGACCGGGCGTACCGGCCGGGCAGCCTGGTCCACTACCGCTTCGGGGTCTTCTCGGCCCAGAACGTGCTCGACAACGACGGCACCTACAGTTCTACGCTGACCGCTCCCGACGGCACCCGTATGGTCGACCAGCGCAACGCATGGTACTCCCCGCCGGGATGGGCCACCTGCCCGTTCGAGTCGGGCCAGGCCCCGGTGCGGTCCACCG
Source organism: Microbispora sp. H10885 (assembly GCF_014161415.1). Taxonomy (NCBI): domain Bacteria; kingdom Bacillati; phylum Actinomycetota; class Actinomycetes; order Streptosporangiales; family Streptosporangiaceae; genus Microbispora; species Microbispora sp. H10885. Next base: position 118,654 of record NZ_JABBWY010000006.1, on the reverse strand, counting down.
CACCGGAGGCCGTTCTGCTGGCCGGCCGCTTCGTGGTGCGCCAGGCGATCCGCCACAACGCCAAGGGCGGAGTCTTCCTGGCGGAGGACCGGCTCTCCGGGGGTCACGTCGTCATCAAGCAGGCTCGCCCGCACATCAGCTCGACCCTGCAGGGACACGACCAGCGGGACCAGCTCCGTCACGAGGCGCACATGCTCGACCTCCTCGCGCCGCTGGGCATCACGAGCCGCAAGGTGAGCCTGTTCGAGCAGGGGGACAACCTGTTCCTGGCGCAGGAGCATCTCGAGGGCGCCGTGTTGACGACCTGGGCCGGCGAGGAAAGACTCGCGGACCCCGGTCGCCGGCAGGGGCTGGCGGTGACCGTGGTACACGGGCTGGTCCGCCTGGTCGACGCCGTACACGAGCAGGGCTTCGTGCTGCGGGACCTGACCCCGAACAACGTCATCGTCGGCCCGGACGGCGACTGCCGGCTGGTCGATCTGGAGATGGCCGCCACTCCCGGCACCCCGGTGTCGAGGGCCTACACCCCTGGGTACGCGCCGCCCGAGCAGGCCCATGGCCCCAGGTACGGTCCCGCGCCGGGGATCGAGGTGGACCTGTACGCCCTGGGAGCGACCGTTTTCTATCTGATCACGGCCTGCCGGCCGATGCTCGGCGACGACGAGCCGCCGGGGAGCCGGTCGTGGGACTCCCGCGTACGGGCGCTGTGGGACGTGGCGAGTGCGGGCAACGCCCTGGCCCAGGCGATGGCACCGATGATCCTTGGCCTGATGCGGGAGGACCCGGCCCGGCGCTGGGATCTGCGGCGGGTCGAAAAGTTCCTCGCCGAACCGGACACAGAGCCCCGGCCGTACCCGGCGCACGTCACCACCTACCGCCTCGGCGTCGCGGAACAGGACCGTCTGCTCCACGACGGGTTCACGCACACGCTCCGGCGGATGAACCGGGAGGCCGCCGCCGATCCCGCCGGCAGGGGGCATCTGTGGCCCGTCATGGAGTTCGGGGCGACCTCGGACCCCTGTGCCGTCCAGTTCGGCACCGCCGGGATCCTCACACTGCTGGCCGCGGTGAAAGAGCACAGGGAAAGCGCCGGGCTCCGGTCCTGGCACGCCGATGTCACCGCCACCCTGAGGGACGCGGCGGAATGGACCGTCCGGCGTCTGGCGAGCGAGGCCAGGCCCTCGCCGGGGCTGTACTTCGGCCGGGCCGGTATCGCCTGGGGCCTCCACGAGGCCGGTCGCGCGCTCGGCGACGACGGGTTACGCTCGGCGGGCGTCGACCTGGCGCTGGGCCTGCCGGTCGCCTGGCCGAATCCGGACGTCTGCCACGGCCTCGCCGGGACCGGGCTGGCACTGCTGCACTTCTGGCACGCCACCGGCGACGACCGGTTCAGGGACATGGCCGGCCGGTGCGCCGACGCCCTGCTCGCGGCCGCCGAGCGCACGCCCGGCACCGTGTTGTGGAAGATCCCCGAGGACTTCGCCTCGGCGCTGGCCGGTGCGGTCCACTACGGCTTCGCCCATGGCGTGGCCGGGATCGGAACCTTCCTGCTCGCCGCCGCCGCCGTCCTCGACCGCGACGACTGCATGGAGACGGCCCTGCTCGGCGGGCGGACGCTGCTGGCCGCGGCCCACCACACGGGCGACGCCGCCTGGTGGACGGAGTCTCCCGGCAACACCATCAGGCAACCGTACTGGTGCAGCGGGTCGTCAGGGGTGGGCACCTTCCTGGTGCGGCTCCACTCCGCCACCGGCGAGGCCCGGTTCCTGGACGCCGCCAGGGCGGCCGCGATCGCCGTCCACTCCTCCCGCCTGTCCTCCGGAACCGTCGCCTGCCATGGCCTGGCCGGGGAGGGCCAGTTCCTGCTCGACATGGCCGACCTGCTCGGCGAACCCGCCTATCGCGCCCAGGCCGAGGAACTCGCCGCATGCCTGTGGGCGCGCGCGGTGACACGAGACGGGCTGCTGGTGGTGCCGGACGAAAGCGGCGACAAGGTGAGCTTCGGCTGGAACACCGGCCTGGCGGGCGTCCTCGATTTCCTGTGGCGGCTGCGCCACGGCGGCGCCCGTCCCTGGATGGCCGACGTCCCGGCCCGCCTCACCGTGCCGGCCCGAGGCGGGGAGACGCGATGAACGCGCCGACGACGAGCGCGGTGATCGACGGGGCGCTGGGACCGTCGCATCCCCCGCAGGTGTGGCGGATCAACTTCCGCTTCTCCGGAAGCGGGCGGTACGCCGGGTGCCTCACCGCCCGGGACCGCGACGGCCTGGCTCCCGAGCTGTGGGATCTCACTGGTACGCGTCCTCGGTCCCGTGTCCTGCGCCTGCGGGACGGGGTGAGCCCGTGGAGCGCCGCGGTGCCGACCGGCGACGGGAACATCCTGGTGAACAGCGTCGAAGCCGGAGGGACCCGCCGGGTCCTCCTCGCCGTCCCGGCCGCGACCGGCTCCGTCACCTCGGTCCGGGAGCTGCTCACCGTCCACGACGGGGACCTCGCGCTGGTGGCCGGCCGGACCTCCGGAACCGCCGCCCTGGCCCTGTTGAGGACCCCGGGGCGCGGCACGACCGTGTGGCGGCTCCCCGGTTCGCCCGAACGCCCCGAACAGGTCGCCGACGTGCCGAGCTTCCTGTCCGGAGGCGTGTGGCTCGACGATAGCGGGGACCTCCTCGCCCTGGCGAGGTCGCAGGGGCGGACGACGCGAACCGTCGTGCTGGATCCGTCCCGTGGCACCGTCTCCCCCCTTCCCGGCCTGCGCCAGGGCGAGCATCTGCTGCTCGCCGCTCCTCGCGGCGGAGTCCTGCTGACGGCCCTCGAGGGCGGAGGCGTCCACCGGCTGGGAATCCGGCGGCGGGACGACGACGGGCCGACCGTCTTCCCCGAGGACCTGAACGCCGTCGAGGGCATGGTCAGGCCGCTCGCCCTCGACCCGGCCGGAAGGCGTCTCGCGCTGTCGGTCACCCGCGGCGTCCGCTCCGTCGTCCTGCTGTACGACCTGGAGGAGGGCGGCCTCCGGGAGATCGGCCCCGCGGGCGGCAGCCTGTTGCCGGCCGCCTGCTGGAACGAGGACGGGCTGCACGTGGTCCACTCCGCTCCCGACCGTCCGCCACGGGTGGTAACGGTGTCCGATTCCCGTGAAGCGCATCTCGTGGCGGACGGCGAACGGACCCCTTGGGCGCCCGCGGTGGTACGCCGCTTCGACGGACCAGCCGGCCCTCTCGAAGCCGTCGTCTACGGTGATCCCGTCCGCGCCGCGCGTGTGGTGCTCGCCCTCCACGGAGGGCCCGAGGCCGCCTGGCAGCTCACCTACGACCCCCTGCTCCAGCGCCTGGCCGCGGAGGGCATCGCCGTGGTCGCCCCCAACCAGCGCGGCAGCACCGGATACGGAGCCGCCCACCGCGACGCCATCCGCGGCGCCTGGGGCGGGCCCGACCTCGCCGACGTCCTCCATGTGGGGCGGACCCTGGCGGCCGAGCGCGCGCCCGGCGGCTCCCGGCCGATCCTGTACGGCCCGAGCTACGGCGCCTACCTCGCGCTGCTGGCGGCCGCCGCCGAACCGGACCTGTGGTCCCGCGCCGCCGTCGTCGCGCCGTTCCTGTCCGGACGGGAACTGTACGCCGACGGGCCGGCGATGGTGCGCAACCTGCTCGACCGCCTCGGCGGCCGTGAGGAGATCACCGGCGACGCGCTCGGTCCCCGTGACCTGCTCCGGCTGGCCGACCGCCTCCGGCTGCCGCTCCTGGTCATCCACGGCGAGCGGGATCCGATCATCCCCGTCGGCCACTCGCGGCGGCTCCGCGACCGGATGGCCAGGGCACCTCACCAAGGTGCCCGGCTGACGTACCTGGAGGTGCCGGGTGCGGGGCACGACCCGTTGACCGGACCGGATCGTCACCTCGTCCTCGAACGTCTCGTCGCCTTCCTCCACGCCGCGCCACCCTCCGCCTCGTCGAATGGCTAGGCCGGCTCGCGGCGGAGGGACGACGGGGGACCGGCATCCTCGCCACATGCCGCTTCCAGCGGCACCACGAACCCGCCGGCGGCACCGCCAACCCGGTGCCGCCGGTGGAACCAGAAAGAGCCCACATCGAAGTGGGCTGTCCGAGAAAAGGAGAACACCGATGGAACTCGACATCACCGCGCTGGACATGCTGCCCGCTCCCCAGGAGTCCGCGCTCCAGCGGTGCAACGTCACCTTCAGCACCTGCAACGACGAGTACGGCACCTGCGGCACCACCCTCTGACCCCTGGCTCCTGACCTTCGGTCAGGGCCCCTTACCCGGCGATGCCGGCCCTGCCGGGCCGGCATCGCCCCCGCCGGGCCAGTACCGGAAGAAGGAGGATGTCAGATGCCCGTGCCGGAACAAGCCGAAGAGCAGGTGAAGCAGAGACACGGCGACCGCCTCATCGCCTCGCTGGTCCGCGGGACGTGGGCGCCGCTGGCGGTGGCCGGGGTGTCCGCGGCGGCGTCGATCGGCGTCTCTCTCGCTCTGCCCGCGGCGCTGGCCGCCGCCGTGAACTCTGTCCTCGCCGGCCAGGCCTCGCCGATCGCGTGCGCCTCCCTCGCAGCCCTCCTCGTGGCCGAGGCGTTCGTCGAGATCACCACGCACGTCGCCGGCATCACCTCCGTCACGTCCGCGACCAGCCTCCTTCGCCTGCGCGTGATCGACCGCCTTCTCCACTCGGACGTGGGCGGCGCGGCGGCTCTTCCAGCCGGGGAGCTCACCAATCGCCTCGTCGGCAACACGTCGACCGTCGGCTATGTCCCCGTGACGGTGGTGAGCGCGGCCGCCGGAGCCGTCACCTCTCTTGGCGGAGCCGTCGCGCTCTTCGCCATCGACTGGCGGGTAGGGCTCACCTTCCTGGCCGGCGTCCCGGTCGCGGTCGTGGTGACGCGCGTGCTCGTCGCCCGGATCTCCAGCCTGTACGGCACCTATCAGAGAGCCCAGGGCCGGCTGGCCGCACGCCTCACCGAGACCCTGGCCGGAGTCCGCACGGTACGGGCCGCGGGCACCGCCTCCCGTGAGATCACCCGCGTGCTCGAACCGCTGCCCGAACTCAGCGCCGCCGGGCGCGCCCTCTGGAAGGCGCAGGCGCACAGCGTGTGGCACCTCACGCTGCTACTGCCGCTCATGGAACTCCTCGTGCTGGCCGTGGCGGGTCTCGGCATCGCGCAGGGCCGGCTGCAACCGGGCGTGCTCCTGGAGACGGCCGGCTACACCGCACTGGCCCTGGCTTTCGTCAAGCAGATCGATCCGCTGCTGAGCCTGGCCTACGGTCGCTCCGCGGCGGTTCGCGTGCACGACGTGCTCGCCCTTCCCGCCCTGGCCTCCGGTGGCGCGCCCCTGGCCGAAGGCCCCGGAGCGCTCTCGTTCCGCGGCGTGACCGTGATGCGCGGGCAGACTCCCGTCCTCGACCACATCGACCTGGAGATTCCCGCAGGGGCGCTGACCGCCGTCGTCGGCCACTCGGGCGCGGGCAAGACCACCCTCGCTTCGCTGGCCGGACGGTTGACGGACCCTGATCGCGGACAGGTGCTCCTCGACGGCACACCCCTCGGCGACGTCGATCCCGGCCTGCTGAGGAGCGCGGTCGCCTACGCGTTCGAACGCCCGGTGCTCCTCGGCGGCGACATCGCCTCGGCCATCGCCTACGGCGCTTCCGTCAGCACCCCCGAGGCTGTCAGCGCGGCGGCGAGGGCGGCGGGCGTGGACGACGTCGTCCGTCGACTTCCCCTGGGGTACGCCACCCCGGCGGCGGACGCACCGCTGTCCGGTGGTGAGGTGCAGCGGCTCGGACTGGCCCGCGCCTTCTTCAGGCGGGGCCGTCTGACCATCCTGGACGACGCGACCTCCAGCCTGGACACGGCGACCGAGGCTCAGGTGACCAACGCGCTGGTCGACGCCATGCGAGGGCGGACCCGTCTCGTCATCGCCCATCGCCCGGCCACGGCCGCCCGGGCCGACCTGGTCATCTGGCTCGACAGCGGCCGGGTGCGGGGTCGCGGCGCCCATCGGGAGCTGTGGCGCGACCCGGCGTACCGCGCCCTCTTCGCCTCCGGCGACGATCCGGGCGCCATCGATACCGGCGACGACACGGCCGCCGCCGCTGCGGAGGGAACCGGCCACGCGGTGGCGGACGAGGAGGAAGCATGCACGTCCGCGCAGTGACCGAGGCCGGACAGGGATCCGGCACCACATTGTCTCCACCGATCCCGGACCGCGGGCACGCCCCCGGCCCCTGGCGCCTCCTGGCGGATCTGCTGCGTCCCCGGCGGCGCCCGCTCGCGCTGGCCATGACGTGGTCCCTCGTCGAGGCGGCCCCGGCACTGCTGTCGGGCCTGCTCGTCGCCGCGGCGGTCGATCAGGGTTTCCTGGCCGGCCGGCCCGGCGCCGGGATGGCCTGGCTGGGCCTCATGGGCGCCACGATGCTCGTCAAAGCCGTCGCGACCCGGCTGATGTTCCCCCATCTCGCCGCGGTGGTCGAGCCCGTGCGCGACGACCTGGTCCGCGCCGTGGTGAAGGCGACCGTGGTCCGCGCCGCCGACGGCGGCGAGACACCGGACGCCGCCGCGGTCAACCGGCTCACCAGGCAGATCGAGACGCTCCGCAGTCTGCTGTCCGCGATGCTGCGCAACAGCCGTGAACTCGGGATCTCGGTGATCGCCGCGCTGGTGGGACTCCTGGTTCTGTCGCCGGTGGCCGCCGCCCTCGTCGCGGGGCCTCTCGTCGCGGCGCTGGCCGTTTTCGCCAGACTGCTGCGGGTGCTCGTAGCCCGCCAGCGTGAGCTCGTCCTCTCGGAGGAGACGCTGACGGCGCAGACCGCGCACATCGTGGCGGGACTACGTGACATCGCCGCCTGCGGGGCACAGGACCCGGCGAAAGCCGCACTGCGGACCCTCGTCGACGCCCAGGCGAGAGCGAGCCGCGCGCTCGCGTGGGCGGGCACGAGCAGGCGGCTGGTCGTCATGCTCGGGGCCCACGTCCCGCTGATCGGTCTGCTCCTCGCCGCCCCGCTCCTCATCCGGCACGGTCACCTGACCGCCGGCGAGGTGGTGGGAGCGGCGACGTACCTGTTCACCGGCCTCGAACCGGCCCTGCGCGCGATTCTCGACAGCGTCGGATCCTGGGGAGTCACCCTAACGGTGACCGCGCGGAGGATCGCCGGGGCCATCACACTCCCCGCCCTGCCCGCTCCATCGCAGGATGCGGCGCGCGACGGCGTTCCTACCGGCCACGAACTGCGGGCGGAGCACCTGACCTTTTCCTACTCGCCGCAGGCGACCCCCGTCGTACGGGATCTGGACCTGACGATCGGCGAAGGCGAGCATCTCGCGGTGGTCGGCCCCAGCGGCGTCGGCAAGTCCACGCTGGCCATGCTGATGACCGGGTTGCGGCGGCCCACCGGCGGCCGGATGCGGCTCGGCGGAGCGCCGCTCGTCTCGGTCCCGGAAGCGCGGCTGCGGAGCTCTGTCGCGCTGGTGCCGCAGGAGGCGTACGTCTTCGCCGGGACGGTGCGCGAGAACCTGGCGTACCTGTGCCCGGAGACGACCGGCGACGAGTGGTTGCGCACGGCCGTGGATGCCGTCGGCGCCGGAGCGCTCGTCGAACGGCTGGGCGGGATCGACGGCACGATCGAGGAGCCGTCGGCGCTCTCCGCGGGAGAGCGGCAGCTCATCGCCCTGGCCCGCGTCCACGCCTCCCCCGCCGGCGTCGTGATCCTGGACGAGGCCACGTGCCACCTCGATCCGGCGGCCGAACTGCGTGCGGAGACGGCCCTGGCGGCCCGGCCGGGCACCCTGATCGTGATCGCCCACCGCATCAGCTCGGCCATCAGAGCCCGCCGGGTCCTCCTGATGGACGGAACCTCGGCGCTTACCGGCACCCATGCGGAGCTGATCGACCGGTCGCCCCTGTACGCCGACCTGGTCGGCCACTGGAACAACGACGGGATGCGCGACGGCGTCGTCAGCGCCGTTTCGAGCCGAGATCGTCGGGAGTGGAGGCGAGCAGGGAAAGGAAGTGGTCGACGGGTCCCATGAGGGAGATCCGCCCGGCGTAGGGCAACAGCCTCTCGTGGGTCGCCCGGCAGGCGGGCAGGTCACCGACGGCCGCCTGGGCCGCGCCCTGCAGACACGTGGTGGTCAGCCACGCCCAGTCCAGCGGCGGGGCCGGCCACCCTTCCGCGGCGAGCCGCAGAGCCTCGTCCAGGCGGCCCTGGGCGCACCGTTCCAGCACCCGGGCGTCGTGGTCCGCGCTGGGGTGGATGCCGCCGACCAGATCGATCAGCGGTCCGGCGTCGGCCATCGTGCCGCGTTGATAACACAGCATGAGACGACCGCTGTTCACGACCGCGCTCACGTACCACATGCCGATTCGCTGGGCCTGTCGTTCGGCGTCGTCGTAGAGGGCGTCGGCGTCGTCGAACCGGCCGTCGAGGGCGAGCCGGGCAGCCCGCCACAGGGTGTGCTGGAAACGCGGCCACGGTAACTGCAGATGGTCGAGCAGGACGTCGCAGCGGGCGGCGGCCCGGTCCGCGCCGCCCAGGTCGGCCTTCTCCAGCTTGTAATGGGTGTCCATCATGTGGGCCAGCAACTCGAACTCCGGAGTTCCGGCTCGCGCCGCGAGGACGTGCATCTCCTCGGCGATCTCTCCGACCTCGGACAGGTGCGTCACCTGCGGCAGGGACAGCCAGCGCGCGTTGAGCGCCCGCATGAGCAGGTGCGGATCGCCGATCCGGCGCGCCATGGCGACGGCTTCGGCGGACAGGGACGGGCAGCGGGGATCGCCGGTCCCGTCGTGCAGTTCCTGGGCCAGGCCGCCCAGCAGCAGCGCCCGCTCCGGCGTGTCGTCTTCGGGCAGCGCGCGCAGCGTGGCTTCGAACTGCTCCACCAGGCGGACCTCCACCGGTTCGTACGGGTTGCGCAGCATCCACACGGCCGGGGCGTCCAGCGCGGTGAGGGCTCGGGCGGCCAGCCCCGGGTCAGCTCCGGCGCGGTCGGCGACACGTACGGCCTGCACGCGGACCTGACGCGCGCCTATGGCGTCTCCGGCGTCCAGCAGGGCGCGTATCTGGTGCAGCATGAGCTCCACATGCTCGGCGGGGTCGCCGTCGCAGGCGCCGTGAGCGGTGACGGCCCGGCCCCACCAGACGGCGGCCTCCTCATAGGCGCGGCACAGACTCGCCTGCTCGGCCGCCGCGCGGGCCCAGCGCACCGTCTCCCGGTGCGCCACCGGACCGGCCTCGACCGCGTGGTGGGCGATGACCGTCACGTCGGTGCTGGGCTTGGCGGACAGGACGGCCATCACCTCCCGGTGGATCAGCGCCTTACGCAGCGGCGGGATGCCGCCGATCAAAGTCTCTCTCACCAGGTCGTGGACGAACGTCATGAACCCGTCGCCGCTGGTGATCAGCCCGGCCTGGGCGGCTTGGTCCAGCATGCTGTAGATCTGCCCCGATCTCCATTGCGATGCCTCGCACACCCACATATCGGCGACCAGGCCAGGATCGAAGGTGCGGCCGATGACCGCGGCAGTATTGAGTATCTTGGTCGCCTGCGGTCCGAGCGCGGCCAGTCGCTGGCGGAGCAGATCGGCCGCCGCGTCGGGCACGACCTCCAGGCCCTGGCCCTGCGCCAGCAGCCGCACGCTTTCGCGTACCAGGAACGGGTTGCCGCCGGTCCGCTCGGCCAGCCGCTCCGCCGTGGAGTCGTCGACCGTGACGCCCATCTGTGCGGCGAGGGCCCCGATCTCCGTGCCGTTGAGGCCGGTCAGCCGGATGCGAACCAGATCGTAACGGCCAAGCCGGTGCAACTGCTCATCCAGGCATGGATTCAGGGCGTCGCCCGGGAGGACGGCACCGAGGTGCGCCGAATCGCGGAACGCGGCGACCAGGATCAGTGCGGAATTCCTCGGCGGGGCCTCCGACAGCACCGCGACATCTCTGAGCAGCTCGAGCGTGGCGGAGTCGGCCCAGTGCAGGTCGTCCAGGACGATCACCAGGGGCCGCAGCCGCGCGGTCTCGACGAGCCAGTGCGCGATGACCTGGTTCCGGCGGCGCAACGCCGGCTCAGGGAGGCCGCTGGGCCACTCGTCGTCCAGCAGCCCGCCCAGCGCCTGACGCTCCGGCGGCGGCACGGTCTCGGCCAGCGCGCGCAGGACCTGCAGCCACGGCCACAGCGGCGGCACTCCCTCCCCCTCATGGCAGCGGCCCCACAGCACCAGATGGCCGAGCTCCTCGCAGCCGTCCCGGAACGCTTGTAACAGCCGGGTCTTGCCGATGCCGGGCTCGCCGCTGACCGCGGCGACCACCATGCCGTTCCGGTCCGCCAGGGCGGTGAGCCCGTTCAACTCCGCGAGCTGCTGCTCCCGGCCGATAAGAGGTTCCCGGAACGCGCCCCGGGGAGGGACGGCCTCCGCCTGCCGGGCCTCTCCGCCACGGGCCCCTTCGCGTACGGCATCGGTCGTCGCTCCGCCGCCAGGCGGTGCCGGCGTCTCCCCGTGGCGCCAATCCCGGCCGTGCACCGGAGGGACCTCGGAGGGGGCGGAGGGCAGAGGATGGTGCAGCACGGAGACGGGCTCGGGCGGTGGTACGAGCGACTGAGCCTGCTGGAGGATGTCCCTCTCCAGTGCCTGCAGCTCCGGACCGGGATCGAGGCCGAGCTGATCGGCGACGAGCTTCCGCGCCCTGCGCAGCGCGGCCAGCGCGTCGGCCTGTCGCCCGGCCCGGTAGAGAGCCAGGGCCAGGAACCACCACAGGCGCTCTCGCAGGGGGTGTTCCTCTGTCTCGGACTCCAGCTCGTGGATCGCCGCCTGGGGACGGCCGAGATCCAGCAGTGCCTGGGCGCGGCGCTCGATCGCGGTCAGGCGCAGCTCGCGCAGGCGGGTCGACTCGGGGATCGCCCACAGCTCGCCGGCGAACTCCCCGTACGGAGAGCCGCGCCAGAGTCTCAGCGCCTCCTCCAGGCGGGGCAGAGCCTCCGCGGGCGGACGTTGTTCCGTGTCCTTCACCAGATCGCTGAACCGCAGCGCGTCGACGTCCGTCGTGGTGAGCAGGTAGCCGGGCCGCCGTGCGATCAAGAGCTGCGGGGGAGTGCGAGGCGCGCGTTTCGGCTCGATCGCCCGGCGCAGGTTCGACACGTAGACGTGGATCGAGCCCAGCGCGGTCACCGGCGGCCTGCCGTGGTACAGATCCTCGATCAACGTATCCGTGGACACCACTGTGCCCGCCGCGGCCACCAATCGGGCGAGTAGCGCCCGCTGCCGCGGACCTCCGATGCCGATGACTCCCTCTGCGCCGTGCACCTCGAACGACCCCAAAACCCGGAATTCGACGTTGCTCACGTGACCGATCGCTCCTTGGGTGCCTCCTCGGCGTTCCCTACCGAGCCCCCTGCACCGCTCCACACCGGCTGCCTCCTCCGAAGAGAGGGTCACGAGATCGCTCCATCTTGACCCGCGCTTCGCTCCGGCTCGTCCCTCGCAAGAGTGATCCGCTATCCGCCGGAAGCGGGACGCCCTGCCGCCGGGCGGGCTCTGTCGTGAGAGAACGCGCACGACGGGGGAGACGACGGCCTGCCCATTCGCCGGTAATGCCATGCTCCGAACACGCCGCTCTTAAATCTCTCTTGTCCGCCCCTTACGCCCGGTGCCCGGCCGTGGGCGGGGGACATTTAAGCCCGCGATAAGCCGCTGCAGGGATTCTGCTGCCGAATCGCTCGGTTCGTGACGCGAGCAGAACCGTTCGTACGAGGAGATCTCGCGGGGCACGTGACAAGCGACGGCACTACTCAAAGGAATCTCGCGAGCTGTAACGGGATGCCGCCGGGGACGGCCTCTCATGGGGGACGGATTCAGGACCGCGACTCAGAACACCGGCGAAGGTGCGCGCAGGAACGAGCGCGCGCACGGCAAACACGAGGAGGCTCTCGTTGAGCGCGAAGATGGACGAGTACGAAGCAGAGCTGAAGGACAGCCGTCAGCGATTCATGGATGATCCGGCCATTTCCCCGCTGTTCTCCCCCGAGTGCGAGGACCGGCTCTTCGCCCGGTGGATGCTGCGGTACAACGCGCACGGCATCCACATGACCCACGACGTCGAACGCTGGATCTCGAGCGCGGGCGAGCGGTGTGGCGAGCTGGGCATGGATCAACTCGAAAAGGCCCTCAAGGCGCATTCCCGGGCGGAGGCGGGCCACGACCGGATGATGGTCGACGACACGCACGCCATCGCGAACTGGTGGCTTGAGCGCTACGGAGAGCCTGTCGACGCCGACGGCCTCCTCGCCCGGCCGCCGCTGGCGACCGCCGCCTTCTACGCCAGGTTCCATGAGCAGGTCATCGCCGGTCCCACGCCGTTCGCCCAGCTCGCCATCGAATACGAGATCGAACGACTCTCGGTCACCATCGGCCCCGTTCTGCTGGCCACCTGCGAGCGCGTCTTCCACCCGGATGCCTCGTGCTACAGCTTCCTGGCGGAACACGTCGAACTCGACGCGGGCCACACCGCCTTCAACCAGCGGCAGCTCGGCGGCGTTCTCGCCGCTTCTCCCGGCGCGCTGAGCACGATGATCGAAACGGGTAAGGCGGCGCTGGCGTCCTACGCCGCTTTCATGGCCGAGTGCCTTGATCTGGCCAGGGGCGATCTGGAAAGCGAGCGGGTAAGCCCGTGAACTCGCCTCGGCATTCCGGCACCGAGCTGCGTTATCCGATTCCCAACGATCGCGGTCCCGGGACGGCGGACGAGCAGATCGAGGCTCGCGGCTTCGAGGTGTGGATTCGCAGGCACCCGGCCGGGGGCAGCCCCGCCGAATGGCTCCAGGACATCCGCCGGTTCCGCGCCGAGGTCTTCTACGACCAGGGCCGCCGGCCGGGCTTCCGCGCCGCACAGGGCGAGTACGCGGATCCGCAGGACCTCGACCTGGGCGCCTTCCATCTCACCGCGCATCTGGACACCACTGACGAGATCGTCGCCTGTGTCCGCTTGGCGCCACCCGGCCTGGCCGCCGGATTCCAGGCGCGACGCCATCTCGGCGGACAGGCGTACGCGGAGTTGCTCGCCGAGCTGGGCGCCGCGAACGCGCCGGTCTTCGAGGCCGGCCGGCTCGTCGTCGCCTCCGGGATGCAGGGCCGGGGACTGGGGGGACGGATGGTCGCCGCCATGGTGGCCACCGCCCGCGCCCTCGGCGCCTCGCTCGTCGTCTGCACCTCCGGCACCGGTCATCGGCAGGATGTGCTGTTCGGCCGCCTGGGCTTCCACCCCTGCCCGGGCACCGACAGATACTCCACGCATTACCAGGACACCGTGCGTGTGCTCGCGCATCGCGTGTCCGAGGGGGCGTACGAATTCGAAGCCGTCACGTCGAAGCTGCGGCGAGGTCTCGACGACCTGCCCCGCGCCGAGGTGGCCAGAATTCCGCTGTGAGATCAGTGGACGCCATAGGTCGCACACACACGAGAAGTCACAAGATGACCGCGATACCCGTCTTCACTTCCGAATTCTTCCAGGACCCCTATCCGACCTACAGGTTTCTGCGGGAGAACCATCCCGTGTGCCGGACGACCATTCCCTTCACCGACGTCGACGTATGGCTGGTGAGCCGATACGACGACGTCAAGGAGGGGCTGGCGGACGCGCGGCTCAGCAGTGACTACGCGAACGCGTCACCTGCTTTCCACGCGGCCTCGCTGGCGTTCGGATCGGGCACGGTCGGCTCACGCACCATGCTCAATCTGGATCCGCCCGACCACACGAGATTACGGAGGCTGGCCGCCTCGATCTTCACCGATCGGCGGATCGCCCAATGGCAGACGGCGATGCGGGCGGCGGCGGAAACCCTCCTCGGCTCCCTGCCCGGGAAGGAGCCCGTGGACGTCTTGGAAAGAATCGCCGCGCCGCTCTCAGTGGAGGTGATCTGCACCGTCCTGGGCGCTCCACCCGGTGACAGCGCGCAGTTACGGGAATGGGGGGACCTGATATTCACCGCCGACCCGAACCTGCGTCACCTGGCGTTCGAAGCGGTGGAGTCGTTGGTCGCGTACACGAGCGATCTCATCGCCGAGAAGAAGAGGCATCTGGGCACGGACCTGATGTCGGACCTGATAAGGGCGAGCCGCACTCCCGGCATGCTCAGCGAAGACGAGCTTCTCGCCACGATGGTCGGACTCATCGTGGCGGGGTACGAGTCGACCATCGCTCTGGTCGGAGACCTCTTCCTGGCTCTGCTCGACCATCCGGAACAGCATGCACTGCTTCGCAAGGACATATCGCTCGCCGACGCGGCGATCGAAGAGGTGCTTCGCTATGACGGCCCTCAGGCGTCGTCCTTCTGGCGCTTCCCCACCACGGACATGGAGATGGCGGGAGTCCGGATCGCGGCGCACGAGACGGTCCTGCTTCTCGTCGGATCCGCACATCGTGATCCCGCCCGCTATCCCGACCCCGACGACTTCGACATCCTCCGGAAAGACAAGCGCCATCTGGCCTTCGGGCATGGGATCCATCGCTGCCTGGGCGCACAGCTGGCCCGCCGGAACGCCAGGACGCTCCTCACGATGACGCTGGAACGATTCCCTCACATGTCACTGGCCGTACCTCGTGCCGACATCGTGTATAAACCGAACCTGATCGTGCGTGGTCCGGCGTTCCTTCCGCTGGCTTTCGACCAGTGACCGGGCCGTACCGCCCGTTCCCCTCCATCCGCCGGGCGGCGGCGGAGACGGCATGCCGAGGGAAAACCGAACCGACACAGGAGAGCGCGTCATGCCGAAACTGCGGCCTGCCGGATTTCGCAACCCCTACCCCGCCTACAGCCTTGATCTGCCCGAGCGGCTGGCCGGCGTCACCATGCGGCAACTCGCCGTTCAGCATCGCGCCGGCGACGAGGCGGCCGGCGTGCTGGCGGGCGTCGTCGGGAGCCTTCACGGTGCCCACGCTCCCGTGGCGTACGAGCATGCCGCCCACGTCGACCGGCTCGGCTACACCAACGACGTCATCCTGGCGTACTGGCTGGACGGCGATGCCGAGAAGTCCTGGTCCGAAGAGCATCCGCTCGGTTCGTGGGCCGCGCCGGAACTGACCGCGAAGGGTGGGCCGATCGGCCTGTGGACGGAGGTCCTTCGGGCACCTGCCGGCCACTTCGAGACGTCGTACTCGTACGATTCCCCGACGTGGGGCCTGGCGTCGCAGTTTCCCGCGGTGCCGAACGCCAACCCGCAGGAGACCGGGTGCCTGTCCGCCCGGCTCGCCGACCTGATCGTCTCCAACGACGACCGGGTGCAGACGGCCACGCTCGCATGGTTCCTGAGCCTGTCGCACCTTGAGCGCTGGGCACACAGCCATGCCACGCACCTCGCGATCTTCAAGAGCGCCGGCGAACTGATCGCCCGCTTCGCCCCCGACATTCACGTGACGCTCGGCCACGAGGTCTACGTGGCGCCCGAGGGCGGCCGCATGGAGTACCTCAACTGCCACGACCAGACCGGCTTCCTGCCCTACTTCCCCGCGCAATACCGATAGGCCGCCGCAAGTCCCCGTCAAGGGTCGCGGCGGCCACGGGCATCACCTTAAGGAAAGGACAGAGGTGAAACAAAAGATCATGTGTACGGCGGTCTCGCTCGCTCTCGCAGCGGGCCTGGCCGCCACCCCCGCCTCCGCCCAGGCGGCCGCGCCGGTCCTGAACAAGTTCGACTTCAACGGTGACGGCTACGGCGACGTCGTCGTCGCCCAACCGGCCAACGGCGGCACCGGGGCGGTGCCCGTCCTGTACGGTGGGCCCGGCGGGCTGAAGGGCCAAGTGCTCCTCCGTCCCCCTGGGGACTGCTCGACCTCGGCCTACTCCTGCAACTCGTTCGGTGCCCAGCTGGCGGCCGCCGACGTCGACAACGACGGCAGGACCGACCTCATCGCCGGCGGCCGGTTCTACACGATCGTCAGTTCGTGGACGTCCACGGGGATCGCCCAGAGCAAGCACTATCTCGGTTACACGCCCTACAACGGCTGGGACGCGGTCCAGGTGATGCGGGCCGGGGAGTTCGACGACCGGCCCGGAGCCGACATCGTCAAGCCGATGCGCACGTACTACTTCTCCAGCGACGTGCTGGCCGGGTGGTACAACGGGGCCGAGCAGGGCACCTACCAGTATCTTCCTCGCGCCCAGGACGGGACCGCCACGGCTGTCTCCTCGACCGCCTCCGGCGACGTCAACGGCGACGGAAAGACGGAACTGGCGTACGTCAGCAGCGAAAACGTGGTCGAACTGAGCATCATGTACCCCCCTCACACCTCTCCGCCGCAACGCGTCCTCCTGGGCTCGTCGGCGACGTGCGGAGTCGTCTGCCCCAGGTACGACTCCATGGTCCACATGGGCGACGTCAACGGTGACGGCCACGACGACCTGGTCATGGTCACCGCCAGCCGCAACTCACTGCAGGTCTGGTACGGCTCGTCCTCGGGCCTGTCCGCCACCCCGGGCTTCTCCACCGACCAGCTGACCTGGCTGGCGAACCAGGCGGCGAGCACCAGTCTGGCCGTCGGCGACGTCAACGGCGACGGCTCCGCGGAGATCGCCGTCGGTGCCGCGAACACCACCGTCTCCGGCAAGGCGGGTGCCGGCATGGTGGTGGTGATACCCGGTTCCACCGGCGGCCCCGTACCGGCCCGCGCGCAGTTCGTCACCCAGGACAGCCTCGGCTCCGTCCCGAATCCGGCCTCCCCGGTCGCCGATCCGATCAGTGAGCGGTCTCAGCCCAAGGACAACTTCGGCGACGCCGTCTCGATCACGGACGTCACCGGCGACGGCATGGGTGAGGTCGTCGTCGGCGCTCCCGGCAAGAACGCCAACACCGGCATGCTGGCCGTCCTGCGCGGCTCACCCACCGGCATCTCCACCACCAATGCCCAGGTCGTCCACCCCGGCACGGTCGGTGTCGGCAATCCCTCCTACTTCGGCGCCCTCCTCCTGCACTGACGATCGGCCGAAGCGGGATTTTCTACCTGGAGGTGCCGGCCGAGGTCGGCCGGTTCCTCCTTGAACGGAGGTATATGTGAAGCGCGCTGTCGTGAT
Source organism: Microbispora sp. H10885 (assembly GCF_014161415.1). Taxonomy (NCBI): domain Bacteria; kingdom Bacillati; phylum Actinomycetota; class Actinomycetes; order Streptosporangiales; family Streptosporangiaceae; genus Microbispora; species Microbispora sp. H10885. Next base: position 101,595 of record NZ_JABBWY010000006.1, on the reverse strand, counting down.
CGCGTTCACCTTCCTGGTCACGGCGACGTCGGCGGCCGCCGCGAAGGCCGGGCAGCCGGTCGCGGAAGCCGGCCGGGAAACCGAATACGTGGTTCTCTACAAGGAGGGGGTGAACGCCGCTGACGCCAGGGGCGCCGTCCAGGCCGCGGGCGGCAGGATCCTGAAGGAGAACGGCACCGTCGGGCTGGCCACCGTCAGCACGACCGACCCCGGCTTCACGAGCCTGTTGCGGGGCAGTGCCCTGATCGAAGGTGTCGCCCGCAACCGGTCCGTCGGCAGCGTGCCAGACAACGCGCCCATGAGTGACGGGGCGGTGCGCAAGGCCCTCGGGGCCGAGGCGTTCGAGGAGCCGGGGAGGGGGGAGCGCGGCGCGCCCTCCGCCGCCAGGCGGCGCAAGCCGGCTCCTCAAGCCGAGCCGCTGTCGGAACTGCAATGGGACATGAAGCAGATCGGTGCCACCGTCGACGGCTCGTACAAGTACGAGCAGGGAGACCCCGAGGTGCTGGTCGCCATCCTCGACACCGGCGTGGACGGCTCCCATCCCGACATCGCGCCGAACTTCAACCGGGAGCTGAGCCGCAATTTCACCGTGGACATCCCGGTCGACGCCGACGGCGAGGAGGTCGACGGCCCTTGTGAGGAGGAGCCGGACCGTTCGTGCGACGACCCGGCGGACGTGGACGAGGACGGCCACGGGACGCACGTGGCGTCCGCGCTGGCCGCACCGATCAACGGGCTCGGCATCGCGGGCGTGGCGCCCAAGGTCTCGATCGTGAACCTGAGGGTCGGCTCGGACGTCGGCTACTTCTTCCTCCAGCCGAGCGTCGACGCGCTGACCTATGCGGCTGACATCGGGGTCGATGTCGCCAACATGAGCTTCTACACCGACCCCTGGCTGTCCAACTGCACCGGCAACCCGTCCGACTCCCCGGAGGAGCGTCTGGAGCAGACCACGATCCGCAGGGCCATGCAGCGGGCGCTCGACTACGCCCACGCCAGGGGCGTGACTCTGATCACGGCCATCGGCAACCAGGCCGTCGACCTCACCAAGGACTACGTCGACAGATCGAGCCCCAACTTCGTCAGAGTGCCGGGCGAGAAGCCTCACTCGCGTACGATCACGCCGGACTGCGACATCATGCCGGTCGAGGGCAACCACGTGATCAGGGTGTCCGCGACCGGCGTCAGCGAGCGCAAGTCGTTCGGCTCCAACTACGGCGACGGCTCCACCGACCTGGCCGCCCCCGGCGGGGACACCTACGACACGCCGGACAACACACGTGACACGACCCGGGCGACGCTGGCGGCCTACCCGAAGGCGCTCGCGGTGGCACGTGGCGAGCTGAACCCGGACGGCACGCCCAACGTCGCCCGCGTCGTCCGTGACTGCGACGGCGCCGTCTGCGCCTACTACCAGTACGACCAGGGCACCTCGATGGCGTCGCCGCGCGCCGCCGGCGTGGCGGCGCTGATCGTCAGCGAGCACGGTCACCAGGACCGGAAGCACGGCGGCAAGACGCTCAACCCCGACGTCGTGGAGGCGATGCTGAAGACGACCGCCACCAGGAAGGACTGCCCCACCCCCGCCGCCTACACCTACACGCGGCACCTGCCCAACGGCACAACCGTCACCGACACACACCTCTGTGAGGGGAACCGGTTCCGCAACGGCTTCTACGGCTACGGCATCGTGAACGCCCTGCGGGCCGTCCGCTGACCCGGCCGGGCGCCTGCCGTTCACGCGTCGCCCGCGTCAGGTGAGATGGTGGAGCAGGGTGCGGGCGAGGGACTCGACGTCGCCTCCCGGGTCCGGGTGCACGTTTCCCTCCAGCAGGAGGTTGGCGAGACCGTGTGCCAGCGCCCAGGCGGCGAGCGCGGCCGTGCGGTCAGCCGGCCGGAGCAGTTGCTCCCCGGCCCGTTCCCGGGCCACGAGGAGCTCGGGGTCCCGATCGATGCACAGTTCGGGCGCCCGCATCACCGCGAAGTGCGCGGGGTGCGTGGTCGCGAACCTCAGGTAGGCGACGGCCCGCTCGGTCAGGTCGTCGCCTCGCACACGCTCAAGCTGGTCGGCCAGCAGGTTGTAGCCCTCGGCGGCGATCGCGGTCAGCAGCCCGGCCCGGCTCCGGAAGTGGTGGGAGGGAGCGGCGTGGGAGACGTTCGCCCGTCGAGCCAGCTCGCGGAGACTGAGCTCGCCCAGCCCGTCCTCGGCGATCGCCTCGAGGGTGACGTCCATCAGCACACGACGCAGGTCGCCGTGATGATATGGCTGCTTGCCGGCCGGGGCACTCACCCCCCATATGCTACGGATATCGTCGCCACCCGATGTCGTCTCCCTGGCCCGCGTGAGCGACAGGCGGCCGGTCCCGGCGTAGGCCGGAGAGTTCCCGGACGAGGCCCCGGCCGGGCGGAGCCGGTGCCGTACGCCCGTGCCCGGATCGGGTTTCCTCAAGGGCCGGGGCAGGGGCGGCCGAGTGTCTCATCAGAGTCCCGGGCGACCGTGGGTCCGAGCGTTGGCGGGGTTTCCGCAGCTGCGCGGCACGGACGTGGAGCGCTGGATCGCGCCCTCATTGGAGATCGGATGGATGCTCAGGTGTCACCGTTCACAGGCGTCTTCACCGTGGAACACGAGGCCCTTGTCGCCGACGTCCGCGACGAGTGGGCGGAGAGCGCCCTTTCCACGCGACCGGCCGACCGGAGCGCGGCGGAGCGGGCCGTGCGGGAGGCGTACACCGCCATGCGGCTGGAGCCGCCGCGCAGTGTCGTGTGGGCCGACTCCCCGGTCGGGTGCCTGCGGGCCTGCCTCGAAGACGGTACTTCCGAACGGTCAGGGTCTACGGACGCGTTCTCACCCGAGCTCGTGTCCAGACTCGGCCGTGAACTGCGGCGCCGGTATGAGAGCAACCCGTGGAGAGAACTGGAGGACCGGCTGGTGAGCCGGCTTCACGACGCGCTCGGGCCCGAGCTGTGGGACGAGCTCAGGTCGCAGATCGGGTCCCGGATCAGGGAACCCCTGTGGGACCGGTTCGGGGTGCGGCTGCGCGGTCATGTCCTGAGCCGGCTCAGCGATCAGCTTCCGTCCCTGCTGGGCGGTCAACTCGGCGGGGTGCAGGACGTCTGGCGGGACGCGTACCGGATGGCGCTCTACACCTGTGCCTTCCGGATCGCGCGGGGGCGACCGGACGAAGGGCTTGAGGCGCTCTCCGACGTCACCCGCCGCGTCGGCTGGTGGATCCCGTCGAGGGACGGCGTCATCCTGTCCGACCGGCCCGGGGTCCTCCTCCGGGACGAGCTGGAGCGGCTTCACTCCGCGACCGGTCCCGCCCTGTCCTGGCCGGACGGGTACGCGCTCCACGCGTGGCACGGCACCCCGGTGCCCGAGTGGGTCATCACGGATCCGACGCCGGAGGCGATCAGGGCAGAGGACGACCCGGAAATACGCCGATGCGCGATCGAGTCCTTCGGCTGGGAGCGCTACATCGCGGAGGTGGGGATACCCCTCGTCGCCGAGATCGAGGACCCGCGCGACCCCGGCTCGAAACTGGCCCTGTACGACCTTCCGGAAGACATCTTCGATGAACCGCTCCGGGTCCTGGTGACCACCGATGCGCAGGCGCGGAGCGTGTATCTGGTGCTGTGAACGGCGACCGCCACCGGCTCGTGCGGCCGCGTCGAGGTGCTCCGCATCAAGAAGGCCTGGGTCGAGAAGGCGTGCGGCACCCTGCGAAGGCGGACGTCGTCGACGCGGCTCTCACATGGAGCTCCGGCACGTCTGGAGATTGCGGAGGCAGGCCAGCCTGACCGGCTGGTCCCGGTCGACCTCGGTGTTCAGCAAGACGATCGCACGCTCGAACACCGGTACGGCGGCCTCTGGCCGACCGCGTTTCCAGAGGGTCATCGCGAGATTGTTGAGCGCGACCGCGAGCTCCGGATGGGCCGGGCCCAGGCACCCTTCCTTGATCGCGAGGACCTTGCGGAAGCCGGCCTCGGCCGCCTCGAACCCGCCTCGCGAATAGTGGATCGAGGCGAGGTTGTTCAGGCAGGAGGCCACTTCGTAGTCGTCCTGGCCCAGCCGCGTCTCGAACACGGCGAGTGCCTCCACCAGCAGGCGCTCGGCCTCGTCGAGGTCGCCGAGCGCGTGGACGATCGCCGCCAGCGCGGCCTTGTCGGCGGCCAGTTCCGGGTCCGCGGGACCGTGAGTGCGCCGCCGGATCTCCACGGAGCGGCGGGCGAACGGCTCCCCCTGAGCGTGGGTCCCGCGGGCATGGTTCAGCCCGCCGAGATTGTGGTGAAGGGTGGCCGTGAACGGGTGCTCATCGCCAAGGTCTGCTTCGAGTATCGCGAGAGCCCGTGAATAGAAGGACTCGGACTCCTCGAACCGCCCCGTGTACTTGTGGAGCACGCCCAGGCTGTTGCAGATCCGCGCGACCGCGAGAGAGCCCGCTCCCGGCGTCTCCTCGGCGAGGCTGAGCGCGCTCCGCAGGATCTCGTCCGATCGCCGGTACCTTCCCCGAAAGCGGAGCAGCTCGGCGAGGGCGTCGAGTGCACGCAGATGGGCGTCCTGGGACGGTTCGCTGTCTCGGGTGATCTCAACGGCCCGTTCCAGGGTGCGTTCGGCTTCGTCCAGCCGTCCGAGCCGGCGGTACCGCCCGGCCGCCGACAGCAGGGCCTCCGGCGCGGTGTCGCCGCCGGTGTCGCCGCCGGTGTCGAACGGGGTGGCGCCCGGGATGGCACTGTGTCCCCGGGGATCAGGCGCCATGGCCCGCGTGTTCGGCGTCGGTGTCGGCGGCGTCGGCCTGGCCGGCGCCGATGACGTTCGCCGCGGGGGCGAGGAGGCGGTCGAGCCTGGTCGCCTGCAGGGCCACGAGGCCGAGCGCCAGGGCCAGGGCCAGGAAGAGCAGGGATCCGCGCCCGGAGCCGACCATCGCGCCGGCCACCGCCGGCCCGACGATGTAGCCCAGCGTCTGCGCGAAGCTGTAGGCCCCGTTGTACCTGCCACGGTTGTCGTCGGACGCCAGGTCGTTCACGATCGCCGGGACGCTCGGGGCCATGAGCGTCTCACCGGCGGCGAACAGGACCATCGCGGCCGTGAACACCGCGACGGCGGCCGGGCCGCCGCCGAGATGCGCGGCGCCCACCACGGTGAGCCAGGCGAGGGCCATGAGCGCGGCCGACAGGGCGAACGCGCGGGTACGGCGACGGCCGGTCACGAGGCGCAGGACGAACAGCTGGGTGAGAACGACCGTGCAGGTGTTGGCCAGGAAGGTGAGCTGCAGCGCGGCGGCGTCGAGGCCGCCGCTTCGGATGGCGAAGACCGGGTAGGCGCTGTAGTACTGGCCGTAGCCGCAGACGAAGACCACGGCGACCAGCAGGCAGATCCGCAGCAGCAGCCGGTCGGCGAGTATCGTCCGGTATCCGCCGCGAGCGCCGCCCGTCGGGGAATCGCGCGCGCGGGCTCCCCGGTCCCGGCGAGCGCCGTGTCCGGGGGCGGCGCGACCACGGCCCGGTGTTCCGGCGATCAGCACGGCGAACGTGAGGAAGGTGCCCGCGTCGGCCACGTATATCGTGACGAAGGTCCGCGCCGAGGAGAGGTCCACCAGGAAGGCGGCGAGCAGGCTGCCGGCGCTGAGCCCGACGTTCAGCAGGGCATGCCGCACCGCGAACACCTGCGAGCGGCGGGCCGGGCGAACCGAGGTGCTCAGCAGCGACTGGAAACACGGCTCGGCGATCGCGACACCGAACCCGTAGAGCGCGGCCCACAGCGCGCCCTCCCATGCGCTCCGTACGCCGATCATCCCGGCGGTTCCGGCCGCGGCGAGGACGAGGCCCGCCGCGGCGGGCCGCCGCGGACCGAGAAGATCCGCGAGCAGCCCGCCTACAGGGGTTCCGACCAGTCCGGCGATCGCGATCGCCGAGAGGACGAGCCCGGCCGGGCCGAGCTCGACGCCCCGCACGTCATGCAGGTAGACGAGGAGAAAGGGGAGAGTGAGGCCGGCTCCGACCGCGGACACGGCGTCGCCGCAGAGGATGAGCCATACATGACCGGGCAGACGTGGAAGCAATCCCTGCGACCGCATCCGCTCCACCTGTTCGTCCTTCCGCAGTCACGAGTGCCCTGGCGGACGCTCGACGGGCAGGCCCGCTACCGCTCCCGGCTACTCGCCGGACCCGGTCGGGCGTTGTCAGGCCAGCACCGTCTCGTTGTGGTTGGTGGAGAGGCCGGGTTCGAGGACGGTCTCGTTGTGGTTGGTGGAGAGGCCGGGTTCGAGGACGGTCTCGTCGTGGTGGAGAGACATCGTGACTCCTTGTGGGGTCGGAGGGTCCGCCCCGGCGGGGGGTCGCTCGGGGCGATCAATCTTGACGATGACAAGACTGTCTTGTGGCTTCCTTAAGGCGCGGCGAAGCCACGGCGCCCGGCCCGGTGGATCCCGCAAGAGTCCACAACCGGTTCTTTAGACCTCATCGCTAGACAGAGCCCCGGAACATCACCTGTAAGTCCTGGGGGTCCCCGTGGTACGGCGGCGATTGGTCGGCATCCTGTGTGCGCTGGGAGTGCTGGCGGGCTTGGTCACAGCCGTGCCGCAGGCCGCCACCGCGGCCGCGCAGCCCGACGCGGAGACCTCGGCCCTGCTGTCGGTCGTCGAGCGCTTCGCCGCCCTCGGCAGGGGCCTGGGCGCGGTGGGCCCGATGAACGAGCAGTTGCCCCTCGTCGGGCTCGTCCCCGGAGCGGAGGACGGCCTCGGCCTGGGCGACCTGTTCGACGTGGCGGTGTACGACCAGCTCAAGGGGCTCACGAGCCTGGAGGATCTGGAGGACGAGTACCCGCTCTCCGGCCCGCGCGCCGGGCGGCTGCTGGCCAAGGCGAGCACCCAGGGCGGGGTCAGGCGCCTCGACCTGACCCTGGAGGTGACCAGGACGGTCGCCGACAGGCCGATCTCCGTCAGCAGCGCCCAGCCCAAGGTCTCGCTGACGACCTCCGGGGGAGTGGACGTCACCCTGAAGCTGTTGGCGAAGCTGCCCTTCGCCTACGATCCCGCCACCAAGGCCGCCTGGCTGGGCAGGGACGTCGCGGTGACGGTGCAGGCCGACGGGCGGCTCGCGGCCGGGGCCACGCCCTCGGCCGCCTTCGGCATCCTCGGCGTCGACCTGTCCACCGCCTCCTCGCTCTCCTTCACCTCGGCGTTCGCCTCCTCCGCCGCGGACCCCGACGGCGACGGCAGGCTGAGCCAGGACGAGCTGGGAGCGGACGGAGCGGCGTCCGGGCTTTTCGCCTTCACCAGGAAGGGCTCGGCGACCGCCGCGCTGCACGTCACCGCGAAGCCGTTCGCCGGCGCCCAGGTCGAGGGCGCGACCGCGACCGTCGGCGTGAGCTGGCCCGACCTCGCGACGGGCGGGCCGCAGGTGAGCGTGAGCCGGCCCGACCTGGACCGGCTGGGCCGCTTCCAGACACTCACGCCGAAGGACCTGCTCGACGGGCTGACGCACCTGTCCGGCGCTATCACCGCCGTGCAGCGGGCCCGCTGGGGCGACCAGGGCGATGTGGACCTGCCGTTCATGCGCGGCTCCCTGGCCGACGCGGTGCGCGTCTCCGAGGCCATCGACGCGTTCGTCACCGGCAACGTCGACCGGAACACCGGCCGGCCCACCTTCACCTCGATCCAGGACATGTTCGCCGCGCTCGGCAGGGCGCGGAACCTGCCCGGCGGAGCGATCATCAAGGTCGCCGACGCGGGCTACGATGACGCCGGCAAGAAGATCGCGTTCACGCTCGTCGTCGACCGCCCGGTCAACCCCACACCCGAGACGCTCAACCCGGCCGGACAGGCCACCACCGGCTCGGGCGCCGGCGTCGCCTACACCGCGAAGACGCTCAAGCACACCGGCCAGAAGTGGACGCCCGGTGAGCTCGCCGGCCGTACGGTCACCGCGGGCACGGCGAGCGGCATGGTGGCGGACAACACCGCCGACACGGTCACCCTCGCCGGGGACGGGTGGCGCGGCGGGGTGCCCGCGGCCGGGACCGCCTACCGGATCGCCGCCGCCGATCCCATGATCGGCCAGGTCACCCTCGGCGACACCTTCAAGGCCCGCGCGGGCCTCGCCCAGGCCAACGCGGACGTCGCCGTCGCGGGCGTCATGCGCGGTTACCACGCCGCCGCCACGGTCGTGCTCGATCTGAGTGACCCGGTCACCGGTCAGGCGTGCGCCTCCCGGCCGGACGGGCAGCGGAAGGCCTGCCCCTACCGGCACGTCAACCCGGACGGCAGCTCCACCGTGGTGACCGAGCTTCCCCGGTCCGCCGACCGCGTCATGCTGCGTACCGGCCGCGACCTGTTCGGCGCGCAGGTGTCGGTCAGGAGCGCCGTCAACGTCAACGCCGTCGTCGGCTACCTGGCCGTGCAGGTCACCGGAGACCTCACCATGATGGGCGCGAGCGGCGGCGACGTGGTGAAGGTCGCGCTCAAGGACATCGGCGACGTGCCGCTGACACGGCTGTTCGAGCGGCTGGCGGGCAACCCCGGCGAGGTCCTGACCTCTCAGGTGGACGCCGCCGCCCGGGCCAGGCTGACCCTGGGCGTCCCCGGCATGGCGGACTTCTTCGGCGGCAGGGTGACCGGCGACGTGGAGATGCCGGACGTCCGCAGGCCGGACACGCTGAACTTCCGCGGCTTCGACCAGATCGGCAAGGTCAAGGGCTTCGCCTTCGACCCCGACAACCCCCAGGCGCTGTTCGGCACGCTGATCAAGTCGCTGGGCGCGCTGGCCGGCTACCTCGACCACGTCCAGGGCGACGGCCCGGTCGGCAAGGCGATGACGACCAGGGTGCCGCTCCTCGGCCGGTCGATCTCCGACCTGGTCGCCGCCGAGGAGATGGGCTCGGGTCCCGGCGTCGGGTACGGCGACGGCGCCTGCGGCACCGAGCACGGCTTCGTGACCGATCCCTCGCGTACGTTCACCCAGGCGCACATCGGGCGCGGCGTGGTCATCGGCACCCGCGTGATGACCGTCGAGGCGGTGTGCGCCGAGCACACCCTGGCCTTCACCGCGAAGTTCGGCGAGGCCGCTCCCGCGCCGGGGAGCGCGTACGCGCTGCGCTCTCCGCTCAGGGACGCGATCGACCGGCTGACCGCGGCCCCGCCGGACACCGTGCAGGCGCTGGTGGCCGAGCTGAACAGGGCACTCGGCGGCCAGGTCCGCGTCTCCTACGACGACGGCGCGCTGCGGCTGTCGCTGGCGTACGACAAGAAGGCGGCGATGAACGAGGCGCTGCGCTTCTCCTTCGGGGAGCGCAGCCTGGTCGCGGCCTCCGGTTCCGGCACGCTCGACGCCTCCGTCACCGGGCAGGTGCGGCTGGGCCTGCGTGTCGCGCTCAAGCGCGACTTCGACCTCGCCCAGGACCTGCTCGTCGACACCGACTCCGGCCTCGACCTGGAGGCGAGCGCGCGGCTGGACGGCACGGTCAAGGCGGACATCGGCCCGCTGCCCGTCTCCGTCGGCAAGGCCGGCGACGACCCGCTGCAGGCCAGGCTCGCGTACGGCGTGAGCCTCCGGTACGACGGCGACCCGCAGGAGGCGGTGCCGCCGGCCGACTTCTTCGCCGGGCTCGGCCTGTCGCTCAACGAGACGACCGAGTCGGTCACCTGCGACCGCGACCCCCGGCGCGACGAGACCGACTTGGCGCTGTGCGCGGTGCTGCCCGCCTACCTCAACGGCAGCCCGATCACCGCGGACGGCAGGCACGCCTTCATCCTGCGGCTGCCCAGGGTCGCCCCGCTGGCCGAGATGTTCGACCTCACCGCGAAGCTGCCTGGCGACATCGACCGGCTGGAGATCCCCAGCTTCGACTTCTCCACGCTGCCCGCCGGGCTGGAACTGGACTGGACCAACCTGGGCGACGGCCTCGACCGGTACCTCACCGCGCTGGAGTCCGGCATGCGCACGGCTTCCTACGGCGGCAGGCTGCCTCTGGTCGGCGCCGACCTGCAGCAGGGCGCGGACTTCGTCGGCGCCAAGCGTGAGGAGATCAAGGCGGCGATCGCCAAGCTGCCGAACGGCGGCCGGGTGCCGACCGGCAAGGACCTGCGTGAGTGGTACAACGCCGAGCTGGCCCCCAAGGTCGGCCCCGGCGTGCAGCCGCTGATCACCTGTGTGCAGGCGCCGGAGCCGACGGCGTGCGACGCGGCGAAGGGCTCCGAGCTGACCGGGGTCACATTCACGGTCGACATCGGCAAGGGCACCGTGGACCCCCAGCAGGGCTGTGTCGAGGGCTGCGCGAGCCTGGAACGGCGGCTGAACATCGGCATCCCCGGTCTCGCGCTGCGCCAGGGCCCGGGCAAGGGCGTGCAGGCCAGGCTCGGCTGGCACGTGAAGGCCACGATCGGGCTGGACCGGACCAACGGCTTCTACATCGACGCCGGCCAGGACAATCGGCCGCAGGCGGGCATCGGCGTGAACATCGCGCTGCCCGAGGAGATCAACGCCAAGCTGGCCATCCTCGACGTCACCCTGAAGAACCGCACGCCGCGGTCTGCGGACCTGTTCGCCGGCACCTTCACCGTCGGGCTCAAGCCGGTCGGCAAGATCGGCCTCGGGCAGCTGGCCGACGCCGGGGACCTGGTCGAGACCTCGCTGAAGGCCAAGACCGCCGTCGACTGGCGCTTCACCGTGACGCCCGGTTCGCCGATGCTCCCCGGGCTGTTCGGCGACTTCACCCTCGACTGGGACCTCACCAAGGCCGGCGGCCCCGACCCTGCCGACCTGCACATCGCCTTCACAAACGTGAACCTGGAGGCCGGCGACTTCTTCCGCAGCGTCCTCGGCCCGGTGGTGACCCAGGTGAAGCGGGTCACCGACCCGGTCAGGCCGGTGATCGACCAGCTGTACGCGCCCATCCCGGTGCTGTCGGACCTGAGCCGGGCGGCGGGCGGCGGCGACGTGAACCTGATGACGATCGCCAAGAAGTTCAACACCCTGGGCGGGAACAGCTCGACGCAGTTCGTCGAGCGCATGGTCGAGATCACCAAGCTGGTCACCTCCCTGCCCGACTGCCGGGGCGAGCTGCACATCCCCCTGGGCGGTTTCACGGTGGCCGGCGACAGGGCGCTCGTCACGCAGAACTCGCCGGACGTGGCGGACTCGCTGATCGGGGACACGACCCCCGAGGCGCAGGACCTCCTGGCGGCGCTCGACCAGGGCGCACGAACCTGTGACAAGGCCACGGCCACGGCCGGCGCCGAGCAGGGGCCGATGGGGCAGTCCTCGAAGGCCGGCTTCTCCTTCCCGGTCCTGGACAACGCGGGCCGGTCGATCTTCAGCCTGATCATGGGCAGGGACGTCGAACTGGTCGAGTACGACTCCGGGCCGCTGCGTCTGGGCTTCACCTACAGCCAGTCCTTCGGCCCGGTCTACGCGCCGCCGCCCGTCATGGTCGTCATCTCCGGCACCGCCGGGGTGGAGGCGCGGATCAGGGCGGGCTTCGACACCTACGGCGTCCGCAAGGCGATCGAGCAGGGCAAGGCCGACCTCCAGGTCCTCGACAGCCTGTACCTGAGGACCGCCGACGAGCGGGGCCGCCCCCTGCCGGCGATCACCTTGTCCGGCCGCCTCGAGGCCGGGGCGGCGGTCGACGTGCTGCTCGTCAAGGCCGGAGTGAGCGGAGGGATCTCCCTCGGCATCTCGATGAACTGGGCCGACCCGACCAACGACGGCAAGTTCAGGTTCTACGAGTTCTCCGGGATCCTGCTGCGCAACCCGCTCTGCCTGTTCACCATGGACGGCAAGCTGAAGGTGTACCTGAAGGCGTGGGTGGAGATCGGCATCTCGATCTTCAAAAAGCGCTTCGACTGGACGATCGTCGAGGCCACGCTGCTCGACTTCTCGGCGAAGCCGAAATGCGACGAGGCCCCGCCCAAGCTCGCCACCGTCAGCGGCGAAGCGCTGGTGCTGCACATCGGCCCGATGCGCGGCGCCAGGGGAGGCAGCACCGCCAAGCCGGGCGACGACGCCGAGCAGTGGACCGTCAGCCAGCTCCCCGGCGACGAGGGCTTCGTGGTGAGCGCGCTCGGCGTCCGCGAGGAGCACCACACGGCGGGCCTCGACCGGGTGCTGGCCGACGGCCGCGGCGCCACGGGAAACCTCAAACTGGTCTTCCAGGGGTACGCCGACGCGTCCGGAGCGCCGTACCCGTTCGACCGGAAGATCGTCGCCTTCGGCGGCGACGGCGACGACATGATCCTCGCCGGGTCCGGCAGCACCGTGGCGGACGGCGGCAAGGGCGACGACCAGATCACCAGCGGCGACCGGTACGACGAGCAGGGCAAGACGGTGGTCGTCGTCGCCGGCGGTCCCGGCGACGACTACCTGACGGTGGGCGGCGCGGGCGGCTGGGTGGCCGGTGACGGGCGCCTGACCCCCGCCGTCCGGAAGGTCGGGAACGCGGAGGTCGCCGACTGGAACGCCGACGGCCCGCCCGGCGCGCCGGCCGACGCCCCGGGTGACGGCGACGACCGGATCGCCGCCGGACTCGGTGAGAACCGGCTGTACGGCAACGGAGGAGACGACACCGTCGGGGTCGCCTCCGACAGCCCGCTGGCCGCCTCCGACCCGTCGCCGCGCTTCCGCGCCCAGCCGAGCCTGCTGGTCGGAGGGCCCGGCGGCGACACCCTCACCGGTGGTTCCGCCGCCGACGAGATCTACACCGGACCGCGGGAGGAGTTCGGGCCCGACGCGCCGGGACCCGCGGACTCGGGGCCGAACTACGTCGACACCGGCGCGGGCGCCGACAGGGTGTACGGCGGCGGGGCCGTCGACCTGGTCGCCGGGCGTTCCCGTCCCGGCGAGACCGTACGGATCCTGGGCGGCGGCGGCGAGGACGTCCTCGCGGGCGGTCACGGCAAGGACGAGATCTTCGGGGGCCCCGGCGACGACTGGTTGATCGCCGAGCCGTCCGACGTGAGCGAGGCGCAGGGCCGCGACGAGTACGGCCCCGCGCGGCAGGTACGGCACCTGCCGCTGCCCGCGGGCGTGGAGCCCTCGGTCAAGCTGCTGGCCGGCGGCGACGGCGACGACCACATCGTGGGCGGCGACGGCGGCGCCACGATCTTCGGCGACAGGGCCCGTGACGAGCCCTGCACCGACGCCGAGGCGGACGGCGACGGCCGCGACCTCGTCCTCGGCGGCGCCGGCACGGAGACCGTCTCGGCCGGCGGGGGAGCCGACCGGGTCGAGGCCGGTGGCGGCCGGGACCGCGTGTGCGGTGAGAAGGGCGACGACACCCTGTACGGCGGAGCGGGCGACGACGACGTCGGCGGCGGCCCGGGCGACGACATCGCCTACGGCGACGACGGAGCCGACGAGGTGACCGGCGGCGCCGGCGACGACACCCTGTACGGCGGAGCGCAGGACGACGTGGTCGCGGGCGAGGCCGGCGAGGACACCGCGTTCGGCGGCCTCGGCGACGACCTGGTCGTCGGCGGCAGCCGCACGGCCGGCCGGGCCGACGCGGGTGACACGCTCTACGGCGACGCCGGAGCCGACCGGCTGGTCGGCGACAACGGCGACGCCGGCGGCCCGTCCGACCTGGACGGCACACCGGAGGAGGCCGGTGGGCCCGACGTGATCCACGGTGGCGCCGACGCCGACACCGCCTTCGGCGGGATCGGGGCCGACGAGGTGCACGGCGACGCCGGCGACGACCACCTGGAGGGCGGCAACGGGGCCGACCAGGTGCTCGGCGAAGCCGGTGAGGACGAACTCGTCGGCGGCGGCTCCGGGCCGCACCCCGACGCGGGCGACACCCTGCTCGGCGGTGACGGACCGGACGTGATCGCCGGTGACAACGCCGTCCTGAGCACGTCCGGCGCGGCCACCTCCGTCGCCGTACGACCCGGCCAGCTGCGCACTCACCGGGTGGAGCCGCTGGCGGGCGGCTCCGGCGCGGACGTCGCCGACGGCGGCGCGGGCAACGACGCGATCTTCGGCCAGGGCGGCCCCGACCGGCTGCGCGGCCAGGAGGGCGACGACTACGCGGAGGGCGGCGCCGGCGTCGACTGGGCCGAGGGCGACCAGGGCGACGACGACATCGTGGGCGGCTCGCACGCGGCGGCGGACGACGCCGCCGACGCGTTGTTCGGCGGCCCCGGCGACGACGTGGTCACGGGCGACAACGCGGCGGTGACACTGGCGGGCACTCCCACACAGGCGACGGTCCGCCTCGGCTCGGCCGGTGCGCCGATGACCCCGCGGGCGGTGAAGCTCCTGGCCGAGGGCTCGGGGGACGACCGCGTCTCCGGCGGCTCGGGCGTGGACGTGCTGTGGGGGCAGGACGGCGACGACCAGATCTCCGGCGGCGGCCAGGGCGACTATATCGAGGGCGGCGGTGGCGCCGACCGGATCCGCGGCGATCTCCCGCTGTCGGCGGAGTCGACCCGGACAGCCGGCGAGCCACTCGCCGACCCCGGCTGGAAGGGGGTCGCGAGCGGGACCGCCGAACTGGAGGGCGACGACGCCGCTCCCGGCCAGGACGACCTCATCGGCGGCTCGGCCAAGCCGGGCGCGGCCGACAAGGGCGACGCGATCGAGGGCGGCGGCGGCGCCGACGTCCTGCTCGGCGACAACGGCTCCCTCGTCCGCACCCTGACCGGGAACACCGAGCGCGTCTACACCGAGCGCTACGCGGCGGGCCAGGCGCCCGCCGACGCCACCCGCAGCCGCACCCACGACCCCGCGCTGCCCGGCGGGTCCACCCGGTTCTGCACGCAGGCCCAGCCGGCGTGCGAGCCGGAAGGCTCCTTCGGCGCCGACCGCCTGTACGGCGACGCGGACGACGACGGGCTGTGGGGGCAGGACGGTGACGACCGGCTGGACGGCGGCGCGGGCGACGACGACCTGTTCGGCGAGCTCGGCGACGACGAGATGGACGGCGGCGAGGGCGAGGACGCCATGCTCGGCGACCGCGGCGGCGTGGTCGACGAGCGCATCGACGCCGGGGACGCGCAGCGGCTCGGCTTCACCGTCAGCCTCAACGCGCCGCCGAAGGAGACCTACCACGGCTTCCCGGCCGGCTCCTACGACCGCCGTACCGACCTGCTGCACGACGCGGACGGCGACGCCTGGGTGAGCGCGGCCATGCCGTACGACGGATTCGCCAAGGGCGGCGACGACCGCATGCGCGGCGGGCCGGGCCGTGACAGCATGCACGGCGGCGCGGGCGACGACCTTATCAACGGCGACAGCGGCGGCGACGAGGTCTTCGGCGACGACGGTGCGGACGTCGTCTGGGGCGGCAAGGGCTGCGACCCCGTCCTGGACGCGGCGACCGCCGACTGCCTCGGCGGCGGCGCCTTCGACCCGGCCGCCCGGGGCACCGGCGACCGCTTCGTCGACCACGTGTTCGGCGGCGCGGGGGCCGACCTGCTCGACTACAACCCGCGCGGCTCCTATCCGGACGAGTGCGCCCCCGGCCGCATGCCCGACGGCGAACTGACCACCGTCGTCGACCCGTGCCTGTGGTTCCGGATGACCGGCAAGGACAACGCCTCGCCGGCCGACGACCAGCACCACCAAGGCGTCGACTGGCAGTACGGCGGCGCGGACCGGGACGTGCTGCAGGGCGACCGGACCGCGAACGGGCCCAACCCGGGCGACAAGATGATCGACTGGAACGGCTCGTTCAACCTGTACACCCACTGCGGACCGGCCAACGGCGGGCACAACATCGTCCGCCAGCACTCGCCCGCGATGCGCGACTTCCTGGCCAAGGTGGCCTGGGGCGCGGGCGCGGGCCGGAGCGCGGGCGACGCGTCCGGCGCGCGGGAGCTGGCGATCCCCGCCAACGACAACGGCTCCCCCTATCCCACCTCACCGGGGCACTTCGACTCGCCCGTCGCCTGCGCGAGCTGATCAGGAGATTTGGATGTCACGCCGACTGACGGCGGCCGCCCTGGCCGCCACCGCCCTGGTCGCGGCGGGACTCGTCGCGGCCCCGGCCCACGCGGCCCCCGCGAGGACACCCTCGTGTGATCCCGGGGACTGCTTCACGGTCAGCGTCAGGCTGGACCGCGCCCCTGCCGTGGGGCAGACCGCGACGCTCACGGTGGAGGTCACCGCGAAGGAGGACCTGCCGGACGCCACGACGACCATCGAGTTGCCCGAGACGCTGCGCTGGGTGCGCCCGCCCGCCGGGCTCGACCGCAGGGCGGCGACGATCGGCCGCAGCCGGGTGGACCGCGCGAGCCGTACGGAACGGGCCCGGAAGGGTGCGCGGGTGCGGTACGAGGGGGTGGTCACGGCGGTCGCGCCCGGTCCCGCCTCGATCCGCGTGCAGGCCGGGGACGGACGGCCCGGTCCGGGCAGCGAAGGACTCGCCTACCTCACCATCGGCGCCGAGTCGTCGATATTCGGGATGCCCCCGGGCTCGGCCAAGCCGCACACGCGGGCGCAACCCTTGGTGCAGACGGCGTCCCTGGCCGGCGACACCTGCGTGCACGGGCACGTCACGCACGTCACCCTGGACGGTGTTGTCAGGGGGACACCCTCGATACTCGTGGAGGCGTGGGATGTCGACGCCGGCGGCGCCGAATACGACAAACTCGGGGTGACCCTGACCGACGACGCCGGTAACTACAGAATCTGCTTCACCGGTACCGAAGAGAACGGGACTGGGCAGGACGTCGACGTCCAAGTGCTCACAGAGGGGCGCTACTGGCGGATCGTGGATCCGACGGACAACGACAACGTCTATTGGGCCAATGGTTCGGTACACAAGGACATTCCCCCGGGCGATGACAGGACCGTCGACGTCACGGCCCCGCCCGGAACTCCCGTGGAGGACCTGCTACGGATCATGGCGGCCGCCCACGACACGTGGGACTTCTACATCAGGCAACTCCAGCAGCCGGATAACGACTGCTGGAAACCCGGCGAGGCGGTCTGCCGGACGGTGACCTTCAGATGGGCGCCTACCAGGGTCGTCACGTCGAGCTACTGCTATTTCGACCCCTGCCGTTTCCAGATCGATCTGGACGCGTCGGTCGGCCTGGAGAAGATGACGGTCGCCCATGAGCTGGGTCATTTCATCATGGACTACACCTACGGTCACCTGCCACCGAGAGATCCTGCCTGCTTCGTGCACTACGTAACCGGCCGGTCGACCGAGTCCTGCGCGTGGGTCGAGGGATGGGCCCACTGGATCTCCGTCCAGACGTACGGAGGCACGCACATACGGTGGAAGCCCACCGACGGCACGGTCGACGTCGAGAGCCCGACGTGGTTCAGCGCGGGCTGGGACGACGGACCCGACGTCGAGGGCCGGGTGACCGCCGCTCTCCTCGACCTGGCCGACAATCATGAGGAGATCTGGGACACCGGGAGTATAGGAACCCACGGGGTCGTGGCGGCCTTCAGGAAGGCGCCCGCGGACACCTTCGCCCAGTTCCTCGCCGGGCTGAAGCCGGAGGACCAGGCCCTCGCGGAGTCCGTGGCGTTCCAGAACACGATCCGCGGCAGCCGGACGGAGGACCTCGACGACCGCACGACCGTGCGCCGGCTCGCCAACGTTCCGCTGCAGTCGGTCTTCTCCTCCACCACGGGCAGATGGTCGGTGGTGGCCGCGGCCACCTCCGGGGCGGGCAGCGGAGACGTCACCCTTGAGGTGAACCCCTTGGAAGGGGGTTCGACGGTCAGGAGTTCGCAGGGGCTCGGCCCGGATCCGGATTTTGTCGCCGTGCAGCCCACCCTCATCGACCAGATCTTCGCGAGTCGGGTGAGCTCCGGTGTCGATCTCCGGGAGTACGTGCTGCAAAGTGCAGTGGCGCCCCCGGGCGACCTGGAGAGGGGAACCCCTCAGACGTTCACGATGCCCGCCGACCAGTTGGTGGAGATCCGTACGACTCCGATTGATCTGGGCGCGTTTGTGACGTTCACTGTCACGCCCCAGAACGGGCAGGACATCGACCTCTATGTGATGGCTCCGAACTCCACGGCGTGGGGGCTCGCGCGCTCCGCAGCCCGCCGCTCCTCGACCGGAGGGCCGGGGAAGGCCGAACGGATCACCATCGCGGACCCGAAGGTGCCCGGCGACTACGCGGTCATCGTGGTCAAGAAGAGCGGCGACGGAGACCTCACCCTGACCCGCACCTGATCCCCAACCGCACCGGGGATCAAGAACATGTCGACTCGCCCGTGGCCTGTCCGGGCTGAGAAGGGAACTCGTCGATGACACGTCGTCTGCCGGCGGTGGTACTGCTGGTCACCGGCCTTTCCATCGGAGCGGTGGCGGCCCGGGCGGAGACCGGGCCCGGAGGCGCCGCGGCGGAGCGGTGCGTGCCCGGCACCTGCTTCGCCGTCACCGCGGCCCTCGACCGGGCCCCCGCCGTGGGGGAGACCGCCACGCTGACCGTCACGGTCTCATCCAGGGAGAAGGCGGCGGACGTACGGGTCGTGACGGACCTGCCCGGGAACCTGCGCTGGGTGCGCCCGCCCGACGGAACGAGCCGTGGCCCCGCGACGATCGGGCGCAGCAGGCTGGACCGCGCGAGCCGTACCGGCCCGATGCGGAGGAACGAGCGGGTGACGTACGTCGGCACGGTGACGGCCACCGAGCCCGGCCCGGCCGCGGTCAACGTCCACGTCTCCGACGGGCGGCCAGGGCCGGGCAACGAAGCGCTGGCCTACGTCACCGTCGGCGAGGAGAGGTCCTTCTTCGGCATGGCGCGGCCCGCGACCGCCACCCCTCCGCCCACGACAGAGGACGCGGCGGTGGACGCGGCGGAGGCCGACACCTGTGTGCAGGGCAGGGTCAGCCACGTGACGGCGGAGGGCCCCTTCCAGGGCGTGCCCCGGCTCAGGCTGCAGGCGTTCGACCGGGACGCCGAGGGCGGCGACGACCTGCTCGCCAGAGGCGAGACCGACGACCAGGGCGACTACGAGCTGTGCTTCGACGGGAGCGACGGCGACGAGAGCGGTGGTCAGGACGTCTACGTGAAGGGGCTGTCCTTCAGCGACTACTGGTCGGTCGAGGATCCGAGGACCAGGGGCCTCTACACGTTCCAGACGCCGGTCGTCGCGGATGTCGAGCAGGGCGGAAGAGAAATCGTCAACTACCTCTCCCCGCCCGGCAGCACGGACGAGGGCGCGTTCCGGATCTTCACGGCCGCGCACGCCACCTGGAAGGCGTACACGGGCTGGGCCGGGAACCCCGGCGGCTGCTGGGTCGCCGGCGCGGCACCCTGCCGCCAGGCGGTGATTCTGTGGGCCCCCGACGTCACGATCGCGGACGCTCACTACACGCTCCCGGACGACACCATCCACCTGAGCGCGACCGAGCAGCTCGAAAAGATGACGGTGTCCCATGAACTCGGCCACTTCATCATGGATTACGTCTACTCGGATGCGTATCCGCCGACTCCCTCGTGCAACTCGCACTTCATCCTGAGCGCGAGTTCAGAGGGGTGCGCCTGGACGGAAGGGTGGGCCGACTGGCTGGCGGTCCAGACGTACGGGGAGACCCACTACCGCTGGGGACCGCTGGACGGGTCGATCGAGCTGGAGAGCCCCACGTGGGGCAGCCCCGGCTGGGAGGGGTCGATCGGGCCCGACATCGAGGGCCGGGTGGCCGGCGCGTTGATGGACCTCGCCGACGGCGACCCGAGGAACGAGATCTACTGGGACCTGTCCTCCGAGGGACCGGAGAAGATCGTCTCGGTTGTCCGGGCGAGCAAGCCGAACACCGTGGGCGAGTTCAAGAACGCCCTGCTGCCCGCGGTGCCGACGGCGGGAGGGAAGTCCAACGTGCTGGCCGCCCTCTTCCAGAACACCGTAGACGACGTGTTCTACGAACCCCTGCTGGACAGGGTCGAGCTCAACCGTCCGAGTTTCTGGGGCGGCGACTTCTCCTTCACCACAACACGGCCCACTTGGTCTGTGGTGGCCGCGCTCCACGTGGGCGACCCGGCCAACGACACCAGCCTTTCCCTGTACAAGGCCGCCAGTGCGACCGGCGGGGACGTGGTCTCGAGCTGGATGCCCCGCAGCGATCAGCCGGACTTCATCGCGGTCGACGCCACGTCCGGTCCGAGGACCCACCTGCCCCGCGTGTCGACGCTCTCCGCCGGGGATTCCTACCTCGTCGAGTTCGCCGAGTCGGAGGGGTCGCTCGCGCCGGGAAGTTCCACCGAGCTGTCCATGGAGTCGGCCGACGTCGTCGAGATCCGCACGGCGGACCTCACGGCCGGCGTCCCGGTGACGTTCACCGTCACCCCGCTGGACGGTCAGGACCTTGACGTCTTCGTGATGGCGCCCAGCGCCACCAGGTGGGCGAGGCCGAGAGCCGACGCGAAAGGCGCCTACACCAAGGGACCGAGCGCGGCCGAACGCCTCACCGTCACGCCGGGCGTGACCGGCGCCCATGCCGTGATCGTGATACAGAAGAGCGGGAGCGGGCGCTTCAGCCTGGCCCGTTCCTGACGAGGCCCGGCCGCCGGGAACACGGCGGCCGGGCCGCTCATAGGGTCGTGAACACCACGGCGACGTTGTGACCGCCGAACCCGAAGGAGTGGTTGAGCCCGGCGATCTGCCCGCCGGGCAGGGGGCGCGGCCGCCCGCGGACGACGTCCACCTCCACGCCGTCGTCCGGTTCGTCCAGGTTGATGGTCGCAGGGACGACGCGTTCGTGCAGCGCCAGCACCGTGAAGATGGACTCGACGGCGCCCGCGCCGCCCAGCAGATGACCGGTCATCGACTTGGTCGCGGTCACCAGTGGATGCGTCCCGATCGTCTCCTTGATCGCGACGGTCTCGACGACGTCGCCGGCCGGGGTCGAGGTGGCGTGGGCGTTGATGTGCCGCACGTCGGCGCCGGTCAGGCCGGCGCCCTCCAGCGCGCGCCGCAGGGCGAGCCGGACACCCGCACCGGTGGGCTCGGGCTGCGCGATGTGGTGGGCGTCGGCGGAGTAGCCCGCTCCGGCGGCCACGGCGTAGGTTCTCGCGCCGCGGGCCCGCGCGTGCTTCTCCGACTCCAGCACCACGATGCCCGCGCCCTCGCCGAGGACGAACCCGTCACGGCCCCTGTCGAACGGCCGGGACGCCCGCTGCGGTTCGTGATTGCGGGTCGACACGGCCCGCATGGCGGCGAACGCGCTCAGGCTCATCGGATGGATGGCCGCCTCGGTGCCGCCTGCGACGACCACGTCGGCGCGGCCCTCCCTGATCATCGCGATCGCGTAGCCCACGGACTCCGCGCCGGAGGAACAGGCGCTGACCGTGGCGTGCACGCCGGCCTGGGCGCCGAGTTCGATCCCGATCCACCCGGCCGCGCCGTTCGGCATGAGCATGGGCACGGTGAAGGGCGACAGCGTCCGCCATCCCCGCTCCCTGACCGTCTCGTACGCCGACAGGATCGTGGTGATGCCGCCCACGCCGCTGCCGACGACGACGCCGAGCCGCGCCGGGTCGACCTCCGGGGCGCCCGCGTCCCGCCAGGCCTCGCGGGCGGCGACCAGGGCGAGCTGCTCGCCCCGGTCCATTCTTCTGGCCTCGGACGCGGAGAGCAGCCCGGCGGGATCGACGGCCGCCACACCGGCGATCCTCACCGGGATGGAGCCGGCCCAGTCCTCGGTGAGCGCACGGATGCCCGACCGCCCCTCGAGAAGTGCCGACCAGGTCGACGCCACGTCCGCGCCGAGCGGCGTCACCGCGCCGAGCCCGGTGACGACGACACGTGGCCGCTCCTCGCTCAACTCGCCGCCTTCTTCCCATTCGATCCGAGGAGGTGCATGTCAGCCCCGCTTCTCCGGAATCCAGCCGGGCGGGCCGAAGAGGTGCCCGAGACGGTCGCGCCAGTGGTCCGCCGTACGGACGTCCCGCCACAGACGCGCGAACTCCCCGAAGGCCACCCGAATGGGGTTGTGACTTTCGACGTCCTCGGTGAGCCCGTAGACGACTCGCCGGTCCTCGGATCTGAAGGTGCCGAAGAGGCGGTCCCACACGATGAGGATCCCGCCGTAGTTACGGTCCAGATAGACGTCGTTCGAGCCGTGGTGCACGCGGTGGTGGGAGGGCGTGTTGAAGACCGCTTCGACGGGCGCCCACAGCCTGTCCACCCGCTCGGTGTGCAGGAAGAACTGGTAGAGCAGGCTCACCGACTTCTGCAGGAAGATCATCCAGGGCGGGACGCCCAGCAGCGCCAGGGGGAGCCAGAAAGGCAGGGAGGTCATCGGCGTCGTCCAGCTCTGCCGCAGCGCGGTCGACAGGTTGAAGTACCGGCTGGAGTGGTGGACCACGTGGCTGGCCCACAGGAGGCGGATCCGGTGGTGCGACCGGTGGAACCAGTAGTAGGTCAGGTCCTCGGCGAAGAACAGCAGCACCCATGTCCACCCCGAAGCGGCGGAGAGGTGCCGGGGCGCCACCTCGTACAGGCCCGCGTAGGCGAGGACGGCCAGGATGTGCCAGGGAAAGTCGATCAGCTGGTTGACCAGTCCCATGAACATGCTCGTCGCCGTGTCGCGGATGTCGTAGCCGCGCTCGTCGTCGCCGGGCAGGAACCGGTACGACACCGCCTCGGCCACTACGAGCAGGAGGAATGCCGGGATCGCGTACATGACCGTGGTGACCACTCATACCTACCGGTGCGATGAGAACGCCGACGTGGAGGCAGCCGCGCGCTACCAGCGCACGAGGACGAGTTCGGACGAGAAGCCGGGACCCAGCGCGATGAGCAACCCCGGCGTGCCCGGCTCCGGGGGCCGCAGGGCCAGGGTGTCTCTCAGGACGTGGAGCACGGATGAGGACGAGAGGTTTCCCGCCTCCGCCAGGGACCGCCAGGTGAGGTCGAGGGCGCCGTCGGGAAGGCCGAGAGTCTCCGCGACCGCCTGGAGGATCTTCGGGCCGCCCGCGTGGCACACCCAGGCGGTCACGTCCCGCGCCGACAGGCCGTGGTCGCTCAGGAAGCGGTGCACGTCCTCCCTGAGGTGGGCGCGGACGATGCCGGGAATGCCGGGGTCGAGCACGATGCGGAAGCCGCTGTCGGAGACGTTCCATGCCATCACCTGCTCGGAGTCCGGGTAGAGGCGGCTGCGGCTGGCGACGACGGTCGGACCGGGGGCGCGCCGCGCGTCCGTGTCCGTTCTGCCGGGCCCGCAGGCCACGACCGCGGCGGCGCCGTCCCCGAAGAGGCCGCTGGCGACGAGGTTGGCCGGGGAGGGGTCCTCCCGCTGCACGGTGAGGGAGCACAGTTCCACTGAGAGGAGCACGGCGACGTGGTCCGGCCATCCGCGCAGGTAGTCGTGCAGGCGTGCGATACCCGAAACGCCGCCGAGGCAGGCGAGGCCGAACATCGGAATCCGCTTGGCGTCGGGACGCATCCCGAGCCGGTTCGCCACCCTCGCTTCGACCGAGGGCAGGGCGATCCCGGTCGCCGTCGTGAACATGATCATGTCGACGTCGCCCGGTGTCAGCCCGGCGGCGTCGAGCGCATCGCTCAGCACTTCGGCCCCGAGGTCGACGGCCGCCTCGATGAACCTGTCGTTGGCCGCCCCGAAGCCGTCGAGCTTGACGTACCGCTCCAGCGGCAGCACGAGGCTGCGGTGCTCGACCCGGGCGGAGGCGTGCAGCCGGTCGAGCAGCCGGCGGCTGCCTCCCCGCGGAAGGCACACCTGCGCGAACGCGTCGGTGATCTCCGACTGCGGGTAACGGTGTTGGGGAAGGGCACCGCGGACGGCGGCGATTCGGGTCATGTGAGCTTCCCGGTTGACAGGCGACGGTGTGTCACGAATGAAAGGCCGACATCGGAAATCGCCGCGCGTTCGGAGACAGGCGTTGTTCGCCGGGACCGTCCGAATGAGGCTCAGACCGGCAAGGGGTGGCCGGGCCCTTCCTACTCACCTCGATGAACTGAACTTGTCACTGACAAGATGCGCCCGCGCGGGATCGATTGTCAATGGGGAACGTCGGGACCGTGGTCAGGCGCGCTCACGTTCGGCCCGCTGCCGGACCAGCTCCTCGACCGCGCTCGGCAGGGTCGTCTCGAAGTCGATCAGCTTGGCCCAGGTCGGGGTCAGCACGATCCGGACCATGCCGTCGTAGAGCGAGCGGACCTCGGCCTCCCACTCGGCGCGCTGCTCGGGTGTCATCTCGTACGAGCCGTTCATCTGGAGGTACTCGTCCGGGATGCCGTCGACGACGTCCAGCTCGGCCCGGCCGCGGATCAGCAGGATCCTGGGCGGATGCACCTCGGGGTCGATCGCGTGACCCGCGGCAACCAGAACCGGTGACTTCAGCCACGGCGGACCTGTTTATCGGGCATCTCCGCCACCAGCCCACGCGCGAGATCGTCATCGACGGCTGGAGTATCAGGCGGCGCGGGTGTGAGTGGGACCTTCCTATTTCTAGTGCTGCCGGCGTACGAGTTCGGTGATCCAGATCGGCGCGTACGGAGAGGTGCAGCCCGGGGGAGTCGGGTAGTCCTTGAGCACCTCCAGGCGCTCGCCGATGTCGATCGCCCGGGCACGATGCTCGGCGTGCTCGATCCCGATCTGCGCCAGACAGTGGTTCATCGCCCACTGCAGGCGATCAGGGGCGTTCTTCATCTCCGCTTCGATGACGTCGAGCAGCCCTGCGAGGTCGAGGCCCTCGGGCCTCTTCGTCACGCGTTCGGTGGTCAGCGCCCAGCCGGCACTCGCGACCACGGGATCCGGATCGGCGGACCAGGCCAGGCGCAGCTCTTCGGCGTGCGGGTTCTTCTTCACCACGTAGTTCACGAGCCAGTCGTGCACCTTGGGGGCACGCGCCTCGCGCAGCATGCCATCCAGCTGGTCACGCTCGAACGCCTTCGGACGGCAGATCAGGATCGCCAGCAACCGCGCCGCGGTGTCATCCGTCTCCCAGAGCCGGCACGCGAGTTCCTGCTGCGTCTTCAGCCGCTTCGCGAGCGCGCGCAGCTTGCCGAGGTTCACACCGTGATCGTCGCCGTGTCTCTCGTTCACCTCGCGCGCCCTCGGGTCCTCGAGCTCGGCCAGCTCGGTCATCACCTCGGGCAGCGTCGTCTCGGTCGGGGTCGTTCCGGCCACCTCAGCCTCCTGTCCGTCACGTGCGCGAGCAGCCTACGAGCACTCGTACGTTCGGCTCAGTCCTCTCGAAACAGGCCACCACCGCTGACGGCGTCCGTGGCGTCGTCGAAGACCGTGGTCAGGCGCGCTCACGTTCGGCCCGCTGCCGGACCAGCTCCTCGATCGCGCTCGGCAGGGTCGTCTCGAAGTCGATCAGCTTGGCCCAGGTCGGGGTCAGCACGATCCGGACCATGCCGTCGTAGAGCGAGCGGACCTCGGCCTCCCACTCGGCGCGCTGCTCGGGCGTCATCTCGTACGAGCCGTTCATCTGGAGGTACTCGTCCGGGATGCCGTCGACGACGTCCAGCTCGGCCCGGCCGCGGATCAGCAGGATCCTGGGCGGATGCACCTCGGTGTCGATCGTCAGGGCGACCATCGGGTTCTCGCGCAGGGCCGGGAGCTTCGGGGCGTTCTTCGTGGTGCACATGACGATCTCCGAACCGTTCCAGGTGAACGCGATCGGGACGTTCCGGGGCGTGCCGTCCTTGGCCACGTACGCCAGCCGGGTCACGTCGCGTGCCAGCAGCTCTCGGCTGATCGGCCGGTCCAGAATCTCGGCGATCTCGTTCGCTCGCACAGCGGTCCCTCCAGGGTCGTCGTCGTGATCCGAGCCGGGGACGGAGCCGCCGGAGCGTTCTCGACATCCGCCGGCCTCCGAGTTGCCGAATTCTTCCGGCTGCAGCTCGGTCGAGGCGGGTACGGCGGTGGAAACTAGCGGGAACGTGCCTGGTGGCGGCGTTACTGGCTAGGATCTCGGTCTGCGACAACGCGACTGCGCACGGGCGGAGGCCGGATGCAGGGCGAACGCCTGAACGACGGACTGTCCGTGGCGGCTACCGGGAACGGCGCACCCCTGGTCTTCCTGGCCGGCCTCGGTCCAGGTGCCGACCTGTCCCAAGGGGTCCCGCGAACCATGGCCCGGTCGGCCCGCGCCGTCGCGCTCGGATCTGGCCGCACGGTCCACCTGATCAACCGTCCCATCGACATGCCTTCCGGCACGACCATAGCCCGATTGGCCGGATGGCACGCCATCGCACTGCGGGAGCGGTTCGGCAAACCGGTCGACGTCATGGGTAGCTCCGGTGGAGGCGTCACCGCGCTCCAACTCGCGATGGACCACCCCGAAGTCGTACACCGCCTGGTCATCTCCGTCGCCGCGAGCCGCGTCAGCGACCGCGGACGACATGACCTGCTATGGAGCGTCGAGATGGAACGCCGGGGGAAATCCGCCGCCTGGATCAGCAGCGGCCTGGTCGCACACGGACTTCTGCGCGTGGTCGTCGCGGCCATGTACGCGCTCGGCGCCGGCCGACAGCGAGCCCCCGGTGAGGTCGCCCTCATCGAAGCCATTCAGGAGTGGGATGTGACGGCACGGCTGGGCGAGATCACCGCACCCACGCTCGTCGTGGGTGGCGCCCGGGATCCCATCGTCCCACCCGCGCTCGTCGAAGCGACCGCACGCGGCATCCCGAACGCTCGGCTCCTCCTGCTCCGTGGCCGAGGGCACATGACAACTCTCTTCGACCCGCGCGTCACGCGGGCGACCACCGCCTTTCTCGACGGTAGGTGATCGTGCTGTTGGCTACTCCAACCACGCGAGCATCGCGTAAGCAACGCGGACGGTCTCCTCTGCGGCGATGAGGTGTACGGCGGCTGCACTGGTCTGCGCAGGTTGATCCCGCTGACCGTCCCGGAGATCGGGCGCCTGCTCACCGCTGTCCTGCAACCCGTACATCCGCCCGGTCATGCCACACGCCGGCTGTGCTGGCGACGCCGCCGCCCGGCACGTGCCCACGGGTTCCATCGCCGTGCCCGCCTCGACCGAGCAAATGTCTCGGTCAGCCAGGAATTTGCGACTGCCGTAGTAAGACGCCGGGTGATATTCCGCGTCAGGGCGAAAAGGCCGCGTGACCATTCGTCACACGGTTTCCGGAAATTCGCATCCGGCCAATCTCGTCGAAAAGTTTCGAACCCAATTCGATAGTTTCTGTTCAGAAGTGTAGACAGGTTACAGATACGTGTCAAGCATCATGAGTACCGTGGTCGGCACGGCGCCACCCTGAGGCGCGCCCCCGCGACACCGCAATCAGGCCGGTGAGCAGGGGTGTTGACCCAGAAGGCCGATTTCCCCGACGCGTGCGTCCCGCCCGTCCCGGGTCGGTGGGGGAGGCTCGGACGGCGAGCCGAACACCCGCACCGTCCCTGCCGTCCCCCTGCCGGCAATGGCCGGAGGATGGCGGGCGCCCCTTTCCGTGGCGAATTACGCCGAAATTTTCGGAAATCCGGCCTGGCATATTGAGTCACACGTTTCGGCGTGCTATTTCTGTGAGTGTTCCGGGACTGTCCGGCCATAGAGGAGTTCGTCCCGCACACGTCGGAGTCGCCCTCGGCACGAGCCCCCACCGACCGTTCCGCAACCGCGCCGCGGCCGCATGACGTCGGCCCTGCCCAGATTCCGAGGTGCCTGTGCAGGCGCGGAAACCCCCTCGACACCGGAGTAGCCATGCGTAAACACGTCCTCGCGGCCGCACTGCTCGCCGTTCCGCTGATCGGGCAGGCGCAGCCGGCGGCCGCGTCGCCGGTCACCATCGACATCGACATCGACGACAGCGTGAAGTACCAGAAGATCGACGGGTTCGGGGTCTCCACCGCGTTCCGGCGCAACGAGCTGATCAAGGCCCTGCCGGAGGACAAGCAGCAGGAGATCCTCGATCTGTGGTTCAGCCGCCAGAAGGGGGCCGGGCTCAGCATTCTCCGGCTCGGCATCGGAGCGCGGCCGGCGGGCAGCCCGTACGACCAGATGGTCTCGATCCAGCCGGAGGACCCGGGCGGCCCGACGGCGCCGCCCAGGTACGTCTGGGACGGCGACGACAACAGCCAGGTCTGGATGGCCAAGGCCGCCCAGAGGTACGGCGTGCGGCGCTTCTTCGCCGACGCCTGGAGCGCGCCCGGCTACATGAAGGACAACGGCGACGCGAGGAACGGCGGCAAGCTGCTGCCGGAGTGGCAGCAGGCCTACGCGAACTACCTCGTGCAGTACACGAAGTTCTACGCGCGGGAAGGCGTCAGGATCACCGACCTGGGCTTCACGAACGAGCCCGACTGGACGGCCGGCTACGAGTCCATGCGCTTCACCCCCGAGGAGGCCGCCGGGTTCGTCAAGGTGCTCGGCCCGGTGGCCGGGGCCGCGGGCGTGAAGGTGGCGTGCTGCGACTCCTTCGGCTGGGACCAGGCCAAGGCATACACGGAGGCGATCGAGGCCGACCCCGAGGCCGCCCGCTGGGTGCGGGTGCACACCGGCCACTCCTACGCCAGTCCTCCGACCTCCCCGTTGCCGACGGACCGCCACACGTGGATGTCGGAGTGGGGCCCCGGCGGCAGCACGTGGGACGAGCAGTGGGACGACGGCAGCGGCCAGGACGGCATGACGGTCGCGCAGGCCGTGAACGACGCGCTGACGCTCGGCGGCGCCTCCGCCTACGTGTACTGGCTGGGCGCTTCGAGCGGGGCCACCAGGGCGTTCATCCGCATTGACACGGCGACGCAGACCTACCAGGTGTCCCGGCGGCTGTGGGCGATGGCCGCCTACAGCAGGTTCATCAGGCCCGGCGCGGTGCGGCTCGGGGCGACGGCCTCCGACCCCGGCCTGAAGGTCTCCGCGTTCCGCAACGCCGACGGTTCCCGCGTCGTCGAGATCCTCAACACGGGTACGGACCCCGTCACCTGGGACAAGATCAAGGGCCACGGCCGGGCCCGGGCCTACCTGACCGACCAGGACAACGCGGTGGCCCCCATCCCCCTGCGGGGCAAGGGCGTGACGATCGCGCCGCGCGCCCTGACGACGATCGTCCTGGGCTGAGCCGTCCCGCCCCGGCGCACGAAGATCCTGGAGTCTGATCGGCGGCGCGGGACCGCCGGTTCCGCTGTGTCCGCAGGGACGGCGGTGCCGCACTAAGATCGCGTCCCGTGCTTCCGGACAGTCTCTGGCGGATCCTCAGGATCGGATCGGCAGGCCTGGTCCTCGCGGCGGCGGCCGTGGGCCTGGTGCTGGGCGACGCCTGGCTCTGGGTGGCCGTCGAATGGTCGCCGCCGGCCTTCGCGGGGTTCTACGCGCGCGGCGGGTTCGGCACCTCCACGACTGCGGCCCTGCTCGTGGCCGCCCTGGTGAAGGCCGCGCTGCTGTGGCTGATCCTGCGTGCCCCCGCGCCGGGACTCCTTGACCGCCGGGCGAGGGCGCTGCGCCTGCTGCTGTACCTGGCGGTGGCGTACGCCCTCGTGCTGTGGTTTCCGATCGCGCTGCTCCCCGACGCGGTCGACGCGGCATTCCAGCTCGCGCTGTGGGCCGCGATCGACGTCCTCTACCTGCTCGTCATCCGCTGGCGGTCCCGCGTGCTGCGCGCGGCGGCCGGAGCGATCTTCGCGGTCGAGCTGGCCGGGATGGCCGACGACCTGCTCGACGAACTCGACCTCCCGGAGCTCGGCTCGGGCGGCGTCGTCGAACTGGGCCTGATGCTGGGCGGAGTGGCGGCGACCGTCGTCACGCTCGTCGGGCAGCGGCGCGACGGCCGGTGGAGCCGCGGCACCCAGGCCGCCGGGTGGGTGTCGGTGGGCGTCTGCGTGCTGGTGATCCCGCTCAACGTCCGCTTCGCGATGATTCCCAGCGGCGGCGATCTGGCGATACCGGTCATGATGGACGCGCTGGGGCTCGTCAGCACCGTGTGGATCGCGGCGACCGCCCGTGAACTGCCCACCGAGGGCCGCCCGGCGGACCTGCCGCCCGCGCGGCGGCGCATGATCCGCGTCGCGGCGGCGGCCGTGGCCCTGCTGCCGGTCATCGCGATGATCCACCCGGAGCAGACCCCGCACTTCGCCTACACCGGCTGGTCGGCGAACTGCTATGACCGCCCCAGCTTCGGGGACCTGAAACCCGCGGAACGCGACGCCGCGTTCCTGTGCCGGGCGCGGAGCACGGACGGCGGAGTCCCGCCCATGTTCCCGGACAGCATGTCCGACCAACAGGTCCTCGCGTACGGGCGGGCGCTGTGCCGAACGAAGGACCGCGAGGAACAGGAGGCGATCCTGACCCGGGCCGGGAGCGCGCGGCCCGCCTGGGGCGCTGACCCATGGGACCTCGTCTACGTCTGCCCGGAGATCGTCGGCGCGACCCATCCCGAGCTGCTGCGGTCGACCGCCGAGACGAAGGCGGCGAACGACGCCTACGTCGCCGATCGGAACGCCGAGTGCCGCGACCCGTGGCCCCGGACGAAGGGCGTCGTCCAGGCGACCGCCAACTACTTCCTGTTCGCCGACGGCGATCCCGGCTACCTGGTCTACGACCCGCAGGACGAAGCGGCCGGCGAGGCGGCGGAGCGGGCGACGGACAAGTCCTTCGACGACAGCGCCCTCATCGGGGTGGCCGGCAGCGCGGTGCTCGTCGGGCACGTCGAGGACGTCGCCGACCTGTGCCTCACGGTGAAGGCCTTCCGCACCCCGCCGCCACGGCGGACGGCCGGGTGGGATCAGGTCGACGAGGTGCCGGTCGTCAGCCGCAGCGGCCGGCTCACCGTGCCGGAGATGGGCGAGGGCGGAGAGGTGGGAGCGGGCGCCCCGATGCCGAACCTGGCGATCGCGGGGAAGGGCCGCTACCGGGTCCGTGTCCACGTGCGGGTCCGCGGTCTGGGAGAGGAGCACCTGGTCGTCGTGTTCCCGGGCTCGTCGAGGAAGAGGCTCAAGCTGAGGCCGTGAGCGGTGCGGGGCGCACGTAGGCCCGTCCAGTGTACGCCCGCGCGCGGTCAGCGCTTCTTCAGCAGAAGCTCGGTGTTGCGGTCGCCGGGCAGGCCTGCCAGCCCGCTCCGGATGCCGGGGGAGTTGAACGAGAGCTCCCGATAGAGCGCGGCGAGGCCGCTCTGGGACAGGTCGGTGAAGTCGGTGCGGTGCGGCGCGGCCGACTCCACCAGCGTGGTGAACAGCGACAGCGTCCCGTCGTGGTTGTCGGCCAGTTCGACGACCCTCGCCAGTTGGGGGTAGTCGACGTGGGAGGCGGTGGAGATCTCCCAGAGGCCGCCATGCGGAACGATCTTGTTGAGGTGGGAGTGACCGTTGATCCAGGCGGCCACGTTGCCGTGCTTCCTCAGCACCGCCAGCAGCTCCTGCCCGCTGTGGCGCTTCTCGCCGGGCCTGGCCGGGTTGGGGGTGAGGTTCGTCATGGCCCAGCTCGGGTGGTGACTGAAGATCAGCGCGATGTCGTCGGCGTGGGTCTTCAGGGTCCGCTCCAGCCAGGCGAGCTGCCGGGTGCCGACCGATCCGCGGTAGTCGCCGCCGCGGTCGGTGGTGTCCAGGCTGATGCCGACGACACCGTCGGCGATCCGGAAGGAGTAGTCCAGCCGGCCGCTGTCGAGGTTGTCGCGGGTGTAGCCGTGGCCGGCGGGTCCCGAGCCGGTGTACGCCGGGTCGAGGTGGGCGGCGATGTAGGCGTGCGGGCTCAGCGGGGCGCGGCGCTCGTCGGCGGTGACCGTGCGGGTCTTGCCCCGGTAGCGCTTCCACGCCGCGCGGAAGCGGGCCCCCGTGGGGTCGCCCCGGCGCAGCGCCTGGTAGACGGCGCCGGCCTCGGAGGCGGGCAGGGAGAACAGCTTGCGCGAGCCGGTGGCCAGGTCGGCGAAGAAACCGCCGGCCGAGGAATAGGCGCCGCCGAAGAGCTGGTCGTGGTTGCCGATGGTGGAGTACCACGGTACGGCCAGGCCCGGGCTGCTCACCTCGCGGATGGCCGCCTTCAGGAAGCCGTCAAGATGAGGGAACCCCACCCGCTTGTCGACGTCGCGCAGGCCCGAGTCGGGCTGCCAGTAGAGGCCCAGGCCGGAGTTCTGCACGCCCTCGTACGCGCCGGGGTCGCCGGTGTTGGGAGTGAAGCGGCCGCCGGTCATGGCGGTGAGGAACCACTCCATCTCGATCCGGGAGTTGTTGTCGGTGTTGTCACCGGTGGTCATGACGAAGCCGATCGGCGCCCGGGTGGCCGGGCCGTGCCCCAGGGCGTTGATCTGCTCGATCAGTGAGACGGCGCCGACGGCGGTCAGCGCCTCCTGCGGGCGCCAGGAGCCCAGGTCTCCGGCGCGCAGGAACTCGTAGCGCTGCGGGTTCTGCGCGTCGGTGATGTGCAGGTCGGTGAACTGGACGAAGCAGGCCAGCACCGTACGGCGTTCGGCTCTGTCCTTCTTGGCGTCGGCCAGTTCGGTGCGGGTCACCCGCCGCCAGCCCGGGCCGTCGGACAGCCTGCGGTAACCGCTGGTGCCGTGTGGTCTGGCGACGGTGCGGACCGTCGTCATGGGGGTCGTGACCGAGGGCGTCACGGCCGAGGCGGCGGCGGGGCCGGCGGGAAGTGCGATCTCCAGCGCGAGGCCCGAGGCGGTCGCTCCGGAGGCGAGGAGGAAAGCGCGGCGGCTGAGGGCGGGATCCATGATGTTCCCCAGTGGTGGCGTCGAGGCGAACGTCCACTGGGGATGTTTGACAGTCGGAATGACTCCCGGCCTAACGCGGCTGAAACGCCGTCCAGCCAGATAACGCCTAGATATGGCCGTATGTGATACGGACATCTGGCGGCAGCAGGCCGGAAGTCTGCCGCTCTCCCGCCGTTCAGAAGGGCGCTGTCCGGGCCCGCCGCCCGCCTCAGGCGGAGGCGGCCTCCCAGACGAACCCGTCCGGGTCGGTGAAGGGCCCGGCGTCGCCGCCGATCACGATCCGGTGTGATCCCGTGCCTTCCTGGGAGACGCCGGTGTCCTTGGCGAGGGCGCGGCGCGGGTAGAGCGCCAGCGTGACCGCCGACGCCGGGGTGTCGAACTCGACGTACCTGCCGCCGAAGCTCTTGGCCACGGCCAGGCCGCGGTCGGCGTAGAAGCGCCTGCTGGCCTTGACGTCCGCCACCCCCAGCAGGAGCGCGACCTGGTCGACGTGCCGGGCGGTGGGGCGGGTGTCCTTCTTGTTCGAGGTCGCGATCTTGCAGATCGTCCCGTCCGGGGCGCGTACGACGCCGCCGTAGCCCCAGAACCCCTTCGCGGCGGGCTTCAGCGTCATGGCGCCGGCGTCGAGGGCGGCGCCGACGAGAGCGTCGACGTCGCCCGGCTGGGACGCCACGAGCGACAGCGCGAACCCGCGGAAGCCGTCCGCCGGCGCGTCCGAGGCGCGTACGTTCACGTACGGGCCCAGACCGAGGGCGTCGTAGAAGGCGCCGGCGGCCGTGGGGTCGGGAACTTCGAGGGTGACGGACGTGAAAGAGGTCATGACGGGTCCTTCGGGCGAGGGGGGTTCGGCGTCGTGGCGGCGGACGGGCCGCGGATGGGACAGGGGAAGGCCGGTGCTCACCGGTCCTGCAGGAGCCCGAGGACGTTGCCGTCGGGGTCGGTGACGGTGGCCACCAGGCGGCCGCCCCCCACGTCGTGCGCGGCCTCCTTCACGGTGGCCCCCGCGGCGGCCACCTCGGCCAGCTTCGCCTCGATGTCCGGGACGTGCCAGTAGGCCACCGGCGAGGTCATGCCCTGCGGTCCGCCGTCCGGCACCAGTCCGATGTGCTGGCCCCCCACGTCGAAGCCGACGTAGTAGGGCGAATCGGTCTGCGGCGGGATGCCGAGCAGGGCCGCGTACACCGCCTTGGCCTTGGTCAGGTCGGACACGGGGTGCAGCACGGTCCTGATCACGTTGGGGGAGGCGTCGGTCATGGTCACTCCTTCGGTGGTGGGTCGCGTCGACCCGCTGGGTGCGTGGTCACAGCCTTTCTTCCAGCCCGGTGGGCCCACATCCGTGGTGACCACGGAACCGGCCACGGAACCGGCCACGGATCGGCGGCACGGATCGCGGACGGTGGGGATGGGAACGCGGCGCGGATACGCCAAAATGAGGCCAATGGGTACAGAAGCGGAGATCTCGCCTCGGGAAGCCGAGGTGCTGGAGCTGGTCGGCGCCCATCTCAGCAACGCCGAGATCGCGGCACGGCTGTGCCTCTCGGTGCGGACCGTGGAGAGTCATGTCTCCTCGCTGCTCCGCAAGCTGCGGGTGCCGGATCGGCGGGCGCTCGCCCGGCGTGCGCCCGAGGCGGCCGGCGCCGCTCCCTCGCATCCGGCGCCGGTCCTGCCGGCCCCGCTGACCTCGTTCGTCGGCCGGGCGAGCGAGCGGGCCGAGCTGACCGAGATGATCAGGGCGCACCGGCAGGTCACCGCCGTCGGCCCTGGGGGAGTGGGCAAGACCCGGCTCGCGCTGGCGGTGGCCGGGGAGGCCGTCGGCGAGTACTCCGACGGGGCGTGGTTCGTCGACCTCGTCCCGGTCACCGATCCGGGCATGATCGCGACCGCGGTCGCCGGGGCGGCCGGTCTCGGTGAGCAGCCCGGCCGTGACATGACCGAGTCCGTGGTCGCCGCGCTGGCCGACCGTCACGCGCTGCTGGTGCTGGACAACTGCGAGCACGTGGCGGACGGGGCTGCGCTGTTTCTGGAGCGGCTGCTGGCGACGTGCCCTCGGGTGACGGTGCTGGCGACCAGCCGGGCCCGGCTGATGGTGCCGTTCGAGCGGGTGTATCCGGTTCCGCCGCTGTCACTGGCCGTCGACGGCGAGTCGGACGCGGTCGCGTTGTTCATGGAGCGGGCGGCGGCGGTCGGCTGGCCGCTGGATCCTCCGCTGCGCGACCAGATCGCCGCGATCTGCGCGCGGCTGGACGGAATGGCGCTGGCGATCGAGCTGGCCGCCGCCCGGTATCCCACGCTCGGGCTCGACGGCATCACCGCGGCCCTGTCCCACCCGCTGCGGATGCTCACCGGCGGCTCCCGCGCCGATGAGCGGCACCGCTCGGTGCGGGCGGCGCTGGACTGGAGCCACGCCCTGCTGGAGCCGGCCGACCGGGCGCTGCTCCGGCAGGTGTCGGTGTTCACGGCGCCGTTCACCGCCGTGGCGGCCGCGGAGGTGGTCAGGTTCGGGCCAGGCCCGGTCGGCACGGGCATAGTCAACGAGGACACAGTCGACGAGGACACAGTCGACGAGGGTCCGGCCGATGAGGGAATCGTCGCCGACGGCCTGGCCCGGCTCGCCGAGCAGAGCCTGCTGGTGGTGACCGCGTCCCCGGCCGGGACCGGATACCGGGCGTTGGAGACCATCCGCCAGTACGGGACGGAGCGGCTCGCCGAGGCCGGTGAGCTGGTCGACGCCCGGTCCCGGCACCTGCGCTGGTGCCTGGCCCAGGCCGCCGGCCTGACGGTCGTACAAGCGGACTGGCGGGCCCGGTTCGACCTGGCGGCCGACGACCTCCGCGCGGCCCTGGCGTGGGCGGCCGACCGGCCGGAGCGCCGCGCGGACGCGTACGAGCTCGCCCGGCGTCTGGCGGAGCTGACCTTCACCCGGCACCTGACCGGCGAGTCCCAGCGGCGCTACGAGCAGGCGGCCGAACTCGCGGGCGACCCCGCCGGCAGGGCGTCGATGCTCCGGCAGGCCGCGGCCGCGGCCGGCTGCCGGACGATCGGTGATGACATGTACCGCCTGCGTCGCGCGGCCGCGGACACCGCCCGCGGCTCGGGCGACAGTGCCGGCGCCGCCGCCGATCTGGCGACCGCCGCCACCGTCGCGTTCCGGTTCTCGACCACCTTCGTGCGGCTCCCGTCCCGGGAGGAGGCGCTCGCGCTGGTCCGTGAGGCGAGGGAGCGCGCCGGCGACGATCCGGCCGCGCGGGCCGCGGTGGCGCTGGCCGAGGCGGGGGTGCTCACCGACGCGTTCGGCGCCGCCCAGGGACCGTCGGAGAACGAGGTGCCGGAGACGATCGCGCGCGCCGAGCACGCGGTCGACCTCGCCCGCCGGACCGGCGACCCGCTCGCCGAGTCGGCCGCGCTCGACGCGCTCATCGGCGCGCAGAGCTGGGCCGGGGACACGTTCGCCGCCGCCGGCACGGCCCGGCGCCGGATCGCGCTCCTGTCGTCCCTGCCGATCTCGCCGGCCGGCACCCACGAGCTGGTCGACGCGCTCGCCATGGTCACCGAGGCGGGACTCGGCGCGGGGGACGTGCCGGGCGCCCGCCGATGGGCACGCCGGCTGGCGGGCCACCCATCGCTGGCGGAGGTCGGTCACCGCGCCACCTGCCGGCTGCTGATGGTCGACGCGCTGGCGGGCAACGTCGCCGAGGTGCTCGCCGGCAGCGTCCGGTTCCTCGACGCGTGGCGGCGGGCAGGCGGCCCCGCCCTGTCGATCCTCCGCCCGGCGGCGGCCGGTGTGGCGATGATCCACGGCCTGCGCGACGACCGGAGGGCCCGGCGCGAGTGGCAGGAGGTCCTGGAGCGGCTCGGCACCCCTCCGGAGGGCACCTACGGCTATGGGGCCGTCTTCGACGCGTTGCTCCTGCTGCACCGCGGGCGGGCGCCGGAGGCGCTGGAACGGATGGCGCCCGAGGCCGGGCAGGTGTGGAAGTGGGTCACCTGGATCTGGCACCACTGGTACGTCGCGCTCCGCACCGAGGCCGCCGTGCTCGCCGGGAGCCCCGGCGCCCGCCACCGTCTGGCCGAGGCCCGCACCGTCGTGGCCGGCAACCCGGTCGCCGGCGCCATCGTGGAGCGGGCCGGAGCCCTGCTCGACGGCGACCGGGAGGCGCTGCTGGCCACGGCGGACGCGTTCGACGCCGCCGGCTGCCGCTACCAGTCCGCACGGACCATGGTGCTCGCCGGCGGCCCCCATGCCGAGCGCGGCGAGGCCGTGCTCGCCGGCCTCGGCTTCGCCCCGATGGCCCCTGCCCGGAGCCGATGACGACTTCGCGGCCGCGCCCGGCGGGCGTGGCGCCGGAGAGCCCGGCTCGGCGCGCCGCACGCCGGCGATTCCCGATCCCCTTGACGCCCGTCATCTAAGCCGGGCGTGCCGCCCCGGTCTCCGCGTGCGGCGCGGGCTCGGCCGGCATCGGCTGCTCGGGCGGCCGTGGTGCCGTACGGCGCCGGGTGAGCAGGAGCGCGAGCGATCCGGCGACCAGTCCCCAGAAGGCCGATCCGATGCCCGCGAAGGAGGTCGTCGAGGCGGTGACGACGAAGGTGACCGCGGCCGCCTCCCGCCGCTCCGTCCCGGTGAAGGCGGTGGCGAGAGAGGAGGCGAGGGCCGGGAGGAGCGCGAGCCCGGCCACGGCGGTGACCAGGACCGGCGGTGAGGCCACGACGAGCGCGGTGGCGAAGGCGGCGCCCAGCCCGAGGGTGAGCTGCCCGGCCCCGAGGGCCAGGGTGGCGGTCCAGCGGCGGGCCGGGTCGGGGTGGGCGTCGGGTCCGGCGGTCAGGGCGGCGGTGATGGCGGCGAGGTTGACGGCGTGCCCGCCGAACGGCGCGGCGGCCGTGCTGACGAGTCCCGTCGTCACCAGTGCGCCGCGCAGCGGCACCGGATAGCCGTAGGTCGACAGAACGGCCGCCCCGGGCACGTTCTGTCCCGCCATGGTCACCAGGAACAGCGGCAGTGCGATGCCGACGAGGGCCGGCAGGGTCACGGCGGGCATCGTGAACACCGGTTCGGGGCGCAGGGAGGCGGCCGGGAACGCGGCGCCGCCGATCGCGAGGCCGGCCACGGCCGCGACTAGCGCCCCGGCGACCGCCCACCGCCGGGCGTACCGCATGAGCACCGCCCAGGTCAGGGTGACCGGTCCCGCCAGCAGCGGGACGTCCACCATCGCGCGGAGCGGGGCGGTGCACAGCGGGAGCAGGACGCCGGCGAGCATGGCCGCCGCCATGGGGCCCGGGATCGCGGCGACGCCGCGGGCCAGCCACGGGACCAGCCCGGCGAGCACCGTCAGGACACCGCACACGGCGAAGGCCCCGATCGCCGCCGGGTAGCCGCCGGAGACCTGCCCGGTCGCGACGAGCAGCGCGGCGCCCGGAGTGGACCACGCGATCGCGATGGGCATCCGGTGCCGGACGGAGAGGACCGCGGCGGCGACGGCGATGCCCGCGCACAGCGCGAGCAGGCCGGAGGCCGCCTGCCGCGGGTCGGCCCCGACGGCCTGAAGGCCGGCGAGGACGACGGAGAACGAGCTGGCGTAACCGACGACGGCGCTGACCAGTCCGGCGAGCACCGGCTGCAGGATCCGCACCGTTCCTCCCTGGAATCCGGCCACAACCACGAGCGTTCCGTTTACGGAACGATTTCAGGTGTCACCATAGCCAGGTGGGTGCAGACGGGACAAGCCGGTTCGACCCGGCCATCGGGCGGCGGCTGCGCGGGCTGCGGGAGGCACGCGGGCTGTCGCTGTCGGAGCTCGCCCGCCGGGCAGGCGTCGGCAAGGCCACCGTGTCCGGGCTCGAGCACGGGACCCGCAACCCCACGCTGGAGACGATGTACGCGATCGCGGGCGCGTTGTCGGTCCCGATGAGCGCGCTGACGCTGGACCCCGGCGCTCCGGCCGGCGCGGCCTCGCCGGTGCGGGGCGCGGCCGTCGTCTCCACCCTGCTGGAGGTGTTCCGGGAGCCGGGCGCGACCTACGAGATGCTCCGGCTGCGGATACTCGCCGGGGTCGAGCAGACCTCGCCCGCGCACCCGCCCGGCGTCACCGAGCACCTCTCGGTCGTCCAGGGGACGATCAGGACGGGCCCCGCCGCCACGCCGCTGACCGCCGCCGCGGGGGAGCACATCTCGTGGGCCGCGGACGTCCCCCATGTCTACGCGGCCCTCGGCGGCGAGGAGGCGCACGCGATCCTCCTCATCCGCACCCCCCACGACCCGCCGGCGCTCAGCGGGTGAGCAGGCGGCGCAGGCGTGAGGCCGGCTGCGCGGGCGGGGGAGGCGGGGGCTCGATCAGGCCCAGCGCCTCCAGCCTGCGCTTCTTGAAGTAGCGTGCCGGGCCGTGGTCGCGCACGTAGACCGCCGCGGCCTCCCGCAGCCCGGGGTGCGCCGCGCTCTGCATGCAGTAGCCGACCGCCCCGACCAGGGCGGGCAGGTCCAGGGCGGGCGGCTCGGCGATCGTGCCGTCGGCCTCCAGCCGGGGCAGCGTCGCGTCCACGATCGTCGCCGGGATCCGGTTGCTGTTCTCGTACGGCGTGAGCCGTTCGAGCACGAGGCCGGTTCCGGCGGCCGCGACCGGCAGTCCGAACAGCCGCCGCGCGGTCACCAGCGCGGTGGAGAAGCACCCGGCGACCAGGTCGGGGCGGTGCGCGGCGAAGCACGCCTCGGCGGGCGTCGTCTCCGGCGCCACCCGGAGCTCGACGCCCAGCTCCGCGGCGACCGGCCGCAGCTCGCGGGCGTGCCGCCGCCCGGCCGCGGGGTGCGGCTTGAACAGCACGGTGCGGTGGCCGCGCGCCGCCAGGCCGCGCAGCATCCGCTCGTGCAGCCCGGCCTCCTCGGCGGCGGTGAGCAGGCCCAGCGAGGACAGGTACTGCCCGAGGATCATCGCCTCGGCGCGGGGGGCCGCCTCCGCCGCCTCCGCGACCCGGCCCGTCACCCGCGTGAACGACGCGTCCGCCAGCGCCTCGGCCGGCACGCCGTGCTCGGCCAGCAGCAGGGGGGCCAAACCCGGGACGAGATCGAGGTGGAGCAGCCGGCCGATCCGGCCGGCGATCTCCTGCGGCAGCGGGTCGCGGGTGGGCCCGTAGCTCATCAGCCCGTCGGAGTAGACGGTGATCGGGCAGTCCTTCACCAGGCCCGCGAGCGTCCGCGCCGGCGGCACCGCGATCGACTCCAGGACCAGCTCGCCGGGTTCCCCCAGCAGGTCGCGCAGCAGGCGGCCGAGCATGGGAGTCTCGATCGAGCGGGGCTTCCAGTCCGACGGGTGCAGCGGCGCGATGATCTCGTTCCAGGACAGCACGCGGTCGAACGCCCCGCGCAACGCGGCGAACCCCGGCGCCTCGTCCGGCGCCGGGGTCACCTCCGGGATCGCCGCGTTGTTCGACACCAGCAGGACCCTGGGCCCGCCGCCGAACCGTCCCTCGTCGATCGCCGCGGCGAGCGTCATCGCGCCGAACAGCGTGGAGGCGTAGAACAGCGTCGGGTCAGGCACTCGGGCCTCCGGGAAGGTAGGGGCCGAGCAGGGCGGCCCGCTCGGGCTCCAGGCCGCCGAGCGCCTCGGTCAGCGTCTCGCGCGGCAGCCGGGCGAGCGCCGCCCGCGCCCGCTCGTCGAACCGGGCCCGTACGGCCGGGGTGAACCGTTCGGCCAGCTCGGCGTGGTGGGCGAGCAGCGCGCAGAGGTTGCGGGCCGCCTTGGGCAGGTAGCGCGGCTCGGCCTCGTCCAGCACGATGTCGTAGGCGTCGAAGAAGTGCAGCTGCCGCTCGTCGCCGATCTGGGTGAGCGAGGCCGGGAGCCCCCGCCGGTAGAACAGCCCGGCGAGGGACACCACGGCGTACGACCGGGCCAGCCGGTGCAGCCGCCAGATCCACGGGCGGTCCTCGGCGGTGTGCAGGCCCGAGGGGAACGCCAGCAGGTCGCCCAGCTCGCGCCGGTAGATCCCGGCCCAGGCGTAGGGGTAGTCGACCATGGTCTTGAGCCCGGCCGGCAGGATGCTCTCGCGCGGGTCGAGCACCACCCCGCGGCGCGGCTGCGGCGCCCGGTGCGTCTCCCGTTTGCGGCCCTCGGCCTGCACGTGGTCCACCCGGACGAAGTCGCAGCCCAGCCCCTCGATCGCCGCGACCAGCCGGGGCAGGTAGCCCGGCGCGAGCCAGTCGTCGCCGTCGAGGAAGGTGACGTACCGGCCGGAGGCCAGCTTCAGCCCGGTGTTGCGCGCGTCGGCGAGCCCCAGCGGCACCGCGTTGCGGACGAGCGAGAGCCCCGGCAGGTCGCGCCGGAAGTCCTCGGCGACGTCCGCCGTCGCGTCGGCCGAGCCGTCGTCGACGACGACGACCTCGGTCTCGAACTCGCGCGTCCGGTTGCGCGCCAGGGACGCCAAGGCGTCACCGAGGTACGCCTCGCCGTCCCTGACGGGCACGATCACGGAAAGGGTGATCACGCCGTGACCCGGCGCAGGCGGGCCCGCGGGGCCTCCTCACCGGGGTAGACCCGCTTGACGCCGTCCCCGAGGGACTCCTCGATGATCCGGATGTCGCGGACGAGGTGCTCCAGGCCGCTCGGCTCCAGCGAGGCGGCGTGGTCGGAACCCCACATCGTGCGGTCGAGCGTGATGTGCCGCTCGACGGTGACCGCGCCCAGCGTCACGGCCGCCAGCGAGATCTGCAGCCCGCGCTCGTGCCCCGAGTAGCCGACCGGCACGCCGTACCGCTGCCGCAGCGTGGTGATCATGCGGAGATTGGCCTCCTCCGGAGGCAGCGGGTAGGTGGAGGTGGCGTGCATCATCACCAGGCGCTCGGTGCCGAGGATCTCCACCGCGGCGTCGATCTCCTCGATCGTCGACATGCCGGTGGACAGGATGACCGGCTTGCGGGTGGCCGCCAGCGCCCGGAGCAGTTCGTGGTCGGTCACCGAGGCCGAGGCCACCTTGTGCGCGACGACGTCCATGTTCTCCAGGAACTCCACCGACGGCACGTCCCAGG
This sequence comes from Microbispora sp. H10885, assembly GCF_014161415.1. NCBI lineage: Bacteria > Bacillati > Actinomycetota > Actinomycetes > Streptosporangiales > Streptosporangiaceae > Microbispora > Microbispora sp. H10885. Next base: position 60,041 of record NZ_JABBWY010000006.1, on the reverse strand, counting down.
GCGAGGCGAACCAGTCGACGCCGCGCTCCTCGCAGTACTTGGCGATGTGGGCGTACTCGTCGGCGCCGAACTCGGTGCGGAGCTTGTACTCCATGTAGGTCATCTCGCCCCACGGCGTCTGCCGGATCTGGTCGCGCTGCTCCAGCGGCACGCAGATCTCCGGCGTCCGCTTCTGGAACTTGACCGCCTGGCAGCCGGCGTCGGCGGCCACGTCGATCAGCCTGCGCGCGATCTCCACGTCGCCGTTGTGGTTGATGCCGATCTCGCCGATCACGTAGACCGGCTGCCCGGGCCCGACCAGCGACCTGCCGATCCGCACCGGCCGGGGCTCCGCGAGCGGGGCCGCGCCGTACGCCGGGAGAACGGGGGCGGGGACCGTCTCGGGGGCGGGTTCGAGGGCGGCGGCCGGGCGGGCGGCGAGCACCCGGTCGGACAGTTCGCGCACCGCTCCAGCTCCGCCGGGGGCCGACAGCACGACGCGGGCGGCGGCGCGCACCCGGGGGTGGGCGTCGGGCACCGCGACCGGCCAGCCGACCATCGCCATGCAGGACAGGTCGTTGACGTCGTTGCCGACGTAGGCGACCCGCTCGGGGTCCAGCCCCTCGGCGGCGAGCCACGCGCGCAGCGCGGCGTCCTTGGCGCCGAGGCCCTGCACCACCGGCACACCGAGCTTGGCGGCGCGGGCGGCGACGACCGGGTTGCGCTCGGTGGACAGCACGAGCGTCTTCACCCCGGCGCGGCGCAGCAGCGCGATCCCCATGCCGTCGGAGCGGCTGACGGCGACCATCTCCCGGCCCTCGGAGTCGACGAACGCGCGGTCGTCGGTGTGCACGCCGTCGAAGTCGGTGACGACCGCGTCCACGTCGATGGGCAGCGGCTCGTCCACGAACGGGGCGAGCGCCCGGGCGATCTCCAGATCCTCCGGGACGTCGATCTCGACCGCGTGCCGGCTCGGCACCGGCTGGACCGCGACGGTGCCGAAGAACCGGTGGCCGCGCTCGCGCAGGCCCGCCGTACGCATCACGTAGAACGCGCCGGTCTCCCGGAAGTGGGGCTCGCGGTCCTGGCGGCGCGGGCGCACGGCCGGGTCGTGGTTCACCCCGTGCCCGGCGCCGGTCCAGACGAACTCGTAGGTCTCGACGCCGGAGAAGACCGAGTCGGCCTCGCCGCCGAGCACCCTGCCCACGGCCGCGTCGAGGTCGCGGGGGTCGATGAACGCGCTGGTGCACTGGACGAGGACGACGATCTCCGGGTCCTCGCCCGGCGTCTCGGACAGGGCGTGCAGCACGGCCGACTCGCTGGAGGCGGTCGGGCCGCTGAGGTCGGCGGGGCGGCGCACCACGCGGGCCCCGGCGTCCTCGGCCGCCCGGGCGATCAGGTCGTGGTCGGTGCTGACGACCACCTCGTCCACGAGCTCGGCGCGCAGGCAGGCGTCGACCGCGCGGGCCACGAGCGGAATGCCGCCCACCTTCTCCAGGTTCTTCAGCGGGACGCCCACCGAACCACCTCTGGCGGGGACGACTGCCAGCACTCGCACGAGTGACTCCTTCACCTGCGACATCGGGAACCCCGGGGGTCCTGGGGGGCGGGGTGTCGAGAAAACTAGCCAGCAGGTTGTCCCGTTGGGGGTTGCCCGGCTGAACGCGCAGGGGCGCCGGTCTTAACTTTGGGTGTCCTCGCCTCCGGGCCGCCGGTCCCGGCCGTCCGGCCGCGCGTCCTCGCCGTCCGGCCGCGCGTCCTCGCCGTCCGGCCGCGCGTCCTGGCCGCCGGGTCCCGGCGGCCCGTCCGGCTGGTCGGGCGCCAGCGGCAGCCGCAGCACGAACCGCACGCCGTCCTCGACGTTCTCCACCCGGATCGACCCTCCGTGGGCCTCCACGACCTCGCGGGCGATGGCCAGGCCGAGGCCGGTGCCGCCCCGGCTGCGGCTGCGCGCCGCGTCGGTCCGGTAGAACCGTTCGAAGATCCGTTCCTGGTCCGCCTCCGGGATGCACCCGCCGTCGTTGCGCACGCACAGGACCGCCTCGTCACCCGCCCGCTCGACGCACACGGACACCCCGGTCAGCGCGTGCCGCTCGGCGTTGTCGAGCAGGTTGGCCACCACCCGGGCGAGGTGCCGGCGCATGCCCCAGATGATCACCCCCGGCGTCTCGTGCAGCTGGGTCGGCAACCGGCCCGGCCGCCGGTCGACCTCGGCGACGACCAGATGCGACAGGTCGACCTCCTCCCTCGCGGTCTCGGGGACCGTGGGGATGCGGGCGAGCAGGAGCAGGTCGGAGACGATCGCCTCCAGGCGCTCGGTGTCGCGCAGCGCCGCGAGGACCGCCTCGGGGGTGTCCTCGGGATGCAGCCGCGCGCTCTCCAGCTGGGCGCGGATCCCGCAGATGGGGGTGAGCAGTTCGTGCGAGGCGTCGGCGGCGAACTGCCGCTGCCGCTGGATCGAGGTGTCGAGCCGGGCCAGCGCGTCGTTGGCGGTCCTGGCGAGGCGGGCGATCTCGTCGTCGCCGGGCGGCTCGGGCACCCGCGAGCCGGGGTTCTTCCCGCTGATCCCCGCGAGCTCCGACCGGATGGCCTCGACCGGGCGCAGCACGCGGCCGGCCGTCTTCCAGGCGGCCCATCCCGAGAGCGCGGCGAGCATCAGGGCCAGCAGGAGCAGCGACGGCAGGCCCAGGGGGCTGGTGAGGACCGCCGGGGCGGCGCGGCCCGCGTAGACGAAGTCGGAGCCGGGGCCGGGGAAGACGCGAACCACCGTCACGTACAGGCAGTCGCGGCCGTGGGGGGCGCAGGAGGTCGTCTGGGTCACGTCGCCGTCGGCGGCGGGGTGTAACGGGCTCAGCCGGTGGACGCCGTCGGCTCCCGCGCTGCTGGCGATCACCCGGCCGTCGGAGCTGACCACCTCCACCAGGTCGATGCCGTTGCCGCCGGTCGCCACCGGATTGGTCAGGCTGCCGTCGCGGACCGAGGCCGCGACGCGGCTCGCGGTGTCCAGGCTCTCGTTCCAGATCCCTTCGGCGACCGCGTGCCGCACGAGCACGTTGAGCACGACCGCGATCGGGATCAGCAGGCACGCCGCGAGCCCGGCCGCGATCAGCGTCAGCCGGGCTCGGAGTGACCGGGGGTGCTTGGGAACGAGCATCACCCGAGGCTATCCATGGTCATTACGCGAAAAACTCGCAAGAGCGGCAATAGAACACCAAACTTATCCAAAGACGGATTTATGGTGCATTACCGGACGCCTCGGTGAAGACCGCGACCGTGCGGGCGGGCACGCGCAGGACGCCGCTCGCCGGGTCGGCCGCCGCCTGGCGCACCACCGGGTCGGCCGACGCCGCCTGCACCGGGTGCAGCGCGACCTGGGCGCCCCTGACGCCGGGCACGGCCGGAGCGGCGGCCTGCGCGGTGGCGTTGAACACCACGTAGAGCGCCTTGACCGCGGGGTCGGCGCCGGCGGCGTCGATCCGCATGACGATCACTCCGGGCGTCCCCGAGGGCGGGAACGTCACCCGCCGGGCGATCGCCGCCGCCGAGCCCAGCGAGAACGCGGGGGAGGAGTACCTGATCCGCAGCAGCTCGCCGAACCCGGCCCGGGCCGCCCCGATCGCCGCGCAGTCCGGCCGCAGCGCGGGATCGGCCAGCAGCGGCCGCGCGTACGGCCAGCGCGCCTCGTTGTCCTTCGCGGGCGGCAGGCCGGCCCCGAAGCCGTTGCCCCGCTCGCAGTCCCACAGCAGCCGGTTGAACCAGTCGCCCGAGTCGTAGGAGTTGCGGTCGAGCGACTTGGACCGCAGCCGCTCGCTTCCGGCGTGGACGAACGCCGTGCCCTGGCCGAGCAGGGCCGTCGCCAGCGACAGCGTCTGCATCCTGACCCGGTCGGCCATCGGGGTGTCCCGCGGCAGCTTGTACGCCAGAGCGTCGAACAGCGTCTCGTTGTCGTGCGCGTCCACGTACGTCACCGCGTCGCCCGGCGTGGCGGCGTATCCCGCGGGGCCGCCGTTGTAGTCGATCTGCGAGCCCTTCACCGGCGTGCCCGACGACCCGGTGAACGTGAAGTCGCGCAGGTTGCCCGCGAGCCCGAGCCTGATCAGGTCCTCGTAGTGCGCGAGCCGGTCGCCGGGCCGGTCCGCGAGGCCGGAGCCGAAGCCCTGGACGCCCGGGTCGGCGTCGAACGGCGAACCGCCGCGCACCGCGTCGCGCAGCCGGTCGTTGAAGGTGCCGATCCCGGTCCCGGCCATGGCGGCCTGCGTGGCCTGCTCGAACCTGGCGCCACCCGCGACCTCGCCGAAGTCCCAGCCCTCGCCGTACAGGATGATCGACCTGCCGTCCACGCCGTCCCTGTCCGGCGTCAGCGCGTCGAGCGCCTTCCGCACGGCGAGGATGTTCGCCTTGGGGTGATGACCCATCAGGTCGAACCGGAACCCGTCGACCTTGTACTGCCGCGCCCAGGTGACGATCGAGTCGACCACGAGGCGGCCCATCATCGCGTGCTCCGGGGCGGTGTTCGCGCAGCAGGTGGAGGTGGCCACCGTGCCGTCGTCCATGAGCCGCTGGTAGTAGCCGGGTACGACGCGGTCGAGCACGCTGCCCGGGTCCTGCCCGGCGGCGTGCGTGTGGTTGTAGACCACGTCCATGACCACCCGCAGCCCCGCGCCGTTCAACCCCGCGACCATCTCGCGGAACTCCCTGATCCGCCGGTCCGGGTGGGTCGCGTACGACCCCTCCGGCACCGTGTAGTGCAGGGGGTCGTACCCCCAGTTGAAGGAGTCCTTGGCGGCCGTCTCCGCGACGCACGCCTGCTGGCGGTCGGAGTCCGGCGGCAGCGCGGCGAGGTCGCAGCCCGGCTCGGCGCGATCCGCCGCCAGGTCGGGCACGGTCGCGAAGTCGAAGACCGGCAGCAGGTGGACGTGGGTCAGCCCGTCCTTCGCCAGGCTCCGCAACTCGGTCATCCCCGCGCTGCCCGTCTCGGTGAACGCCTTGTACGTGCCGCGCTCGGCGGCCGGCACGGTGGCGTCGGAGGCGGAGAAGTCGCGCACGTGCAGTTCGTAGATCGACGCCCGGTCCTGCCGCACCGCCGGGGGCTTGCGCAGCGCCGTCCAGCCGTCCGGCCGCAGCGCCCGGTCGTCCAGGTCCACGATCTGGCTGCGCCCCGACCCGGCCGACACCGACAGGCTGTAGGGGTCGGTCACCTCGTTCGTCACGATCTTCCCGGCGGCCGGGGCGTAGACGGTGACGAGGTAAGTGTAGTACCTGCCCCGCCAGGACGGCGGGCCGGCGACGGACCACACGCCGGTGGCGTCGTCCCTGCGCATCGGGTGAACCGTCCGGCGGCCGGCCGACGGGCCGTCGTAGAGGGCCAGTTCGACGGTGCGGGCCGTCGGCGCCCACACCGACAGCGCGCCGCCGCCGGTCGGCCCCAGAGGGGCCCTGGCGGCCGCGGCGTACAGGTCGTCGAGCACGCCGGGGATCTGCGCGCCGGTGGCGGTCAGCAGCGCGCCCGAGGGCCCGCGCTCGACCGCCACGACCTGACCGCGCAGCGCGTCGCGCACGAGACCGGCGTCGCGCGGGTCCACCTTCAGCGCGCCGTACGCCGCCAGGTGCGGCCAGGCGGCCTTCTGCGCGTCGCTGAACTGCCCGGGGGCCAGCCGGATCAGGTGGACGTCGCCGGTGAGATCACCCTTCTCGTACGCGATGTCGCCCTTGGGGGAGTAGGCCAGCGCGTAGTGGTTCGCCGCCGCGACCTCGCCCTTCCAGGCCACCGTGTCGCGGTCGATCCACTGGGCCGTGGCCTTCGACAGGTCGGCGTCCGCTCCGGAGGCCGGCGGTTGCGGCAGCAGGTATCCGTCCACACCTGACAGTTTCCACGCCTCGTTGCCGGTTATCGCGAGGTCGAGCGACTGGTCGGCCTGCTGGTCCTTGACGTCGCCCTTGTGGACGATCCAGCCGAGCGACCGCGCGCCCTCCTTGAGCGGCACCTCGAAGTACACCCCGAAGAGGTCCTTCCCGGCCGGTTTCAGCGGGTCGCCCCACTCGACCGACCCGGCCGCGTCGCCCCAGAAGTGCAGGCCCCAGCCGTCGTAGTCGCCGTCGGCCCGGTGATAGTGCAGCACCGCGACGTGCCGGGCCGCCGCCGCGCTCGCGTGGACCGCGTTCTCGCCCGCGTTGACGTACGCCTCGGGCTGCCGGGCGGGGACGAACGACTGGTCCGGCCCGGGGTCCTTCGTGTCGCCCTTGTGCACGATGTAGTTCAGCGGCGCGTCCGCGTCCTTCAGCGGCACCCGCCAGAAGGCCCCGAAGGCGTCCGTGCCGTCCGGCGGGCGCGGCGAGGCCCACTCGGTGCCCGCGCCGTCGGCGAGCGCGTCGCCCCACAGGTGCAGGCCCCAGCCGTCGTACGCGCCGTCGGGGCGGTGGTAGCGGATCGTGGCGTAGCCCTGGGCGGCGGCCCGGGAGGCGTAAACCCCGGGCTTCCCCTCGGTGAGCCACACCTCGCCCGTACGGGCCGGATTGACCATCCGGTCGCCCTGGTCCTTGGTGTCGCCCTTGTGGGTGATCAGGCCGACCTCGGTGGCCCCCGGCTTCAGCTTGAGCCAGGCGAAGCGGCCGAAGGCGTCCTCGCCCTCGAAGGCGACCGGCGAGCCCCACTCGACCGTCTGGTCGATGTCGCCCCAGGCGTGCAGGCCCCAGCCGTCGTAGTCGCCGCCGTCGCGCCGGTAGTGGACCACCAGGTGGTCGCGCTTCACCGCGCCCGGCTCCTCCCCGGCCGGCTCCGGTCCGGCGGTCGCGGCCGCCGTGGCGCCCGCGTACCGGCCCGCCGCGTCCTTCACCACGGCCCTGTACGTGAGAGGGGTGCCCTCCGGCACGCCGGTCAGGTCGTGGAACACCCGGTAGACGCGGCCGTTGGGCGCGTCGTCGGTGCCGAGCACCCGCCACGGCGCGTCGCCCGCCTTGACGGCGAACGTGACCTGGGCGAAGCCGCCGTCGGGCACCTCCGCCGAGATCGGCACGCGGCCGTCGCCGGCGGTTCCGCGCAGTGCCGTCCCCGGCAGCGTGAGGGAGATCCGCGGAGCCGCCGCCGGAGCGGCGAGGGCCCTGTCCGCGCGGAAGACGACGGCCGTCAGCGGCGGCACGGTCACGGCCAGCCTTCCGTCCGCCGCGCTGGTGATCGCCTGCGTGCCCCCGTACACCTGGGTGAAGGAGGCTCCGGCCGAGTACGTGGGGATCTGGACGGCTCTGGCGGCCGTGCCGCTGTTGAGCGCCACCACGAACTCGACCCGCTCCCTGGCGCCGAGCCGGGAGAACGCGTACACACCGCCGTCGGCCAGCCGTTCGATCTGCGCGCCGTCCGCCAGCGCGGGATAGCGGTCGCGGAGCCGGGCCAGTTCGGCGATCGAGGTGTAGAGCGGGTGGGTGGTGACGTAGTTGTCCGCGGCGTGGGTGGCGGTGGTGCCGATGAGGTCGTCGTCGAGGTAGTCGGCGGTCTTCGAGGCGAACATGGTCTGCCGGGCGTCCTTGTCGCCGCCGTCGCCGGTGAAGCCCTGCTCGTCGCCGTAGTAGACCACCGGCTGGCCGCGGGTGAGATACATGAGCTGGTGGGCGAGGCGGTCGCGGGCGAGCAGGGCGGCGTCACCGGCCGACGGGGCGGCCTGCTTCAGGAAGTAGCCGATGCGGCCCATGTCGTGGTTGCCGAGGAACGTCGGCAGCGACGCGGCGTTGGAGTCGGCGTCGGTGAAGTAGTCGTCGGCCGCGTACAGCCTGCTCAGGCCCGCGGCGTCGCCGCCGGCCGCGTAGGAGCGGGCCGCCTCCTGGAAGCCGAAGTCGAGCGTGGCGTCGAGCGTGCCCGTGGTCGAGTATCGGCTCTCCACGGCCGGATCGGACGTGTAGACCTCACCGAACATGAAGAACCTGTCGTTGCCGAGCCTGGCCGCGTACGTGTGCAGCGCGGGCGCGAAGCGCTGCCAGAACTCCAGGTTCACCTGCTTTGCGGTGTCGATGCGGAAACCGTCGATCCCGGTCTCCTTCACCCACGTCCGGTAGATGTCCGTCATGCCCTTGACGACCTCGGGACGCTCGGTCCACAGGTCGTCGAGGCCGGAGAAGTCGCCGTACTCGGAGCTCTCGCCGGAGAAGGTCGAGTCGCCCCGGTTGTGGTACATCGTCGGGTCGTTCAGCCAGGACGGCACCTTCGACCTCGCCCGCACCACCGGCGTGTACGGGAAGGACTTCGCGGTGACCTTCGGGAAGTCGTCGCGCAGGGCGTAGTCGCGGTCGTCGAAGACGCGGCCGGAGGCGTCCACGTAGGGATAGGCGGCCTTGCCGCGATAGCCGTACGTCTTCTCGGCGTAGTCGACGAGGTCGGCGGTGTGGTTGGTGATGATGTCGAAGAACACCTTCATGCCGCGCTTGTGCGCCTCCTTGACGAGGCTCTTCATCTGCGCGTTGGTGCCGAGGTGCGGGTCGATCGCGGTGAAGTCGGTGATCCAGTAGCCGTGGTAGCCGGCGCTGGCCTCTGCCCCGGTGCCCTGCACGGGACGGTTCTTGAACGACGGCGTGAGCCAGATGGCCGTGCTGCCGAGGCCCTTGACGTAGTCGAGCCTGGAGATCAGCCCGGCGAGGTCGCCGCCCTGGTAGAAGCCCTTGTCGGCGGGATCGAACCCGGTCGTCAGCCGGTCGCCGGTCAGCCCGCCGCGGTCGTTGGAGGCGTCGCCGTTGGCGAACCGGTCGGTCATCACGAAGTAGAGGCGCTCCCGGGACAGGTCCACGCGGAGCGCGTCCCGGGCGAGCTCGGCGTCCGGCGGCGCGGCGGTGGGGGACGTGGTGAGGGACGTGGTGGCGGAGGCGGTGGCGGGAGGGGCGGCGAGGAGCGCGGCGGCCAGTGCCGTGGCCGAGAGTGCCGCGAGGGGCGCGCGCCCGCGCCGGTGCTGGGGGGTCACCATGGCCCGGAAGCTACTGTCCTGACCACGTTGGTGCAAGCATTTGCTGAAATTTCCAGAAACATTCCAGTCGCCTCGTGACCCGCCGCCGTAACAGGCGTGAAACCTGTGTCCGACACTGTTGGTGTCGCGTCGCCCGGCGCGGATGGAGGAGGAGGTGGTGGGGATGTTGCTGCGGCTGAGGGTCTCGCTCCCCGACCGGCCGGGGGTGCTCGGCCAGGTGGCGCGGGCGTTCGGGGTGATGGGCGCCGACATCCTGCAGGTCACCGTGCTGGAACGGGAGGCGGGCCGGGCCGTGGACGACTTCACCGTCTCCTGGTCGGGGGTGTTCGAGCCCGCCGAGCTGCGCGACCGCATCGGAGTGGTGCCCGGCACGCGGGTGGAGGGCGTGTGGCCGACCCGGGAGGTGCCCGGCGCGAGTCTCGACTACGACCTCCTCGGCCACGTCGCCGGCGACCCCGACCGCGCGTACGTCACCCTCGTGGACGCGGTGGCCGACCTGGTCAGCGCGGAGTGGGCGGTGACCGTCGACTCGACCGGCGGCGCGGTCGTCCACGGAAGCTGGCAGGCGCCCGAGTCGGTGCCGGCGGCCGAGTTGACCCCGCTGCGCGCCACGGCGTTCGAGGAGGGCGACCTGCACCTGGTCAGCGTGCCGATGGGCACCGTCCACCTGGTGGTGGCCAGATCCCAGGGCCCGGCCTTCCACCGGGCGGAGGTCGACAAGATCGTCCGGCTGGTGGGGATCGTCTCGGTGCTGGCCGGCGGCGTCAGCCGTACGGTGTGAGCCCCGGCCCGCAGGCCGGGACGGCGGGCGGTGTCAGCGGCGGGGCGGGTCGATGCGGTTGCCGTCCATGGTGAAGAGCATGAGGCGGGAGACGTCGACGGCGACCCGGCCATGCTCGCCCGCGCGCCACACCGGCCGGTTGCCCAGCCGGACGATCAGGTCGGCGCGCCGGTGCGTGCCCGACGACGTCGAGATCGGCGGCGGTTCCTCCTCCTCCGGCGCCGGCGATCCGTTCAGCAGGCGGCGCATCATCGACCGCGCCCTGCCGCCGCCGTTGGTGCCGTTCATCTGGCGGCGGTCCGGCGGCTCCGGCGCGGTGACGGCGGGGATCCCGGCCTCCAGGTAGGCCAGCCACTCGTGGCCGTGGTACTCCAGCGTCCTGACCCGGCCGAAGAAGGTCGGGCCCTCGGTCTTCTCCGGCACCGGGACGAGCCCGTCCGGCCGGATGCCCACGATGATCTGCATGCCGGTGTGCTGCGAGACCGCGTACGCGCGTGGATCGGTCCATGGCATGGTGATCTGATGGGGGCCGAAGTCGAGCATGATGAACTTGTTCTGCGGGGTGCGCACGGTCGCCGCCAGCAGGTTGAGCTGCTGGGAGTTGAGGAACGCGGCGGTGAAGGCGGTCGCCGGGTCGTTGTAGACCTGGGCAGGGGTGCCGAGGTCCTGCAGCACGCCCCTGTTCATGATCGCGATACGGTCGGCCAGGGTCAGCGCCTCGACCTGGTCGTGCGTCACGTAGATGGTGGTGACCCCGAGCGCTCGCACCAGTGACGAGATCTCCATGCGCAACTCGGTGCGCATGCCGGCGTCGAGGTTGGACAGCGGCTCGTCCATGAGGAAGAGGGAGGGCTGGCGCACGATCGCGCGGCCCATGGCGACGCGCTGGCGCTGTCCGCCGGAGAGCGTGCCCGGACGCCGGTCCAGCGTCTCGTCGATGTGCAGCGCCCGCGACAGCTCGACGACCCGCTGTTTGGCCGCGGCGGGGTCGGCTTTGGCGATCTCCAACGGGAACGACAGGTTGCCGCGCACCGTCCGGTGCGGATAGAGGGCGCCGTTCTGGAACACCATCGCCACGTCCCGGTCCCGGGGGGCGAGGTGGTTCGCGAGCTGCCCGCCCAGCCACAGGTCGCCGGAGGTGATCTCCTCCAGTCCCGCGATCATGCGCAGCAGCGTGGACTTGCCGCAGCCCGACGGGCCGAGCAGGACAAGAAGCTCGCCCTCGTCCGCACGCAGGTTCATGCGGTCGACCGCGAGGTACCCCCCCGGGTAGATCTTCGTCACGTTGTCGAGGACGACGGTGCTCATTGCAAGCTCGTTCCTCCCGGGCAGGAGAGCCCGGATCCCCAGCCGCCGATGTAAATGATGAGGTAGTACATCGCGTCGCGGGCACTCATGTCCATACGTGTCGTGAAAGATCCGGCATCTGCCTGCAACTTGCCGTTACTCCAAACTTTCCCCTTGCTAAAGCCGCGTGTCAGGGTTATGCCGTGACCTCCCTGACGCACCCCGGGAGGGGTCAAAGGTAACGAAATTGCTGAAACTTTCTGTAAGGCCTTTCATCGCCGGTGGCCCCCTGTTACCTTCCGGTCAAATCCCCCGACCAAGGAGTGCGACACAGATGAGGCGAGCCCTCACGTCCGCGGTGGTCGCCGCGGCGCTGGCTTTGGCGGTCACGGCCTGTGGCGGCGACTCGGGCGGCGACTCGGGCGGCGCCGGATCGGCGCCCGCCGGGAGCGCCGCTCCCGCCGAGGTGTCCGGCACGGTCACCTGGTGGGACACCTCGGACGCCACGACCGAGGGTCCGGTCTTCCAGGAGCTCATCAAGGACTTCGAGGCCAAGTACCCGAAGATCAAGGTCGAGTACGTCAACGTGCCGTTCGCGGACGCGCGGGACAAGTTCAAGACCGCCGCGCAGTCGGGGTCGGGCGCCCCCGACGTCCTGCGGACCGACGTCGGCTGGGTCGCGGAGTTCGCCTCCCTCGGCTACCTCGCGCCGCTCGACGGCACCGCGGCCGTCGACAAGCCCGAGGAGTTCCTGCCGGTCCCGGCCGCGAGCGGCAAGTACAACGGCAAGACGTACGGCGTGCCGCAGGTGACCGACACCCTCGGCCTGCTGTACAACAAGGAACTGCTGAAGAAGGCGGGCTACGACGAGCCTCCGGCCACGATGGCCGACCTCAAGAAGGCGGCGCTCGACGTCAAGTCGAAGACCGGAGCGGGCGGGCTCGCCCTGAACGTGGACGCCTACTTCCTCCTCCCGTTCATCTACGGCGAGGGCGGCAACTTCGTCGACGTACCGAACAAGAAGATCACGATCTCGTCCCCGCAGAGCGTGGCGGGAGTGAAGATCGTCGAGGACCTGATCACGTCCGGCGCCGCCGTCAAGCCCGCGCTGCAGGACAGCTACACGAACGCGGAGACCGCGTTCAAGGACGGCAAGGTCGCGATGATCTTCAACGGCCCGTGGTCGAACGCCGACAACCTCGGTGGCAAGGTGTTCAAGGACGACCCGGACAACTTCGGCGTCGCTCCGGTCCCGGCCGGCTCGGCGAAGGCGGGCGCGCCGCTCGGCGGCCACGACTACACCGTCTACGCGGGTTCGAAGAACCTCGACGCGTCCTACCTGTTCGTCCAGTTCATGGACAGCGCGGAGAGCCAGGCGAAGATCGCCGGCAAGCTCGGCCTGCTGCCGACCCGCCAGCCCGCCTACAGCGCCTCCGAGGCGACGGCCAACCCGAAGATCGCCCAGTGGCAGAAGCCGATGGAGTCGGCCGTCGAGCGCCCCTGGATCCCCGAGGCCGCCTCGCTGTTCCAGCCGCTGGTCGAGGGCTACCAGAAGCTCGCGGGCGGCCAGACGACCACCGAGCCCATGCTCAAGGACGTCGCCACCGCATACCAGGGCATCCTCAAGGGCTGGAGCCTGTAGGCGATGACGGCTGACGTCGTCGCGACGAGAAGGGCCGCGCCCCGCAACGGGGCGCGGCGCCTCCTGTCGCGTCACTGGTACGCCTGGGCGATGACGGCTCCGGTCGTCATCGTGACGCTGGTGCTGGTCGGCTATCCCCTCGCCCGTGGCGTCTACCTGTCGCTGACCGACGCGACCGAGGCCAACATGGGCCGCACGATCGGGATGAACGTCATCCCGTCCACGTACGAGTTCGTGGGCCTGAAGAACTACGCCGCCATCCTCACCTCGCCCGAGTTCCTCGGCCGGCTCGCCTGGACGATCGTGTGGACGGTCGTGTGCGTCGCCCTGCACGTGGGCATCGGCCTCGGTCTCGCGCTGCTGCTCAACCGCCCGCTGCGGCTGCGGTCGCTCTACCGGATGCTGCTCGTGCTGCCCTGGGCGGTGCCGGCCTTCGTGTCCGCGTTCATCTGGCGCTACCTGCTGAACGGCGAGTTCGGGGTGGTCAACGCCATGCTGCGGGCCGCCGGGTTCGCCGGGATCGCCTGGCTCGACGACCCGTTCTGGGCGAAGGTCTCGGTGATCGCCTGCAACGTCTGGCTCGGCGTGCCCTTCATGATGCTCGCGCTGCTCGGTGGTCTTCAGGCCATCCCGCGCGAACTGTACGAGGCGGCCGAGGTCGACGGAGCCAGCCCGTGGCAGCGGTTCCGGCACATCACGCTGCCGGGCCTGCGCCCGGTGTCGAGCACGGTCGTGCTGCTCGGCACGATCTGGACGTTCAACCAGTTCCCGGTCATCTTCCTGCTGACCCGCGGAGGACCGGGCGGATCCACGGAGATCCTCGTGACGTACGCCTACCGCCAGGCGTTCGAGGGCATCAGGAACTACTCCGGCTCCGCCGCCTGGGGCCTGGTGATCCTCGCGCTGCTCGTCGTCCTGGCCACCGTTTACAAGCGCGCGCTGCGGCGGCAGGGGGAGGCGTGGTGAGCCCTGCCGCCCCCGCACCCGCCCCTGAGCCGAGCTCTGCGCCGGGCCCGGGCCCGAGCCCTGTGCCCGGCTCCGCTTCCGCCGCCCCGGCACTCGCCCCGGCTCCCGCGCCGGCTCCCGCTCCCGCCGGGGCGTGGAGCCGCGACCGGCGCACCCCGGTCCGGTCGGCCGCCCTGCACCTCACGCTGATCGCGGCGAGCATCGTGTCGGTGTTCCCGGTCGCGTGGCTGGTGCTGACCTCGCTCAAGCCGAGGAGCGTCATCGAGACGGCCTCGGTCGCGCCGGTCGACCACCCCACCCTCGCCAACTACGCCCAGGTCCTGGGGGAGACCAGGTTCCTGACCTGGGCCGCCAACTCCGTGATCGTGTCGCTCGTCACGGCCGCGCTCGGCGTGCTGCTGTCGGCCACCACCGGCTACGCCGTCAGCCGGTTCCGCTTCCCCGGGTTCCGGTCGGTGATGTGGATGCTGCTCATCACGCAGATGTTCCCGGTGGCGATCCTCATCGTGCCGATCTACAACCTGATGGCCGGGCTCGGGCTGATCAACCAGTTCCCGTCGCTGGTCGTCGCGTACCTCACCTCCACCGTGCCGTTCTGCGCGTGGATGATGAAGGGCTACTTCGACACGGTCCCCGTGTCGATCGACGAAGCGGGCCGGGTGGACGGCCTGACCCCCTTCGGCACGTTCTGGCGGCTGATCCTGCCGCTGGCCAAGCCCGGCCTGGCGGTGGCCGCGTTCTACTCGTTCCTCACCGCGTGGGCGGAGGTCGCGTACGCGACCGCGTTCATGACGGGCGACGACAAGTACACGCTCGCGGTCGGGCTGAGCCAGTTCGTCGGCCAGCACAAGGCGGAGTGGGGCCTGCTCACGGCCGCGTCGGTGCTGATCGCGATCCCGGCGGCCGCCGTCTTCCTGCTCGTCCAGCGTCACCTCGTCACCGGCCTGACGGCCGGCGCGACGAAGGCGTGACCCAACATGAGAATCGGGGGACCCCCATGACAGAACTCGCCGTCCCGCCGCCGGTGGTCACCACCCGGTGGTGGCGCGACGCGGTGATCTACCAGGTGTACGTCCGCAGCTTCGCGGACGGCAACGGCGACGGCGTCGGCGACCTGCTCGGCGTACGCAGCCGCCTGGGCTATCTGTCCGATCTCGGCGTGGACGCGATCTGGCTGACGCCGTTCTATCCCTCGCCGATGGCCGACTTCGGCTACGACGTGGCCGACTACCGGGACGTCGACCCGATCTTCGGCTCGCTCGCCGACGCGCGGGCGCTGATCGAGGACGCCCACGGGCTCGGCCTGCGGATCATCGTGGACGTGGTGCCCAACCACACCTCCGACCGGCACCCCTGGTTCGAGGCGGCGCTGCGGGCCGCGCCCGGCAGCCCCGAGCGGGCCCGCTACATCTTCCGCGAGGGCAAGGGCGTCGCCGGCGAACTGCCGCCCAACGACTGGGAGTCGATCTTCGGCGGGCCCGCCTGGACCCGGGTCGGGGACGGGCAGTGGTACCTCCACTTGTTCGCCCCCGAACAGCCCGACCTCAACTGGGAGCACCCGGAGGTGCACGAGGAGTTCGCCGACGTGCTGCGCTTCTGGCTCGACCTCGGGGTGGACGGCTTCCGGATCGACGTGGCGCACGGGATGGTCAAGGCCCCCGGCCTGCCCGACGTGGGCGCCGCCGGGCAGGCCGAGATGATCGGCGCCCAGGTCGTGCCGTTCTTCGACCAGGACGGCGTCCACGAGATCCACCGGGCCTGGCGCCGCATCCTCGACTCCTATGAAGGAGAGCGGATCGGCGTCGCGGAGGCGTGGGCGCCCTCGCCCGAGCGGCTGGCCAACTACGTCCGCCCGGACGAACTGCACCAGGCGTTCAACTTCCACTTCCTCAAGGCGCCGTGGGACGCCGTGCGCTTCCGCGAGGTCATCGACGAGTCGGTGCGCACGTCGGCGCTGGTGGGCGCGCCGCCGACCTGGGTGCTGTCCAACCACGACGTCAAGCGGCACGTCACCCGGTACGGCGGCGGCGAGCGGGGCCTGCGCAGGGCGCGCGCGGCGGCGCTGCTCATGCTCGCGCTGCCCGGCTCCGCCTACGTCTACCAGGGGGAGGAACTGGGACTGCCCGAGGTGCTCGACCTGCCGGAGCGGTACCTCCAGGACCCCCAGCGGCTGCGCGACCCCGACAGCGGCCGGGACGGCTGCCGGGTCCCGCTGCCGTGGACCGACGCGGCCGAGCCGCCGTACGGGTTCAGCCCTCCGGGCATCACGGAGAGCTGGCTGCCGGTGCCGGCCGGCTGGCGCGACCTGTCGGTGGAGGCCCAGGTCAGGGATGGCGCGTCGATGCTCAGCCTCTACCGGGCCGCCCTCGCCCTCAGGCGGGAGCGCCCGGAGCTGGGCGACGGCACGCTGACCTGGCTCGACAGCCCGCCCGGCACCCTCGCGTTCCGGCGCGGCGACACGTTCGCCTGCGTCCTGAACATGACGTCCGGATGGGTGGAGATCCCGCCCGACCGCGCCGCGGAGTACGGAGAGCCGCTGCTGGCCAGCAGCGGGCCGGAGTCCTCCGGCGGCGTGGTCCGGCTGGCCCCCGACTCCGCCACCTGGTGGACCAGGGACGATGTCTAAAGTGGTGGCCATGCACAACACGCGTCTCGCTGACATCGCTGCTCAAGCCGGAGTCAGCGAGGCGACGGTGAGCCGCGTGCTCAACGGCAAGGCGGGGGTCGCCCCGGCCACCCGCCAGGCCGTGCTCACCGCCCTCGACCTCATGGGCTACGAGCGGCCCCAGCGGCTGCGCCAGCGCAGCAACGGCCTGGTCGGCCTGGTGATCCCCGAGCTCGGCAACCCGATCTTCCCGGCCTTCGCCCAGGCGATGGAGAAGTCGCTGATCCAGCACGGCTACACGCCGATCCTGTGCACGCAGGAGCCCGGCGGCGCGCCCGAGGACGAGTTCACCGAGATGCTCCTCGACCGGGGCGTCTCCGGCATCGTCTTCGTCTCCGGCCTGCACGCCGACACGACCGCCCGGATGGACCGCTACACCCGGCTCACCGACCGCGGGCTGCCGATCGTGCTGGTCGACGGGTACAGCGACGCCATCCCGGCGCCGTTCATCTCGCCGGACGACCGGCTCGCCGCCCGGCTCGCCGTACAGCACCTGGTGGACCTCGGCCACGAGCGGATCGGGCTCGCGCTGGGGCAGCGGCGCTTCGTCCCGGTGATCCGCAAGATCGAGGGCTTCCGCCAGGCGATGGCCCAGCTGCTCGGCCTGAGCGACGTCGAGAACCTCGTGCAGCACTCGCTGTTCTCGGTCGAGGGCGGGCAGGCCGCGGCGGGCGCGCTGATCGAGCGGGGCTGCACCGGCATCTTCTGCGCCAGCGACCTGATGGCCCTCGGCGCGATCCGCGCCGCCCGCGAGCGCGGGCTGTCGGTGCCGGGGGACGTGTCGGTCGTCGGGTTCGACGACTCGCCGCTGATGGCGTTCACCGACCCGCCGCTGACGACCGTGCGCAAGCCGATCGGCGCCATGGCCGCGGCCGCGGTGCAGACGCTCCTGGAGGAGATCGGCGGCACCCCGGCCAAGCACGTCGAGCTCGTCTACCAGCCGGAGCTCGTCGTCCGCGGCTCCACCAGCTCCGGCCCCCTCGTCAACCGCTGACGCCGTGCTCCCGCCCCCCGGGGCGTCTTTCCGAAGGCGAGGGGGTGCGGGGCGCGGCGCGGAACGCGATCTGTCCGGGCGGGCGGCGGCGCGGTATGCGTATCGCGCCGCACGTGTGCTAAGTTAGACGTAGTTGCAGTTGTGGTACCCATGATGAACTTGTGTGCACCTGACGGTATGTAGCCTCAGGTGCATTTTTGTTTGCCCGGTCTACTCCGGGTGTGGGCCTATCGCGGCAACGCGGAATTCGTGACGACGCGGATTCCGGCCACACCTGTCAAGAGGAGATCGACATGGCTACCGGTACCGTCAAGTGGTTCAACGCGGAAAAGGGCTTCGGCTTCATCGAGCAGGACGGCGGCGGCGCCGACGTCTTCGCGCACTACTCCAACATCGTCTCTCAGGGCGGCTACCGCGAGCTGCGCGAGGGCCAGAAGGTGGCCTTTGATGTCACCCAGGGCCAGAAGGGCCCTCAGGCCGAGAACATCGTCGCCGCCTGACGAAACAGCGTCACGTATCGGGGCTCGCACCTTCACGGGTGCGAGCCCTCACTCGTCTCCGGCCGCCGCACGTGAGTCCGCGGCGCGGAACGCCGATCACGGCCGCGCGGCTTCTCCGGCTGGGCGGCCGCGCGCGTCGTTGACGCGCAGCGCTTCGGCGAGCTGGTCTTCCAAGCTGATGATCCGGCAGGCGGCTTCCACGGGAGTGCCCTGATCGACGAGTTCCCGGGCGCGCGCGGCCAGCCGCAGCTGGTAGCGGGAGTAGCGGCGATGGCCGCCGCTGGAGCGTTTCGGCTCGATCAGTTTCGCGGCGCCCAGAGCCCGCAGGAACGCGGGGCTGACACCGAGCATCTCCGCGGCCGCCCCCATGCTGTAGGCGGGGTAGTCCTCATCGTCGAACCGATCCTCGAACCGGTCTTCGGCCCCGGGTCCGGCCTCGGACCCGGCCGAGTCCGCAATGCCGCCGTGAGCGTGTGTGGCACCCTCGGCAGCCGAATGAGGTGGAACCATACGTTCCTTTCATCACGCGTCAGGGGGCCCCGGCACCTGTCGTGCCGGGGCCCCGAAGAGTTCAACACCATCTACCGGCCATATCCGGCCGGCCAACTGTTTTCCGCGTCCGCCGTACTGAGCGGCGGCGTTGCGGGGATCGCGGATGCGTGACCGTAGACCACCTGCTTCCTGTGGAACTGCGGTACCCGAGCGGCGAGACTCAGCCGGCAACGGGCGATCCTGATGGCGTCAGCACTCCCTTCATCTCTTCTTCCCGGACCATCGTCCGGCTTCACCTGCGGCAGCGCGCCGACGATCAGGGCTCTCAACCACTGCACCGGCCCGTCACACCCGGCCTTCTGCCGTCGACTTCGTCGTGCTCCGGGCAGTTCGTCGTGATGCAGATACTTCCGCTGCCCGGTCCAACCGTTCCTTACGATGCGAGAAACACTAGCCCCGGCGGGCTCAAATGTCTACTGCGGCGAACACAGATTTTCGGCGCCGGGCGCGGCAGTCTTTCGTCGGCCTCGGTGATCTGGCAGCGTCGTACCGCCTTGATTCCGCGCCGCGACCGTCCGGAGCCGACGTGACCCGTGATGATGCCGACGACCGCGTCGTCGCCGATCGCCCGCCCGACGTCCTCGTCGTCGGCGGCGCCGGCGTCGACACCACCGTCTACGTGCCCGAGCTGCCCCTGCCGTACGCCGACACCTACACCGTGCCGCCCGTCGTGGACCGGATCGGGAACACCGGCGCCGGGGTGGCGCTCGGCTGCCGCGCGCTCGGCCTGCGGGTGACGCTCGTCGACCTGATCGGCGACGACCCGCAGGGCGCGCTGATCCGCGCCCACCTCGCCGCCCGGGGCGTGGACTTCCGCCATGCGGTCACGGCGGCGGGCACCCGGCGCAGCGTGCTGCTCGTCGGCCCCGACGGGCGGCGCACCTCGCTGTTCGACCCCCGGGCGGTGCTTGGGGAGCGGCTGCCCCAGGACCTCTACCTGCCCGCGCTCCGCGCGGCGCGGCACGTCCACCTGTCCATCACGGACTTCTCCCGGCACGTGTACGCCGACGTCCCCGCAGGCACGACGACCTCGACCGACCTGCACGACTGGGACGGGGAGGCCGAGCACCACCGCGACTTCGCCCTCTCCTCCGACATCGTCTTCCTGTCCGCCGCCAGGCTCGGCGACCGGCGCGAGACGGTCATCCGGTCGATCGCGGAGCGGGGCCGCGCGTCGCTGGTCGTCTGCACCGACGGCGCGGCGGGCTGCCACGTGCTGTCCGCGAGCGGCCTGCGGCACTTCCCGGCCCTGCCGCTCCCCGCGCCGGTGGCCGACACCAACGGCGCCGGCGACGCGTTCGTCTCGGGCTTTCTATACGGCCGCCTAGACGGCCGGCCCCTGGATGAGTGCGTACGACTGGGCGCCGTGGCGGGTGCGCACGCGTGCACGGTGCCGGGCACCCACGAGGACCCGATCGGCCTTGACGCGCTGCTCAGCGCCTGAGGGTGCTAAGGACGCACTACTACGTACATATAGGAGACGCGTCGCCGCTCCGGGTCACCCCCGCCACGGCTGCGGGCGATGCCTCGCCGCCGCCGTTATCCGGCGGCGGCCGCGCCGGCCCGCGCGGCCGCGGACCCGGCGGTGCGCCGGCAGGCCGGCGCGGCGATGCTGCTCGGTTCCGCGGTGCTACTACTGACCGGCCGGCCCGTCGCCGACATCTCCCGGCGTTGGTCAAGCCCGAAGCTGTCGTCGCTGGCGAGGTGGGTGCCCTCACCGTGGACTCCCGCACCGGCTGTGCCGAGGCTTTCATTGCGCCGAGCTCGGCGGCGGCCGCCGCGACAAGACCCGGCCCAGCCGGTGACGTGGCTGGACCTGGTCTCCTCCAGTCGACGGGACCGGTCCTGGGCAGCCGAGCCGTCGCAGGTCTTGATGACGACCTTGCCGCAGGCGAGAACGGCGTGTCGACATCGAGGCCGGGATGGGTCAGTTCTTTGGCCATCCGTCGTCGATATGGCCAGTCTCGATGAGGGTGCGCCAGTCGGCGATCAAGGTTTCGGCCGAATCGATCCGGTGGACGGTGTAGTGATCTCCGCGGTACCAGACGCACAGGGCGACGCGCTTCCCGTCATTTTTGAAGTCCCGGCTGACGGTTACCTTCTTCCACTGCTCCTTGATTTCTTGGGAGGTGGTGGTGACCTTCAGCTCGTGCTCGTAGGAGGAGCTGACCGCGGCGGAGAATCCCTTGTAGGAGAACGAGAGGTCGAGGCCGACGCGGATATTGGTGGTCTCCTCGACCACCTGCTCGTTGCGAGTGGTCAGCCCGATATAGGCCTCTTCGGTCTTGGTGTAGTTGCTGTTGCCGGCGTGCTCGTAGTAGAGCACCTGCTGCCAGTAGCCGTAGCGCCGCACGATGTAGTACGGGCTGTGCCTGGCCTGCCAGGTGGTGTCCTTGCCGGGCTCGTTGATCGCCAGGTAGGGGATGGCGGCCTGGCCGATGAGCACCTCGTCGGTACGCATCTTGGGCTGCTGGAAGCCCTTGAGCCGGTCCACGTCACCGATCCGGGACGGGTCGGTGTCGATGTGCGCCAAGTTCTCGACCTTGGGCAGGTGATTGACCCTTTGAAGGGTGAACCGGGCCAGGGTTTCATCGTCGTCCCCGACGAGCAGCGGCGGGTCGCCTGCCTTCTTGCGGCGGACGTACAGGCTGGTGCTGGCGTTGGTGATCTCGTAGTCGGCGCCATTGCCGACGATGCCCCAGTGGGTGAGACTGTTGGCCGCCCAGGCTCGCTGCTGGCCGGAGGTTTCGATCACAAGGTTCGTGTCCGCGGCGCTGCTGAGGTTCTCAGGCATCACCAGCTCGCCCCGGTTGGCGTTGACGATCCAGTAGGTGGTGCGTGCGCTGTTGATCGGCATCAGGTGGAAGAAGTTGGCGGCCTCGGGCTTGGCGGCCAGGTCGAGTAGGCACTTGGGCAGCTCGGGCCGGTACACCCGCACGTTGTTCCCGTCGGCCTGCTTGATCAGATAGATGCCGCCCGGCTTGAGCGTGGCGCCGGAGGTTTGTGAGGCGTCGTAGGTCTCGTCGGCTGTCGTCACAGCGCGCTCCTTGGGGATGAAGGATCACAGGGAGGCCGGCCTTGCCGCGACCCGGACCGGCCCCTGTGAGGGCGCGGTCCGTCCCCGGCGGCCTGACCTGGCCGGTAGGAGGCTCCAGAACAGGCCGCGGGGGATCGCCGCTGCGGGACCAGGTCGGTGATCTGTCTGGGTGAGAGCCGGTAGGCCGGCGGATCAGTCGGGTGCCGAGACCGTTGCGGTCACGGAGGCGTTGTCGCCGTTACCACCGGTGTAGTCGATGTCGAAGACCTGGTCGGTCTGGTCCCAGTCGTAGCTGTTGCGTCCCGTGTAGGGGTTGTCCCAGTGGAAGCGGACCCGCTTGCCTGACTGGGTGCAGTTGCTGGCCAGGTAGCTCACCGCGGCCTCGGTTCCGGTCATGAATCCGTCGGACTCGGTCTCGAAGTAGTCGCTGGCGCCGGGCTGAATCGTCTGCGCGGGGTGTGTGACCCAGATTCCGTGGTCGAGCTCCTTGTCGCGCAGCGTCAGCACACACTTGGTGGTGTTGTTGAACGTGACGGCGACGCTGCGCGCCGCGCTCCGCTGTTGTGCCATCGGGTCGTGGGCCGGCGCGGCTTGTGCGGCGCCGGGAACCGCCGCAAGCCCGGCTCCCAGCACCGCTACGGCGGCCAGGTGAACCCAACGGGTCATCGAATGCTCCTCTCCTGAGACGAGATGCCTTTGACCGGACCTCGCGCAAAGACAAGGCAGACCGAAATCGTCTGTCCTTCCCCGGGCGGGGCCGGCTACGGATCCCCCAGCAATCCCTACGCTGGGTAATCAACTCGTAACTCATCGTATTCACTTGTCCTCCTCCGGGCAACGACCGATCCGCCACCATGCCCTTACCAGGAGACGGCACCGCCACCGCACGGAGTTCGGGCACGAAGGCTCGACCTTCGCGTCGTGACCCTGTACTCAGCTCGCGTACTGGCACCACGGCGCGCATCGTGTGCCGAGACCGCGCCGGCGTCTCAACGCCCTGATGCTCGAACCCGAAGCGGGTCGTCGAGAAAGACCCCCGGACCGTGGTCAGCTGCACCGCGAAGCCCAGGCGGGGGTTGCCGTGGGCGTTACGTGAGGCGGTGGGGTGACCTGGCGGTTGCGCCGGCCGGCGGCGAGGTCCAGGACGCGGTGGCCGCCACCGTCGGGGATTATCGCCCAGCTTCTTGACATCGATGTGGACCAGTTCCCCCGGACGGTCACGCTCGTAGCAGCGGACGGGCGCACCGGTGGCCCGGCCCAGGTGATTCAGTGGCGGCATGCCGTACCGGAGCAGTACGCGGTGGAGGGGGTCAGGCCCAAGCGGGCGGCGATTCGGGCGGGTCCGAGCCGATGGCTGAGGCGCAGCTCGCAGATGAGCCGTTCGGTCCGCTGCCAACAGCAGCTCCTGAAGAGTCCGCCCACGCGTTGGGCCCGCTCGAGGCCGGTGACGCGACCGCCCCCGGTAAGGCGCACGGCCCCTGGGATGGAGGCGCGTGCAGCGCTGGGCGCCGGGTGAGTTCGATGAAGGTGCCGCCGAGGACTATGTGCGGGCTGTGCAATGGATCAGGGCTGACTCCTGGGCGTGCCCGCGTTGCAGGGCTGGGTGCCGGGATCGCGGTAGAGGGCCAGCAGGCAGCGGCCGAGCGCCTGCTGGCCGAACGCGTTGGGGTGCATTGCCTCCTGCTGGTGTCCCTGGCTGATCTTCGCGCCGGCGGTGCCGTACCGTACCCATTCCATCGTGTCGCCGAGTTCGGCGGCGTCGTCCAGCGGGCCGGCTTGGCTTGTGCCCTGCTCGCACAACGCGTGGCCCTCTACGGCGCTTAGCATGCTCAGGAACTCCGTACCGGTCGCGGTGGCGACCCGTCGCAGCATGGCGTCGATCGCGGGTGCCAGGGTGTCGTGCATCAGGTCGAAGTCGGCGTCCCACAGCGGGCAGCCGCCCACGAGCGTACGCTTGGTGGCCTTGCCGCCGCCGCCCTCGCCGTAGCGAACCCGGGCCGAGGAGGGCACCGGAGAGGGATAGGACTGCAGGATCAGCCGGTATCCGGCGGAACGGGCCGACGCCTGGCTCATCACTCGGCGGATCTTCTGAACCGCCAGGGTCACCTGCTGCTCCACCGCCGGTAGCGCAGCGAGAAACCGATCGCCCTCGCCCGTTGAGGCGCAGGAGCGCCTGTCGCCCGCCATGTACATCGCGGCGCAGCGGCGCAGCATCCCGGACAAGTTCAGGTCGTTGCCGCCGATCGACAGCACGACCACCTTGACCTGCTGGGTGGCGGCAACCTGCGCAAGCAGTTCGGCTTGGGAGGCGGTGTTCTCCTTGAACGCCTCGTTGATGACGTGCCGGGTCTCCGCCCCTGAACAAGCCAGGTTGACCGGGGTGAGCCCGGCCTGGCCCAGCCCGGTGATCTCGGCCACGTCGGAGCGGTGACATCCGGTGCCCTCTCCGTGCACGGCCGTGCCGTCATACACCCGCTGGGGGTCGTAGTAACAGATCAACAGCTTGCGATAAGCGGCCCGGTCGGTTCCGCCGCGGGTGCAGCCCGCAGCGGCGGACACCGTACTGTTGCCCCACCACCGGCCTGCCTCGCCGGAGATGAAGCTGTCCCCCAAGGACACCGCCACCTGCTCGGCTGCCTGGGCCTGGGCGGGTGCGGGAACGGCCAGGGCCATGGCGGTCAGCGCCAGGATTGCCAGAACCCGACCGGCACGCCTGGCACGGCGCACGTGGCGGGGGCGGCGGGGGACGGCGGGAACGCTGCGGGGATGCTGCGGGACGGTAGCGCTCACTGCTGTTCCTTTCACGGTGCGTGGGAGACGCCTTCTGAGCCGGCCTTCGGGGTGTGGAAGAACGGAAACGTGTGCCTGACCTCGGTGTTCGGGGGAACGCGAGTACATCCGTGACCGCACCCTGGAGGGCCACGAGTCCGCGCGCAGCGGCGGCAAGACCATCGGCGGCGCCGCCGTCACCGACGACGCCATGCTCTCCATGGCCCTTCACCTGCGCGAGCAGAACCTCAGCCTGCGTGACATCGCCAGCCGGCTTGTCATCACCAAGGGCAAGAAGAAGGGCCGGCACCCGTCCCCGGCCACCGTCTGCGCATGCTCCGCGAGCACGACGCCACCGCGGCGTCGGTCGAGGGCTGACCGCCTGTCGGTGCGGACCGGAACGGCCACACCAGCCGCTCCGCGGGGGTCGTAATCGCCAGGGCGCCCGAATCCGCGCTTCAGGAGAAGACGACGGAGCGCACCAGCAGGCGCTCTGAAGCACCTGCGCCGGGGCGCAGGCTGTAGAAGACATCTCCCATGCAGCCGGCCTCGAGGAAGACCGTGGCCGTTGAGTCGGTCAGGTTCTTCGGCGCGTAGGCGGCCGACGTGCCGTCAGAGCCGGCCCCCTGGATGTCGATACATCTCCCGCTCTCGGGGTTGTTGAAGAAGCCAACGGCCTCGTACCCGTCGGCGGTCTTGTAGGAGTAACGGAACTGGCCTGTGGCGGCCGATGCGGAGCCGGGAACCGCCAGAACCAGCATGAGGGCGCCGCTGGCGGCGGCCACGGCAGAGCGCAGGCGCATGGATCCTCTTCCCGAAACAACGGCAACACTGTGTGTAATCATTAGGTCACAACAAGTGTTGGATGTCGAGCGCCTGCCGATCAGGGAGTGCGTCCAAGCGCAAGTGATCTCCAAGAGGCGGAACTCACCCTGCGGACATGAACAGCAGACGCGACGGCTCCGAAGGATCCAGCGACGCCAAGCCCGGCAAACAGACCCGGCGGCAGATCGCGCTGGCTTTGCTGGCCGGCCTGCTGCCGGTCTGCCTGGTGGCGGGCATGCTCCTGGTGGCCGCAGTGAAGGCGTCCCTGCCGTGTGTGTCGCCGCCCGAGGGCACCTGGCCGCCGCCCGCCGCCCGCACCTACACCTACGTCGATTTGCCGCGTACAGCGGCGGAGATGCGCCGTGCCACCCCCAACCCGGGCAAGGAGCCCGTCATTGTCGCGGTCTACAAGACGCCAGGCGGGAAAAGGGTCCAGGTGTGGCCGCTCTACGCAGAACACCCAGATCCGGGCGCCTCGCTCAACGAGAAACTGCGGCGGTCCGGCAGTAGGACGGTCACGACAAGGTCCCGCACCAAAGTCGTCGACGAGTGCCCCGACGGAATCGTGGCGATGCCGACCACCCCGCTCGGTGGAGCGGCCGCCTGCTACCCAACCCGGTTCATAGAGCCGAAGACCTACATCGACAAGCCGGGGGCGGTGTGTATTTTCTTCGACCGGTGGTCCGGGGCGGAACTGGAGGCGCCGGGCATGACCGTGAGCGAGCTGGCCGGGCTGATGTCCCGCCTCCGACCCGCTGTCCAGGTCCCGCGCACCCTGTGACCGCCGCCCCCGCAGGAACCGCCGCCCCTTGAGCAGTTCGTCGCTGCTCGGCTAGCAGACGATTGGACACGGCGGGTCGGCAGCGGCACAGGCTGGGAGAGAGCCGATCAGGACGGATCGGCCAGGTCGGGCAGGGGAGTGTTGGGGCATTCCTGTGCGGTGGTGGTCAAGGTGGTCTTCTCCGCGGCGCCGATGGTCAGGTTCCAGTTGATTTTGACGGCGGTCCACTCCGCGATGTACCTGCACCAGGCACTCTCGGACGGGGGCAGCCACTCGGCCGGGTCCTTGTCGGCCTTGGATCGGTTGGCGCGGGCGGTCACCGCATCCAGGTGGTACGGCTGGGCGAGGTCGCTGGCGTACGCCTCGCGCTGCGCCGGCGTCCAGGCGTAGGCGCCCGAGTCCCACGCTTCGGCGAGCGGCACAAGGTGGTCGACGTCCAGGCCGGAGGCTTGATCGACGGTGGTGTCGTCGTAGTAGGAGTACCGCTGCCCGCCGGTGAGGGTGCAGCCTGGCCCGACCTGCGGAGGCGTGACGGCCTCGGCGAGGAGGACTTCGGCCCGGGTGCTGCATCCGTCGTGGTCGGCGTCGATCCAGTGCTTGAACGAGCTGCGCTTGTATCCGGTGCGGTCTTCGCCGGCCAGAGGCAGGGAGGCGATCGCGTCCCACGGCAGGGGCCCTGAACCGCGCCGGGTTTTGTGGAGCGGATACGCCAGCTAACGGGCAGGGCAGTCGCGGCCGACGGTGATAGCGACAAGCATGATCACCGCTGGTCGCTCGCACCATCCTCGCGGTGACCACGGCCGTTATGTGGGCGTAGCGCTCT
Organism: Microbispora sp. H10885; assembly: GCF_014161415.1. Taxonomy (NCBI): domain Bacteria; kingdom Bacillati; phylum Actinomycetota; class Actinomycetes; order Streptosporangiales; family Streptosporangiaceae; genus Microbispora; species Microbispora sp. H10885. The sequence goes on along the minus strand of NZ_JABBWY010000006.1, from coordinate 33,498 downwards.
GGGTGAGGGCCTCCGCGATCTGGAGGGCGGCCTGGGCAGGCGTGAGGTGCGTGGTGTCGACGACCTCGGCCTCGGCGTGTAGCCAGGTGTGGGCCGCCTCGGCGTAGGGCCGAAGGTATTGGAGGCGAAACGGGGACGGGATGGCGTGTTGCCCTTGGATACGCCGGCGGAGGGTGTCTTGGTCGGCATGGAGGACGAAGTGCCTTACCGGGATGGCGTAGTGGGCGAGGCCCGCGCTGATCTCGCGCCAATACTGCTCGACCAGGACAGTCATAGGCATTACCAGAGTGCCGCCGGTGTAGTCGAGTACGCGGCGAGCGGTCTCGACAACGAGCGGCCGCCACGGCGGCCAGTGTTGGAAGTTGTCCGTCTCGGGCAGTCCCGGCGTGATGTCCATGAGTGTCTCGCCGACCTTCTCGGCGTCGAACACCCGTGAGTTCGGGATCAGTTGCTGCACGAGTGCGCTGGTCGTGGTCTTGCCGACGCCGTGGGTTCCGTTGAGCCATACGATCACGGACCCGACGCTAGCTACTCGGAGGTCGAACGCGTCCACCGCACCGTCGTCGCAGGCCGTCATGAACACGATCGCCGGCAGCTGCACGAACCGGCAGCGAGCACCGATCCGCCGACGGAGCCGGTCGGCCGACCGCCGACCGCCGGCCGCCGCGGCGAGCGCGGGGGGTTGGGCAACCGGCCCGGCGGTCAGATGCGCAGGAACCGCAACACGGCGAGGACGCGGCGGTGGTCGGCGTCGGTCGGGGGCAGGTCGAGCTTGCTGAGGATGCTGGTGATGTATTTCTCGACGGCGCTGTGACTGACCTTCAGGGTGTCGACGATGCCGTGGTTGGAGCGGCCCTCCGCCATCAGCCGCAGCACCTCCAGCTCGCGGGGTGTGAGCCGGTCCATCGGGTCCTGGTGGTGGCGGACCAGCAGCTGCGCGACCACCTCGGGGTCCAGGGCGGTGCCACCGGCGGCCACCCGGCGCAGGGCCGCGAGGAAGTCGGACACGTGGGCGACCCGGTCCTTGAGCAGATATCCGACGCCGCTGGTTCGCACGGACAGCAGGTCGGTGGCGTAACGCTCCTCGACGTACTGCGACAGCACGAGGACGGCGACCGCGGGAAACTGGTGCCGGATGACGAGGGCGGCGCGGATGCCCTCGTCGGTGTGGGTGGGCGGCATCCGCACGTCGATCAGAGCCAGGTCGGGACGGTGTTCGGCGACCGCGCGCAGCAACTGCTCGGCATCCGCCACCGCGTCGACGACTTCGAACCCGCCGTCGGCGAGCAGTTTGGTCAGACCCGCGCGGAGCAGCACCGAGTCCTCGGCGATCACGATCCGCACGGCAGCTCCACGGTGACCGTCGTCGGCCCGCCGGCCGGGCTGTGCAACGCGAACGTCCCGTCGACCGACGCGGCGCGCTGAGCGAGCCCGCGCAGCCCCGTGCCGCCGCCGAGCGTGGCGCCGCCTCGGCCGTCGTCGGTGACGACGACGCGGAGCCGGTCGGCGACGCGGTCCACGGTGACCTCGGCACGGCTCGCGTGGGCGTGCCTGGCGATGTTGGTGAGAGCCTCCGAGACGACGAAGTAGGCGACCGCCTCGACGACCGGCGAGCAGCGACCCGGCACGCTGACGGCCACCCGCACCGGGACAGGTGCGCGGGCTGCGATGCCGGACAGCGCCGCGTCGAGGCCACGGTCGTCGAGCACCGCCGGGTGCAGGCCGCGGACGAACTCCCGCAACTCGGCGAGGGCCTGTGTGGCCTCGTCGTGGGCCTCCACGATGGCCTGCCGGGCCGGTGCGGGCAGGTCGGTGAGGTTGGCCCGGGCCATGCCGAGATTCATCGCCAGGGAGACCAGCCGCTGCTGGGCGCCGTCGTGCAGGTCGCGCTCGATCCGGCGGCGCTCGGCGTCGGTGGCTGCGACGACCTCGGCGCGGCTGCGCGACAGCGTCTCCACCCGCTCGGACAGCTCCTCGTTGCGGCTCGGCCCGAGCAGCGCCCGGGCCGCCGCCGTGTCGGCGCGCGCCACGACGCGGGCCACCCACGGTGCGGCGACGAGCGCCGGTGCCGCGAGGACCAGGTAGGCGGGCTCGGCCCAGGCCAGGAGAGTCGCCGACCAGCAGACCGCCACCGCGGCAGCGCCGGACACCCCGATGAACAGGCTGAGCACGTGGTAGCCGAACTGTCGCCACCACCCGTGCGACGGTGTGATCTCGACGTCGAGCAGCGCCCGGAACCGTCGGCGCTGCACCGCGGACAGGCCCCGCACCACCCGTGGCAGCGACAGCGTGGCGGGGACGGTGAGCACGACGAACAGGATGGTCAGCGCGAGGTCGTCGCCGGAGGCGTACAGCAGGCTCCAGATCGCGCTGTAGCCGACGCCGACCGGCAACCCGCACGTCAGCGCGAAGGCGGCCACGCCGAGCGGCAGCCCGGCCAGCGCGTGGAGGGTGGCACGCCAGGTGCGCGCCGGCCAGAGGGCACTCAGCACCGTGGGGAGCGCACCGCCGCGCCGGGGTACAGCCTTTTCCACCGAGGTCACGGGATCAACCTAGACCGGCCCGCCGGCGCGGGCCATGGTGCCACCCCACCCGCGGGGGTGCGGGTAACCCCACCCCGAACCGGCTGCCCGCCCCACCGACAGCGCGCCCGGATCCCGGCAGGGTGATCACCGTTCACCCCGTCTCCTGAGGAGTCGCACCATGCCCGGACCCGCCCCGGCCCTCACCCGCCGGTCGCTGCTGTCGGCCGCTGTCCTGACCGCCGGCCTCGGCGTCATCACACGCGCGCCGGCCGCCGCCCGGCCACGATCGGCCGCCGAGGGGTACACGCTGCCCATGCCGACCGGTCCCGAGCAGCTCGGCACCATCGCGCTCCACCTCGTCGACCGCACCCGTACCGATCCCTGGGTACCCGGCCTGCCGGTTCGCGAAATCATGATCCAGATCTGGTACCCGGCCCGGCACATCCACGGCCACCCGGCGGCGCCGTGGCTGTCGCCGGGCGCGGTGCCCCACTTCTCCGAGGTGTTCGGCCTGCCCGCCGAGAGAGTCCGTGCGACGGCCACGCACGGCCGGGCCGGCGCACCGGTGCACGGCGGCCATCCGGTCGTGCTCTACTCGCCCGGTCTGGGCGGCGACCGCGGCACCAGCACCGTCCTCGCCGAGGAACTGGTGAGCCACGGCTACATCGTCGTCACCATCGACCACACCCACGACGCCAGCGAGGTCGAGTTCCCGGACGGGCGGGTCGAGGTGGCGGCCATCCCGCCCGACATCGACGAGCAGATCATCGCCCGGGCCGTCGCGGTTCGTGAGGCCGACACCCGGTTCGTCCTCGACCAGCTGGCCGTCGTCAACGCCGGTGGCAACCCCGACGCGGGGAACCGCCGGCTGCCCATCGGACTGCGGGGCGCATTCGACCTGAACCGGATCGGCATGTTCGGCCACTCACTCGGTGGCAGCACCGCCGCCGCCACGATGCACCACGACCGGCGGATCAAGGCCGGGGTCAACCTGGACGGCACATTCGTCGGCGCGGGCGCCGTCGCGGGCTCCGACCGGCCGTTCCTGCTGCTGAGCAGCGACCACGGCACCGACCCGGAGGACCCGACCTGGGACGCGTTCTGGAGGAGCCAGCGGGGCTGGAAACGTGAGCTGAGCCTGACCGGCTCGGTCCACGGCTCGTTCAACGACGGCCAGGTGTTGTACCCGCAGGCCGCCCCGGAGATCGGCCTCACCCCCGAGCAGCTCGCCGGACTGGTCGGCACGCTCCGCCCGCAGCGTTCCGTCACCATCCAGCGCGACCACCTCCGGGCCTTCTTCGACCAGCACCTGCGGGGCCGGCGCAGCCGGCTGATGTGCGGCGCGGACCCGCGCTATCCCGAGATCCGTTTCGTCCGGTAACGCCGGTCAGCCGAGCGGGGCGTTCATCGCACGGTTGAGCAACGCGTCCCGGGAGCCGACGCCGTCGCCTGCCGCCCATGCCCGCATGGCGGCGTTCAGGCAGGCCACGGCGGAGGCGACGAGGGCCCGGGGCGCGGGGTCCTGAGCGGCGGGCAGGTCACCCGGCAGGCGGGCGGCGACCAGCGGGACGAGCAACTCCTCCCAGGCCTGCTGCTTTCCCCGGTGGCGGGCCGCCATGGTCGGGTTGGCCTCGATCATCCGCAGGAACGCCAGGGAGTGCTCGGGCGCGTCGGCGTTGATCCGGGTGAGCACGTCGAACGCCCGGCGCAGCGACCGCCACGGGTGCTCGTCCGCGGGGCGTTCGGCGAAGGCCCCGGCGAGCGCCGGCCCGAGGTCCTCCAGCCAGGTCAGCAGTCGTCGTCAGCACCTGGGCGATCTGCGGCCAGGACCCCTTGATCTGCAGAGCCTGGGCGGGACGTCATCGCCGACGTGGGCGCGCTCGGCGTGGAAAGCGTGCCGTACGGGATCCTGGCCGCGGCCGACGCCGTGGTGCTCGTGCTGCGGCCCACGGTGCGGTTCGTGTCGATGGCCGGGCCGCGGATCGACGCGCTCAGCCGGGGCGCGCTGGCCGGAACCCACCGCTTCCTGCTCTTTGTCGGTGAGGGACCCTACCCGCCCAGGGAGGTCAGCCGGGCGCTCGGCGGCACCCCCGTCCTGGGGACGGTGCCGCTGCTGCCGAAGGCCGCGCGGGTCCTGTCCGACGGGGCGCCGGTAGGCATGAGATGGACCAGCCGGCTGCAGATGACCTCCCTGCTGCGGGCCGTGGGGAGCATCACGGCCGACCTGCTGGGCAGGCTCCCCGCCGCGCCCCTGCCCGGACCGGCCGCCCCCGGCGCGGCCGCGGGCGGGGTCTCGCCGCCGCCGTCCTTCGGCGCCCGCCCCGGCCCGCGCCCCGAGCCCGGCCCCGAACTCGGTTACGGCTTTGCCGCCGACCTTGGGGCCGGCGCCGACGCGGGCGGAGGACGTCCATGAGTGAGCATCCGCTGTGGCTGATCGAGGACAACTCCCGCCCTGCCGCCCCGCCCTACGGGCCGGCAGACACACCGCCGATTCCCGTCTTTCCCGCTCCGGCCGACAGCCGGATAGACGACGTCGCGTTCCGGGCGGCGGTCGGCGACATCAGCGCCCGGGTGGCCGACGCGCTGGAAGGCGCGGCCACCCGGCAGGAGGCCGGCCGGCTCATCCATGCCGCGACCGCCGCCTGGGCCCGCGAGCAGCTCGCCGAGGGCGTCGTCGTCTCCCCGGGGACGCACGCTCGCCTGGTGCGGGCCGTGGAGGACGAACGCTACGGCCTCGGCGCGCTGCAACCGCTGATCGCCGACCCGTCCGTGCAGAACATCGACGTCAACGGATGCCGCGAGGTCTGGGTCACCTACGCCGACGGGCGCAAGGTGCGCGGGCCGGCGGTCGCCGGCAGCGACGAAGAACTCGTTCAGCGGATCCGGATGTGGGGCGTGCACGGCGGGCAAACCGCCCGGGAGTTCTCCACCGTCACCCCAATGCTGAACGCCGCGCTGAAGGAGCGGGTGCGGCTGTCGGCGGTCATGGCGGTCACGCCGCACCCGCACGTGTCGATCCGCTGTCACCGGCACGTCGACGTCGCGCTCGCCGACCTGGTGGAGCTCGGCACCCTGGAGGCAGGGCTCGCCGCGTTCCTCGCCTCGGCCGTGCGGGCACGCAAGGACGTCCTGGTCACCGGAGGGGTGAACGCCGACAAGACCACCATGCTGCGGGCCCTGGCCGCCGAGATCGACCCCGACGAGCGGATCGCCACGCTGGAAAGCGAGTACGAGCTCTACCTCGACCCGCTGCCGCACCGGCACCGCGACGTGGTCGCGATCGAGTCGCGGCAGGCCAACAGCGAGGGCCACGGCGAGATCACCCTGGACGCGGAGATCCGGCACTCGCTGCGCCTGAACCCGGTGCGGATTATCGTCGGGGAGGTCCGCGCCGACGAGGCGTGGTCGATGCTGCAGGCGATGAACTCGGGCCAGGAAGGCTCGCTGTGCACCATCCACGCCAACTCCGCCGAGGAGGTCTTCCCCCGCCTGCTCATGCTGTGCCGCTCCGGCGGGCTCGCGCTGGACTCCGAAGACGTCTATGCGCTGGTCGGCATGGCCGTGGACTTCGTCGTCCACCTGCGGCGCGACGTGCGGACCAATCGGCGGTACGTCAGCGAGGTGCTGGAGGTGCTGCCGCCCGCCGACACCGCGATGCCGGCGCGCAACCACATCTACCGGCCCGGCCCCGACGGCCGCGCCGTCCCGGCGACCTCGCCCCAATGCCTCGACGACCTGGTCGCCGCCGGGTTCGACCCCGCCGCGCTGTGGAAGGCGTCATGACCGGCACCCTGCTCGCGCCGCTGGCCGGCGGGCTCATCGCAGCCGGGCTCGCCTGCCTCGTGCCGGCCGTGCGGGGGCGGGCCCCGGCGCCGCCCCGCCCCGGCGGGCGGGTGGCCACGCTGGCGCGCGCGGCCGCGGACCCGGCGCTGCGATGTCAGGCCGGCGCGGCGGTGCTGCTCGGCCCCGCGGTGCTGCTGCTGACCGGCTGGCCCGTCGCCGGCATCGCCGCCTCCGGCGCGTGCTTCGCCGTGCCCCGCCTGGCCGCAGGGCGCGGCGCCCGCTCACGCATCGCCCGCCTGGAAGGGCTGGAACAGTGGACCCGGCGGCTTGCCGACCTGCTCAGCGCCGCCTCCGGCCTGGAAGACGCCCTCACCCGCAGCGTCGAGCACCCGCCCGAGGCGATCGCCGCCGAAGTACGCGACCTCGGCGCAAATTCGCGATGCGTGCCGACACCGAGCAGGCGCTGCGCGTCTTCGCCGACGCGCTCGACGACCCCGTGGCCGACCTGATCGCCGCCGCGCTCATCCGCGCCGCCTCCCGGCGCGGCGCCGGCGTGCGGAACGTCCTGACCAACCTCGCGGCCATGGTCGCGGCCAACGTCGCCGCCCGGCGGGAGGTCGAAGCCGAACGCGCCCGCCACCGCGCCACCGTCCGCTGGATCATGGTCTTCCTCCTCGGCTACAGCGGCTTCGCCGCCCTCAACCGGGACTACGTGGCCCCGTTCGGCACCACCGCCGGGCAGGCCGCCCTCGCGGTCGTCGCCGCCTGCTACGCCGCCGGCCTGTGGTGGCTGCACCGGCTCGGCACCGCCCGCCCACCCGGCCGCTTCCTCACCGGGGGCGGCCGATGAACCTGTTCCTGTTCGCCGGCGCCCTGGCCGGGTTCGGGCTGTTCCTGCTGGTGCGTGAGCTGCGGCCGTCGCCGCCCCGGCTGGAGGAGGCCGTCGCCCGCCTGCGCGCCGGCTACGTCCCGCCCGACACCTCCGGCGACCTGGCCCAGCGGATCGGCCGCCTCATGGCCACCCATCTAGGGTCGCTGCCGTGCCCGCACCGCGACCTGGCGCTGCTCGGCCGGCCGGTCGAGCGTTTCCTCGCCGCCAAGCTCGGCCTGGCCGTGCCCGGCCTGCTGTTGCCCGCCGCGCTGTCGGTGCTGCTGGCGGCAGGCGGCGGCGACCCCGGCATCGCGCTGCCCGCCGGGGCGTCCCTGCTCGCCGGGGTGGTGCTGTTCTTCGCCCCCGATCTGGCCGTGCGGTCCGAGGCCGCCCGCAGGCGGGCCGACTTCCGGCACGCCGTCACCGGCTACCTCGACCTGGTGGCCCTGGAACGCAGCGCCGGCGCCGGACCCGCCGACGCCCTGGAAAAGGCCGCCTCGGTCAGCGACGGATGGGCCTTCGCCCGCATCGCCGCCGTCCTGCAGCAGGCCCGCCGCAACCAGCGCCCCACCTGGGAGGGCCTGGCCCGGCTCGGGGAACAGGTCGGCGTCACCGAACTCACCGACCTGGCCGACATCGCCGCGCTCGCCGGGCAGGAAGGCGCCCGCGTCCTGGACACCCTCATCAGCAAGGCCGCCTCCATGCACGGCCAGGCCCTGGCCGCCGCCAAAGCCGAGGCCAACGGCCGCACCACCGCCATGGTCATCCCCGTCGCGCTGCTCGGCGCGGCCTTCCTGCTGATGCTGACCTTCCCCCAGATCTACCGGCTGGCCATCGCCGGCTGACTCCCCGATGAGGAGACCGATGCGCCCCGTGAAGCTCCCACCCCCGCCGATCGACCGCCTGCTCGTGCGGGCACGGCTCGCCCTGCCGCGCCTGCGCGAGGAACGCGGCAGCAGCACCCTGGAATGGGTCGTCATCACCACGTTGATCATCGCGGTTGCCATCGCCGCTGCGGCGGTGATGAAGGACAAGGTCACCGAATGGCTCGCGAAGATCCCGTGACCGCACCCGCCGCCGACCACCCGCCACGCCGGGCGGCCCGGGAGCGGGGCGCGGCCACCCTGGAGACGGCCGTCCTGTTCCCGCTGCTGCTCCTGGTCGTGGCCGCCGCCGTCCAGGCCTGTTCGTCTACCAGGCCCGCTCCACCGCCCAGGCGGCCGCCCAAGAAGGCGTGCGGGCGGCCCGCGCCCACGGCGCGAGCCGCTCCGCCGGAGCAGCCGCCGCGGTGCGCTTCGCGACCCGCGTCGGCGGCGCCTTCCTCACCCATCCCGCCGCCCGGGCCAGCGGCGACGCCGCCACCGTCGAGGTCGTCGTCACCGGCCGGGTGCCGTCGTTCCTGCCCGCGGGCGACTGGACTGTCGCTGAGGCGGCCCGGGCACCGGTCGAACGCTTCGTCCCCGCGAGCCGCCCATGAGACGACGTACGCGGCGGGATCGTGAGCGGGGGAGTGCCACGCTGGAACTGGTGGTCCTCGCCCCCGCGCTGCTCGCGCTCATCTCCCTTGTCGTCTTGACCGGGCGCATCGCCACCGCCTACGCCGCGGTCGAATCAGCCGCCCGCGACGCCGCCCGGCAGGCCTCCATCGCCCGCGACCCCGCCCAAGCGAGGCACGCCGCAACCACCAGCGCGACCGCCACGCTCCGCGACGAGCACCTGCGCTGCGGCCCGTCCATCGCGCTGGACACCTCCGGCTTCTCCCGCCAAGTCGGCGCCCCCGCGCAGGTCACCGCCCGCGTGACCTGCACGCTCCGGCTCGGCGACCTACTGCCGGGACTGCCCGGCCACACAACGGTCCGCGCGTCCTTCGTCTCGCCCATCGACCCCTACCGGGGACGAACCCTCGGGCTCATGACCTCCGGAGCCTCGCCGACGGTGCCTCGGAGCGCCGGGGCGGGTACTCGCCGTGGGTGAGGCATCACGGTGGCGCACCGGGACGAGGGCGGAGCCGGCCGCCGACAGGCCGGCCACCGCCTCCGAGAACGTAGCGGGCCCGACGCCAGGAGCTTTCGAACTCGGCCGAGGTCAGAGGCTGCGGCTCGTAGCCGTCCCACTCCCGCAAGGGGATCTCGGCGGTCGCCCCAAAGGCCGCCTCATACTGCCACAGACGCCCAGCGATCTCGGCCTCCTGCCATTCCGGCCACGACGCCGCGGTGAGGGGCGTGTCGTCCGGGCCGCGCAGTTCGATCTGCCGGACCACCCAGCCGTCGTCGCCGACCTCGACGTAGAACCAGGTGTCCTCCTCATCCCAATAGGCCCGAAACCAGCGCGTCACGACCCCAGGATGCCGGACACGAGCGACCCGGAACACGTCCGCTGCGACGAGGCGGAAACGGTCATCGGCTGCGGCGCGCCGGGCCCCGGCGTGGACGCCGACGCCGACCCGGCGACCTTGCCCTCGCCCACCAGCGCTGACGCTGACCAGACGGTTCCCGACGGCCGCATTGCGCTGGCGGCGGTGGCATGACCCGGGCACGCGACCGCGGGTCGGTCACCCTGTTCACCGCCACGGCTATCTTCCCGCTGATGCTGCTGCTCGCCGCCTTCCTGTGGGACGGCACCGCCAAGCTCCGCGCCGGGCGGGAGGCCTACAACGTGGCCGAGGAGGCGGCCCGCGCCGGCGCCGGACAGGTCGACCGGCGCGCCGCCTACACCGGCGGCCGCTACATCGTCGACCAGGCCGCCGCCCTGCGCGCCGCCCGCACCTACCTCACCGCCACCGGCCACACCGGCAGCGCCACACCCGTCGGTGCCCAGTCCATCCAGGTCCGCGTACGGGTCGTCAAACCCACCCTGTTCCTGGCCCTGATCGGCATCGACGCCATCACCGTGACCGGGACGGCCACCGCCCGCCTCGTCCCCGGCGTGGAAGGAGAACTGCGATGACGAGGTCCCGCCTCCTGGACGGGCTGCGCGCGCTGCTGGCCGCCGCCGTCCTCACCGCGCTCATCGCCGGCGTTCCCCTGGCGCTGCATGCGCTGGCCGGATCCCCCCTGCCCGCCCACCTGCCCGACCTGGGCAAACTCGCCCACACGCTGACCCACCGCGACGACGGCACCCTCTTCCTCACCGTGGTCAAGGACCTCAGCTGGGCGGCATGGGCCGGCTTCGTGGTGAGCACCCTGGTCGAACTCACCTCCCGGGTCGGCGGCCGCGCCGCCCCGCACCTGCCCGGACTCGGCGCCGCCCAATGGCTTGCCGCCCAGCTCATCTCCTCGATCGCGCTCGCCGCCGGGTCACCGGCCGCGTTCGTCATGGCCGCGGTCCCGCCCGCCGCCGTGGTCGCCACCGCCTCCGCCGCACTGGCCGACACCACCCCGGCCGCCGCGGCGGACACCACCCGCGAGGCCACCCGGCTCACCGGCACAGTCCCGCACCCCGCCGCACACCCGGCCACCGCGCACTCTCCCGCCGGGGGCGCCCCCACCGCGACCGGCCACATCCCATCCCGGCTGGTACGGCTCACCCACGCCACCTACCAGGTGCGCCGCGGCGACTGCCTGTGGACCATCGCCGAACGCCACCTCGGCGACGGCGACCGCTACACCGAAATCGCCGACCTCAACATCGGCCGCGTCATGACCGACGGGGCACACTTCACCCACCCCGATGTGATCCGCCCCGGCTGGGTGCTGCGCATGCCCGCCGCCGCGACCGACCTCGACCGGTCACAACCACCCATTTCGGATCGCCACGCCGGCCACCCGAGCGACGCCCCAGACTTCTCTCGCCCACACGACGGCGCCCCCTCCTCACCCCAGCCCCCGGCCAGCCAGGAGTTCTCCAAGGAGGGGGATCGGTCGGCAGCCGCACCAGACGCTGCTCCACCCGCACTCGCCGAGCCGCGCAGCCAGGCGCGTGCATCGGCGCCGGAATCGACCACGATCCTGCTGACCGACGCCGGAACCGCACAGGACAAAGGACCTGGCGCTCCGGTGGCGGCGTTCGCCGGGGGAGTGGCCGTCGGCTCCCTGATCACCCTCGCCCGCCTCCGCCACGCCCAACGCCAAGCCCGCCGTCGCGGCCGCCGCATCCCGCTGCCCACTGACCCCGCCACCCTGCGTACCGAGCAGGAACTGCACCGCCTGGCCGCACTCGACGCCCTCGCCCGCCGAGCCCTTACCCAGCTTGGCGATGTCATCGCCGCCGCCGGCCGCGAGCTGCCGCCCGTGCTCGGCGTCCGCGTCAGCGAGGGCACCGTCGAGCTGCTGCTGGCCCAGCCCGCCGGCACACCACCGGCCCCGTTCAGCCAGGGCCGCACCAAGGCGACCTGGCGCACCGACCTCCAGGGCGCGGCGCAGGCGGACAAGCTGCGGGAGGTGCTGCCCGGGCTGCTCACCACCGGGTACCTCGACGACGGACACGCGCTCCTGGTGAACCTCGAACGCCTGCAAGCCGCCACCGCATCCGGTCCCGCCGACCTGGTCGACCGTTTCCTCGTCACCGCGGCCGCCGAACTCCTCACCGGCGACGGACCCTGGTTCGACGTACTCGCCGTGGGCTTCCCTGAACTACATGCGGCCGGATCCCGCGTGCGCGCCTGCACCGACCTGACCGAAGCACTCGGCCTGCTCGCCGACCGGGCCCGCGACCTGCGCGGACGGTTGGCCACCACCGACGGGCCAGCCGACGTCGCCGACCGGCGCCTGCGCGACCCCGACGGCGACTGGACCCTCACCGTCCTGATCAGCAGGCAAACCCCGTCACCCGAGCAGCTGACCCGGCTGACCGACACCGTCACCGCACTGCCCGGCGGCCTGGCCGCCCTCGTACCCGGGGATGAGGCAGGCGCACCCGCACGGTTCGAGCTGTCGGAAGACGACCAGGGCCCGCTGCTGAACGTCACCCCGCCCGGCCTCGCAGTGCGGCCGCACCTGATGTCCATGGAGACCTACCAACGGCTCGGCGACCTGTTCAGCGTTGCCGCCGGCATTGGCGACGTCGCCGCCGATGCCCCGCCGTACGACACGCATGCCGGTGAGAACCTCCTGCCACTGGCCAGCAGCGCGCCAGCACCAGCGGAACCGGGCAACAGCCCGCACGAGGAGGCCCGGGACGACCCCGGACAGCGAGCGGAGGAAGACGCAGAGCCGGAAACCCGGCGCGAGACGGCGCTGGACACCGTGCAAGTCTCCATCCTCGGCCCCCTGGAGATCACCGGCACCGCCGCCGACCTCCAACCGAAAATGGCCGAACTCGTACTCGCCCTGACCCTGGCCGGGCCGACCGGGCTACGCAACGTCCAGCTCGCCGCGATGATGGGCCCCGACCCCGACACTCCCAAACCCTCCGACCAGCTCCGCCAGCTCATCACCCGAACCCGCGGCAAACTCGGCAAGGCCCCCGATGGGCAGACCCGCATCCACTGCGACTCCGCCTACGTCTACCGCACCCACGCCGTCACCCTGGACTGGACCCGCTTCCAGGAACTCGCCGACCGCGGCGCCAAACGCAACCGCACCGAGGACCTGTGGGACGCGCTCGCCCTGGTCCGGGGGCCGGTGTTGGACGGCTGCTACCACTGGTGGCTGGAAACCCCGCTCATCGAAAACATCCGCGCCGAGATCGTCGACGCCGCCGATTTGCTTGCCGAACTCGAACTCGACGCCGGCCGCCCCGACCGCTCCGCCCGCGCCGCACGGCAGGGACTCGCCTCCGACCCGTACGCCGAACAGCTCTGGCGCGCACTGATGCGCGCCGAGTACGAAGCCGGGAACATCAGCCACGTCCACGAGGCATGGAAAGCCTGCCTCAAGGCCGTCGCCGAAGTCAGCGCCGACGGCGACCCCCACCCCGAAACCACAGCCCTCTACCGTCGACTCACCGCCCGCCGCTCCGCCTGAGCTGGTATCAGGCAGCAGCATGCCCGTTGGGGCCCTCAGTCGAGTTGGTTGAGGGCACCCTGGGCCATCTCAGGTGCCGGTTGATGACCAGGTTGATGTTGGCTTGCTCGCACCTCGACCCGGGAGCATGCAGGAGTCGCAGGGAAAACACGCCTTCGAGTTTCGCTTTCCTGAGCCATTTTCATCCTGATCACGCTGTTAAGGATGGGCGCAGGAGGCGGGGGGTCCGAACAAGTTGGGGGTGAGGCGAGGCTCCCGGTAAGACAGCAGTCGACCAAGATCCGATGCCTCAACCGGAAGCCTCGATGCTGTCTTACCCTGCCGCGATTCCCCTGTCGAACCGCACCCTTGCCCGTCTGGCCGAACTCATCCGCGCCCGCCGCGCCGAACGCCGCCGCCGGTGGGGGCGCCTCAAGCCAGGACAGCAAGCGTTGCTGGTACTGGCTGACCTGCGGAACGGGGACACCTACGCCCCCTGGCGGCTGGCTTCGCCATCGGGACCACCACCGCCTGGAGGTACGTGCGCGAGGCGGTCGACCTGCTCGCCGCCCTGGCCGACGACGTCCAGGCTGCCGCGCTCCGGGCCGCCCGGCTGGCCTACGCCATCGTCGACGGCACGCTCATCCCGATCGACCGCGTCGCCGACCAGAAGCCCTACTACTCGGGCAAGGACAAGCGCCACGGAGTGAACGTCCAGGTCCTCGCCGACCCCGCCGGCCGCCTGGTGTGGGCCTCTCCGGCTCTCCCCGGGGCAGTGCACCACCTGACCGCAGCCGCATGGTGGGCCTGATCGACGCCCTGACCGCCAACGGCGTCATGACCTTCGCCGACAAGGGCTACCAAGGCGCGGGAGGCACGATCCGCACCCCGTTCAAAAGCCACCGGCACCGCCCGCGGCTGTCGCGCGGGCAAAAGGACGTCAACCGCCCCCACCCCCGCTCTCGCCCCGCGACCACGCCCCAGCTCACCGACACAGTGCACGAAACGACATGAAGTGTGCAGAGAAAGACAAGACACTCATGTCCGTTCGCTTGCATGCTGGTTCCAGCGGATCCCGGCAAGCGGTCGAAGCGTAGCGTTACGCAGGATGAAAAAGGCTCCCTGTGTTCGCTCTCATGTCAGGAGGGATGGGGCAGTCTGAGCTGAGTCACTGGCGCGTCGTTGGTGCTGGCCGCTCTTATCACGTGCGCTCGTCTCGTCAAGGGGCTATTGAGTGATGTGATGTAAATCGCAGGAGGCCTACGTTGCCGTCCGCCCTCCGGATTGGAACGTGCCTGGTGAAGCTCGTTATGGGTGACTATGAGAGTTGTCGTCTAGATAACAGTGAGTGATTATCTAGATGTGGGATAGGCATTGACTTGCGGTTGTTGGGCACGCATGATCCTCTTTGGCCTATTTATTTCGCTTTTATAGGGGCGGTCGGCAGTACTGCCGTGCCCTTCCTTTGCGTGCAGAGGAGTGCGCTGTGCTGATTTCGCGTGCGTTCGTGGAACGTCACAGCTTCCGGCGCGGCGTCGCCCTACATAGACGCTCTGGAGCGCGACGGTCGTCCTCCCGTTGTTCGTCTCCGGAGTTGTTCGAGGGGCCCTTCCAGGCCGGCAAGGGGGCGACTGGCCTGGATGAGCATCAAGTCTGGCCGGCGGACGTCCTCATACCGGTGGACCCCCTGGTCGTGCTCGTCCACGCCTTCCTGGGGGCAGGTACCGCCCGCGGACGAGCCGACCAGCCAACCGAACCTGAACTGGCGATACTGACGCTCGGCGAGATCCGGGCGCCTACACGTCCGGCTACTCATCCAGCCCGTCCACAGCATGACCCACCTGTTCCGCTGGGTCGCGCTGGTGACGACGCTACCGAGCCCGCGCCCAATCCAGCCATTACCGGCAGCAAGCTGTTCACGTCAGGAACTACGGCTGGAGCACTAGGCGTGGCCAGAGCAGCCATTGGTCGCGATGCGACAACGATTATCGAGCAGAAACAGCGGATGGATCAGCGCCCATTCGGCATTGTTGGGTAGCGGCGTTCGCGGGGCGCCCGATTGTGTGCACATTTCATTCCGGTCGCGCGGCGAGAGGCAGCCGTAACTAATCCTCAAACACGATCTTCATATCAGGCATCCGTTCAGGCACTCGGCACCGACCGTCACGCTACAAGCGCGCACAGTGCCGGTGTGAACTATGCCAATCCGAGACAATCTCGCCGCAAGGCGCGATCGGGATAAAGATCCAATAAAGATCGCTACAAATAGAAGGGTACCCATGGCTAGGCGATCAAGCCCCTCCTCCACATCCGCTCGAACTCAACGGAGACGGGCGATCTCTGTACTGACCGCTCTAACGATGACCACATCCCTGCTATCCACCCTTCCCGGCGGTACCGCATCAGCCGACCTCCAGCCCACCGCATCTCCGGCGTCCTCCGGCGGCTCTACCCATGATCCACTGGCAGCCGTAAAACAGGAGGCCAAGCGGCAGGGTAAGAGAGTCGAGATCGGACGATTGCGTACGGAGACCTCAACGACCTACGCCAACCCTGACGGCAGAACGCTACGAATGGAGATGCACAGCGCCCCCATCCGCGTCAAGCGCGACGGGGCATGGCAGCCGATTGATACCGGCTTGACCGTGGAAAATGGTGAGGTCAGGCCGCGCGCGACGAAGTCGAACCTCGTTCTGTCCAACGGCGGCAACACCGCACTTCTGACCGACACCCGGAGGCCGGCGAGGGCTGGCGAAAAGACGAGCGAAGCAAGGGTCTCGGCGCTCAAGGCATTACCCACCCCCAAGTTATCAGGCGATCGAGCGGAATACGCCTCCGCTTATGGCCCAGGCGCCGATTTGGTCGTGACCGCGACTGCAACGGGTTTCCGCCAGGGAATTGTGATACGACAGCGGCCAGCCACGCCAACGACGTTTCGCATTCCTCTTGACCCGCCCGCCGGGTTCTCCATCGCTACGACCAGCGCTGGTAAGACTGTCATCTTGCGTGACACTGGCAAGGGCAAGAAGAAGATCGCCGACATCTCGACCAGGCTGATGCTGGACGCGGTGGCTGCGAACGCTGACAGCGCACCCGATGCGGGCCATGTAGGAAGGGCTACGACAAGAGTTGAGACCACTGCCAGTGGTACGGCACTGGTGCTCGTGCCGGACGCCAAGTTTTTGGCCGACCCTGCAGTGGTCTATCCGGTTACGCTGGCCGCGACCGAGTCGGACTGGTGGGAGCCGGAGGAGGACTACACAGTCGACACCTTCGTGAACAATGCCGCGTATACCACTAGCATCGACAACCAGTTCCTGGACAGAATTTTGGTGGGTAAGTCCAACTCCGGCACGGTTCGCTGGCGAAGCTACCTCCGCTTCGAAGACATCCCCCAGGATTCCCCTCTGCGCGGTGGGAAGGTACAGAACGCCGACCTGGTGTTGTGGAATCACCTGTCAAACGACTGCGGGGATTCCGTCGGATCGGGGATCACTGTGCGCCGGATCACGAGCGACTGGTCACCCTACAGCATGACCTGGAACAATCAGCCGTCAGTCACCCCCACGGGTGCCTATACGGAATACGGCGCCTACAGTCCAGACTGCACGTCGTACCAGTGGGCGGCCAAGCAATGGGACCTCGTTTACCGTGTCAATGGTATCGTTCAAAAGTGGTCTGATGGCGAGCCAAATTACGGCTTCCAGCTGACTGCCGGTGACGAGTCTGACTCCACTAACTGGCGGCGCTACCGTACGACCGAGTACGAGATGTGCTACGACGGCACGTCATGCGAGAAGCGCCCTCACCAGCCCCTTCTCTTCGTCGACTTTGAACCTGCCGAACCGCAATACGAGGTCGTTGGTTACTCGTTTGAGGGTCCAGATCCCACGGAACTACCTACCTATGAAGAAGCCCTCGCTCGGCAGGCTACGGACGGTTCTCGTTATGATGGACAGGAACCAGACCCGATAACGCCTGACCAGTTTCGGGAGGGCATGGAGGCCAAGCAGGATGATGCCACCGTTGCGATTGCCGATGAGTTACCGCAAAGCCCTCCAGACCCTGACACCACACCTCCGGCTGTTATAGGGACTGCGCCCACAGCGAACGCAACAGATGTTCCACTCGGCACCGCGGTAGAAGCATCCTTTAACGAATCGGTTAGCGATGCTCAGCTTGTTCTGAAGGATTCGGACGGAAACCCTGTACCCGGTACGGTGACAGCGGACAATACGACCATAGTCGTCACTCCGACTGCACCCCTAATGCAGGCAAGCTCCTACACGGCCGAGGTCAGTGGTGCAGTAGATGCCTTTGGCAACGCGATGACAGGGACGTATACATGGACGTTTACTACAGGCGATGCAAGTTCCACGCCAACCCCGTCTCCCTCCCCAACTCCATCTCCAACCGCAACTGCTGAGGGGTTGGTCGCGGCCTACGGCATGGAGGAGTCCTCGGGAACGACGGTTGGGGACGCTTCTGGCCACAACAACACGGGCACAGCGAGTAACACCGGCTGGGCGAATGGCAAGTACGGTAAGGCGCTGTCGTTCAACGGCTCCTCGAGCTGGGTCACGGTTCAGGACGCCGCGTCGCTGCGCTTTACGACCGGGATGACGCTTTCTGCCTGGGTCAACCCGACCACGGTGACCAACTGGAGAAGCCTGCTCGCCAAGGAACTGAGCACTGAGGGCGTCTCCTACAGCCTGTACGCCTCCAATGGCACAGGTCCAGCCGGCTGGGTGCAAACCGCCCCTGAAGACTTCTCGACGCTCAGTGGGAGTTCCCCGTTGCCGGTGAACGCCTGGAGCCATCTGGCGCTGACCTACGACGGAGCCGCCCTGCGGTTGTTCGTCAACGGCCAGCAGGTCGCCCTGAAAGCTGCGAGCGGAAGCCTCTACGATGACGGCAGCCCGCTGCGGATCGGTGGCAACGATGTCTGGGGCGAGTTCTTCAGCGGCTTGATCGACGAGGTGCGCATCTACAACCGCGCCCAGAGCGCGGCTGAGATTCAGACCGATATGAACACCGCCGTCGACTCCACCAGATCAGGGCCGAATCCCAGTCCGACCCCCAGTCCGACCCCCAGCCCGACGCCCTCGCCGACTCCGCCGGTTTCAGTTCAGGGGCTGGTGGCGGCCTACGGCATGGAGCAGGGCGCAGGCACGGTGGTCGCCGACTCCTCCGGGAAGAACAACACCGGCACGGCCAGGGACACCACCTGGGCCACTCAGGGGAAGTACGGCAAGGCCCTGTCGTTCAACGGCTCCTCGAGTTGGGTCACGATCAACAACGCGTCGTCGCTTCGCCTGTACACCGGCATGACCCTGTCGGCCTGGGTGAAACCCAGCACTGTGACGAACTGGCGCAGCGTGATCATGAAGGAGTTAAGTTCACTGGATGGTGCCTCCTACGCGCTCTACGGATCCAATGGGCAGGGACCAGCCGCATACCTCGTCTCGGAAGACAACTGGCAGGAGTTCGGCGCCTCAACACCACTGCCGACCAACGCATGGAGCCACATCGCCGTCAGCTACGACGGCACGACCGCCCGCCTGTTCGTCAACGGCAGCCAGACAGCCACCGCCGCACTGACCGGCGACCTCTACGACGATGGTGGCCCGCTCCGCATCGGCGGCAACAGCGTATGGGGCGAATACTTCCAAGGCATAATCGACGAGGTTCGCATCTACAACCGCGCCCAAACCGCGGCTGAAATCCAGACCGACATGAACACACCTATCGGGGCTGCCTTCGGTTCTACAGGGCCGGCAGCCGCATCGAGGTTACTCTCAGAGAGCACCATTCCTGCCGTCGCAAAGCTCACAGCATCGAGTGGCAAAATAGCCGATGCTGGTAGGAACTCTGAAATTGAGACACCTAAGTTGTCGGTGTGGATATCAGGATCTGGCGACGAAAAGACCACCGCCGAAGTCGAGATCATTCAGAAGCCCAGTAAAGGCTCCAAGGGGCGCAACCTGATCTGGTCAGGGAACACTGATCAGATTCTCGGCTCGCAAAGAATTGCACAGGTCCCAGCAGAAAAGCTGAAAAACCGGTCAAAGTTGCTATGGCGCGCCCGCCCAGTCGAGGGCACGGTCTACGGCAGCTGGTCCGCATGGCATGACCTGGACATCAAGACCACCGGCGGAAACATAAACAGTGCCTCGCCTGTAACGCGAAGCGCACAGGCGGTGCCGAAGGTGCAGGCAACCGAGGTGCCTGGTGAGCCCTTCAGTTACCAAAGAACCACGGCGACAGAGTGCTCCTCGCAAGGCCGAGGCCTCGCTCATTTCGTCCGCACCTATAACTGGTGCTATACCCGTAGGTACATAACGATTATCTACGATAAGAAGACGAAGGCACCCTATGGTGCGGTCCATTTTCGGGCATCGGTCGTCATACATACGCGCATGGGGAGCAGAAACAGTACGATCCCATTCCGGGATGATACGGCCCAGAATAGTCGCGAAATAAACGTAAAATATCGCATCACCCAAGTTGGCTACGTCGATGCGGTACCCGAGGCGGTGACGATTACCTTAAAAACGTGGCGGAAGGGTTATCCGACCGACAACGCGTGCGAGAAAAAGAATGATACGGAAAAGACCAAAAGCGTGTACGACTGGGCCCTCTATCCAGAATGGAGCCACGAATACTTCGCTGATCCGAATTACGGAAGTAATGTCGGCCTTTACGAAGCCACATGTAAGATCGAGCCGACCGTAATCGTAGACAATCAAGTTGACGATGTAACATACAAACTATTCAAGATCACGCCTTCGGTTCGCTGCGACACCGCATGGTACAACAGTCAGCACCTGGGTGGCTGTATTTTCAAAGACGCCAATCGAGTTCTGAGTTACAACAGAAATAGTGCATCCCACGGAGCGGTCGCGAGGCATATCTGGGACGCGTTCTACAACGTAGCAAATACGGATCCGAAGCTGCAAGGAAAGATGGTTCCAGGCAACTGGTCTGCAACCCTCGGCAGCATTCAGAACAGGCCGATCCATCGCACACGTGATACCGCCATCACCAACGCAACGACTACCCGGGTGAATAGAGTTTGCCGCACGTTGGCAAATCTAGCTAATTCGCAATGCGACGAGTTCCCCTTCAACTCCAGTTACGAAGGTGGCGGTCGACAGTGGAAGACTGGCCTCTTCAACGACAACTACTCGGTACGACGGGTACCTCAGCCAGACAATAGTTCGGCAGGTACGTCTCTGGATTGGTTCTACTGGCGCTACCGTGTCCTGCCGGATGATCCGTTCTGGGTGCTCATTCAATGATGAATAGGTAGCCGCAAGCGTAGTATCATGAGGGTGCCGGGGAGTGGATCCCCCGGCACCCTCATGCTTTGGAAGGGAAGAATCTTATGCGTCTGGACGTCGAGTTCGTCGACCAGGTATGCCTAACCTATGTCGACAACGCAAACATATCTGCTGTGCTTGGCCTCTTCAGCGCCCAACCTCTGATCGAAAGTACGTATGCGCCGCTATCGGATGGTCTGACTGTCGGCGACTGGTCGGAAGACCCTCGGCTCGCCACGATCAACGAGTGGGGAGATGGTGTCCTCGTCGCCGAATCAAACAGCGGCAGTGCAGGTGCGCAGCCGCATATCCTCACCAGAATCGCCAAAGCTGGATACTTGACATTAACAGTATGTTGGCACGGCCGGGGCATACATTACGGCTGGGGTGATCGGCGTAATCTGATCGCTCACGTGCAACAAGGTCGGTTAGCAGTGGCTTTCGATCCCGTGATAGATCAGGAGGAGCGCGTCGGATGGGCCACCGACAGCCTGGATCCATATCTCGCCGACCTATCCTTTGACGGTGACTGGCGAGAGTCTGGGGTGCGCCTGCTGGAGCGGTTAGCACATGCTGAACTTACTCACGAGATTGTTTGGGGCGTCGGCAATGACCCCGCTCAATACTACCTAATTATGCAACCATCGGCGGACCTACAGGAAGACGAATGGTTGCGGTTCCTTAGTCCCTCTTCCTTCAGTGCTTAAAGCCTCGGGGTAGCCGTTAGTGATCGATTGCTCGAGTGGCATGTAGCGTGCGTGCTGTATACGCACGGAAGGGTTGGCTACCCAGCCCATCGCATTACTTCACAGAAGACTAGTTCCCGGAATTGTTCAGCGGCGGCCATAGGCCAACCGGCCGCATCAGGTTGTCGCCGGATGTCGGTGTGCATGAACGAACCTGGGCAGGTCAGCGACATCTCGAGTCAACTAGTCGTGCTGAGGGAGGTGAAGAGCGTGGACCGGATCGTCGCGGCCGGTCACTCGACACGACGCCGCCCCGGTCATAGGCCCACGCGCAGCATCGGGTTGTTCTTCCACTTGTCTCGGTGGCGGATGTACTGCATGACCACGGGGGACTTTTCCGACCAGCGGCCGTGCTGGCAGATTCCGGACATGGTCGCGCCGGCGTCGGCGGCGTCTGTGGCTCCGCCGGCGCGCAGGCCGTGAGCGGAGTAGCGGTCGGCGTGCGGGAGGGCGGCGGCTCGGGCGGCATTTTTGACGACTAGGTTGATCGCCTCGGGGGTCATGCGGATGCCATCCCCGCGCCCGGCCCGCCGTACGGGCACGCCGTCGTCGCCGATCGCGCCCGCGATGCGGCCGTTCTTGTCGATGGCGCGGAACACCGGCCCGCTGGTGATGCCGTGCTCGGCGAGGATCTCCAGCCACGCCGACTCGACCCGCACCGGGCAGGTTCCCGGATGGGAGCCATACGGCAGCGGCACGCTGACGCCGCGGGCGTCGCGGTCGGTCTTCGACATCGGAATGAAGAGCTCCAGGCCTTCCCGCAGGAAGGTCAGGTCCTCGATGTTCAGGTGGTGCAGCTCGATCCGGCGCGTCATCGCCGCGTACCCGACAGTCAGGATGGCCCGATTGCGCTGTCCCGTAGGACCATCCTCCGGCTGGGCCTCGATCATCGCCCGCAGGATCTCGATGGTGATGGGCAGCGAGCGCCGCGGCCGGAATCCGGCCTTCGCCCGCAGCTTGCGGTAAGAACGCAAGGCCTCCCGGATCGGCCGGGTGTTCGGCCGTTCGGCGCCGGTGTCGGTGTGAATGGACAGGATCGCCGAGACGGCCCGGTCGACCGTGGCCGGAGCCCGGCCCAAAGTGGTCAGGTAGGCGATGTAGTTGACGACCGTCGCCGTGGTGGCCGGCAGCGGAGACGCTCCATTGGCGGCACACCAGTCGGAGAACCTGGCCCAGTCGCCGGCGTAGGCCCGGTGCGTGTTCTCCGCGCGAGCCTGCCGCAGCAGTTCCGCTGCCTCGTCGCTGAGGACCTCCTCCACAACGGCGAGGTCCAACGGACGCGGGACGATACGTCCCTCGATCGCCGGGTCTGGGTCCACATCGCCGCGCATGTCCGCAACTACCTCAAGATCCTCGAAACTGATTTCCGATAAGATACATTATCGGAATTCAAAGTTCGTCGAATCAAGAAAGTCATAGACCGTCTTGTACGGCGGGAAGTTATGCGGCGGGTACTCCCAGGCGATCCCGGTCCGGTACACATACAAGATCGCGTTGCTCACAAGCTACCGACAGGGAGACCGCGCTCGAGTCTGCGAACACCCCCGATCTCGTCAGCCCCAGACGGGGCCTAGATATTCAGTGGGGTGCAAATCACATAAGACCATATCGCCCTCGGCCGTGAAACCTGCTGGCACCGGTGAAACGCCGTGACACGGCAATGCTGCGGTTAGTTGCGCTCGGGTGCATTGCCTCGTACGTGCGCACGAATCGCGCGCATGGCAGCGCGCTCGGGCGGGTCTTCGCCCCTGGTCCCGCGGGGGTCTCGCCCCCCGAACCGGGTGCGGGATCGCCTGGCGGGGGCCGGCGGCGGTCGTCAGCGCCTTCCCGGCGACGGAGGGAGAAGGGCGACCTGGTAGCGGTCGCGGTAGGCCACCCGGGAGTCGGGGGCGTTCTTGACGCGGATCACCCGTACGGTGTGACCCGCCTCGCGCAGCTCGGCCCAGTGGGCCCGGCCGTACACGCGCCAGCCCTCCTCGGTGTACCAGAACCGGACCCGGTGGTTGTTCAGCGGCGGCAGGCGCAGCCCGTCCAGCGAGGAGCACGGACCGCCCGACGCCCACGCCCCGCGCAGCCGCGTGCCCGAGGGCCGTTCGCCGCCGTCGCGGGGGATGTCCGCGTCCACCCAGCTCGTGATCGTGTCCGCCAGGATCCGGTAGAGCATGCCGGCACCTCCCGCCCCCAAGGATGGGCCGGATCGTCGGTGGTGACCAGAGGCGGAGCCTCAGGCGGAGTACGGGTACTCGCGGTGGGCCTGGCGCACGCGATCATGGGTGTTGCCGTCTGCCCCCTCTGCCAGCCCGCAGCCGGCCGGTCTTCTTCTTGCCGGGCAGCCAGGCGTCGGCGGTCTCGCGCCCCTTGGTGGCGGCGCCTTCGGTTACGCCAGGCGGGTGATCCCGCGCAACGACCTGCTCATCTCGGTGGCCGGGCTGGGGTCGTGGCCGTCACAGCAACTTGATGCGCCCGCTCAGTTGTCGAAGGCCCATACCGCGGCGGCGATCGGCTCGAGCCCTGCGGCCAGTTCGTCGAGCTCGTCCGCACTGAGCACGTCGTACGCCGGGGCTGCCAGCTCGTCGGTGAGGGCCTCGATCCGCTGCCTGATCTCCCGGCCGGCGTCGGTGAACCCGCCGGCGGCGTCCACGAGGCCGCGGCCGCGCAGCCCGTCGACCACGGCGGTCAGCCGTGCCTTGGGCAGGTGGTGGATCCGGCCGAACTCCTCCGCCCTCATTCCGAGGGAAACAGCCATGAGGACGTGGGCCTCGGTGCCGCCGATGCCGTGGGCGAGAAGGGCGGCGTTGTGGCCGTCCCCGCGGTGCTCCCGCAGCAGCGTCGCCGCGTGCCAGAGCCTGGCCACCGGCTCCTCGGGCACGTCGAGCGCCCGCAGCCCGGCGTACAGTGGTCGGCCCTCGGTCGGCGCGCTGACCGCTGCTCGGGCGGCGAGGTCGGCGGCCCGCACCAGACTGGGCGAGTCGGCGAGCTCTCCGATCATTTGCCGCAGGGCGGCGGTGCTGCCCCGTTCACGCACGGTGATTGCCTCCTGCGGGGTGATCTTTCCCCACACCCAGGGGATGTGGCGTGCCACCTCGCCCTCGGCGAAGTTGTAGAAGACCGCGTGTACCACCGCAGCCGGTGCCGGCCCCAGCGGTGCGGCCCGGCCCGCGAAGTATCCGTCCCAGTAGTTGCGCATGCCCAGGGCCAGGAACGCCTCGTTCGCCACCTCGGAGAAGGTGGAGGTGGCGATCGGCTCGACGAGCTCGAACATGCGGTGGATCTTGGCCTGTGGGTGCTGCTGCATCGGTCGGCATCTCCTTTGGTCGTGACAGCTGATCGTGACAGCTGATCGTGACAGCGCCCTCGTGGACGACCGTTCACCCTGGCTACGAACGACGCGGTCCAGATACGACAACTCCGATCAATTAATGTTTTCTAGCCGGGAGGAACTGCTGCGGACGGTCTACACAAGGTGTGTCGAGGAGACCCTCGCGTCGATGACCGAGGCCATCGAGGAGACCCCGCACGCTGGACGACCGGATCGCGGCCGGCATGGGGGAGTACATCCGCTTCGTCACCGCGGACACACGGCGGGCTCGGATCAGGCATTTGGAGGTGCGCCGAGCGGGGAACGTCCTCAGCGAACTCCGGGGCAGACGCAGGACGAACGCTGCGCCCCGGTCAGGCTCGCTGCGCACCGCCGCGGACCCGCCGTGTGCCTTGGCGAGCTGCCGCACGAGGGCCAGCCCCAGTCCGCTGCCGCCGGTCTGGCGGCCGCGCGATTTCTCGGCCCGCCAGAACCGGTCGAAGACGTACGGCAGGTGCTCGGGCGCGATGCCCGGCCCGGTGTCGGCCACCTCGATCAGCATGTCGCCGTCGCCGTCGGCGTACGCGCGCAGGCTCACCCGCCCGCCGGCCGGCGTGTGGCGGAGCGCGTTGGTGAGCAGGTTGCCGACCGCCTGCCGCAGCCGTACCGGATCGGCGTCCATGTAGGGGCGGCCGGTCACCTCGACGGTCAGCACCGGCCCGGCGGCCCGCGGCGCGGTAGACGGTCGCGATCTGCTCGAGCAGGCCGGCCACGTCGACTGGCTCGGGGTGCAGCCGCAGCTTGCCTGCGTCGGCTAGCGCGAGCTGTGCAGGTCGTCGACGATGTGTTGCAGCACCATGGCCTCCTCGACCAGCGAGGCGGTGAGCGCCGGGTCCAGCTTGGCCACGCCGTCCTGGGTGGCCTCCAGCCAGCCGCGGATGTTGCTCAGCGGCGTGCGCAGCTCGTGCGAGACGTCGCTGACCATCGCCTTGCGCTGCTGCTCCATGCGGTCCAGGTGCTCGGACATCTCGTTGAACGCGGCGCCCAGCTCGCCGACCTCGCCCTTGGCGCGGACCATGACCCGCGCCGAGCCGTCGCCCGCCCGCATCCGCCGGGCCGCGGCGGTCACCGCCCGCATCGGCCGCGTCGGCCGGGTGGCGACGAGCACGCTGACCCCAACCGCCAGGACGAGGATCACCGCGGTGACTCCCACGATGTCGTAGGGGCAGCGTACGGTCCTCCAGCGAGCCGATGTAGATCAGCGCGGCCGGTGCGACGTGCGGCCTCAACTGGGCGCGACGCGCGGTGGCCAGGCACTCGGCGGCCGATGCCGCGGCGGACGGCTTGCCGGTCTCGTCCAGCCACACCTCGACCCGGCTTCCGTGGCACTTGCGGACCAGGGCGGCGAGCTGGATGAGCGCGCGCTTCTCGGTGGTGGTCGGTCCGGGCGCGTTCGGCGAGCACGACGGCGAACCCGGCTGTAACGCCGCGGACGGCACGCTGACGGGCGGACCCGGGTGTTCGGTGTCCGGTGCCGAGGTGGCAGGACCGCCCTCGCGGCGGAGGTAGGGACGGCCGCCGGGCCCGATGGCGACGGTGGCGCGCCAGCCCTCGTGGCGCAGGCACGCCGCCTGCGCGTCGACCTCCGCGCGCAGTCGTGCCCGTTCGGGCCCCGGCAGAAGGAACGGCCCGACCGCGCGCGCGTCGATCCGGTCGGTGGCCGCCCCGGGCACCAGCGAGACGTCGACGGCGAGCGGGTCGACCACGGCCGAGGCGCGCGCAGGCAGCGCCGGCCGGCCGGTCGCCGAGTCCGCGATCAGGGCGCCGGATCTCGCCGGACGTGCTGCGCGCCGCCAGCCACGCGGTCGCCACGATCGAGCACACCGCGATCAGCACCGAGCTGGCGACTGAAGCACCCGGCCCCTGGAGTGTTCGAGCGTGTTGGCGGGTGGTCGTTGGTTGCTCAGGGGCGTGGGGGTTCGGCGGTCGTTGGGTCGAGGCGGGCGAAGTGATCACGGATGAGGGAATGGGGGAAGCGGTAGGAGGCTGAGTCCTTGAGGAGGAGGCCGCGGCGGGTGGCCTCGTCCAGGAGGCGGCGGAGCCGCCAGGGTAGAACGTGGGAGAGGGCGAGGGCCGTGAAGTCGCGGCGGCCTGAGCTCTCGCCCTGCAGGCCGATGGCAATCATGTGCATGTAGTAGGTCACACCGGCCGTGGCCACCAGCAGGATCAGCTCGGGCGGGCCTGCTGAGGCGCCGAGGTGCCCGGTGAGGCCGAGGGTCAGGCCGGCAATCGCGAGGGTGAGGAGGGCGGGGATCCACGGGGCGGAGTGCACGAGGTCGGTGTCGCCGCGGGTGGCGTGGAGGCGGGTGCCGAAGGGCAGGGCGATCACGCAGAGCGGCTGGATCATGGCTCCGAGGACGATGGCGGTGACGCCCGCGCCGTGCGGCGGTGACGCCCACCACAGGAGTAGCGCGTAGACTGCCGCGATGGACCAGATCGCGCCCAGGAGGAACGGGACGTCGCCCTCGCTGGTCCCTGCCAGGAGGATCCAGGCGGTCGCCCCTGCCAGGATGGTTGCGGCGACAGCGAGGTAGACCCCATCCGGCAGGGAGTCCAGGGATCGGGAGATGACGAGCACGGCACCGCACAGCGCCGCTACGAGCAGCAGTGCGAGCAGGTGCGCCGCCCACCAGCGCAGCCGGACGGCGAGGGGCGGGCGCGGGGCTCTGGGGACGCTCGAGCTGCGGCTGCTGAGCGACAGCGACATGATGACGCCGCCGATGGCCAGGCCCGAGATCCCCAACCGGATGCCGAGCACCGTCGCAAACAGCACGCCGACGGCTCCGCCGATCCACGGTTGGACGGTGTTCTGGCAGTAGAAGCGGTCGACCGAGCCGAACAGGTGGCTCCAGCCCTGGCCCACGTCCACTCGGACCCGCAGCGGGGTGCGCCGCAACGGGAGCACACCCGCCTGGTTTGAGACGGCGGCGACGGCAGCGAGCACCCGGACGGTCGTCGTGTCGTCGTGGCGGGCGGGGCCGCCGCGTAAAGGACGCGCCAGCATCCGGGCGACATAGTGGTCGAAAAGACTCGTACGGCGCTGGGTCGTCGTCCCGACGAGCGCGCGGCCCCGGGTCTGGAAGGCGAGCGTCATGAGGTTGAGCCAGAGCGGGGCGGTCATCAACTCACGGAGCGTCGGGTCGTCGGTGACGGCAACGCGTAAAGCGGCGGAGGTGGGGTCTGCGAGGTAGCGATCGATCTGGTCGTCGGTGAGCGGGCGGATCTCGACGGCGCCGCGTAGGTGGAGGAGCGGGAGGGCGGCGTAGTCCTTGGTGCGGCAGGTGACGGCCGTCCGCAGACGGGGGTAGAGCTTTTGGAGGGCGTTGAGGCGGGCGACGCAGGCCGCGCGCCGGGCGGTGGGCAACTCGTCGAGGCCGTCGAACAGCAGTACGAGGCGGTCGTCTTCGAGGCAGGCGCGACCCAGGTCGCGGCCGAAGTGATAGTCGACCTCGATCCGCTCGGTGATCCAGCGGGTGAACGCGGTGTCGGCGTCACGGGCGGGCTCCGGCCAAGAGTTCAGCTCGATGATCACCGGGACAGGGCCATCGCCGTCGAGTAGGGCTGAGGCGAGGTCGAGCAGGAGCGTCGACTTGCCCGCGCCGGGTTCGCCGAGGATCAGCAGCGACTCATCAGCCAGCGCGAACGCCTCCACGATGGTCGCTCCCGGTGCGAGGTCCCAGCCGTCCGGGTCGCCCGCGTAAGCCGCGAGCGGCGCAACGACGGCAGTGCCGCGCCTGTCGAGCTCCAGCTCGGCCCGGCCCATCACCCCCAGCGACTGCCCCAGCCGCCGATCGACATGGGCCCTGACCCCAGCGACCAGCCGGTCGCGATCGCCTGGGCGTGACGCGATCCGGCGCGCCGCCAGCCGCACGGGCACGTTGACCGCCGCCGAAACGGCCACCGTCCCGAACACTGCGATCGCCACCCAAGCCAGCCAGGGCCGGCCGGCGAGGAAACCCGGGATGCCCGCGGTCGCGTAGTTGGTCGCCACAGGTAGCAGGACGATCACACAGACAGCCGAGACGATACCCGTGATGGTGCGCCTCACCCGTGACCTCCCTTCCGGTGACGGTTATCCGTCTCCGGCACGCTCGCGGAGCATTCTTGGTGCATGGACGCTGGTCATCCGGAAGCAGGTAACACAAACTTGCATTATCCGTCACATGGACTGCCATCGGGCAGCGTTCGCCCAGCTCGGCATCCGTCGCGGCCGCCGCCACCTGGGGCCGGCACCTGTCCGCGCTGGTCTCCTTCACCACCTGGGCCCAGCGCCAGGACCTGCCGGCCACCAACCCGGCCCGGCGGCTGGAGCGGCGCAAGAGCGCCCGGCGCGGTGACCGCGCCCTCCCGGCCGCGCGGCTGAACAAGCTGTTCACCGACCCCGCGCACGCCCTGCGCGAACGGGTGCTGTGGCGGCTCCTGTACGACACGGCCGCCCGCGCCGAGGAAATCAACGTCGAGGACCTCGACCTGGAGTTCCGCCGTGCCCGGGTCGTCTCCAAGGGCGGCGCCATCGAGTACGTGCACTGGGCGGGACGTTGCACCAGCTCCGGCACAGCGCGTTGCAGCATCTTCGCGCAGGCCGGGCGGACCGCCCCGGAGTTGCAGGCCAAGAGCCGCCACCAGCACCTGGCCAGCCTCGGCCGGTACGTTCGCCTGGGCGAGGAGACCTCCGCGCGCATCACCGCCGAAGCCGACCCCGCCCAGCGCCGCCGTCCCCGCTGACCTTCCCACGCGCTGGAGCGAGCGAGATCAGGAGGACTCCCGCACCAGCAGCACCTGATCATCGTCAGCGTCAGGCTCGACCCGGTACCCGGCCTTGCGCAGGTCGTCGGAGTGCCGGGCGAGCTCCTCCCGCGCGGACGCCGCGGTGTCATCGGCGCACGCGACCTGGAAGGGCCCTCCATCACCGCCGCCCTCAACGACGAATCCGCCGTGGCGCTCGCTGAACTCCCGACGCCCCGCCTCGCGCAGCACCGTCCGGATGACCTCGGTGTCCAGGTCCCGCGCCGTCCACAACGGGCGACCGCCCGCGCCGTACCCGAACTCCGGCTTGTCGTCGCTTATGGTCAACACCGTAAGCGAATCGAGCCCTGGCCATGAGATCCGTATCAATACAGGTCACAGGCTACTTCGTGGGAAATTTCTTCATTGCTATTGGGAGCCCTACCAGGAGGACGCGGCCGACAGGCGGCAGGCCCGGGTGGCGTCGGCCGGCCCGGCATCACGCAGCGCGGCGGCGTACAGGTCGGCCTCGGACGGATCGGCGTCGGCCGGTCTTGGGGCCCTCCATCAGGTCGATGCGAGCATGTGAAAGGGCCCGAGCCGTACGGCCCGAGCCCCTTGAGGCCCTCCGCGCGGGTCCGCGTCGGGCCGCCCGGGGAGCAGTGCGAGTGGTCTCTGAAAGGTGGTCAGCGGACATCGACGAGTGCTTGCTGTAGTCGTTGGCGACGTTACAGCCTGAAACGTAGACACCAGTTGGGACGTTGGTCGTGGAGGGGTACAGGCACATGTTGGTTGATCTCTGCTGCGACCTCGGGTCCTATGTGGGCGGTGCCTGCTTTGAGGTGGACTGGTGTGGCTCGACTGCCCGGGTGTGCCTCATGGACGCCGACGATTACCGGGCCGATGTCGACGTTGACTCCTACCAGTACTACGGCGGCTTCTACGACGTCAGCCCCCTCGTACTGGAGACGCCCTACAGTTGCCGCTTGGTCCACTTCGAGGCTGCCCTGGTCTTCTCGGCGCACGCAGCAGCGGCTGCAGCCGCGCCCACTGCGCATCGGTCAGGTCAAACCGCCTCGTCACCGCTAAGGTGGCCAACGAGGTCTCCGGTGTCCAGGTTCTTCTTGGTCGATGAACCCTCTACCGGAGCCCTCACTGCTTGTCCGGGCACGGCACGTCGCCAGATAGCGGACTTCGAAACAGGTCCTAACAGCTTCCTCGTCATATCAGTTTGGGCGAGATATCAGCACGTCGTGCAGCGCGGCTTCGTCGGCCTCCAAGGCGGCGAATGCGGGGGAGCCGTAGCAGGCGTCGCGTGGACGGGTCGTGGGATGCGAGGCGGCGGCGTCTAACGTTCTTGTCGGACCCTTTCGGCACGATGGCCGCATGACTGAAGCACCCCCGATCGACGCGATCCCCGACGAGACCGCCTATGCCGAGGCGGTCCAGCTGGCGGCCGACGCGGCCGCGGCCTACTACGGTGACGGCACCTCCCCGCTGGACGACGACGCCTACGACCGGCTCGTCCGGGGCATCGCCGCCTATGAGAAGGCCCACCCCGGCCAGGTGCTGGAGGACTCGCCGACGGGCAAGGTCGCCGGAGTCGTGGGTGATGTCCCGCACACCGTGCCCATGCTCAGCCTGGACAACGTGTTCGGGCCCGAGGAGCTGGCCGGCTGGGCCGCCTCGCTGGAGCGCCGGCTCGGCCGCCCGGTGACCGCGTGGTCCGTGGAGCCGAAGTTGGACGGGCTGGCGGTCGCCGCCCGCTACCGTCACGGCCGTCTCGTCCAGTTGGTCACCCGCGGCGACGGGAGCGCGGGCGAGGACGTCTCACACGCGATCGGCACGATCGTCGGCCTCCCCGGGCGGCTCGCCGACCCGGTCACCGTGGAGCTGCGTGGCGAGGTGATGATGACCGCCCGGCAGTTCGAGGAGGCGTGTGCGAAACGGCAGGCGCATGACGGGACCACGTTCGCGAACCCGCGCAGCGCCGCCGCGGGCACGCTGAGGGCGCAGGACCGGCCGTACGTGTGCGAGCTGACGTTCTTCGGGTACGGCGCGCTGCCGCTGCCCGACGACACCTCCGGGCTCGCCACGCGGCTCCGGGAGTGGCCGCACAGCCAGGTGATGGACTGGGTCGCCGGGCAGGGTGTGCAGACCACGGCCGGCACTGCGGTCGCCGGGATCGTCGCGACGACTGTGGAGCAGGTGCAGCGGCGGGTCGAGGAGATCGCGGCCGCGCGGCCGGAGCTGCCGTTCGGGATCGACGGCATCGTGATCAAGGCGGATGACGCGGCGGATCAGGCGCAGGCCGGATTCGGCTCCCGGGCACCGCGGTGGGCGATCGCCTACAAGCTGCCCGCCGTGCAGAAGATCACGAAGCTGCTCACGGTGGAGTGGAACACCGGCCGGACCGGGGTGATCGCCCCGCGGGCGGTTCTGGAGCCGGTCGAGCTGGACGGCTCCGTGGTGACGTTCGCCACGCTGCACAATCCCTCCGACATCACGCGCCGCGGGCTGATGCTGGGGGACAGCGTCGTCGTCTACAAGGCCGGCGACGTGATCCCGAGGGTGGAGTCACCGGTGGTGCACCTGCGCACCGGCGACGAGCGGCCCATCGTGTTCCCGGAGGTGTGCCCGACCTGCGACGGTGAGATCGACACCTCCCAGGAGCGGTGGAGGTGCGTGCGAGGCCGGAACTGCCGCGCGATCGCCTCGATCCGGTACGCGGTCGGCCGCGACCAGCTGGACGTGGAAGGGCTGGCCGACAACCGCGTCCAGCAGATGCTGGACGCCGGGCTGATCGCCGACTTCGGCGACCTGTTCTTCCTCACCCGTGAGCAGCTGCTGGGCCTGGAGCGGATGGGGGAGGTGTCCACCGACAACCTCCTGGCCGCCATCGGCAGGGCCAGGACCAGACCGCTGAGCCGGGTGTTCTGCGCGCTCGGCGTCCGGGGGACGGGGCGCTCGATGAGCCGTCGCATCGCCCGGCACTTCGGCACGATGGAGGCCGTTCGTGCGGCCGACGCCGAGGGGTTGCAGAAGGTGGACGGCATCGGCCCGGAGAAGGCGTCCGTGATCGTCGCCGACCTGGCCGAGCTGTCCGACCTCATCGACAAGCTCGTCCGGGCCGGGGTGAACATGGCCGAGCCCGATGCGGCGGCGCCCGCCGGTGACCAGGGCGGCATGACCACCCCGGCGTCGGGTGAGGACGAGCCGGGCGCTCTGCCACTGACCGGGATGACGGTCGTGGTCACGGGCGCGATGAGCGGACAGCTGGCGGCGCTGTCTCGCAACCAGATGAACGAGCTCGTCGAGCGGGCTGGAGGCCGGGCGTCCTCCAGCGTCTCGGCGAAGACCTCGCTGGTCGTCGCAGGAGACAACGCGGGGTCCAAGCGGGCGAAGGCCGAGTCCCTCGGTGTGCGGATCGCTTCCCCCGAGGAGTTCGCCGAGATGGTCGCGCAGCTGTTGTAGGCGACCCCGTTCGTCCGTCGGCGCCCCGGGGCTCGAGCTGGGATCACCGTGCGGTTGTCGCATGTCGGCGCCGCCGTACCACTGACCGGGCCCTTCGCTCGCGGCCCGGAAACATTACATCCACAGATAGTTGATCTTCGGCACGCCTTGGACTGGCAGGTGATCACTTAGCGCCATCACGGGACAGAACCCGTGCACTGGACAGACCTGGGCGCACCTGCTGTACCCATCAAAGTGTCTTTACGGCCAGAGCGTGGGCCTGACGAATGGCGTGCTCAAGCACAACCTGCTGGTTGGCCAGATCGTCAGACAGTGGGAGCACGACGAGGCGGACCTCGATGAGGTAAGCACTGTGACGAGCAAGGGCGACCCACGTAGTCGGATTGGACCCTGACTCGTCCACCAGGCGGTAGGCCACGGCCTGTTCACTCGGCGGATGGGACAACGCGGTGCGCTGATATCGCGCGGTCCATGTGGTTCGTCCGTCACTGAGTCGCAGGGTGTGGCATCCCGCAGGCGGACCGGCGGACAGGTGGCGCAGGGTGGAGTCGGAGGCGTACACGATCGCCTCGCTCAGGATCGGCCCTCCGAATGCGCCTTTCGTCGTGTCGACCAGGAAAGCACCGCCAAGAATGCCGTCGAGCCCCTCATGGAGCGAGTCGGTGACGCTCCAGATGCCCTGCGTTGTCAACGGACTCCCGATAGTGACCCCCAGCGGTTCCGGGAACTTTAACCCCCCGGGGTTGGCTCAGTCGCGGTTGGCGCGGTTCTCCTTGGCCAGCAGCTCGCGGCGTTGGCGGGTGCGGTAGGAG
>NZ_JABBWY010000005.1:0-594899 GCF_014161415.1 Microbispora sp. H10885 | reverse complement strand
TGTTCGACGAGGTCGGGGTGCGGTTCGCGCACGAGGTGCACCCCAGCGAGATCGCCTATGACTACCACACCACGCTGCGGACGCTGGAGGCGATCGGCAACCGGCCGGCGTTCGGGCTGAACTGGGATCCCTCGCACATGGTGTGGCAGGGTCTCGACCCGGCGGGGTTCATCCTCGACTTCGCCGACAAGATCTACCACGTGGACTGCAAGGACGCCCGGGTCGCCACCCGTGACGGGCGGCGGGGCCGGCTGGCCTCCCACCTGGCCTGGGCCGACCCGCGCCGCGGCTGGGACTTCGTGTCCACCGGCCGGGGGGACGTGCCGTGGGAGGAGTGCTTCCGCGCGCTCAACCACATCGGCTACGACGGCCCGATCTCCATCGAGTGGGAGGACGCGGGCATGGACCGGCTGCACGGCGCACCCGAGTCCCTCGCCTACATCCGCGCACTCAACGCCATCACCCCACCCGACGCGGCCTTCGACGCCGCCTTCTCCTCCGAGAGCTGATCCCGCCTCTGCTCTCGCCACAGGGCCGGGCGGCGCCTTCGCCGCCCGGCCCTGCTGTGTCCGGCTGCCGTGCTCAGACGGTCCGGCGGGGTGGGAGCCGGGCCAGACGTAGGGAAGGTCGTCGGGCTCGCCGGGGAACAGCGGGCCGTAGAACCCGGGATCCTTGCGCAGCAGGGCGGAGCGGTGGCTGAGGTGGAGGGCGGGATCGCCCAGCCACGGCGGAAGCTCGCCCGCCTCGGCGAGGGCCACCTGGGTGCGGGGCGTCTCGATGCCGCGGCAGCCGAGCAGCTCCCTGGTCATCGTCCCGGCGCAGGTGTCGGCCCGGCCCATGTCGCACCACGCCGCGACGATCTCCAGGCCGTAACGGACCAGCGCCTCCTCGTACCCGGCCCACATGTGCGCGACGGGATGGTGCCGCCAGCCGTACCCCGGGACGGTGAGCGTACGCAGGACCTGCAGCGCCTCGACCCGCTGCTTGCCCAGGCGGAGCGGGTCGAGCACGCGCGCGGAGGCGGTGAAGTCCGGATACGGCAGGAACGTCTGCATGTCGCCGTCCGGGTACCCGCGGCCGCCGGAGATATCCGGCCGGGCAGGGAGATCTCCGGTGGTCAGGGGTGGTCCGGCCGTGTTCTCAGTCGAACAGCACGATCTGCCGGAGCACCTCGCCGCCGCGCAGCGCGGCGACCGCCTCGTTCAGGTCGCCGATCCTGATCCGCGAGCTGATCATGCTGTCGAGGTCGAGCCTGCCCGCCTTGTAGAGGTTCACGAAGCGGGGGAAGTCCCTGCGGACGTCGGCGCCGCCGTACAGCGAGCTGAGGATGTTCTTGCCCTCGAACAACAGGCTGAAGGCGTTCAGCGGCACCTGGTCGTCCACGGCGCCCGCGCCGACGACGATGACGTCACCGCCGCGCCTGGTCGCCCGCCAGGCCGTCATGATGGCCGCCGACCTGCCGACCGCCTCGAAGCCGTGGTCGAAGCCCTGGCCGCCGGTCAGGGCGCCGATCGCGTCCGTGACCTGGTCGGGGGTGCAGGCGTGGGTGGCCCCCACCTTCAGGGCGAGCGCGTGCTTGGACTCCAGCGGGTCGATCGCGAGGATCGTGGTCGCGCCGGAGATCCGGGCTCCCTGGATCACCGACAGCCCGACGCCGCCGCAGCCGACCACCGCCACGGTCGCCCCCGGGCGGACCTTCGCCGTGTTGAGCACGGCGCCGACGCCCGTGGTGACGCCGCAGCCGATCAGCGCCGCCACCTCGTACGGCACGTCGGGGTCGACCGCGATCGCGCCCTGCCAGGGCACGACGATCTCCTCGGCCCAGGTGCCGCACCCGGCCATCCCGAACGCGGGGGTGCCGCCGCCGAAGCGGAAGCGCGGCTCGGTGAAGCCCTTCATCATGTAGGTCATGCACAGATTCGGCTGACCGGCCCGGCAACTCGGGCAGTCGCCGCAGGCGGGCGTCCAGTTGACGATGACGTGGTCGCCCGGGCTGACGGTGGTGACGCCGTCGCCCACCTCGACCACCTCGCCCGCGCCCTCGTGACCGGGGACGATCGGCAGGGGCTGGGGGAGCACGCCGGTCAGCACCGACAGGTCGGAGTGGCACACGCCGGTCGCCCGTACGCGCACGCGCACCTCGCTTGGGCCCACCGGCGTGACCGTGATGTCGTCGCGGATGTCCAGCCTGTCGTCGCCGACCGCGTGCAGGATCGCGCCGCGCATGGTCACGGGCCTGGTCACGGGCATCGTCACTCGTCCACGAGGGACAGCGCGGCCTTCGGACAGGACCGGACCGCGTGGCGGACCCGGTCGAGCAGTTCGGCGGGCGGCTCGGGCGTCAGCACCCAGAGGTTGTCCTGGTCGTCGACCTCGAAGACCTCCGGAGCCAGACCCATGCAGACGGCGTTGGCCTCGCACGCCTCGTAATCCACAACGATCTTCACGACGCGTCCTCCTCATCGGGGGCCCGGGTAGGGTGCCCGTCATGGTAACTCCGATGCCCCTTCCGCTGCGCCGTGCCGCCGAGAAGGCGCGCGGCTTCATGCCGCCCGCCGAGGGCGAGGCGCTGTACGAGACCGCCGCGACGTACGGCCTGCGGGGGCCGGTCTGCGAGATCGGCACGTACTGCGGGAAGTCGGCGGTCTATCTGGGGGCCGGGGCGCGGCAGGCGGGGACGGTGGTCTTCACCGTGGACCATCACCGGGGGTCGGAGGAGATCCAGCCCGGCTGGCCGCACCACGACCCCGACCTGGTCGACGCGAGGACCGGGCGGATGGACTCGCTGCCGTTCTTCCGCGACACGATCGCCGACGCCGGTCTGGAGGACGAGGTGATCGCGGTCGTCGGCGACTCGGCGACGGTCGCCCGGTTCTGGGCCACGCCGCTCGCCGTGCTGTTCGTCGACGGCGGCCACTCGGAGGAGCCGGTGACCGCCGACTACGAGGGATGGGCGCCGCACGTCATGCCGGGCGGCGCGCTCGTCTTCCACGACATCTATCCCGATCCCGCCGACGGCGGGCAGGCGCCGTACCACGTCTATCTGCGCGCGCTGGAGTCGGGCGCCTTCAAGGAGGTGCGGGTCACCGGGTCGCTGCGTGTGCTGGAGAAGAGCTGATCAGGCGCGGGCGCGCTCGCAGCCGCACTCGCCGGTGATGCGGGCCTCCCGGCCGCCGGCGTCGCGGAAGATCCCCGAGCCGGGGGTCGCGCGGGCGAGCGCGTCGGCGGCGAGCACCACCGCGGCCGCCGTGTAGCCCGACCGCTCGTCGGGGAAGTGCCGCTCGTTCACGAACTGCCACCCGGTCCAGTAGGCCCCGTCCTCGTGGCGCAGGTGCTGCATGTCCGCGAACACCGTCAGCGCGCGGTCCCGCAGCCCGGCGGAGTCGAGCGCGAGCACCAGCTCGCACGATTCCGCGCCGGTCACCCACGGCTGGTCGGAGACGCAGCGCGCCCCGAGGCCGGGTTCCACGAAGGTGTCCCATTCCAGGTCGAACCGGCGGACGGCGTCCACCCCGCGTACGGCGCCGCCGAGCACGGGGTAGTACCAGTCCATCGAGAACCGGCTCTTGTCGGCGAACGCCTCGGGGTGGTGGGCGACGACGTGGCCGAGCCGGTCGGCGGCGAGTTCCCAGTCGGGCTGCGGGTCGCCCAGCCGTTCGGCGAGCAGCGCCCCGCAGCGCAGGCCCTGGTGGACCGACGAGCACCCGGTGAGCAGGGCGTAGTCCGCCGGTCGGCCCTCGGCGTCGCGCTGCCAGAGGATCTCGCCCCGCGTGGTCTGCAGCCCCATGACGAAGCCGAGGGCCCGGACGACCGCCGGCCACATGGCGCGGGCGAAGTCCTCGTCGCCGGTCACCAGCAGGTCGTGCCAGACCCCCACCGCGATGTACGCCGCGTGGTTGGACTCGCCGGCGGCCTCGGCGGGCCGCCCGTCCCGGATCCTCATGGGCCAGGAGCCGTCCGGGCGCTGGTGCCGTACGAGCCAGTCGTAGCCCTTGCGGGCCTCGTCGCGCAGCCCGGCCACGGTCAGCGCCATCAGGCACTCGATGTGGTTCCAGGCGTCGATGTGGCCCTCGGGCCAGGGCACCCCGCCCTCGTCGTCCTGGATCGCGGCGATGCTCTCGGCCGTACGGAGGACCTGGTCTGCGGTGATGATCCCGGGAACGTGCGGCACCCGCCTCATGCGGGCTTCCGGACGTAGACGACCACGCTCTTGCCGATCAGGGGGTTGAGCACGGCCTCGGCCAGCCGGGTGGCGAGGGGGCGCTTCATGATGTCCCAGACGAGAAGCTCGTGGTACGCCTTGGCCAGCGGGTGCTCGTCGTTCTTCACCCCCACCGCGCACTTGATCCACCAGTACGGCGTGTGCAGCCCGTGCGCGTGGTGGTGGCCGCCGACCTCCAGGCCCGAGGCCTTCAGCTTCGCCTGGAGCTCCGCCAATGTATAAATCCGGATATGTCCGCCGGGGGTGGTGTGGTAGTCCTCCGACAGCGCCCAGCAGACGCGCTCGGGGAGGAAGCTCGGGACCGTGATCGCGGCCCGGCCGCCCGGCTTGAGCACGCGTACGATCTCCCGCATCGCGGCCATGTCGTCGGGGATGTGCTCCAACACCTCGGCGGCGATCACGCGGTCGAAGGAGGCGTCGGGGAACGGCATGTCGAGGGCGTCGCCGACGACGGTGTCGCCGGTCGCGCCCGCCGGCACCTCGCCCTCCTTGTCCATGGCCGCGAACATGGCCGCCACGCTCTCCATCTCGGCGGCGTCCATGTCGAAGGCGACCACGTCGGCGCCGCGGCGCAGCACCTCGAAGGCGTGCCGGCCACCACCGGCCCCGAGGTCGAGGACGCGGTCACCCGGTCCGACCGGCAGCCGGGCGAAGTCGACGGTCAGCACTCGGTGCCTGCCTTTCGTGGGGTCCTGCTACCTGGGGCTGTGATTCCTGGGCGGTGCTTCCTGAGCTGTGCTTCGCCGGGGCCGGGGAGTCACCGTGAGGGGGTGTGCGCGGCGATGGCCTCGTGGTAGGCCTCGACGGTGCGCCGGGCGACGACCGGCCACGCGTAGCGCTCCATCACGCGGTCGTAGCCGCGGCGGCCGTACTCCTCGCGCTCGCGCGGGGAGTCGAGCAGGCGGCGCAGCACGGCGGCGAGCTCCTCCGGGTCGCCCGGCGGCACCTGGATCGCCGCGTCGCCGACCACCTCGGGCAGGGCGCCCGTACGCGAGGCGACCAGCGGGGTGCCGCATGCCATGTGCTCGACGGCCGGCAGCGAGAAGCCCTCGTACAGGGAGGGGACCACCGCCACCTCGGAGGTGGCGATCAGCCCGGCCAGCTCCTCGTCGGGGATGCCGTGCACGAACCGCACCCGGTCGTGCAGCGACAGCTCGCCGACCAGCTGTTCGGTGGGCCCGCCGGGGGTGGGCCTGCTCACCACGGTCAGGTTGACCTCCCGCTCGGTGGCGAGCTTGGCCACGGCCCGCAGCAGCGTCGCGACGCCCTTCATCGGGGAGTCGGCGCTGGCCACGGCCACGATCGAGTTCTCCCGCTTCGGCAGTTCCGGCCGGGGGTGGAAGAACCGCGTGTCGACGCCGAGGGGGATCAGCCGCATGTTCGACTGCGGCACGTTGAAGTCGCGGTGGATGTCGGCGAGCGACGACTCGCTGACGGTCAGGATCGGGCTGAGCCGGGGGGCGACGACGCTCTGCATGCGGACGAACCCGTACCAGCGGCGCATCGACAGCCGCTTCCACCCCTTGGCGGCCTTGAGTTCGATCCGCCGGTCGACGCTGATGGGGTGGTGGATGGTGCCCACCACCGGCAACAGCTTCTGGATGCCGAGCAGGCCGTACCCCAGCGTCTGGTTGTCCTGGACGACGTCGAAGTCGCCCCGCCGCCTCCTGAGCTCGCGGAAGGCGCGCAGGCTGAACGTCAGCGGCTCGGGGAACCCGGCCGTCCACATGGTGGCGACCTCCAGCGCGTCGATCCAGTCGCGGTACTCCGCGAGCTTCGGCGTGCGGAACGGGTCCTCGTCGCGGTAGAGGTCCAGGCTGGGGACCTTGTTGAGGATCACGCCCTCGTCCAGCTCCGGGTACGGCTGGCCGGAGAAGACCTCGACGTGGTGGCCCAGGGCGACGAGCTCACGGCTGATGTGGCGCAGGTACACCCCCTGGCCGCCGCAGGTGGGCTTGCTGCGATAGGACAGCAGCGCGACTCGCAGCCTCTCCGCCAAGAGGCACCCCTTTCCAGTCGTGCCCCCGTGGGGCTGCTGCCAGGAACACTACCATTTGACCTTATCCGGGGTGCTGTGAGGTGGAAGTGGTCCTCGCTCGACCCTCACCCTCCCCGACCTGGGGTGTTAGGTTACCCGAACGGGATTCGGTGTAACGCGTTCTACTATCGGCCAGGTGGGTGAGGTCGGGCAGGGCGGTACATTCGCCTCTCATAGGCCGAGTTGGATGGTATGAGGAGGATCCGTTGGCCAGGCGTGCGCTGATCACCGGCATCACCGGTCAGGACGGCTCCTATCTCGCCGAGCACCTGCTGCGTGAGGGATACGAGGTCTGGGGGCTGGTCCGCGGCCAGGCGAACCCGCGCGTTCCGCGCGTGCGGCGCCTCCTGCAGGACGTGCGGCTCGTACGGGGCGACCTGCTCGACCAGGGATCGCTGATCTCGGCGGTCGAGAAGGCGCAGCCGGACGAGGTCTACAACCTGGGGGCCATCTCGTTCGTGCCGATGTCGTGGGAGCAGGCCGAGCTCACCGGGGAGGTGACCGGCATGGGCGTGCTCCGGGTGCTGGAGGCCATCCGCGTCTGCTCCGGGATCACGGCCGCGCGCCGCTCGCCCGCGGGACAGATCCGCTTCTACCAGGCGTCGTCCTCGGAGATGTTCGGTCAGGTCAGAGAGACGCCGCAGACCGAGCGCACCCCCTTCCACCCCAGGTCGCCGTACGGCGTGGCCAAGGCGTACGGGCACTTCCTCACGCAGAACTACCGCGAGTCGTACGGGATGTTCGCGGTGTCGGGGATCCTGTTCAACCACGAGTCG
Source organism: Microbispora sp. H10885 (assembly GCF_014161415.1). Classification (NCBI taxonomy): domain Bacteria; kingdom Bacillati; phylum Actinomycetota; class Actinomycetes; order Streptosporangiales; family Streptosporangiaceae; genus Microbispora; species Microbispora sp. H10885. The sequence goes on along the minus strand of NZ_JABBWY010000005.1, from coordinate 587,863 downwards.
CCCCGGCGCGGGGCGGAGTTCGTCACCCGCAAGGTCTCGCTCGGCGTGGCGAGGATCAAGCTCGGCATGGCGTCGGAGCTGCGCCTCGGCAACCTGGAGGCACGCCGCGACTGGGGCTTCGCGGGCGACTTCGTCCGGGCCATGCACCTGATGCTGTCGGCCGCCGAGCCCGAGGACTACGTCATCGGCACCGGGCGTACGCATTCGGTGCGCGAACTGGTCGAGGCCGCCTTCGGCGCCGCCGGGCTGGACTGGGAGCGGCACGTCGTCTGCGACTCCTCCCTGCACCGGCCGGCGGAGGTCGACCTGCTGTGCGCGGACCCGAAGAAGGCCCGCACCCAGTTGGGCTGGGAGCCGACGGTGTCGTTCGAGGACCTCGTGGCGATGATGGTCGAGGCCGACCTGCGCCTCCTCGCCGACGGCCGCGATCCCGAGCAGGACAATCCCTCCTGGCCGTGACCGTCCCGCCGGGGCGGCGCGTTTCTGTCGGTGCGCTCTGGTACGACGGACACATGGGTGTGAGCGTCGAGGAGTTCCTGGGCATGCTGGACCGGCTGCCCGAGGTGCGGCAGAGCGAGGGAGGCGACTGGGTCTCCTTCAAGGTGCGTGACAAGGGTTTCGGCTACCTGTGGGAGCGGACCCGGACGGTCGGCCTCAAGGCCACGATCGAGGAGCAGATCGCGCTGGTGGCCGAGCGTCCCGAGGTGTTCGAGCCGCAGTTCACCGCCGGGCGGTTCGGCTGGGTCGTCGTCCGCCTGGACGGGATCGATCCGGACGAGCTGTTCGAGCTGGTCACCGAGGCGTGGTGCCTGACCGCGCCCAAGGCCCTCGTCGAGGCATTCGAATGACGTCCCGTTGAACTGGAACTCGTTCTAGTCCAATTCCCGGCGTGGCTGCGGGGGTGATTCCGGGAGCGGGCGGTGAATTCTAGAAACCGGCGAGCAGCCGCTCGGCGGCGAGTTCGATCCGGTGCTGGATCTGCTCGTAGGTTCGCCGTCCGCGCAGCATCTCCAGCAGCTCCTGCACCCACACCCCCACCAGGGACCCGGTGAGAGCGAGCTGGTCGTCGGGAGGAAGATCCGCGGTGCGGCCGTCGGCGGCGACGCGCAGCACCAGGCTCGCCATCCTGTCGCCGAACGGCGCCTCGACCTCCGCGATGATCAGGGAGCGGATCAGCGCGTCGGCCAGTTCTGGCTCGCGCATCAGCCCCCGGGTCGCCCGCATCAGCACGTCGGCCGCGCGGCCGGCGGGATGGGCGGCATTCGGGGGCCGCCGCTCGATGCTGGACTCCAGTAGGTCGATCTCCTCGCCGACCACCGCCACGACCAGGTCCATCTTCGAGGGGAAGTAGCGGTAGAGCGTTCCCAGCGCGACGCCCGCGCGCTCGGCGACCGTGCGCATCTGCATCGCCTCGACGCCCCCGCGGGAGGCGAGGGCCGCGGCCGCCTGCACGATCCGCCGGCGTCGCTGGTGCTGGCTCCGGGTGCGGACTCCGGGAGTGGCCGGAGCCGCATGCGCGCCCGTGCCGGAGGGTGCGTCGGGACGCGGCGGCGGGACGTCGGCGACCACATGCGAAGTGCGCATGAGAACACGCTATCCGACTCCCGCGCGCTCAGACTGGTTACCCACCAGTCACAGAAACGCGGGCATTTCGCGGATTGTAATCGGTTCTACTTCACTTGTCCCGAGCGGGAAGATCAGTGCGTGACGATCGTCGGCACGGTGAAGAAGACGACCAGCGCGATGATCAGGCAGATCAGGAAGCCGACGACCTCCCACAGCCAGTCGTAGTGCCGGTCGCTCTTCTTGCGCGGTCCCTTCCCCGCGGGCCTGACGCCGGTGGCCTCGGCGTTTCCGGCGCTACCGGGGTTTTTGGTGGTCGTCTGCTTCTTGGCTGTCTGCTTCTTGGTCGTGTGCTTCTTGGCCGGGCGCTTGCCGTCCTTCCGCGCGGGCGCGACCGGCGAGGCGGCAGGGACGGCGGCAGGGACGGCAGCGGGTGCGGCCGACGCGCCGGCCGATGCGGCTGCCGGTGTGACGGCAGGGTCCGGGACGGGGTCCAGGACATCGGCCTTCGCCGCAGGCGCGTCGACGGCCTGCTCGCCGCCCGCCTCCGGCGCACCGTTCGTCACCGGCGCACTGTTCGGCTCCGGCGTGCCGGGGGCGTCGTCCTCGGGGAACGCCGCCGGATAGCCGCCGACGGGATGCTTCACCTGCTCCTCGACCTGCGGGAACTCCGGGAACTCAGCCTCCGGAAACTCCGGGAACTCCGCCTGCGGGAACCTGGTCTCCGGGAACTCCGCCTGCGGGAACCTGGTCTCCGGGGACACAGCCTGCGGGAACGCCGCCTCCGGGAACGCCGCCTCCGGGAACACGGTCTGCGGGATCGCGGTGCTCTCGGCCGGGCGGAACGCCTCAGTCGGCCCGGATGCCTCGGGCGGAGAGGCGGCCTCCGTGACAAGCCGGGAGTCCGGCCCGGCGGCCGCATCAGCGGTCACGTCAGAGGCAGGTTGAGCAGCCGGCTCGCCGGCCGGCCTGGCGGGCGCCTCGGCCGGGGCCGCGAAGGCGTCGAAGGGTTCGGCGGAGCGGAGCGTCTCGAACAGGAGCGTGTGCGCCGCCTCGAACGGCTCGGCGGGCGTGGAGGCGGTGGCCGGGCCGGGGGGTGTGAACGCGTCGAAGGACTCATCGGGCGGGAGCGAACTGGGAGGTGCGAAGGCGTCGAAGGACTCACCGGGCGGAAGCGGGCCGGCGGGCGCGAACGCGTCGAAGTCGCGCCGTTCACCCGGCGTCTGCCGCTGCGGATCGTCGGCGAAGACGGCGGGGGCGGGCGGCGGGTCGGCGGGCCGGGCCACGCCGGGAGGGCTAGCGGGAGCGAAGGCGTCGAACGGGTCGGCCGGGCGGAAGGCGTCGAACCTCTCGGCCTCGAACCTGTCCGCCTCGAACCTGTCGGCCTTGAACCTCTCGGCCTCGAAGCCCTCGGCCTCGAACCTGTCGGCCTCGAAGCTCCCGGCTTTGAACCACTCGACGGCGGAACTGTCGGTGGCGGGACCTTCGGCACCCACAGAACCGCCATGGCCCGCGTGTCCCGCCGACCTCGCCGACTCGGGGACACCGAAGCCGGCCACGGGAACGCCCGACGCGGACTCCGGAAGGCCGGAGCCAGGCGGCTGCGACCCAGGCGGCTGCGACGAGGCCTGAGACTGCGGCCGAGGCGGCGTGGACGCCTGGGACGGCGCCTGGGACAGGGCGTCGGACAGAGCCTGGGACGGGAACCGTGGGGGAGTCCGCTGCTCCACCGGCGCCGCGAACGCCTCCTGCGCCGGGCTCTCCTGCGCCGACGTTCCCTGTGCCCGGCTTTCGAGTGCCTGGGCTTTGAGTGCCTGGGCTTCGCGTGCCGGGGTTTCGTGCGGCCGGGTCTCCTGTGACCGCGGCTCCGGCCGGGTGGCGCGCTTTCTGCGCAGGCGGCCCTCGGTGAGCGAGTTGAGTAGCGCGCCGCGCAGCCGGGGCATGGGCTCGGTCGTCGCCTCGTGCTTGGCCCTGCGCCGGGGCTCCTGGGGCGTGAGGGCCTCGGTCTTGACCACGCAGGTGTTGGTCACCTGGTCGGGGTCGCTCAGCGGCAGCGGCCAGGTCGGGGTGGTCGGCCACAGCCTCTTGGTGACGAGCCCGCCGGACTGAGCCCCAGACTGTGCACCGGGCTGTGCACCGGACTCGTCCGCCACCTGCCCGGTACCGGTCGCGGCCGGGTCGCCGGGCTCCTCGTACGGCAGCGCCGCCAGCACCCGGTTCCGTACGGAGGCGGACGGATGGCGCCAGGGCAGCCGGGCCAGCACGTCGGCCACGGGGGCGACCCCGATGGCGTCGTACACCTCCGCGACGGAGGGAGGCACGAACGGCGCGGACCTCGCCGCGGCGACCGCCGTCGCCAGCGTCTGGGTGAAGCGGCGCTTCGCTCCGGCGGCGAGTTCCCCCGCGGTGTCGACGGCCACGTCGAGCACCAGCGACAGCTCCGGGGGCGTGAGGCCGCAGACCTCCGACAGCAGCAGGACCTCCCGCTGGTGCGGCCGGATGTCGCGGAACACCCGCTCGATCAGCGCGGTGGCCGGGTCGGCGACGGAGTCCACGGCGGGCAGCGCGTAGCTGACGTCCCGGCGGTAGATCTCCCGGCGGGCCAGCGCGTACAGCATGGCGCGCGAGGGCGGGTCGGCGGCGGCCGGAGCGGTGGTGAAGACGGCCACCACGGCGTCGGCCGCCGAGGCGGTCTCGCCGAGCTGGTCGTGGCAGTACGCGAACAACCCCGCGGCGTGACGCTCGAAGAGCTCGGCGATCAGCTCGCTCCTGGAGCGCTGACCGGTGAGCGGTGATGTCACGACCGGCTCCTCTGGGGTTCGTGGCTGGTCCCTACGGGAGGAACGGAGCGGAGGGACAGGAGAGGCGTGAGAGTAATCATGCCAACACATCGGCGCACCACGCATCAGGAGATGCCCTATTGATAGATATTCAGGCCCGGATCTCGCGAGTATCCTCCATAGGCTGTCGGCCGGGCCGACGAACGCGGTGGGGGCCGCCACGATTTCCGGGGCGCTGACGGGGAAGAGCGAGGGCGCCTCCTGTGTTGCCTTGATCGCACACTCTTTCGAAGGGCAGATACGGCGTGATCACATTCGAAGGTGTCACCAAGCGCTACCGGGACGGGACGGTGGCCGTGGACGACCTGAGCCTCGAGGTGCCCACAGGTGCGATCACCGTGTTCGTGGGCCCCTCCGGCTGCGGCAAGACCACCTCGCTGCGGATGATCAACCGCATGATCGACGCCACCTCCGGCCGTATCGCCCTCGACGGCCAGGACGTGCGTGAGATCGACCCGCCCACGCTCCGGCGCGGCATCGGCTACGTCATCCAGCAGGCGGGCCTGTTCCCGCACCGCAGGATCGTGGACAACGTCGCGACGGTGCCGTACCTGCTGGGCTGGAACAAGAAGAAGGCCCGCGCCCGGGCGATGGAGCTGCTCGAACTGGTCGGGCTCGACGCGGGCCTCGCGAACCGTTATCCCTTCCAGCTCTCCGGCGGCCAGCAGCAGCGGGTCGGAGTGGCCCGGGCGCTCGCGGCGGACCCGCCGGTGCTGCTGATGGACGAGCCGTTCAGCGCCGTCGACCCGGTCGTCCGGGCCAGCCTCCAGGACGAGTTGCTCCGCCTGCAGTCGGAACTGCGCAAGACGATCGTGTTCGTCACCCACGACATCGACGAGGCGGTCAAGCTCGGCGACACGGTGGCCGTCCTGCGCGTCGGCGGGCGCCTGGCCCAGATGGCGGGCCCCGCCACGCTGCTCACCGAGCCGGCCGACGACTTCGTCCGCGGGTTCCTCGGGCGCGACCGGGGCATCCGGCGGCTGTCGTTCATCTCCGCCAAGGAGGTGCGGCTCGGCCCGGCGCCGCCCGACCTCGTGACCGGCGAGGACGGCAGGCCGCTCGGCTGGCGGACCGCCGACGGCCTCGCGGCGTACGGCACCTTCGACCCCGAGACCGACTCGCTGCGGGCCGCGCTCGACGCGGCGCTGCTGTCGGCGAACGGCGTCGCGGTCGCCGTGGACGAGGAGGGCCGCGTGCGCGGGGTGGCCGGGCGGGACGCGATCGACGAGCTGCTCGCCGAGTACGCGCCGCCTGTTAAGGGCGCCGGCTCCGCCGAGGGGGCGCCCGCGTGATCGAGGAGCCCCTGGTCCGCTGGGACTGGATCGCGCGCAACTGGGACAGCGGAAGCCCTTCGGCGATCAGCACGCTGCTGGAGAACCACGTCGTGACGGCCTTCCTGCCGGTGCTGCTCGGGCTGGTGGTGGCGCTGCCGCTCGGCCTCGCCTGCGCCCGGTGGCGGTGGCTGTACCAGCCGACGGCCGCGCTGATGAACGTGACCTACTCTCTGCCCTCCCTCGTGCTGTTCTCGGTGTTCCTGTCGGTCACCGGCCTCACCCGCGCGACCGTCGTCATCCCGCTGACGTTCTTCGCCCTGGCGATCCTGATCCCCGCCGTCGTGGACGGGCTGGCCTCGGTCCCCGACCCCGTACGGCAGTCGGCCGTGGCGATGGGCTTCCGGCCCGCGCGCCGTCTGCTCCGGGTCGAGCTGCCGGTGGCGGTGCCGGTGGTCCTGGCCGGGCTGCGGGTCGCGACCGTGTCCAGCATCAGCCTGGTGAGCGTGGGCGCGCTGATCGGCCAGGGCGGGCTCGGCAACCTGTTCATCGACGGCTGGCAGCGGCAGTTCTACACGCCGATCGTGGTCGGGATCGCGCTCATCGTGCTGCTCGCGGTGCTCGCCGACGGGCTGCTCGTGCTCGCCCAGCGGCTGCTGACCCCCTGGTCCCGGGCGAGGAGCACGGCATGAACGGGAGCGGCGTGAACGGGGGCACGGCATGAACTGGCTGGCCGACTTCTTCGGCGACGCGGCGCACTGGTCCGGCCCCGACGGCATCCCGGTCCGGCTGCTGGAGCACCTGGGATACTCGGCGGCGGCCTTCCTCGTCGCGGCGCTGATCGCCGTGCCGCTCGGCATGCTCATCGGTCACACCGGCCGCGGCGCGCTGCTCGTCGTGGTCGCGGCGAACGCCGCCCGGGCACTGCCGACGCTCGGCCTTCTCGTGCTCGTCGTGCTGCTGGCCGGGGTGGGGACCGTGCTGCCGGTGCTGGTCCCGCTGATCGTGCTGGCGGTCCCGCCCATCCTGGTGAACACGTACGAGGGACTGCGCGGGGTGGACGCCGACCTGCGCGACGCGGCGTACGGCATGGGCCTGCGCGGGCCGCAGGTGCTGTTCCGGACGCTGACGCCGGTCGCGCTGCCGCTGATCCTGCTGGGGCTGCGCCTGTCGGCCATCCAGGTCGTCTCCACCGCCACCGTGGCGGCGTTCGTCGGCCTCGGCGGGCTCGGCCGGTTCATCATCGACGGCCTGGCCACCAAGGCGTACTCCAGCGTGATCGGCGGCGCGGTCCTGGTCGCGGCCCTCGCGCTGGCCGTCCAGTTCGGCTTCCTCCTCCTCGACCGGGTGGTCGTCTCGCCGGGAGTCCGACAGACCCGCTAATCTCCGTATTATCTCCCAAAAATGAAGGGTTTTTCCTTATGAGGCGTATGTTCGGCGTCGCGGCGGTCGCCCTGACCACGGCGCTCACATTGTCGGCCTGCGGGGGGTCCGACCCGCTGTCCACCACCGCGTCGGCCGCCCCTTCGGCCTCCGGGTCCGGCGGCGCGGCCTCCGCCAAGGTGGTCGTCGGCTCCTTCGACTTCCCCGAGAGCGTCCTGCTCGCCTCGATCTACGCCCAGGCGCTCCAGGCCAAGGGCGTCACGGTCGAGGAGAAGCCCAACATCGGCAGCCGCGAGGTGGTCTACGACCAGATCAAGAGCGGCGGCCTGACCGTGCTGCCCGAGTACGCCGGGTCGCTGCTGGCGTTCATCGACAAGTCGAGCACGGCCAGGACCAAGGACGACATCCTCTCCGGGCTGAAGGCGAAGCTGCCGCCCGAGCTGGAGATCCTGGAGCCCGCCGCGGCCGAGGACAACAACTCGCTCACCGTCACCAAGGCGACGGCCGACAAGTACAAGCTCGCCACGATCGAGGACCTCGCGAAGGTCTCCAAGGACCTCACGGTCGGCGGGCCGCCGGAGTTCAAGGACCGCCAGGAGGAGAACTTCAAGACCGTCTACGGCCTGGAGTTCAAGCAGTGGAAGCCCACCGGGGCCACCACCGCTGACGCGATCAAGAGCGGCACGGTCCAGGTCGGCAACGTGTTCACCACCGACCCCAAGATCGTGCTGAACGACCTCGTGCCGCTGCAGGACAACAAGAACGCCTTCGGCTCGGAGAACGTGACGCCCCTGGTCCACAAGGCCGAGGCGAACGACACCGTGGTCTCCACGCTCAACGCGATCTCCGCCAAGCTGGACACCGAGACGCTGGTCTCGCTGATGAAGCGGATCGCCGTCGACAAGGACGACCCGCCGGCGGTCGCCAAGGACTGGCTGACCCAGAACGGCCTCCTCTAGGTGGGTCCGGAGTGAGGACCGGGTGAGTCCGGTGCAGGGGCTGTTCACCGAGGCCATGCGGCAACTCGCCGCGGGCGTCGCCGTGCTGACGGTGAAGGACGACCGTGACGACCTCGGCACGACGGTCGCGACCCTGATGTCGGTGTCGCTCGACCCGCCGCTCGTGCTGGTCAGCCTCGACTCGGCCGGTTATCTCGCCGAGGTGCTCCTGCGCCGGGACCGGTGGGCCGCCAGCCTTCTCGCCGACGGTCAGCAGGCGGTCGCCTCCCGCTTCGCCGCCGCGGGGCGGCCGGGGGCGCGCCTCCTGCTGGCCGGGGCCGCCCACCACCGCGGCGCGCACAGCGAGGCGCTGGTGGTGGACGGCGGAGTGGCGGCGATCGAGGCCGAGACGACACAGGTCGTCCCGGCCGGCGATCACACCCTGTTCGTCGGCGCGGTGCTGGGCGTCGACTACGTCGACGCCCAGAAATCCCCGCTCGTACGGCTGCGCTCCCGCTACCGGACGGTCCAGTAGCCCGGCAGCACGAGCGGGCCGTACGCCGGTAGGCCGAGCTCTCCGGCGAGCCGGGCGAGTGGCCCCCACGCCTCCAGGCGCACCCGGGAGAGGGCGGCCGACCTGTCCTCGCTCGACTCCGCCGGCCGCAGCCGCTCCAGCGGGTGCATGCGGGGATAGGTCCGCACCGGGGCGGCGGTGGCGAGCCCGGCCCGGCGGCGGGCCAGGGCGAGGGCGTCCTCCAGGCCGCCGAGCTCGTCGGCGAGACCGGCCGCCCGGGCGTCGGCGCCGGTCCAGACCCGGCCCCTGGCCAGCTCGTGCGCCCGCTCCCTGCTCAGGCCGCGGCCGTCGGCCACCTTGCCCACGAAGTCGTCGTAGATGCGGTCGAGCCAGGCGTTGACCCGCTCCCACTGCGTCTCGGAGAACGCGGTCGTCGGCGAGAACATCCCGGCGTTGGCGCCCTCGGCGACCGACTCCGTCACCACGCCGAGCCTGCCGAGCAGCTCACCGACGACGGGCTTGCCGCCGAACACGCCGATCGAGCCGGTCAGCGTGCCCGGCTGGGCCACGATCACGTCGGCGGCCATCGACACGAAGTAGCCGCCGGAGGCGGCCAGGTCGCCCATCGACACGATGACCGGCTTGCCCGACTCGCGGGCCAGCACGACCTCCCGCCAGATGGCGTCGGAGGCGACGTACGAGCCGCCGGGGCTGTCCACCCGGAACACGATGGCCTTGACCCTGTCGTCCCGCCGGGCCGCGCGCAGGGCGGCGCAGACGGTGTCGGAGCCCATGGCGCCTCCGCCGCCGAGGGGAGACCTGCCGCTGCGCCCGAGGCGGATCGTGCCGGTGCCGTGCACCAGGGCCACGGTGTCGGCGCCGGGATGCGGCAGCTTCCCGGACAGCGCGCTCTTGGCGTACCGGGACACGTACTGCAGGTGGGCGCCGTCCTCGACGGTCTCCGCGTAGACCTCGTCGCGATACTTCAGTCCGTCCACGAGCCCGGCCTCGACGGCCTCGGCGCCGATGAACGGGCCCTGGTCGATCAGTTCGCGCACGCGCTCGGGGGTGAGCCGGCGCGCTTCGGCGATGCCGGCGGTGATCTGCTCGGTCACCGACTCGGCGATGCGGGTCGCCGACTCGCGGTGCGCGTCCGTCATGTGGTTCTGGGTGAACATGTTGGCTGCGGTCTTGTACTCGTGCCGCTGGCCGAGCTGATACTCCACCCCGGCCCTGGCGAGCGCGTCGCGCAGGAAGCGCTGCTCCAACGCCACCCCGGTCAGCCCGACGTCGCCGGAGGGCTGGAGGTAGACCCGCTCGAACGCGCTGGCCAGATAGTACGGAACCGTGCCGGCGCCGAACTCCCCGAAGGTCTCGGCGAACGCGACGGTCGGCTTGCCCGCCGCGCGCAGCTTCACGACGGCTTCGCGCAGTTCCTGCACCGTCCCCAGGCCCAGGGGGTTCCCGCCGATCTTGACGATGAGCGCGGCGACCCGGGGGTCCTTGCGGGCGCGGCGCAGGCCCGACAGCACTTCCGCCAGGCGTGGCTTGCGCATCGACAGCAGGGCGGTCACAGGGTCGGCGGGCGGTCCCTCGGACAGCCCTTCGGTCAGGTCCAGCTCCAGCACCAGCGGCCCGGTGCGGCGCTGCCGCAGCTTGCCCACGGTCTCCACGATCGTCCTCGACGCGTCCATAAATGCCACCATAAGCGACGGTTTTCGCCTGTATGCCCCGACGATCAGGGGCCCCCGCGTGAGTGGGACACGCGGGGGCCCTGATCGGCTCGAAGCGGTTACCTCAACCCGTTGGACATCGCGGTGATCAGTTCGCCGTTGGCGGTGTCACCGCTGAACTCCCAGAAGAAGGCCCCGCCCAGACCCTGGTTCTTGGCGTAGGTCATCTTGCCGCCGATGGTGGCGGGGGTGTCGTAGCTCCACCAGTTGGAGCCGCACTTGGCGTACGCGGTGCCGGCGACCGTGCCGGTGGCCGGGCAGCTGTTCCTGAGGACCTTGTAGTCCTCGATGCCCGCCTCGTACGTGCCGGGCGCGGCGCCGGTGGCGGTGCCGCCGGGGGCCGACTGGGTCACGCCGGTCCAGCCGCGGCCGTAGAAGCCGATGCCCAGCAGGAGCTTGGCCGCCGGCACGCCCTTGCTCCGGAGCTTCTGGACGGCCGCGTCGGAGTAGAACCCGGCGGTGGGGATGCCCGAGTAGGAGGTCAGCGGGGAGTGCGGAGCCGTCGGGCCCTGGGCCGCCCAGGCGCCGAAGTAGTCGTAGGTCATGACGTTGTACCAGTCGACGTACTGCGCCGCGCCCGCGTAGTCGGCGGCGTCGATCTTGCCACCGTTCGTGCCGTCCGCGGTGATGGCGGCGGTGACGAGATAGCCGGCGCCGAACCTGGCGCGCAACGCGGCCATCAGGTTCTTGAACGCCGCCGCGCCGCTGGAGTCACAGCTCAGGCCGCAGGCGTTCGGGTACTCCCAGTCGATGTCGATGCCGTCGAACACGTCGGCCCAGCGCGGGTCCTTCAGCAGGTTGTAGCAGGAGTTGGCGAAGGCGGTGGGGTTGGCCGCGGCCTGGGCGAACCCGCCGGACCAGGTCCAGCCGCCGAAGGAGTAGATGACCTTGATGTTCGGGTACTGCGCCTTGAGCTTGCGCAACTGGTTGAAGGCGCCGCGCAGCGCGCCGGCGTCCCAGGTGTCGGCCTTGCCGTCCACGCTGTTGGCCGTCGTGTACGCCATGTCGTAGTCGGCGTAGGAGTCGCCGATCGCGCACTGGCCGTTGGTCACGTTGCCGAACGCGTAGTTGATGTGGGTGAGCTTGGCGGCCGAACCGCTGGTCACGATGTTCTTCACGAAGTACTGGCGGCCGTAGACGCCCCAGTCGGCGAAGTAGCCGAGCACCTTCTTGCCGCCCGGAGGGGGAGGCGTCGGCGTCACGGTGGGCGTCGCGCTGGGGCTGGGGCTGGGGCTCCTGCTGGGGCTCGGGCTCGGGGAGGGGCTCCTCGTCGGGGTCGCGCTCGGAGAGGGGGACGAGGTGGAGCCGCCCGGAAGGAGCTTCCACAGGGCCGGCACGTTCGGCGGCTCCCACCCGGTCAGGGACGTGTGCGCCTGGATGCACTCGTAGTCCTTGCCCCCGTACGTGACCCGGGCGCCGACGGCGTACCAGGTGTTGGGGGCCCAGGCCGCGTAGGCCAGGGTGACGACTCCGGTCTTCGGGGCGGCGGCGACGGCGGCGGCAGTGGTGGCGCCGGTGGCGGAGGCGGTCCCGATCGCTAGCGGCGCGAGCAGCGCGGCACCGGCGATCACGGACCCGAGGAGGATCTTTCGCAATGGAAACTCCCGGTCTGGGGGGTAAACGATAGGAAAGTTTCCTATTAGTTCGCAGCGTAAATACCGATCGCCGGAGGGTCAACGCCCCGGCGGCCGGTTAATCGCCGGTTAACTCCTCGCTAAGGTCGCACCCGGACGTCACCTGCACCGGAGGTGCGGACTCCCGTACGATGATGCGGTGAGCGGTCTCGTTCGCTCGGTCTGGCACGAGCCCCGTCCCCCCGATGCGCCCAGGCGGGTGTGGCGCGACTGGGCGCTCGTCGTGGTGCTGGTGCCGCTCGCGGTGCTGGAGGGGGTGCTGCGGCCGGATCTGCCGTGGCGGGTCTTCTCGGTGGTCGTCACCGCCGGGCTGACGCCCGCGCTGCTGTGGCGCCGGACCCGGCCCCTGGAGGCGCTGGCGGTCTGCTTCGTCACGACGAGCCTGGTCCCGGTCGCCCTGCACGGCGCGATGCTCGACATGTACTCCCTGGCCTACCTGCTGATCCTGCCGTACGCGCTGGTGCGCTGGGGATCGGGCCGCGAGATCGTGATCGGCCTCGCGGTCATGCTCGCCGGGGCCGGCCTGTCGGTGCTCGTCGAGCACGCCGCGCCCGCCGACGCGATCGGCCCGTTCGCCGTCGTGCTCTCCACGACCACGCTGGGCGGGGCGTTCCGCTACCGGTCCAGGGCGAGGGCCCGCGAGCTCGACCAGGTCAAGCTGCTCGAACGCGAGCAGCTGGCGCGCGAACTGCACGACACGGTCGCCCACCACGTCTCGGCGATGGCGATCCGCGCGCAGGCGGGCCTCGCCACGGCCGCGGCACGGCCCGACGCCGCGACCGAGGCGCTGCGGGTGATCGAGGCCGAGGCGGCGCGCGCCCTCGACGAGATGCGGGCCATGGTCCGCGTCCTGCGCCGGGACGAGCCGGCGGACCTGACCCCCGGCCGCCATATCGCCGACATCGAGGGGCTCGCGGCTCCCGGCGGGCCGGATCACCCGTCCGTCGGGGTCGAGATCTCCGGTGATCTCGGCGGCCTCTCCCCGTCGGTCGAGGCGGCGGTCTACCGCATCGCCCAGGAGGCCGTCACCAACGCGCTGCGGCACGCCCGCCACGCCACCCGGGTGGCGGTGCACGTCACCGGGGACGGGCCCTCGGTGTGCCTGCGCGTGAGCGACGACGGAGACGGCGGCTCCGCCCGCCCGGCGGGCCCGGCGGGATACGGCATCGTGGGCATGGCCGAACGCGCCGACCTGCTCGGCGGCACCTGTGTGGCGGGCCCGGACCCCGGCCGGGGCTGGACCGTGACCGCGGTGCTGCCCAGGAACGGGGTGGCCACGTGAGCATCCGGGTGCTCGTCGCCGACGACCAGGAGATCGTCCGCACCGGGCTCGCGATGATCCTCGACGCCCAGCCCGGCATCGAGGTCGCCGACACGGCCGCCGACGGGCGGCGGGCCGTCGAACTCGCGCGGCGGCTGCGTCCGGACGTGTGCCTGTTCGACATCCGCATGCCCGGCCTCGACGGCATCGAGGCCACCCGCTGCCTCGCCGGGCCGGGGGTCGCCGACCCCCTCGCCGTCGTGGTCATCACCACGTTCGACCTCGACGAGTACGTCTACGCCGCGCTGCGGGCCGGCGCCCGGGGGTTCCTGCTCAAGAACGCCGGCGCCGAGATGCTCTCCCAGGCCGTGCACGCCGCCGCCGGCGGGGACGCGCTCATCGCCCCGAGCGTCACCGCGCGGCTGCTCGGGGCCTTCGCCCGGTCCGGCCCCGCGGCGCCGGCGGCGCGGCTCGTCGAGCCGCTGACGTACCGGGAGGAGGAGATCCTGGCGGCGGTGGCGCGCGGGCGGACCAACAGCGAGATCGCCGACGAGATGCACATCTCGCTCAGCACGGTCAAGACGCACGTCGCGAGCCTGATGGCCAAGCTCGGCGCCCGCAACCGCGTCGAGATCGCGATGTGGGCCTATCAGACGGGCCGCGTCACGGGCTGACGGGCGCCGAGCTCACGGGCGCCGGGCCGGCGCCGGAGGGCCCACTCGGCCACGGCGAGGTTGATCACCCACGCGGCGGTCATGAGCAGCGCGCGGGGGAGCGCGCCGGGCTGTTCACCGGTCAGCACGACCCAGGGCATGATGGTCAGCACCTGGGTGCCCGCGCCCATGCCGAGCGCGTAGCCGCGCGCCATCCACGCCCGGTGGCGGGCGACGTCCCGCCGCCGGATCGCCGCGAAGCCGAGGACGATCGACACGATCATGCCGCCGCCCACCACCAGCCGTACGCCGACGAGCAGGGCGCTGTCGTCCGGCAGGTGCGGGTAGAACAGCGTCATCCACAGGCCCGACAGGGCCGTGACGAGCCCGGCGGGCACCAGCACCCGTCCCGAGATCCGGTGCCAGCGCGGCGCGCGGCGGCGGAGCGCGGGGGCGAACTGCAGGGCGCCGAGGAGGCTGAACAGCGTGACGGCGACGATGTGCGCGACCACGGGGAAGGGCGTGGCGAAGTACCGGGCGCTGTTCGCGGTGACCGGCCCGCCGCCGGTCAGCTGCGACAGCCGGGTCGCGCCGGCGACCACAGGGACGGCGCTGAGCGCGATCAGCCCCGCCGGCACCAGCCATTCCCTTTTCCTCCGGCCGCCTCTCGTGGGCACGGACCGTCGCGTCGATGTCAGTTCTGTCATGGCCCGATCGTCGTACGCGGAGTGGGTGCGGATCATCGGCGGAACGGCTCGATCCGCACCGGTCCATCGGCTGTCGATCGGGCGTACTTTCGGCCGATGAGCCCTGGGCGCGGCGCTTCCTACGCTGGCCTCCCAGCCGCCGAGGCGACGAGGAGAGATGCGATGAAGGCCTACGTTCTACGCTCGTACGGCCCGCCCGAGGTCCTGACGCTCAGCGACGTCCCGACGCCGGAGCCCGGCCCCGGAGAGGTGCTGGTCCGGGTCCGAGCCACCTCCGTCCAGCCGTACGACTGGCACCACATGCGAGGCGAGCCGTACGTCGCGCGTCTGATGGGCGGCACGCTCGGCCCGCGCGGGCCGCGTCTCAGCGTGCTCGGCGCCGACGTCGCGGGACAGGTCGAGGCGGTCGGCGCGGGCGTCACCGCGTTCGGCCCGGGCGACGAGGTGTTCGCGCTGGTCACCGGCGGCGGCTTCGCCGAGTACGTCAGCGTGCGGGAGAGCGATCTGGTCCGCAAACCGGAGAACCTGTCGTTCGAGCAGGCGGCGGCGGTGCCGCTGGCCGCCGCCACCGCGCTGCTGGCCCTGGACGAAGGGCGGGTCCGGCCGGGGCACGAGGTGCTCGTGAACGGCGCGTCGGGCGGGGTGGGCACGTTCGCCGTGCAGCTCGCCAGGGCGTTCGGGGCCGAGGTCACCGGCGTCTGCGGCCCCCGCAACGTGGACCTGGTCCGGTCGCTCGGCGCGGGCGAGGCCGTCGACTACAGCAGGGCCGACTTCACCCGGACCGGCCGGCGGTACGACGTGCTGATCGACATCGCGGGCACCAAGCCGCCGGCGGCCTGCCGGCGGGTGCTGAGGCCCCGGGGGGCGCACGTCGTCGTCGGCGGGCCGGCCGGACGGTGGCTGCAGCCCGTCGGCCACACGATCGCGGCGCTCGCGACGTCGCCGTTCACGTCCAGGCGAGTGGTCCTCGCCGACGTGACCCGATGCCGCGAGAACCGGGCGAACCTGGTCAAGCTGGCCGGGCTCATCGAGCAGGGCGACCTCACCCCGGTCGTCGACCGCGTCTACCCGTTCGACGACCTCCCCGCGGCCGTCCGCTACGTGGAGGAGGGGCACGCCCGCGGGAAGGTCGTCGTCACGCTCTGAACGGCCTGCCGCGGATCAGGACTCCGCGACCAGGCCATCGGGCTCCGGCTCCACCGGCGCCTCGTCCTCCGGATCCGGCCCCGTCCCCGGCAGGGCCGTCACGGTCCGCTCGTCCATCTCGGCGCTCACCGGGGTCGGCGTCTCCACCGGCCGCAGCCACACCACGCCGAGCGGCGGCACGCGCAGCCGCGCCGAGCAGGGCAGGCCGTGCCGCGGCGTCTCCACCGCCTCGACCGCGCCCATGTTGCCGACCCCGCTGCCCGCGTACTCGTACGCGTCGGTGTTGAGGACCTCCTCCCACCGCCCCGGGGTCGGCAGGCCCAGGTGGTAGTCGTCGTGCGGCGCGCCGGAGAAGTTGGCGACGCAGGCCAGCACCGAGCCGTCCGCGCCGTACCGGAGGAACGACAGCACGTTGCCCGAGGCGTCGTCGGCGTCGATCCAGCGGAAGCCCTCGTGGGTGTTGTCGCGGGAGTAGAGCGCGGGCGACTCGCGGTAGACGTTGTTGAGGTCCCTGATCAGCCGCCGCACGCCCTGGTGGAAGTCGAAGTCGAGCAGCCACCAGTCGAGGCCGCCCGCCTCCGACCATTCGGCGCCCTGGCCGAACTCGCCGCCCATGAACAACAGCTGCTTGCCGGGATGGGCCCACATGAAGCCGTACAGCGCGCGCAGGTTGGCGAAGCGCTGCCACTCGTCGCCCGGCATCTTGCCCAGCAGCGACCCCTTGAGGTGGACGACCTCGTCGTGCGAGAGCGGCAGCACGAAGTTCTCCGAGAAGGCGTACATCAGGGAGAACGTCATCTGGTGATGGTGATACTGCCGGTAGACCGGCTCCCGGGACATGTAGCTGAGCGTGTCGTGCATCCAGCCCATGTTCCACTTGAAGCCGAAGCCGAGCCCGCCGAGGTACGCCGGGCGCGAGACCCCGGGCCAGGCGGTCGACTCCTCCGCGATCGTCACGATCCCGGGCTCCTCGCGGTAGACGACGGCGTTCATCTCCTTGAGGAACTCGATCGCGTCGAGGTTCTCCCTGCCGCCGTACTCGTTGGGCGTCCACTCGCCCTCGCGGCGCGAGTAGTCGAGGTAGAGCATCGACGCCACCGCGTCCACCCGCAGGCCGTCGACGTGGAACTCCTTCAGCCAGAAGAGCGCGTTGGCCACCAGGAAGTTGCGCACCTCCTTCCGGCCGAAGTCGAAGACGTACGTGCCCCAGTCGGGGTGGGTGCCGCGGTGCGGGTCGCCGTGCTCGTAGAGCGGCGTGCCGTCGAAGCGGGCGAGGGCCCACTCGTCCATCGGGAAGTGCGCCGGCACCCAGTCGACGATCACGCCGACGCCGGCCCGGTGCAGCTCGTCCACCAGATGGCGGAAGTCGTCGGGGGAGCCGAACCGGGAGGTCGGGGCGTAGTACGACGTCACCTGGTAACCCCACGAGCCGCCGAACGGATGCTCGGCGACGGGCAGGAACTCCACGTGCGTGAACCCCATGTCCGTCACGTACTCGACCAGTTCCCGGGCGAGGTCGCGGTAGGACAGGCCGGGCCGCCAGGAGCCGAGGTGCACCTCGTAGGTGCTCATCGGCTCGACGAGGGCGTCCCGCGACGCCCGGGCGGCCATCCACTCCTCGTCCCGCCACTCGTACGCCGGCTTCTCCACGATGCTGGCGGTCGCCGGCGGGATCTCGGTGCGCCGGGCCATGGGGTCGGCCTTCTCCCGCCAGACGCCGTCGAGGCCGAGGATCTGGAACTTGTACCGGGCGCCCTCGCCGATCTCCGGGACGAACAGCTCCCACACCCCGGTCCCGCCGAGCGAGCGCATGGGGTGGGCGCCGCCGTTCCAGTGGTTGAAGTCGCCGATCACCCGCACGCCCTGCGCGTTCGGCGCCCACACCGAGAACGCCGTGCCGTCCACGTCCTCGTGGCGGACGACCCGCGCTCCGAGCACCTCCCACAGCCGTTCGTGCCTGCCCTCGCCGATCAGGTGCAGGTCGAGCTCGCCCAGCGTCGGCCAGTGGCGGTACGGATCGTCCGTCTCGTACGGCGGGGCGTCGGGGTAGGTGACGCGCAGGCGGTAGTCCGGGACCTTGTCGACGCCGGGCAGTGTCACCTCGAACACGCCGAAGGCGGTGTGGCCCATCTCGTGCGCCGAGCCCTCGGCCAGCACCTCGACCTTCTCCGCGAAGGGCCGCAGAGCCCTGATCGTGACGCCGTCAGGCCCGGGATGGGCCCCCAGAATCGAATGGGGGTCGTGATGGGCGCCCCCCGCCAGCCGGTCCAAATCCATGTCGCAAACCTGCCCTAGATATATCCCACCGAACACTGCGATCTTGTCAGCGGAAGGCGGCGAGCGGTATGGGCAACCAGGTCGGCCGGTTGCGCGCCTCGTAGACGACCTCGTACACGGCCTTGCTCAGCTCCAGCGCGCGCAGCAGGACCGCCTCGTCGCCGCGGACCCGCCCGCCGCCCTCGGAGTAGCCGGCGAGGAACGCCGCGCGGTTGCGTTCCGACCACTCCCGGGCCCGGTGCTCCAGCCCGTCGGCGTCCGGGTGGTCGGCCAGCAGGTGCCGGGCGGCGTACTCGAACGAGCGCAGCATGCCCGCCACGTCGCGCAGCGGCGAGTCGAGCGCCTGGCGCTCGGCCAGCGGCTGCCCCGGCTCGCCCTCGAAGTCGAGCACGACCCAGTCGGTCATGGTGCGCATGACCTGGCCGAGGTGGTAGTCGCCGTGGACCCGCTGCACCGGCACCTCGTGCGCGAGGTCGCCGAGCCGGTCGAACGCCTCGGCGGCGACGTCGGCGTGCTCGCCGAGCCGCGGCACCTCGGCGATCGCCCGGTCGAGCCTGCGGCGGAACCGCTCGGTCATCCGCTTGAGCTCCGGCGGCTCGATCATGCCCGTGGGGAAGGCCCGGGCCAGCTCCCGGTGGACCTGCGCGGTGGCCACCCCCAGCCGCCGGGCCTCGCCCGCGAAGTCGCCGCCGGCGTCCTCCGCCGGCATGCCCTCCGGGGACGCGTAGAGGTCGCGCACGCTGGTCAGCGCCATCGACCAGCCCTCGTTGGCGTTCCGCAGGTACTCCTGCATGATCGCCAGGGTGGTCGGCTCGTCCTGCAGCGTGGTCTCGATCCAGCCGTACGGCCGGGCCACGTGGGACGAGCCCGCGCCGGCGAGCGCGGTGATGATCTCCAGCTCCGGGTTGGTCCCCGGGCTGAGCTGCCGGAACAGCTTGAAGATGTACGTGTCGCCGTACACCAGCGAGGTGTTCGACTGCTCGGCGGTCAGCACGAGGCTGCGCTGCGAGGTGTCGATCTCCACACCGTGCGCGCGGTGGAAGGCGAGGCCGTCGAACCCGTGGTCCACGGCCATCCCCTCCAGCAGGTGCGCGGTCAGGGCGGAGTCGTGCAGCGCGTCGTAGACCTCGGCCTCGCGGCCGTCGCGGCGGCACCTGCCGATGCGCACGTGCTCCAGCCGGTCGGGCAGGTGCTCGCGCAGCCCGACCGGGATCTGGTAGCGCGTGCGGCGGTCCCCCTGACGCACGCACACGACCAGATGGAGCAGCGCCGGGTCCCCGCCGGCGATCTCGATCTCGGAGTCGATGGACAGGTCGTCGATGGCGCGCCCCTTGCCGGCGAACCACCGTTGCCCGGTGATCCAGCCGGCCAGAAGCTCCTGAAGTGAAGTCGTCACTCCTCCTTCGTGCCGGCCGTCCGGTGCGTGACGGGCAACGTGAACCAGTAGAACCCATGCCCAGGGAGCGTCAAAAGATACGGAAGTTCGCCGATCGGGGGGAAAGGAACTCCGCCCATGCACTCGACCGGTGTCGATCCCTCGAACCTGCGCAGGTCGAGCTCGACCGGCTGGGGGAAACGGGAGAGGTTGTTGACGCACAGCACCCGGTCGTCGCCGAGCTCCCGCACGAACGCGAGCACGCTGGGGTTGGAGGAGTTCAGCTCGGTGAACTCGCCGAGGCCGAACACGGGGTGCCGCTTGCGGATCTCGATCATCCGCTTGGTGAAGTGCAGCAGCGAGCTGGCGCTCTTCTGCTGGGCCTCGACGTTGATCGCCTGGTACCCGTAGATCGGATCCATGATCACCGGGAGGTAGAGCCGGCCGGGGTCGCAGCTGGAGAAGCCCGCGTTGCGGTCGGGGGTCCACTGCATCGGGGTGCGCACGCCGTCGCGGTCGCCGAGCCAGATGTTGTCGCCCATCCCGATCTCGTCGCCGTAGTACATGACCGGCGAGCCGGGCAGGCTGAGCAGCAGCGCGGTGAACAGCTCGATCTGGTTGCGGTCGTTGTCCAGCAGCGTCGCCAGCCGCCGCCGGATGCCGACGTTGGCCCGCATCCGCGGGTCCTTGGCGTACTCCGAGTACATGTAGTCGCGCTCTTCGTCGGTGACCATCTCCAGCGTCAACTCGTCGTGGTTGCGCAGGAAGATCCCCCACTGGCAGTTCTCGGGAATCTTCGGCGTCTGGGCCAGGATCTCCGAGATCGGATAGCGCGACTCGCGCCGCACCGCCATGAAGATGCGCGGCATCAGCGGGAAGTGGAAGGCCATGTGGCACTCGTCGCCCCCGGTGACCGGGTCGCCGAAGTACTCCACCACGTCGGCCGGCCACTGGTTGGCCTCGGCCAGCAGCACCCGGTCGGGATACAGGCGGTCCACCTCCGCCCGCACCCGCTTGAGGTAGGCGTGCGTCGGGGGCAGGTTCTCGCAGTTGGTGTCCTCCTGCTCGAACAGGTACGGGATCGCGTCCAGGCGGAACCCGTCGATGCCCAGGTCCAGCCAGAACCGGATGACCTCCAGCATCGCGTCCTGCACCGCCGGGTTCTCGAAGTTGAGGTCCGGCTGGTGGTGGAAGAACCGGTGCCAGTAGTACTGCCCCCGCACCGCGTCGAAGGTCCAGTTCGACGCCTCGGTGTCCACGAAGATGATCCGCGCGCCGGGGTACTTCTCGTCGGTGTCGCTCCACACGTAGAAGTCGCCGAACGGGCCGTCGGGATCGTTGCGGGAGGCCTGGAACCACGGGTGCTGGTCGCTGGTGTGGTTCATCACCAGGTCGGCGATCACCCGGATGCCCCGCTTGTGCGCCTCGTCCACCAGCCGGATGAAGTCTCCCAGGTCACCGAAGTCCGGGAGGATCTTCATGTAGTCGGAGATGTCGTACCCGCCGTCCTTGAGCGGGGACTCGTACAGCGGGAGCAGCCAGAGGCAGTCGATGCCGAGCCACTGGAGGTAGTCCAGCTTCTCGATGAGGCCGCGGATGTCTCCGGTGCCGTCGCCGTTCGAGTCGGCGAAGCCGCGGATCAGCACCTCGTAGAAGACGGCCCGCTTGTACCAGCGCTGGTCCCGCGGCTCCTCCTCGGTGAAGGTGTTCGGGATCGGCTGGGTGTGGCTGGGCTGGATGTGGCTGGGCTGAGGCGTGGTCGAGCTCACCTGTTGACTCCCCGTAGTGTGCAGGGCTGCGTCACGGGCGGAGCGCTGACCCGTGGCGGAGCGTGAGGATGTGTGCGGGTTGTACGTGCGGGTCGAGGCGCACGTAGTTCGCCTGCCCCCAGCGGTACGACTCGCCCGACAGTTGGTCGTCCACGACGAAGTCGGCATGCCAGTCGAGACCGAGGGCGGGCATGTCGAGCCGGACCGTCGCCTCATGGGTGTTGTATGGATCCAGGTTGACGACGGCCAGTACGACATCGCCTAGTCCGTGCCGTCGTGAGGCCGTGTCATAGGCGCCGGGCAGCCGCTTCGAGAAGCAGATCACGTCCGGCTGGTCGACGTTGTGAAACCGTAGGTTACGCAATTCCTGGAGCGCCGGGTGCGCTCTTCTCAACAAATTGAGCTGGGTAATGAACGGGGCAAGGCTGCGGCCCTCACGCTCCGCCGCCGCCCAGTCACGCGGACGGTACTGGTACTTCTCGCTGTCGAGATACTCCTCACTGCCCGGGCGGACCGGGACGTTCTCGGCCAGCTCGTATCCGGAGTAGACGCCCCAGGTGGGGGCCGTCAGCGCGGCCAGCACCGCCCGGATCCTGAACGCCGGCACGCCGCCGTGCTGGAGGTACTCGTGCAGGATGTCGGGCGTGTTGACGAACAGGTTCGGCCGCAGGAAGTGCGAGGTCTCGTGGGACAGCTCCCACAGGTACTCCTCGAACTCCTGCTTGTGGTTGCGCCAGGTGAAGTACGTGTAGGACTGGTGGAAGCCGACCTTGCCGAGGGTCCGCATCATGGCGGGACGGGTGAACGCCTCGGCCAGGAACAGCACGTCCGGGTCGGTCGCGTTGATGTCGGAGATCAGCCGCTCCCAGAACCGCACCGGCTTGGTGTGCGGGTTGTCCACCCGGAAGATCCGCACGCCGTGGTCCATCCAGTGCCGGACGACCCGCCTGACCTCCGCGTAGATCCCCTCGGGGTCCTTGTCGAAGTTCAGGGGATAGATGTCCTGGTACTTCTTCGGCGGGTTCTCCGCGTACGCGATCGTGCCGTCGGCCCGGATGTTGAACCACTCGGGATGCTCCTTGACCCACGGGTGGTCGGGGGAGCACTGCAGCGCGAGGTCGAGGGCGATCTCCATGCCCAGCTCGCGGGCCTTCGCGACGAACTCGTCGAAGTCCTCGATCGTGCCGAGATCGGGGTGGATCGCGTCGTGGCCGCCCTGCTCCGAGCCGATGGCCCACGGCGATCCGGGGTCGTACTGGTCGGGCGTCAGCGTGTTGTTGCGGCCCTTGCGGAACTGCGCGCCGATGGGGTGGATCGGTGGCAGGTAGACCACGTCGAAGCCCATCTGGGCGATCGCCGGGAGCCGCCTGGCCGCCGTCCCGAACGTCCCCGACTTGGGGGCGACGCCCTCCTGCCCCACCACGGCCCCCTCCGAGCGGGGGAAGAACTCGTACCACGAGCCGAACAGCGCCCGCCGCCGGTCCACCCGCACGCGCTGGCGCCCGGAACGGGTGAGCAGGTCGCGCAGCGGATGCGCGGCGATCAGCTCCGCGGTCTCCGGCAGCTGCGTGACCGCGAAGCGCGCCCGGGGGTCCACCGCGTCGTCCCGCAGGCGGGCCGCCAGGGCCAGCAGCGCGGCCCGGTGCCCGCAGGTGCCGCCCGCCTCCGCCGCCACCCGGCAGTCCGCGGCCCGCACGCCCTTGGCCGCCCGCTCGAACAGCCGGGCGCCCTCCTCGCACATGAGGTCGGCGTCCAGATTGCGGGGGATCTTGATGCCCGCGTCGTGCGTCCACGTGGCGATCGGGTCGCTCCAGGCCTCCACCCGGAACTGCCACAGCCCTTCGGTGGGCAGCGACACCTCCACGCTCCACCGGTCGGTGCCCGGCCCGGCCTCGCGCATGGGCAGCATCCGGCCCGGCGCGCCGTCCGGGTCGATCAGCACGACGCCGGCGGCGACCGCGTCGTGCCCCTCGCGGAACACCGTCGCGCTGATCTCGAAGGTCTCTCCCGCGGCGGCCTTGGCGGGCCACTGGCCGCAGTCGACGACGGGCTGGATGTCCTGGATGGGAATTCGTCCGATCATCGTCACTTCGTACTCGGGGGCGGCACACCGGGTACCGCCGGCAGGCGGGCAGCACGACAGAAGGGACCCGTAGACCGGAGTCCCACCTCGCTCTTACAGGGGTTGCCCTAATAGTCCACTCTTACCCCTGCAGAACGAAAGAGCGCTCGCCGTGTTTGGCGCGACGACGCCTGGAGATCGATCACTGGGTGCCGGGCTAGATCGTCCGGCATGGACATCACCAGGTCAAGGGTACTTTGGTGAGGTTTGAACCTGCATGCTGGGGGTGAAAGCGTTCAACGAAGAACTCGATCCGCAGTACGACAGGTATGTTTTCGGTCGCGCGTCGTGGCGCTGAGTAACTAGGGTCTGACCTCGTGAGAGCTATCCGCAGGTTCACTGTCCGAACCGTTCTTCCCTCGCAGCTCGCACCTCTGGGTGAGCTGGTCCAGAACCTCCGCTGGTCGTGGCACCCCGAGACCATGGACCTGTTCGCGGAGGTGGATCCCGAGGTCTGGGAGCGTGTCGACCACGACCCCGTCGCGCTGCTCGGCGCGGTCGAGGCCGACAGGCTGCGCGTGCTCGCCCAGGATCGGCGCTTCCTGCGCCGCCTGGCCGACGCCGCCGACGACCTGCGGGAGTACATGACCGCCCCCCGCTGGTATCAATCGCTGGAGGCCGCCCCCAAGGCGATCGGCTACTTCTCGCCCGAGTACGGCATCGCCGCCGCGCTGCCGCAGTACTCCGGCGGCCTCGGGATCCTCGCCGGCGACCACCTCAAGGCCGCCAGCGACCTCGGTGTGCCGATCCTCGGCGTCGGTCTCCTCTACCGGCACGGGTACTTCACCCAGTCGCTGTCGGCGGAGGGCTGGCAGCTTGAGCACTACCCCTCCCTCGACCCCGGCGGCCTGCCGCTCACGCTCCTGAAGGAGCAGGACGGGGCGCCGGCGCGCGTCGCGATCAGCCTCGCGGGCGGGCGCACCCTGCACGCCCAGGTCTGGGTGGCCCAGGTCGGCCGGGTGCCGCTGCTGCTGCTCGACTCCGACGTCGCCGAGAACGACGCGGTCGCCCGGGACGTGACCGACCGCCTGTACGGCGGGGGCGGCGACCACCGGCTGATGCAGGAACTGCTGCTCGGCATCGGCGGCGTGCGGGCCATCCGGGCCTACTGCCGGATCACCGGGCACCCCGAGCCCGAGGTGTTCCACACCAACGAGGGGCACGCGGGATTCCTCGGCCTGGAGCGCATCCGCGAGCTCACCGAGGCCCGGCTGTCGTTCGAGGAGGCGCTGGAGGCCGTACGGGCCGGGACGGTGTTCACCACGCACACGCCGGTGCCCGCGGGCATCGACCGGTTCCCCGCCGAGATGATCGCCCGCCAGTTCGGCGGCTCGAACGCCTGGCCGACGGTGTCGGTCGACCGGATCCTGGAGCTCGGCGCCGAGCCCGAGGGGCCCGAGTCCGACCCCGCGGTGTTCAACATGGCCGTCATGGGCATGCGGCTGGCCCAGCGCGTCAACGGCGTGTCGGAGCTGCACGGCAAGGTCAGCCAGGAGATGTTCCAGGGGCTGTGGCCGGGCTTCGACGTCGACGAGGTGCCGATCGGCTCGATCACCAACGGCGTCCACGCCCCGACGTGGGTGGGCCGGGAGATGATGGAGCTCGCCGGCAAGGAGCTGCCGTCGCTGATCGACAAGGCGCAGGGCTGGGAGGGCGTGCACAAGCTCTCCGACGCCGACATCTGGGGCATCCGGGGCACGCTCCGGGCCCGCCTGGTGGAGGAGGCGCGCCGGCGGCTGCGGAAGTCGTGGCGCCAGCGCGGAGCCACCGAGGCCGAGCTGACCTGGGTGGACGAGGCGCTCGACCCGGACGTGCTGACGATCGGCTTCGCCCGGCGGGTGCCCTCCTACAAGCGGCTCACCCTCATGCTCAACCAGCCCGACCGGCTCCGCAGGCTGCTGCTCGATCCGGACAAGCCAGTCCAGATCGTCATCGCCGGCAAGGCGCACCCCGCCGACGAGGGCGGCAAGAAGCTGATCCAGCAGATCGTGCGCTTCGCCGACTCCGAGGACGTGCGGCACCGCATCGTCTTCCTGCCCGACTACGACATGGCGCTCGGGCAGCTCATGGTCACCGGGTCGGACGTGTGGATGAACAACCCGCTGCGCCCGCTGGAGGCGTGCGGCACGTCCGGCATGAAGGCGGCGCTCAACGGCGGCCTCAACCTGTCCATCCGCGACGGATGGTGGGACGAGTGGTACGACGGCACCAACGGCTGGGCCGTCCCCAGCGCCGACGGGGTGGACGACCCCGAGCGGCGGGACGAGCTGGAGGCCACGGCGCTGTACGACCTCGTCGAGCGCGAGGTGGCCGACCGGTTCTACGACCGGGCCGCCGACGGCCTGCCGCGGCGCTGGCTGGAGATGGTCAAGCACACGCTCAGCTCGCTCGGGCCGAAGGTCCTCGCCGGCCGGATGCTCCACGACTACGTCACCGACCTCTACACCCCGGCCGCGGCCGGCGCCCGCGTGCTCGCGGCGGACGGCTACGACAACGCCCGGCTGTTCGCCGCCTGGAAGCTGCGCGTGGTCAAGGCGTGGCCGGGCGTGCGGGTCGAGCACGTGGAGGCGGCCGGCGTGGGGGACACCCCCGAGCTGGGGGCCCAGCTTGAGCTGCGGGCCACGATCGCCCTCGGCGAGCTGTCCGCGGAGGACGTGCGGGTCGAGGCGGCGTACGGCCGCGTGGGGGCGCACGACGAACTGCTCGCGCCCTGCTACGTGACGCTCAAGGCCGACTCGGTGGGCGACGACGGCCGGGCGCACTACACCGGCGCCGTGCCGCTGGACCGCACCGGCGCGTTCGGCTACTCGGTGCGGGTGGTCCCGTCCCACCCGCTGATGGCGTCCCCGGCGGAGCTGGGCCTGGTCGCCGTACCGGAGGAGCCGGTCGGGATGACCAACGGCACCCTGCGTTAGACCCCTGCGCCTAGGCGCGGGTCGTCCCCCCTCATCCTGCTTTCGCCGCAGGTGAGGGGGGTAGACCCGCACCATGGCACAGGCGCTGCACATCGGGATGGTCGCGCCGCCGTGGTACGACGTCCCGCCCCGGGCGTACGGCGGCATCGAGACGGTCGTGCACGGGCTGGTCCAGGGTTTACGGCGGCAGGGCCACCGGGTGACCGTGATCGGGGCCGGCCGGACCGTGGACCTGCGGACCTACGACGAGCCGCCCTCGGCGCGCATCGGCGACCCCTTCCCCGAGGTGGTGCACGCGGCCGGCGCGGCCCGCCTGCTGCGGAGCCTGGACGTGGACGTCGTCCACGACCACTCGCTGGCCGGGCCGCTCACCGCCGCCGCCCGGCTCGTGCCGACGATCGTCACCTGCCACAACGACGTGGGGGGTGAGCTCGGCGACTACTACCGCGGGCTCGGGCCGGACGTGGCGCTGGTGGCCATCTCCGCCGCCCAGCGCGCCTGCGCGCCCGACCTCAACTGGGTGGGGCGGGTGCACAACGCGGTGGACGCCGCGGCGTGGCCGTTCCGGGAGCGCAAGGACGACTGGGTTCTGTGGCTGGGGCGGATGAGCCCCGACAAGGGCGCGCACCTCGCGGTCGAGGCGGCGCGCGCGGTGGGCCGCCGCATCCTGCTGGTCGGCCGGCAGGCCGAGCCGGGGGAGCTCTCCTACTTCCGCCGGCGGGTGTCGCCGCTGCTCGGCCCGGACGCCGAGTACCTGGGGGAGGCGGACTGTGCCCTCAAGAGCGAGCTGTTCTCACGGGCCCGGTGCCTGGTGCTCCCGCTGCTGTGGGACGAGCCGTTCGGCATGGTCATGATCGAGGCGATGGCCTGCGGCACGCCGGTGGTGGCGCTGCGCCGGGGCGCGGTCCCGGAGATCGTGGTGGACGGGGTGACCGGGTTCGTCCGCGACACGCCGGCCGAACTGCCGGCCGCGATCGAGGCGGTCTCCGCGCTGGACCCGCACGCGGTGCGCGCCCGCGTCGACCGGCACTTCGACCTGCGCGTCATGGTGCAGGGATACGAGCAGGTGTACCGCAAGGTGCTGGCGCAGGCGGCCGGCGCTCCCCGGCAGCCCCTCCCGCTCGGACGCTGATCTCCGTCCCGGGGCAGGGGTCTTAGGGTGAGGCTCATGGGTGAAGGTGAATTCGTCAGGATCGAGACGTCCGGGCACGTCGCCACGATCCGGCTCGACCGGCCGAAGATGAACGCGCTGAACCGGCAGGTCCAGGAGGAGATCGCGGCGGCCGCGCGGCTCGTGGACGCCGATCCGGACGCGCACGCGGTCGTCCTGTACGGCGGTGAGCGCGTCTTCGCCGCCGGGGCCGACGTCAAGGAGATGGCGGTCATGTCCTACGCCGAGATGGCCGTGCACTCGCGTGCGCTGCAGGACTGCTTCACCGCCGTCGCCCGGATCGGCAAGCCCGTCATCGCGGCGATCACCGGCTACGCCCTGGGCGGCGGCTGCGAACTCGCGCTGTGCGCGGACCTCCGGGTGGCGGGCGAGAGCGCGAAGCTGGGCCAGCCGGAGATCAACCTGGGGATCATCCCGGGCGCGGGGGGCACCCAGCGCCTGCCCCGGCTCGTCGGCCCGGCCAGGGCGAAGGACCTGATCTTCACCGGGCGGCACGTGTCCGCCGCGGAGGCGCTCGCCATCGGCCTGGTGGACCGGGTGGTCCCCGACGAGGAGGTCTATCCGGCGGCGCTCGAACTCGCCGCGACGTTCGCCGGGGGACCGGCCGCCGCGATCCGGGCGGCCAAACTGGCCGTCGACCACGGCCTGGAGACCGACCTGGACACCGGCCTGGAGATCGAGCGGCTCCAGTTCTCCGGGCTGTTCGCCACCGAGGACGCCCGGGAGGGGATGACGGCCTTCGCCGAGAAACGCCGTCCCACCTTCACCGGCCGCTGAGACCGCCTCCGGAGTTGAGCCGAGATCGCTCCAAAATGCCGCTATCGTGGCGGTTCATGATGCGGTTGCGAGTCCTGACCCCGTCGCGGTTGCGCCGGGCGCTGCTGTCCCGGCTCGATTCGCGGTACGTCACCAAACCCGACCACCGGCAGGACCTCAAGGACGCCCTGTGGGAGGTGCAGATGCTCCGCCGGGAGGTCGTGGCGCTGCGCGACGAGATCGACCGGCTGCGGCGGGGGAACGCGGCGCCGGCCAGGGCGGCCGCCGACCCGAAGGCGGCCGAGGCGCACCGCCTCGCGACCGAGACCGCCGAGGCGGTCGACACGCTGCTGCAGAACGAGATGCGCATCTGGCAGGCGATCGACGACCTGTCGGCGCGCGTGGGCGACTCCGGGCGCGTGGGGTAGCCGGTCATGCGGGTGACATGGACGCGTGACGAGGGCGTGTGGCGGCTGGTCTTCCTGCTCGACCCCGAGGACGAGACCACGGGGGCCTGCACCGACGGCACCCCGGTCGAACTGCGGACGAACTCCTGTCACGTCCACACGGGAGCCGGTGGCGGGTCCCCCCACCCCGACCTGCTCGCGCTGTCCGCCTGGACGGTCGTCGCCCCGTGGACCCGCCGCCGGGTGACCTTCGACCGGCCGATCTCCCCGGGACTCGCCGAGGCGCTGCGTACGGGATGGGGGGTGGACGCCGGGCCGGTGGGAGAGGACGCCAGGAGCGGCGCCCGCCTGGCCATCTCCTACAGCGGTGGCGCCGACTCGATGGCCGTGGCCGCGATGTTCCCCGACGCGCCTTTCGTCCACTTCCAGCGGGTGAGCCACCCGCGCGTGCCGAACCGGTGGACGCACTACCGCGCCGAGGTGCTCGCGGATCTCGCCCGGCGCTCCGGCCGGGAGCTCCACATCGTCCCGTCGGACCTGGAGTTCCTGCTCAGCCGCCCCCGGCCCGGCTACCCGGAGCACCACGCCGTCACCGTGGGGGTGCTGCTCCTCGCCGACGACCTGGATCTGGGCGGCGTCGCCCTGGGCTACGAGATGGGGTCGCGATGGCTCGACAGCGGCCGGCAGGCCGACCGCTTCGCATCGGACAACCCCATGTGGGCGACGCACGGGCCGTGGGGCCGGTTGTACGCCGCCGCCGGGGTTCCGCTGGTGCTCCCGGTGGGCGGGGTGAGCGAGCCCGTGACCATGCGCATGGCGCTGGGCTCCGACCTCGCGCATCTGGTGCGCTGGTGTCTGCGTGGTGACATGTCAGGACCATGCCAGAAGTGCGGCAAGTGCCTGCGTAAGGAGCTGATCCTCGCCGCCGTCGAGGGCCGCCCGCTCAAGACGACACTCACCGCCGCGTCGGTCCCCGCCCGCGTCTGGCAGCAGCCGCCGCCGTACCCTGGCCAGGAGACGATCGAGTACGGCTGCGCGCGGGTGCCGGGCATCGAGACCACGCCGTTCGCCACGGCGGCGGAGCATCTCCGGGCGACGGTGGAGTCCACCCGCTGGATGGACCGCTGCTATCCCCCCGCGATCGACGAGACGCCGGAGCCCTGGCGCGGGGAGATCGGCGCCTACATGCGGGAGCACATCGGGCTCATGACCGCGGACGAGCAGCGCCAGGTGGAGGCATGGACGGCGGTATGAAGATCTACCTCTCGGTGGACATGGAGGGGGTCACCGGCCTCACCGACCCCGAGGAGATGCACCACGGCGGCCGGGGCTACGAGCGCGGCTGTGAGCTGATGACGGGGGACGCCAACGCGGTCGTCCAGGGCGCCTTCGACGCCGGCGCCGCGTCCGTGCTGGTGAACGACGCGCACGGGTCCACCAAGAACCTCAGGATCGACCTGCTGGACGAGCGGGCCACCCTCATCAGGGGGCCGGGCAAGCCGCACCGCATGGGGCAGGGCCTCGTCGCCGGCATGGACGCCGCCTGCCTCGCCGGCTACCACGCCCGCGCGGGGGTGGCGCACGGTGTGCTCAACCACACCTGGATGGGCAAGGAGATCCAGAACGTCTACCTGAACGGCGAGATCTGCGGCGAGACCCGGCTGGTCGCCGGGTTCGCGGGGTCGATGGGCGTGCCGGTCGCGCTCGTCGCCGGCGACGAGGCGGTCTGCGAGGAGGCGCGGGAACTGCTCGGCGACGTCGAGACCGTCGCGGTGAAGAAGGGCGTGGACAGGTTCTCCGCCGAGCTGCTGCCCCCGGCCGTCGCCTGGCGGCGGATCCGCGAGGGCACGGCGCGGGCGCTCGGCCGGCTGGCCGACTTCCGGCCCTACGTGGTCGAGCCGCCGTACACCCTGGGCGTGGAGTGGAACTCCACCGCCATCGCGGCGGCCTGCGCGATCATCCCCGGCGTGCGGCTCGTGGACCCCCGGCACACCGAGTTCGGCACCGGCGACTACCACGAGATCATGGCCCTGTTCGGGCTCTTCTCCATGATCGGCGGGCAGGTCGCCTGCGGCAGCGGCCGGTACGGCTGACCCCCGGCACAAGGCACCCGAAACCCCACCTGCACCTGCGCGCGGTCAAGGAGGACCGAATGCCACTCGACTGGGTTCCCGTCTCCGAGCGGCCGGATCTGCTCGCCGATCCGGTGGCCAAGGCCGTCGCCTCGCTCGGCGTGCCGCCGCGCGTCGCCGAGATCGACCCCGGCCTCTCCGACACCGCGGCCTTCTGCGAGCGGTACGGCGTGGCGATGGAGGACTCGGCCAACTGCGTCGTCGTGAGCGCCAGGCGCGGCGGGGAGACGAGGTACGCGGCCGTCATGGTGCTCGCCACGATGCGGGCGGACGTCAACGGGGTCGTACGCCGTCACCTGGACGCCAGGAAGGCGTCCTTCGCCCCACAGGCGGAGGCCGTCGAACTGACCGGCATGGAGTACGGCGGCATCACCCCGATCGGGCTGCCCGACGGCTGGCCGGTGCTCGTTGACGAAAACGTGACCCGGCGGCCGTTCGTCGTGATCGGCAGCGGCGTTCGCCGCTCCAAGCTGGCGCTTTCCGGCGAGGCGCTGGTCGCGGCGACCCGGGGCGAGGTCCTCGCGCTCACCATGTGATCGCCCGCCCGGAAACCGTTCGCGTCCTTTCTCCGTTGTGCTGAGCGGAGATGTGGCGCGATGGTTCACTCATGGGCGTTCTTTTAGTCGGTATGGTGCTAAGGCGATGAATCAAGACGACCGACTCGGCCCGTACCGGCTGCTCCGGCGGCTCGGTGAGGGTGGCATGGGGGTGGTCCACCTCGCCCTGGACCCGCAGGGCCGGCAGGTGGCGGTCAAGGTCCTGCGCCCGGAGGTGGCGGGGGACGACGTGGCGCGCAGGCGGCTGTCGCGCGAGGTCGAGACCATGCGCAGGGTGCGCGGACGGCACATCGCGGAGGTCGTCGACGCCGACGTCACCGGCCGCCGGCCGTACATCGTCACGCGCTACGTGCCGGGACGGGCGCTGGACGAGATCGTCAAGAAGGACGGCCCGCTGCCGCTCGACGGTGTGCTCAAGATCGCCATGGGGGTGGCCGAGGCGCTCGCCGCCGTCCACGCCGCGGGGGTCATCCACCGCGACCTGAAGCCCGGCAACGTGCTGATGCTGGACGGCCAGCCGGTCCTTATCGACTTCGGCATCGCCCAGGCGGTGGACGCCACCCGGCTCACCCAGACCGGGATGTTCATCGGCACGCCCGGCTACCTCGCCCCGGAGATCATCGAGGGTCACGAGGCCGGGCCGCAGGTCGACGTGCACGCCTGGGCCGGCACCGTGCTGTACGCCGCGACCGGCCAGCCGCCGTTCGGCAAGGGCACGTTGGAGATGATCTTCTTCAACATCACCTCCGGCCGGGCCAACGTGGACGCCGCTCCGGCGCCGATCCAGCCGGTGCTGCGCGCCGCGTTCAACCGCGATCCGGCCAGACGGCCGACGTCGGCCGAGCTGGTGCGGCAGGTCGGCCGGTTGATGCCGCAGGGCGCGGGGGGCAGGCCGCGGGTGCCCGACGAGATCATGACGGTGCCCAACGTCGACGACACCGGCAGCCAGCGGATGCCCGACTTCGGCGGCCGGCCGCCGGTGCGGCCACAGGCGACCGGGCCGGCGGTGACGCCTCCGGTCGCGCCCGTGGCGACGCCTCCGGTCACGCCGTCCCGCCCCGCCGATCGGGCTGAGGAGTTCGTCTCCCTGCTGCGGGACACGCCCGTGGCGGGTCAGGGCGGCGACCCCTTCCCGACCGTGCGGGTCACCGGGGAGGACCTGCGGAAGGCGGGCCTCGGGGCGCCGGCGGAGGGCGACATCCCCACCCGGATGCCCCCGCACCGCCCCGGCCCGCACCCCGGCACAGGTCCTGGCACAGGTCCTGGCACAGGAGCCGGCGCGGGCCGGTCGGCCACGGGGCCCGACGAGTGGCCCACGCCGATGCTGCGGCCGGAGGGGGACGTCCCCACGCGGCGGGTCACCTCCGAGGAGGTGCGCCAGGCGGTCACCGGGGGGACGGCCCTGCCGCACGACCCGGCGCCGCCACGCCAGGCCCCGCGCGAGGCGGGCTCGCCCGGGCCGGGGCACCGGGACGTCGCGGCCCGCGACCAGGCCCTCTTCGGGCACGCGCCCGAGATCTACGAGCAGACGCCGCACATCCACCAGCACTATCCGCCCCAGCAGAACCCCAACCAGCAGAACGCCCACCAGCAGAATCCGGTGGCGTACATGCCGACGGTCCGGGTGCCGCCGCCGACCGTGCCGCCGTTCCCGCCCGGCGGGCTGCTCCAGCGTTCCAGGGCGTACGGCGTGGCGAGCGCGCTGCTGCTCGTCGTGATGACGAGCCTCGCGGTCGTCGCGCCGATGCTGGTCTGCCTGGTGGCCGTGCCGGTCGCGGTGCTGCTCCGCGCCGCCGACCTCGACCAGGCGCATCTGAACACGCGCCGCGCGGCGGGCGCCGCGGCCACGGACGTGCTGCGGGTGCTGGGCCGGCCGGCGGCGCTCGTCAGGTCCGCCGCGATCACGCTGGCGCTCGTGCCGTACGCGCTGGTCCTGGGGCTGGCCGTGACGCTGGCGCTCACCGTGCTCGTTGGGTCGGCGCCCCTGCTCGCCGCGCTGAGCTGGGGTGTCGCGGTGGCGCTGTGGACGTTGTGCGCCGGGCCGGGGGTGACCGGCCCGAGCCGGCAAATGCGGCGGACCCTCGCCTCACTCGCCCCCGGCGACGGCGCGGCGCAGGGGCTCGCCTGGGGGATCGGCGCGGTCGCGGTGCTCACGGCGGCGATCGCGCTCGCCGCCCTCCTGGGTAAACAAACAGCAGGGCACTTCTGGGGCCCTATCGACGTTCTGTCAGTACTTGATCGGCTCAGGGACCTGCGGAACCAGGCGGGGTATGGGTGACGGGGGACGAGATGTCGGCTACTGAGGCTCCCGAGAGGATCGGCCCCTACCGGCTGCTGCGGCAGCTCGGCGAGGGCGGCATGGGGGTGGTCCACCTCGGCCTGGACGCGGAGGGGCGCGAGGTCGCGGTCAAGGTCCTGCACCCGCACGTCGCCTCCGATCTCAAGGCCCGCGACCGGCTGACCCGCGAGGTCGAGACCATGCGGCGGGTGCGCAGCAGGCGCGTCGCCGAGGTCCTCGACGCCGACCTGACCGGCGCCGCGCCGTACATCGTCACGCGGTACGCCCCCGGGCGGACCCTGGAGCAGACCGTGCTGGAGGACGGCCCGCTCCGGGGCGACGCCGTGGTCCGGCTCGCCCGCGGCCTGTGCGAGGCCCTGGTCGCCATCCACGCGGCCGACGTGATCCACCGCGACCTCAAGCCGGCCAACGTCATGCTGGTGGACGGCGAACCGCTGGTCATCGACTTCGGCATCGCCCATCTCGTCAACGCGACGCGGCTCACCCAGACCGGGATGTTCGTCGGCACGCCCGGCTACCTCGCCCCCGAGATCATCCGGGACACCCAGATCACCCAGGCGGCCGACGTGCACGCGCTGGCGGCCACGGTGTTCTTCGGCGTCACCGGCAAGCCGCCGTTCGGCTCGGGCACGTTCGAGTCGGTCTGCTACAACATCCTCGAGGGCAAGGCCCAGGTGGATCTCGCGCCGGTCTGGCTGCGCGGCTGGCTCCGCCTCGCGCTGGCGTCCGACGCCGCGTCGCGTCCCACCGCCGCGTCGCTGCTGCGGCTCACCCGGTCGCTCGACCCCACGGTCACCGTGTTGCGGGAGACGCCGCAGGACGGCGGGACGAGGGTCCTCGACGGCACCCGTCTGCTCGACGAGACGACGGCCCCCGGCAGCGGCCAGGGCAACGGCAGCGGCAACGGAGGCCGGACCAGCATGCTGCCGTCGGACGACGACAGCTACTCCGACCTGCTGCCGCCGGTGAACTACGTGGCGCCGGAGCGGCCCTACCGGGAGCCCCGGGCGCCGAAGCAGCGCCGCCCGGTGTCCGCGCCGCCTCCGGCGCACCCGCAGGCCCCGCCGTACGGCCAGGGGGGCCCGCCCCCGCCGCCGTACCAGCCGGCGGTCTTCCAGCCGCACACCGACCAGCGGGTGGCGGGCTATCCCGAGCCGCAGGTCGCGCGGCCGCCGGCCCCGGAACCGGCCGCGCCCTACCCGCCGGAGCCCCCGCGGGCTCCCTACCGCGCGCGGCATCCGGTGCTCGCGGCCCTGCTGCTGGCCACGCTCGTGGCGCTGGCCTGCCTGCTGCCGGTGGTGGTGAGCCTGCTCGCCGCCGTGGCGGCGCTGTGCCTGAGGGTGGGGCAGTACCTGCTCGGCGACCTCGCCGACCGCCGGGCCGCGCGGGGCAGCAGCGGCGCCGACCCGCTCCTCGCGGTGCTCGGCACGCCGTGGGCGCTGATCAGGGCCGGTCTGGCCACGGTGGTACAGGTGCCGCTGGCCGTGATGTTCGCCATGTGCTGCTGGGGCGGTTTCCACTACCTGGGCGGAGTGCGTCCCGACCCCGCCGCGGCCTACGCGGCCGGCGCCTTCGTCGCCGGCCTGTTCCTCCTGCCCGGCGGCAAGGCCCCGCGCAGGGCCGTGGCCCGTACGCTCACCGCGGTGATCCGCAGCCCGGGCGCGGGCATGATCGTCACGATCGTGGTCGGCATGGTCGCGCTGTTCGCGGTCATGACGGCGCTGTCCGCGGACGCCTCCTGGGTCCCCTGGCGGCCGCCGTCGGTGGCGATCGACAAAATCGTCGGGGATCTCCAACGGAAGGGTGAGGACACCGTCGTCAACCTGATCGGCGGCGTCGTGGGCGACATCATGGACCGCATCGGCCTGGGCTTCCTGACCTTCTGGACCTGATCCCCGCCCCGACGAGCGAAGCGGGAGACGCAATGGGCACGACGGAAGAGATCGGTCCTTATCGCTTGATCTCCACGCTCGGGTCGGGAGGGTTCGGGGAGGTCCATCTCGCGCTCGACGCCGACGGGCGCACGGTCGCCGTCAAGATCCTGCATCCCCACGTCGCCTCCGACGCGTTCGCGATCACCCGTCTGGCGCGCGAGGTGGAGACCATGCGCCGGGTGCGCGGGCGGCACGTCGCCGAGGTGCTCGACGCCTCGCTGTCGGGGGAGCGGCCCTACATCGTCACCCGGTACGTGCAGGGCAGGCCGCTCAGCACGGTGGTGGCGAAGGACGGGCCGGTCACCGGCGCGGCCCTGCTGCGGCTGGCGCTGGGGCTGGCGGAGGCGCTGGAGTCGATCCACGCGGCCGGGGTCGTCCACCGCGATCTCAAGCCGGCCAATGTGATCGTCTCCGACGGCGAGCCGTACGTGATCGACTTCGGCATCGCCTGCGCGCTGGAGTCGGCGTCGGTGACCGCGTCGGGCGCGGTGGTGGGGACGCCCGGCTATCTGGCTCCGGAGGTGCTGGAGGGCCGGGACGCCGGACCGGAGGCCGACGTGTTCGCCTGGGGGGCGACGGTGGCCTTCGCCGCGTCCGGGCGGCAGCCGTACGGGACGGGGCCCGCGGCGGCCGTCGCCTATCGGGTGGTGCACCGGGAGCCCGACCTGTCGGGCGTGCCGTCGTGGCTCGTCCCGCTGGTGGAGCGGTGCCTGAGCGGCGATCCGGCGGCCCGTCCGGAGACGGCCGGGCTGGCCGGCCGCCTGAACGAGGCCGCGCCGATGCCGGACGGCTTCGAGGCCTCGCGGCGGGCCCTCTCCGAGGCGTCCACCCGCGAGTGGCGGCCGGGTGATCGGCGGCCCGACCGGAGTGCGAAGCGGGCGGAGGTGGACGACCCGCGGGCCGCGCGCCGGGAGAAGCTGCACCGCCGCTGGGTCGTGGGCTCCGCGGTGGTCGTGGGCCTGTTCGCCGCCGCCGCGCGGGCGAACCTCCCGGAGGTGTCGCTTCTCCTGCTGGTCCTCTACGGCATCGCCCTGGTGGCCGACGCGGGGTTCGTGCTGCTGGCACGGTCGCGGCGGCGCAGGCTCGTGGTGGACGCCGCCGGCGGTGCGGGCGCCGTCGGGGTCTGGGCGCTGCTCAGCACGCTGTTCAGCACCACGACGCTGCTCATGGCCGTCGGCACCGTGGTGTTCATCCTCGTCATGCTCGTGTTCGCGAGCTGAACCCCGCTGCCGCCCTTCCCGTCCCCGGCTGAGGGCTCGGGCGGCCGCTAACGCCCGGCAAACGATGCGCTGACGTCACCTCTGCCATCCTCTGCGCGGAGGGGAGGAGACGCGGTGGAGCGGTGGGACGAGGAACTGGCGGACCTGGGCGGGCGCGTACGGCACTGGCCCGCCGGTGCGGTGCTGTTCCGCGAGGGCGATGGGGCGGACCAGGTGCTGGTGCTGCGGTCGGGCAGGGTGAAGGTCACCTGCTCGACCATGGCCGGGACCGAGGTCCTGCTGTGGATCCTCGGGCCGGGAGAACTGCTGGGGGAGTTGTCGGCGCTGGGAGAACGGGAGCGGCCCGTCTCGGCCGCCGCGCTCGAACCGGTGACGGTGCTGTCCCTGCCCGCGTTGTCGTTCGCCGCCCACCTGCGGGCCCGCCCCCATGTCATGAGCTCCCTGGTACGCCTGCTCGGCCGGAGATTACGCGAGACCGAGGAGAAGCTGGTCGAGTTCCACTCGGTCGACACGCTCGGCCGGGTGACCAGACGGCTGGTGGAGCTCGCCGACCGGTACGGCGCGCGGTGCCCCGCCGGGTTGAGGATCACCCTGCCGCTCTCGCAGGAGGAACTGGCGGGCTGGACCGGCTCGTCCCGGATCGCGACGGCGAAGGCACTGCGCGTGCTTCGCGATCACGGCTGGATCGAGACCGGCCGCCGGGAGATCGTCATCCGGAACGTCGACGCCCTGCGGCGCCGCTCAGGACACCGCCTCCCGGTGCGACCACCGGTGTTCAGCGACGCCGGATGACCGGCGCGGTGCCCAGGCGGGCGTGGATCCGGGCGGCCTCCTCCGTCTCGCCCAGGACTTCGAGCGACCTGGCCTCGTCGAAGGCGATGCCCAGACGGCGAGCGGCCGCCAGAGCGCGCCCGGCGGCCAGCCGGGCCCTCGGCCGCCGTCCGGTCACCTCGTGCGTCAGCGCCGTCGCCCAGCCCATGCGGGCCGCCGCCGACGGGGTACGGCGAGCCAGCCGGGACATGTGGCGCGCCACCTCACGCACGGCCGGGTCGTCCGCCTCCAGCGCCCACAGCACCTCGGCCAGCCCCGCCCACGCCTCCAGGGTGCCCCTGAGCGGCATGTCCGGCCGGTCCGCCGTACGCAGCGCGTCGTCCAGCGCCAGGCGGGCGGCGGGCACGTCGTCGCCGAGCAGGTGGAACCGGGCCCGTGCCACGCCGAGCCGCAGCCGCTGGATCGCCGGGATCTTGGCGCCGGCCCGGGCGAAGTGGTCCTCGCCGAGCACCGGCAACGCCAGTGTCGCCTCCTCGGCGGCCTTCAGGACCGCGCTCACGTCTGCGGGGTCGCCATCGACGAGCCGCAGCAGCGCCTCCGCCTGCCCGGTCAGCCCCCAGTAACCGGACACGGTCTCGCCCATCCGCGTAACCGACGTCTCGGCCACCGCCGCCATCAGCTGCGCGGCGGCCGCGTAGCACCCTCGCTGGATCTCCAGATCGGCGAGGAGCCCGAGGCAGTGCTCCGCGAGCCGGGGATCGGCGGGGTGCCGGCGGGCCAGCGTGAGGACCCGGTGCGCGGCGGCGAACCGCCCTTCCGCGATGAGCCGCAGCCCGCGCGCGAGACGGGCACGGGAGACCGCCACCGGGTCCGGCACCGTGGCGATCTGCTCGTCGGCGAGGCGGCCGTAGCGCCGGGCCACCGCCTCGGACCCGGCGAGGGCGGCCACGACGGCGACGTTCGCATACGCCTCGCCGCGTTCGACCGGGCCGCCCGCCCGCTCCGCCGCGTCGAGGTGGCGCACCACGCTGAGCAGCATCGTGCCCTGCTCCTGCCGGTGATAGCCGAGTTCGGCGAGGACGGACAGGGTGCGCGCGGCCTCGGCGGCGAGTTCGCGCGCCGGCCCCGTCCGGGCGCGTCCGCTGAGGGGAGTAGTGCGGCGGATCACCTGGCGCGCCAGCCCCCCGGCCACCGCACTCGCCTTCTCGGCCCAGGTCGACGGCAGCGGCCGGTCCGCGATCGCCAGCGCCCTCCTGAAGGCCGTCAGGCTCTCCGCGCCGCGCTCGAACTGGAAGTGCGCCAACCCCGCCAGCCGGTGCCACCGTGCCGACGCCGCCCGGTCCTCCGGCCGTACGGCCGCGATCATGTCGTGGGCCACGGACAGCGCTTCGGCGTAGCAGTGCCTGCGCAGGCACAGCGTCCAGTAGCTCTCCGCGAAGGCCGCCCGGTCCTGATCGGCCGGCCCGTGGACCACGTGCCGCCAGGCCTGCCGGACGTCGTCGATCTCCGGCTCGATCTCGCCGAGCACGGCCGTGTCGGCGTAATCGCGAAGCCGACCCGCCCGGTCTTGGAGAAACCGGGCGTACCAGGCGGCGTGGCGAGCCCGGGGTGACTCGTCGGCGAGGTGTGCGACCGCGTACTGCCGCACGAGCTCGTGGACGCGGTGTCGGCCGTCGTGGTCGCGGCGCACCAGTGAGTGATCGATGAGCCTCGCGACGACCACGGCGGTGGTGCCCGCGACCTCGATCCCGGCGGGAAGCGTGAAACCGCCGGCGAACACCGAGACGGCGGCCAGCGCCCGCTGCTCGACGGCGGTGAGGAGGCGCCAGGAGGTGTCGAAGACCTGCTTCATGCTCGCGTGCCGGGTGGTCGCCGCCGGTTGCGGATGCACCAGAAGGTCCGCCGGAGCATGCGCGGCGCGGGCCGCGGGACCGCCCGGGTGGAGATGCTCCGCGATCTCCTCGCAGGTCATCGCCCGGGTCAGCGCCGCGGCCAGCTCGACGGCGAGAGGCAGCCCGCCGACCGCCCGGCAGACACGGTCGAGCGCGTGTGTGTCGGGGGCGATGTCCGGCACCAGGGCTCTGGCGCGTTCCAGCAGCAGCGCCCGCGCCGAGGCGCCGCACAGCGCGGGCACCTCGTGGACGTGCTCGGCGCAGATTCCCATCCTGCGCCGGGAGGTCGCCAGGATCCGTACAGCGGGCGCGGCCGACAGGATCGCCCCGGCCAGCGGCGCCACGCTGGGCAGGTGCTCCAGGTTGTCCAGCACCAGGATCAGGTCGCGGTGACGTACGGCGGCGAGCAGCAGATCGCGGGCGGGCCGCGTTGGGGTCAGGTCGACGCCGACGGCCTCCGCCAGCGTCGTCGCGACCACGTCCACCTCGCCGGCCATCCCGCTGACGGCCGCCACCGCGGTGATGTCGTACGGCTGCGCCGTGGTGTCCTGCGGCCTCACCGACGCGAACGAGACGAACAGCACTTCCTCGTCGAGCCGTTCGGCGACGGCGACGGCGAGCCTCGTCTTGCCCACGCCGCCCGGTCCGGTCAGCGTGAGCAACCGCACCTCCCGGTCGCGCAGCTTCGCGCGGACGTTCTCGATCTCGGCCTCGCGGCCGATCAACCGGGTCAGCGGCCGGGGCAGCCGCCGTGTGGCCGTACCACCCCGCGGACCCTCGCGGAGCGGCGCGGCGGCCTGCGCACCGCGAGCCGGTGAGTGAGCGGACGGCCCGCCGAGCGCGATCCGTTGCCGGAGCGCCTGGGTGCGGGGATCGGGTGCGACGCCGAGTTCGCGGTCCAGGCTCCGGCGGCACGCCTCGTACTGCGTCAGGGCGCCCGCCCGGTTGCCCGTGGCCGACATGACCTCGATGATCAGCCGGTGGGCGCTCTCGTCCAGCCCGTCGACGGCGAGGACCCGGCGCGCCAGCCGTACGGCGCCGTCGCAGTCGCCCCGGTTCCAGGCCGCCCGTGCCCGCTCGCCGAGCGCCTGCGCCGCGGCGTGCCCGGCCTGCCGCCGGCGTCCGGCGACCCAGTCGTCGAAGGCGGGGGCGTCCGCGACCACGAGGTCGTCCAGGAAGCCGCCGTGGTAGTCCGCGGGCACCGAACCGTTCTCGACCAGGTCCGCCCAGTCCAGCGAGTACGGACGGCCGCGGTCGAAGGCGACGTGGGTCCGGTCGACGAGAAGGTGGCTCCCGGCGGCCCGGCGCAGTTCCATCAGGGCGAGCCGGAGGCTTCCGCGTGCGTTCGCCTCCGCGCGATCACCCCACAGCAGCCCGGCGAGGGCCGGTCTCGTCTGCGGTGTGCCCTCCACCGCCAGGTAGAACAGCACGGCCTTCGCCTTCGCCGATCGCACGGGCACGGCGGAGCCGTCCCCGGCTGTCAGAGACGAGGTTTTGAGCACGCGCACCTGCAACTCGTCCATCCGCGACCCCCGTCGGCGTGACCCCGTGCGAGTGGCCCGATGGTATATGCGTTTCAAGGTCACTTATAGGCATTAATGCCGATAAATGCGTCTACTCCGGGTCGCGGCGAACGGCGGGCGCCGGAATTCTCTCCGGCGCCCGCCAAGGTGGTCGGTGCTGACGACGCGTCAGGACGTGACTTCGTACAGGAGCGTGTACTTCGCGTGATTGCGGAAGTCGAATGTCGCGACGTGGACGTTGCCGTCGGCCTGGGCCGAGGTGACCTGGGCGCTGCCGAGGAAGTCGTCCTGGCCGTTGTCCACCTCGAACAGCTCCATCGTGGCCGTGCCCGTGAAGGTGGCCGACCTCCCGGTCAGGATCGCCGTGTCGCCCTTCTTCATGCTGCCGGGCCCGAACTTGC
Organism: Microbispora sp. H10885; assembly: GCF_014161415.1. NCBI lineage: Bacteria > Bacillati > Actinomycetota > Actinomycetes > Streptosporangiales > Streptosporangiaceae > Microbispora > Microbispora sp. H10885. The sequence goes on along the minus strand of NZ_JABBWY010000005.1, from coordinate 546,699 downwards.
TGACCCCGTCGATGAACAGCTCCGGCTCGTCCTTGTCGACGTCCTGCTTCTTGTTGCACGTCAGGGAGATCAGCTCGATCGTGTACGTCGTCATGGCCGTCGCGCCCGTCGCGGCCGACGCCGATGCGGCCGGCAGCAGCGTCGTCCCCGCCAGCGCCGCCACGGCGAGCGGCGCCGCCGCCCATCGGAGAATTCTGTTCATCGCCCTTCCTTTCCCCCCTTGGGCTCATGCCCGGGTGCCTTTTCGGAACAGCACTCAGTTCACCCGGAGAAGTCGGCGAAGTCTGTTTCGTCCTATACAGAGCGATGATGTATTTCGCTACAGTCCGCCGGTCGGGTACGGTCTCCGGCGGCGCCGCGCAGTGCTGGGGACGCGGTTCCCCCGAGATGCGGGGACAGCGCGCGGAGGAACTCGGGGGCGCGCCCACCGCCGTGCCTTCCGCTCGCGGGCCCGCACCCGAGGTCCCGGCGACAGGGACCTCCCCGGGGGCTTCTGGAACATAGTTCGGTAGGGTGGGGTGGGCGTGACCGGGTTCTGGGAATTCCTCGACCGAAGGACGCGGCCGTAAAGACCTGGAGGTTTGCACCTAAGCTACCGATGGGTAACATTGTGCGTGGGGGACCAGGGACATGCTCGACACCCGGGCCACCTGCGCAACCGCGCCCGCGAGCACCTGGCAGTCTTGCAGCACGTGCGCGTACCCCGCGCCACGTACCGAAACCGCGGCGTCAGCCGTACGGAAAGGGGAGGTCGGCCACCGGCCATGAACATCGTCGTCTGCGTGAAGCAGGTCCCCGACACGGCGACCGAGCGCAAGCTGAGGTCCGATGACAAGACGCTCGACCGCGACGCCGCCGACGGCGTCGTCAACGAGCTCGACGAGTACGCGGTCGAGGAGGCGCTGCGGCTCAAGGAGGCCCACGGCGGTGAGGTCACCGTCCTGAGCATGGGCCCGGCCAAGACCACCGAGACCATCCGCAAGGCCCTGGCGATGGGCGCGGACAAGGCGGTCCACCTGCACGACGACGCGCTGCACGGCTCGGACGCCCTGGGCACCTCCTACGCCGTCTCCCAGGCGTTGAAGAAGATCGGCTTCGACCTGGTCATCCTGGGCTCGGAGTCGACCGACGCCCGCACCGGGATGCTCGCCGCGATGCTGGCCGAGCGGCTCGGCGCCCCCCAGCTCACCCTGGCGAGCAAGGTCGAGGTCGAGGGCACCGCCATCCGGGTCGAGCGGATCACCGACTACGGCTACGACAAGGTCGAGGCCTCGCTGCCGGCCGTCGTGTCCGTCGTGGAGAAGATCAACGAGCCGAGGTACCCGTCGTTCAAGGGGATCATGGCCGCCAAGAAGAAGCCGGTCGAGACGCTCGGCATCGCCGACGCGGACATCGCGGCCGACCAGGTGGGCCTCGCCAACTCCTGGAGCGAGGTCGTCGACTTCGCCGCCGCCCCACCCCGGGCCGCGGGCACCGTGATCAAGGACGAGGGTGACGGCGGCGCCAGGGCCGCCGAGTTCCTCGCGTCGAAGAAGTTCATCTGAGGGGCTGCGAGATGAGTGAGATCCTGGTTCTCGTCGACCACGTCGACGGCGACGTCAAGAAGGTCACCTTCGAGCTGCTGACCCTGGCCCGGTCGCTGGGCACACCGGCCGCGGTGTGGGCCGGCCCCGGCTACTCGGACAGCGCGAAGGCCAGGCTCGCCGAGTACGGCGCGGAGAAGATCTACGTGGCGGCGGCCGACGAGATCGGCGACTACGTGGCGGCGCCCAAGGCCGAGGTGCTCGCGCACCTGGTGGCCGAGCGCTCCCCGGCCGCGGTCTTCCTCGCGGCCACCGGTGAGGGCAAGGAGGTCGCGGGCCGGCTCGCGATCAAGACGGACTCCGGTGTGATCGCCGACGCCGTGGGCGTCGGCGAGGGCTTCGTCGCCGAGCAGTCGATCTTCGGTGGCGGCGTCAACGTCCACAGCCGGGTGACCAGGGGCATTCCGATCATCACCGTCCGGCCGAACAGTACCGCTCCCGTCGCGGCGGCCGGGGCCGGCGCCGAGGAGAAGGTGGAGGTCGCCCTGTCGGACGCCGCCCGCGCCGCGCGGATCGTGGAGCGGGTCGTGCAGGAGAAGGGCGGCCGGCCCGAACTGACCGAGGCCGCGATCGTGGTCTCCGGCGGCCGGGGCGTGGGCTCGGGCGAGAACTTCGCGATCATCGAGAAGCTCGCCGACTCCCTCGGCGCGGCGGTCGGCGCCTCGCGCGCCGCGACCGACGCCGGGTGGTACCCGCACCAGTTCCAGGTCGGCCAGACCGGCAAGACGGTGTCGCCGCAGCTCTACATCGCGGCCGGCATCTCCGGCGCGATCCAGCACCGGGCCGGCATGCAGACCTCGAAGACGATCGTGGTGATCAACAAGGACGCCGAGGCGCCGCTCTTCGAAGTCGCCGACTACGGCGTGGTGGGCGACCTGTTCCAGATCGTCCCGCAGCTCACCGAGGAGATCGAGAAGCGCAAGTAGCACCCGGACCGGAAGCGGCGCCGCGCGGCCGACGCGGCGCCGCTTCCGGCGTTCATGAGGTTGTATGGGGGTAGTGGGGCGATCTCGCTTGAAATCACCGCCATCCCTGGCAATTTGTCTTATACATACGTATGATACAGACAGTTGACCAGATTCGAGGGGATGGTTCGGATGGCAAGCGCGATCAAGATGCTCATACGCGGTTCGGCCGGCACGGCGGTGATCGCCGCGACGGTGGCCGCGCTCGGAAAACTGCGCACCACGCACCTCATCACGGTCACGCGGCAGACCACGGCCGAGCCGGAGCACATCTGGCCCCTCTGGGAGGACGTTCCCGCGCGCGTCCGCTGGGACGACGGGCTGGACTGGATCCGCCTCGACGAGGGGCCGTTCGCCCTCGGCGCCACCGGTCACGTCAAGCTGAAGGGCCAGTCGGCCGTCCGCTTCGAGATCATCGAGTGCGACCCCATGCGCAGGTACACCGACCGGTTCTTCCTGCCCGGTGGCACCTTCATGGACTGGGAGCACACCATCGAGGACCGCGGCGACGGCACGCGCGAGGTGACCTTCAAGGTCGTCGTGAAGGGACCGACCGCGCTCGTGCTGACCCCCATCATGAAGAAGATCCTGGGCGGCGCGCTGCCCGAGACCGTGGACCGGCTCGTCACCCTCGCCGAGGAGACCGCCAAGGCCGGCCGGGGGTGACCGGACGTCCCCGGCCGGCTCCCCGGCCGGTTCCCGGGCCGGGCGTAGGTGCGGGTGTCAGGCGGCCAGCGGCAGGTGGGGCTCCTCGCCGCCGTCCCGGGCGGACGCCCGCAGCGGGACGATCTCCGTACGGGACGCGGGCAGCAGCCGTCCCGCCGCGGCGATGACGACGCCGAGGACGACGGCCACGCCCATGGCCAGCCGCAGCGACGCCGCGGCGGACAGGAAGCCGATCACGACCGGCCCGAGCAGCAGTCCCGCGTAGCCCATGGCGCTCGCCTGCGCGATCGCGGGGCCCGGCTCGGCCGTCGCGGTGCCCGCGAGCGACAGCGCCATCGGTGAGATCGTCGCCACCGCGAGCCCGACGAAGAACAGCCCGGCCACGGCCGCCGCCGTCACCGGCGCGGCGATGACGGCGAGGAACGCCAGGGCCGTGGCCCCGCCGGAGAGGGCGATGAGCGCGCGGGCGCCGAGGTGTCCACGCAGCCGGTCGCCGCCGAGCCGCGCGACCAGCATGCCGGCCTCGAACACCGGGTAGCCGAGCGCGGCGACCGCCTCTGAGGCGTGCAGCGTGCCGAGCAGGTAGAGCCCGTTCCAGTCGGCGACGACGCCCTCGACCATGAAAGCGGCGAAGGTGATCGCACCGAGCAGGTAGACGACCCCCGGCAGCCTCCGCCGGGCCCGGCCGCTCTCCCGTGCGGCGCCCGACTCCGGCGCGCGGTCGGCCAGGTGGGTACGGCTGAGGGCCAGCGCGGCGGGCGCCGAGATCAGGGCCACCAGGAGGATGTGGGTGGTGAGGGACAGGCCCAGCGCGATGGCGGCCGTGCCCAGCAGGCCCGCCGAGATCGCGCCGACGCACCAGCCCGCGTGCATGCCGATCATGATCGGCCGGCCGTACGCGCGCTCGACCAGGGAGCCCTGCGCGTTCATGCCGACATCGACCGCGCCGAACGCCATGCCGAACAGCGCGGTGGCGGCGACCAGGGCGGGGAAAGTCGGCGCGAGCGCGACGAGGACCAGTGATGCCGCGCACAGGGGAACGGCCGCGCGCAGGACGCCGCGGCTCCCGGCTCTGCCCAGCACGACGCGCATGATCTGCATCGTCAGCAGCGCGCCGACTCCCCAGCCGAGCAGGGCGAGGCCGACCGACGACTCCGGCAGGCGGAGCCGGTCGGCCAGCGCGGGGAGGCGCACGGTGAACGTTCCGCACATCAGGCCGGCCAGGACGAAGGTGAGGACTGCCCCGTGACGGGCCTTCCTCAAAGCGCGGGTCATCACAGCTTCCTTTCCATGTGTGTCAAGTGGGTTTCCGAACCCGGAGAAGTGGGCAGACAGCAGCAGGTCGCCCTTTCACGGCATCAGCCGGAAGGAAGGGCGACCACCAGGCGCGCGTGCGGCTCGGTGTAGTGGGCACGGTCCGCGCCGGTGCGGCGCGTCATGGATTCCGCGCGGGCGCGGACGAGTCACCTCCGCGCGGGCGCGGACGGGTCACGCGGGCGAGTTGCGCGGACGGGTTGCGGACAGGTTGCACAGAGAAGTTGCACAGAGCGCCGCGACGGCGCCTGCTGAGCAGGGCCCTATAACAGGGCGAGCAGCCTGGCGCGGACGGCGGCGAAGTCGATGATCGCCGCACAGTGGGTGGCGACCTCCCAGACGCCCTCGCAGGCCAGCCGTACGATCTGGGACGCCGGCGGGTCGGGCTCGTCGTCCAGGCCCTGACGCATCCAGCGGGCCATCGCCTCGCGCAGCGGCGCGAGCAGCGCGGGATCACCGGCGGCGCCCGTGACCACCGCCCAGCGCCGGAGCCGGCCGGTCTCCACCGCCTCGAACGTCGCGGCGAGGTAGGACCGCGTGTAGGTGCTCTCCCCCTGGGCCTCGATCAGCGCGTCGAAGTCGGCGATCAGGCGCTCGATCATCCCTCTGACGAGCGCCTCCTTGCTGGCGAAGTGGTAGAGGAGGCCGCCCTTGCTGACGCCGGCGCTCTCGGCCACCGCCGCCAGGGTCAGGGCCTGGGCGCCCTGGTCCTGCAGCAGGGCCTCGGCCGCGTCGAGCAACTCGTCTCGCCTCATGCCACCCTCCTCATGCCGCCTACTGTACCGTCTGGACGGTTAACTCGCGACACCGTTCCGGTGTTCCCCTTCTCCCCGGATACGCTTGGTGCGCACGAAAAGCCGTACAGGGGAGGGGTCATGGGATCTGCGTACTTGGACCATGCCTCGACCACCCCGATGCGGCCCGAGGCGATCGAGGCGATGACGGCCCAGCTCGGCCAGGTGGGCAATCCCTCCTCCCTGCACGCGGCGGGCCGCCGCGCCCGCCGGGTCGTCGAGGAGTCGCGCGAGACGATCGCCGGCGCGCTCGGCGCCCGGCCCAGCGAGGTCGTGTTCACGGCCGGCGGCACCGAGGCCGACAACCTCGCCATCAAGGGCCTGTTCTGGGCGAGGAAGCGGCCGAGGATCCTGGTCAGCGCGATCGAGCACCACGCCGCCCTCGACCCCGCCCACTGGCTGGGCGACAACCATGACGCCCGGGTCGAGTTACTCCCGGTCGACGAGCAGGGCCGGGTCCACCCCGAGACGCTGCGCGAGGCCATCGCCCGCGACCCGGACGACGTCGCGCTGGTGAGCGTGATGTGGGCCAACAACGAGGTGGGAACCGTTCAGCCGGTGCGCGTGCTGGCCGCCATCGCGCACGAGCACGGCATCCCGTTCCACACCGACGCGGTGCAGGCGGTCGGCCAGCTTCCGGTCTCGTTCGCCGACTCGGGCGTGGACGCCATGACCGTCTCCGGCCACAAGGTCGGCGGGCCCGTGGGCGTGGGGGCGCTGCTGCTGGCGCGCGGCGTCGATCCCGTCCCCGTCCTGCACGGCGGCGGGCAGGAACGCGACATCCGCTCCGGCACGCTCGACGCCCCGGCCATCGCCGGGTTCGCCGCGGCCGTCGAGACCGCCGTCGCGCGGCAGCCCGCGACCGCGGAGCGCCTGTCGGCGCTCCGCGACGACCTCGTCGAGCGCGTACGGCGGGCCGTCCCCGACGTCGTGCTGAACGGCGACCCGGCGGACCGGCTGCCGGCCAACGCCCACTTCTCGTTCCCCGGCTGCGAGGGCGACGCCCTGCTCATGCTGCTCGACGCCAAGGGCGTGGAGTGCTCCACCGGCTCGGCCTGCTCGGCCGGGGTGGCCCAGCCGTCCCACGTGCTGCTGGCGATGGGTCAGGACGGCGTGCGCGCCCGTGGCTCGCTGCGCTTCTCGCTCGGTCACACGTCCACCGAGGAGGACGTCGACCGGGTCACCGAGGTCATCGGACAGGTCGTGGAGCGCGCCCGCCGCGCCGGCCTGTCGTAGCGCGACATCGCCGTATACCTCCGCCGTACGCCGCTATCGGGCGGTCCGGCGCAGCAGCGCCCGTTGCAGGCGGAGGACCATCCGCGTGCGCCGTGACGAGCGCAGCCGCCGCAGCCGGTCCCGGAGCCGGTCACCCAGCTCGACCAGCAGCTCCTCGTCCGCGAAGCGCTCGATCTCGGGGAACATCTCCCGTTCCTCGTCCAGGTGGGCGTGCGACTCCAGCGCGTCGTGCATCACCCCCAGCTCCCGGTCGAACCGCCCGGTCCGCGGGTCGGCGCGGACCAGCGCCGCGAGCTGGTCGCTGAGCTGGCGGTGCTCGGACCAGGCGGCCGCGATGCCCGGGGTGACGTCCCGCATCGCGGGATAGAAGATCTCCTCCTCGATGACCTCGTGCATCCGCAGCTCGTCGAACAGCTCGTCGGCGAGCGCGCGCCGCCGTCCTGGCTCGGAGCGCGGCGTCGCCAGCAGGCGCCGCATGAGCCCGCGCAGCACCTCGTGGTGCTCCACGAGCACCCGCGTGGCCTTCTCGCGCTCCGGCGCCTCCCGCACCTCGGTGAGCACCTCGGGCCGCCTTCTCATGGCCGCACCTCCTGCTGGTGGACCAGGGCGCTTCCGGGCGGCGCGGTGACCACCGTGGGCGCCCGGCGCACCTCGATCCACCCGTCGCGTACGCGGGTCTGGAAGCACGGCGCGGGCGTGACGGCCGGGCCGTTCAGGCTCTCTCCGCTGTGCAGCTCGAACGCCGAGCCGTGCCAGGGACAGGTGATGGAGCCGTCGCGGAGCCAGCCCTGGGACAGCGGGCCGCCCAGGTGCGGGCAGGCGTCCTCCAGGGCGTGGACGCGGCCGTCCGAGCGGACCAGGACGACCTCCACGCCATCCGCCCGCGCCCGGTGCGGCCTGCCGTCCGTCAGCTCGCGCTCGGCCAGCACCCGGGTGAAACGGCGTGGTTCGAGCCGCCGGTCCGTCTGGTCGACCCCGATCCGGTGGTTGTAGGTGAGCGCCCCGCCGAGGTAGCCGCTGACCATGATCACCGGATAGCCGAGCAGGGCGGCGAGCCGCCCGCGCAGATGGCGGCCCCGGCCCCGCTGCCACCACGACCAGCCGTACAGGCCGAGGGCGAGCGCGTTGAGCGTGCCGTGAACCAGTCCGACCCGCCGGGCGTTGTCGTGGGTGTGCTGCCAGTCGTGCAGGCCGGTCACGGCCGCGGCCAGCGCTCCGGCGAGGCCGACTCCCACGGCCGTCCGCGCGGCCCGCCTGCGCCCGGTGAGGTCCAGGACCAGCGCCGTCGTCCACGAGCCGATCGGGACGTCGGTGAGCAGCGGATGAAGGGGGTGTCCCAGCCATACGCCGTGCAGGAGGCCGCGGGCGCGGCCCCTGGTGACCCCGAGGAGGTTCTCCGTGAACGCGAGACCCTGTTCGAGCCGATGGCCCGGCCGGTCGAGTCGGCCTTCGCCCTCGATCGCGTCCATCATCCGGTGCAGTGCGCGGTGCGCCATGTCCGACCCCAATCCCATCGGATCGGCCCCGCAGGCTGCGGGAACGGGTGGAACGCGGGCGCCCGCCCGCGCGTCGCGTCTATCGCGGCGTGCCCGTCCCGTATGTCATGAAACGCGCTGAATTTCTGGTTCGAGGCAGGAAGCCGGTTCAGGTCAGGAAGGGGGCGACCGCGCTCCAGGAGGGATCCTCGGCCGTCTCGATCCGGGCGGGTCCCTCCTTCCAGCCGGCCGCGACCTCCTCGATCACCGGCGGCACGTTCCCGGAGGGGTCGGCGTAGAGATGCAGCGTCCGGGTGTGGTCGGCGCTCAGGTGGGCCGCCAGCACGGCCGAGCCGTGCGCGGCCAGCCGTCCGGTCAGCCGCTCCTCGAACTCGCGCAGCGCGTCCAGGGAGGCCCCGGCGGGCTGCCCGTCCGCGTCCGCGTGCTCGTACGGCAGCGTGACGGCGATGTGCTGGTCGAACAGCGGGAAGTCGACAGGGCGCAGGGGATAGCGGGCCGCGGCGGTGAGGCGGGCGCCGGTGGAGGTGTGGCCCTCCAGCAGCGCCCACTGCTCCTCCTTGAACCCCTCCGCCACGTCGGCGACGACCGAGGGCAGGTGGATCGCCGGGAGGGCGTCGATCGGCTCGAACTCGGCGGCCCGGATCTCGCCGACCCAGCGGGCCACCTCGTCCTCGCCCAGCAGCCAGTCGAGGGCGGTGAGGGCCGCCTCCATCCGGGCGTCGTCATCGATGTCCGGAAATATGGGGTGAAAGGCGGTGACGTCCACGCGCGGCGTGCCGGGCGGCACGCGCAGCGCCACCACCAGCCGGTCGAGCCCGAACTCCCGCCCGGCGACGCCGACCGTGAGGTTCGCGGCCTGCGGGTTCGCCTGCCGGGACGGGTGGAACTCCCACATCGCGTCGACCGGCGGCGCGGCCAGGGCCCAGCGGTGGGCGAACGGCCGCAGCTCCGGATCGCCCGACGCGCTGACGACCAGCGCGTGCACGGCGAGACGCCCGGGCACGACCTCCCAGACGAGGGACGGGTGCAGCGCGGCGACGGCCGGGCCGATGGCCTCGGCCAGGGCCTCGGGATCCTCCGCCTCCACGTGCGCGTCGATCCCCGGACGGGCCTGTTCCCACCAGGCCCAGAACGCGGCGATGGCCTCGGCGGGGTCGGCGGACTCGCTCTCGCGCCCGAACAGTCGCATGACCCCGCATCCTCCCAGCCCGCCCGCCCCGATGCCAACGCGGGCGCGCGCCCGCGGGCGGTAACCTCGAACTGTTATGGCTCCCACAGCAAAGCCCACGGGAAAGCTCCGCGTCCTCGCCGCCATGTCCGGCGGGGTCGACTCCGCGGTGGCCGCCGCCCGGATCGCCGAGGCGGGGCACGACGTGACCGGCGTCCACCTGGCGCTGTCGTCCAACCCGCAGTCCTACCGCACCGGCGCGCGCGGCTGCTGCACCCTTGAGGACGCCCGCGACGCGCGCCGCGCCGCCGACGTCATCGGCATCCCCTTCTACGTGTGGGACATGGCCGAACGGTTCCACCGCGACGTGGTCGAGGACTTCGTCGGGGAGTACGCCGCCGGGCGCACCCCCAATCCCTGCCTGCGCTGTAACGAGAAGATCAAGTTCGAGGCGGTGCTCGACCGGGCGCTCGCGCTCGGCTTCGACGCCGTCGCCACCGGCCACCACGCGCGGCTCGAGGACGGCGTGCTGCGGCGCAGCGTCGACGACGCCAAGGACCAGTCGTACGTGCTGGGCGTGCTCACCCGTGAGCAGCTCGCGCACGCGATCTTCCCGCTGGGCGGCTCGACCAAGGCCGAGGTGCGCGAGGAGGCCGCGCGGCGCGGGCTGACCGTGGCCGACAAGCCGGACAGTCACGACATCTGCTTCATCGCCGACGGCGACACCCGGGCGTTCCTCGCCGAGCGGCTCGGCGCGGCCGAGGGGCCGATCGTCGACGCGCTCACCGGCCAGGTGGTCGGCAGCCACCAGGGGGCGTACGGCTTCACGATCGGGCAGCGCAAGGGCCTGCGCGTCGACCGGCCCGCCGCCGACGGCAGGCCGCGCTACGTGCTGTCGATCGAGCCGGTGTCCAACACGGTCACCGTCGGGCCGCGCGCCTCGCTGGAGGTGCGCGCCGTCGTGGGCGAGCGCCCGGTGTGGAACGGGCCGCTGCCGGAGCCGTACGAGCCGATCACGTGCCGGGTGCAGCTACGCGCGCACGGCGAGGTGTACGACTGCCGCGCCCAGCTGTCCGGCGGCGAGCTGCACATCGAGCTGGACCGTCCGGCCACCGGCGTCGCGGCGGGCCAGGGGGCCGTCCTCTACGACGGGGACGCCGTCCTCGGCTCCGCCACGATCGCCTCGGCCGTCTGAGGTCAGACCTCCACGCTCTCGCCGACCGGGATGCGGCGGAAGTCGGCCTTCTGCCGGCCGGCCTCCATGCCGAGCCAGTTGTCGATCAGCGTCGCGCCGATGTCGTTGACGATGCCGTCATGGGTCGAGTACGCCCGCGCGGGACGGACGTACCGCAGGTAGAGCAGCATCTCGGCGGCCTTGAGCCACGGCGCGCTGGTCGGCACGAGCAGCGTCGGGACCTCGCGTCCCGGCGGCGTGAGGGCGTCGCCGGGGTAGAACACCTCGTCGTCCACGAAGAAGCCGATGTTCTGCACCGGCGGGACGTCGGGCAGGTTGAGCGCGTGCCACTCGCCGATCGCGCTGACGTGGAAGCCCGCCGTGTCGAAGCCGTCCCCGTGGGTGACGACCTGGACCTTCGCCGGGATGTCGCCGAGCTGGTCGGCGACGGCCCGGCAGGTGAAGACCTCCAGGTCGGGGCTCGCGTTCGCGAGCAGGCCCGCGTCCACGTGGTCGAAGTGCTCGTGGGTGATCAGCACCGCGTCCGCGCCGTCGAGAAGCCCCGGGCCGCTGAATGTGCCGGGGTCGATGACGAGCGTCCGCCCGTCCTTCTCCAGCCGCCAGCACGCGTGACCGAGTTTGGTGAGTTTCATGTCTCTAAGCTAGTGACCGTGAGCGAGTACCCGTGGAGCGAGGCCACGGCCACCGGGGTGGGGTCCTACCCGGGCGAGGACCATCTTGAGGCGTTGCGCACCGCGTTCGGCGAGCTGCCGATGCCGTATCTGCCCGAGTTGCCCGCCCGCGGAGTCGGCGCGGACATGATCGGCCGTACGGCGTCGCTGCTGGTCGAGCTGCCCGTCGAGGTGCAGCCGTCCGGCTGGCGGCTCTCCGACCGCCCGGGCCGGGATTTCAAGCGGGCCAGGGACCATCTCACCCGCGACCTCGACGGCCTGGAGGAGGTGACCCAGGGCTACCGGGGGCCGTTCAAGATCCAGGCGTGTGGCCCGTGGACGCTCGCCGGGGCGATCGAGCTCAGGTACGGCGACAAGGTGCTCGCCGACGCCGGAGCCGTACGCGACCTGACCGAGTCACTGGCCGAGGGACTGGCGCAGCACGTGGCGGAGGTCCGGCGGCGGGTCCCGGGAGCGGACCTCGTCGTCCAGATCGACGAGCCGGGGCTGCCCGGCGTGCTGGCGGGCACGGTGCCGACCGCGTCCGGCTTCGGGCGGCTGCCCGCCGTCGAGTCGCCCGTCGCGGCCGAGCGGCTGCGGACCGTGCTGTCCGCGCTCGCGCCCGCGTTCCCGGTCGTCCACTGCTGCGCGCCGGGCGTGCCGTACGAGGTGATCCGTACGGCGGGCGCGCGCGGTGTCTCGGTGGACGCGGGGCTGCTGCGACGCAGGGACGAGGACGAACTGGGCGAGACGATCGAGAAGGGCCTCGCGCTGCTGCTCGGCGTCGTGCCCGGCACGGACACCCGGCTGGCGGACGTCGGCGTGGTGGCGCGGCCGGCGGTGGAGCTGTGGCGGCGCCTCGGCTTCCCGCCCGCCCGGCTCGCCGAGCAGGTCGTGCTCACCCCCGCCTGTGGCCTGGCCGGGGCCTCGCCCGCGTACGCCAGGGCGGCGCTGGCCCGGTGCCGGGAGGCGGCCCGGGTCCTGCGCGAGGACCCCGGCGAGTAAGAGGGGCGAGTGGGGGCGCCAGGGTGATCCAAGCGATCTCCCAGCCCGTTCCCAAGTGATTCACAAGCCCCGGGGCCTATCTCTTGACGTGCTGGAAGTTCACCCGTCAGGAGAAAGACCCATGCGAAGCGCCGCGCGCCTTCTGCTCCCTCTCGCCGCCACCGGCCTGTCCGCCGCCCTGTCCGTGGGGCTCGCCGCCGCTCCGGCCTCGGCCGCCACGTCGGCCACGTCGGCCACGTCGGCTTCCACCGCTTACACCGTTTCCGCCGCGGAGACCTGGAAGTGGGGGCCGACGGCGTCCTCCGACTACAAGGGCTGGGCGAGCGGATCGGTCCGGTCGACGTCGTCCGGCCTGCGTGTCGCCGGCGACCTCTACGACGCGGGCGGCGCCAGGACCTGCTCGTGGGTGACGATCAAGTGGCTGACCGACCACGGCAGGTACCGCACCGCGACCTTCCGCAACTGCTCGCAGTCCACTCCGCGCGCCTTCAAGTTGAACGCCGGATACATGCTGCTCGCCAAGGCCAGGGTCTGCCGGGGCACCGCGACCCGCGTCACCGGCCGTTGCTCGCGCTGGGAACGGGTCTGGACCCAGGGCGGCTGAGCTCTCGGGCCGGTCCCCCTCCATCCACCCTGACCGGCCCGAGTTGACCCGGACAAAAAGGAATGAAAGTGGGCTGCAAGCGGTCTACCGTAATTCTCGATCGCTCCTGAAAACGAGGGGCCGCGCGGTCTGGAGCGGTCCCCTCGCGGAGTGGTCCGGCGGGAGCCGTTCCTCGTCCTCGGCGCGGCTCCCGCCCCCGTCCTTCGCGTTCTGTCGGCCGCCGGAGATACGGTTGGCCTGGGTCGTTGACGAGGGGAGACGGGCGACGTGACCGACAGGGCGGACGGGCTCGACGACATCGTGGACGAGTTCGGGGATGTGACGGGCGAGCTCGCGGGGAGCGCGGAGAGCTCGGGAACGTCGCAGAGCGGGCAAGTCGCGGGGAGCGCGGAGAGCTCGGGAGGTGCGCAGAGCGCGCCGAGCGAGGCGCGGGAGCGGCACGCCGAGCTCGCGGAGCTGCTTCAGGACGCCAACTGGCGCTACTACGTGCTCGACTCGCCCACGGTGAGCGACGCCGAGTACGACGGCTGGATGCGGGAGATCCTCGCGCTGGAGGAGAGGCATCCCGACCTGCGGACGCCTGACTCGCCCACGCAGAACGTGGGAGCGCCGATCTCCACCGAGTTCGCCCCCGTCACCCATCTCCAGCGCATGGAGAGCCTCGACAACGCCTTCGACGACGCCGACCTCGCCGCCTGGCAGGCCAGGGCGGAACGGCTCATCGAGGCCGACCCCGGGCCATACCTGTGCGAGCTGAAGATCGACGGCCTGGCCGTGGCGCTCGTGTACGAGAAGGGCCGCCTGGTGCGCGGCGCGACCCGGGGCGACGGGCGCACCGGCGACGACATCACCCCGAACGTCCGCACGCTCGGCGACGTGCCCGACCGCCTGACCGGGGACGACGTACCCGACCTGCTGGAGGTCCGCGGCGAGGTCTTCCTGCCGGTCGAGGGCTTCAAGAAGCTGAACGAGCAGCTCATGGACGCGGGCAAGCCGCCGTTCGCCAACCCGCGCAACTCGGCCGCGGGCTCGCTGCGGCAGAAGGACCCGCGCGTCACCGCGCAGCGGCCGCTCCGGATGATCGTCCACGGCGTGGGCAAGTGGGAGGGCGGCGGGCCGCTGCCGGGCACCCAGTCGGCGGTCTACGAGCGGCTGCGCGACCTCGGCCTCCCGGTCAGCGACCGCTACAGGGTCGTGGAGAGCCTCGACGAGATCCGCGGGTTCGTCGCCCACTACAACGAGCACCGGCACGATCCCGAATACGAGATCGACGGGGTGGTCGTCAAGATCGACCGGATTCCCGTGCAGCGGCAGCTCGGATCGACAAGCAGGGCGCCTCGCTGGGCGATCGCGTTCAAGTACCCGCCCGAGGAGGTCACCACGAAGCTCCTCGACATCCAGGTCGGTGTGGGCAGGACGGGCCGGGTCACGCCGTTCGGTGTGATGAAGCCGGTGGTGGTGGCGGGGTCGACCGTGGAGCGCGCGACGCTGCACAACGCCTCGGAGGTGGCGCGCAAGGGCGTGCTCATCGGCGACACCGTGGTGCTGCGCAAGGCGGGCGACGTCATCCCCGAGATCGTCGGTCCGGTCGTCGACCTGCGGCAGGGCGGCGAGCGGGAGTTCGTCATGCCCACGCACTGCCCGGAGTGCAGAACCGCATTGGCCTACGAGCGGGAGGGCGACGCCGACCTGCGCTGCCCGAACGCCCGCTCGTGCCCCGCGCAACTCCGTGAGCGGATCTTCTTCGCGGCCGGGCGCAACGCGTTCGACATCGACGGGCTGGGCTATGTGGCCGCGACCGCGCTGACCCAGCCGCTGCCGCCGCAGGAGCCGCCGGTCCGCACCGAGGCCGACCTGTTCGACCTGACGATCGACAAGCTGCTGCCGATCAGGTCCGTGGTCCGCGACGCCGACACGGGTCTGCCGAAGACCGATCCGGAGACCGGCGAGCCGAAGGTGGTCTCGTTCTTCGCCAACATGTCCGGCGAGCCGAGCAAGCACGCGGAGCTGATCCTCCAGCAACTGGAGGAGAAGAAGGACCAGCCGTTGTGGCGGGTGCTCGTGGCGCTGACGATCCGGCACATCGGGCCGCCGACGGCCCGCGCGCTGGCGGACGAGTTCCGTTCGATCGACGCCATCGCCAAGGCGTCGGAGGAGGAGCTCGCGGCGGTGGAGGGCATCGGCCCGAGGGTCGCCGCCACGATCAAGGAATGGTTCGAGGTCGACTGGCATCGGGAGATCATCGAGAGATGGCGGGCCGCCGGAGTCCGGATGGCCGACGAGTCGGCGGCCGACGAGGGACCGCGCCCTCTTGAGGGGCTGACGTTCGTCGTCACCGGCACGCTCGCGGACTTCAGCCGCGACGAGGCGAGCGAGGCCATCGCCGCCCAGGGGGGCAAGGTCACCTCGTCGGTGTCAAAGAAGACCGGCTTCCTGGTGGTTGGGGACAACCCCGGCTCGAAGTACGACAAGGCGGTCAAGGCCGGCGTTCCCATCCTCAACGAGGAGGGCTTCCACACGCTCCTCCGTGAGGGCCCGGACGCCGCCCGCGCCGCCGCCGTCACCCCCGAGGAGTGACTCGACGCCCGGAGCGCCCGGGCACTCGGAGTCGCCGCGAGCCGGATCAGCGGCGAGGCGTACGGCTGCCGTGACGGCCCCGGGCCGTCATGGCCAGGCGGCCAGCAGCTCTTCGGGGCCCCAGTGCGCGGCGAGCGGCAGGTTGTCGTCGACACCCGACCGGGAGACGGCCACCAGCGCGGTTTTCGTGTCGGCGCCGGGGACGGCGAGCAGGTCGCGCACCAGGCTCTCGTACTCGTGCCGCCCGAACGACGCGTTCTCCAGCCACTTGATCGAGCCGACGAAGTGGACGTGCCGCGCGACCGGCTCGCGGTCGGCCCCGACGAGATCGATCTCGGGGTTGTTCTGACGGTTCCACCAGCCTCCGACGGCCTCGGTCTCGGGCCATCGGTCGTCCGGCAACAGCCGCAGCAGGGCCTCCCGGACCACAGGCTCGACGGCGCGGCCACGCCAGGAGGTCCAGGAGCGTTCGATGGAGGCCAGGACACGCTCCCCCCGGCCGCGCTCGACCAGCGGAATGCCCCGGTCCAGGAAGGCGAGCCAGAACCGCAGATACGGATCGGCGATGCGGTAGCGCTTGTTCTTCGTGTCCGGCTTGGCTGAGAGGGGAGCGTCGACGGCCAGCACCCGCTTGCCGACGAGGGTGGACAGCAGCGGGGAGAGCGTGCCGGAGGCCAGCGGAGTCGCGCCGCCCGCCTCGGCGGCGATGGAGGAGAACGTGCGCTCTCCGCTGCCCACCGCCGACAGAACCGCCCGAGAGTGGGAGGTCTCGGGAAACTCTCCCAGCAACGACAGCTCGCCGGCCATCAGCAGCGCGGACAGCGGATTGGCCAGCGACTCCCGCAGGTAGTCGACGCGGCTCATGCCTGGCCTCCATGCCTGGACCACCTCCGGGAAACCACCGGTGATCAGGTAGGCGTCGATGGCCTCGGCGGCGTTCAGACCGGTCATCACGGCCACGTCCGCGGGATGGAGCGGCTGGACGGTCATCTTCGCGGCGCGGCCGAAGAAGGGGCGGCCGTAGGACTGCAGGGCCTCCATCACCGACAGGTCGCTGCCGACGAGGATGAGCAGCACCGGCTTCGCGGACAGGTGCCGATCCCAGATCGTCTGCAACGCCCCTTCGAGCTCGCGGTCCTGCTCCACCAGCCACGGCACCTCGTCGATGACCGCGATGCTCGGCCTGTCATCGGGCACGGCCAGGGCCAAGGTGCGCAGCGCCTGGTTCCAGTCCGCTGCCTGTACTCCGGCGACCAGTTCCGCACCGGGCAAGGCGGACTGTCCGAGCGTGCCGACGAAGTCGGCGCGCTCGGTCACCGGATTGCGCCCCCTGGTGGCCTGGAAGACCACGTACGGGACACCGGAGCGATCGCAGAACTCCTGAACCAGCCGCGACTTCCCCACCCGGCGGCGGCCCATCATGATCACCGCACGACCGCGAGTGCCGCCCTGCCCGTCCGTCACCTGTCGCAGCTGCCCGTCGAGCAGCTCGAGGTCGGCAGCCCGGCCCTTGAAGTCCATTGGTCGCCCCGCACATACGTAGAACCAATCTAACGTAGATGCGATCTTACATTATGGGTTCGGGTGCTCCTGGGCGTCGCGAACCGGCAAGCCAAGCGCCCCGGTCCCGTGCGAACCGGGGCGCGCCGTCACCGGGCGGCTGCCCGAGGGAGCCGTCGTCAGGAGTTGATGGGGGCGCTTGACTCGATGAGGTTGTCGAAGGCGAGGGCGGCCATGGAGGGTCTGTCGGCGAAGAGCCCGTCCAGCAGGCGGATGAGGTCGTCACCCGCGGCGTTCTGGAGGCGGCTCACCTCGATCGCGTCGACCTGGGTGTAGGCCCAGAAGCTGACTTTCGACCCGCGACCGTCGATGCAGTCGAAAACGTAGAGCCTGCCGTCCTGTTCGATCAGTCCCGCCGTGGGCGGGTCGCATTCCTCGTAGATCTCGACCACACGGGTGTCGGAAGTAGGCCGCCAGGGGTGCTCTCCGATCTGCAGCCGGATCGGGTCACTCCCTCGCCGCCTGAAGGGGCGCAGCTCGACCACCTTGCCGTCGATCGCGTCGCGCCGGCTTGCCTGCTCTTCGCACAGGGCGTCGTCACCCATGAGCACCTACTGGGGGAGTAGTGACGGTAGTTGCAACACATCCTAAACGCTTCGCTGTCGATCGATCACCCAATGTGAGTGCCGGTGGGTAAAGCGAAGGCGTGCCGTACGGCTGGGGAGGACCGTACGGCACGCCTGGTTTCACGCGGGGATCAGGAAGCGGTGCAGCTCAGCGGGTTGGGGGTGGAGGGGGTTCCGCTGGAGTTGCCGAGGAAGCCGAACGTGGTGCTGGCACCCGGGGCGAGGTTCCCGTTCCAGTTCAGGTTCGAGGCCGTGATGCTGGTGGTGCCGGTCAGGTTGGCGTTCCACGACTGGGTGATGGACTGCCCGCCGGGCATGTTCCACTTGACCGTCCAGTTGCTGATCGCCGAGGAGCCCGCGTTGGTCACGGCGACCTCACCCTGGAAACCGCCGCCCCACGCGCTGACGACCTTGTAGACCGCCGTGCAGCCCTTGTCGCCGGTGGTCGGCGACGCCGAAGGCGAGGCGGAGGGCGACCGGGTGGGCGAAGTGGACGGGGAGGGAGACGGGGACGGCGACGGAGACGGGGACTGGGACGGAGACCGCGTCGGCGAGGCCGACGGGGACTGCGGCGGGGTGTACGGGGCGGCGATCGCCAGGTCGTACGCCCGCTGCGGGACGAACTGACCGGCCGGGGCGATGCAGCCGTCGGACTCGCCCGGAGGCTTGACCCACAGGTACGCGGCGATCGCCGAGTCGCCGGTGTTGGTGGTGCTCCAGGTGCCGGTGGCGCGGCCGGCCGGGTCACACCACTCGCTGCCGACCGGGCCGTTGCCGTTGCGGCTGGTGTCGATCACGGCCTTCAGCCAGGACAGGCCGGTGGCCCCGATGACGTTCTTGGCGTAGGAGACCGTGGGGGAGGTGGACCGGTAGTTGGAGACGTTGAGCGAGATGCCGTCCGCGCTGTTGGCGATGTCGGCGCCCCGCAGGCGGTTGGCCATGTCGGAGGCGCCCACCCAGGCCTCGTTGCCCGCGTCGAAGTAGACCTTGACCTGCGAGGAGGTGGCCTTGAACTTCTTGCCGGCGTACGCCATGGAGGCCTGGACCTCGGCCTGCTGCGAGGAGTTCATGCAGTTCGGCATGATCGCCAGCGCGTCGGGCTCCAGGATGATGTAGGCCGGACGCCCGCCGAGGCCCGCGGCGACCTGGTCGATCCAGGCGCGGTACGACGCGTGGTCGGGAGCGCCACCCGCGCTCGCGCCGCCGCAGTCGCGGTTCGGCATCTCGTAGACCACCATGATCGGGATCTTGCCGGCCGCCGCCGCCGCGCCCACGTAGGCGTCGACCTGGCTGCGCACCGCGGAGGGGTTGTAGCTGGCGAACCAGCGGCCCTGCGGGACGGCGGCGATGCGGTCCCGGATCACCGCGGTCTTGCTGTCATTGGGGTTGGCGGCGACCCACTTCGCGGCGCTGGTCGTCGGATCCACGTAGAAAACGGAGTCGGCGGCCTGGGCCGCGGTGGAGGTCACAACGGCCGCTCCCACCGCGGCCGTGGTGGCCGCAGCGAGAATGGCCGCCGTCAAGGGCCTTCTGCGAGACATGGAATTACTCCGTCCGGTAATGTGGGAGCGCTCCCACAGTTCCCTCGGATCGTAGGGACCGGGACGGGGGTCCAAGAAGGGCCGATGTGAGTTCGGCTGGACGATCAACCTAATAGGCGCAGGCGGGCGGGGGAATGGGCGCGTGGATCACTTGAAACTTTCACCACGAGTCCAGCCGTGCCGTGATTTCTCCGGAAATCATGGTAACTCAGTGTGCCCAACCGGTTTCGCGAAGTGGCCCACAGGCCGTACCCTCCGATAGTGACCTCTTGGGGGGTTTCTTACCTATGACGCTTTCACGCGGTCTCATGCCGCTCACCGGGGTGCCACGCGTTCTCCTCCCGGCCGCCGACCTGGGCGAACTGAGTGCGCCCGTCGACACCCGGGACACCGGACCACGCCCCGGATCGCCTTTATGGGCGTACCTCACGGTGGTCAGCGCCGCCGGCGTCTCCGCGCTCGCCATCGCCGAGTTCGGGCTGGGCGCCGGCCCGCTGGCCGAGGCCGCGCGCACCCCGTTGTTCTGGATGCTGACCGTCCTCGTGGTCCTCGGCGAGCTGCGTCCGATCATGTTCAGCTCCTCGACGCTGGTCGGGGGCACGCCGACCTCCACGATGTTCACCTTCGCCGTGCTCATGTACCAGGGCCTGCCGACGGCGGCGCTGATGCAGGCGGTCGCCGTGGTGGTCAGCGGGCTGGTGCACCGCAGGGCCTGGCACCGGGTGCTGTTCAACCTCGCCCAGGTGACCCTCGCCTGCACGGCCGCGGCCGGCGCCCTGGCCGCGTTCGGCGCGCACCCGGGGCCGCGCTCGCCGTGGACGCCCGACGGCATGGACATCCCCGCCATCGCGCTGGCCGCCGCGGCGTACTTCGTGGTCCGCGCCGTCCTGGTCTGCCAGGCGGTGGCGCTGCACGAGCGCCGCCCCCTGCTCCGGGTGATGAAGGCCTCGATCGGCCCGCAGGCGCTCGTCTACGGGACGCTGCTCGGCCTCGCGCCGCTGGTCGTGGTGGTGATGGCGCATTCCCCCGCGCTGGTCCCGCTGTTCGTCGCGCCGCTGGCCGCCGTCCATTGGACCGCGACGCTCTCGCTCCGCCGCGACCACCAGGCGACGCACGACGGGCTCACCGGCCTGCCGAACCGAAAGATCCTGATCGTACGCACGGAGGAGGCGCTGGCCGAGGCGCGCGCGCACGAGCGGGTGGGGCTGCTGCTGCTCGACCTCGACCGCTTCAAGGAGGTCAACGACACGCTCGGCCACCCGGTCGGCGACCGGTTGCTGCAGATCGTGGCCCACCGGCTCACCCACAGCGTACGGCCGGGCGACGTGGTCGCCCGTCTCGGCGGGGACGAGTTCGCGGTGCTGCTCCCGTCCATCAGGGACGCGCAGGCGGCCAGGGAGGTCGCCTCGCGGCTGCGGGTCGCGCTGACCGAGCCGGTACGCCTTGAGGGCATGACGTTCGACCTCGACGCGTCGGTCGGCATCGCGCTCTATCCCGACCACGCCCCGGACTTCGAGCTGCTGATGCAGCGCTCCGACGTCGCGATGTACCTCGCCAAGGAGGGCCGCACCGGCGTCGAGTTCTACCTGCCGGGCAAGGACCGCAACTCGCCCGAGCGGCTGAGCCTGCTCGGCGACCTGCGGCGGGCGATCGACGCCGACGAGCTGGAGCTCCACTATCAGCCCAAGGTGAGCCTGGAGGACGGCAGGGTCGAGGGTGTCGAGGCGCTGCTGCGCTGGTGGCACCCGGTGCGCGGGCCGATCTCGCCCGCCGAGTTCATCCCGCTGGCCGAGCAGTCGTACCTCATGCGCGAGCTCACCCAGCACGTGATCGGTAAGGCGCTGCGGCAGGCGGCGCGCTGGTGGCACGCGGGCCTGGACGTGCCGGTCTCGGTGAACGTGTCGGCCCGCGACCTGCTCGACTCGGGCCTGCCCGAGCAGCTCGAGGCGGGGCTGGAGAAGCTGGACCTGCCGCCGGAGGCCATCCGGCTGGAGGTCACCGAGCGCATCCTGATGACCGACCAGGCCTACAGCGCCGAGGCCATCCGCACGCTGGCCGGGCTCGGCGTCCAGCTCTCGCTGGACGACTTCGGCACCGGCTACTCCTCCCTGGTCCGGCTCCAGCGGCTCCCGGTCTCCGAGGTCAAGATCGACGCGTCGTTCGTACGGCGGCTGGGGGAGCCGGGGGACGACGAGCGGATCGTCCGCTCGATCATCGACCTCGTCCGGTCCCTCGGGCTGAGGTCGGTCGCCGAGGGCGTCGAGTCGCCCGAGATCGCGGAGTCGCTGCGGGAGATGGGCTGCCACGCGGGGCAGGGGTGGTGGCTGGCCAAACCCATGTCCGCCGCCGATGCCACCACCTGGCTGCGCGACCGGCTCGGCGCCGCCCTGGGCTCCGCGGGTGACACCCGGCTCGCCTCGCACTGAATCGCCGTGGGCCGCCGGGTTCCCCGCCTCGGGGTGGGAAAGCTCGTATTAAGACCGTGTGACGCGGCGTCGCCGGGTCGGCCGCGCTCGGCGGCGAGCCCTAGGATGGGTGGGTCCAATCTCCATCATGAAACGGGTTCGACGACTCATGTCCGCCATAACCCGCGATGAGGTCGCTCACCTCGCCCGGCTGTCCCGGCTGGCACTGGCCGACGACGAGCTCGACCACTTCGCCGCCCAGCTCGACCAGATCGTCGGCGCCGTCGCCCGCGTCTCGGAGGTGGCGGCCGGCGACATCCCGCCGTCCTCGCACGCGCTGCCGCTGACCAACGTCTTCCGTCCCGACGCCGTACGGCCGGGTCTGACACCCGAGGGAGCCCTGTCCGGCGCGCCCGCGGTGGAGGACGACCGGTTCCGCGTGCCGCGGATCCTCGGGGAGGAAGAATGAGCTTGATCCGGAAGACCGCCGCCGAACTGGGCGCACTCATCGCCGCCCGCGAGGTCAGCGCCGTCGAGGTCGCCCAGGCCCACCTCGACCGGATCGCCGAGGTCGACGGCCGCGTCAACGCCTTCCTGCACGTCGACGCCGAGTCGACGCTGGCCCAGGCCCGTCAGGTGGACGAGCGCCTGGCCGGGGGCGAGAACCCCGGCCCGCTGGCCGGGGTGCCCATCGCGCACAAGGACGTGTTCACCACGGCCGACATGCCGACGACGGCCGGTTCCAAGATCCTCGAAGGCTGGCGCCCGCCGTACGACGCGACGGTGACCGGCCGGCTGCGCGCGGCCGGGCTGGTGATCCTGGGCAAGACGAACCTCGACGAGTTCGCCATGGGGTCGTCCACGGAGAACTCGGCGTACGGGCCGACGCACAACCCATGGGACCTGTCCCGGATCCCGGGCGGTTCGTCGGGTGGCTCGTCGGCCGCGGTGTCCGCCTACGAGGCGCCGCTCTCCACCGGCACCGACACCGGCGGCTCGATCCGCCAGCCGGCCGCGGTGACCGGCATCGTCGGCATGAAGCCGACGTACGGCGGCTCGTCCCGCTACGGCCTGATCGCGTTCGCGTCCTCGCTCGACACGCCCGGGCCGTTCGCCCGCACCGTGCTCGACGCGGCGCTGCTGCACGAGGCGTTCTCCGGCCACGACCCGCTCGACTCGACCTCCGTCGACGCGCCGGTGCCGCCGGTGGTGGAGGCCGCGCGGCAGGCCGACGTGGCGGGCATGCGGATCGGCGTGGTCAAGGAGTTCGCCGGGGAGGGCTACCAGCCCGGCGTGCTCGCCCGCTTCCACGAGGCCGTCGACCTGCTGGAGTCGCTCGGGGCCAAGGTCGTCGAGGTCTCCTGCCCGGCGTTCTCCTACGCGCTGCCCGCGTACTACCTCATCGCGCCGTCGGAGTGCTCGTCCAACCTGGCCCGCTTCGACGCCATGCGGTACGGCCTGCGTGTCGGCGACGACGGCACCCGCAGCGCCGAGGAGGTCATGGCGCTCACCCGCGCGGCCGGCTTCGGACCCGAGGTCAAGCGGCGCATCATGCTCGGCACGTACGCGCTGTCGTCGGGCTACTACGACGCCTACTACGGGCAGGCGCAGAAGGTCCGCACACTGATCATGCGTGACTTCGAGGCGGCCTTCCAGCAGGTGGACGCGCTGGTCTCGCCGACCACGCCGACCACCGCGTTCCCGATCGGGGAGCGGGCCGACGACCCGATGGCGATGTACCTCGCCGACCTGTGCACGATCCCGACCAACCTGGCCGGAAACGCCGCGATCTCGGTGCCGTGCGGCCTGGCGGACGAGGACGGCCTTCCGGTCGGGCTCCAGGTCATGGCCCCGGTCCTCGCCGACGACCGCTGCTACCGGGTCGGCGCGGCCGTGGAGAAGGCCTTCGAGAGCCGGTGGGGCGGCCCGCTGCTGTCCCGCGCGCCCGCGCTCTGACCGCCGAGGGGAGGGGAACGGCGGCATGATCACCCGCATCGAGATCGACGGCTTCAAGTCCTTCCTGGACTTCCAGCTCGACATCCCGCCGTTCCTCGCCCTCGTCGGCCCCAACTCCAGCGGCAAGTCCAACCTTCTCGACGCGCTGGGCTACGTGCGCAGTGCCGGCTGGGGTGACGAGGAGGCGTTGACGTCCCGCCGGGGCCGGCCGCACGAGCTGTTCCACCGGGTCGGCAAGGGGCCGGTCACCAACTGCTTCGAGATCACCGTTCACGCCCTTCAGCAGTTGGGAGACACCGTCCTCACGCAGGTACTCGGGAGCGGAGCCGAGCTGGGGGAAGACGGGGTGCCGCGAGAGACCAGCTTCCGCTTCAACCCCAGTGCCAGCGTCACCGGACTGCCCCATTGGGTGATCGAACAGCGGCAAAAGGGGCTGGAGGTCCTGGGGCAGGCGGTGCAAAAGCTCATGGAGGAGCAGGTCGGTAGCCCTCGCCTTCGGCGCTTGCTGTACGGGGAACTGAGCAACTGGCGCCTGCATCAGCCGGATCCGAAGAACCTGCGTTCCCGGTCTTCGGCGGTGTCTGACGGGCCACTGGAATCTGGTGGCGGGAACCTGGCCACCGTCCTCGGCAGGCTCGCGGCGCACGGTGCCATCGAGGAACTCCTGGTGGATCTCGTGGCGCTCATCCCGGACATCGCCGGGATACAGCCTCTGCTGGACGACCGTTACCAGGAGTGGACGTTCGACGTGCTCGTGGACGGCCAGGGCAGCGTGCCGAGCACGCTGCTCTCGGACGGCACGCTCCGGGTCATCGCGCTGCTGGCCGCACTGCACGACCCTGACCATGCCGGGGTGCTGCTCATCGAGGAGATCGAGAACGGCCTGCATCCCAGCCGCCTGGCGGAACTGCTCCGCAGGATCCAGGAGAGGGTCACCGACCTCGACGACCCGGAGTGCGTCAACCGGCCACTGCGGCAGGTGATCCTCACCACGCATTCACCCGTTGTCGTCTCGGAGCTGTACCGCCTCAGGCCGGACGCGCTGGTGTTCCTCGACACCGCCGTACGCGTCGATCCCGAGAACGACAGGATCTCGCGGGTCACGGTGGCCAAGCCGGTGCGGTCGGAGGGAGAGCCCGGCACGTTCGTCTCTCCCCGTCAGGTGCGCAAGTATCTGAGCGCGGTGGGCGAGGTGCCATGAGCAGGCCGCTCGTGCCCGGACTCGTCGCCGAGGGGGAGACCGACGAGGTCTTCCTCGGCGTCGTGATCTCGCGGCAGCTCCGTGAGATCACCGTCCAGTCCTCTCGCTGCGCCGTCGACGTGGAGAGCACCGAGATCGGCTCCGGCCGATCGATCTACGACCACGACCGGACGGCGGGTGCACTCCGCGAGTTGGCGGGCGACTGCCATCTGCTCTTCGTGCACAACGATCACAGAGAGCGGGACAAGGCGGAGCGGGTCGTGCGCGACTCGGGCCTGTCCACGCCGGTGATCGCGCTGGTGCCCGTCCAGGAGACGGAGGCGTGGCTCCTGGCGGACGCCGGCGTGTGGCGCCGGTTGAGCGGGAGCGACCACGGACGGCTGCCCGCCCGGCCCCGGGACGTCGAGAGGATCGCCGATCCCAAGAAGGTGCTCGCCGAGGTGGCTCCCCGTCGTGGGAAGCCGGTACGCGACTACTTCGAATACATCGCCAGAAACATCGACCTCGCAACCCTCGCGAAGGTGCCCGCGTACGCGGAGTGGGTCGTCGACGCGAGAAACGCATTGAAGGGACTTGGTTACCTGTGAGCAGCACTGAGACGCTCATGCCGTACGACGAGGCGCTGGAGCGCTTCGAGCCGGTGCTGGGGCTGGAGACGCACGTCGAACTGGGCACCGCGTCGAAGATGTTCTGCGGCTGTCCGACGGCCTTCGGAGCACCGCCGAACACGCAGGTCTGCCCGGTGTGCCTGGCGCTGCCCGGCTCGCTGCCGACGGCCAACGAGCAGGCGATCGAGTCGACGATCAGGATCGGCCTCGCGCTGAACTGCACCATCGCGACGTGGTGCAGGTTCGCCCGGAAGAACTACTTCTATCCGGACATGCCGAAGAACTACCAGATCAGCCAGTACGACGAGCCGCTGTGCGTCGACGGCTACCTCGACGTCGAGGTGGACGGCAGGACCGTCCGCGTGGAGATCGAGCGGGTGCACCTGGAGGAGGACACCGGCAAGTCCACCCATGTAGGCGGTGCGACCGGGCGCATCCACGGCGCCGACTACTCGATCGTCGACTACAACCGCGCCGGCATCCCGCTCGTCGAGATCGTGACCAAGCCCATCGCGGGCACCGACCGGCTCGCCCCCGAGGTCGCCCGTGCGTACGTGACCGAACTGCGCGAGCTGATGCGCTCGCTCGGCGTGTCGGACGTGCGGATGGAGCAGGGCTCGCTGCGCTGCGACGTGAACGTCTCGCTGATGCCGCGCGGCGCGTCCGAGTGGGGCACCCGTACGGAGACCAAGAACGTCAACTCGCTGCGCAGCGTCGAGCGCGCGGTGCGCGGCGAGATCGAGCGCCAGGCGGGCGTCCTCGCCGCGGGCGGCCGGATCGTGCAGGAGACCCGCCACTTCCACGAGGACACCGGGCAGACGACCTCCGGGCGGTCGAAGGAGGAGGCGCAGGACTACCGCTACTTCCCCGAGCCCGACCTGCTGCCGATGGCGCCCGACCCGGCCTGGGTCGAGTCGCTCAAGGCCGCGCTGCCCGAGCTTCCGTCGGCCCGGCGCAGGAGGCTGCAGGACGAGTGGGGCGTGTCCGACCTGGACATGGCCGCCATGCACAACGCCGACGCGATCGACCTGGTCGAGGCGACCGTGGCCGCCGGAGCCCCGGCCGCCGACGCCCGCAAGTGGTGGATGGGCGAGCTGGCCCGGCGGGCCAACGAGTCGGCGACGACCCTCGCCGACCTGCCGATCACCCCGGCGCAGGTCGCCCGGGTGACGGAACTGGTCGCCTCCGGCGCGCTGAACGACAAGCTGGCCCGTCAGGTGCTGGAGGGCGTGCTGGCCGGTGAGGGCGGCCCGGACGAGGTCGTGGACAAGCGCGGGCTCCAGGTCGTCAGCGACGAGGGCGAGCTCATGTCGATCATCGATCAGGTGCTCGCGGGCAACGCCGACGCGGCGGAGAAGGTGCGCGGCGGGAAGATCGCGGCGGTGGGCGCGCTGGTCGGCGGCGTGATGAAGGCCAGCCGGGGCAAGGCGGACGCGGGCCGTGCCCGTGAGCTGATCCTGGAGCGGCTCGGCGTCCAGGGGTAGTGAGCGTCCCGCGCCGTCCGCCGCGTAAGCGGTCGTCCGGCGCGGCGTTCGCTGTCCGGGTGACGCGCGCGTCGCGGCCCGGCGTTCTCGCCCATGCGCGCGCCGCCCGGGCCGGCTCCGCCGTGCGCGGGGCTGTGGTCGGTCGGGCGGCGAAGGCGTGCGCGCTCCACGGAAAGAGCAGCAGAGCTGTTGCTTCCGGAGATATCCAGCGGAGGGTGTTTTAGGGTTAACTGATCGGAGTTGACCTTGAGCCTGAGGAGAGCGAGGCGTGCGTAACGCCGGAGCGTCCGTCGACCCGCCAACGGATCCCCCGGATCCGTCCGGGACCGCGCCCGCCCCGCCGCGTGTCCACCCGGTGCGCCGGGCCACGTCCCTGCCTCGGGGGGTGTCGGCGTTGCCCAAGGGGGTGTCGGCCGACATCTTCGCCGAACCGCCCGCCCCCGCGCCGCCCGCGTCCCGGCCGTCCGGCGCGGGCGCCGCTCCGCCGTCGGCGCCGCCGATCGAGCCGTGGCCGGTGCCGGACCGCACCGTCCGGGAGGAACCGGTCGTCGTCGGGACACCGGACCTCGACCTGCTCGACCCGCCGAAGAAGGGCGGCGTTCTCCGCCGCACGCTGATCGGCCTGGTGGCGCTGCTCGTCGTGCTCTATGTCGTGCCCGCCCTCACCATGGCCGGGAAGGTCCTGCCCGGCACCAGCGTGCTCGGCGTGGACATCGGCGGTCAGAGCCGGGCCGAGGCCGCCGCCACCCTCAACGAACGGTTGTACGCCCAGACCAGGACACCGGTGATCGTACGGCAGGGAACGCGGCGGCTGACGGTGAGCCCGCGGGACGCCGGTCTCTCGCTCGACGTCGACGAGACGATTGGCCGGGCGGTGACCGGTTTCCCGAGCCCGTGGGCGGTGTGGGCCGCGCTCACCGGCAGCCGTGAGGTGGAGCCCGCGGTGTCGGTCGACCGGCGTCGCCTCGACGACCTGGTGGCGGACATCGCCGAGCGGCTGGAGAACCCGGCGCGGGAGGGCGGCGTCTCGTTCGACGGGGTCACGCCGGTCCCGGTCTATCCCCGGGTGGGCCGCTTGGTCGACCGGAAGCTCACGGCCGAGCAGATCGTCAAGGGGTACCTCGATCCCGAGATCGTCGTCGTGGCCCCCACCCTGCGGGACCTCCCGCACATCACCCGCGCCGAGGTGCACCGCGCCCTGCGCTGGGCGGGCCGGGCGGTGTCCGCGCCGCTCACGCTGACCAGCGGGACCGGCTCCGTCTCGCTGCCGCCGGCCGTGCTGGCGCGGCACCTGACGTTCACGCCGGACGGCGCGGTCCTGCGTCCCCGTTTCGACGCCGTCGCGGCGGTCGCCCCCGTCACGCCGAGACTGCTCGACCCCGGGCGGGCGTCCCGCGACGCCTCCTTCACGATCAGGGGCGGACGGCCGGCACTGGTCGGCGGGAGGCCGGGGGAACGGGTCGACACCGACCGCCTCGCGGCCGACGTGGTGACCGCCCTCGGCGCCGGCGACCGTACGGTGGCCGTGCGTGTCGTGGACGGGCCGCCTCGGAGCGGTGACGACGACGTGCGCCGCATGGGGATCAAGGAGGAGGTCGGCCGTTTCACGACCTCCTACGCCTGCTGCCCCCAGCGCGCCGGCAACATCCGGGCCGCGGCCGCGCTCCTGGACGGCCGCCTGGTCCGTCCGGGGGAGACCTTCTCCTTCAACGAGGCGCTCGGGCGGCGCGACGTGGACGCGGGGTTCGACGGCATCGTCCCCACGATGATCGACGGACGGGCCGGCATCGACGCGCCGGGCATGTCCCAGGTCGCGACCACCCTGATGAACGCCGTGATCCGGGCCGGGTT
Organism: Microbispora sp. H10885; assembly: GCF_014161415.1. Lineage (NCBI taxonomy): Bacteria > Bacillati > Actinomycetota > Actinomycetes > Streptosporangiales > Streptosporangiaceae > Microbispora > Microbispora sp. H10885. Next base: position 518,274 of record NZ_JABBWY010000005.1, on the reverse strand, counting down.
CCAGGTCACCGAGCACACTCCGCCCGAGGTCCACGCCCCGCAGCTGCCGGTCGGCACCGAGGCCGCGGTGTCCTTTCCCGATCCGGACCTGCGGTGGAAGAATGACTCGCCGTACGGGGTGTTCGTCCAGGCGTCGGCCACCGGCAGGTCGCTGGCCATCGCGTTGTGGAGCACCCGCCGGTACGCGGTGGACCTGCAGGGACCGGTCTCCGGCACCCGGGTCAAGCTGCCGACGATGACCGGGCACGGGCCCGGCTGCGTCGAGGCGCCGGGGCAGCCCGGGTTCACCGCCACCGTGACCCGTGTGCTGAGGCAGGGCGGCGAGGTCGTCTCCCGGCAGACCTTCCGGACCTCCTACCAGGCCCAGGCCAAGGTCGTCTGCCGTGCTGCCAAGGCACGCGGCGGCGGCAGCGGATCAGGACAAGGTCGGGGACAAGGTCAGGGTCAGGGGCAAGGCAAGGGTCAAGGCCAGGGCCAAGGTCAGGGACAAGGACAAGGACAAGTCCAGGGACAGGGACAGGGCCAGGGCCAAGGTCAGAGGCAGGGCCAAGGTCAGGGCCAGGGCCAAGGTCAGGGCCAGGGGCAGAGCCACGGATCAGGACGAGGAAGCGGTGGGGGCAACCACCAGAATGCGGTCGTCGCCGTCCCTGGGAGAGCCCCGTCCGTCGCGGTTGCTGGTGCTCACCCACAGGGCGCCGCCGGGCGCGGCGGCCACCGCGCGCAGCCTGCCGTACTCGCCTTCGTATAGCGCGGCGGGCCGCCCGGCGCGCCCTGACCCGTCCACCGGGACCCGCCAGAGTCGCTCGCCGCGCAGGGCGGCGGCCCACAGCGCGCCCCCCGCGTACGCGAGACCGGACGGCGACGCCTGGTCGGTCGACCAGGTCAGCAGGGGATCGGCGTATCCGGGACGGCCGCCCACTCCCTCGACCTCCGGCCAGCCGTAGTTCCGGCCCTTCTCGATGAGGTTGATCTCGTCGTAGGTGTTCTGGCCGAACTCGGTGGCGTACATGTGGCCGCGTTCGTCCCAGGTGAGTCCCTGCACGTTGCGGTGGCCGTACGACCAGACCAGCGTCCCGAAGGGGTTGCCCGGGGCGGGCCGGCCGTCTGCGGTCATGCGCAGGATCTTGCCGCCCAGCGCGTTCCGGTCCTGGGCCATGCCGCGCTCGCCGGTCTCCCCGGTCGAGGCGTAGAGGTAGCCGTCGGGCCCGAAGGCGAGGCGGCCCCCGTTGTGGATGGCCCCCTTCGGGATGCCGCTGACGATCACGCGGCGCTCGGAGAGCCGTCCGTCGTAGCGGTAGCGGACGATCCTGTTGTCGCCGCCGGAGGTCAGGTAGACGAAGACGTGGTGGTCGCTCGCGTAGCGGGGCGACACGGCCACGCCCAGCAGGCCGCCCTCGCCGGCCGCCGACACCCCCTCGATCACTCCTGCCTCCCCGACCCCGCCTTCCGGCGTGATCCGCAGGAGCCGCGCCGACTCGCGTTCGGTCACCAGCGCGTCGCCGCCGGGCAGGAACGCGATCGCCCAGGGAACCGAGAGGCCGCGGACCAGCGTGCGCGGCCTGGCCGGGGCGACGGCGGTCGCGGCGCCGTCCGGGCCGGTCCCCGTGTCCGCGCCGGGGCTGCCCGAGCCGCCGGAGCCGCCGGAGCCGCCGGAGCCGCCGGAGCCGCCGGGGCTGCCCGAGCCGCCGGGGCTGCCCGAGCCGCCGGTGGCGCTCGCGGCGGGTAGCGGCGGGGGAGTCCTGCCCGCCTCTCCGGCCTGCCCGCACCCCGCGACCACCGGCAGAGCGACCGCCAGCAGCGCCGCCGCCGACAGGGCCGTGCCCGCGCCGTGCCTGTCCGTCATCACCGCGACCTCCTCGTCCATCCCTACTCGCGGGCCGTCGCGATGGTTCCCTAGGTTGTTACGTGTGAACATCTGGGTCGCCTCACAGGACATCGCCGACGATCTGTCCAGCCTGCCGGACGGGCTGCCCGTCCTCGACCGGAAGGTCTACGACGGGACGGGCCCGCTGCCGGGGCCGCCCGAGGAGGTGGAGATCTGGGTGCCGCCGCTGGTCCCGGTGCCGGGCATCCCCGGCCTGCTGAACCGCATGGGCAACCTCCGCCTGCTGCAGACCGTCACCGCGGGAGTCGAGCCGTACCTGCCGCACCTCCCGCCGAAGGCGGTGCTGTGCAACGCGCGCGGGGTCCACGACGCGGGTACGGCGGAGTGGGCCGTGGGCGCGATGATCGCGATGCGGCGGGACTTCCCCGGCTTCGTGGCCGCGCAGGCGCGCGGGGAGTGGAGCTACCACCACACCGGGGTCCTCGCCGACTCCACCGTGCTGATCGTCGGGTACGGCTCGATCGGCGAGGCGCTGGAACGGCGCCTGGCCGGGTTCGAGGTGGAGATCGTCCGGGTGGCCCGGACGGCCCGGGAGAACGTCCACGGCCAGGACGAGCTTCCCGCGCTGCTCCCGCACGCCGACGTGGTCGTGCTGCTCGTCCCCGCCACCGCGGGCACGTCCGGTCTGGTGGACGCGGAGTTCCTCGCCCGGATGAAGGACGGCGCGCTGCTGGTGAACGCGGCGCGCGGATCGGTGGTGGACGGCGACGCGCTGCTGGCGGAACTGCGGGCGGGCAGGTTGCTGGCGGCCCTCGACGTGACGCCGGTCGAGCCGCTGCCCTCCGATCACCCGCTGTGGACCGCGCCGGGAGTCTTCATCACGCCGCACGTGGCGGGAAGCACCCCCGCCTCCGTCCGGCGTATCCGCGTACTGGTACGCGAGCAGATCATCCGTCATCTGGCGGGCCGGCCTCTCGCTAACATGATCACCGGGCATTACTGACCGCTCCGTTAAGGATTCCGGAACGTGGCTGCGCCGTGACCTGCGGTGCGTAGGGTGAGGCTCATCGTGCACGGCTTGGTTATCAGATCGGTGACGACTCGTCGGTTGTCCTCCTCTCGATCAGCGGCTGTGCGCACACTGGCCATGTGACAGGGAGAGTAAAGCCGAGTCGGGGACGGGAGGGGCAGTGACGGCACACCCCACCGGAACCGGCGACGCTGACGCGACTCCGGACCCCGCCGAAACCCCGGCAGGCGCCTCCGCCACGGGTGAGGCGGCGACAGGTGCAGAGGCGACGCACGTGAACGTCAGGAGAGACCCCAGGGTCCCCCTCACCACCGCCGCCGGGCTCGGCGCGGTGGCGATCGTCGTGGCCCTGGTCACCGGGGGCTCCGCCCCGGTGGTGACCGCGGTCGCGGGAGTCGTCACCGGTCTTCTCTCGGCGGTGTCACTGATCATGGCCGCCTCCCGCGTGACTCCCGGTCACCGGCGCCAGCCCGCCGCCTGGCGGTGGATGGCCGCCGGGTCGCTCACCTGGCTCCTCGGCGTGGGCGTCCGCCCGGTGGCCGACGGCACGCCCTTCGTGCTCACCTTCGCCGACCTGCTCATACTCGCCGGATCCGTGCTGCTCGCGATCGGCTGCGGCCTCTCGGTGAAACCCCCGGCGTACACGCGGGGGGTGATCCGCCAGGCCGCCGACGCCTATCTCGGCGCGGCGTCGGTGTTCGCCGTGGCCTGGGTCGCCGTCCTCGGCCCGGCGTTCCGCCGGGCCGAGGACACCGGCGCGTTCTTCATCGCGCTCGCGCTCCCCGTGATCTGCCTGCTCGCGACCTGCGCGGTGACGCCCGCGGTGGCCGCGTCCCGGTCGGGCAACCGGGTGGTCGGGCTCACCGGCGTCGGAGTGCTCGCCGCGATAACCGTCGCGGAACTCGCGACCGCGCTCGCCCGGCTCGGCGGCGACCATCCGCCCCTCGTCGCCGGACTCCTCGTGCCCGCCCTGCTGCTCGTCCTCGCCGTCACGCCGTGGGTGGAGCAGGACCGGCCGGCGAGGCCGCTGACGGCGGCGCTGACCGCCGCCGCCCCGCTGGTGCTGGTCGCCGTCGCGACGCTGGTCGCCACCCTGCACGCGATCGGGGGCAGCCGCGACGCCGCCCTGGCGGTCGTCGCCGCCTCGGTCGTGCTCGTCCTCCTTGGCCGCCTGTTCGTGCTGCTGGTCGAGACCGCCGGAATGCGCCGTCTCGTCGACGTGGGGGAGCAGCAACTGCGGCGGCTCGCCGAGAACACCGGCGACGTGGTGCTCGTCTGCGACCCCGAGGGGGTCGTCCAGGAGGCCGGTCCCGGCCTGGAGGCGACGTACGGCTACCGCCCGGAGGACCTCGCCTGCCGGCCGATCTTCGACTACGTCCACCCCGAGGACCTCCCGGCCGTGCAGGCGCTGCTCAGTCGCATGACGGACGAGGACGACGGGCCGGAGCAGGAGGGCGGCACCCGCGTCTCCTGCCGCTTCCGGGCCTCCGACGGCACCTGGCGGCCGACCGAGACGGTCGCCGCCCGCCACGTGCGCGACGACGACCTCGTCCTGGTCACGATCCGAGACCTCAGCGACCAGGTCGCCCTGCGCAACCAGGTCACCCATCTGACCTTCCACGATGGGGTCACCGGACTGCCCAACCGGGCCTACTTCGAGGAGCGGGCCCGCGAAGTGCTCACGCGCCGCGGCGCGGTCGGCACCGCGGTGATCTTCCTGGACCTCGACGGCTTCACCGCCGTCAACGACTCCGTCGGGCACGCCAGCGGCGACCACCTGCTCGGCCAGGCCGCCCGCCGCCTGCGGTCGGCCGTACGGGCCGACGACACGCTGGCCCGGTGGGGCGGGGACGAGTTCGCGGTGCTCCTGGAGGGCGGCGCGTCAGGCGGCGTGTCCGGGGGCGGTTCCGGCGGCGGCGACGCGCAGACCGCCATCGACCTGGCCGAGCGGCTCGTCCGCGCGGTCTCCAACGAGCCCTTCCGGGTGGCCGACCGGGACATCGCGCTGACGGCCAGCGTCGGCGTCGCCTTCGCCGAGGAGGACCTGTCCTCCGGGGACCTGCTGCGCAACGCCGACGTGGCGATGTCGCGGGCCAAGGAGCTCGGCGGACGCCGGGTGGAGGTCTTCGCCACCCACATGCACGCCGACGTCGTACGCCGCCTGGAGATCGCCTCGGACCTGCAGCGGGCGCTGCTGGAGAACCAGTTCGCGATCGAGTACCAGCCGGTCGTCGACCTCGCCACCTCGCGGGTGACCGCCGTGGAGGCGCTGATCCGCTGGTGGCGGGGGGGCACGTTCGTGCCGCCGGAGCAGTTCCTCGGGCCGGCCGAGGACACCGGGATCATCGTGCCGCTGAGCGAGTGGATCCTGCGCGAGGCGTGCCAGGAGGTGGCGGCCTGGCGCGCGTCCTCCTGGGACATCGGGCTCGCGCTGAACCTGTCCGCACGGCAGATCATGGCCCCGCGTTTCGTGGAGACCGTGTCGGAGGCCCTGAGCGACAGCGGGCTGCCGGCCAGCGCGCTCACCCTCGAAGTCATCGAGGAGATGCTGGTCGAGGACGCCGGCGAGATGATCGGCAGGCTGTCGGAGCTGAGAGCTCTCGGCGTACGGCTGGCCATCGACGACTTCGGCACCGGCTACGCGTCGCTCGCGTTCCTGCGCCAGCTTCCGGTCGACATGATCAAGATAGACCCCTCGTTCGTCTCCGGGCTTGGGCGCGACGACACGCTGACCCTGCTGACGAGGACGATCGTGCAGCTTGGCAACGACCTCGGCCTGATCGTCGTCGCCGAGGGCATCGAACGTCCCGAGCAGCTCGACCTGCTCCGTAAGATGGGCTGCACGCGTGGGCAGGGCTACCTGGTCGCCCGCCCGATGACCGCCCGCGGAGTCGACGACCTCATGCCGGGCACCCCCCTCCAGAACACCGCCTGACGCACGCGAAGCGTGCAATCCGAGCGAGCCGGAGGGGCGCGCCGGCGGTCTGGACTGAGGAGCGAGGGACGAGCGACGAGGGAAGCGCTCATTGCGCGCCTTCGGCACGACCAGCCGGGTGTGAGCGCGCCGAGGGTGAAGCGGGAAACACAGTCTCGATTGATGAGATGGGCGTCCCAGATGATTTGACGTGAGGGCGGTCCATCGGACATCGTGTAGCCATGCATCGCGGTGGGATCCTCGTAGTACTTCGCAGGCGCGCAGCCTGACGAAGTCCTCAGTCCTGCGCGCGCCCCAGCTCCGCTCAGCGGAACGGGGCATTTTTTATGCCGGTACAAGACCAGCCACCAGCACAGCCACCACAAGCTCAGCCACAAGGAACGAGCCGATGACCGAAAAGATGACAGGTGCACAGGCCCTGGTGCGGGCGCTGGAGCACGTCGGGGTCGAGACGGTGTTCGGGATCCCGGGCGGCGCCATTCTCCCCGCCTACGATCCCCTCTATGACTCGACCAAGGTCAGGCACGTGCTCGTACGGCACGAGCAGGGCGCCGGCCACGCGGCCGAGGGCTACGCGCAGGCTACCGGCAGGGTCGGGGTGTGCATGGCCACCAGCGGGCCGGGGGCGACCAACCTCGTCACCGCCATCGCGGACGCCTACATGGACTCGGTGCCGATCGTGGCGATCACGGGGCAGGTCGCGACCCCGCTCATCGGGACCGACGCCTTCCAGGAGGCGGACATCTCCGGCATCACCATGCCGATCACCAAGCACAACTTCCTGGTGACCGACGCCGACGACATCCCGCGGACGATCGCCGAGGCGTTCCACATCGCCGCGACCGGCCGCCCCGGGCCGGTCCTGGTGGACATCGCCAAGGACGCCCTGACGGCGACGACCACGTTCTCCTGGCCCCCGGTCATGCAGCTGCCCGGCTACCGCCCGGTGACCCGGCCTCACTCCAAGCAGATCCGCGAGGCCGCCCGGCTGATGACCGAGGCGCAGCGGCCGGTGCTCTACGTCGGCGGCGGCGTGCACAAGGCGCGGGCCTCGGCCGAACTGCTGGAGCTGGCCGAGCTGACCGGCATCCCGGTGGTCACCACCCTCATGGCGCGCGGCACCTTCCCCGACAGCCACCCCCAGCACATGGGCATGCCCGGCATGCACGGCAGCGTCTCGGCGGTCGGCGCCCTCCAGCGCTCGGATCTGCTGATCGCGCTCGGCACGCGGTTCGACGACCGCGTGACCGGCCAGCTGGCCAGCTTCGCCCCGCACGCCAAGGTCATCCACGCCGACATCGACCCGGCGGAGATCTCCAAGAACCGCCACGCCGACGTGCCGATCGTGGGCGACTGCCGTGAGGTGATCGGCGACCTGATCACCGCGGTCCGGGCCGAGCAGGCCGACGGGCGCAAGGGCGACTACACCGACTGGTGGCGGGTCCTCAACGGCTACAAGGAGACCTACCCGCTGGGGTACGAGGAGTTCGCCGACGGGTCGCTGGCTCCGCAGTACGTGATCGAGCGGCTGAGCGCGCTGGTGGGCCCGGAGGCGATCTACACGGCGGGCGTCGGCCAGCACCAGATGTGGACCGCGCAGTTCATCAAGTACGAGCACCCGGGGACGTTCATCAACTCCGGCGGCGCCGGCACGATGGGCTTCTCGGTCCCGGCCGCGATGGGCGCGAAGATGGGCTGCCCGGACAAGGTCGTGTGGGCGATCGACGGCGACGGTTGTTTCCAGATGACCAACCAGGAGCTGGCGACCTGCGCCATCGAAGGTGTGCCGATCAAGGTCGCCGTGATCAACAACGGCAACCTCGGCATGGTCCGCCAGTGGCAGACGCTGTTCTACGACGAGCGGTACTCCAACACCGACCTGCAGCAGGTCAAGCGGATTCCGGACTTCGTGAAGCTCGCCGAGGCGTACGGTTGTGTCGGCCTGCGGTGCGAGCGTCCCGAGGACGTGGACGCGACGATCGCGAAGGCGATGGAGATCAACGACGTGCCGGTCGTGATCGACTTCGTCGTCCACAAGGACGCCATGGTCTGGCCGATGGTCGCGGCCGGCACCAGCAACGACGACATCAAGTACGCCCGCGACATGGCGCCGAACTGGGAGGGCGGAGAATGAGCGCGATCCCGTCCCGAGTCCGGCCCGCAGCACGAGGAGTTGGCATGAGCGAGCGCAGCGAGCGAATCAGTGAACGCGGCTCCTGGCGCATGCCGCTCCGAGCCGAAGGCGAGGAGATGGCATGAGCCGCCACACGCTGTCCGTCCTGACGGAGAACAAGCCGGGCGTGCTGGCCCGGGTCGCCGCGCTGTTCAGCCGCCGCGGCTTCAACATCGACTCCCTGGCGGTCGGGCCGACCGAGCACGACGACATCTCGCGGATGACCATCGTCGTGAACGTCGAGGAACTCCCGCTGGAGCAGGTCACCAAACAGCTCAACAAGCTGGTCAACGTCATCAAGATCGTCGAGCTCGACAACAGCCAGTCGGTGCAGCGCGAGCTGATGTTGATCAAGGTGAGGACCGACTCCGAGAGCCGGTCCCACGTCCTCGAACTCGTGAACCTCTTCCGGGCGCGCTGCGTGGACGTGGCCCCGGACGCGGTCACGATCGAGGTCACCGGGACGACCGACAAGCTGGACGCGTTCGTCCGGGTCCTTGAGCCGTACGGCATCAAGGAGCTCGTGCAGTCGGGCATGGTGGCCATCGGCCGCGGCGCCCGTTCCATCACCGACCGCTCGCTCCGCGCGATCGACCGCAGCGCATAGCGCCGCGGTGGGACCGTACGGCGCGAGGGGAACTGTTCGAAAGGCAAGCATGTGACTGAGATCTTCTACGACGACGACGCCGATCTGTCGATCATCCAGGGCCGCCACGTCGCGGTGCTGGGCTACGGCAGCCAGGGCCACGCGCACGCGCTGAGCCTGCGTGACTCGGGCGTCGACGTCCGGGTCGGTCTGCCCGAGGGCTCCAAGAGCCGGGAGAAGGCCGAGGCCGACGGGCTGCGCGTGCTGTCGCCGGGCGAGGCCGTCGAAGAGGCCGACCTCACGATGATCCTCGCGCCGGACCACATCCAGCGGCACCTGTACGCCGAGCACGTCGCGCCGAACCTCGTCGAGGGCGACGCGCTGTTCTTCGGCCACGGCCTCAACATCCGCTACGGCCTCATCGAGGCCCCGTCGGGCGTCGACGTCGCCATGGTGGCGCCGAAGGGCCCCGGCCACCTCGTCCGCCGTCAGTACGCCGCCGGCCGCGGGGTGCCCTGCCTGGTCGCCGTCGAGCGCGACGCCACCGGCAGCGCCTGGCCGCTCGTGCTGTCGTACGCCAAGGGCATCGGCGGCACCCGGGCCGGCGCGCTCAAGACGACCTTCACCGAGGAGACCGAGACCGACCTGTTCGGCGAGCAGGCCGTGCTGTGCGGCGGTGTCTCCGAGCTGATCAAGGCCGGGTTCGAGACGCTGATCGAGGCCGGCTACCAGCCGGAGGTCGCCTACTTCGAGTGCCTCCACGAAATGAAGCTGATCGTCGACCTTATGTACGAGGGCGGCGTCTCCAAGATGTACTGGTCGGTGTCCGACACCGCGGAGTACGGCGGCTACACCCGTGGCCCGCGCGTCGTGAACGAGGAGACCAAGAAGGAGATGCGCCGCATCCTGGACGAGGTCCAGGACGGCCGCTTCGCCCGCGAGCTGGTCGAGGAGTTCGACGGCGGTCAGACCAACTTCAAGCGCTACCGCGAGGAGCTGGCCGCCCACCCCATCGAGGAGACCGGCGCCAAGCTCCGCCCGATGATGAGCTGGCTCAAGGGCGAGCAGGCCTGATCCTCCGAGCCGGGAAGCGTCTCACGCGACCCGAGGCCCGTCTGACCGCGGCGCCGTTCCCTGCCTGTGCGGCGGGGAGCGGCGCCGCGTCGCGTTTCCGGCCCCGCGTTCGTCACCCCAGCGTCCGCCGGCCCCGACACCGGCCCCGTGTCCGCCGGCTCCGCGTTCACCGGCCCCTTGGGCGCGGCGCCGCGCCCTGATCAGATCCGCCCTCGCGGCTGGTCAGGCCGGCATGGTGACCAGGAACTCGCAGTCGCCGAAGGCCACCTCGTCGCCGGCCCTGACGGCGGCGGGGCCGACCAGCCGCCAGCCGTTCAGCCGGGTGCCGTTCATCGAGCCGAGGTCGACGAGCAGCCAGGAGTCGTCCTGCCGCCGCAGTTCGGCGTGCATCCGGGAGACGGTCAGGTCCGCGAGGACCAGGTCGCAGGCGGATCCACGGCCGACCAGATAGCGGGCCCGTCCGTCCGCGGGCAGGGCGAGGCGGGGGAGCCGCGGGCGCCGCCAGGCGGTCTCGATGCGGTTGCTCAGCTCCGACACCGAGGCGACCGCCTCGGTGATCCTTCTGCGCCAGCGCCCGCGCTGCGGGAGATCGGCGACCAGTTCGTCCAACTCGCCGCGGCTGCGCGCCCGAAGCGCCAGGTCGACCCGGCCGACGAAGGTCTCCATGGACAGGCGTCCTTCGGCGGCCCGGTCGCGGAGTTCGCTCAGCGCACGCTCGCGGTCCCCGTCGGAGGCGCGCACCGGGGGAGAGCTCATGACTGGAGTATCCGCCGCAGTGGTCCGAGGTGTCCAGAAGACGCCGTATTCCGCCACCCCCGGCGTCGTCGCGCACCCGTTCCCTCGCTGTGCGTGATCACATCTGAGCCTCCTCTCCGGGTCCGACAAGATCGGTCATCTTCAACATCATTTCGTGTACCGAACGTGTACCCCGACAACTGGATCGTCTTTGACACTGACCTTTCGGTATTCCCTACTTAAGGAGAGACCGTTGGTCCGCTCCCTCCTCCGTGTCCGGTGGTTGGCCGCCGCTCTCATCGTGGCCTGCGTCGCGGTGTTCGGCACGACCCCGGCGAACGCCGTTCCGCACCCCCCGCCGACGGGAGTGACGACGGCAGGCGTGTACGCGCTCACCACGGGGTACAACGGCACGGTCGGCAACACCCGTGGCTGGACGGTCACCTGGAAGATCCCCACCCTCAGCAACGGCAGCACCGCCTGGGGTGCCGTCGGGCAGTGGTACTACAACCTCGAGTCCGGCATCTATCACACACCCGGCGCCTGGTCGGTCTACTACTTCGGAGACGACAACGGCGCGACCGGGAACAACTCGCTCTGCAACGCGAGCCTCTGGGGGACCGGGGGCACCTGCACCGGCGCCCTGACGGGCCTCAGCGCCGGGCAGGAGCTCGTCTTCATCTACGAGTGGTGTGACTCCAACCACTCGGCCAACGTGAACGGTGCCCTGATCTGCCTGTACGTCGACCTGAAGGACGGCAACGGCAGGCGCTTCCTGGCGGATGACAGCCGTTCGACCGTGGAGATGTACGCCCACGACATCGAGGACTTCTCCGACTCCGGTCCGTCGTACCCGATCCCGCAGATCAGCTGCACCCAGCCGACCGTCATGGTCGCGCAGACGGTGAAGTCCACCTCCGGCACCTGGAGCAACATGACCGGCAGCCAGTGGAACTTCAACGACAGCACGCCGAACTACAAGTTCCAGAACACCAACACGGCGGCCAACCCGGCCACCTGGCAGTCGTGCACCGGCTGACCTGATCCCCACTGATCGGCTCGCGCCGATCGACTCGCACCGATCCCGGCCTGCGGCACCGCCGCGGGCCGGGACCCCTGCACCACCGCCTGGGCCGAGGGGTAGCCCATGGCGATGTTCTCGGTGGCGGCGCGGAAGGAGTGGCCCGCGGCCTTGATGCGGTCCGCGAAGGGCCGGCCGTCCTTGGCGGGGGAGCCGCAGGCGCAGCCAGGCCGCCGTACTTTGCCGCTCCCGGCCCCGTCGCGCACCCGTTCCCTCGCTGTGCGTGATCACATTTAAGCCTCCCTCGGGGAATCTGACAAGATCGGTTACCTCCAACATCAAGATCTTTGTCATGTGCCGAATGTGCATTCCGATCGAATAGATCGTCTTTGACACTTAATTTGTCGGCATTCCCTACTTAAGGAGAGACCGTTGGTCCGCTCCCTCCTCCGTGTCCGGTGGTTGGCCGCCGCTCTCATCGTGGCTTGCGTCGCGGTGTTCGGCACGACCCCGGCGAACGCCGTCCCGCACCCCCCGAAGTCGGGCGTGACGACGGCAGGCGTGTACGCGCTCACCACGGGGTACAACGGCACCATCGGCAACACCCGTGGCTGGACGGTCACCTGGAAGGTCCCCGCCCTCAACAACGGCGGCACCGCCTGGGGTGCCATCGGGCAGTGGTACTACAACCTGGAGTCCGGCATCTACCGCGGGCCCAGCTCCTGGTCGGTCTACTACTACGGAGACGACAACGGCACGACCGGGAACAACTCGCTCTGCAACGCGAGCCTCTGGGGAAGCGGGGGCACCTGCACCGGCGTCATGACGAACCTCAACGTCGGACAGGAGCTCACCTTCATCTACGAGTGGTGTGACTCCAACCACTCGGCCAACGTGAACGGCACCCTGCTCTGCCTGTACGTCGACCTGAAGGACGGCAACGGCAGGCGCTTCCTGGCGGACGACACCCGGACGACCGTGGAGATGTACGCCCACGACATCGAGGACTTCTCTGACTCCGGTCCGTCGTACCCGATCCCGCAGATCAGCTGCACCCAGCCGACCGTCATGGTCGCGCAGACGGTGAAGTCCACGTCCGGCACCTGGAGCAACATGACCGGCAGCCAGTGGAACTTCAACGACAGCACGCCGAACTACAAGTTCCAGAACACCAACACCTCGGCCAACCCGGCCACCTGGCAGTCGTGCACCGGCTGACCTGACCCGCACTGATCGGCTCGCACCGATCGACTCGCACCGATCCCGGCCCGCGGCACCGCCGCGGGCCGGGACTTTGTGCGGGGGTTACTGCCGGCCGAAGTCCTGCGTCCAGTAGTTGCCGGAGGCGACGTATCCCACGCCGATGTCGGTGTAGGTGCAGTTGAGGATGTTCTGCCGGTGTCCGGAGCTGTTCATCCAGCCCTGCACCACCGCCTGGGCCGAGGGGTAGCCCATGGCGATGTTCTCGGCGGCGGCGCGGAAGGAGTAGCCCGCGGCCTTGATGCGGTCCGCGAAGGACCGGCCGTCCTTCGACGTGTGGTCGAAGTACTTCTGCGCGGACATGTCGGCCGAGTGGCCGTACGCGGCGGTGCGCAGCCGCGCGTCGTGCTTCAGCGGGCCGCAGCCCGCCTTGGCCCGCTCGACGTTGGTGAGGCGGACGACCTCGTTCTCGACGGCGGTGCCCACCGTCGTGCCGCTCGTCGGAGAGGCGCTGGGGGCCTGACTGACGGTGGGCTTCGCCGACGGGCTGGGGGCGGGGGTCCCAGGGGTGGGGGTCACGGGACCGGGTGTGGGGGTGGTCGCCGAAGGACTCGGCACGGGTGTGGGGGAGGAGCAGTCGAGCCGCACCGGCTTCGACCGCGACACGTGGCCGCGGTAGTCGGTGACGAAGCTGTAGTAGACGCCGTTGACGCAGGTCACGTTCACCGTGACGCGTGCGTTGCGGACCGCCTTCGAGCCGCTCTTGACCACGCGGTCGGGGCCCGGCCTGCTCTTCAGGATCCGGACCCGGAACCGGGCGCCGTTCTCGCAACCGGCCCGCGAGCCCGCCGCGCGGATCTTTCCGTCCACGGTGACGTACGGCTTCGCGGCGGCGACCCGGCAGCCCGCGTGCTGGACCTCGGCCTGAGCGGGGCCGGCGGACAAGCCGATGGCCGCGACGCTCCCGAGGCACAGGACCGCTCCGAGCGCTCTGTTCACGATCATTCCTCCAGTGGGGGTTAGACGCTGGGGAAGTCGTCATTATGGTGCGCTCCGACCTCACATGTCCGGAAAAATCCCCCCGACCTCCTAAATATCTACCTTCCCTTAAGTTTCACTTATCCCTCCCACCTCAAGCGACGGCGGACAACCCGCAGGTCACGGTCGTGTTACGAGGAGAGGGCCGCCTTAAGGCGCGGCCAACCGTCCGGGGGCGCCTCGGAGGGTCTCAGAGCGGCGTGCGGAGCGGCCGGGGAAGCGCTCCGGCTCAGCGGCGCGGCCAGAGGAGCGGCGCGGCCGGGGGAGCGGTGCGGCTCAGCGGTGCGGCCGGGAGAGCGGTGCGGCTGGGCGCTCCGGAGAGGTGTGGTCCCGCCGGGGAAGGAGGGGGCAGGCCGCTATGCGCCGGACCGCTCGGAGCCGGACCGCTCGGAGCCGGACCACTCTGAGCCGGACCGCTCCGAGCCGGACCGTTCTGGGCGCGCGTGCGCCATCGCCTCGGCCAGGCGGGCGGCGGTCAGGTCGTACCGGAACGTCATCAGCACGCCCGCGAACGTGATCAGGGCGGGCACCGCCGTCACGCCGATCATCACGGCGAGGTGGGCGCTCTCGGGCTGAGTCACCGGGTGGTCGGGATCGGACGACAGGAAGCCTCCGGCGCTCAAGACCCAGCCGTAGATGGTCGCGCCCAGCGCCGCCACCGCGTTCTCCACGGCCGTCCACAGGCCCGTGAAGACGCCGCCCCTGCGCTCGCCGCTCACCACGCCGTCATGGGCGATCACGTCGGCGAGCATGGAGTACTGCAGCAGCTGCAGCCCGGCGTAGCCGATGCCGACGACCATCACGCACAGGTGCGCGTACAGGGCGCCGAGGGCAGGCGTCGCGAGGAGCAGCAGCCCGCCGCCCGCGAACATCGTGCCGGAGAGGATCATCGCGCCGCGCTTGTCGAGTCTGCGGGCCAGCCACACCCAGAGCGGCATGGTGACCAGCATCGGGCCGACGAGCGCCGCGAAGAGCGTGGTGGTGGCGTCCGGGTCGCCGATGATGTAGGCCGCGAAGTAGGGCGAGCCGGCCAGCATCACGCCCACCCCGAGCGTCTGCGCCGAGCTCAGCCCGAGAAGCCACATGAACGGCCTGCTCGTGCGGGCCGCGGCGAGTTGCTCCCGCAGCGTCCCCTCGGACTTCTGCTGCCCGGTGAAGGGGGCGCGGGCGGTGCCGAAGAACGAGGCCAGCATCGAGGCGAGCAGGACCAGGCCGAAGACGACGCCCATGGTCCGGTATCCCCCGGCCGTCCCGCCGGCGATCGCGGGCGCGAGGATGCCGCTCATCGCGATCGAGATCGCGATGAGCACCATGCGCCACTGCAGCAGCGAGGTCCGCTCGTGGTAGTCCGTGGTCATCTCCGCCGGCATCGCCTTGTACGGCACCTCGTACAGGGCGTATCCGGTCGCGGCGGCCAGGAACGTGAGGCCCACGTAGACGGCGGCGGGCGCCCCGGTCAGCGGCGGCCCGGCGAACATCAGGGCGAACGACACCGGCAGCACGACCGCCCCGGCGAGCAGCCAGGGACGGCGGGGACCCCAGCGCGAGACCGTGCGGTCCGACCAGCGGCCGACCAGCGTGTTGGCGATCAGGTCCCACGCCTTGGGGAGGAAGAGCACGACGCCCGCGAGCGCGGCCGGCACCGCCAGCACGTTCGTCATGTAGAAGAGCAGCAGCAGCCCGGGGATCGTGGAGAAGTTGGCCGTGCAGAACGAGCCGACGGCGTACCCGAGGCGCACACCGAGGGACACTGCGGAGGGGGAGGGCGTCGCCGCGGTGGGAGCCATGGCGTCATTCAAGCCGAGCGCGGGCTCCGCCGGAAGATCCCCCCGGCAACGGTTCGGCGGCTACCGGCTCCGGGCTCGCTCAGTCGCGTACGTCGGGGCAGACGACGTGCGCGCCGATCTCGATCAGGCGGCGCTCGGTGTGCGCGTCGGCGACGCGGGCCATGAGCACCGGGGCCTCGCTCGCGGCGAGCTGCGGCAGCCGGGCCCGCACGCGGCGGTGCAGTTCCTTCACGATGTCGTCGGCGACGGGGGTGCGCACCTTGACGTGCAGCATGATCCCCCACAGGCCCGCGGCGGTCCGCGCCTCGCAGATCCACACGTGGTGGACGAGGGGATACTCCCGCAGCAACTCGGCGATCGCCACCCGCAGCGCGGGCAGGATCGGGTGGCTCGTCCTGCGGTAGCCGGGATCGACGACCTGCATCGCCCCCGACAGGTGCTGGCGGGGCGCCGGGATCCACTGCGACGGCAGCCCGGCGGGCGCGGCCGGTGCCGGGGCGGGCGGCGGAGCGGCCGGCCGCGCGGCCTGCGCGCGGCTCACGGTCGCCATCGCCCCCGTGGCGTACGCCGTGGGGACGGGCGAGCCCAGGGCCGACAGGGCCGGCGTGGGCCCGGTGCGGGTCGCCTCCAGGTAACGCCGCAGGTCGTCGATCGGCACCGCGGCGGCGGCCGGACCGGCCGCGTCGATCACGATCTCCCGCACGCCGGTGACGCGCTGGATGTCGAGGACGGTGTCGGCGTCGCAGGCCGACAGGGAGTGGCTGCCACGGTGCCGGGCGTACGTCGCCTCGGACGTGTAGCCGAGCAGAACGCGTTCGCCGTTCTGCGTCGTGCCGAGCACCACGGAGCGGTCGGGACGGACCGCCACCAGGATGCCCCACTCCGCGAGGGCCGCCAGGAGCTGCCGGGGGCTGCCATGCCGCGCGAGAACGTCGCCCAGGGAGGGGTTCCCGATGCTCATAGCCAGCACGATAGGGACTGGACCATGGCGAAACAGGCTAATCCCCAAGATTAGGTGCGATCAATACCAAGATGGCGACAGTCCGGATGGGATCTCGCGAGGCGGGGTACACCGACCGATCGGGCCTTTACATGAGGGAGTCTCATGACTCCCCTCCGTCACAGAGGCACCTCCGCCGCGGCCCTCGGCCGCGGCGCGGGCCCGGCGGACCCGGCCGCGCCGGGGGCGCCGATCTGAGACCTGGTCGTCGTGCCGCCGCGACGCCTATGTGACCTTGGCCGCCGTCTCGTATGCCGGGCTCTCGTGAGGACTTTCACAAGCCCCGGATAGACTCGCGTCGTCCAGGCAGTCGCACCTCACGAAGGACTCATCCAGTGACCAAGCCCGTCGTACTCGTCGCAGAAGAGCTCTCCGAAGCGGGCCTCGCCGTGCTCGGCGCGGATTTCGAGGTCCGGCAGACCGACGGCGCCGACCGGTCGCAGCTGCTGCCCGCCCTCGCCGACGTGGACGCCCTGATCGTCCGCAGCGCCACCCAGGTGGACGCGGAGGCCATCGCCGCCGCGCCCAAGCTGCGCGTCGTCGCCCGCGCGGGCGTGGGCCTGGACAACGTCGACGTCGAGGCCGCGACCAAGGCCGGCGTGATGGTCGTCAACGCGCCCACCTCCAACATCACCAGCGCCGCCGAGCACACGGTCGCCCTGATCCTCGCCAGCGCCCGCAACGTCGCCCAGGCGCACACCGCGCTCAAGGGCGGCGAGTGGAAGCGCTCGAAGTACACCGGTGTCGAGCTGGACGAGAAGGTCGTCGGCATCCTCGGCCTCGGCAAGATCGGTCAGCTCGTGGCGCAGCGGCTCCAGCCGTTCGGCGTGGAGCTGATCGCCTACGACCCCTACCTCCAGCCGGCCCGCGCCGCCCAGATGGGCGTGCGGCTGGTGTCGCTGGACGAGCTCCTCCAGCAGGCCGACTTCATCACGGTCCACCTGCCCAAGTCGAAGGAGACCGTCGGTCTCATCGGCGACCGCGAGCTGCACATCGTCAAGCCGACCGTCCGGCTGGTCAACGTCGCCCGCGGCGGGATCATCGACGAGAACGCCCTCTACTCCGCGCTGAAGGAGGGCCGCGTCGCGGGCGCCGGCATCGACGTCTTCGCCAAGGAGCCCTGCACCGACAGCCCGCTGTTCGAGTTCGACCAGGTCGTGGCCACGCCGCACCTCGGCGCCTCCACCCACGAGGCCCAGGAGAAGGCCGGCACGCAGGTCGCCCGCAGCGTCAAGCTCGCGCTCGCCGGGGAGTTCGTGCCCGACGCGGTGAACGTCCAGGGCGGCGCGGTGGCCGAGGACGTCAAGCCGGGCCTGCCGCTCACCGAGAAGCTCGGGCGCATCTTCACCGGGCTCGCCGGGGAGGTCGCGACCAGCCTGGACATCGAGGTGCGCGGCGAGATCTCCGCGCAGGACGTGCGGGTGCTGGAGCTGGCCGCGCTCAAGGGCGTCTTCTCCGGAGTGGTGGAGGACGCGGTGACCTACGTCAACGCGCCGCTGCTGGCCAAGGACCGCGGGGTGGTCGTCGAGCTGGTCACCAGCGCGGAGAGCCCCGACTGGCGCAACGTCATCACGGTCCGCGGCGTGCTCGCCGACGGCCGTACGGTCTCGGTCTCCGGCACGCTGTCCGGCCCGCGGCAGATCACCAAGATCGTCGAGGTCAACGGCTACGCGATGGAGATCGAGCCCACCGAGCACCTGGCGTTCTTCACCTACGCCGACCGTCCCGGCATCGTGGGCACCGTCGGCCGCCTGCTCGGCGAGCACGGCGTGAACATCGCCTCGATGCAGGTCTCCCGTGACGTGAAGGGCGGCAAGGCGCTGATCGCGCTGACCGTCGACACCGCGATCCCGTCCGAGGTCGTCGAGCAGATCGCCGGGGAGATCGGGGCCGACAGCGGCCGCTCGGTCGACCTGGAGGACTGATCCCCCGGAGGTCCGGTCATTCGGAACCGTCGAGAACGGCCCGGCGCGCACGCGCCGGGCCGTTCTGTTCTCCTCCCGTTCGCGGACCGGTGTCTCACGATGCGAGATACTAGGTCGTCCTAGGAGATTCTGGGGTACTGTTTCAGATGACGCCCCGCACTTCGCACCTGCCGCGACGGAGCCTGATCAGGGCAGGCCGGTCCGCCGTGGAGCGTGACGTCATCGGCCTTCGGCCCACCTGTGGCGCGTGACCCGCGGTCCACCGGTGGCCCGGGTACCAGGATCCGCGACGCGCGGAGACGCACCGCAGACGTACGGACATTCACTCCTCGGTCGAATGTGGGATTTCGCCATGTACGAGATGTATCCCTGGAACCGCGCCCCCTCGAACCGCGCCGACGAGGCGGAGGACGAGGCGGCCGCCGCCCTGCAGATCGCGCTGGACCGCCGCGACAACGGGGGCGCGCCCCAGCGCTGACCCCAGCGCTGACCCCGGCGCCGACCCCGGCAGTGGACCGAATGGTGAGATCGGTGTTTCGGTCTCCGAGACAACCGGTAAGGTGAACGCATGGAGTCGAGCAACATCCGCCTGGCAGTCATCCCCGGTGACGGTATCGGCACCGAGGTCGTCGCCGAAGGCCTCAAGGTCCTCAACGCCGCGGGCGTCAAGTCCGAGACCACCGAATACGATCTCGGCGCCAGGCGTTACCACGCCTCCGGTGAGACGCTTCCCGACGAGGTGCTCGACGAGCTGCGCGGCTACGACGCGATCCTGCTGGGCGCGGTGGGCGACCCGAGTGTGCCGCCCGGCGTCCTGGAGCGCGAACTGCTGCTGCGCCTGCGCTTCGAGCTCGACCACTACGTGAACCTCCGCCCGGTCAAGCTGTTCCCCGGTGTGGCGACCCCGCTCGGGCAGGCGGGCCCCGAGGACATCGACATGGTCGTCGTCCGGGAGGGCACCGAGGGCCCGTACGCCGGGGCGGGCGGCGTCATGCGCCGCGGCACCCCGCATGAGATCGCCACCCAGGAGTCGCTGAACACGGCCTACGGCGTCGAGCGCGTCGTGCGCTACGCCTTCGAGAAGGCGCTGGCCCGGCCGCGCCGCAAGCTGACCCTCGTGCACAAGACCAACGTGCTGACCTACGCGGGCGACCTGTGGGCCCGCACCGTCGACCGGCTGAGCCTGGAGTTCCCGGAGGTCGAGACCGACTACTGCCACGTCGACGCGGCCTCGATGTTCTTCGTCAGCCAGCCGCAGCGCTTCGACGTCATCGTCACCGACAACCTGTTCGGCGACATCCTGACCGACATCGGTGCGGCGGTGGCGGGCGGCATCGGCCTCGCGGCCAGCGGAAACGTCAACCCGGCCCGCACGGCGCCGTCCATGTTCGAGCCCGTCCACGGCAGCGCCCCCGACATCGCCGGCCAGGGCAAGGCCGACCCGACCGCCACGATCCTGTCGGTCGCCATGCTCCTCGACCATCTCGGCCACGCCGGGACCGCGGCCCGCGTCGAGCAGGCCGTGGCCGACGACCTGGTGGAGCGCCAGAGCGCCTGGACCGCCCGGTCCACCCGTGAGATCGGCGACGACATCGCCGCCCGAGTAGCCGGCTGATCCCGGCCGCTCATCCAGACGACGCGCATGGCGGCCCGGTATGGGCCGCCATGCGCTTTTTCATACCTGTCGAATGCCCTAGTTTTCCCTTAGCCGACTCGTCGCACAATGACTACGACGACGAAGAGAGAAGGACCTCGCCATGACCACCCATCTCAGGTTCGACGTGCAGCACAACCCCCAGGCCCGCGGTGCGGCCGAGCGTGAGCGGATGCTGGCGAGCCCCGGCTTCGGCCAGGTCTTCACCGACCACATGGTCTCCATCGACTACACCGAAGGGGAGGGCTGGCACGACGCGAGGCTCCAGCCGTACGGCCCGCTGGTGCTCGATCCCGCCACCGCGGTGTTCCACTACGCCCAGGAGCTGTTCGAGGGGCTCAAGGCCTACCGGCAGTCGAACGGGTCGATCGTCGCCTTCCGGCCGTACGCGAACGCGGCGAGGTTCAACCAGTCCGCGGCCCGGATGGCGATGCCCGCGCTTCCGGAGGAGACGTTCGTCGAGTCGCTCGAACTCCTCGTCCAGACCGACCGCGACTGGGTGCCGACGGCCGAGGGCCACAGCCTCTACCTACGCCCCTTCATGATCGCCACGCAGACCGCGCTGGGGGTGAACCACCCCTCGCAGAAGTACAAGTTCCTGGTCATCGCCTCGCCCGCCGCGTCGTACTTCACCGGCGGCCTGAAGCCGGTGTCGGTCTGGCTGTCCACCGAGTACACCCGGGCGGCGCCCGGCGGCACCGGGTTCGCCAAGTGCGGCGGCAACTACGCGGCGGCCTTCGTGGCCCAGCGGCAGGCCGTCGAGGAGGGCTGCGACCAGGTGGTCTGGCTCGACGCCTTCGAGCACCGGTGGGTCGAGGAGATGGGCGGGATGAACCTGTTCTTCGTCTTCGGCGACCGCCTCGTCACCCCGTCGCTCACCGGGACCCTGCTGCCGGGCATCACCCGTGACTCGATCCTGAGCCTCGCCGGCGAGCTGGGCTACACGGTCGAGGAGGGCAAGATCTCGATCGAGGACTGGCAGGCGGGCTGCGAGTCGGGCGAGCTCACCGAGGTCTTCGCCTGCGGCACCGCGGCGGTCGTGACCCCCGTCGGCTCGGTGAAGGGCACCGACCGGAGCTGGACCGTGGGCGACGGCACCCCCGGCCCCGTCACGATGCGGATCCGCGAGGAACTCGTCGGCATCCAGTACGGCGCCCGCCCCGACACCCACCACTGGGTGCACAAGATCTGCTGACCTGGGTCGCGGCGGCCCGCGCCGCCGGACTCACACTCAGCCGGGGCAGGTCGTGCCCCCTCCGAGGAGGGACAGCGACAGCAGCCCGCCGAGCAGGCCGGCTCCGCCCCTGCCGTCGTCACCCAGCAGGGGCCGGGGGGCCGGGCACGGCGCCGGCGTCGCCGGAACGGTGGGAGAGGTCGGAAGGGGCGCCGGCGCGGGTGCCGGGGTCATCGTGACCGTGACGGTGACCGTGGGCACCGGAGCCGGTCTGGCCGCGGGCGTCGCTCGCGGCGAGGGGGCGGCACTCACGGTCACGCGGGGGCCGGCGACGGTGACGTGCTGGGTGATGTTGCAGACCCGGGCGCGCCGGCACAGCGCGTTCTGCACGTTCGAGGAGCCGCCGGAGGTGTTCGCCGAGGTGTGCTGGTAGCCGTGGTTGCGGGTGGAACCGCCCGTGACCGACCTGTTCCCCTGGGCGTTGCCCGGCTGCTCCCCACCGGGGGCCCGGACGACGTTCCGCTCGGCGCGGCCGTGCCCGTTGTCGGCGGCGGCGCCCATCGGAGCGACGCCGGTGATGAAGGCGGCCGAGGCCGAGGCGCCGGCGACGAGGAGACCGGCGACCCTGCCTGTGAGAAAAGCCCCGCCGCGCCGGTGAGTCATTCGTCGCCCCCTGCTTCTTCCTGTGCGTCACGCTTTCCGGGCATGACGTTCTCCCGCGAACGAGCCGGGTGGTCGGCCCGCGAACAAGAACCGCTTCGCGAGCGTACTCGCCGAAGGAACGCCGATCATGAGTCCGGCGCCTTCATGGCGGGTTATTACTCCGCCATTGCCCTGGCGCGTACGGCCGCGCGCCGAGGGTTGCCACAGCAGGGGTGACCTGGGCGTTCGCCTACTCTGGAAAGGGGAGGCGGGAGGAAGGGCGCCGCGGTGATGAAGCCGACGATCGACTACGAGGCGGTGTTCAGGGCGGGCCAGGCCCCCTGGCTGATCCTCAGTCCCGATCTCGTCATCAGCGCCGCCAACGACGCGTACCTGAAGGTGCTCGGCCGTACGGAGGAGGACCTGCTGGGCAGGCCTCTGTTCGCGGCCTTCCCACCCAACCCCGGGGCGCCCCCGGACGCCGGGGCGCAGGGGGCGGACAGCCTGCGCGCCTCGCTGGAGCAGGTGCTCACCACGCGGCGGCGCGACTTCATGCCACTGCAGCGGTACGACGTCGAGGCGCCCGGCAGGCCGGGAGTGTTCGAGGAGCGCTACTGGAGCACGGTCAACACACCCGTGCTCGGCCCGCACGGCGAGGTGCTGTGGATCATCCTCAGCACCGAGGAGGTCACCGATCTCGTCGAGACGCTTCGGCGGCAGCCGCCGGCGGACGCCGAAGGGGGCAGGGCCGGCGAGGGCGGTCCCCCGACCAGGGACGTGGACGCCTTCGCCCGTGGGTTGCAGGCGCTCAACGAGGAACTCAGGCAGGCGCACAGGGAGCAGAGCGAAACGACCTCCGCGCTGCGCGAGGCGATCGAGCGGCAGCGGCGGCTGGTCTTCGAAGCCTCGCACGACCTCCGCAACCCCATCACCGGCCTGATGATCGAGCTGGAGTGCGCGCTTTCCGAACCCGGCATCGACCTGCAGCGGATTCTGCGGAAGTCCCTGTGCGACGCCGAACGGCTCAACGACATCGTGGCCGACCTGCTCGACCTCGCGCGGCTGGACGCCGAGTCCGGCGAGCCTCCCGCCCAGACGGTCGACCTCGCCGAACTCGTCGCCGACGAGCTGGACCGCCACGCTCCGGCCGCCACGGTCGCCGTCCACACCCGCCTCGCCCCTGACGTACCGGTGCGGGCCTCGCGGATCCGGCTGGCCCGCCTGCTGGGCAACCTGATGGCCAACGCCGAACGGCACGCCCGCACGAAGATCGAGATCCTCGTGTGCGCCGATCCGCCCGACGCGGTCCTGGAGGTCGTCGACGACGGTCCCGGAATCCCTCCGGCGGACCGCGAGCGGATCTTCGAGCGCATGTACCGCGGGAAGGGCGCCAGGGAACGGGACCCCGGCGGCTCGGGGCTCGGCCTGACCATCGCGCGGTCGATCGCCGAGAAGTACGGCGGCACCGTGTACGTCGCCGACAGCCCCGTCGGCGCCAGGCTCGTCATGCGGCTGCCCCTCGCGTCGTAGAGGCGGGCCGGTCAGGCGGAGCGCCAGGGGGTCCGCGGGCGGTGGACGCGGTTCCGCGTTCCGATCAGCGGGTGCCGCCGGCGTGCTTCCGGATGAGGGTGAGCCCGTCGGCGACGGGCAGCAGCACGCTGGTGACCCTCTCGTCACGCGCCACCAGGGCGTTGAACTCCCGCATCGCCGGGACGTTGCCGCCCGCGGCGGGGTCGGTGATCGCACCGTGCTGGAGCGTGTTGTCCACCGCGATCAGGCCGCCGGGCCGCAGCCGGGTCAGGACCTCCTCGTAGTAGACGGGATAACCCGCCTTGTCGGCGTCGATGAAGGCGAAGTCGATGTGCTCGTCCGTGGGCATCGCCCGCAGCGTGTCGGCGGCCGGGCCGAGGCGCAGCTCGACGCGGCCGTCGAGCCCCTCCTTCGCCCAGTAACGCCGGGCCACGGAGGTCCACTCCTCGCTCACGTCGCAGGCGATCAACCGGCCGTCGGCGGGCAGCCCTCTGGCGATGCAGATGGAGGAGTACCCGGTGAAGGTCCCCACCTCGACGGCAAGCCGGGCACCGCTGAGCTGGACGAGCAGGGTGAGCAGGGTGCCCTGCTCCGGGGCGATCTGCATGGTGCTGCGGTCGCCCATCAGCCGGCGGGTCTCCTCCGCCAGTTCGGCGAGCAGGGCGTCGGGCGGGGTGGTGTAGGCGGCGGCGTACTCGGCGACGGCGGGCGTGATGAATTCGGCGGCCTTCATGGTGATCACTCTAGGCCGTGACCCGCTGAGCTGGCCGGACACTCGCGCACATCTCGTAGGATGAGATCGATGTGCCAGAGGGTGACCGGCTGTGGCAAACTGCTGAGCACCATGAACAACGGTCTGCTCATTATCGGCAGGCGCGCCGGCTGAAGGACATCGCCGGCGCGCAGACCTCTCACGTCCGTGAGGGGTCTTTTTGTTTGGGCCCCGCACCGGTGAACAGGTCGGCGAAGACAGTTCCGTGAACACAGGCCAACGAACCCAGGCCAACGAATAGGCCGACGAACACAGCCCGGTGAACATAGCGCGCGGCGAGACACGCGACCCCGCGAAGGAGACACAGAGATGGCCGACGACCGCTTCCACGTGTACGACACGACGCTCCGCGACGGGGCCCAGCAGGAGGGGCTCAACCTGAGCGTCGCCGACAAGCTGGCCATCGCGCGGCACCTGGACGGCCTCGGAGTCGGCTTCATCGAGGGCGGCTGGCCGGGCGCCAACCCCAAGGACACCGAGTTCTTCCGGCGGGCTCAGACCGAGCTCGACCTGAAGCACGCGCAGCTCGCCGCTTTCGGCGCGACCCGCCGGGCGGGCCTGAAGGCCGCCGACGACCCTCTGGTGGCCGCGCTGCGCGAATCCGGCGCGCCGGTCGTGACGCTTGTCGCCAAGAGTCACGACCGGCACGTCGAACTGGCCCTGCGGACCACGCTGGAGGAGAACCTCGCGATGGTCCGCGACACGGTCTCCCACCTGGTCACGGAGGGCCAGCGGGTCTTCCTCGACGCCGAGCACTTCTTCGACGGCTACCGGTCGAATCCCGCGTACGCGCTGGAGGTGCTGCGCACGGCGGCGGAGGCGGGGGCCTCGGTGATCGCGCTGTGCGACACCAACGGCGGCATGCTCCCCGACGAGCTGGCCGACGTGGTGCACGACGCGGTCGGCACGGGGGCCCGCGTCGGCATCCACTGCCACGACGACACGGGCTGCGCGGTCGCCAACACCCTCGCCGCGGTCAGGGCCGGCGCCACCCACGTGCAGGGCTGCGCCAACGGGTACGGCGAGCGCTCCGGCAACGCCAACCTGTTCACCGTGGTCGCGAACCTCCAGCTCAAGCGGGGTTTCGACCTGGTGCCGCCGCAGTCGCTCCGCGACATGACCCGCATCGCGCACGCGATCACCGAGGTCACCAACGTCACGCCCAACTCCCATCAGCCGTACGTCGGCATGTCGGCCTTCGCGCACAAGGCGGGCCTGCACGCCTCCGCGATCAAGGTGGACCCGAACCTCTACCAGCACATCGACCCCGCCCAGGTCGGCAACGACATGCGCATGCTCGTCTCCGACATGGCCGGCCGGGCCTCGGTCGAGCTCAAGGGCCGCGAGCTGGGTTACGAGCTCAGCGGCGACCAGTCGCGGTGGCTGGTCGAGCGGGTGAAGGAGCTGGAGGCCAAGGGGCACACGTTCGACGCCGCCGACGCGTCCTTCGAGCTGCTGCTGCGCGACATGGTCGAGGGCGGGAACCGGCGCCACTTCACGGTCGAGTCGTGGCGGGTCATCGTCGAGCGCCGGCCGGGCGGCGACGTGGTCAGCGAGGCGACGGTGAAGCTGCACGCCAAGGGGGAGCGGATCGTCGCGACCGGCGAGGGCAACGGCCCGGTGAACGCGCTCGACCGCGCGGTGCGACTCGGCCTGGAGAAGCTGTACCCTGAGCTGGCCGAGGTCGAGCTGATCGACTTCAAGGTGCGGATCCTCGAAGGCACCCACGGCACGGACGCGGTGACGCGGGTGCTGATCACCTCCAGCGACGCGACCGGCGAGTGGGCCACGGTCGGTGTCGCGGAGAACGTCATCGAGGCGTCCTGGCAGGCGCTGGAGCAGGCGGTGACCTATGGTCTGCTGCGGGCCGGCCACAGCGCCTGATCCCGCGGCGCCCGACGGGCCGGGATGACCGGATTGCGACCGGATGCTCACGAGACGTGAGAGAACGTCTGTGGTTTTAGTGACATTTGGTCTACTTAGTGCTTAGATAGGCGAAGCTCCTGAGGCGGTCTTCGCCATGACGGCGATCCCGGCCACGGTTCCAGCCTCAGCGTCCATGCTCTGGCTCAACGGAGGGTGACGGCAAGAAGCATCTGCGCACCGAACCCCGTGCTGTCGCGACCTGCCCGGCTTCTGATCGTCCCCCCGGGAGCGGCCGGTGTCGCGAGAGCCGAGCCACGTCCATCACCATGACCAGCCACGTGACTGCTTTGGTTCGAACACTTTTCGGGCATCAGTCATCCCCTCGCTGGCACACCCGGAATGGGAGGGTCTTGTGATCACCTCGCCGTCTTACTACGACCAGATCGGTGGCGCGCCGGTCGTGCGCGACGTCGTCGACGCCTTCTACGTGCGCGTGCTCGCCGACGACGACCTGAAGCCGTACTTCGCCGGCATCGACATGCCCAGGCTGAAGCGGCACATGGTCGTGCTGCTGTGCTCCGTCCTCGGCGGCCCGGAGCCGTACGAGGGCCGTGACCTCGGAGAGGCGCACGCCGGCATGGGCGTCACGTCCGAGCACTACGACAAGGTCGGCGAGCACCTGTTCGCCGTCCTGGAGGCGGGCGGCGTCGGCGAGGACATCCTGCGTGACGTCGGCCTGGTGCTGGGCAAGGTGAAGCCGTCCATCGTGGCCGGCCCCTCGGATACGACGGCGGAAACGGCCGGCTGAGTGGACACGCAGGCTCTCAAGGACAGCTGGCACCTCGTCTCCCGTTCGGGTGACCAGGTGCCGCTGTACTTCTACTCCGTTCTTTTCCTGATGAATCCGGACGTGCGGGACATGTTCCCCGTGTCCATGGCGCGTCAGCGCGACCGGCTCGTGGGCGCGCTCGGGCACGTCGTCAGCAACGTCGACCAGGTGGAGGACGTCGTCCCGTTCCTCCAGCAGCTCGGCCGCGACCACCGCAAGTTCGCGGTGACCGCCGCGCACTACCCCGCCGTCGGCCAGGCCCTGCTCGCCACGCTCGAACACTTCCTCGGCGACCGGTGGACCCCCGCTCTCGCGCACGACTGGACGCAGGCCTACAACCTGGTCGCCCAGGTGATGGTCGAGGCGTCCAACGAGGCCGCGAAGGTGTCCCCGCCGTGGTGGGAGGCCGAGATCATCGGCCAGGAGAACCGCACGCTCGACATCGCCGTCATCCGGGCGCGGCTGAACTACCAGTACCCCTTCCGCCCGGGACAGTCGGCGTCGATCTCCTACTCCATGCGGCCGCGCATCTGGCGGTTCTACTCGTTCGCCAACGCCCCGCGCCAGGACAACACCATCGACCTGCACGTACGCATGGTCGACGGCGGCGCGCTCAGCTCCGCACTGGTGATGGGCGCGCGCCGCGGCGACGTCCTGCGCGTCGGCGCGGCCGTGGGCGAACGGCTGACGCTCGCCCCGGAGGTCCAGGGCGACCTGCTCATGATCGCGGGCGGCACCGGCCTCGCGCCGCTCAAGGCCCTGGTGGAGCAGATCGCCTTCGAGGGCCCGTCGCGCAGGGTGGACCTCGTCGTCGGCGCCCGTACGTCGAGGGACTTGTACGACCTGGAGGCGCTGGGCAAGATGGCGGCCGAGCACCCCTGGCTCAACGTCGTCCCGGTCGTCTCCCACGACCCGTTCTACCGGGGCACCCGCGGATACGCCGTGGACGTCGCGTTACAGGGATGGCGTGGCCAGCACGTCTTCGTCTGCGGCTCGGAGGAGATGGTGCAGGCCACGAACGGACGGCTGCTGGACGCCGGCGTGCCGTCCGAGCAGATCCACTTCGACGAGTTCACGAGCGACAGAGGTCGGGAGTCATGACGGCGGAGATGCCTTGGGGAAGCCCGGCGGGTGAGCGCCAGCCCCTCACCCCGGATCGGGTACGCAAGCACGAGTTCACGCGCACCCCCCTTGGGCGCCGTGGCTACAGCGAGGACGAGGTCCGGGCGTTCCTGTACCGGGTCGCGGACGACATGGCCGCCAGCGACAAGGAGAAGGCGGACCTGCGGGCGTACATCGACCGCATGAAGCAGTGGTACAAGGAGC
This sequence comes from Microbispora sp. H10885, assembly GCF_014161415.1. NCBI lineage: Bacteria > Bacillati > Actinomycetota > Actinomycetes > Streptosporangiales > Streptosporangiaceae > Microbispora > Microbispora sp. H10885. Next base: position 490,152 of record NZ_JABBWY010000005.1, on the reverse strand, counting down.
ACGGCCTCAACCCCGAGCAGGCCACCGGGCCGCAGACCCCGAGCGTCGACGCGATCAACATCCTCTCCCGCGCGCAGCAGACCGCCGACGCCCAGATCGCCGAGGCGGAGGACTACGCCCGGCGGATCGTCGGCCAGGCCCGCCAGCAGTACGAGGAGATGCTGACGGAGGCGCAGCGCCAGGCGGAGGAGGCGGCCAACCAGGCGGTCGGCGCCTACCGCGCGGGCGACGGGGTCCAGAGTGCCGAGGCAGAGGAGCTGGAGCGCCGGATCGCCTACCTGCGTACGTTCGCCGACGTCACGCAGGTGCAGTTGCGCGCGGTCCTGGAGGGGCTCGCCAACGAGGTCGGCAAGCTCGGCCACGTGCCGGACAAGGCCAAGCAGGTCGCGGCCGGCTCCCCTTCGGTCTACGGGTAGCCGCCCGCCGGCCCCCAGGGGGAGGGCTACGACAGCGTGCCGGACGAACTCGTGCGCAGCGTGACCGGACCGGCCGGAGTGTGCACGATCAGCGTGCGTCCCGAGCAGGTGACATCCGGCCGGTCGGTCCCGGGCACCACCACGGTCAGCAGCGAGCGGGCCACGGGCGAGACGATCACGCCGGCGGGCTCCTTGCGCATGTATCCCGGCGAGATCCAGCCCTGGTAGGGCGAGGTCCGCCCGCGCACCACCCGCTGGCCTCCGACCGGCCGGCACGACGGCATCGCGAGCTGGACGATCGACGCCTTCCACCCGCCGTCGGCGACCACCACCCGGCCGCCCGCGTTCGACACGACCTTCAGGTCCGGGGCGAGGTGCCACAGGTTGCGCAGCTTGCCGCCGCCGCCGTCGAGCACCGCCATCACGTCCTGGTGATGGCTGACCAGCACCGACCGCGTGCGCGCCACGCCGTACGCCCGGTCGGTGAACGTGAACGACTGCCGTTCCTTGTCCAGCGACCGGCGCACGAGCTTGGTGGGGGTGTGCCCCCGGAACCTCCGGCCCACGAGGACCGGCACGTTGTGGGCCTCCGGGCTCAGCGTCCACCGCCGGTACGGCGTGTTCTCGTAGGAGTGGAAGCCCGCCTCCGTGAGGATCGAGCGGCCCTGGGCGTAGTAGGTGACGCCCATGTGGTCCTCGTGGCCGTGGAACTTCAGCGCCGGGCCGAACCGGATCGAGTAGTAGGCCGACTGCGGGTCGGCCCAGGCCGTACGGCCGAAGACGTATCCCGCGTCGAAGACCTGCACGGTGGCGTCGGCGTGGTCGAACGCGGCGGGCTGGACGTCCGCGGGCCCGTCGCCGATCGGCACCATGTAGCCGTTCGGCTGGGTCGCGGCGCTGATGTGCCGGGGCAGGCTCTCCCAGCGGCTCGCCAGCGCCGCGGGCACCTTCATCCCGCAGTCCTTGATCGTGTCGACCGCCACCCTGAGCCGGTCGTGCACGTAGATCGCGTAGCGCGGCGCCTGCTCGCGCAGGGCGCCCTGCCCGTCGATGTCGAGCGTCATCGACTTGACCATCCGGCGTACGGCGAGGTTCTTCCACGCCGGGTTGCCGTAGCGGCAGCCGATGCGCAGCAGGCCGATGTCCTGGTCGAGCCCGTGGTTGTGGCCGAGTTCGTAGTGCTTGGGGTCCGCCAGCAGCTTCGCGTGCAGGGCGAGGCTCGACGTGAGCCAGCGCTCCTTCACGTACCTGCTCAGGCACACCAGGGCCGGGGCGCGCAGCGCGATGGGATGCTCGGCCCAGGCGTACCTGGCGGTCGTCCGGCCGCCGTACGGGTTGTCCGCGACCCAGTCCCTGGCGATCTCGACGGCCCGGTCGAGGTAGTCGGTCTTGCCCGTCGACTCGTAGTCGGCCACGAGCCGGCCCATCCACCGCAGCGACTGGAACACCATCTGCCAGGACCGGTTCCGGTACGGGTCCAGGCGCCAGTTGACGTCCTTGCCCACGGTGACGGCGGGGAGAGCGAGGAAGGACAGCCTGCCGTTCATGATGTCGGGGGAGGTGGGGGTGGCGGGCAGCCAGTCCCCCTGGCACTCCGGCGTGCGCTGCGGCGTCCGGGCCGCGGCGGGCACGGCCGTCGTGGCGGCGAGCGCGCTCAGGGGGAGCGCGGCCGACAGGAGGAGGGCGGTGAGGCGGCGGGGCACGCCGGTTCCTTCCGGGATTCAGGGCAGGGGTGCGCCATGCTGTCCGGTTTTTGATGATCTGGTCAAGCCGCTTTGATCACAACTACGCAACTGACCTCGGTCTTCGCCCTGCCGTCACCCGGTGATCGCCCCGCCGTACCTCCGTCGTCGCTCACCGTGGCGAACGCGCCCTGCCGTCCTTGGCCGGATCCTTGCGCGAAACGGCCGTCCGGCCGCTCGTGCGTCCCGGACGGGGTCTGCCAGCCTGGTCGCCATGCTCGCACCGTTCCCCGAGACTCCCGCCGCCGCGGCGGCGCTGGCCACGGCGACCAGGTTCTGCCCGCCCGCGCTGCTCAACCACTCGATCAGGTCCTACCTGTGGGGCGCCGGGTACGCTCGCGCGCACGGGATCGGCTTCGACGACGAGATGTACTACGTGTCGTCCCTGCTGCACGACGCCGGGCTGACCGAGACGTTCGACAGCCACCGCGTGCCGTTCGAGGAGGCGGGAGGACGTCTCGCCTGGGTCTTCGGCCTGGCGGCGGGATGGCCGGCGGAGCGGGCCGCGCGGGCCGAGGAGATCATCGTCCTGCACATGCGCGACGACGTCTCCGCGTCGGAGGACCCCGAGTCGCACCTCCTGCAGGTCGCCACGTCCTGGGACGTGTCCGGGCGGCGGCCCGGGGAGTTCCCGGGGGACGCCCGGGCCGCCGTGCTGAGCCGCTATCCCCGGCTCGGGTTCGGCGCGGAGTTCCTGGCCGCCTTCGAGGAGCAGGCGCGGCGCAAGCCGGGCTGCGCGGCGGCCCGCTCCGTCGACGGCGGCGTCGGCGCCCGGATCGCCGCCAACCCCCTGGACGCCGACCCCCTGGACGCCTGATCCCGCCGCCTGGCCGGCCGCCCGGTGCGACCGGGCGGCCCGGCCGGGTCAGCCCTCCTTGGGCCCGGCGCTCTCGACCACCTCGAAGGACCACAGCTCGGAGCCGGTCGCGGCGGGACCGCCGTGCCCGTGGCCGTGACCCTGCCCGTGCCCGTGTCCGTGGCCCTGGTTCTCCCCCTGTGCGGCGGCCTCGGCCGCGGCCCGCGCGTGTCCCGCCTGGAACGCCTGGCTCTCCTGCCAGCGCCGGAAGTCCTCCTCGCTGCGCCAGCGGGTGTAGACCAGGTAGCGGTCGCCGCCCTCGACCGGCCGCAGCAGCTCGAACCACTCGAACCCGTCGGCGGACTCCACCATCCCGGCCCGGCCCGCGAACCGCTGCTCCAGTTCGCGCCGCATCTCCTCGGGCACCGTCAGCACGTTGATCTTCACGACCGAAGGCACATCGACTCCCGTACGCTCGACTTCATCCGACAGCAGACCACCTTAAGCACGTCCATTGGGCGTACCCCACTAGGCTCGTGACGTGCGTATCGCGAGGTTCTCGATGGGCGACCAGGTCGCCTTCGGCGTGGTGGAAGAGGGCGAGCAGGTCATCGCCAGGATCGGCGGGCACCCCTTCCACGGGGTGGAGTTCACCGGTGAGCGGTTCCCGCTGGCCGAGGTCCGCCTGGTCGCCCCCATGTTGCCCAGCAAGATCATCGCAATCGGCAAGAACTACGCCGACCACGCCAGGGAGATGGGCGGCGAGCCCCCGGCCGAGCCGGTCGTGTTCCTCAAGCCCAACACGACCGTGATCGGGCCGTCGGAGGCGATCGCGTACCCGGGGAAGCTGTCGGAGCGGGTCGACTTCGAGGGCGAGCTCGCCGTGGTGATCGGCCGGCTCTGCCGCGACGTGCCGGCCGAGCGGGCCGGTGAGGTGATCTTCGGCTACACCTGTGCGAACGACGTGACCGCACGCGACCTGCAGGCCAGGGACGGCCAGTGGGCCAGGGCCAAGGGCTTCGACACGTTCTGCCCGCTCGGCCCCTGGATCGAGACCGAGCTCGACCCGGCCGACCTGGCGATCACGACCACGCTCAACGGCGAGGTCAGGCAGAGCGCCCGCACCTCCCTCCTGCTGCACGACATCCCCGCGCTCGTCGCGTACGTGAGCGCGGTCATGACCCTGCTGCCCGGCGACGTCATCCTGACCGGCACCCCCGCCGGGGTGGGCCCGATGTCCGTCGGCGACGAGGTCGGGGTCTCCATCGAAGGAATCGGAACTCTCACTAACCGGGTGATCTCACGTGACTAGGGTGCGCTTCGCCCCTTCGCCCACCGGCATGTTCCACGTCGGTGGCGCTCGTTCGGCGCTTTTCAACTGGGCGATCGCCGAGCGGTCCGGCGGCACGTTCGTGCTGCGCATCGAGGACACGGACGCCGCGCGCAACCGGCCGGAATGGACCGAGGGCATCATCTCGGCCCTCGCCTGGATCGGCATCAACGGCGACTCGCCCCGGTTCGAGGGGCCCTACTTCCAGTCGGCGTACGAGCAGCAGCACCGCGAGGCGGCCGCGAAGCTGCTCAAGGACGGCAAGGCCTACCACTGCACCTGCACGCGGGACGACGTGAAGGCCAGGACCGGCTCCGAGCACCAGGGCTACGACGGGCACTGCCGCGACCTCGGCCTGACCGAGGGCGCCGTGCGGTTCCGCACGCCCGACGAGGGCGTGACGGTCGTGGACGACAAGGTCCGTGGGCGGGTGGAGTTCCCGAACGCCGCAATGGAGGACTTCGTCATCGTCCGGGGGGACGGCTCGCCGCTGTTCATCCTCGCCAACGTGGTCGACGACATGGAGATGCGGATCGACCACGTGGTCCGCGCCGAGGAGCACCTGTCGAACACGCCCAAGCAGCAGTTGCTGTGGCGGGCGCTCGGCGCCGAGCCGCCGGTCTGGGCGCACGTGCCCGTGATCGTCAACGAGAAGCGGCAGAAGCTGTCCAAGCGGCGTGACAAGGTCGCCCTGGAGTCCTACCGCGACGAGGGCTACCTCGCCGAGGCGATGGTCAACTACCTGATGCTGCTCGGCTGGGGGCCGGGCGACGACCGCGAGATCATGCCGTGGTCGGAGATGATGCCGCTGTTCCGGCTGGAGGACGTGAACCAGGCCCCGGCGTTCTTCGACGAGAAGAAGCTGCGGGCCTTCAACGGCGAGTACATCCGGGCGCTGCCCCGCGAGGTGTTCGCCGCCCGCTGCGAGCCGTGGCTCGACCCGTCCTGGGACAGCGACGTGTTCGCCCGCGTGGCCGACCTGGTGCAGACCCGGGTCGCGGTGCTGTCGGAGGTCACCGCCAACGTCGACTTCCTGTTCCTGGACGAGCCCGTCTTCGACCAGCAGTCCTGGGACAAGGCGATGAAGCCGGGGGCGGACGCGATCCTCGCCGGGTACGCCGAGCGCCTGGAGACGGTGAGCTGGGACCCCGACTCGCTGAAGACCGCGCTGGAGGAGGTGGGCCTCGCCCACGGCCTCAAGCTCGGCAAGGCGCAGGCGCCGGTCCGGGTGGCGATCACCGGCCGGACCGTGGGCCTGCCGCTCTTCGAGTCGATCGAGGTGCTCGGCCGGGAGCGTTCGCTCGACCGCCTCCGCGCCGCCCTCACCCGCCTCCAGGGCGCGTCCTGATCCCCTGAGGGATCAGCGGAGGCCGCGGCGGTCGAGGAGAGGGGCGATCTCCGGGTCCCGGCCGCGGAAGGCCCGGAACGCCGCCATCGAGTCCACGCTGCCGCCCCGGGAGAGCAGGGCCGCACGGAAGGCGTCCCCGTTCTCCCGGCGCAGCCCGCCGTTCTCGCCGAACCACTCGACCGTGTCGGCGTCGAGCACTTCGCTCCAGATGTAGGAGTAGTAGCCGGCGCTGTAGCCGCCCGCCCAGATGTGGGCGAAGTACGTGCTGCGGTACCTCGGCGGGACGGCGGGCAGGTCCACCCCGGCGTCCCTGAGCGCCCGCCGCTCGAACTCCTCCACGTCTTCGTCGCCGTCGTACGCCGTGTGCCAGGCCCAGTCGAGCAGGGTCGCGGCGAGGTACTCCAGTGTGGCGAAGCCCTGGCCGAACTTCTGGGTCTCCAGCATCCGGTCGACGAGGTCGCGCGGCATCGGCTCGCCCGTCTCGTGGTGCCGCGCGTACTCCGCCAGGATCTCCGGATGCGTCGCCCACATCTCGTTGACCTGCGAGGGATACTCCACGAAGTCGCGCGGCACGGCCGTACCGGAGAACCGGGGGAACCGCACGTCGGAGAACAGGCCGTGCAGCGCGTGCCCGAACTCGTGGAACATCGTGTTGACCTCGTCGAACGTCATGAGGGTCGGCTCGCCCCTGACGATGTTGAGGTTGTTGACCACCACCGGCCGGGTGCCCTCCAGGCCCGACTGCTTCACGAGGCTGTTCATCCACGCCCCGCCCCGCTTGGACGCCCTGGTGTGGAAGTCGCCCAGGAACAGGCCCAGCGGCGAGCCGTCCTCGTCCCGCACCTCGAAGACCCGCACCTCCGGGTGGTAGCCCCGCAGGTCCGGGCGCTCGTGGAAGGTGACGCCGTAGAGGCGCGTCGCCGCGTTGAAGACGCCCTTCTCCAGCACGGTGTTCAGCTCGAAGTACGGCCGCATGCGGCGGCTGTCGATGTCGTGGCGGGCCTTGCGCACCTTCTCCGCGTAGAACGCCCAGTCCCACGGCTCGATCGGGTGCCCGGCGATCTCCTCCAGGTCGGCCTGCTCCTTGCGGGCGTTGGCCACGGCGGGCGGCACGAGCCGGTCCAGCATCTCGGTCACGGCCCGCGTCGTGCCCGCGGTCTGGTCGGCCAGGACGTACTCCGCGTGGTTCTCGTAGCCGAGCAGCCGCGCCCGCTCCCGGCGCAGGGCGGCCATCTCCCTGATGAGGCCGGCGTTCCCGGCGCCGCGTCCGGCGGAGGCGCGGTAGATCCGCTCGCGCAGGGACCGGTCGGTCAGCTCGGCCAGGGCGGGCTGACCGGTGGGCAGGACCAGCGAGATCAGGTAGCTGCCGTGCAGGCCGCGCTCCCCGGCCTGGTCGGCGAGCGCCTGGACGGCGTCCGGCGAGAGCCCGTCGAGCTCGGCGACGTCCTCGACCACCACCGCGCGCTCGTTGGTGTCGGCGAGCAGGTTCTGCTGGAACGTGGTCCCGAGGGCCGAGAGCCGCTCGTTGATCTCCCTGAGCCGGTCCTGGTCACGCTTGTCAAGCGTGGCGCCCGCGCGGGTGAAGTCGGTGAGGTAGCGCTTCAGCAGCCACCGCTGCTCCTCGTCGGCCGCCTCGACCGCCTGGACGCGCTCGAACAGCCTCCGGTCGAGGTGGATCGCGTCGGCGTGCTGGGCGAGCCTGGGCGTGACGGCCTGCTGGATCTCCTGCACGCCCGGAGTGGTGTCGGACGACGCCTGGTTGAAGAACACCGCCGAGACGCGGTCGAGCAGCCCGCCCGACCTCTCCATCGCCTCGATGGTGTTCTCGAACGTCGGAGGCTCCGGATTCGCGGCGATCGCCTCGACCTCCGCGAGGTGCTCGGCCATGCCCTGCTCGAACGCCGGCGCGTAGTGCTCCTCCCTGATCTCCTCGAACGGAGGCAGCCCGTACGGCAGGTCGCTGGGGCTGAGGAAGGGGTTCGCGGCCGAGGTCATGGCGGGCGGCTCCTCACGTGGCGCTGGCGTTTGTCCCAGCCTCGCACAGAAGCGCCGGAGCCTTCGCCCGGGAGGATCGGATCACGAGATCGCGGGGCGCGCCGCAATCGTTTTGGTAGTGGGTCGCAAGCTGGGCTATCCTTTCGGAGTCGCAAGCGGGAGCCGCGAGGCCCCCGCGAGCAGATGGGGTATGGGGTAATTGGCAGCCCGACGGATTCTGGCTCCGTTAGTCTAGGTTCGAGTCCTGGTACCCCAGCTGGATCCCCCCAAGGGATTCTGCTGGAAGCAGCGCAGTGCATGGTCCCGTCGTCTAGTGGCCTAGGACGCCGCCCTCTCAAGGCGGTAACGGCGGTTCGAATCCGCTCGGGACTACTTCACTGCACTCGGCTCCGTCGTCTAGTGGCCTAGGACGCCGCCCTCTCAAGGCGGTAGCGCCGGTTCGAATCCGGTCGGGGCTACCTCACCGAAACCCTCGGCACCTCCCCGTGCCGGGGGTTTCGTCGTTACGAGGACGCCGCACCCTGTTCATGGCCCGCAGTGCGGGCGCGAATCCGGTCGGGGCTACCTCTCCGAAACCCTCGGCACCTCCCCGTGCCGGGGGTTTCGTCGTTACGAGGACGCCGCACCCTGTTCATGGCCCGCAGTGCGGGCGCGAATCCGGTCGGGGCTACCTCACCGAAACCCTCGGCACCTCCCCGTGCCGGGGGTTTCGTCGTTACAAGGGACCGACGGTCCGCGGTTGACTTCAAGCGCTTGAGGGATGTTCTGCTGGGCGCATGACGAGCTTCACCATCCAGGACGTTTCCCGGCACAGCGGGCTGAGTGAGCCGACGCTGCGCTACTACGAAGAGGCCGGGCTGGTCGGGCCGATCGGCCGTGACGAGAGCAGCGGACATCGCCGCTACCAGGACGAGGACCTTGAGGTGATCGAGGTGCTGGCCTGCCTTCGCGCGGTCGGCATGGGCATCGAGGCCATGCGTACCTACCTGGCCAACCGCACGCGCGGGCGGGCCGCGGCGGCGGAGCAGCGCGACCTGCTGCTGCGACAGGCCGAGCGGATCGAGGCCGAGATCTCCGCTCAGCGGGCGCGGCTCGGCTACCTGCGCGAGAAGGCGGATCTGTGGGACGCCCGCGACCGGGGCGACGCCGGCGCGGAGGCCGAGGCGATGCGGCGAGTCGTGGACGCGGTGGGCCGTCTGGAGCTGCCGCGATGAGCCGGGTTCTGGTCACCGGCGGGTCCGGTTACCTGGGCACGCATCTGGTCGCCGCGCTGCTGCGGGCCGGTGGCGAGGTGCGTGCCACGGCGCGCTCGGCGGCCCGCGAGGCGGAGCTGCGCGCGGCGGTGCGTCGCGGCGGTGCCGACGACGCCGGCTTGGAAGTCGTCGCCGCGGAGCTGACGACCGACGACGGGTGGGCCGCCGCGCTGGCGGGTTGCGACGAGGTCCATCACGTCGCGTCGCCCATCCCCGTCGTCCAGCCGGAGGACCCCGACGAGCTGATCGTCCCCGCCCGTGACGGTGCGTTGCGGGTGCTGCGCGCCGCGCGGGACGCGGGCGTCCGGCGCGTCGTGCTCACCTCGTCCTTCGCCGCGGTCGGATACACCCCCAAGCCCGGCGCCGAGTTCACCGAGGCCGACTGGACCGACCCCGACATGCCGGGGCTGGCGCCCTACCCACGCTCGAAGACGATCGCCGAGCGGGCCGCGTGGGACTGGACGAAGCGCGAAGGCGGCGACACCGAACTCGTCGTGGTCAACCCGACCGCCATCCTCGGGCCTACCCTGACGACCGGCCTGCGCTCCTCGACCCAGCTGGTCAAGGCGATGCTCGACGGGAGCATGAGCGTCGCGCCCCGGCAGCGCTTCGGCGTCGTCGACGTGCGCGACGTGGCCGACCTGCACATCCGCGCCATGGCCGCGCCCGAGGCCGCGGGCAAGCGCTTCCTGGCCGTCGCCGACGGTCCGGTGCTGAGCTTTCTGGAGGTGGCCGAGATCCTGCGCCGGCGGCTCGGTACGCTCGCCGCACGGGTTCCGACGCGGGAGGCGCCGGGGGACGAACCGCCACGGCCGGTCATCCACAACGATCGAGCCCGCGACGAGCTCGGATGGCGTCCGCGCCCCGCCGAGACGGCGATCGTGCAGACGGCCGAGAGCCTGCGCGAGCTCGGTCTGCTGGAGGCGGAGAGCTGACGGCGCGAGAGCCGCGGACGCACGGCCCGGGTTCCGTGTCGTGCCCTAGAGATGCCGGGCGCCGGCGTCCAGGCTGGAGACGGTCAGCACGCCGTCGATGCCGGCGAGCGCGGCGGTGAGGTCGCCGATCGAGCCGGGGCCGTGGACCGTCATGGAGACGGTGACCGTACGGCCCTCGCGGAGTTCGCCGGGCTGTTCGAGCGACAGCTCGCTCACGGCGAAGTCGCGTGCGCCGCACTCGGTCAGGATCCGGGAGAACGCGCCGCGGCCGTCGACGTAGGACAGCGTCAGGGCATACGGCGTGTGCCGGGAGCGGGGGAACCGGGCGGCCAGCGGGGTGAGCCCGAGCATCACGACGAAGTGCCCCACGGTCGCCAGGGCGGCCAGCAGCCACAGACCGGCGCCCGCGGCCATGCCCACACCGGCGGTGAGCCAGACGGCGGCGGCGGTGGTCAGTCCCTTCACCGCGTCGCGCCGCACGAAGATCAGTCCACCGCCGATGAAACCGATGCCGGAGATGATCTGGGCGGCCACCCGGGACGGATCGAGTGTGACGTGCTCACCGAGGACGTCGGAGAAGCCGTGCTTGGACACGAGCATGAACAGCGCGGCCCCGAACCCCACGAGTGTGTGCGTGCGCAGCCCGGCGCTCTTCTGCCGGATCTCCCGTTCCGCCCCGATGGCGGCCGACAGCACCAGCGCGATGCCGAGGTCCACCGCCTGCTCCAGTTCCGGGACCGCCTCCACGGCCAGCGATACGGGCGTCACGAAAACCAGCCTAAGACCGGCCCCGGCCACCGGCCGGTCATCCGGGCTCCTGAGCCCGGCCCGGCGCCGCCCCGGGTCCGGTGCCGTCCGTTCCGCCGGCGAACGTCCGGAGGATCCCGGCCGTCGTGGTGTCCACCGGCAGGAACGCCTCCAGTTTCAACTCGGAGAGCGTGACGTCGACGGCGGTGGCGAAGGTCGTCACGGTCGTCATGAGACGCAGCTCGCCGAGCGAGGTGCGCAGGTGGAGCGGCACCGCGAAGCCGAGCTGCCCGGCGGACGGCTCCGGCGCGGGCACGTACCGCGTCAGCTCGTCGCGCAGCTCCGGCAGGTGACCAAGGCGCGTCAGGATGTGCCGGGCCCATTCGGCGAGGTTCCCTATGCGCGGCGCCAGGCCGCGCGGATGCAGCGCGAGGCGGTACACGTTCGCCCCGGCGCCGAGCAGCTCGGGATCCGCGCCCTCGGTGAGCAGGCCGAAGGCCTCGTTCGCGGCGATCAGGCCGCCGTCGCGGTCCACGACCAGCGCGGGGTATGGCAGGTGCCCGCGCAGGATGTGGCCGATCGCCGTGCGCACCGGGGCGAGCACCGGGTCGTCGAGCGGGCTTTCCGGATAGGCGGGGGCGTACCCGGCCGCCGCGAGCAGTTCGTTGCGTTCGCGCAGCGGCAGTTCGAGCCCTTCGGCGAGCCGTACGACCATGTTCCGGCCGGGCACGGACCTGCCGGACTCGATGAAGCTGAGGTGCCGCTGGGTGGTGCCCGCCCGCAGCGCCAGCTCCAGCTGGCTGAGGCGACGGCGGGTCCGGCGGTCGCGGAGCGCGCGGGGGAAGTCCACGGTGACCCTTTTAGCGGCATCCGCGGCGTCCCGGCCATTCCCTGCGGGGAATTGCCGCCGGCCCGCGCGGATCGCGAGCATCGCCGGCATGGATATCGGTGTACTGCTTCCGACCGGAACCGCCCAGTGGGGCGCGGACGGCGATCCCAGAGAGCTGGTCGCCCTCGGCCGCCAGGCGGAACGCGCGGGGTTCTCCTCGCTCTTCGTCAACGACTCCCTGATCAGCCCGCGCGTCGAGGCGCTGACCATGCTGGCGGCGCTCGCCCCGGCGACCGGCCACGTGACCCTGGGGACGGGCGCGCTGCTGCCCTTCCTGCGACGGCCGATCCAGGCCGCCCAGTCCCTCGCGTCGATCGACCTGCTCAGCGGGGGCCGGCTGACGGTCGCGGTCGGCGCCGGGTTCCCCGGCCGGTTCGGCCGGCCGTTCTACACCCTGTCGGAGGTGCCGTGGGAGCGCCGCTTCACGCGCCTCGACGAGACCGTGGCGCTCTGGCGCGCGCTGTGGAAGGGCGAGACCTCCTTCCGCGGCGAGATCCTCCGATTCGACGACATCCCGCCCGCCACCCGGCCGTTCCGCCCCGGCGGGCCGCCGATCTGGCTCGGCGGCGCCACACCGGCCGCGCTCGCCCGCGCGGGACGGCACTACGACGGGTGGCTGCCCTATCCACCCGACCCGGCCGACTACGCCGCCGGGCTCGCGGTCGTACGGGAAGCGGCGGGCACGGCGGGCCGGCGGCCCGAGGACGTCACCCCGGCCCTGTTCGTCTCCGTGTGGATCGACGAGGACGGCCCCGAGGCCGGTCGCCGGGCCCTCGACGCGTACGCACGGGCCGCGTACGGCATGCCGCTGGAGGAACTGGAGCGGATCCAGGCGGTCGTCACCGGCACCGCCGATCAGGTGCTCGCGGGCCTGTGCCGCTACGTGGCCGCCGGGGCGCGGCACCTGGTCGTCCGCCTGGGCGCGCTGAGCCTGCACGGCCAGCGCGACCAGCTCGACCGGGTCGCCGAGCTGATCGCACCCCTCCGACGGGCCCGGCCGGAGCCGGAGGCCGGGCTCGCCTACGACGGGGTGAGGCCGGTCATCGTCCCGAGCGCGCCTTGAACAGGGCCCGCTTGGCGGCCTTGCCCACCTGCTTGTCCGGGTGGGCCTCGTCGATGAGCTCCAGCAGCTCCTCCAGGTGCGGGTGCCGGACCTTCCAGATCACGTCGAGCAGCCCGATGAGCGTCGGCGCCGGGCCGATGTCGTGCAGGCTGGACACGAACTCCGGCCGGCCGAGCCCCGCGGAGATCGTCCACATGTCCAGGATCAGCCAGTGGGTATCCGCCTGCGTGGGCTCGGGGGCGTCCTCGACGTCCATCTGGGTGAGGTGCGTCGCCGCGTACGGCCGCAGGGACGGCTCCTTCAGCGCCTCCTGCCAGGCCGGTATGGCGGCCTCGCCCAGCGAGCCCACCAGGCTGGCCGCCTGCACCCGGACCAGGGCGTCCGCCTCCTCCTCGGCGGCGGCGCCCAGCAGCTCGGCGGCGGCCCGCGCAGGGTCGCGCAGGGCGAGCCAGGCGGCGAACTCCTCGTCGGCCTCCTCCTCGGACATGTCCGCGCTGAACGACAGCAGGTCGAGGGCGGTCATCGCGTCGATCGCGGGCCGGGCGTCGACCTCGATGTCCTCGTCGTCCAGCAGGTGGACGAGGCCCTCGGCGCCGAGCGGCGTCAGGGTCACCGTGTCGTTCTCGACGGTCACCATGCCGTACCCGGTCAGCCAGGCGAGGACGGAGGCGAGCGGGTCGCCCGCGGCGGCCCAGGCGTCGGCGCCGAGATCGTCGTACTCGGCCGCCGCCTCGGCCAGTTCCTCACGCAGCTCGGGCACCCGCCGGCCGCCCCCCGCCAGCAGCAGGCGGACGAGCAGCGCACGGGTCAGGCCGGAGAGGGCCAGCGTGAGGTCGTCGTCGTCCAGCTCGGGGTCGCCGTAGTCGACCGAGTGCAGGCCGAGCATCCAGACGTCGAGGACGTCGTCGTCGTCCTCGTAGGGCCAGCCCTCGGTGTCGGAGTCGACGCTGACCGTGTCGTCGCCGTCGGGGGCGAGGAACTCCAGGTCGATGGCGAGGTTCCAGAGGTTCCAGATGTTGCGCGCGTCGGACAGGCCGATCGTGCGCACGGCCTCGTCCACCTCGGCCTCGCCGAGCAGGGTCTCCTCGCCCACCTTGCGCCCGGTGCCGACCCACAGGGCCAGGTCGCGGGCCTGGGCGATGAGCGTGACCCCGCGCGCCGCCTCGGCCAGCTCGACGTCGGGGCGCAGCCGGACCGTGGGCAGCGCCGCGATCTCGTCGGCGAACGGCTCGAAGTCGCCGAGGCCCTCGTCGGACCCCTCCTCGTCGAGCTCGTCCTCCTCCTCGTCCCAGTCGCGTTCGGCGATGACGTCCTCCATCGCCTCCACGAAGTCGTCCTCGACCTCGTCCAGCTCGGCCAGCAGGGTCTCCAGGGAGTCCGAGCCGGGCGTGAGCCGTCCGGTGCCGGACAGGAAGGTCAGGTAGGCCCGGACGGCCGGGATCATCCCGTCCGCCGCGGCGTCGGGGTCCTCCACGACCTGGGGCATGCGTTCGAGGAGGATCGTGCGCAGATCGCCGCGCTTCCAGAGCCCGACGTCGGTACGGGCGATCAGGCGATGCCACAGTGCCACCGGACCCACGAGATCGGGGTCGCTGCCCGGCGCGTTGCCCGGCGTCCAGAGGATGAATTCTTGGAGCAGGGGGCGCAGTTCAGCGGCGGCTGCCTCGATGCGATCTGTCACCCCGCCAGCCTAGGGCTATCGGGAGGCCGCTCTCCAATCAGTTCGGCCCCTCAGTTGCACCCGGTTCGCGGGTTCAGTTCGCCCGGCGCATGGCCTCGGTGATCCGCTCGGCCGCGGTGACGACCGGCGCGGCGTGCATGCGGCCGGGCGTACGGGTCAGCCGCTCGATGGGCCCGGACACGGAGACCGCGGCGATCACCTTGCCGCCCGCGCCGCGGATGGGCGCCGACACGCTCGCCACGCCCTGCTCGCGCTCGCCGACGCTGTGCGCCCAGCCCCTCCTGCGTACGCTCGCGAGCGTGGCGGCGGTGAACTTGGCGCCGCGCAGGCCGCGGTGCAGCCGGTCGGGCTCCTCCCAGGCGAGCAGGATCTGCGCGGCGGACCCGGCGGTCATGGGCAGCGCGGAGCCGACGGGCACGGTGTCGCGCAGGCCGCTCGCGCGCTCGGCGGCGGCCACGCAGACCCGCTCGTCGCCCTGGCGGCGGTAGAGTTGGGCGCTCTCGCCGGTGAGGTCGCGGAGCTGGATGAGCACCGGCCCGGCGACGGCCAGCAGGCGGTCCTCGCCCGCGGCGGTGGACAGCTCCGAGAGCCGGGGGCCGAGGATGAAGCGGCCCTGCGTGTCGCGGGAGACGATGCGGTGGTGCTCCAGGGCGACCGCCAGCCGGTGGGCCGTGGGCCTGGCCAGACCGGTCGCCTGGACGAGCTGTGCCAGGGAAGCGGGGCCCGCCTCCAGGGCGTTTAGCACGAGAACCGCCTTGTCGAGTACTCCGACCCCGCTAGAGTTGTCCATACCCCGATACTGCCGTCTCGCCATACGAGATGCAAACGCAATGGTGGGGATAACTAGATAGACTGTCCATATCCCGATATATCCGTCTCATCATGAGAGACATTGCCGGGGGCCTGAGCGCGAGGAGGCGTCAACCATGGGTCGAACACTGGCTGAGAAAGTCTGGGAGCAGCACGTCGTACGCCGGGCCGAGGGCGAGCCCGACCTGCTCTACATCGACCTGCACCTCATCCACGAGGTGACCAGCCCGCAGGCGTTCGACGGCCTGCGCATGGCCGGCCGTCCCGTGCGCCGTCCGGAGCTCACGATCGCCACCGAGGACCACAACGTGCCGACCGTGCTCGGGCCGATCGCCGACCCGGTGTCGCGTGCGCAGGTCGAGACGCTGCGCAAGAACGCCGCCGAGTTCGGTGTCCGCCTGCACCCGATGGGCGACGCCGGCCAGGGCGTGGTGCACATCATCGGCCCGCAGTTCGGGCTGACCCAGCCCGGCATGACCATCGTCTGCGGCGACTCGCACACCTCGACCCACGGCGCGTTCGGGGCCATCGCGTTCGGCATCGGCACCTCCGAGGTCGAGCACGTGCTGGCCACCCAGACGCTGCCCGCCTACCGGCCCAAGACGATGGCCATCGAGGTCAAGGGCGAGCTTCCGGTCGGCGTGACCGCCAAGGACCTGATCCTCGCGATCATCGCGAAGATCGGCACCGGCGGCGGGCAGGGTCACATCGTCGAGTACCGCGGCGAGGCCGTGCGCAGGCTCTCCATGGAGGGCCGCATGACCGTCTGCAACATGTCGATCGAGGCCGGCGCGCGGGCGGGCCTGATCGCCCCCGACGAGACCACGTTCGAGTACCTGCGCGGCCGTGCGCACGCGCCTTCCGGCGAGGCCTGGGACCGGGCGGTCGAGTACTGGAAGACGCTGCGCACCGACGACGACGCCGTGTTCGACAAGGTCGTGGAGATCGACGCCGCGACCCTCACGCCGTTCGTCACCTGGGGCACCAACCCGGGGCAGGGTGCGCCGCTCGGCGCCGCCGTGCCGTCGCCCGAGCAGTTCGCCGACCCGGTCGAGCGGGCCGCCGCCGAGCGGGCGCTGGAGTACATGGGCCTCACCGCCGGCACGCCGCTGCGCGACGTCCAGGTCGACACGGTCTTCGTGGGATCGTGCACCAACGGCCGCATCGAGGACCTGCGCGCCGCCGCCGAGATCCTGCGCGGCCGCTCGGTCGTCACCCGTACGCTGATCGTCCCGGGCTCCATGGGGGTCAAGAAGGCCGCGGAGGAGGAGGGCCTGCACGAGGTCTTCACAGCGGCCGGCGCCGAGTGGCGCGAGGCCGGCTGCTCGATGTGCCTCGGCATGAACCCCGACACGCTGAAGCCGGGTGAGCGCAGCGCCTCGACCTCCAACCGCAACTTCGAGGGCCGCCAGGGCAAGGGCGGGCGCACCCATCTCGTGTCGCCGCAGGTCGCGGCGGCGACCGCGGTGACCGGCCGGCTGACCGCCCCCGCCGACCTCTAGTCCGCCCACGTCCCAGGAGAAGATCATCATGGACGCCTTCACCACGCACACCGGCCGGGCCGTGCCGCTGCGCCGCAGCAACGTGGACACCGACCAGATCATCCCGGCCGTCTGGCTCAAGCAGGTCAGCCGTACGGGCTTCGAGAAGGGCCTGTTCGCCGCCTGGCGGGAGGACCCGTCGTTCGTGCTCAACGACCCGGCGTACGAGGGCGCGTCGATCCTCGTCTCCGGACCCGACTTCGGCACCGGCTCCTCGCGTGAGCACGCCGTCTGGGCCCTGCAGCAGTACGGCTTCCGCGCCGTGATCGCCTCGCGGTTCGGCGACATCTTCCGCAACAACTCCACCAAGATGGGCCTGCTGCCGGTCGTCCTGCCCGAGGACGTCGTCAAGAGCCTGCAGGACGCGGTGGAGGCCGACCCGAAGACGGAGATCACCGTCGACCTCGTGGAACGCCAGGTGCGCGCGGGGGACCTGGTCGCGTCGTTCGAGATCGACGACTACACCCGCTGGCGGCTGCTGGAGGGTCTCGACGACATCGGCCTGACCCTGCGTCACGCGGACGCCATCGAGGAGTACGAGAATGGGCGGCAGCCATGGCTGCCGACGACCGTCTGAACGAGCCTCAGACCGAAGACGCGCTGCTGGCGCGGCGACTGCGTGATGCGCACCGCCGCGTCAGGGCGTTAGCCTTACCACAGGAGGAGCAGGCCCGCCTGGCGCGACGGCTGCTTGCTATCTGTGACGTGGCAAAGCGGGACATAGCCCATGCGGCCGCCCGGCTGGACGTCTTCATCGCCTATCTGGACGGCGCATCCGACACGCCGAGCAGGCGAAACATGCCCCCCGGTGATTGAGTCCCGCGACCTCGTCCCCTAATTTCAAGCGCGTAAGGGGGAGGAACCGAAATGAACAAGAAGGAACTCGTCGACGCGATCACGGATCGTGTCGGTGACAAGAAGACGGCCACCGAGGCCGTCAACGCCGTCCTCGACGCCATCCAGGGTGCCGTCGCCAGTGGCGACAAGGTCTCGATCACCGGCTTCGGCGCCTTCGAGATGGTGCACAAGCCCGCCCGTACGGCTCGCAACCCCTCCACAGGCGACCCGATCAAGGTGGAGGAGAGCTGGGCGCCAAGGTTCCGCCCTGGCGCGGACTTCAAGGAGCAGGTCAACGCGGGCGGCAAGGCCGCCAAGAAGAAGTAACCGGCCCGCGGGGTCCGGCGACGGCCGGCCCTGTGGTCGTCGCCGGCGTTGTCGTCTCTGCAAGGGCGTTCCGGCAGGAACGTTCAAGCGGGATCGTTCAAGCAAGGCTCACGCAGGTTCAGCACTGTGGACGGCGCTCGGGTTCCCGGGCGCCGTTCGTCTTGTGCCCGTCATGACGGGGTAAACAGCGCGAAACTCCACCCTGAACTGCGCAAACGTGTGCAACCATCGGGAAAGCGAATCGCCGGGGCGCCTCCCGGACCACCGGTGGTCCGCGCGCGATGCGACCGGGGGATTGAGTCAGTGCACGTCGGCCACGAACGAGAGACCAGCCGCATTCCACTGGACCTGTTCGACCAGGCGCCGGTCGGGGTCCTGGTGACCCGGGGCGAGGACCATCGGCTCGTCTACACGAACGCCGCCGTCGCCGCCATGTTCGGCGAGCGGCCGGACGGTGAGTGGTCGGTCGACGGGTGGACGTGCGGCGACCGTGCGGCCGGCGGGTGGCCGGCCGGGACGCCCGTCCGGGAGGCCCTCCCCGGCCTCGTCCGGCGGCTCTCGCCCGGCACGCTCGGCCACGTCCTGAAGACGGGGGAGGCGGCGTGCCTCGACGAGGTCGTCGTCACGGTGACCGGTCCCGGCGGGGCGTCCCGCGAGGGCTCCTTCCGCCTGAGCCTGTCCAGGGTGCCCCTCACGTGCGGGGAGAACGGTCTGCTGGCGGTGGTCCAGGAGATCACGGCGCATCTCGCCGCCGCCCGGCGCGTCCGGGTCATGGAGAAGGAGTGGCGCCGCATCCAGCGCCGCTACCAGAGCATGGTGTGGGCGGACGCGCACCTGGTGTGGGTGACCGGCCCGCACGGCGAGGCCAGGGAGATGAGCCAGGGCTGGCAGCGGCTGACGGGGCAGAGCGTGGAGGAGAGCCTCGGCGACGGGTGGTTCCGGGCCGTCCACCCCGAGGACCGCGCGGCCGCCGTGGAGTCCTGGGACAGGGCCACCGAAGAGGCCGTCTCGCTCTACGAGCAGATCTACCGCGTCCGCACCCCCGACGGCCGCTACCGTCACGTCCGCTACCGGGCCGTGCCCGTGCACGAGGACGGCGAGGTGGTGGAGTGGGTGGGCGCCTCCACCGACGTCGAGCAGGAGTGGCAGGAGGCCCGGCGTCGCCGGCTGCTGGACCGCGCCGCCGCCGCGGCGAGCGACATCTCCAACCTGGAGGAGATGTGCCAGGAGTTCGCCAACGTGATCGTGCCGGAGCTGGCCGACTCGTGCTACGTCTACCTGCTGCCCGAGGCGATCGGCGCGCCGCCCGCGTCGATCGTCACCGAGCGCGTCGCCTCCGCCGTACGGGAGGGGCTGCCGAGCCTGCCGGCGCGGCGCAAGGAGTACCACCCCGCCGACAGCGGGTTCGTACGCGCGGTGCGGCAGCGCCGGCCCCTGCAGGCGACCTTCCCGCCGGGACGGCCGCCGTTCCCCTGCGCGGACAACGTGACGGCCTGGATCGAGGAGGCCGGGGAGCACAGCCTGGCCATCATGCCGGTCGTCGTCGAGGGCGAGGTGGCGACGGTGGTCGTGACCGGAGTCTGCGGGGACCGCCCTCCGATCGCGCCGGACGACGTCCGGTTGATGCGGGAGATGCTCGACCACACGCACGACGCGGTCAGCAAGGCCCTGCGGTTCCGCCGCAACCAGAGAGTGGCGCTGGCCCTGCAGCACAGCCTGCTGGCGGAGCCGCCCCGGGTGCCCGGCCTGGAGATCGCCGCGCGCTACCAGGCGAGCCCGACCGCCGCGGAGATCGGCGGAGACTGGTACGACGCGTTCGTGCCGTCCGGCGGCGCCCTCGACCTGGTGATCGGTGACGTGGCCGGGCACGACCTCGCCGCGGCCGTGTGCATGAGCCAGGTGCGGAACATGCTGCGGGCGCTCGCCGTCGACCGCGACGAGTCCCCCGGGCACGTCCTGCGGCGGCTCAACACGGCCCTGGGGACCCTGAACGGCGAGAGCACCGCGACCTGCGCCCTGACCCGCGCCGAGAGGGACGAGGAGGGCGGCTGGCGGCTGGCCTACTCGGTGGCCGGGCATCCGCCGCCGTTGCTGGTGACCGGCGACGGGCGGAGCCGCTTTCTGCGGGACGGGCGCAACCCCCTCCTCGGCCTGGATCACGACAGGCCGTGGGCCAGCGCCGTGGAGCCGCTGCCGCCGCACGCCACCCTGCTGCTCTACACCGACGGCCTCGTCGAACGGCGGGGCGAGGACATCGGCGACGGGCTCGAACGGCTGCGGCGGTGCGCCGAGCCGCTCGCCCGCGCACCCCTGGGCCGGTTCTGCGACGAACTGCTCACCGGGATGCCCCTGACGGGAGAGGACGACATCGCCATGATCGCCCTGCGTCTGCCACCGGCGGCCGCCCTCTCCTGATGCCGTACGGCGGTCAGGTCCCCAGCAGATGCCGCAGGATCGCGAGCCCGATCTCCAGCCCCACGACGAGGCCGACTCCCGCGTCGGCGGTGCCCACCAGCGCGAGGGCCAGCGGCATCAGGACGGGGAACAGGGCGCGAGCCGCCCTGACCAGGGTCGGCGGCAGCGCGAACGGGACAGAAATCGTGATGGTCATGACGGACCTCCTGTCACGCGCCGGACATCCGGGCACGGATGGGCACCCGTCACACGCCGGGCGGCGGGGCCGGACGCGCCTGCGCGGTCTCGGCCCGCGCGACGAGCCGGATCACCTCCGGCGGAGCCCGCCGGGCGCGGGAAGGGTGACGGGACGGAACGGATGTGGACTGCCGGAACTCATCCCGACCACCTCCTCACGGTCATGGGGCGACGACCGCGCCCCTCGCCGTACCGCGTCGCGCACGCACCCCTCACGTAAGAGCTTCGGCACTGCGCGGCGTGATCCCCGCGAGCGGGGAAGCCACTTGGGGTCACCCCTTAAGCCGGGGAGACCTGTCCTGACCCGGGACGTCTCTCGACGAGGAGGGTCAGTGGCCTGTGTCCGCGCAGACGCCTCACCGAACGAGGTGCCTGCCCTTTCAGTACACCCCTGGCCAGGGCGTCCGGTCAAACCCGCCCGGTGTCAACCATGAGGTCCCCTTCTCCGGGCACCGGGAAGGTCGACAGCGTGAGGTAGGAGACCCGGCCGTCCGCCATGAGGAGGGCGACCCGCTGACCGGGACGCAGGTGTCGCAGCGGCCCGGCGTCGAACGCCTCGCGGTCGAAGGGGACGCGGGCGCCGTCGTCGAGGAGGACCACGCCCGACCGGCTCTCCGGATCGAAGCTCCGCACCGTCGCCTGCACCGTCACCCGCACGTCGTCAGCCTATCGCCGCGTCCCGTACCGCCGTGAAACTCCGTTGACGTCCTGATCGTGCGGGTGCCAGCATCGTCCGGCGTGACCACGACGGCGAGCCGGAGCCTGTGGCGTGCCCGGGACTTCCGGCGCTACGCCGGCGCCGACGCGATCAGCAAGGTCGGCAGCCAGGTCTCCCTGGTCGCCCTGCCGCTCACGGCGGCGATCACCCTGCACGCGAGCCCGTTCCAGGTGGGCCTGCTCACCGCCGCGGAGATGCTGGCCTTCCTGCTCGTCGGGCTGCCCGCCGGAGCCTGGGTCGACCGGATGCCGCGCCGTCCGGTGCTGGTCGCGGCCGACGTGGTCCGCGCGGCGGCGCTGCTGTCGATTCCCGCCGCCGCGGCGGCCGGCGCGCTCGGACTTCCGCAGATGTACGCGGTGGCCCTGCTGACCGGGTTGTGTACGGTCTTCTTCGACGTGGCGCACCAGAGCTACCTGCCCGCGATCGTGGGCCCGCGGGGCCTCGCCCGCGGGCACGGCGTGCTGGCCGCGAACGTCTCGGTCGCCGAACTGTCGGGCCCCGCGATCGGCGGCTGGCTGGTCCAGGCGCTCACCGCGCCCATGGCGGTCGTCGCCGACGCCCTCAGCTACGCCGTCTCCGCGCTGCTGCTCGTCCGCGTACGGACGGACGAGGGGCGAGGACGGGCCGGGAGCCCGGGCGAGAGGCGGGGCACAGGGCAGGGCGAAAGGCAGGGCGAGGGGCGGGCGGAGGAGCGGGGCGAGGCGGCGCGCGGCGGGTTGCGGTCCGAGATCGCCGAAGGGCTCCGGTTCGTCCTCGGGCAGCCCGTCCTGCGCCGTGTCGCCATGGTCGGGGCGCTGACGATGACGTCGTTCGGCCTGTGGTCGGCCACGGTGCCGCTGTACCTCGTCCGTGAGGTCGGCGTGTCCCCGGGCGCGTACGGCACGCTGCTGTCGGCGGGCGCGGCCGGTGGGGTGTTCGGCGCCTGGCTCGGCCCGAGAGCCGTCGCCCGGATGGGCACGGGCCGGGCCATGTACGCGTCGGCGCTGGCGGCCACGCTGTTCATCCCTCCGCTCGCGTTCACCGGGGGAGGCGCGCGCCTGCTGATCTTCCCGGCGGCCCTCGCGGCCAGTGGGGTCGCGACGACCGTCTTCTCCGTGGCGCAGGGGACCTACCGTCAGTCGATCTGCCCACCACACCTGCTCGGCCGCCTGAGCGCCACCATGCGGTTCCTCATGTGGGGCCCGGCGCCGCTCGGCGGCCTGCTGGCGGGCACGCTCGGGCAGCTCGCCGGGGTGCGCGTGGCGTTCTGGGCGGCCTGCGGCGCGTACGCGCTCGCGCATGTGCCGATCCTGCTGGCGCCGGGCATCCGCCGGGTGGGCTGAGGCTCAGCCCGGTTCCGGCCGGTCGTCCCCGGGGTCCGGCTCGCCGATGTAGGAGGCGATGCCGCGCAGGATGATCTCGACGCCGAGCTCGAACCGGTAGTCGTTCGACTCGTCCACCATGACGTCGGCCAGCTCCACCAGGTTCGGGAACCGGTCCGGCGGCAGCGAGGCGAAGTAGCTCTGGATCTCCTCGCGCATCTTCTCCGGGGCCGCTCCGCCGTTCTCCGGATAGCGGTCCCGCCAGAGGCTCTCCTCCAGCACGAACCCGTCCATGTACGTCGACAGCAGGTCGCCCGCGATGGCGACGACCTTCCGCGGCAGCCCGGCGGCGGTGAACATCGCCAGCATCCGTTCGACGTGGGGGAGCAGCTCCGGGGTGAAGGGGACGTGGGCCATCGAGATCTTCGCCATGTCCCGGTGGCTGAGCAGGCGCTGCCTTCCCTGACGGGCGAAGTTCCTGAGCTGCTCCCGCCACTGCTCGGGATCGGGTTCGGGCAGCTCGTAGCCGTCGAAGAGCCGGTTGTACATCAGCTGCAGCAACTCGTCCTTGTCGCGCACGTGGACGTACAGCGCCGAGACGGCGACGTGCAGCTCGGCGGCCACCTGGCGCATGCTCAGCCCGTCGTAGCCCTCCCGGTCGAGGACCGCGTACGCGGCGTCCACGATGCGCTCCCGGCTCAGGGGCGCCCTGGGCGGCCTGCGTCGCTTCGGCGGGCGTTCCCACGGCGGCGTCGGCATGTCCGGCTGCGTCAACGAGAACCTCCCACTCTCACGCCCATGGTAGTGAACACCGCTCCCGTTCAGCGAACACCGCTCTCCACACGAGATATATCTTGTGTGTCGGCGGGAACGAGATATATCGTGAGAACAGCGGACTTTGAACTGAACGCTGTTCAATGATAGAACAGCGCTCAGTTATTGGTGAACACTGTTCAGAAACTCAAGGAGGGGTGATGGCGAACACCGTCAGCACCGCGGCGTCCGAGGCGCCGGTGGATGAGGCGCCCGCGTACCGGTGGCGCTGGGCCGCTCTCTTCGTGATCCTCGCGGGCGAGATCATGGATCTGCTCGACGCGATGGTCACCAACATCGCGGCCCCGAGCATGCGCGCCGACCTGGGCGGATCGGAGTCCGTCATCCAGTGGCTGGGCGCCGCCTACACGCTGGCCATGGCCGTGGGCCTGATCACCGGCGGCCGGCTGGGCGACATCTTCGGGCGCAAGCGGATGTTCCTGATCGGGGCCGCCGGATTCACCGCGGGCTCCCTGCTGTGCGCCGTCGCGCAGTCGCCCGAGATGCTCATCGGAGCCCGGGTGGTGCAGGGCCTGTTCGGCGCGGTCATGCTGCCCCAGGGGCTCGGCATGATCAAGGAGATGTTCCCGCCGGCCGAGATGGGCAAGGCGTTCGGCATGTTCGGGCCGATGATGGGCCTGTCCGCCGTGGGCGGCCCGATCCTGGCCGGCTGGCTCGTGGAGGCCGACTACTGGGGAACCGGCTGGCGCATGATCTTCCTGGTCAACCTGCCGCTCGGCCTCGCCGCGCTGGCCGCCGGTCTGCGCTTCCTGCCCGAGTCGCGGTCGCCGCACCCGCTGCGGCTCGACCTGGGCGGCGTCGTCCTCGCCTCCCTGGGCGGCTTCCTGGTGATCTACCCCCTCGTGCAGGGGCGTGAGCACGACTGGCCGGCGTGGGCGTTCGTCATGCTCGCCGCCTCGGTGGTGGTCTTCGCCGCCTTCGGATGGTTCCAGTCCCGCAGGAGCCGCGCGGGCGGCGACCCGCTGATCGTGCCGAGCCTGTTCCGCAAGCGCGCGTTCACCGGCGGCCTGTTCACCGGGCTGGTGTTCTTCTCCGGCATGGCCGGGTTCATGCTGGCGTTCAACCTCTACTGCCAGATCGGGCTGCACTACTCCGCGCTGAAGGCCGGCCTGGTGATGGTCCCGTGGTCCGCCGGCATGATCGTCGGCTTCGGGGTCGCCCAGCCGCTGCAGAAGCTCGGGCGCCGGCTGCTGCACCTCGGCACGCTGGTCATGACGTTGGGGGTCCTCGGCGTCCTGCTCACGCTCACCGTCACCGGGACGCAGGTGACCGCCTGGCAGCTCGTCCCCGCCCTGCTGGTGAGCGGGGTCGGCATGGGCATGCTGATGTCGCCGTTCTTCGACATCGTCCTGGCCGGGGTGGAGGAGCACGAGACCGGCTCGGCCTCCGGCACGATGACCGCGGTCCAGCAGCTGGGCAACGCCTTCGGCGTGGCCCTGCTCGGCACGATCTTCTTCGACCTGCTCGGCGACCTGCCCACCGCCGCGAGCTTCGACCAGGCCATGAAGGTCACCCTCTGGGTCGTCGCCGGGATGCTCCTCGTGACGTTCGCGGTGGCGTTCCTCCTGCCCAGGCACGCCCGCGAGAACGCGGAGGCGACCCACTAGCGGGCACGACGGAGTCGCGGGCGGTCATGCCGGAGCGGGGCTCGGCGTGACCGCCTTTCCCTTCCCCCACGGTCTGGCCGCTGGCGCGTCAGCGCGGTGCGCCGCCGAGGATCCGGGCGGCGACCTCGGCGGTCGCGGGGCCGACGCCGAGGGCGAGGGCCTCGCGCAGATCCTCGATCGTGTCGACGTCCCGGCGCACCGAGGCGATCCCGGGCGGGGCCAGCTCCTTGGCCCCCCGCGAGAGGTGCCGGGCCCGCGACTCGCCGCCGAATCCCGGCCGGAAGGGCACGCCGGGCCGTACGCCGTAGAACGTGGTGCCGACCTCGGCGGCGTCGGGGACGAACGCCTGGTCGAACTCCGGCGCGGCCCCGAGCACCGTCTCCAGCTCCGCAGGCCGCAGGGCGGGCAGGTCGGCCTGCAGGGCGCCGACCGCGTCGCCCGGCGCGAGCCGTACGGCCTCCTCCGCGCCGGTCCGCAGGGCCGTGTTCAGGCCCCGGTCGGGATCGGCCACCACGTGGGCGCCCAGGGCGGCCAGCCGCCGCGCGGGCAGCGGGTCGGCCGTCACGACCACCACCCGCGCCACGAGGCGGCAGCGCAGCGCCGCCGCCACGGTGTCGAGGGCCACCGCCACCGCCAGGTCGGCCCGGTACGGCCCCGCCGCGGCGGCGAGCCGGGTCTTGGCCCGGATCAGGGTCTTCACCGGAACCACAATTGACCATCGCACCAGGGGCATGGTTGTAGCATCCCGCCTCGACATCGCGCATGGCCAACCGGGAGACTTGTCCCGGATTCTGGTGATTTTGGAGACCTTGTGAGCCACCCCAGCGACCCCGCACCCGACCCGAGCACTCCCGCACCCCGCGCCGCCGACGCCGGTTCCGGTCGTCCCCAAGGGATGGTGAGCCGGCGGGCCGGGCGGCCGCCCCGCCGGTGGGAGGCGCTCGCGGTCGTCGTCGTCAAGCCGATCTCCCGGCTGTTCGTACGGCGGAAGTGGCGTGGCGGGGAGAACATCCCGCGCACGGGAGGGCTGATCATCGCGGCCAACCACCTGTCGTGGTCCGACCCCGTGCTGCTCGCCCACTACCTCTACAACAACGGGCGGTGGCCGACGATCCTGGCCAAGGCCGGCCTCTTCCGGCTGCCCCTCCTCGGCCGCGCCGTCAGGCAGCTCCAGGCCATCCCGGTCGAGCGCAACAGCACCGAGGCCACGCGGTCGCTCAAGATCGCCGAAGAGCGGCTGCGGAACGGCGCCTGCATCATGTTCTATCCCGAGGGCACGATCAGCCGCGATCCCGAGATGTGGCCGATGGCGGGCAAGACCGGCGTCGCCCGGCTGGCCCTGACGAGCGGCGTGCCGGTCATCCCGATTGCCCACTGGGGCGCCCAGGAGCTGCTGCCGTACGGCGAGAAGAAGCCTCGCCTCCTGCCCCGCACGACCTTCCACGTCCTCGCCGGGCCGCCGGTCGACCTGTCCCGGTACGCCGGGCAGCCCCTGCGCGGCTCGGTCCTGCGCGACGCGACCGCGGACATCATGGCGGCCATCACCGCCCTGCTCGCCGAGATTCGGGATGAGAAGGCGCCAGAGGTCCCCTATGACCCGAAGAACGACTCCAACGGCTGACCGGAGCGTACGGTGAGGGGTGAGCGCGCGAGGCAAGAGGAGTGGTGCGTCCAGTGACCAGGGCGGCTGTGTTTGGTACGGGCTCGTGGGGCACCACGTTCGCGATGATCCTCGCCGAGGCGGGCACCACTCCGACCCTCTGGGGCAGGCGGGCGCAGATCGTCGACGCGATCAACGAGACCCGGGAGAACCCGGAGTACCTGCCGGGGACGCGGCTGCCCGACACCCTGCGCGCGACGACCGACCCCGCCGAGGCCATGGACGGCGCGGACTTCGTGGTCCTCGCCATCCCGTCCCAGACGCTGCGCGGCAACCTCCAGGTGTGGAAGCACCACATCCCGCCCGGGGCCGTGCTGGTCAGCCTGATGAAGGGCGTCGAACTCGGCACCTGCAAGCGGATGAGCGAGGTCGTCTGCGAGGTGGCGGAGGTGCCGGAGAGCCGGGTGGCCGTGGTCTCCGGGCCCAACCTGGTCCCCGAACTGGCCCGGCGGCAGCCCGCCGCGGCCGTCGTCGCCTGCACCGACGAGGAGGTGGCGGCCCGGCTGCAGGAGGCGTGCCACCTGCCGTGGTTCCGGACGTACACGAACCCGGACGTGGTCGGCGTCGAACTCGGCGGCGCGGTCAAGAACGTCATCGCGCTGGCCGTCGGCGTCGCGGCCGGCATGGGCCTGGGCGACAACGTGCGCGCCACGCTCATGACCCGGGGGCTCGCCGAGATCGCCCGGCTGGGCGCGGCGCTCGGCGCCGACCAGCACACCTTCGCGGGCCTCGCCGGCATGGGCGACCTCGTCGCGACCTGCACCTCGCCGCTGTCGCGCAACCGGACCTTCGGCGAGAACCTGGGCCGCGGGATGACGATGGCCGAGGTCGTCGCGGCCACGAAGCAGACCGCCGAGGGCGTCAAGTCGTGTGAGTCGGTGCTCGAACTGGCCAGGAAGCACGATGTGGAGATGCCGATCACCGAGGTGGTCGTGGGAGTCGTCCACGACGGCATGACCCCCGGAGAGGCCGCCGTGCTGCTCATGTCCCGCACGCCGAAACCGGAGCGCTACGGCGTCTGACCAGCCGTCCGGCTCTCCGCCGCGCGCGGCTGACAAGCCGTTATGCCCCTCGAACACGGTAGATTCGGGCATCATGAATGAGGATCGCGAGTCCCCGTCACGCGTGCGCGTGGCAGTCGTCTTCGGCGGGCGCAACTCCGAGCACGCCGTCTCGCTGATGGGCGCGGGCAGCGTGCTGCAGGCCATCGACCGGACGAAGTACGAGGTCGTCCCCATCGGCATCGCCCAGGACGGGCGCTGGGTGCTGGCCTCCGGCAGCCAGACGTACGCGATCGAGTCGGGCCGCCTCCCCGTCGTGGACGACTCGGGCACGGCGCTCGCGCTGCCCGCGGATTCGGGCGCGCTCGTGGCCCTGGAGCCCGGCGAGATCCCGCTCCCGCTCGGGCAGGTGGACGTCGTCTTCCCGGTCATGCACGGCCCGTTCGGCGAGGACGGGACCATCCAGGGCCTGCTGGAGATGGCCGGGGTCCGTTACGTCGGCTCGGGCGTGCTGGCCAGCGCGGTCGGGATGGACAAGGCGTACATGAAGCTCGTCCTGCGCGCCGCCGGCCTGCCGGTCGGCCCGTTCGTGGTCGTTCGGGACCGCGACTGGCGCCTCGACCGCGGCCGGGTGCTGAAGGAGATCGAGGAACTGGGCTGGCCGGTGTTCGTCAAGCCGTCCAGGGCCGGGTCGTCGCAGGGCATCTCCAAGGCGCACGATCCCGAGTCGCTGGAGCAGGCGATCGAGCGGGCCCGCGAGCACGACCCGAAGGTGCTGGTCGAGGCCGCCGTCGTCGGCCGGGAGATCGAGTGCGCGGTGCTGGAGTCGCCGGACGGCGCCGCTCCCGAGGCCAGCGTCCCCGGCGAGGTGCTGGTGCGGGGCGAGCGCGAGTTCTTCGACTTCGAGGCCAAGTATCACCCCGGCCAGATGGAGCTGCGGGCCCCGGCCGACATCCCCGCCGAGGTGGCCGAGACGATCCGGGCCATGGCGGTGCGCGCGTACGAGGCGCTCGGCTGCGAGGGACTGTCGAGGGTCGATTTCTTCTACACGCCGTCCGGGGAGCTGATCGTCAACGAGATCAACACCATGCCGGGCTTCACCTCGCTGTCGGTCGCGCCGCAGCTGTGGGCCGCCACCGGGCTGCCGTACGCCGACCTGGTGGACCGCCTGATCCAGCTCGCCCTGCGCCGCCCCGCCGGGCTGCGCTGACCGTGCCGTCCCGGCGGCTCGCGCCGGCCGTGCCGTCCCATGCGCCGGCTACTAGGGGACGTTCCGCTTGACCGGCCCGGCGAGATCGACCAGCACCGCGGCCGGTTGGTGGTTCTTGGCGATGGTGACCTCGACATACGCCACCCGGTTGACCGAGGTGAACAGCGTCGGCAGCCGGGGATCCTGGAACCAGCCGACGCCGTTGACGTCGACGACCTCGGCCGTGGGCTCCATCGCGGCCGGCCGGGGCACACCGCAGCGCAGGGCGATCTGGCCGTCGCCCCAGACGGCGACGTACGGCGAGGGCGGCTCGGAGCCGGCCCGGCCGAGCCCGTCGAGCGTCTCCGGCAGGGCCGCGCCGAGCCTGCGGCAGGCCGCCGCGGCCTCGCCGGCGGGCGTGGGCGGCTCCACGTGGACGGTGGACGAGCAGGCCGCGAGCAGGGCCAGCGTCACACCCGCCGCGGCCGTGCCCACCGCCGCGGGCCGCCTCGCCACGCGCATCGTCCCCCCGGTCGGTTCGCGGTCAGATGTGGACGATCGGACACGTCAGTGTACGAGTGATGCCCTGCACCGCCTGGATCTGGGCCACCACGAGCTTGCCGAGCTCGTCCACGTTGTTGGCCTGGGCGCGGACGATCACGTCGTAGGGGCCGGTGACATCCTCGGCCTGCGTCACCCCAGGGATGGACGAGATCTCCTCGGCCACGTTGGCCGCCCTGCCGACCTCGGTCTGGATAAGGATGTAGGCCTGCACCATGACGCCCTCCGGGTAGAGATCAGTGCCGGAGCGTAACCGTACCTCGGATGCACAAGGGGTGTGCTATCACAGTCGGAGAACTGGGCGAATTCGGAGTAATTCAGCGAATATCGGGACGGCTTACCCAGGGCGCGGCCGTACTGCTGGGCCCCGGTGACGACGCCGCGATCCTGCGCGCGCCCGACGGCCGGGTGGTGGTGAGCACGGACCTCCTGGTCGAGGGACGGCACTTCCGCCGCGACTGGTCGGGCGGCTACGACATCGGCCGCAAGGCGGCGGCGCAGAACCTCGCCGACATCGCCGCCATGGGGGCCGATCCCACCGCGCTGGTGGTCGGGCTCGGCCTGCCCCCGGACGCCGCCGCCGACTGGCTGGACGCGCTGACCGACGGCTTCCGCGACGAGTGCGACCTGGTGGGCGCGACCGTGGCGGGGGGCGACGTCACGCGTTCGGAGATCGTCGTGCTCGGGGTGACCGCGCTCGGGGACCTCGGCGGACGGCCGCCGGTGACCCGATCGGGCGCGCGGCCCGGGGACGTGGTCGCGGTGGCGGGACGTCTCGGTCACGCGGCGGCGGGTCTCGCCCTGCTCACGGCGGGGGCGGGCGCCGGGGCGCCGGAGTTGCGGGAGCTTCCGGAGGCGCACCGGCGCCCCCGGCCGCCGTACGCCTGCGGGCCCCGGGCCGCGCTGCTCGGCGCGACGGCCATGCTCGACGTGAGCGACGGCCTGCTGCAGGACCTCGGGCACGTCGCGGAGGCCTCGGGAGTGGCCGTCGCCCTGGACGCCGCCGCCCTGCCGGTGGCGGAGGTCCTGGCCGCGGCGGCCGGCGAACTGGGGGCCGACCCGCTGGAGTGGGTGCTGACCGGCGGCGACGACCACGCGCTCGCCGCGACCTTCCCTCCCGCCGTACGGCTGCCGCCGGAGTGGACGGTCATCGGCGAGGTCGAGCAGGGTCAGGGCGTCCGCGTGGACGGGCAGGTCAGGACGGTGGGGGGATGGGACCACTTCCGTGAATGATGTGAAATTTGTGACATATGTGTATTAGATCTGTTATTAAGTATGGCGGTCGGCGACAGAGAGGACCGCCATGGGCCGTCACGCGGCAGGACGAAACACCGGAGAAGGTCACCTCCCCGGGGAGGGGACGCCGGACGTGGGTGACCCCGGCGACCCGGAACCGGGGCCGGGCACCAGGACCTTCGCCGCGCTGTCTCCCGAGAGCCTGGCCTCCCACGACGACACCCCTCGCGGCTTCCTCGGCTCCGGCTGGAACGACCGGCCGGAGCCGCCGAAGCGCCTGCGGCGGATGGCCTTGGTGTCCGGCCTGTCGGTGCTGCTGGCCGTCGGGGTGACGACGGGCGGGGCGCGGCTGATGGCCGGGCGGACCACGCTGACCGTCGACCCGCCCCGGCAGGCCTGCGTGTCCACCGCGGACTGTGCCGCGAACAGCGCCCCCTCTCTCGGCGCGGGGGCGCCGCAGGAGACCGGCTCCGCCCCGCAGACAGGCGACGCGGCGGGAAGCACTGTGGGAGACGGAGCCGCGGACGGCCGGACCGGCGAGGACCCGGCACAGGGCGACACCGGTCCCGGCGCGTCACCCCGTCCCGACTCCCAGCCCGACTCCCAGCCCGATTCCGGCCCCGTCCCGGGCGCCGATCCGGGTCGTGGCCGGGAGAAGGCGCGGACCTCGTCCTCCGCCTCCCCGAAGCCGCGTGCCACGTCGCCCGCCCGGAACCGGAGCGGCGCGCGGACCGGCGCCGGATCCACGCCCGCCGACGTCGGCGCTCCCGCGACGGCCGACGCCCCCGGAGCGGGCGGCACGACGGGTGGCACGGACCCGGGCGGCCCCGTCGCCCTGGACACCTCGGAGCCGGACGAGGCGGGCTCGGCGAACTCGGACGGGGAGGCCCCGCACACCGACTCGGCCGCCCCAGCCGCCGCGCGGGGTGACGGCGCCGTCCGCGTGACCTACTCGGCGGCGGGCAGGCGCGGCGCGGCCTACACCGCCAGGCTCGCCGTACGCAACGAGGGCCCGGCGCTGTCCTCCTGGACGCTCCGGCTGCCGATCGGCGGGCGGGTGACGGCGGTGCAGGGCGCCTCCGGCTGGGAGCAGCAGGGGGACACCCTGGTCGTCACCGGCGAGTCGCTCGCCGAGGGCGGCGAGATCGGCGTCGCCTTCGACGCGGAGGGCGCCTCCCGCACCCCGGCCGAATGCTCACTCGCCGAAGGGAGCTGCGCCGTCGCGAGCGGCTCGTCCCGCCACCGTCACCGCTGACGCTCGCGCCCAGGTCCCGTGCCCCGGCGGCGGTCACCGAGGAGTGACGCGCCGCTGCGTGCCTCGCCGCCACCGCTGACCCCGCCGGGAGGTGCCTCGCCGGCGTGGTCGCCGAGGTGTGGTGTGCCGTCGTGGGCGGCTCGCCGCGCGTCACGGCGTGCGGTGAGGTCAGCGCCGGAGCCCGGGTGGCCGGGCCCGGGTGTACCCGCGAAGGGGCGCGGCTCGCGTCAAAGGGGACCTGGTTGGATGGTGGCCATGACCACCCCACCACGTGTTCTGACGATCGCGGGCTCCGACTCCGGCGGCGGCGCCGGCATCCAGGCCGACCTGAAGACCATGCTGGCCCTCGGCGTGCACGGCATGAGCGTGATCGCCGCGGTGACGGCGCAGAACTCGCTGGGCGTGCAGGGCTACTGGGAGCTGCCCCCGGAGGCGGTGCGGGCGCAGCTCGACTCGGTCCTCGGCGACATCGGAGCGCAGGCGATCAAGACGGGCATGCTGGCGTCGCCGGCGCTGGTGGAGACCGTCGCCGAGGTCCTCGCGGGCGTGGCCGTTCCCGTCGTGGTGGACCCCGTCGGCGTGTCCAAGCACGGCGACAGCCTGCTCCGGCCGGAGGCCGTGGAGACGGTCAGGAGGACGCTGCTGCCCACGGCGACCGTGGTCACCCCCAACCTGTGGGAGGTGGAGCAGCTCACGAACGTCAAGGTCGAAGACGAGGCCGACCTGCCCCGCGCCGCCGAGGCGGTGCTGGCGCTCGGCCCGAAGTGGGCGCTCATCAAGGGAGGGCATCTGCCCGGCGAGCCGGTCGACCTGCTGACCGACGGATCGGCCGAGCACCGCTTCACCGCCGAGCGGCTCGACAACCGGCACACCCACGGCACCGGCTGCACGCTCGCCTCCGCCATCGCGTCCTACCTCGCCCTCGGCGAGGACGTCCCCGGCGCCGTACGGCGGGCCAAGGAGTACGTCACGGGCGCGATCGCGCACGGGTTCCCGCTGGGCGCGGGCATCGGCCCCGTGGACCACGGCTGGCGAACGCGCGCGGACGTCTGAGCGGGATCACGCCGACCGCGCCCGTACCGTGGCGCGGCCGGCGGTCCGTCGCGTCACCGGTCCGGCGTGAGGAGAGGCTTGACGTCGAGGATCGGGGTCCCGTCGAGAGCTTCGAGGTTGCCGACCTGGACGCGCGTTCCGGCGATGGCGAGGATGCGGACCTCGTGCAGGCCGATCGGGTTGGGCCGGTCGGGACTGCGGGTGGTGAAGACGCCGGCGCGCGGACGCGTGGCGTCGCCGCGCGGGTGGACGGCGAGCGTGTCGCGGTCAGCACGGTCGAGCCAGGTGAGCAGGAGCACGTCGGTGCCCGGCGACAGGCCCTCCAGGGCGGACGCGTACCACTCGTCGAAGACGAGCCAGGCGCCGGGGGCGCCTTCGTCGGCTTGCAGGGGTGCCGCCGCTCGGTCGGTGAGGGGCGACTCCACTCGCCCGATCACGCGCAGCGTGTATTCGCTCAACAGCCCGAACCCTTCCTGGCTCGCCGATGTCCCGGGAGTGCGAGAGCCCGCCACCGAACCGGTGGCGGGCTCTCGCGGAGTCACACGGTCAGCGGGTGACCTTGCCCGCCTTGATGCAGGAGGTGCAGACGTTCATCCGCTTCGGCGTCCCGTTGACCACCGCGCGCACGGTCTGGATGTTGGGGTTCCAGCGGCGGCGGGTGCGGCGGTGCGAGTGGGAGATGTTGTTGCCGAAAATCGGCTTCTTGGCGCAGACGTCGCAGACGGAAGCCACGGTAATCGCTCCTTTGAATCAGTCGATCGGCCCGGCGCCGGTGCAGCGGCTCATCCGAGCAATGCCGGGACAACCGGCTGGCCACACGAGGATATCCGATGTGCGCCGGTCCACGCCAAACGGGAGCCCGGCGAACGGGGATAGTCTCGTACCCGCCAACGGTAGCGCATCGCGGGGCCGGGGCGCGCGGAAGGAAGGACGGCGGATGCTCAAGGAGCTCGATCCCCCCGCCGTACGGCGCTGGTCCCGGCACTGCGCCACGTCGCTCGGCCGGGCCAGGGCGGAGATCGACGCGCTCAACGTCTTTCCCGTGCCGGACGGGGACACGGGGACGAACCTGCACCTCACGCTCCTGTCCGCGGCCGACGCGCTGGACGCGCTGCCCCCGGGCGCGGATGCCGGCGCCACCTGGGCGGCGCTGGCACGCGGGGCGCTGCTCGGCGCGCGGGGCAACTCCGGCGTGATCGTCAGCCAGGCGCTCAAGGGGCTGGCCGACACGCTCGGCCCGGCCCGGGGCGACGGCGCCGGCCTGCGCGCCGGCCTCGTGAGAGCGGCCGAGACGGCCAGGGCGGCGGTGGCCAGGCCGGTGGAGGGCACCCTGCTCACCGTGCTGTCCGCCGCCGCGCGGGCCGTACGGGACGCGCCGGACGACCTGGCCGGGGTGGCCCGCCTGGCGGCGGACGAGGCACGGCGGGCGCTGCGCCGCACGACCGGGCAGCTCGACGTGCTGTCCCGCAACGGGGTGGTCGACGCGGGCGCGGCCGGGCTGGTGATCGTCCTGGAGAGCCTGGCCGAGGTGGTGACCGAGGCGTACAGCGAGCGGCACGAGGTGCCCGCCCCGGCCGGTCGGGTCGCGCCGGAGGCCCGTGTTGAAGTCGCGCCGGGGGCCCGTGGGAGCATCGCGGAGGAGGAGGCGGGGCGGCGGCACGGGGACGGCCCCGGTTACGAGGTCATGTACCTCCTGGACGCGGGCGCGGACGAGGTGGGCCGGCTGAGGGCGGAGCTGGACGCGCTCGGGGACAGCCTCGTGATCGTCGGCGGGGAGGACCTGTGGAACGTTCACGTCCACGTGGACGACGCGGGCGCGGCCGTCGAGGCCGGGCTGCGGGCCGGGCGCCCGCACCGGATCAAGGTCACCTGGCTCGGGGGACGGCCGCACGAGCCGGGCCCGGCCAGGGGAGTGGTCGCGGTCGCCGCCGGAGACGGCCTGGCGGGCCTGTTCGCGGAGGCGGGAGCGGTGGTCGTACGGCGCGAGCCGGGGTCGGTGCCGCCGGTCGCCGCGCTGGTGCGGGCGATCCGCGGGGCCGGCGCCGAGGTCGCGGTACTGCCCAACGACGCCGCCGTGTACGACGTGGCCGTGGCCGCCGCCGAGATCGCCAGGGAGGAGGGCGCGACCGTCAGCGTCCTGCCCACCCGGGCCTCTGTGCAGGGCCTCGCCGCGCTGGCCGTGCACGACGCCCTCCGCCGGTTCGACGACGACGTCGTGGCGATGACCGACGCGGCCGGGCACACCCGCCACGGGCACGTGTGGGTGGCCGACCGGGCGGCGGTGACCAGTGTGGGCCTGTGCCGTCCCGGCGAGGTCCTCGGCGTGGTGGACGGCGAGGTCGCGCTGATCGGCGCGGACCTGGCGGAGACCGCCGTCGAGGTCGCCCGGCGCCTGGTGTCGGGCGGCACCGAGATGGTCACGCTGGTCGTCGGCGCGGGCGCCCCGCCCGAGGTCCCGCGGGCCGTCGAGGACCACCTGGAGCGGACGCGGCCCGACCTGGAGATCGTTGTCTACGAGGGCGGGCAGGGCGGGTATCCCCTCCTGATCGGCGCCGAGTGAGCCCGATTGTCGGCGCGTACGGGTAGTAATGAGTGTCGTGACGAGCTTCGACGAGCCGCTCAAGAAGGCGGTCGGCAGGTCCGCCGCCCCGCTGGAGAGCGCGCTGGGCATCAGCACGGTCGGCGAACTGCTGCGCCACTATCCGCGGCGCTACGCCCAGCGGGGTGAGCTGACGTCGATCGCGTCGCTGGAGCACGACGAGCACGTGACCGTGGTCGCCAAGGTGTCGTCCGCGGTCCGCCGGCCGATGAAGAACCGGCAGGGCACCTGGCTCGACATGGTGGTGACGGACGGCAGGGAGCGGCTGCACCTGGCCTTCTTCGGCAAGGGCGCCTATGTCGCCGAGCAGCGGCTCCCGCCGGGCACCGAGGCGATGTTCTCGGGGAAGGTCAACGTCTTCGTCGCCGGGAAGTCCCGGCGCGTCTCGCTCACCCATCCCGAGTACGAGTCGTTCGACGAGACGGCGGAGACGGCCGAGGAGTTCGCCTCCGCGCTGGTGCCGATCTATCCCTCGGCCCAGGGGCTGCCGAGCTGGAAGATCCGCCGGGCCGTGCAGACCGTGCTCGACGTGCTCAGCCTGGACGACCCCGTCCCCGGCGAGCTGCGGGAGCGGCTGGGCCTGCTGCCGATCGAGGACGCTCTGCGCCTGGTCCACCGGCCGCGCGGCCAGGGGGACGTCGCGCGGGCCCATGATCGGCTGAAGTTCGACGAGGCGTTCGTGCTGCAGGCCGTCCTGGTGCGGCGGCGGATCGAGGCCTCCGCGTGGGCCGCCACACCACGCGCCCCGCGCGACGGCGGGCTGCTCGGGGAGTTCGACAAGCGGCTGCCGTTCGAGCTCACCGAGGGGCAGCGGCGGGTCGGCGAGGAGATCGCGGCCGACCTCGCCCGCGCGCACCCCATGCACCGGCTCCTGCAGGGCGAGGTCGGCGCGGGCAAGACCGTGGTCGCGCTGCGCGCGATGCTCCAGGTGGTCGACTCCGGCGGCCAGGCCGTGCTGCTCGCTCCCACCGAGGTGCTCGCCCAGCAGCACCACCGGTCGATCGTGGCCATGCTGGGCGATCTCGCGGGCGGCGGCATGCTCGGCGGCACGGCGGTCGCGCTGCTCACCGGGTCCATGGGTGCGGCGGCGCGCAGGAGCGCGCTGCTCGACGCGGCCTCCGGCACGGCCGGCATCGTGATCGGCACCCATGCCGTGCTCCAGGAGCATGTCCAGTTCTTCGATCTCGGGCTGGTCGTGGTCGACGAGCAGCACAGGTTCGGCGTCGAGCAGCGCGACGCGCTGCGCGAGAAGGGCGGCGGCGGGCGGCCCCACGTGCTGGTCATGACGGCGACGCCGATCCCGCGCACCGTCGCGATGACCGTGTTCGGCGACCTGGAGGTCTCCACGCTGTCCCAGCTTCCCTCCGGCCGCGCCCCGATCACCACGCACGTGGTGCCCGCCGCCGAGAAGCCCCACTACCTCGACCGGGCGTGGCAGCGGGTCCGCGAGGAGACCGGCCTCGGCCGCCAGGCGTACGTGGTGTGCCCGCGGATCGGCGACCAGGAGGGCGACGAGGGCGACCTGGCGAAGGCCGACGACGAGCGCCGGCCGCCCCTGGCGGTGCTCGACGTCGCGCGGACGCTCGCGGAGGGGCCCCTCGCCGGGCTGCGGATCGAGGCGCTGCACGGCAAGCTGGCGCCCGAGGACAAGGACGCGGTGATGCGCGCCTTCGCCCGGGGGGAGATCGACGTCCTGGTGGCGACCACGGTCATCGAGGTCGGCGTCGACGTCCCCAACTCGTCGGTCATGGTCATCATGGACGCCGACCGCTTCGGCGTCTCCCAGCTGCACCAGCTGCGCGGCCGGGTCGGACGGGGCGGCCTGCCCGGGCTGTGCCTGCTGGTGAGCGAGGCGCCGGAGGGCACCGCGGCGCGGCGCAGGCTCGACGCGGTGGCGACGACCCTCGACGGCTTCGAGCTGTCCCGGGTCGACCTGGAGCAGCGCCGGGAGGGCGACGTGCTCGGCGCCGCCCAGTCCGGGCGCAGGTCGTCGCTCAAGCTGCTGCAGTTGCTGCGGGACGAGGACGTCATCGAGGCCGCCCGCGCCGAGGCGACCTCGCTGCTGTCCGCCGACCCCGGGCTGTCGGGCCACCCGGCGCTGCGCGCCGAGATCGACGCCCTGGTCTCCGACGAACGCGCCGAGTTCCTGGAGAAGGCCTGACCGGCCCGATCGGCAGTCCGGCGGCGTGGGGCTCGATGGAAGCCCGGGGAAAGCCTGGGAGAGCCGGGGAAGCCGGAGGAAATTGGAACGGGCGCCGTGCGAACACGACGCCCGTGTGACGACCCAGAGCCCGGCTCAGGGGACGGCCTCCCCCCGAATGCCGTCCCCGGCCGGGCCCGCCTCCGGGTCAGGTGCCGGAGGCGCCGACGTGCGGAAGGGCTCACGATCACGCCGGCCGGCCTCCCGCTGGGTCACCGTGGAGGCCGCAGAACTCATGATGCGCATGGGACAGGGCCAGGGATACGGCTCTTACCCTTTCCTCGCCGCCGCTTGCCCACTCTTGACCGGGCCGATCTACGCCCGGCCCGTCGCCGGAGTGCCGCGGCGGCCGTCGCGGGCGGGACAATGAGGACGTGACGCGGGTGATCGCAGGGACGGCGGGGGGCCGCAGGCTGGCCGTCCCGCCGGGGAGATCGACCAGGCCGACGAGCGACCGCACCCGGGAGGGGGTGTTCGCGACGGTCGGCTCCACGCTCGGGCCGCTGGACGGGACCCGGGCGCTCGACCTGTACGCCGGGTCGGGCGCCGTGGGCCTGGAGGCGCTGAGCCGGGGGGCCGCTCACGCGCTGCTGGTCGAGTCGGACGCCAGGGCCGCGCGGACGATCAGGGAGAACATCGCGTCGCTCGGGCTGCCGGGGGCGTTCCTGCGGGCCGAGAAGGTCGAGCGGGTGGTCGGCCGCCCGTGCGAGGAGCCGTACGACTTCGTCTTCGCCGACCCGCCCTACGCGGTCTCGGACGAGGCCGTCTCGCGGGTGCTCGCGGCGCTGCGCGACAACGGCTGGCTGGCGGAGGGCGCGCTGGTCGCCGTCGAGCGGGAGTCCAGGGGTAAGGACCTGGTGTGGCCGGAGGGATTCACCGAGGACAGGGTCCGCCGGTACGGCGAAGCGGCCGTTTGGTACGGTCGCGCCGCCGGGAACCCGTGAATCTATGGGGGTGCGCGTTGCGTCGCGTCGTCTGCCCGGGGTCGTTCGATCCCGTCACCAACGGACATCTGGACATCATCGGCCGGACGTCACGGCTGTACGACGAGGTCGTCGTGGCCGTGTTGATCAACATCGAGAAGCGCAGCCTGTTCACCGTCGACGAGCGCATCGAGATGCTCCAGGCGGTGACGAAGGAGTACGGCAACATCCGGGTCGAGAAGTTCCACGGTCTGCTGGTGGACTTCTGCAGGCAGCAGGGCATCCCGGCCATCGTGAAGGGCCTGCGGGCGGTCAGCGACTTCGACTACGAGCTGCAGATGGCCCAGCTCAACTATCGGATGTCGGGGGTGGAGACGCTGTTCATGTCCACCAACCCGGAGTACTCGTTCCTGTCGTCGAGCCGGCTCAAGGAGATCGCCCGGTACGGCGGCGACGTGTCGGGCCTGGTCCCGGACCTCGTCCACCAGCTGCTCATCGAGCGGCTCAGAGGCTGAACGGGGCTGGTATTCTTGCCTTTCAGCCTTGCACGACGGCGGTAGTTCGCCATGCCTAACGAGAGCAGGATGAGTCTGCGCAGCCTCGATCCCCGTGCCCCCTGGGTGATTTCCACCCATGATCTGGGACGCCGACCGGGATCGATGCGCACCCTCGCCCCGACTCTCCCGGCGCCGGTGGACCTCGCGGTCGGAATGATCGGCGTTCCCAAGGACGCCGACGTCGAGCTGGACATCCGGCTCGAGGCGGTGATGGAGGGCGTGCTCGTGACGGGCACGGCGCAGGCTCCCCTCACGGGGGAGTGCTCGCGTTGCCTGGACCCGTTGACCTCGGAGATCGAGGTCGACTTCCAGGAGCTCTACTTCTACTCGGCGGAGGACGCCGGAGAGGACGATCTGCTCCTCGACGGCGAACTGCTCGATCTCGAGCCGGTATTCCGTGACGCGGTGGTGCTCGCACTGCCGCTGAGCCCGGTGTGCGGTGAAGACTGCCCCGGTCTCTGCGCGGAGTGCGGAGTCAGGCTGGCGGAAGCCGGCCCGGGCCACCGGCACGAGACGGCCGACCCCCGCTGGGCGGCGCTGCAGGGTTTGGTTGTGGAACAGGAAGACGATCAGGAGGGTTGACGTGGCCGTCCCCAAGCGGAGAATGTCGCGGAGCAACACCCGCGCCCGCAGGTCCCAGTGGAAGGCGGCGGCAGTCGCACTCGTGAGCTGCCCGCAGTGCCGCTCGCCCAAGCGCCCGCACGTGGCGTGCCCGACCTGCGGCACCTACAACCGCCGTCAGGTCGTCGAGCCGTCGGCCTGATCGCGCGCAAGCTGCCGCGAGCACGGCCCGGAGACCCGTCTCCGGGCCGCGCACAGTAATCGGGACGCCGGCCGGATCGTCAACAGGACCCGGCCGGCGTTACCGTTCTTCGAGGAACGTGCGGCGGTAGGACGGTAGACACGCACCGGCATGCACGCCCGCGGCCGTGGTGGACGCCGGGGCCATCGGCTCCCGGCGGACCGGCGTCCACCACGCCTTCGGGCCATCGGCGGATCCACCTGCCTCCCGCGCACGGACCTGTCCCGCGCAGGAGTTGGGAGGAATCCATGGCCGCACCATCGGCGAAACCCGTGCCCGTCGAGATCGCCAGAGACGAGCTTCACCAGTTGCTGGACGTCCGGCTCACCACCGGAATCCTGGAGCGGGCGCTGACGCACCGCTCGTACGCGTACGAGAACGGCGGGCTGCCGACCAACGAGCGCCTGGAGTTCCTGGGTGACTCGGTGCTCGGCCTGGTGGTGACGGACACGCTGTACCGCAACCACCCGGACCTGCCGGAGGGCCAGCTCGCGAAGCTGCGCGCCGCCGTGGTCAACATGCGGGCGCTCGCGGACGTCGCCAGGACGCTCGACCTCGGCAAGTACCTGCGGCTCGGCCGCGGCGAGGAGGGCACCGGCGGACGGGACAAGTCCTCCATCCTGGCCGACACGCTGGAGGCCCTGATCGGCACCGTGTACGTCGACAAGGGCCTGGACGAGGCGTTCCGCGTCGTCCACCTGCTGTTCGACCCGCTCATCACGCGGTCGGCGTCGCTCGGCGCCGGGCTCGACTGGAAGACGTCCCTGCAGGAGCTCACCGCCGCCGAGATGCTCGGCGTGCCGGAGTACCACGTCGACGAGAGCGGGCCCGACCACGCCAAGTCCTTCTCGGCCGTCGTGCGCGTGGGCGGCAAGGAGTACGGCAAGGGCGCCGGGCGCAGCAAGAAGGAGGCCGAGCAGCAGGCGGCCGAGGCGGCCTGGACCGCGATCCGCGCGATGCGCGACGCCCGCGAGGGCGCCGGCCCCGTCCGCGCCTGACCCCGCCCGGGGAGGGAACATGCCCGAACTGCCCGAGGTCGAGGTCGTACGCAGGGGCCTGGAACGCTGGGTCGCCGGCCGGACGGTCGTCGCGGCCGAGGTGCTCAACCCCCGGGCGGTCCGCCGCAACACCGGCGATCTGGCCGCCCAGCTCAAGGACCGCACCCTCGCCTCGGCCGAGCGCAGGGGCAAGTACCTGTGGCTGCCCCTGCTGGACGGTCCCGCGGGTGCGGAGGAGGCGGGGGAGTCGCTGCTCGCCCACCTGGGCATGAGCGGCCAGCTTCTCGTCGTGGACCCGACCGCGCCGATCGAGAAGCATCTGCGGGTCCGCATGGGCTTCGCCGACGGCGGGCCGGAGTTACGCTTCGTCGACCAGCGCACCTTCGGGCACCTGCTGGTCGCCCCGATGACCGCGGGGCGGGGCCGGGCGGTGCCCGAGCCGGTGGCGCACATCGCCGCCGACCCGCTGGAGGACGCCTTCGACGACGCCGAGTTCGCCGTCCGGCTGCGGCTGCGCCGTACCGGGATCAAACGGGCACTGCTCGACCAGTCGCTGATCAGCGGGGTCGGCAACATCTACGCGGACGAGGCGTTGTGGCGGGCCCGGCTGCACTGGGCGCGCCCGACCGAGGCGCTGACCCGGCCGAAGATCTTCGAGCTGCTCGCGGCGGTCCGCGCCGTCATGACCGAGGCCCTCGGCCAGGGCGGCACGTCCTTCGACAGCCTGTACGTCAACGTGAACGGCGAGAGCGGCTACTTCGACCGGTCGCTCGCGGTGTACGGCAGACGCGACGAGCCCTGCCGCCGGTGCGGCACGCCGATCAGGCGGGAGGCGTTCATGAACCGGTCCTCCTACAGCTGCCCGAAGTGCCAGCCCCGCCCGAGGAACGCGCGCCCCTAGCCCGGCCCCAGCCCGCCCGTAGCCCCACCCCCGGCGATCGCCGCCGGAGGCGATCTGGATACTTGTATTCGTGATTCGGTTGACGGCTTGGGTCCGGGGACGGGTGCAGGGCGTGGGGTTCCGCTGGTGGACCCGCGCCCGCGCGCTGGAACTCGGGCTGGTCGGGTGGGCCGCGAACCTGGCCGACGGAAGGGTCGAGGTCGTCGCCGAGGGTCCCAGGGAGTCGTGTGACAAGCTCCTGGACCTGTTACGCGGCGGTGACACGCCCGGCCACGTCGAGGGGGTGGTCGAGCGCTGGAGCGAAGCGAAGCGGAGTATCGCCGGGTTTGTCGAGAGGTAGGGCTTCCCTCAAACCCC
The DNA here is from genome assembly GCF_014161415.1 of Microbispora sp. H10885. Taxonomy (NCBI): domain Bacteria; kingdom Bacillati; phylum Actinomycetota; class Actinomycetes; order Streptosporangiales; family Streptosporangiaceae; genus Microbispora; species Microbispora sp. H10885. The sequence goes on along the minus strand of NZ_JABBWY010000005.1, from coordinate 448,038 downwards.
GTAAATCCGGTATATTTACCTAGCGAGAGTGCCCACCGGCTTCATCGTGCGGAGCGTTCAACTTGACCGTCTCCAATGCCGGTGCGACTCTTGAGAGGAACCACGCGCACCCCTCCCGCGGCATGAAGTGCGCGAACCAGTCTGGTCACTCAGCGTGGAGGACCCTTTACTATGGCGAAGGCTCTACTCGGCCACGTCGGCGGTCCTGATCCTCGAATGATCTCGGAAATGCGTCGCCTCCAGCAGCGCATCCGCGACCTCGAGGCAGAACTCAACCGGCTCCAGGCCCAGAACGACGCGCTCGCGGCGCAAACTCGTGATGAGGCCCTGGTCCGGCTGCAGGATCGCGAGCCGGCTCTCACCTGAGGGACCGGCCGGAACAGGAAAAGGATTGTAGGGACGCCCCGCAAAGGCGTCCCTTGCCATTTCCGGAACTGTTCCACGGGAATTGCCACCCCGGCCGGCCGGATGTCAAGCGGCGTCTATTCCGCGTACTCCGGCCCCGGGACCTGTAGTCTTTCCCCCCAGCCGACGGGCGAGACCGAGGGGGGCGGACGTGTACCTGAAGACGCTCACCTTACGCGGTTTCAAGTCGTTCGCGTCGGCCACCGCCCTCCGTTTCGAGCCCGGCATCACGGCGGTGGTCGGCCCCAACGGATCCGGCAAGTCCAACGTCGTCGACGCCCTCGCCTGGGTGATGGGCGAGCACAGCGCCAAGTCGCTGCGCGGCGGCAAGATGGAGGACGTCATCTTCGCGGGCACCTCCAGCCGCCCGCCCCTCGGCCGCGCCGAGGTCACCCTGACGATCGACAACGGTGACGGTGCGCTGCCGATCGACTACACCGAGGTCACGATCAGCCGGCTGATGTTCCGGTCGGGCCAGAGCGAGTACGCCATCAACGGCGACACCTGCCGCCTGCTCGACATCCAGGAACTGCTGTCCGACTCCGGCATCGGCCGGGAGATGCACGTCATCGTCGGCCAGGGCCAGCTCGACCAGGTGCTGCACGCCGGCCCCGAGGAGCGCAGGGCGTTCATCGAAGAGGCCGCGGGCGTGCTCAAGCACCGCAAGCGCAAGGAGAAGGCGCTCCGCAAGCTCGACGCGATGCAGGCCAACCTCACCCGCGTCCAGGACCTCGTGGCCGAGCTGCGCCGCCAGCTCAAGCCGCTCGGCCGGCAGGCCGAGATCGCCAGGAAGGCGGCCGTCATCCAGGCCGACCTGCGCGACGCGCGGCTGCGCCTGCTCGCCGACGACGTCGTGACCCTCCGCGACACCCTGCAGCGCGAGGAGGCCGACGAGGCGGCCGTACAGGCCAGGCGGGCCCGGGTGGAGGCCGAGCTGGCCGAGGGCCAGCGGCGGGAGGCCGAGCTGGAGACCGCCGAGAACGAGGCCCAGCCGCGGCTGAAGGCGGCCCAGGAGACCTTCTACCACCTCTCTGGCCTGCGGGAGCGGCTGCGCGGCGTGGAGAGCCTGGCGGCCGAGCGCAGGCGGCACGCCGCCGACGCCGCGTCCGTCGAACGGCGCGGGCGCGATCCGGAGGACCTGGAGCGCGAGGCCGCCGAGGTGCGCGAGCAGGAGCGGGTGCTGGCCGACGAGCTGGACGAGGCGCGCGAGCGGCTCGCCGCCGCCGTCGAGGTGCGTGCCGAGGCCGAGGAGGCGCTGGCCGCCGAGGAGCGGCGCCTCTCGGTCGCCGCCCGCGCCGCGGCCGACCGCAGGGAGGCGCTCGCCCGCCTGCGCGGCCAGGTCGAGTCGGCCAGGAGCCGGGCCAGGGCCGCCGGGGACGAGATCGGCCGGCTCACCAGGGCCGTCGAGGACGCCACCCGCCGCGCTGAGCAGGCCCAGGACGAGCTGGACACGGGTGTGCTCGACGAGCCCGCGGCCGACCCCGAACTCGTAGCGGAGCTGGAGACCGCGCAGGAGGGCGTCGACCTCGCCCGCGCCGCGGTGGAGGAGGCCAGGGCCGTCGCCGAGCGGGCCGGGGCCGTGGTGGAACGGGAGCGGGCCGCCCTGGCCGCGCCCGGCGCCGCACTGGCCGCCGCGAAGGCCGCCGTCGGCGCCGCCCGCGCCGCCGACTCCGAGTCGCAGCGCGCCGTCGCCGCCCTGCAGGCCCGGTGCGAGGCCCTGGAGATGAGCCTCGCCGGAGGCGCCGACGGGGCCGCCGCGCTGCTCGGGGCGGGCCTGCCCGGGGTGCTCGGCCCCGTCGCCACGCTGCTGGCCGTACGGCCGGGGGCGGAGGCCGCCGTCGCGGCCGTGCTGGCCGTGGACGGCGTGGCCGTCGCCTCGCTCACCGCCGCCGTGGCGGCCGTCGAGCATCTGCGTGAGGCCGGCGCCGGCCGCGCCGCCCTGCTCGTCGCGGCGGACCGGCACGAAGCCTGCGACCGGCCGGAGCCGCCCGTCGCGGGCGCGGAGTGGGCGGCCGACCTGGTGGCCGTGCCGGACGAGCTGCGCCCGGCGGTGGAGGCGCTGCTGTCCGACGTGGTCGTGGTGTCCGACCTGCCGGCCGCGCGCAAGGTCGTGGACTCCCATCCGGAGCTGCGGGCCGTCACCACGTCGGGCGACCTGCTCGGGGTCCACGCGGCGCACGGCGGCTCCGGCGGAGGGTCCTCGCTGCTGCAGATGCGGACCGCCCTCGACGAGGCCGCCGCCGACCTGGCCACCGCCAGGGCCGGGGCCGAGCGGCACGCCGAGGCGCTCGCGGAGGCCGTGGCCGCCGAGCGGGAGTGCCAGCTCGCGCTGGAGGAGGCCCAGACGCGGGTGGCCGAGGCGCAGAGCGGTGTGAGCGCCGCCCAGGGCGGCGTCAACGACGCCCAGAACGGGCTGAACGCGGCGCAGGCGGTGCTCGACCGGTTGCGCGGTAGGCAGCGGGAGGCCGACCAGAGGGCCGCCGCCGCGGCCAAGCAGCTCGCCCGGCTGGAGGCCGCCGTCAAGGCCGCCCAGGACGAGGCGGCCCGGCTGGGCGGGTCGGTGCGCGACGCGCAGGAGGCCCGCGAACAGGCCCAGGCCGTGGTGGTGGAGCTGGAGGAACAGCTCGCCGAGGCGGAGTACGCCGCCGAGCTGGAGGCCGAGCCGACCACCGACACCCGTGACGAGCTGGCCGCGGTCTGCGGCGTCACCCGCCAGGCCGAGATGGAGGCCCGGCTGACCGTCCGTACCGCGGAGGAGCGGGCGCGGGGCATCGCGGGCCGCGCCGACGGCCTGCTCCGCGCGGCCCAGCGGGAGCGGCAGGACCGCGCGCGGGCCGCGGCGGACCGGGAACGCCGGCGCAGGCAGGCCGAGATCGCCGCCGCGGTCGCCGAGGGCGCCCGCACCGCGCTGACCGCACTGGAAGGCTCGCTCGCGCGGGCCGCCGAGGAGCGCGACGAGGCCGAGCGGGCGCGCGGGCAGATCGACGCCGAGCTGAAGCAGGTGCGCCTGCGCGTCCGCGAGCTCGGCTCGGAGCTGGACGCCCTCGTCAACAGGGTCCACGGCAGCGAGATGGCGAGGACGGAGCGGCGGCTGCGCCTGGAGCAGATGGAGCAGCGGGCCCTGGAGGAGTACGGCATCGAGCTGGAACCCCTCATCGCCGAGTACGGCCCCACGGCGCCGGTGCCGGGCGAGCCGCCCGTGCCGTACGTGCGGGAGGAGCAGGAGAAACGGGCCAGGACGGCCGAGCGGCAGATGACCCAGCTCGGCAAGGTCAATCCGCTGGCGCTGGAGGAGTTCGCCGCGCTGGAGGAACGGCACGCCTTCCTGACCTCCCAGCTGGAGGACCTCAAGAAGACCCGGCGCGACCTGCTGCTCGTGGTCAAGGAGGTCGACGACCGGGTCGAGCAGGTCTTCGCGGCGGCGTACGAGGACGTGGCGCGCGAGTTCGAGCAGATCTTCGGCCGGGTCTTCCCCGGTGGGGAGGGCCGCCTGCTGCTGACCGACCCCTCCGACATGCTGACCACCGGAGTCGAGGTCGAGGCCCGGCCGCCGGGCAAGAAGGTCAAGCGGCTGTCGCTGCTGTCCGGCGGCGAGCGGTCGCTGACGGCGGTGGCGTTCCTCATCTCGATCTTCAAGGCCCGTCCGTCGCCGTTCTACGTCATGGACGAGGTCGAGGCGGCCCTGGACGACACCAACACCCAGCGGCTGCTGACTCTCTTCGAGGAACTGAGACAGACCTCACAGCTCATCGTGATCACGCACCAGAAGCGCACCATGGAGATCGCCGACGCGCTGTACGGCGTGTCGATGCGCGGCGACGGCGTCACCCAGGTCGTGAGCCAGCGCCTGCGGGAGAAGGTCTAGCCCGCCCGGTCTCCGGGCGCCCCGATCCGGTGACGGCCGGGGCGTGCGGCGCGCGGCGGGCAGGTCCGCGCGACCGAGCACTGCCGGTTGTCTGGGAAACTGCATGGTGTGGACGGTTACCTCGGCATCATCGTGATCGTGGCCATCGTCGCCATACTGGCGGTGGGTGGCCTGTGGCTGCTGTTCCGGCCGAAGGCGAAGGACCTGCCGCCCGCGCCGCCGGCCCCGCCCGAGCCTAAGGCTCCCGTCGTGGAGGAGCCGCTCAAGGCGGGACTGGGCGAGGAGGACGGCGGCACGACGACCACGCTGCCTCCCCCCATCGAGGAGCTGATCAAGGCTCCGGAGATCGAGGTCCCGCCGCCGTCGGCGGGACGGATGGTCCGGCTGCGCAGCCGCCTGGCCCGCTCGCAGAACGTCCTCGGCAGGGGACTGCTCGAACTGCTGTCGCGGGACCGGCTCGACGACGACGTCTGGGACGAGATCGAGGAGACCCTGATCACCGCCGACGTCGGCGTCGCGCCCACCCGCGCGATGGTGGAGGAACTGCGGACGAAGGTGAAGGTGCTCGGCAGCCGCACCCCCGACGAGGTGCGCAGGCTGCTGCGCGAGGAACTGCTCACGCAGATCGCGCCGGACCTCGACCGCACCCTCCACACCCGGCCGCACGGGGAGCGGCCCGCCGTCGTGCTCGTCGTCGGCGTCAACGGCACCGGCAAGACCACCACCTCGGGCAAGCTCGCCCGGGTGCTGGTCGGCGACGGCGGGAAGGTCGTGCTCGGCGCCGCCGACACCTTCCGGGCCGCCGCCACCGACCAGCTCCAGACGTGGGGCGACCGGGTCGGCGCGGGCGTCGTCCGCGGCCCCGAGGGCGGCGACCCGGCGTCCGTGGCGTTCGACGCCGTGGCCAAGGGCATCGAGGACAAGGCCGACACCGTGATCATCGACACCGCGGGACGGCTGCACACCAAGACCGGTCTCATGGACGAGCTGGGCAAGGTCAAGCGGGTGATCGAGAAGAAGGCGACGGTGGACGAGGTGCTGCTCGTCCTCGACGCGACCACCGGCCAGAACGGCATGCGCCAGGCGCAGGTCTTCGCCGAGGTGGTGAACGTGACCGGCATCGCCCTGACCAAGCTGGACGGCACCGCCAAGGGCGGCATCGTGATCTCGGTCCAGCGCGAGCTGGGCGTGCCGGTGAAGCTCGTCGGCCTCGGCGAGGGCCCGGACGACCTCGCGCCGTTCGACCCCGAGGTCTTCGTGGACGCCCTCATCGGCGAGTAGCGGCGGGCGGGGCGGGCCCGGCGGCCCGCCCCGGACCCGCCGGTCGTCGTCACGGCCGGTGGTCGTCAGGGCCGGTTGTTTGTCAGGGCCGCTCGCTATCTTGCCTCGACGAGGATCCATCCTGTGGAGGTAGGTCATGGCGAAGATGCTGTACTCGGCCACGATGTCGGTGGACGGCTACATCGCGGGGCCCGGCGGCGACATGTCCTGGCTGACCGAGCACATCGGGCCGAACCCGCTGGTGGATCGGCTGATCCGCGACATCGGCGCGCTGCTCGTCGGCAACCGCACGTTCGGCGGCGACGACCCGCATCGGGGCACCGACAAGGAGGGCAAGCCCTTCGGCGGCGGGTGGGAGGGGCCGCAGTTCGTGCTCACCCACCTCGCCCCGGCGACGCCGGTGCCGGGTGTCACCTTCGTCGGCGACCTGATGGAGGGTGTCGCCGCCGCCAAGGCCGCGGCGGGTGACAAGTACGTCAACATCCTCGGCGCCGAGGTCGCCCGGCAGTGCGTCGAGGCCGGGGTTCTCGACGAGATCCTCGTGTTCGTGGCGCCCGTCCTGCTCGGGGACGGGGTCCGGCTGTTCGAGCACGCGGGCGGCGCCCGGGTCCGGCTGGAACGCCTCAGCCTGACCGAGACGCCGGCCGCGACGACCATCTGGCTGCGCGTCGTCCGATAGGAGCCCTGGCCGGGGGCCGGGTCGCCCCGGCCAGGCCGGCTCAGCTCGGGTCAGCGCAGCTCAGGTCAGGTCAGCGCAGCCCGATCGGCTCGGGTCAGCTCGCGAGGAACGCGCGCAGGTCGCCGAGGTGGGGCCCGATGTCGATGCCCTGGTCGGCGAGCCAGCGCGGGCTGCCGTAGGTGTCGCGGTAGCGCTCCGCGCCGTCGCAGATCAGGGTGACCACGCTGCCCCGCTCGCCCCGTTCGCGCATCTCCCGGATGATCTGTACGGCCGCCGCGATGTTGGTGCCGGTCGAGCCGCCGACCTCCCGGCGGGTGACCTCCCTGACCCAGTGCATGGCCGCGATCGACAGCGCGTCCGGGACCTGGCACATCCTGTCGATGACCGTCGGCAGGAACGACGGCTCGACCCTCGGCCGGCCGATCCCCTCGATCCGCGATCCGGCGCCGCCGCGCTCCTCGCCGGAGACCCAGGACGGGTAGAACGCCGAGCCCTCCGGGTCCGCCACGCACAGCCGGGTCTGATGGCGGCGGTAGCGGATGTAGCGGCCGATCGTCGCCGAGGTCCCGCCGGTCCCCGCGCCGACCACGATCCAGGCGGGCTCGGGGTGCCGCTCCAGGGCCATCTGCTGGAAGACGCTCTCGGCGATGTTGTTGTTGCCCCGCCAGTCCGTCGCCCGTTCCGCGTAGGTGAACTGGTCCATGTAGTGGCCGCCGGTCTCGGCGGCGAGGCGGTGTGACTCGTCGTAGATGGCCCTCGGGTCGTCCACGAGGTGACATTTGCCGCCGTAGAACTCGATGATCTCCCGCTTCTCCGGGGACGTGCCCGCCGGGATCACCGCGATGAACGGCAGGCCGAGCAGGCGGGCGAAGTACGCCTCGCTCACGGCGGTGGACCCGCTGGACGCCTCGATGATCGTCGTGGTGGGGCCGATCCAGCCGTTGGCGAGGCCGTACAGGAAGAGGGACCGGGCGAGACGGTGCTTGAGTGAACCGGTCGGGTGTACCGACTCGTCTTTCAAGTAGAGGTCGACACCCCAGTGCGAAGGGAGCGGGAAGGCGTGGAGATGAGTGTCGCAGCTTCGGTTGGCGTCGGCCTCGACGGCCTGGATGGCCTCGGCCACCCACGCCCGCGTCGCGGCGTCATGCCGGTCCAGGTGGTTCATGGCGCCACTTTAGCCAGTGAACTCCGCCACATTTTACGCCGGATTGAGGCTTCAGTGTTACGCTAACGAGACTTGTTCGGCCTGCGCGTGACCTGGCCGCGTGGGACCGGCCCCGGAAGCGATGGCGCTGAGTGATGGGGCTGAGGGATGAGGATGACCACTCCGGACGAGCTAACGGCGTGCTTAGGCCCCGACCGGCACGATGTCCTTGGCAGAACAATGAACGGTCGTCCTCGCATGTGTTCGGGCCGGACGGGTAACGGGGGATAAGTTCCGTAGGGGGAAGAGATGATCTCGACCGACGAGCAGCGGCAGACATGGTTCGAGCGTGAGGTCGTGCCGGTGACGAGCCAGCTCTACGCCTCCGCCATGCGCCTGACGCGCAACCCCGCCGACGCGGAGGACCTGGTCCAGGAGACGGTCGCCAAGGCGTACACCTCCTACCACCAGTTCCGCGAGGGCACGAACCTCAAGGCGTGGCTGCACAGGATCCTGACCAACAACTTCATCAACGACTACCGCAAGAGGCAGCGGTCGCCCAAGCTGTCGGCCGCCGAGGAGATCGAGGACTGGCAGCTCGCCGCGGCGGAGTCGCACATGTCGACCGGCCTGCGCTCCGCCGAGACCGAGGCGCTCGACCTGATCCCCGACAGCGTCGTGATGAACGCCCTGCGCGCCCTGCCGGAGGAGTTCCGGGTGGCGGTCTACCTGGCCGACGTCGAGGGGTTCGCGTACAAGGAGATCGCCGACCGGATGGGCACCCCGATCGGCACCGTCATGTCCCGCCTGCACCGGGGCCGCCGGCAGCTGCGGGGAATGCTCGAGGGCTACGCCCGCGAGGAGGGCGTCGTCCGGGTGCCCGAACCCGCCTGCGCTGCCTGAGCCCGGCCTCTCCGAGCCGGGCCGTGCCACCTGGCCCGGCCTCTCCGAGCCGGGCCGCGCTGCCTGAGGCCGGCCTCTCCGAGCCGGGCCGCGCCGCCTGAGCCCGGCCTCTCAGCGGGGCTGGTCAGGCGGCGGCGATGAGGGCGATCGCGCCGAGCGCGAAGCCGACGCCGGTGATCTGCACGGGGCTCAGCCGTTCGCCCAGCACGTACCTCGCCAGCAGCAGCGTGCTCGCCGGATAGAGCGACACCAGGACCGCCACCAGGGTGAGCATCCCCCGCTGCGCCGCGAAGAGATACAGCACGTTGGCGGCCATGTCGAGCACGCCGGCCACGACCGTCACCCGCAGGGAGCCCGGCGCCGGGCGCAGGCCCCTGCGCGTGGCGAGGGCGAGGAGGGCGACGAGCGTGATCGACGCGAGCCTCGCGCCCAGCAGCGGCCAGGCCCCCGAGTCGGCCGGAGCAAGCTTGAGCAGCACGAAGAACCCGCCGAAGCCCGCTCCCGACACCAGCGCGGCGACGACCGGGCCGAGCCTCGGACGGCTCGCCCCGCCGCCCGGCTCCCGGCTGACCAGCAGGACGGCGAACAGGCCGAGCGCGACCCCGCCCAGCGCCAGGGGCGACGGACGGTCGCCGGTGAGCAGGCCGAAGACCACCGGGACCGCCATCGCGGTCGTGGCGGTGGTGGGGGCGACCACGGACATCATGCCGGTGGCCAGGCCGCGGTAGAACAGCACGATGCCGAAGGCCCCGGCGACGCCGGACGCCGTCCCCCAGAGCAGCGCCGCCGTACTGGCGTGCCCCGGCAGGATCGGGAGGAGGGCGACGACCAGCAGCATGCCGCCCAGTTGCGAGAGCACGACGACGGCCAGCACCTTCGATCGTCTGGTGGCGAGGCCCCCGAAGAAGTCGGCCGTACCGAAGATCACCGCGCATGCGGTCGCGAGCGTGATCGCCGTCACGACCAACCCCCAAGAAAACTTCATGAATAGTGCAATGGACTGCAATAGTAGACCAATATAATGGACGCATGCCGGAACCCGGGACGATCACCGCGGCCATCGCCGCGAACGTGCGCGGCCAGCGCGCCCACCGGGGGATGACCCTCGACGAACTCGCGGCCAGGTCGAACGTGAGCCGCGGCATGCTCGTGCAGATCGAGCAGGGCCGCACCAACCCCAGCGTCAACACGCTCACGCGCATCGCCGACGCGCTCGGCGTCACCCTCGCCCGGCTGGTGGAGGTCGCCGACACGCCGGTCGTCCGGATCGTGCCCGAGTCGGAGGTCGTGACGTTCGAACAGCCCGGGGGAGGATCGGCCCGCCTGCTCGTCGGGACCGACGCGCCCGCGATCCTCGAACTCTGGGACTGGCGCCTCGCGCCGGGCGAGCACCACGACGGCGACGCGCACCCCGCGGGCACCCGCGAGATGCTCACCGTGCTGGAGGGGCGGCTCACCCTCGGCGTGTACGGCCGGAGCCACGTCGTCGGGACCGGCGACGCGGTCGTGTTCAGCGCCGACCGCCCGCACCGGTACGCCAACGAAGGCGACGCGCCGCTGCGGTTCGTGATGGTCGTCACCGAACCCAGGGAGCCCTCGCCCTAGATCGCGGCCATCCCGCCGCGCCTGGGGCCACATGACTCACGAGTAAGGGCTGCGCGGTGACGCTGAGTGGTCGATGATTACAGAATGAATCGGAAGGCGCCGCCTCAAGCTTGGGTACATCCCTTTTTGTACGTGTCTGGTGGGCAGGGGGGCGGTGCCCGGTGAGCGAGTCGCGGGTCGCGGTGGAAAAACTTCGCGCGGAACTCGCCGCGCTCGGGGTGGCCGACGCGTACGAGATCGGCGACGAGGCTACCCTCTCGGTGTGGATAGGCCTCGTCGTGACCTTCCGTGACGGGTTTTACCGTTGGCGCGAGGGTGCCGTGAAGTGCCGGCACCTGGGTACGGATCCCGCAGGGTGCGCCGTCCGGGTGGCTCGCAGACACGCCGAACTGAAAGCGGACGTGCCGCCCTGGTGGGAGGAGCTGGACAGGGTTCTGCGGGGGGGAGCCGCCGGCGGCTATCCGTGACGTTCGTGGCCCCCCGCCTGCTCCGGGGGGTCGTATGCGGATCGGATTCGTGCTGCTGTCGTTGGCGCTGGTCGCCGGATGCGCCCAGAGCAGGTCCGCGCCTTCGCTGCGGGGAGCCGAGCGCAAGGCGGTGCGGGCCGTGGCGCCGCACTTCCGTTTCGGGCCGGTGCGGCGGTTCGACGCCGACCTGCTGCGCTGGCGGCTCGCCGGGGCGCAGCGGGGAGCGCCCGGGGCACGCCTGCCCGCGGTGCCGCCGCCCCGGCAGATCGACTGCCGGCAGCACCGGTGCGTGGCGCTGACCTTCGACGACGGGCCCGCCGAGTACACCGGGCACGTGCTCGACCTGCTCGCCGCCCATCACGCCCGGGCCACGTTCTTCATGCTCGGCCAGATGATCACGGGGGAGACCCGGGACTTCGTCCGCCGCATGGCCTCCGAGGGGCACGAGCTCGGCAACCACTCCTGGGACCACGCCTCGCTGTCCGGCCTCGCGCCCGAGGCCCTGCGGCGCGAGCTGGAGCGGACCCAGGAGGCCGTACGGACGGTCACCGGTGTCCGGATGCGGCTCATGCGCCCGCCGTACGGCGCGACGAACAAGTCGGTGGAGGAGGAGTCGAAGCAGGAGGGCCTCGCGCAGATCCTGTGGGCGGTCGACACCCTCGACTGGCTCAACCGCAACCCCACCGTGATCGCCCAGCGCAGCGCCGCGGCCAAGCCGGGCGACATCGTGCTGATGCACGACATCCACCCCACCACCGTGCAGGCGCTGCCCCACCTGCTCGACGAGCTCGACCGCAAGGGCTTCACGTACGTCACCGTCTCCGAGCTGCTCGGCAGCCCCGCACCGGGGAAGACGTACACGAACCGCTGACGGCGTGGCGCCGGGAGCGTCCCAGCCGTCCGTCCACCCCGGGCATGTGGGTCGGGCATGCCGGTCAGGCGCGCGGCCTGACGACACCGCAGCCGACGCGCGCGCCGGCGTCGCCGGTCCTGCGGGTGGTGAGGTCCGGGCCGGTGGCCCCCATCGAGTCGGGGCGGTGGAAGTACCTTTTCGGGATGTGGGCGAAGTTGTCCGGTCCGGCGTGCACCACGACCGCGCTTCCGTTGGCGTCCGCGAGATCCTCCAGCGTGAACCGGTCGGTCACGAAGGAGGCGGAGGCGGTTCCGTCGTCCGCGGCCAGCAGCGGAGGCATGTCCCCGGCCCCGGCGCCGTGCGTGCCCGGGCCGAGGTGGCTTCCGGCGCTGGAGAACGGCGTGCCCGTGTCCCGGTCGACGGCACGCGGGTCGCACACGCCCGCCGCGTGGATGTGGAAGCCGTGGAACCCGGGGGCGAGCCCGCGCACGCTGACGCTGACCCTGGTCTTCTCCAGGTCGTACCGCTCGAACCGGACGCTGCCCAGGACGCGCCCGGAGGCGTCCCTGACGACGGCGGCCGCCGTCCCACCGGTGCGTGACGGTGTCGCGGGAGCGGCGGACGCCCCGGGGACGGCCGTGGCGGCGAGTCCCAGGGCGAGGCCGCCGGCCACGGCCAGTCCCAGCGAGAGACCCAGGGCGAAACGGGGTGGGCGAGGCATGGCGCTGTCCTCCTCAGACGCTTGACGCATCCGACAGCAGAGCACGGTGAGCCGGGCCGAGGAGGACGAACGACGCCGTCTGTGCCCGCCGTTTACCCGTTCTTGGCGTCGCGGGCCGGGCGAGCGGGTGAGGAGGTCAGTTGGCGCGCTTGGCGCGGGCGGCGGCGCGGCCCCGGAGGGCGGAGTCCAGGACGACCTTCCGGATGCGCACGGTCTGCGGGGTGATCTCCACGCACTCGTCGTCGCGGATGAACTCCAGGGCCTGCTCCAGCGACAGCACGCGCGGCGGGATCAGCTTCTCGGTCTCCTCGCTGGTGGAGGAGCGCATGTTCGTGAGCTTCTTCTCCTTGGTGATGTTCACGTCCATGTCGTCCGAGCGCGAGTTCTCGCCGACGATCATTCCTTCGTACACCTCGGTGCTGGGGGAGACGAACAGGGTGCCGCGCTCCTGCAGGTTCATCATGGCGAACGCGGTGACCTGGCCCGACCGGTCGGCGACCAGCGAACCGGTGTTGCGGGTGCGCAGCTCGCCGAACCACGGCTCGTAGCCGTCGAAGACGTGGTGGACCAGGCCGGTGCCGCGGGTCTCGGTGAGGAACTCGGTGCGGAAGCCGATCAGGCCGCGCGACGGCACCACGAACTCCATGCGGATCCAGCCGGTGCCGTGGTTCGTCATGTGCTCCATGCGGCCCTTGCGCACGGCCAGGAGCTGGGTGACCGCGCCCAGGTACTCCTCCGGGCAGTCGACGGTGAGGCGCTCGACCGGCTCGTGCAGCTTCCCGTCGATCGTCCTGGTCACGACCTGCGGCTTGCCGACGGTCAGCTCGTAGCCCTCGCGGCGCATCTGCTCCACCAGGATGGCCAGGGCCAGCTCGCCGCGGCCCTGGACCTCCCACGCGTCCGGGGTCTCGGTGGGCAGCACGCGCAGCGAGACGTTGCCGACCAGTTCCTTGTCGAGGCGGTCCTTCACCAGGCGGGCGGTGACCTTGGCGCCCTTGACCTTGCCCACCAGCGGGCTGGTGTTGGTGCCGATCGTCATGGAGATCGCCGGCTCGTCGACCGTGATCAGCGGCAGCGGGCGCGGGTCGTCCGGGTCGGCCAGCGTCTCACCGATCATGATCTCCGGGATGCCGGCGATGGCGATGATGTCGCCCGGCCCGGCCTCCTCGGCGGGCTTGCGCTCCAGCGCCTCGGTCATCAGCAGCTCGGAGATCTTGACGCGCTGGACGGTGCCGTCGGTGCGGCACCAGGCGACCTGCTGGCCCTTGCGGATGGTGCCGTGGTGGACCCGGCACAGCGCGATCCGGCCCAGGTAGCTGGAGGCGTCGAGGTTGGTGACGTGCGCCTGGAGCGGCGCGGAGGGGTCGTACACCGGCGCCGGGATCGTCTTCTTGATCGTCTCGAACAGCGGCTCGAGGTCGGGCGAGTCGGGCATGCCGCCGTCGGCGGGACGCGCCAGCGACGCCCGGCCCGCCTTGGCCGAGGCGTACACGATCGGGAAGTCGATCTGCTCCTCGGTGGCGTCCAGGTCGATGAACAGCTCGTACACCTCGTCGACGACCTCGGCGATCCGGGCGTCCGGGCGGTCGACCTTGTTGATGCACAGGATGACCGGCATCTTGGCCGACAGCGCCTTGCGCAGCACGAAGCGGGTCTGCGGCAGCGGGCCCTCGGAGGCGTCCACCAGCAGCACGACGCCGTCGACCATCGACAGCCCGCGCTCGACCTCGCCGCCGAAGTCGGCGTGGCCGGGGGTGTCGATGATGTTCAGCGTCATGCCGCCGTGCCTGACGGCGGTGTTCTTGGCGAGAATGGTGATGCCCTTCTCGCGCTCCAGGTCGTTGGAGTCCATGACGCGCTCGTCCACGTCCTGGTTGGCCCGGAACGCGCCGGACTGCCAGAGCATGGCGTCGACCAGCGTGGTCTTGCCGTGGTCGACGTGCGCGATGATCGCGATGTTCCGCAGGTCGTCGCGGGTGTTCATAGGCATAGGGAAGTCTCGCTCTGGTTCGTCGGGGTGTCGTCCGCGTCCCGGGACCGAAGCGAGACGCACAGCAGCCGCAAGACGCGGCCATACCAGTTTAGTTGATCCCGATCGCCGGCACGCGCCGACGGCTCCGGGGCCCTCGATGGCAACGCCGGCGCCGCCGCTCGCATTCCACTCCGTTCAAAGGCCTGCCGTCCGGGCAGGTGAATCGGCTGTGACGGATGAAGGACTCGTGCTGCTGATCGCCTGGGCGGAGTTGCTCGTGCCGCTCCTCGTCCTCGCCTACCTCCTGCTGCGGCGGCGCACATGATCCCACTTGCTCGGCTGGCACCGCTCGCCCTCCTGACGGCACTCCTGCTGTCCGCCTGCGTCAGCCCCGCGTGGGACGACCACGACTACGCGCTCAAGGCCGGGAAGACGGCCGAGTCGGCCGTCTCGGCCGTGCGGTTCGCGCGTTCCGTCGTGGCGCACCGGGACCGGATGACCGGGCCGTACGCCGAGGTGGTGCTGACCGAGGCGGTGCAGGACCTGAGCAGCGTGAACGACCAGTTCGGCGGCGTGCAACCGCCCTCGGACTCCTCGGACCGCGTCAGGGACGAGGTGCTGCGCCTGACCGAGAGGGCCGAGAGCGAGGTGGCGGACCTGCTCATCCAGTGGCGTCGCGACGGGGTCAAGGACCCGGAGGCGGCCGTACGGGACCTGGACGGGCTCGCGAGCGAGCTGAGCGACTTCGCGGAGAAGCACAGATGAAGAGACTCCTCGCGGTCACGCTCGGCATCCTGACGGCCTTCGGCGGCTTCGTGGACATCGGCGACCTGGTCGCCAACGCCGTCGTGGGGTCGAGGTTCGGGATGTCCCTCGCGTGGGTGGTGATCGTCGGCATCATCGGGATCTGCGTCTTCGCCGAGATGTCCGGCAGGATCGCGGCGGTGTCGCAGCGGCCGGTCTTCGATCTCGTCCGCGAGCGCATGGGTCCGCGTGCCGGGCTGGTCAACCTCGGCGCGTCGTTCTTCATCAACGTGCTCACGCTCGCGGCCGAGATCGGCGGCTCCGCGCTCGCGCTGGAGCTGGTGACCGGGATCAACTACCTGCTGTGGGTGCCGCCGGTGGCCCTGGTCGCCTGGCTGGTCATGTGGCGGGTGAAGTTCGAGACCATGGAACGCGTCTTCGGGCTCGCCGGGCTCGCGCTCGTCGTGTTCATCGTCGCGCTGTGGCAGCTCGGGCCCGACTGGGGCGAGCTGACCACGCAGCTCGCCCGGCCGCCGCAGGACGAGGGGGTGCCGACCTACCTCTACTACGCGATCGCGCTGCTCGGCGGGGCGATGACGCCGTACGAGGTGTTCTTCTTCTCCTCGGGCGGTGTCGAGGAGAAGTGGACGCGCAAGGATCTGGTGACCGCGCGGGCGAACGTGTTCGTCGGCTTCCCCCTCGGCGGTGCGCTGTCGCTGGCGATCGCGGCGTGCGCGGCGACCGTCTTCATGCCGGTCGAGGCCGAGCCCGGCTCGCTCGGGCAGATGGTGCTGCCGGTCGCCGAGGGACTGGGCAAGGTCGGGCTCGGTGTGGTGATCCTCGGGGTGTTCGCGGCCACGTTCGGCGCGACGCTGGAGACCGCCCTGTCGTCGGGCTACTCGCTGAGCCAGTATTTCGGCTGGCAGTGGGGCAAGTATGTGGTGCCCGGCCGGGCCGCCCGGTTCCACGTGACCGTGCTCGCCTCGGTGATCGTCGCGACCGCGCTGATCCTCACCACCATCGACCCGATCAAGGTGACCGAGTATTCGCTGGTCTTCTCGGCCGCGGCCCTGCCGCTCACCTACCTGCCGGTTCTCATGATCGCCAACGATCCCGACTACATGGGGGCGAAGGTCAACGGCAGATTCAGCAACGTGCTGGGCAGCTTCTACATGGTGCTGCTGCTCGTCGTGGCGCTCGCGGCCATCCCCCTGATGATCGCGACGAAGGCGGGCCAGTGACGACCCGGGAGGCGAGGGAACCGTGAACGAGCACGCGCGGGTGCTGCACGCCCGCCTGCACCTGCTCGACCGGCAGGTCGTCAGGGAGAGTGACGACCGCCTGCTGTGCAAGGTGGACGACCTGGAGGTGCGGCCCGGCGACCGGCCGTACGTCACGGCGATCCTGTCGGGGCCGCTGGCGCTCGGTCCACGTCTCGGCGGTCTGCCGGGATGGCTGATGACGGAGACCGACCGCCTTTTCCGGGGGGAGGCGCGGCCCGGGCCGTACCGCATCGACATGAGCCTGGTGACCGACGTCGGCAGCGCCGTGCGGGTGGCCGGCCACCCGCAGGACCTGGCGCTGGAGCGCTGGCTGACCAGGAACGTCGTCGGCCGGATCCCGGGAGCGGCGGGCACACCCGAGCAGGATGCTCCCGAAAGCACGGCGGGGGACGCGTCGGAGAAGACCCTCAGGGTGCGGGAGAGGGAGGAGGACAGGCCGGACACGATGCGGCTCGGCGGACTGCTCGGCCGTACGGTCCGCGGCCCGTCGGGGGAGGTCGCCGGTGACACGGCGGACGTCCGCCTCGTTCAGGACGGGCCGCTGCTCGCGGAGGTCCGGCAGGCCTTCCGGCTCGCCGGTCTGCTGATCGCCCGGCGGCGTGCCGGGCGGCTCTTCGGGTACGAGCGCGGTCCTGGTCTCTGGCGGCCGTCGCTGCTCGGCGCCCTCGTGCGGCGCATGCACGGCGAGATCCGGTACGCCGAGTGGGACCAGATCGAGTCGCTCGACGACGACGAGGTCAGGCTGGGGGTCGCCTGGGACCGGCTGCGCTCGACCGCCGACCTGTGACGGTTTCCCGTCGCGTGGGGGCGGCATGCGGGAGAGAAGTGACATGGGGGGAAATAAGGTCGGAGGCATGGCTCTCGCTGCTGCTTACGGAGCGATGCTGCGGACGGCGGACGGCGTCCGCATCGACGCGGCGCACACGCCCAACGGCTCTCTCGACCTCGGCGTCGTGGTCGCGCACGGGTTCACCGGCACGTGGAGAGGGCCGGACACCCGCCGCATCGTGCACGTCCTGTCGAGGTTCGGCGGGGTGGTGTCGTTCGACTTCCGGGGCCACGGACGCTCCGGCGGCCGGTCGACGGTCGGTGACCTGGAAGTCCTCGACGTGGACGCGGCGGTCAAGCTCGCCCGCTCGATCGGTTACCGCCGGATCGTCACGCTCGGCTTCTCGATGGGCGCGGCCGTCGTCGTACGGCACGCCGCGCTGCACGGGGGCGTGGACGCGGTGGTCGCGGTGAGCGGTCCGGCCCGCTGGTACTACCGGGGCACCAAGCCCATGCGCCAGGTGCACTGGGCGATCGAGCGCTGGCACGGGCGGCTGGCGGTCCGGCTGGCCAAGCGGACCAGGATCGCGGTCGAAGGATGGGACCCCGTGCCGCTCCCGCCGCACGAGGCGGCGGCGATGGTCGCCCCCACGCCCTTGCTGATCGTGCACGGGGACCGGGACCCGTTCTTCCCCATCGAACATGCCCACCAGCTCTACGAAAGCGCCGGGGAGCCGAAGGAGCTCTGGATCGAGCCCGGCTACGGCCACGCCGAGGCGGCGGCCACCCCCGATCTGATTCGCAGAATTGGTCGGTGGATTTCGCGAACCAAACCCGCATAAGGGTCGTCTATATGGCCAGAGCGAGCCTGAGGGGCGCGCCGGCGTCTGGACTGAGGAGTGCGCGGGAGCGAAGCGACCAGAGCACGACGAGGGCAGTGTTTATGGCGTGCCTCCGGCACGACCTGCCGGATGTGAGCGCCTCGATGGTGAGCGGGAAGCGCAGCGTCGCGGGGGCGCGCTGGGCGGTCCACCGGCCTGGTGCGGCACGCGTGCCGCACCAGGCCGGAGGGACGCACGCATCAGCCCAGGCGGGCGATGGACTTGTGCTCCAGGTAGGCCGACAGGCCCTCGGGGCCGAGTTCACGGCCGAGGCCGCTGGCCTTGAACCCGCCGAACGGGGTGTTCGGGTCGAGCGTGTGCATCGTGTTGACGCCGTACGTGCCGGTGCGCACCTGGCGGGCGATCCCCATGCCGTGTTCGGCGTCGCCGGTCCAGACCGAGCCGGACAGGCCGTAGTCGCTGTCGTTGGCGATCCGCACGGCGTCCGCCTCGTCCTCGTACGGGATCACCGTGAGGACCGGGCCGAAGATCTCCTCGCGGGCGATGCGCATGTCGTTGGTGGCGCCGGCGAAGACGGTGGGGGCGACGTACCAGCCCCGGTCGTACGGCCGGTCGAGGCCGCCGACGACGGGCTTGGCCCCCTCCTCGACGCCCGACCTGATGTAACCCTCGACCCGCTCCTGCTGGCGCCGGGCCACCAGCGGGCCGATGCCGGTGGCCGGGTCGGCGGGGTCGCCCACCCGCTGGCTCGTCACCATGTGGGCGACGGCCTGCACCACCTCGTCGTACCGGGCGCGGGAGGCGAGGACGCGGGTCTGCGCCACGCACGCCTGGCCGTTGTTCATCAGCGTGGCCATCGACAGCATGCCCATGGCCGAGGGCAGGTCGCAGTCGTCCAGGATGATCGCCGCCGACTTGCCGCCCAGCTCCAGCGTGCACCGCTTGAGCCGCTCGCCGCAGATCGCGGCGATCCGGCGGCCGGCCGCGGTCGAGCCGGTGAAGGCGACCTTGTCGACGCCCGGGTGGGAGACGAGGTGCTCGCCCGCCTCACGGCCGGCCGGGACGATGTTCACGACCCCGGCGGGGATCCCGGCGTCGTGGATCATCTCGGCGAGCAGGTAGGCGTCGAGAGGCGTCTCGGGGGCGGGCTTGAGCACGACGGTGCAGCCCGCGACGAGCGCCGGGGCCAGCTTGCTCATCGTGACGAACTGGGGGACGTTCCAGGGGACCACGGCCGCGACGACGCCGACCGGTTCGCGGCGGACGGTCACGGGGCCGAACAGGCCGGGCCGCTCCTCCTCGACGGGGAAGGCGGCGCCGAGACCGGCGAAGTACTTCAGCATCCCCAGCGGCTGCGGGGTCTGGGCGAGCCGGGAGAACGTGATCGGGGCGCCCATCTCCAGCGTGATCAGCTCTGCCATCTCGGCCTGGCGCGCCTCGTAGATCTCCGCGAGGCGTCCCACCACCGCCGCGCGCTCGGCCATCGTCATGCGTGGCCACGGCCCGTTGTCGAAGGCGTCCCTGGCGGCCGCGACCGCGCGGTTCATGTCGGCCGCGGTGCCGTCCGGGACCCGGCCGACGACCTCCTCGGTGTGCGGGGAGACCACCTCGATCGTGCCCGTGCCCGCGGGGGCCACCCAGTCGCCGCCGACGAACAGCGTGTCGTGCTGCCGCATGCCTGCCTCCCCGATCGGGCTTGACCACACACGGAGACCGAATCATGTTCTGCTCGGTGTTGGCAAGAGCCGGCACGGCAGGAGCGCGGCCGTGGCCCGGCCCCCGCCGTACGGCGAGGACCGGGCCACGGGTTCTCCGGCGCAGCCCTACGGAAGGGCCGGTCCGAGCAGGTGCCGCATCGACCGGCGGACCAGGTCGGTCCGCATGGCCTGGGTCGTCGCACCCTCGGCGCCGAAGCCGAAGTAGACCGTGTCCTGCGTCGTGACGCCGGCGCCGTCCTCCAGTGTCTGGTCGCTGCGCGTCCAGTCGTTCAGCGCGTCCGCCGAGCCCGGGGGCGGGCCCGCGACGGTCCAGCCGCCGAGGCCGTCCTCGAACGAGGTCTGCGAGACGACCGCGCCGTCGGCCTTGACCGTCGCGTCGTCCAGCCAGACGCCGAGGCCCTGGGTGCCCCAGTCGCTGATGTAGGAGATCGACACCTCGACCTGCTTGCCCGCGTACGCCGTCAGGTCGATCGTCCACTGCTGCCAGCCGTTCGACGAGCCGGAGGCCGCGTTCCAGGCGCCGGTGGTGCCGGTCGCCGTGCACGACGAGGCGCCGTCGTACGTCTGGTAGTGGGCGGTGAACGGGTGGAGGTCCGCCCAGCCGCCGGCGCAGCTCTCACCGGGCTCCTGCGTGGTGTGCCCGTTCGCGTCGGGGAGCGTCGTCCAGTCGTCCTGGCCGGCCGTGTGCGCCTCGACGGTGAGGAAGTCCCAGTCCGGCTCGGTGTTGTACGACGTCCAGAACGACAGCTCGCCACTGGTCTTGCCGGTGAGGTCGATCGTCCTCGTGAGCCGCTTGTACGACTGGTCCGCCTCGCCGCTCTGCACGTCCCACGCGCCCGTGTGCGGCGCGAAGGGCGAGCCCCCGGCGTACTGCCACTTCAGCGGGGCCGCGCTGGCGAACTGCGGGAACCGGCCGACCGGCAGCACCGACGAGGTCGTGACGAACGCGGAGGTGTGGTTCTGGTTGCCGGGCGAGTCGCCGCCGTTGAGCGTGCCGAGGAACCCGGCGAAGGCGCCGCTCGTGCCCTGCAGCGGCACCGTGGCGCCGTCCGCGTCCTGGCCGCCGCCTTCCACGAAGGTGTAGGCGCCGAGGTAGTACTGCACGAAGTCGTTGCTGAGCGCCAGGCACGGCGGCTTGCTCAGCGTCGTGCACTCGGGCTGCGCCGGATAGTCCGGCTCGTACCAGTAGGCGCCGTCGACGTTCTGGCCGTACAACGCGTATTTTCCGGTGACGAGCAGTTTGCCGCCCTCGTTGAGGTAGTCGCGGAACGCGAGTTCCAGCTCCTCGGCCAGGTTCGCGGCGGTGCCGCCGGGCTGCCCGGCCGCGCGGGGGATGATGTCGTCGCCGGTCTCCCAGACGACGGCCTTGTAGTGGCTGAGGACCCCGAGCGGGTGGGGCGCCTTCCGGCCGTTCTTGTCCACGTCGTACACGTCGGAGGAGTAGCCGGACCCCGTCAGCGCCGTGGTGTAGGCCCCGGCGTACTTCGCCTCGGTCGCGCCCTGCGCGGGGCTGATCCCCGTGACGTCCTCCGCCGCGACGACCAGCACCTTCCCGCCGATGTCCGTGGACACCGTGTAGGTGAAGTCGTCGCTCTTCCTGAGGAGCGAGGTGAACCAGACCTTCACCCGGTCACCGGGCTTGGCGCCCTTCACCGTGCCCCTCAGCCGGTGGAAGTAGGTGTCGTAGCCCTCGCCGTACCGCTCGCCGCCCTTCCACTCGCTCGTCGGCGCGATCTTCGTCCGCCCGCCGTTGATCTGGTAGTTGAGGACGACGGGACCGAGCTTGCGCTTGGCGTCGACCTGCACGACCTGGTCGGTGCCGTAGCTGACGTCGAACGGGTCGACGACGAAGTCGGGGACCGTGTTGCCGAGGTGGCTGACGGGCTCGCTCGGGTTCAGCGCCGACTTCGCGATGTCCAGCGCGAACGGCAGTTGCTTCTCGAACTCGGCCTGCACCAGCCCCTCGTCGTCGGGGAACACGAAGCCGCAGCCGTCACAGCCCTCCTCCAGCTCCGGCGTCCAGGCGAGCGTGCCGTACGCCTTGTGCGCGTGGTCGGTGGTCTCGCCGTTGGTGGTGTAGAGCTCGGCGCCGACGCCGGGGTCGAAGCCGGGCACGGCGGGCTTCTCGTCGGTCCCGGTCAGGGCCAGGTAGATGGGATCGTCCGCGGTCGTCGTCTGGACCTGCCAGCCCTCGGGATAGAGCAGCAGCGGGCCGTACGAGTGGTAGTTGACCTGGGCCTTGAAGCGCAGCCGCTTGAGCAGGCCGTCCAGGGCCCGGGTCTCGGGCTCCGACGCCGGGGCGGTGCCGCGGTAGGTCTCGCTGCTGAAGACGCTGGAGGAGCCCTCCTCGTCGTATCCCCACTTGGTGGGGTAGTTGCGGTTGGGGTCGACCCCGTCGACGCCGGTGATCTGGCCGTCGCCGTCGTTGTCGCGGAGGTTCTTGCGCCAGAGCCGGTTGCCCTCGGTGAAGGTGAAGTCGTAGCCGTCGGGGTTGGCCACCGGCACGAACCACACCTCGGTGGTGGCCAGCAGCTTCGCGACGTCGGACTTGCCCTTGTTGGCCACCAGGTACTTCAGCAGCCGCATGTCGACCTCGGTCGCGATCCACTCCCGGGCGTGCTGGGTGGCGGAGTAGAGCACGGCGGGCTTCAGGCCGTCGGGCAGCACCCGGGCCAGCGCGGTCAGCTTGAGGGCGAGGATGTCCTTACCCTGGACGGTCTTGCCGATCGACTCCAGCTTCGCGACGTCCTTGTTGGCGTCCGCGATGGCCTTGAGCTGGTCGGCGATGCCGCCCTTCTCCGAGTAGGACCTCCAGACGGTGTATCCGCCGGCCGCCTGGGCCCTGGCCGCCTGCAACTGCGTCTGGCCCTGGGGGTTGCGAACCGGTTGCGGCCGGTAGCCGAGGATCTGGAGCTTCTTGACGTCGGCGGGCGTCGCCGTCAGCTCGACGTGCTCCTGGTCGCCCGAGGGGTGCTGCTGGACGACGTCGAAGCCCTTCTGGTTCAGCGTGGCCGCGGTTCCGGGCGCGCTGTCGAGCTGGTAGAGGTCGATCTGGTCCGTGGGCGGGAGCGGGTCGCCCTGGCCGGCCTGCGCCGGCACGGCCGGCGCCAGGAGCGCCGCGCCGAGGGCCACGGCGGCCAGGGTCGAGACGATCACTCGTCGGGACATCGAGGAGCCCTTCGTGAGGGGTAGCGATCTCCCGAATCTCCGTCGCGGTCAATCCGCGTTCAAGTGCAGTAAGGCGACGCGTAAGTCTCGAATCGATCACAGAACGCGGAACCCGACGATTGCTCGCTTTCAACCCAACAGTTTCTCCTGTTCCGCTAGCAGACATAAAGATCGTCTCCTATAGTTTCGGACCGAATCCGAGTGGAGGTCGACGTGCGGTCGGGACGCTGGGCCAGACTGGCGGTGGTCACCACCGTGCTCCTCGCCGCACCCGCTGTCTCAGGCGCGTTCACCGCCTCGGCCGAGCCCGGCCAGCAGGCCAAACTGCGCAGGCTGACGAAGGAGGCCGCCGCGCTGCAGAAGGAGTACCGCGGGGAGATCCTCAGCCTGGAGGACGCGGAACTGGCCGCCAAGAAGGCGTCCGCCAAGGTCGGGAAGCTGAAGGTGGACCTGCGCGCGGCCCAGCGGGCGGTCACCCAGTTCGCCCAGACCTCCTACATGAGCGGCGGCATGGACGCCTCACAGCTCTTCTCGGTGTCGGGCGACCTGAGCTCGCTGTCGACGCTGGCCTATCTGGGTGACGCGAAGTCGGAGCGGCTGAACGGCATCAGGGCGTTGATCGCCAAGCAGCGGAAGGCGAGCCGCGACGCCGACGCCGAGATCGACAAGCTGCAGCGCCACATCAAGGAGCTGAAGGCGAAGCGGCGCGAGATCGAGACCCTGATGGCCAAGTACGGCTTCCAGGCCCCCGACGCCGGCAGCGGCCTGACCCAGCGCATGATCACGGTGCGCAACGCGATCATGTCGCAGTTCCCGATGCCCTTCAGCGTCGGCTGCCTGCGGCCGGGGGACCCGGGCGAACACGGCAAGGGCCGCGCCTGCGACTTCATGATGAGCAGCGGTGGCCGCATGCCCGACGCGGTGGCCAAGGAGCGGGGCGACGCCCTCGCCCAGTGGTGCATCCAGCACGCGAGCCAGTACGGGATCATGTACATCATCTGGCAGCAGCGCTTCTACGACATGCGCACCGGGGCCGGGTGGCGGATGATGTCCGACCGCGGGGGGATCACCGCCAACCACTACGACCACGTTCACGTGTCGGTGCTCTGAGCCTTCAGGAAGTCCGCGAACCAGTGGTAGGACGCCTTCGGGGTGCGCCTCAGGGTCTCGAAGTCGACGTGGACCAGGCCGAACCGCTGGTGGTAGCCCTCGGCCCACTCGAAGTTGTCCAGCAGCGACCAGACGAAGTAGCCGCGCACGTCCGCGTCCGCCTCCCGCATCGCCCGGATGTGGCCGTCGAGGTAGGCGATCCGCTCCTGGTCGTCCAGGCCGTCGTACGAGCAGCCGTTCTCGGTGACGTAGACGGGCGGGAGCGCGTCGCCGTACCGGGCGGTGAGGGAGCCGAGCAGCTGGCGGAGGCCGCCGGGGACGACGGGCCAGCCGAAGGCGGTCACGGGATGACCGGAGATCGGCTCGAACTCGAACGGCAGGTCGCCCCCGCCGGGGCCGGAGATCCGCGTCGGCATGTAGTAGTTGACGCCCAGGCCGTCGAGCGGCTGGGCGATCGTCTCCAGGTCGCCTGTCTTCACGGGCAGTTCCACGCCGTACGCCGACAGGTCGGGGTAGGCGCCGGTGAGGACCGGGTCGTTGAACAGCCGGTTGTGCAGGACGTCGTACGCCTCGGCGGCGGCGAGGTCCTGCTCGGAGCCGGAGGCCGGCCAGACGGGCGTGCAGTTGTTCGTGATCAGCACGTGGCGCGCTCCGGCCGCCCGCAGCGCCTGTGTTGCCAGGCCGTGGCCGAGTAGCTGGTGGTGGGCGGTCGGCAGCGCGCCGAGCATGAGCGTCCTGCCGGGGGCGTGCATGCCGAGGGCGTATCCGTACACCATGTGGACGAACGGCTCGTTCAGTGTGATCCACATGGAGACCCGGTCGGCGAGCCGGTCGGCCACGACGGCGGCGTAGTCGGCGAAATATCGCGACGTGTCGCGGTCGAGCCAGCCGCCCTCGTCCTCCAGGGCCTGCGGCAGGTCCCAGTGGAAGAGCGTCGGGACCGGGGTGATCCCCTTCTCGTGGAGCGCGTCCACGAGGCGGTCGTAGAAGTCGAGCCCGGCCTGGTTGACCCGGCCCCGGCCGGTCGGCAGGACTCGCGGCCAGGCGATCGAGAACCGGTAGGCGTCCACCCCCAGACCGGCCATCAGGGCGACGTCCTCGGCGTACCGGTGATAGTGGTCGCAGGCGACGTCGCCGGTATGCCCGTCACGGACCTTGTGGGGGGTGTGGGAGAAGGTGTCCCAGACGGAGGGGCCCCGGCCGTCCTCCGCGACGGCTCCTTCGATCTGGTAGGACGCGGTGGCCGTACCCCACAGGAACATGCCGTCTCCCGTTATCATGAGCGTTACTCGCGTTAACGTATCCGCCTGATGGGCGGGAGACAATGGCGGCATGACCACAGGGGGAACGTTGCGCCGGCGGCCCGCCCAGCGCCGCAGTCAGGAGCGCGTGGAGCGCATGCTCGACGAGTGCGCCGGGCTGCTCGACGAGGTGGGGTACGAGGCGCTGACGACCAAGGAGGTCGCCCGCCGGGCCGAGGTGCCGATCGGCACCTTCTACCAGTTCTTCACGGACAAGCAGAGCCTGGTCCGCGCGCTCGCGCTGCGGAACCTGGAGGCCTACCTGGACCGGATGGCGACCCTGCTGTCCGACGCGCGGCTGTCCGACTGGGCCGGTGCGGTCGACCTCGGCATCGACGAGTTCGTCCGGATGAAGCGCACCATGCCCGGCTTCGGGGTGGTGGACTTCGGCGAGGTGCTGGCCGCCCCCGGCGGCCCGGCCCTGCCCGGCACCCAGCGGATGCTCGACGAGGCCCTGGAGAACAACGTGGTCGTGGCCGACCGGCTGCGCTCGATGATGGTGGAGGTGCTCGGCGTCGTGCCGGGCGACGGCCTGTCCCGCGCCTTCGTGGTCGCCGTCGAGGCCGCCGACGCCGTGCTCAAGCTGGCCTTCCGTGCCCACCCGGACGGCGACCCCGACCTCATCGCCGAATGCAAACGCCTCGTCCGCCGCTACCTCTCCGACCACCTTCACTAGGCGCCTGTCCGGACGCTCTGAAGAACCCGCGATCCGAACCCGGAGCGGCGGGGGTTGTGCACCCTGAAGGCGCATCGGCTCCTGAGAGTTGCGGCAGGCCGGCCGCCACGTTTCGTATACGGGCATGCCGCGGTCGCGAAGGAGCCGCTCCTGTGGGTGGCGGACGTAGTGGTGAGCAGTACGGCGAGGACGCTGGCGCGAGGCGAGGACCCCGGAACTGTCGGCTTGGGGGATGCGCTTTCGTACGTGGGCTGTGAGCCTGCGTGACCTCTGAACACGCGAAAGCCGGGCCACCACCTGCGGAGGTTAACCCGGCTTCACTTCGTAACCCCGAGTGGGCTACGCATCACTAATAGTATTCAACTTTGACTTCCTGTCAAGTCCCTCGGGCCAGGGGCCGCCCGCCGTACAGGGCGCACGGCGGGTGAGGCGGGGTGGCGGTACCTCGGCGGCGTGGGTTGGCCGACGCCTCCGCTCTGTGACCGGGGGAGACTGAGCGGGTCGGCGAGTGTGATCACATCGCCGCTGAAAGTTTCACCATTGCACGTGATCCACCACTTGCTGATGTGGGCGGTTCGCTGCCTCGGCCTGTCCCGGAACACGGGCTGATCCGGCGGCGATCCGGGGTGTCGCAGGCTCCGCATGGCGGATCGCGCCGGGCCGCCGGCAACCGGCGCGTCACCGGATACGCCTGCCCCTGACCTGGTAGATCGTGCCCACGAGCTGCCAGGGCGTGCCGCTCGGGTGACCGGCGGCATCCAGCCGCGACGCGTGTGAAGTTCACCATGTCGCGAACGATCACTTTGCCTTATGGCGCCGGGGTGGGCGAAGGCGGGCCTTCCCACGCTCCGTCGACTCTTGCGAGACACCCCTCAAAATGCCACATTACCCATCGACATCAGACGGCATACGTCATACGTTACGACGTCACAGTCGGTAACGCTATGTCTGCCACGGATTCTTAGGGCGTGTTATGGCCGCGCATGCCGTGAGGACGGCCGGCTCCTCGGCCCGGAAAGACGCACGGCCCTCCGATCGAAGTCCTCGACCACAAGACAGGTGCCACACCCGCGCAGTGGCACACCCCCGATGAGTTCTCCTGTGGCGGGTCGATCGCGCGGCGAAAATATGCTCGGAACCAGCGAAGGGAACAGAGCGTGAAGTCAGCCCTGTCCACCACTGGGAAGGCGTTAGCAGCGCTTGCGGTGTTCGTCGCCGCCGTGTTGCTGCCGACCTTCGCAGGCCCGGCCTCGGCAGCGACCCAGGCAACCTACTACGTCGCTCCCGACGGAAACGACGCGAACCCCGGAACGATAGCGTCGCCGTTCAAAACCCTGCAGCGCGCGAGGGACGTCGTCCGCACGGTGAACGCCGGCATGTCAGGCGACATCTACGTGTATCTCCGCGGGGGCAACTATCCGGTCGGCAGCACAATCGACTTCACGCCCGCCGACTCCGGCACGAATGGTTACCGGGTCATCTACGCCGCGTACCAGAACGAGACGCCGATCCTCAGCGGAGGCGTCCAGGTAACCGGATGGACGCAGCACAGCGGCAACATCTGGAAAGCCCCGCTGAATCGCAGCAACAAGCTCCGTGCGCTCTATGTCAACGACAAGCGGGCGTACATGGCCTCGAAGACGATGAATTCGGCCGGATGCTACGGGACCTACAACATCACGGCGGGGCAGGCGTCCTGGGCGTGGGAATCGGGTTCGCAGTGCGCGGGGGCGAAGTACAGCCTCAGTGATTTCCCCGCTGTCGCCGCCAACCAGGACGACATCGAGATAGAGACGTCGACGACCTGGACCACGGCCATCGTGGGCGTCCGGCAGGTCACCACCGAGGGCTCGAACCGCATAGCTCTGTTCCAGCAGCCGGGAGCGGCCATCGCCCAGGGCGCCTTCAACGGCAACGCCCAGGTCGGCGGCAGCCACAAGGTGATGAACGCCTACGAGTTCCTGGACGCGCCGGGCGAGTTCTTCTTCGACAAGACGAGCCGGACCTTGTACTACTACAAGGCGAGCTCGGAGGACATGACGACCGCCGCGGTCTGGGCGCCGAACAACGTGTCCACCCTTATCAAGGTCGCCGGCACCTCCACGACCAACCGCGCCAAGAACATCACGTTCTCCGGCCTCACGGTCCAGCACTCCGACTGGAACCTGTTCAACGTGGCCGGCTCGGTGTTCAAGCAGGCCCAGCAGGGCAATCTCGGCGCACAGGTGTACGCCAAGCAGAACTTCCACGCCTATTACTACCGCAACGTCGACCTGGCGCCCGGCATGATCCAGATCGAGAACGCCGACGGGCTCGTCCTGCAGAACAACCGGATTCAGCACACCGGCGTCGACGGAATAACCCTGGCCAACGACGTGGTGAACACCCAGTTGATCGGTAACTACACCAACGACATCGCCGGATCCGCCATCGACGTGGGCCACCCCCAGCATGTCTACATCGGGGACTACACCTCGTCGAACCGCGAGAAGTATCCCGTTCAGGTCGAGGGCGCCCCCAAGAACATCGAGATCAAGAACAACTACATCTACGACAGCGCCGTGTTGTTCAACGGGCACAGCCCCATCTCGGCGTACTTCGCCGACACCCTGTCCATCCAGCACAACCGCATCGAGAAGACCCCGTGGTCCGGTATCACGCTCGGCTGGGGGTGGTGGAACTTCGACGGATCGTCAGGCTCGATCGCGCCCAACCGGCCGACCACCACGGCGAGGAACAACACCATCAGCTACAACCACTTCATCGACACGGTGCAGCGGCTGAGCGACACGGCGCCCATCTACACGCTGGGCAACCAGCCGGGCACCACGATCACCAACAACTATCTGCAGGGCGTCCCCTCCGGTCACAAGTACGGACTCCACCCGGACGAGGGCTCGGGAAACATCACCTTCCGCGACAACGTCCTGAGCGTGGACAAGAACGTCACGTGGCTCATCAACTCCGACGACTTCGGGCGTAAGCACGACCTGAGCATCACGCAGACCTACGGCCCCATCAACAAGGTCTCCAACAAGAACCTGCCGAACAGCACGGTCCAGGACATCCTCGTGTACTCCGACTATGTCTGGCCGTCGCAGGCCTACGGCATCGCCGTGAACTCCGGACTCGAGGACGCGTACCGGAACATCGTCCCGCAGAGCAATCTCTCCCTGCCGGACTACGTCCTGCCCGCCAGCACGTTCGTCGCCGCCGGTGTGACGTCGATTCCGATCCGGAGCGCCGGCGACGCGAGCAAGACGGTCTGGCTGGCTCCTTCGGGTACGACCAACTTCACCGCCGGAAACACGATGACCACGGCGAGCGGAACCGCGACCTCCATCGCCGTTCCGGCGTCGAACGGCGAGTATCGGCTCTACGTCGTCGACGCCCAGGGCAATCGATCGGCCGAGTCGAAGTCGCTCGTCAGGCAGGGGAACGGCGGTAGCAACCCGCAGCAGGGCGTCCAGATCGTGGGCGGCCAGTCGAACCGGTGCGTCGATGTGCCGAACTCCAGCACCACCAATGGCACCCAGGTGCAGTTGTGGGACTGCGGGAGCGGCACCAACCAGCGGTGGACGTACACCTCGGGCAAGCAGCTGCAGGTGCTCGGCAACAAGTGCCTGGACGCCTACGGCCAGGGCACCTCGAACGGCACCCAGGCGATCATCTGGGACTGCAACGGCCAGACCAACCAGCAGTGGAACGTCAACTCCAACGGCACGATCACCGGCGTGCAGTCCGGGCTGTGCCTGGACGCCAACGCGGCCGGCACCGCCAACGGCACGAAGCTCATCCTCTGGGCCTGCAACGGCGGAAACAACCAGAAGTGGACCCTGCGCAGCTGACGTGAGGTCCTGACCGGGCCGCGGGCGGTCGTACACGCACCGCCCGCGGCCCGCACAGCTCCACAGATCGAGGTCGTCCGGCAGGCGTCAGTCGGCAGACGTGGCGACGAGGGCGGGCGCGGCGTCGCGAGACGGGGTACGCCACGGGAGTACCGCGGCCGTCGCGACGAGCAGCACCACGCCGATCGCGATCGCGGCGCGGGCGCCGGCGAGGCCGGCCAGGACGCCCCACACGGCCGTGAGCGTGGCGGTCGTCGTCCGCGAGGTGATGGTCCAGGCGGTCAGGACCCGCGCCACCTTGCCGTCCTCCACCCGTTCGAGACGGTAGGTGGCGAAGACGGGGTTGAAGACGCCCATGCAGGTGATCAGGCCGAACTCGACCAGCATGATCAGCGCGAGGCCGGCCGGGCCCTGCCCCGTGAACGGGAGCCCGACGAGCCAGGGCACCCGCGCGACGCCGAACGTCAGCAGCATCGCCCGCTGCCCGAACCGGCGGACGAGCGGGCGGGAGATCCGCGAACCCAGAATGCCGCCCAGGCAGGGAACGCCGAAGGCGAGCCCGTACTGCAGCGGCGTCAGGCCGAGATCGTGCAGCATCAGGAAGGTCAGCGGCGGAGCCGTCGCCATGATGAGCGCGGAGACGAGCACCGTGTTCGCGAACAGGACGCGCAGCCCGCGGTCCGCGACGATCGTCCGCCACCCCTCGGCGATCTCCGCCCGGCGCGAGGTGCCCGTACGGCGGACAGGTGGGTCCGGCTCGGGAGCCGTGATCGCGCGGATCCCCAGCGCGGACAGCAGATAGCTGGCCGCGTTCAGGGCGACCGTGACGACAGGGCCGAGCATCCCGATGAGCGCGCCTCCGGCCGGCGGGCCGACAGCGGTGGACGTCCACATGACCATCTCGAACCGGCCGTTCGCCTCCATCAGGTGGCTCTTGGGCACGAGGGCCTTGAGGTGGGCCCCGCCGGCCCCCACGAAGACGATGTCGGCCAGGGCGACGACCACGGCCACGACGAGCAGGTGCGCGTACGTCAACGCGCCTGCGGTGTACGCGACCGGCACGGTCAGCAGCGTCAGGAAGCGGACCAGGTCGGCCCGGATCATGAGCCGCCGCTTCCTCCGGAACTCCATCCACGGGCCGAGCGGCACGGCCAGCAGGGCGCCGGCGGCTCCGCCGGCCGCCGCGATCAGGGACACCTGCGCGGCGCCGGCGTGCAGGGCCAGGATGGCGATCAGCGGAAACGCGTCCAGCGCCAGCCATGTCCCCAGCGAGCTCACCGCGTAGGCCCCCCACAACCACGCGAAGTCCCGTCCCAGCCCCCGCGCCATCGGCCGCCCCCGCCTCTCCCCAAGCGAACAGAGGTCGATCCAACACCCGTCCGGGACCGGGAGCCAACCGACGGCCGTCAGCCGGTCCGGCGCCGGGACTACTCCGTGCCGTCCGCCGGCAGGCGCTCCGGCAGCCCGAGCCGCGGAAACCGGTCGTCGTGGAACGTGACGATCTCGGTGATCGCCCCGCCGGTGACGCGCAGGACGTCGATCGTCAGCGGCAGGTACGCGCCCTCCCGCTTCCGCCACTGGTAGAAGGCGACGGCGGGCTGCCGGTTCACGGAGGTGGGGACGGCGCGCAGGTGCTTCATGCTCTCGAAGCCGCTCTCGACCCAGTCCTTCACCACCGCGTCGCGGCCGACGCACAGCCCCGGCGTGGGCGGCATCGAGCAGCGGACGTCGTCCCGCAGCAGGGCGGCGAGCCCGTCGACGTCCGTGGCCACGCTGGCCTCGGTGTAGCGGCGCACCAGCTCGCGCGTCCCGGCGCGGGCCCGTTGCAGCGCGCTGTTCACGGAGTTGACCGAGTCGCCGAGGAGCTCCGCGACCTCCTTCGCCGGCCAGCCGAGCACGTCCCGCAGGATCAGCACGGCCCGCGGGCGCGGCGCGAGGTGCTGGACCGCGACCACGTACGCCAGCTCGATCGTCTCCCGCGCGACGGCGACGGCCTCCGGCTCGTCCGCGTCGCCCGCGGGCAGTTCGTCGAGCAGCCGGTCCGGGTACGGCTGCAGCCACAGCACCTCGCCGCCGGTCGCGGGTTCCGGGCGGCCCCTGGCGAGGAGGTCCAGGCAGGCGTTGGTGGCGATCCGGTACAGCCAGGCCCGGAACGTCGAGCGCCCCTCGAAGGTCTCCCGCCGCCGCCAGGCACGGAGGAACGTCTCCTGCACGGTGTCCTCGGCGTCCTCGAACGACCCGAGCATCCGGTAGCAGTGCACGTGCAGCTCCCGCCGGTGCCGCTCCGCCAGCCCCGAGAACGCCGGCACGGGTGCGGGCGCGACAACTCATCACCCGGGCCGGCATGGCCGGCCCGGTGCCGGATCGGGCTGAGCGGCCCCGGCGGGAGAGGTCCCGCGCCGGGGCCGGTGGGGGTCAGACGGGGGCGTCGAGGCGGGAGAGCAGGTCGTCGTCGAGCTTCACGTCGGCCATGACCTCCTCCAGCTGGGCGACCGAGCTGACCCCGACGATCGGGAGGATGTCCTGCGCGCGCAGCCAGGCGAGCACGACCTGGTTGCGCGTCGCGCCGATCTCGCCCGCCACCTCGTCGAGCACGGCCAGCCGCCTGGTGGTGCCCGGGTGGTCGTAGTGCTCGGGCAGCGGCTTGGCCGTATACGCGCCCGCCAGCAGTGTGGAGTAGACCCACAGCTTCAGGTCGCCCTCGGAGCGTACGTAGTCGAGCAGCTCCTCGGTGACCAGGGTGTGGCCGCCCTCGGGCAGCCGTACGCCGGGGCGGGGACGGAGGTAGGAGTGACGGAGCTGCACGTGGCCGTACCGGGTGCCGCCGCGCGCGGCCGCCAGTGTGCGGGCCCGCTCCAGCCGCCAGGTGGCGTGGTTGCTCGCGCCGATCTCCCTGGCCTTGCCGGCCCGCACCACCTCGTCGAAGGCGGCGACGGTCTCCTCCAGCGGCGTCGTCCTGTCGTCGATGTGGGCCCAGTACACGTCCACGTGATCGGTGCCGAGGCGCCGCAGGCTGCCCTCGATCGCGGCCCGCACGACACCGGCGGACAGGCCCTCGGCGGCGTCGAGCGTACGGGCGCCGGGCACGGACGGGCGGGCGCCGCACTTGGTGCTGATCACCACCGCGTCCCGGTCGCGGCGGGAGGCGAGCCACCGGCCGATGGTGGCCTCGCTCTCGTCCCCGGTCGCGCCGTCCATCCAGAAGGGGTAGTTGTTGGCCGTGTCGAGGATCGTTCCGCCGCCTTCGACGAAGCGGTCGAGTATGGCGAAAGAGGTCTCTTCGTCCACGGCTGTCCCGAAGGGGATCGTCCCCAGAGCGATTCTCATGCCGATCACCCTGCCGCCTGGAGCGCACTCCAGCGCAAGCCGCTTTCACCGGCGGCGGGTGAGGGCCTTCCGGCCGCGCGCCACGATCGTCTCGACGTCCTTCAGGTCGTCCATGTCGTGGGCGGTCGCCAGCGCCTCCTTCGCCGCGTCGTAGGCGTCCAGGGCAGCGTTCCAGTCGATTTCGCCGGTTCTGTCCGCTGCGCCATCGATCTCCTCTCCCAGCCGCGTGACGTTCTCCTCCTGCACGCTCCGGGCGTCCGAGAAGCGGACGGCCCTTTCCGCGGCCTGCTTCCTGGCGGCCTTCCTCCGCCGGGTTCCGCGTACGACCAGCCCGAGGACGATCCAGAAGACGATCAGTCCCACGATGCCGAAGAAGACGACCCAGCCGGCGCCGAGCCTGCTGGTGGACCCGGACAGGTCGGCGTCCTCCGCGTAGTCGACCTCCAGGCCGGTGACCTCGGCGTCCTGGAAGGTCGCGCCCCGCAGCTCGGCCGACTGCAGGCTGGCGTCGGTCAGCGTCGCCTTGCGGAAGACCGCCTCCCGGAGCCTGCCGCTGTTGAGCTGTGCCCGGTCCATCCGCGCGGCGGTGAAGTCGGCCTGGTCCGCCGTGACGCTGGTCATCTCCGCCCCGCGAAGATCGGCGCCGGTCAGTGTGGCCCCGGTCAGGTCGGAGCTGCTCATCGCGGCCTCCGAGAGGTCCGCCCGGGTCAGGTTCGCCCCGGTGAGGTCCGCGCTGCCGAGCGCGGCCCGTCGCAGGTGCGCGCCGGTCAGGTCCGCGCCCTTGAGGGAGCGGAAGGTCGTCCCGGCCGCGGAGACGTCCCGCAGGACGGCCCGGTTGAGCTTGACGCTGCCCAGGTCGAGGCCGTCCAGCTTGGCGCCGGTGAGGTCGGCGCAGCTCAGGTCGTCGGGGAAGTCGGTGACCGTGGTCAGGTCCCACCCCGCGTAGTGCTGGCCCTCGCCCGGCTCGCACGCCGCGCCGGGAGCGGGCAGGTCCTTCGGCATGCCCGTGCTCCCGGTCAGCCGGGCGCCCCGCACGTCACGCAGGTCGGCCCCGCCGAGGTCGGCGTCCCGGAAGTCCGCGCCGTCCATCACCGACCCGTACAGCTGAGCGTCCCGGAGGTCGGCCCGCCGCAACACGGCCTTGATCAGGGTGGCGCCGTAGAGCCGGGCCTTCGGGGCCTTCACCCGGGTGAGGTCGGCCCGGCGCAGGTCGGCCCCGTAGACGTCGGCGTCGGTGAGGTCGGTGCCGACCAGCTTCGCGTCGTCGAACTGGGCGGAGTACGCCTTGGCCCGCGTCAGCGTGGCTCCGCTCAGGTCGGCGCCCTCCAGGTGCGCGCCGTACGGCGAGGAGTCGTCCATCGTCGCCCCGCGCAGGTCCGCGCCCCGCAGGTCCGCGTAGTAGAGCTCGGCCTCGGACAGGTCGGCCTTGCCCAGCCTGACCCCGGCCATCTGGGCGTTCCCGAGATGCGTCCCCTTGAGCGACGCTCCGCGCAGGTCGGCCCCGGTGAGCGGGACGCGTACGTACAGCCCGTCCAGCGTGGCGCCGCGCAGGTCGGCGCAGGACAGGTCGGCGGGCAGGGCGGCCCGGGTGAGATCCCGCCCGGCCAGTTTCGGGCCACTGCCGGGACGGCACGGGAGCGGCGCGGCGGAGGCCGGCGAGACCAGGACCACCGGCAGGACGACGGCGGCGGCGAGTGCCATGCCGGCGAGTAGGCGGGGAAGGCCGGGCATCTCTGTCTCACTGTCTCCTTCGGAAGCGCCGCCTTTCGGAGCAGGTCCCGGGAAAGGCGTTGAACAGCACCCGTTATATGGGGAACTGTTTGCGATCCGCTTGCGAACCGCCTACAGACACAACCGCTCGCGGCGGTACGGCATCCGCTGTGACAGGATCAATGGCGTGGCCGTGTACACACCTGGACAGGTCGTCGAGGAGACCGGTTTCAGCCTCGACACCCTTCGTTACTACGAACGGATCGGGCTGCTGGAGCCGATCGGCCGGAACGCGTCGGGCCAGCGGCGCTTCACCGAGGAGGACGTGAGCTGGCTCGGCATGGTCCGCTGCCTCCGGGACACCGGCATGCCGATCGCCGAGATGCTGCGCTTCGCCGCGCTCGTACGGCAGGGCGAGCACACCATCGCCGACCGGATCGCGCTGCTGGAGGAGCACGACCGGAAGGTCGAGGCCCAGATCGCCGACCTGCGTCAGAAGCAGGGCGGGGTGCAGCGGAAGATGCAGTACTACAAGGACGTGCTCACCATGCGCGCCATGCTCCCCGACTGCGAGCAGGCCTCCTGAGGGCCGGACCGGGCCGGTCCAGGTGCGTGACCGGCCATGCTGGGCTGCGCCCGCTCGTGCCCGGCCCGCTGGTGCCCGGCCCGCTCGTGGCGGGCCGGGCGGGCGGCTTGTAAGGCCGGCTCAGGAGGCCCGGTACGCCTCGGCCTGGAGGTTGTAGAGCTCGGCGTAGAGCCCGTCGAGCGCGATCAGTTCGTCGTGCGTGCCGTGCTCGCGGACGAGGCCGTGGTCGAGCACGTAGATGCGGTCGGCGTAGCGGACGCTGGCGAGCCGGTGCGTGATCAGCAGCACCGTCCGCCCGTCGGCGTGTCGCCTGATCCGGTCGAACAACGCGTGCTCGGCCCGGGCGTCGAGGGCCGCCGTGGGCTCGTCGCAGATCAGCAGTGGCGCGTCGCGGTAGAAGCCGCGCGCCACCGCCACGCGCTGCCACTGGCCGCCCGACAGCTCGTGGCCGTTCTTGAACCGGCGGTCCAGCAGGGTGCGGTAGCCGTGCGGCAGTTCGGCGATGACCTGGTCGGCGCCCGCCACCTCGGCGGCGCGGACCACCTCGTCCTCGCCCCTCTGCATGCCCATCGTGATGTTGTGGCGGGCGGTCAGCGGCCACCGGGTGTGGTCCTGCGCGATGACCGCGATCCTGCGACGCAGGCTGTCAGGATCCACCTCGCTCACGTCGACGTCGTCCCACAGCACCCGCCCTCCGTCCGGCTCGTACAGCCCGGCGAGGATCTTGGCGAGGGTGGTCTTGCCCGAGCCGTTCTCCCCGACGAGGGCCACGACCTCCCCGCGCTCGACGCGGGCCGACACCCCGCGCAGGGCCGGGGCCGGCGTGGCGGGGTAGGTGAACGTGACGTCCTCGACCGTGATGCGCTCGAAGCGTTCCGGGGCCTGCCGCTCGCGGAGGGGCGGGACCCTGCTCTCGGCGTGCGCGACGAAGTCCAGGAAGTCGGTGAAGTAGAGGCCCTCCTCGTAGAGCCGGTTCGTCGCGTACAGGAGGTTCGCCAGCGACGCCTGGCCGGTCCGGATGGCGAGCACCGCGGTGCCGGCCACCGCGAGCGGCACCGCGCCGATCACCAGCAGCACCCCGAGCGTGACGTAGACGACGCCCTGACCGACGCCGCCGAGCGCCTCGCCCAGGACCCGCGCGAACGTCTGCCGCCGCGCGAGCGCGAGCATCGCCCGCTGCTCGCCCATGGCGACCTTGTCGAACATGCGGAGCAGGAAACCGCGCATGGTGAACGTGCGCACCTCGGCCGCGGTGTGCTTGTCGGCGAGCAGTTCCTCGATGATCCACTTGCGGCGGTGGACCGAGATCAGCTGCAGATTGGTCGTGTAGTTCATCCGGGCCGACCGGACCGCCGCCCAGGCGTCGGGCAGCACCGCCAGCAGGAGCAGCGGCAGCAGCACGGGGTGCAGCACGCCCAGCACGCTCGCCGCGGCCGCGAGCCCGACGAGGGCGGACACGGTGTCGATGGCCGTGCGCACGATCGAGTCGGCCACCATGCCGCGCATGCGGGCCCGCTGCAGCGCGTCGTGGAACTCCGGATCGTCGTAGCAGACGAGCTCGACCTGGCTCGTCAGCGTGTAGAGCCGTCGCTCGGTGATGCGGCTGACCTGGGGTGACAGCCGTGACTCGGCCCAGCCCGCAGCGGCCTGCACCGCCGTGCGCACGGTGGCGGCGAGACCCACGAGCAGCAGGCTCGGCAGCGCGGCCCGGACCCGGTCGGGGGTCGGGCCGGCCTGGAGCAGCGCGGTCAGGACGCCGGTGGTGGCCAGCAGGCCGAAGGCGGTGAAGACGCCGCCGAGCACGCTCAGCGCGATG
Organism: Microbispora sp. H10885; assembly: GCF_014161415.1. Lineage (NCBI taxonomy): Bacteria > Bacillati > Actinomycetota > Actinomycetes > Streptosporangiales > Streptosporangiaceae > Microbispora > Microbispora sp. H10885. Next base: position 411,246 of record NZ_JABBWY010000005.1, on the reverse strand, counting down.
GTGGCCAGGGTGTCGCGGGGGCTCGCCTCCCACGCGATGCGGAGGGCCTGGCGGGTCAGGCCGGGCAGCCGCCGCGCCACGGTCAGGAAGCTGAGCCCCGCCATCGTGCCGTAGTGCCGGGCCCACTGAGGTGACTCGATCTCCTCCAGATCAGGTAGGTCGTCCTCGGACAGATGGTCATGTCCCCCCTGCTGTGTGACCGTCATGCCAGCAGTGTGTGCGCCCGTACCGACAATTTCGCGGGCTCCGGCCGCGGCGCTCCCTTTGACGCACGTCCCTAACAGTCCGCCAACCTCCGTATGCAGAGACGTTATCGGGACAAACTTGACGGCGTGCCCGTGGAAGTGGGTGGATGGGCTGTGCTGACAACGTTGTCAGCCATATGTGTCTTCGGGGAGCCCGAAATCCTCGCGAAAAGCCTGAAGGGAATGTTGCGATGAGACGACGGTGGATGGCGGCCGTCGCGGTCTCGGTGGCAGGCCTGCTGACCCTTTCCGCGTGCGGCGGCGGTGACAAGCAGGACACCGCGGGTGGTCCGGCCGCGCACAAGAAGGTCGAGGTCTTCTCGTGGTGGACGGGCCCGGGTGAGGCCGACGGCCTGAAGGCGATGCGCGAGATCTTCGCCAAGGAGAACTCGAACTTCGAGTTCTTCGACGCGGCCGTGGCCGGCGGCTCGGGCGACCAGGCCAGGGCGCTGCTGTCGAGCAAGCTGCAGGCCAACCAGCCTCCGGACACCTTCCAGGGGCACGCCGGGGCCGAGCTCCAGGGCTACATCAAGAGCGGCAAGCTGGAGTCGCTGAACTTCCTCTACGACGAGCTGAAGCTCAAGGACGTGCTGCCGCAGCAGCTGATCGACCAGATCACGGTGGAGGGCCAGGTCTACTCCGTGCCGGTGAACATCCACCGGTCGAACGTCCTGTGGTTCAACCCCTCGGTCCTCAAGGACGCCGGGATCTCGGGCGCGCCGAAGACGGTGGACGAGTTCATCGCCGACCTGGAGAAGGTCAAGAAGAGCGGCAAGATCCCCCTGTCGATCGGCTCGCAGTGGACGCTCGTCCACCTGCTGGAGTCTGTGCTGCTCGGCTCGCTCGGCACCGACGCCTACAACGCCCTGTGGACGGCCACCTCCGACTGGTCCAACGCGAACGTGACCAAGGCGCTGGAGAACTTCAAGACGATCCTGTCGTACGCCGGGACCCCGCAGGACGACTGGCAGCCGGCGGCCAAGCAGGTCGCCGACGGCGAGGCCGCCTTCAACATCATGGGCGACTGGGCCTACGGCTACTTCCACAACCCGCCGGAGGGCGGTCTCGGCAAGGAGTCGAAGAAGGACTTCGACTGGGCCGCGTCCCCGGGCACGGACGGCACGTTCATGTGGCTGTCGGACAGCTTCACCCTGCCGAAGGGCGCGCCCAACCGCGACGGCGCGATCGCGTGGCTGAAGGTGGCCGCCAGCAAGGAGGGCCAGGACGCGTTCAACCCGCTGAAGGGCTCGATCCCCGCCCGCAAGGACGCCGACCAGTCGCTCTACAAGGACTACCTGGGCTGGAGCCTGGAGCAGTGGTCCGCCGACAAGCTGGCCGGCTCCATCCAGCACGGCGTGGTCGCCAACGACACCTGGCGTACCGCGATCACCGATGCGGTCGGCCTGTTCCAGCAGGACAAGAACGTCGCCAAGTTCCAGCAGGCGCTGGTCGCGGCGGCCAAGAACAGCGGCCAGTGAGCTGATCTCCCCGTACGGCCCACGCCGTGACCGCCGCCGGGCTCCGGCCGGCGCGGCGTGGGCCGTGCTTGACTTCTGAGAGGCGCAAGTGACGCGGGTGCGCAGATGGCTGCCGGGGCTGCTCCTGGTCTCGCCGTCGATCATCCTCATCGCGGTCTTCGTGTACGGCCTGCTGGGCTGGAACTTCAAGCTCGCCATGACCGACAAGCACAACGAGATCGCGGAGATCCCCGGCAGGTTCGTGGGGCTGGAGAACTTCACCGGCATCTGGGGCGAGGAGCGCTGGGGCCTGTCGGTCCGGCACTCGATCGTCTTCACCCTGGTCTTCGTCGCCGGCGCGCTCGTCCTCGGCTGGCTCCTCGCGTTCCTGATGGAGAAGGGCATCCGGGCGGAGGGCGGCTTCCGCACCGTCTACCTGTTCCCGATGGCCGTCTCCTTCATCGCCACCGGAGTGGTGTGGCGGTGGCTGATGAACAGCGCGACGGGCGAGCACGCGGTGGGCCTCAACCGGCTCTTCCACTACATCGGGCTCGATTTCCTGCAGTGGCAGTGGTTCCGCGATCCCGACTGGGGCATGGCGGCCATGGCGATCCCGGCCGTCTGGCAGATGTCCGGATACATCATGGCGCTGTTCCTCGCCGGGTTCCGCGGCGTTCCCGACGAGCTGCGGGAGGCCGCCCGGGTGGACGGCTGCGGCGAGTGGGGGGTCTACCGGCACGTGGTGCTGCCGATGCTGCGCCCGGTGACGCTCTCCGCGCTGATCATCCTCGGCCACATCTCGCTGAAGGTCTTCGACCTCGTCGTCGCGGTGTCGGGCAAGCAGATCATCACCGACGTGCCCGCGACGTTCATGTGGACGGCGGTCTACGACTCGCACGACCCGGCCAAGGGCGCGACGATCGCGTCCTACATCGTGCTGTCCGTCGTGATCTTCGTCGTGCCCTACCTGATCTGGAACGCCCGTAAGGGGAACCGTTCATGACCGCCCACGTCGCCGGGAAGGCCCCGCGTACGGCGCCCGCCGCCCCGGCCCGCGAGAAGGGCAGGGCGGGCACGTGGGTGCGGCTCGTCCTGTTGCTGCTGTTCGTCCTGGTCTTCCTGATCCCGGTCTACGTGCTGCTGGTCACGAGCTTCAAGCCGCTCAGCGAGGCCGACCCCGCCCAGGCGTGGAACCTCCCCAAGGTCTGGACGACCGAGGCGTGGAGCGTCGCCTGGGAGAAGCTCGAACCGGGCATCGTCAACAGCTTCCTGCTCGCGGTCCCCGGGTCGCTGATCTCCGCCGCCCTCGGGTCGCTGAACGGGTACGTGCTGTCCAAGTGGCGCTTCCCCGGCGCCGACGTGCTGTTCACACTGTTCCTCTTCGGGATGTTCATCCCGTACCAGGGCGTCATGATCCCGCTGGTGCAGCTGATGGTGGACCTGGGCGACGCGCTCGGCGTGCAGCTCTACGGCGGCATCCCGGGCCTGGTCCTCGCCCACGTGGTGTACGGCATCCCGATCTGCACGCTGATCTTCCGCAACTACTACGTGACGATCCCCGACGAGCTGATCGAGGCCTCCCGCGTCGACGGCGCGGGCATGCTGCGCACGCTCTGGTCGATCGTGCTGCCGGTCTCCGGCCCGGCCTTCGCCGTGGTGATCATCTGGCAGTTCACCTCGATGTGGAACGACTTCCTCTTCGCCGTCTTCCTCACCGGGCCCACCTCGTGGCCGACCACGGTCATGCTCAACAACATCGCGGGCGCGGTGACGACGCCGTACAGCCAGCAGATGGCCGCGGCGATCCTGGCGTCCATCCCCACGATGGTCGTGTACGTCCTGCTCGGCCGGTTCTTCATGCGCGGCCTCATGGCCGGCGCGCTCAAGGGCTGACGCTCGGGGGCCGGTCGTCACAGAGCGGGGGCACCGGCCACCAGGGCGTCCCCGAGAGGGGTGCGGCGGTAGAGCACCTGCCGCCCGACGCGGGTGCCGGCCACCAGCCCGGCGGCGCGCAGCGCGCCCACGTGGCCGCCGGCCGTGCCGAGCGCCAGCCCGAGGCGGGCGGCGAGTTGCGTCGTGGTCGCCGGAGTCTCCAGCTCGGCCAGGATCCGGGCCCGGGACCGGCCGACCAGCCCGGCGAGCGCCGCGGCGCCGCCCGCCCGCGGGCGCCCCGCCGCCACCCCGCGCGCCGGATACACCAGCGCGTACGGCCAGGCGTCGTCGAGATAGGCGATCACGTTCCGTACGAAGACGCTGGGCAGGAACAGCAGGCCCCGGCCGTCCAGCCGGTGCCGCTCGTCCCCCTTGCCGGGGGCCCCGACCTCGATCCGGCCGGGTTCCGGCCGCCAGCGGACCCGCGGGCCGAGGTCGCCGAGCGCGGCCGCCCACCCGTACGTCGCCAGCCGCCCGGCCCGCTGGATCACGTCACGCTCCAGGACGGCGTGGAAACGCGGCCATTCCGGCGCCACCAGGTCGGTCCAGGTACGCTCCAGCCCGTCGGCCAGCGACGCGACGACGTGCTCGTCGTCCAGCACCGTCATGATCTCGTCGGACGGCGGCGGCCGTCCGTCCAGCGACAGCGCGATCTCGGTGCGCGCCCGGTCCAGCGGTGTGGCCCGCATCGCCGCGATCTCCTCGGCGAAGGAGACGTTCACGCCCGCCGGCGGCGGTGCGATGAAGTCGGCGTTGTAGGCCCCCTGCCGGAACAGCGCCACCAGCGCCCGCGCTCCCGCGCTCGCGGTGAGCAGCCGGGCGAACCGGGGACGCGCCACGGCGGCCCAGGCCGCGTGCGCGCCCGCCTGCTGCCGCCCGGACAGCATCCACATCGCGTGCATGGTCTCGTTCAGCGGGGAGATGGCGAACCGGCTGGCGGCGACGTCCTGGGGGCCGACCTCGATCAGGTACACGACGTCCATTCTTCGGCCATTTCCGAAGGATTGGCGCGGCCGGAGGCCCGGTGCCGAGCATGGTCGCCGGGAGGTGGCCATGACACCGGGCCAGGACAGATCCACATTCCGGGCGTGCTTCGCCGTCGCGGAGTTCCGGGTGCTGTTCGGGAGCCAGCTGCTGCTGGTCCTGGGCGACACCGTGAAGATGCTCGCGTTCTCCGTTCTGGTCTACGCGCGGACGGGGTCGCCCGGCCTGGCGGCGCTCGCGTACATGATCGGGTTTCTGCCGCAGGTCGCGGGTGGCGTGTTCCTGCTGTCGCTCGCCGACCGGTGGCGCCCGCGTGCGCTCATGGTCGCGGGCGACCTCCTGCGCGTGGCCACGTGCCTGGTCCTCGGCCTCGGCGACCTGCCGATCGGGGTCATGCTCGCGCTGGTGTTCGCGGCGGGCGTGCCCACGCCGCTGTTCTCGGCCGCCCGCGCCGCCGTGCTGCCCGACGTGCTGGTCGGCGACGCGTACGTGCTCGGCCGGGCGGTGTTCGGCACCACCGCGGCGGGCGCCCAGATCGCGGGCCTGGCGGCCGGCGGCGGCCTGCTCGCCGTGTCGGGTCCCGCCCGGGCCCTGCTGATCACCGCGGCGTTGTCACTGGTCAGCGCGGTGGTCGTACGGCTGGGGCTGCGCGATCGCCCGGCGCGGGCCACGAGGGGCGAGCGGGAGGCCGGGGCCGTACGGACGACGTTGCGGGTCAACCGGGCGCTGCTGGCCGACCGGGCCGTCCGGGGGCTGCTGCTGGCCGGGTGGCTGCCGGCCATGCTCTCCGTCGGGGCGGAGGCCGTCTACCTGCCGTACCTGACGGACGAGGGATCGGCGCCGGGCGTGGGGATCGTCCTCGCCGCCGCGGCGGCGGGGATGGGAGCGGGGGAGTTCGTGGTCGGCCGGTTCGCCGCGCCCGCCCTGCGGGAACGGCTGGCCTTCCCGCTGGCGTTCGTGCTCGGCGTGCCGCTGCTCGGGTTCGCCGTCCGGCCGGGCGTCGCGGGAGCGGCGGTGCTGGCGGCGCTCTCGGGGGCCGGGCTGGCCTACAACCTGGGATTGCAGCGGCGGTTCCTCGACGCGGTGCCGCCGCACGCCCGGGGCCAGGCGTTCGGCCTGCAGACCTCCGGCGTGATGACGGCCCAGGCGCTGGGCGCCGCGGCGGCCGGGGCGCTCGCCGAGGTGGTGCCCGCCCATCTCGCCATCGCGCTGACGGGCTGCGCTTCCGTCGCCGCCGTGGTCGTGCTGCGCCGGCACCTGCGTGGCGGCGCGCGTCCCGGTGTCAGCCGCGGTCCCGGCGGGGCGGGGGAGGGCGCTCGCCCGAGCCGCGCGGGATCAGCCGGGTAGGCAGTTCGAACCGGGTGACCGGGCCGTCGTCCCCGGCCAGGCGCAGGAACAGCAGGTCGGCCGCCGTACGGCCGAGCCGGGCGGGGTCCTGCGCCACCACGGTCACGCCCAGCAGGTCGGCCAGTTCGAAGTCGTCGAACCCGACCAGGGCGAGGCCGCCGAGGCCGGGCGGCGCGCGGTCCGGGAAGGCGCCGGTCGTCGCCGGGCCGGTCGCGGAGCCGGTGATCGAGGCCAGCGCCCGCAGCGTCTCGACGGTGGTCCGGCCGTTGCCGGTCAGCAACGCGGTCGGCGGGTCGGACGCCCCCAGCAGCCGGGTGAGGTCGGCCCGCAACCGCGCCGGTTCGGCCGGTCCCATGGCCACCAGGCCCTCGTCGTACGGCAGGCCCGCGGCGGCCAGCGCCTCCCGGTAGCCGCGCAGCCGCTCGGCGGCCGTGAAGATCCTGGGAAGGTCGCCGAGGAAGGCGACGCGGCGATGACCGTGGGCGATCAGATGCGCCGTGCCCGCCCGGGCTCCGCCCACGTTGTCGGACAGGACGACGTCCGCCTCGCAGCCCGCGCCGGGCGGCCGGTCGGCGAACACCGCCCTGGTCCCCGCCTCGAACTCGGGAGCCAGATAGGTGTGGTCCGTCCCGGCGGGCACGATGATCAGCCCGTCCACCCGGCGGGCGCAGAAGGCGAGCACGAGGTCGCGCTCCCGGGCCGCGTCCTCCTGGGACGACCCGGTGAACAGCAGGCATCCGTGGTGCAGCGCGGTCTCCTCGACCGCCCGGCTGAGACTGGAGTAGAAGACGTCGGCGGCGTCCTCGATGACCAGGCCGATGCTCGCCGTACGGCCGCGGCGCAGCGTCCGCGCGCTGTCGTTGCGGCGGTAGCCGAGCCGGTCGATCGCGGCGTGCACCCGCAGCGCCGTCGCCGCGTTCACGCCGGGCTCGTTGTTGACGACGCGGGAGACGGTCTTCAGCGCCACGCCGGCCGCGGCGGCCACGTCGTTCATGGTCGGACGGCCGCGTCTGGTCTCTCCCACGCAGGGATCATCTCCCATTCCACGACGTCTGGACAACGTTGTCAGCACGCCGTCACGCCACGACTCCATCGGCGTGTCCGGTCGCCGCTCGGTCGGGCGGGGCGCAGGTCCGGCACCCGGCGGTCGCCGAGGTCGGCTTTGAGCCGCGACGGTAGGGTTTCGCGGGTGATGAGGGGGATTGTTGGCTATCGGGGCGATGTATTGCTGATAGTCGGGTTTGTCCTGGCGGCGCTGAACCTCCGGCCCGCGCTCGCGGGCGTGTCGCCGATCCTTCCCACGATCCTGCGCGACCTCGGCCTCGGCCCCGCGGGCGGCGGCGCCATCACCACGGTCATGGTGGGGTGCCTCGGCCTGCTCGCCCCGGCCGCACCCGTGCTGGCCACCCGGATCGGGCTCGACCGCACCCTGCTGGCCGGCCTGCTCGTCCTCGCTGCCGGTGTGGCCCTGCGCAGCGCGGACGGGGTGAGCGCCCTGTACGGCGGGGCCGCGCTGGCCGGCGCGGCGATCGCCGTCATGAACGTGGTCATGCCGGGGCTGGTCAAGCAGCACTTCCCCGGCCGGATCGGCCTCTTCACCGGCCTGTACGTCTCGGTCATGGTGGGCGGGGCCGCCCTGGCCTCGGCGGTCATGGTCCCACTGACCGACGGTCTCGGCTGGCGGACGGCGGCCGGTTCGGCGGCGCCGCTCGCGCTGCTGGCGGCGGCTCTGTGGGCGGTGGTCGCGGTCCGGCCGGGCGCCGTACGCCGGACGCCGCGCGTGGGGGCGGATCCGGCCCCGGTCGCACCGGCGGGATCGGCGGAGGTCCCGGCCGCGGAGAACCGGAGGGCCGGCGCCCGGGCGACGGCTCCGGGAGTACGGCGGATCCCGGCGACGGGGGAGGGGCAGGTCCCGGCGACGGGGGACGGGCGGGCCGGTGGGCGGCCATACCTCGCCCTGCTCCGCGCCCGCGCCACCTGGCTGGTCGCCGCCTTCATGGGCCTGCAGTCGCTGACCTTCTACGTCATGCTGGCCTGGCTGCCCACCATCTTCCAGGCGGCCGGTCTGCCGGCCGGGCAGGCGGGATACCTGCTGGGCCTGACGAACCTCGTGCAGATCCCCGCGGCGCTGATCGTCCCCCTGCACGCGGGACGTGCGCGTTCCCAGGTGCCGCACGTCGTCGCCGCCATGCTGCTGGTCATCGCCGGATACGCCGGACTGCTGCTCGCGCCCACGACGGCGCCCTGGTTGTGGATGGTCGTCCTGGGCCTCGGGCAGGGAGCCGCGATCGCCCTCGCCCTGCTCGTGATCACGGTGCGGGCGCCGGATCCGGCCTCGGTGACGGCGTTGTCGGCGGTCGCCCAGACGGGCGGCTACCTGCTCGCCGCGCTCGGGCCGCTCGCGATCGGCGTGCTCCACGAGGTCTCGGGCGGCTGGACCGTGCCCCTGCTCGCCGGGCTGGGCGCCTGCGTCGTCCAGCTGGCCGTCGGCGTGCTCGCCGCCCGCCCCGCACCCGTCTGAGGATCGGCCCGTCGCCGGAAGGGCCGCGGCGAGGTCAGTCGTCGCCGAGGATCATGTTGAGGACCCAGCTGATCACGCCCACGACGATGGCGCCCCAGAAGGCGGCGACGAATCCGCTGACGTGGAAGGGAAGGTCGAGCTGCCCGGCGAGCCAGCTCGTCAGCAGCAGGAGCGCGGCGTTCACCACGAGGGCGAACAGGCCCAGCGTGAGCACGTAGAACGCGCATCCGATGGTCTTGATGACCGGCTTGATGACGGCGTTCACCAGACCGAAGATCAGCGCGACCGCGAGGAGGGTGCCGATCTGTTTGGCGGTGGAGCTGGCGCTCACGGTGATGCCGTCAACCAGCTTGGTGGACGCCCACAGGGCCGCGGCCACCACAACGATCTTGAGTATGACCTTCACGTCCACGATCCTTCCACGGTGCGGCAAAGAGTGCGCGGTTTCCGTGTCCGGGGAACGGCCGGAGCCGTACGCCCGGTTCCCCCCGGCTTGACCGGGCGCGGCGGCCCGGCGGGGGTGGGCCCCGGCACGCCTTTCTCCCGGCGCCGGGTATAAGCGGCAAACATCGGGGAAACCCTCCTTGCGGAGGTGAGATCGAATGGACGTGGAAGAGCTGGAGTCGCTACCCGCGAAGGAGCTGCACGACCGGGCCGTGCGCTACGCCGTGCGACACGGTGACCTGGGTTTCCTGTGGGATCTGCTGAAGGTCATCCCGGCGGCCGAGGCGGCCAGCGGGAACACCGACGAGACCGCGAACGACCTCAGCAGAGTGTCGGCGCTGCTCAGCGATGCCATGGCGGCGGGCGAGGGCGAGCTCGGCGACGCGCTCCGGCCGGTCTACGTCGACTACCTGTCGAGACACCCCGACGCCTGAGCGCACTCCGCCCCTGCTCAGCAACCTCTCATCTCCCCACGTCACAATGACGGCGTGGTCAAGACACAGGTGCTGGTGGTCGACGACGAGCCCGAGGTCCGCGACGCGATCGCGCGCGCCCTGCGGGTCGAGGGGTACGGCGTGGCGACCGCGGGCGACGGCCTCGACGCCCTGGACGTCATCGGCGGCTCGGCGCCCGACCTGATGGTGCTCGACGTCCTGATGCCGGGGATGGACGGCATCGAGGTCTGCCGGGCGCTGCGCGGCGACGGCAACCGGCTGCCGGTCCTGATGCTGACCGCGCTGGACGGGATCGGCGACAAGGTCGCCGGGCTGGACGCGGGCGCCGACGACTACCTCGTCAAGCCGTTCGCGCTGGAGGAGCTGTTCGCCCGGGTGCGGGCGCTGCTGCGCCGCGCCGCGCCGTCGCCCGAGGCGGGCTTCGCCGACCTCCACCTGCTGCCGGACAGCAGGCAGGCCCGGCGCGGCCGCCGGCTCATCGACCTGACCAGGACCGAGTACGCCCTGCTGGACCTGCTGATCCGCAACGGCGGTCAGGTGCTCACCCGGCAGGTCATCCACGAGCGCATCTGGGGCTACGGCTTCCGGCCTGGCTCCAACCCCCTGGAGGTCTACATCCGCTACCTCCGCAGGAAGACCGAGGCGGGGGGCGAGCCCCGGCTGATCCACACCGTGCACGGCCTGGGGTACGCGCTGAGAGAGCCGGTCGGTGAGCCAGTTGGTGAGCCGGCGGGGGAGGAGCGGTGAAGCTCCGCTGGCGGCTCGCGATGGCCTCGGCGCTGGCCGCCGCGGTCAGCGTGATCGTCGTCATCGTGGCCGCCTACTTCATCACCTGCCGCCGGGTCGAGTGGGCGAGGGACCACTACGGGACGTACGAGGGGTACGGCGACTCACCGCCCCGCGGTGTGCTGGCCGCCCTCGCGGACGTCGACGACCTGGGCTGGCCCTTCGTGGCCGTGGCCGTCGGCGGGCTGGTGCTGTCGGGGGCGCTCGGCTGGCTGGCCGCCCGGGCGGCGCTGCGGCCGGTGAACGCGCTCAAGGACGCCGCGGGACGGGTCACCACGACCCGGGATCTCACCACCCGCATCCAGGTGTCCGGGGACGACGAGCTGAGCAGCCTCGCCCGCAGCTTCAACGCCATGCTCGACGCCCTCGAACGCTCCGCGAAGTCGCAGAAACGCCTGGTCGCCGATGCCTCCCACGAGCTGCGCACGCCGCTCACCGCCGTACGGACCAACGTGGAGCTGCTGATCAGGGGCAACCTGCCCCGGGAGGACCGCGACGAGGCGAGCAGGGCCGTGATGAGCGGGCTGGAGGAGCTCACCGCGCTGGTCGCGGACGTGGTCGAACTGGCCCGCGACGAGGAGCCCGCCGTACTCGTGGAACGCGTGCGCTTCGACGAGCTGGTCTCCCGGGAGGTCGCCCGCGCGGCCAGGCACTGGCCCGCGACCGAGTACGCGGTGTCGGTCGAGCCCGCGGTGGTCCGCGGCGTGCCCGACCGGCTCGCCAGGGCCGTCGCCAACCTGCTCGACAACGCGGCGAAGTACAGTCCCAGGGGCGGGCGGGTCGAGGTGTCCCTGCAGGACGGCGTGCTGACCGTCCGCGACCACGGCCCGGGCATCTCGACCGACGACCTGCCGCACGTCTTCGACCGCTTCTACCGGGCGCCCTCGGCGCGGGCGCTGCCCGGGTCGGGGCTGGGGCTGGCGATCGTGGGCCAGGTGGTGGACAGCCACGGCGGCAGCGTTTCCGCCGGTCCCGCTCCCGGCGGAGGCACGCTCGTCCGGCTGGCGCTGCCAGTAGGGTAGACGCATGGGCTCTGTACGCGTCGAGCGGACCGAGGACGGCTTCGTCGCCCGCAACGAGAGCGGCGCGGAGATCGTGATGGGCTCCGGTGACGGGCTGTTCAGCCCGGTGGAGCTGCTGCTGGCGGCCGTGGGCGGGTGCAACGTCATGACCGTCGAGCCGCTCACCGCCAAGCGCGGCCACCGGCTCGCGCGGCTCGCCGTGGAGGTCTCGGCGGAGAAGGAGAGCCCGACCCTGTTGCGGTCCGTCACCGTGACGTACGACGTGGAACTGCCGCCGGGGGACACGGGAGAGGTCTTCGAGGCCGTCGCCGGACGGGTCCACGAACGGCACTGCACGGTGAGCCGGTCCCTGCAGCAGGGCACCGAGGTCAGGCTCGTGCTCGGCGAGTAGCACGGGCGGGCGGAGCCCGCCGGATGCAGGCCGAAAGTCAACCTGCGTATGACGACTTCATGGCAAGCGGGCTTGTACTGTTGAAGCATGTCCTCGGGAGAGGACGAGAGACTTTTTCGATAAGGGCGCGGATGGGGGAACCGCGTCCGGAAAGCGGGGGACCCGCCGGTGCCTTTGGGGAGGGCATTCCTGGCGGAACCGCTTTGATCCGGAGCCGGGCAGTTGGGGGACTGCCCGGCTCCGGCATTTTCCGGCCCGTCCGAAGGCCGATCCCTTCCCCGCACACCCCCGCCCCGTCCCTTCTCCGCACGCCGCCGGCCGCCTCGCCGGCAGGTCCGACCGTCCGCCTGTCGGTGCGGCCTGTCCGCCTCGGGTTCTTGACCGCCGCCTCCCGCCGGCTGCTCTCTCCTCCCCGTCCCGCCGGCCGCGCCTCGCCGTGCGTGGCGCGTAGCGCTTTACTTTCATGAAGGAGCGCCTGCGGCGGATCGCCCCAGATGTGCGGCGTGGCCGACGTTGCCGCTGCACAAACAAGCCGACAGGTAGATCTTCCGCGTCTTATGTCCGGTTTACTTTGCTCCGTCCTGACTCGTCCTGTAGTGTCCTATTCGTTGCCGCCGAACGGTGGCTGGATTGGACTTGGGGAGGAGATCACGGTGGGCGACCCCGCCCGGACCTCCGACCCAAGGCGCTTCGGATCCCACGTCTGACTCACGACGGCCTTCCGGCCGATCGCCATAGCTTCAGCGCACACGCCTCCGGGTGGTCGATCTGTCCCGCCCGGACACGTGGCCCGTCACCGCGACCCGCCGTACGGCGGGTCCCTTGATGACGCATGGCCATCCACTGTCGTCTCACGAAAGATCCCCAGCCTTGATGAAGACTCTGTCCGACCTGCGTGGCAAGCGACGGGTCACCGCCGTGGCCACGCTCGCCGGCGCCGCGGTGCTGGTCACGTCCCTCGTGGCCGCCGCCCCCGCGCCCGCGGAGCCGCCGGTCGGGGAAGCCGTCAACCTTTCCAGCATCGTCCCCATGCACGAGGAGGTCCTGTACGCGGGGGCCACCACGGGCTCGTACTTCTGGGACGACGCGTCGGGCCGCCAGGGAGACACCGGCATGCCGGCCATCGGCAAGCCGATGCAGAAGGGTCTCTTCGCCAGCCCGAGCTGGCCGCTCGGCACCGAGGGCTACATCATGTACAAGGGCCGGAAGGCCAAGTTCTTCATCGGCGACCGCGGCCCGGGCATCCCCTCCAACAGCGGCGTCATGCTGGACATCGACGGCAAGACCTTCGCCGAGCTCACCGGCACCACCTGGAACGAGAACACGCTGACCGTCAGCGGCGACGTCGGCCACATCGCGATCCAGTACGTCATCACGAGGTGGGGCGACGGGCCGGGCCTGCGCGGCGAGCCCGCTCCCTTCTCCAGCGGCGCGTGGCGGGGCTGACCGGCACGGGTGATCCCCGCATCCGGCGATGTGCGCGACCTGCGCAGGACTGCTATGGTTACGGACATCGCGGGCGCCGCTAGCTCAGTTGGTTAGAGCAGCTGACTCTTAATCAGCGGGTCCGGGGTTCGAGTCCCTGGCGGCGCACAACATGTGATCAGGCCCGGCATCCGGAACGGATGCCGGGCCTGATTCGTCCCGCGCTCCGGGTCGTTGTCCGCACGGGTCGCCCGGTTTGTCTAAGATGCGTATGGGGTGCCGGGAAGTCTGGTCGGCTGTCGCTGACCCGATCCCGGAAACGGAGCCTCATGAGCACGCCCCGCCGCACCCCTCTTCTCGGCCCCGGGTCCCGGACGGAGACCCGCCGGATCGCCGACATCCTGCGGCAGGAGACCATCGGCGGCGCGTTGCTGCTGATCGCCGCGCTCGCGGCCCTCGTGTGGGCCAACTCGCCCTGGTCGGCCGGGTACGAGACGCTGCGGTCGGCCCGGGTGGGGCCCGAGGCGCTGCACCTCGACCTCAGCCTCGCGACCTGGGCCGCCGACGGGCTTCTGGCGATCTTCTTCTTCGTCGCCGGGCTGGAGCTGAAGCGCGAGTTCGTCGCGGGCGACCTGCGCGACCCCCGGCGGGCCGCGGTGCCGGTCGTGGCGGCGGCCGGCGGCGTGGTCGTGCCCGCGCTGCTCTACCTGCTGGTGAACACGCAGCTCAACCCGCTGACCGGCCCCGGCGCGGACGGCGCGCTGCGGGGCTGGGCGGTGCCGACCGCCACCGACATCGCCTTCGCGCTGGCCGTGCTCGCCGTGGTGGGCAGGAACCTCCCGTCGGCCCTGCGCACGTTCCTCCTCACCCTCGCGGTCGTCGACGACCTGCTCGCCATCGCGATCATCGCGGTGTTCTACACCACGCACCTCGCGCCGCTTCCGCTGCTCGCGGCGCTGCTCCCGCTGGGCCTGTTCGCCGTGCTCGTACGGCGTGGGGTGCGCGCGTGGTGGCTGCTGGCGCCGCTCGCCGCGGTCACCTGGGCCCTGGTGCACGCCTCGGGCGTACACGCCACGGTGGCCGGCGTGCTGCTCGCCTTCACCGTCCCGGTCCACCGGGCCCCTGGGAAGGGCACGGCGGAGGCCGCCGGGGAAGGCACGGCGGAGGGCTCCGGGGAGAGCGCGGCGGAGGGCGCGGGCCCGGCCGAGCACTTCGAGCACCGGTTCCGGCCACTCTCCGCCGGAGTGGCGGTGCCGCTGTTCGCCTTCCTCTCGGCCGGGGTGGCGTTCGGCGGGCCCGGGGGCCTGCCGGGACTGCTCACCGACGGCGTTCCTCTCGGCGTCGTCGCGGGGCTCGTCGCCGGCAAACCGCTGGGCATCACGGCGGCCACCTGGCTCGTCGCGCGGTTCACCCGGGCCGGCATCGACGAGGGCCTGGCCTGGGTGGACATCGTGGGGGTGGCGGTCCTGTCCGGCATCGGGTTCACGGTGTCGCTGCTCATCGGCGAGCTCGCGTTCGGCGCCGGATCCACCAGGGACGGCCAGGTCAAGGTCGCGGTGCTGACCGGGTCGCTGGTCGCGGCGCTGCTGGCCACGGTGATCCTGCGCCTGCGGGACCGCGTCTACCGCCGTATCGCCGAAATCGAAGCCCAAGCCGACGCCCAAGCCGAAGCCGACGCCGAAGCGCGGGCCGCCGCCCCGCCCACCACGTGACGGCTCACCAGGTGACGGGGAGCGCGTCGAGCCCTCCGGTCAGCCTGCCGGTCCGCGCCTCCAGCTCCTCGTACGGCACGGCGAGCGCGAGCGAGGGGAAGCGCGCGAACAGGGCGCCGAAGACGGCGTTGAGCTCGATCCGCGCCAGGCCCGCTCCCAGGCAGTGGTGCGGGCCGTGGCCGAAGCCGATGTGCGGCCGCGGATCACGCCTGCGGATGTCGAATCTCTCGGGGTCGGGGTAGACGCGCGCATCCCTGTTGGCCGCGTGGATCGCCAGCGCCACCAGCTCACCCTTCCGGATGCGCACCCCGCCGACCTCGACGTCGTCGTGCGCGTAACGGATCAGGCCGTGCTGGCTCGGCGCGCCGAACCGCATGATCTCTTCGACGGCGGCGTCGAGGAGGGAGGGATCACGCAGTAGCGCGTCGCGCTCGGCGGGATTGCGCAGGAACAGCAGGGTGCCGTAGTCGATCTGGTTGACCGTGGTCTCGTGGCCGGCGAACAGCAGGCCGCCCGCGATCCTCGCGATGTCCTCCTCGGGCAGTGAGGCGTTCGCGAGGTCGGTGTAGACGTCCTCGCCGGGGCTCTCGCGCTTGGCCTTCACGATCTCGTAGGTGTAGGCGTTCAGCTCCATCTGCGCGTCCGCGGACCGGGCGAGATCGGTGAGATCGGTCATCGCCTCGGCCACCGCCCGGAACCTGTCCCTGTCCTCGTACGGCACGCCGAGAAGCTCGCAGATCACCTGGATGGGGAGCGGAAGCGACAGCCCCGCGTGCAGGTCCGCCGGCGGGCCCTGCTCGGCGAGCCCGTCGAGGAGGTTCCTGACGAGCGCCCGCACGCCGTCCGACAGGGCGCGCATGCGCCGGGCCGAGAACGCGGGGGACAGCAGGCGCCGCATCTCCTTGTGGATGATCCGCTCGGTGGCGTAGTCGCCGGTCGGGCCGCCGAGCAGGACGTTGTTGGACAGCCGGGCCGCCGTCGCGGGGGCGGGGTGCGAGCGGCCGAACCGGTCGTCGCCGAAGACCTGCCGGATCTCGTCGTAACCCGTGACGAGCCATGCCTCGTCCCCGACATGGGTTCTGACCCTGGTGATCGGCGCGCTGGCGCGCAGCTCCCCGAAATATGGAGAGATATCCAGTATGTCCGGCCGATCGAACGGCAGTCGTGGCAGTTCGGGCATGGGCGGTCTTCCCTTCGGCCTAGGCGTGAACCACTCGAATCTCCCCCCTGACCGCCTGGCTGACAAGGTAGTAAAACCATGTCCGGTGTGACAGGAGAGCGGACGTTTGCCTCCTGCCATCGTCCCGTTCCTCCGGGTTCCGGCGTGGATCGTCAGGGTCGCGCCCGGGCGAGGCATGGGACGGATGGGGCTGGAGGAACGGGGATCAGGTGGTGGTGAAGTCACCGCAGCCCCGGGGGAGATCTTCACCCGGGCCGCGGTGGCGGGCCCTCCGGATGGGGGAGATGGCCTCTCACTACCAATCGTGTCCGGACGAGCACATCGTTGTGTCCCGGCACCGAGCCTGGAGGTGGTGACGAGTGCGGTTCTCCGCCGAGGACGCTGCGTACAGACAACTGAGCAGCGAGTACGCCGGCCGCTGGTCGGTCTGGAGAAGCGACGCCGGCCGCTGGTACGCGACCCGCATGACGCGGTCGCTGTCCAGGATCGAGATGGACCGGGGGCTGATCATGACCGCCTGCGGGGAGAGCGCGGACGAGCTGCGCGCGCTTCTCATGGTTCAGGAAGGCCTGGCGGGCCAGCCGCTCCCCTCCTCCTGACAGTCGTGAGAGCCGTGACGGCCGGGCGGGGTGCGGGCCAGGCGTAGGGCAGGGTGCGGGCGGGCGTGGGTCCGGTGGGATTAGTGGGAAAACGGGGGGGAAGATCGGTTTCATGACAGAACCGGTGGTCCGCCGACCCGTCCCCCCGACCGGTACGCAGCACGTCATCGCCGCGCACGGCTACCGGGCGATCGTCACCGAGGTGGGCGCGGGCCTTCGTGCCCTCACGTTCCGGGACCGGCCCCTCGTCATGTCGTACCCGGAGGGTAAGTCCCCTGTGGGCGGCGCCGGCCAACTGCTGCTCCCGTGGCCGAACCGGGTCAGGAACGGCCGGTACGACGCCGATGGCGAGACGCGGCAGCTCGCGATCACCGAGCCGCGGACCGGCAACGCCGCGCACGGCTTCACCCGCCTGCTGCCCTGGACGGTCCTCGACGCCGGCGAGACCTCGGTCCGCCTCGGGCTGCGGCTGTTCCCCCAGCCCGGTTATCCGCACGTGCTCGACCTCACGGCGTCGTACGCGCTGGGTGAGGCGGGCCTGGAGGTCGAGGTGTCGGCGGTCAACGTGGGGGAGGGGGTCGCGCCGTACGGCATGGGCGCGCATCCCTACCTGACGCTCGGCGAGGAGGCCGTAGAGACCGGGCATGACGCCGGGCACGGCACGGGCCATGACGCCGGGCACGGCACGGTGGACGACGCGGTGCTGGAACTGCCCGCGGCCGAGTGGGCGCCGGTGGACGAGCAGCAGATCCCGGTCGGCCGCCGGACGGTCGAGGGCACCGAGTACGACTTCCGGGCGGGACGTCGCATCGGCGGCACCGTGCTCGACACGCCCTTCACGAACCTGGAGCGCGACGCCGGCGGCCTGGTGCGGGCACGGCTCAGGACCGTCGACGGCTCCCGGGGCGTGGAGCTGTGGGGCGGGCCGGGCATCGAGTGGCTCCAGGTCTTCACCGGCGACACGCTCGCCGCGCCGTACCGGCGCTCGGGGGTCGCGGTCGAGCCGATGAGCTGCCCGCCGAACGCCTTCGCGAGCGGGGAGTGCCTGGTGCGCCTGGCCCCGGGCGAGCGGGCCACCCACCGATGGGGGATCACCGCACTGCCCGCGGCCGGAGCCTGACCGGCCGGCCGGAGGGGCCGCACGCCTCCGGAGCGGGCACGACACGGCACGGCGGGATTCCGGTCCGCGCCAAACGGAAGAGACGGAAGTGGCTGATTTCAGCTACTTTCATGACCACTCCCGAGGCCGGCGCGGACACCGGCGCGGAGGCCGGTCGCCCCGCGCTCCCGTGATCCGCACCCCTAGCTGCGGCGACGGCGCCGGAAGGCCGGTCACGCCGCCGTCGCGATCTCCGCACGCATCACAGATCGGGCATTGACCGGAAACAATCTTGTTTCTTTGAATTCACACGACCACGTTGTGTCCCGTATCTTGAGTCGTGGGAGCGCTCCCATAGCCTTAAGGAGGCGCGCGTGTCTCTCCCCTTTGGTGCGGCGCCGGTTGACCCGGCCCCCGTCTGGACCGCCGAGTGCCTCCTGCCCGCCGTCGGCGCGAGCGTCGCGACCGCGCGCTCCCTCGTCCGTCGTGAGCTCGGCCGATGGGGTCTGGACGCGCTGGTCGACGATTGCTGTCTGATCGTGAGCGAGCTCGCCTCCAACGTCGTGCGGCACGGCGGCAACGTCTTCACTCTCCGGCTCGGCAGCAACGGCTGCTGGGTGTACGGCGAGGTGTTCGACCAGGGCGACGGAGTGCCGTGCCAGCGTGACGCCGACCCGGAGTCGGTGAGCGGCCGGGGGCTGCTCATCGTGGACGAGCTCGCCGACGACTGGGGCGTGGCCGCCGCGGGCCGGGGCGGCAAGACCGTCTGGTTCCTGGCCGGGACGGGCAGCCGGTCGCTGCTGCCCGTCGTTCCGCACCAGTCACGCATCGCCGTCTGCTGATCCCGGACGCCCAGCCGTCCGCCTCGCCGTCCCTCTCACCTTTTCTCGGACGCTCCGGAGATCCGGGCCCCGTCCAGGTGGGCCAGCACGGCGTCCGCGATCTCCTCGGGCGTGTGCGCGGCGGGGTCGAGTGTCAGGTCCGCCACCTCCTGGAAGCCGGGCAGCCGCAGGTCGCGCTGCTCGGTCAGCATGCGCACCAGGTCGGGCTTGAAATGCGGCCGGTGGGGGCTCGACTTCATCCGCTCGGCGAGGACCTCGGGCGGGCCGTCGAGGAACACCACGAAGGCGGGGGCCAGAGCGTTGCGCGTCTCGGGGTCCTCGACCGTGCTGGCCGCGGCGGCGATCACCGGGGACCGGTCGTCCGTCAGCGCGTCCCGTAGCACCAGCGCCTCGCGCGCGTGCAGCTCGTCGGGGCCCAGATCCGCCGCGATCACCGCGGCGGTCGTGCCGTACCTGGCTTCGAGATCGGCGTCGCTGTCGCGCATGGGGCGGTCGAGGGCGGCGGCGAGCAGCCGTGCGACGGTGCTTTTGCCCGCGCCCATGAGTCCCATGACCACGACGGGGGTATCGGTCATGTTCGCCATGCTGCCCCATACGCCCACCGGCATGCGACGTTTGGAATCCGTGGAGGGGATAGAGCACAAGGCGAAGGAGGAAGCCATGACCATCGCCGGAAGCATCATCCTCATCATGTTGGGGGCCATCCTCACCTGGGCGGTCGACTTCACGATCGCGGGTCTCGACATCCAGGTCATCGGAGTGATCCTGATGGTGGGCGGCCTGGCCGGGCTGCTCTTCGGGATCTGGCGCATGACGACGCTGCGCCGCCGGACCACTGTCACCGCCGCCGCCCCCCTCGACGCCACCACCACCCGCCGTCAGGTGTACGAGGAGCGGCGCTACGACGACCCCATCTGATCCCCCCGCCCGACTTCTGATGGTCTGAAGGGAGGCATGGACATGCCGGGACGTAAGGAACTGCCCTCGACCCTGGAGCGCTCGCCCAAGGAGGCCCAGGAGACCTGGATCAAGGCGCACGACTCCGCCGTCGAGACGTACGGCGAGGGCGAGCGCGCCCACCGCACGGCGTTCTCCGCGCTCAAGCACTCCTTCGAGAAGGTGGGCGACCACTGGGAGAAGAAGAAGAGACGCGGGCCGTCGGACGAGCAGGCGAGGAAGAGCACGCCGAAGCAGGGCGAGACCGCCGAGGGCGTCGACGCCAACGCGTCCAAGCAGCACCTGTACGACGTCGCCAGCCGACTCGGCATCCCGGGCCGCTCCAAGATGACCAAGGACGAGCTGGTCGACGCCATCAAGAAGGCCAACCGCAGGGCGACCGCCAAGGCCCGCTGACAGCGCCGCGGGACCAGCCCATACAACGATGAACACGGAAACCGCGCCGCCGGACCGCCCTCAGGGGCCACGGTCCGGCGGCGCTTCCACGTGTGACGGGCGTCAGGGAAGCATGGCGAGGACGGCGTCGCGGATGGCGGTCCTGTCGATGCCGGCGTCCCGGAGCTGCTCCGCGGAGCCCGCGCTTCCGGGCATCCGCGCCACGGCCAGCTTGCGCACCGGCACCGGGTTCTCCGCGAGCGCCGAGAGCACGGCGTCGCCCAGCCCGCCCTCCGGCCAGTGGTCCTCCACCGTCACGACCCTGCCCGTAGCGGTGGCCATCGCGACCAGTTCGGGCGAGTCGAGCGGCTTGACGGAGTAGGCGTCGATGACGGTGACGGAGACGCCGTCCCCGGCGAGCAGGTCGGCGGCGGCCAGGGCCTCGTGCACGGTGACGCCCGCGGCCACGATCGTCGCCTGGCCGCCGGTCCGCAGGACCTTGCACCCGCCCACCGGGAACTCCTCGTCCGGCCCGTAGATCACCGGGGTCTCGCCCCTGGTGGTGCGGAGATAGCGGATGCCCTCCAGGCCGGCCATGTCCGCGACCAGCCGGGCCGTCTGGTTCGCGTCGCACGGATACAGCACGGTGCTGCCGTGCACCGCGCGGAAGGCCGCGAGGTCCTCCAGGCCCATCTGGGAAGGGCCGTCCTCGCCGATGGACACACCGCCGTGCGAGCCGACGAGGCAGAGCCCGGCCCGGCTCACCGCGGCCATCCGGACGAAGTCGTACGCCCTGGTCAGGAAGGCGGCGAACGTCGCGACGTACGGGGTCCAGCCGCGCGCCTGCATGCCCGTCGCGGCGGCCACCATCTGCTGCTCGGCGATGTAGAACTCGAAGAAGCGCTCCGGATGCGCTTCGGCGAACGTCTCCAGCTTCGTCGAGTCGGCCACCTCGCCGTCGAGCGCGACC
The DNA here is from genome assembly GCF_014161415.1 of Microbispora sp. H10885. Lineage (NCBI taxonomy): Bacteria > Bacillati > Actinomycetota > Actinomycetes > Streptosporangiales > Streptosporangiaceae > Microbispora > Microbispora sp. H10885. The sequence continues at coordinate 390,503 of NZ_JABBWY010000005.1, read as the reverse complement.
ACGTCGCCCCGGGCCGTGCCGAGCGCGGCCAGGGCCTCGCCGAAGGCGGTCCGCGTGGCCACCTCCTCGCCCAGCTCGTACTTGGGCAGGACGAGCGGTCCGTCGGCGTACCGGTACGGCACGCCCTGGGAGGCGGGCGGGGTCATCGGCACGGTCAGCGAGCGGGGGCCGCCGAGCTCGCCGAGCGCCTGCTCCGCGTCGGCCAGCGGCTTGCCGTGCTTGCCCTCGCGGTCCTCGACCGCCGACACCCCGCGGCCCTTGCAGGTCCTGGCGATGATCGCGGTCGGGCGGCGCCGGGTGGCCCGGGCGTCCGCGAGGGCGAAGTCGATCTGGCCGGGGTCGTGGCCGTCGATCTCGATGGTGTGCCAGCCGAAGGCGCCGAGCCTGGCGGCGTACGCGGCGAGGTCCCAGCCGTGCCGGGTGGGGCCGCGCTGGCCGAGCCGGTTCACGTCGACGATCACCGTGAGGTTGTTCAGTCCCTCGTGCCCGGCGTGCTCGAAGGCCTCCCACATCGATCCCTCGGCGAGCTCGCTGTCGCCGCACAGCACCCACACGTGGTTCGGCAGCCGGTCCAGCCGCCGCGCCGCCAGTGCGAGCCCCACGCCGACGGGCAGGCCGAATCCCAGCGAACCGGTGGCCACGTCGACGAACGGCACATCCGGCGTCGGATGCCCCTCCAGACGGCTGCCGCGCCTGCGGAAGGTCAGCAGTTCCTCGTCGGACACGACGCCCATGGCCTTGAGCATGGCGTAGAGGAGAGGGGAGGCGTGCCCCTTGGAGAAGACCAGGTGGTCGTTGGCCGGGTCGGCCGGGTTCTCGACGTCCACGCGGAGCTGCCGCGCGAGCAGTACGGCCATCAGCTCGGCCGCCGACATCGAGGACGTCGGGTGCCCCGAGCCGGCGGCAGCGGCGGCCCGCACCGAGTCCACCCGGAGCTGGGCCGCGAGTTCGCACAGGAACCGGTAGTCAAGCTCGTCCATCGTCCTCGACTACCCGGGTACGCCCCTTCGTATCGCCAGAAATGGGGCGTACCCGATAAATCAGTGTTTTCTTGTCAGTACGGTTCTGCGGTCAGCGGCGGCGCAGCCCGATACCGGCGACGGCGGCGGCCCCGAGGGCGGCGGCGGCGACCAGGCCGCGATGCTGCGACATCCACAGCTGCGCGCTCCGGCCGTGCGAACGCCGGTCGAAACCGCCGTGCGCGCCGTAGTCCTTGTCCTCGTCGGCCGGCTCCCACAGGTTGGAGATGCCGGTCGGCGCCTTCTCGGTGGTGAGCTGCGACTTGACGCCGGTCCTGGCGAGGTAGCGGTCGAGCAGGGCGGGCACCGCCCGCTGCCCCATGATCGTGGCCGCGGTCATCCCGCCGACCCAGTACTCCTTCCGCTCCGGGTGCTCGGCGGCGTGGACGATCGCCCGCGCCGCCACCTCCGGCTGGTAGATCGGCGGCACCGGCTGGGCGTGGCGCCGCATCCGGTTCAGCCCCCAGTCGAACTGCGGGGTGTTCAAGGCCGGCAGCTGCACCATCGTGATCTTCACGCCGGAGTCCTCGGCGAGCAGCTCCGTCCGCACCGACTCGGTGAAGCCGCTGATGGCGTGCTTGGCCCCGCAGTACGCCGACTGCAGCGGGATCGACCGGTAGGCCAGGGCCGAGCCCGCCTGCACGATCGCGCCCTTGTCCCGTGGTTTCATCAGCTCCAGGGCCACGCGGGTGCCCCACACGTAGCCGAGATAGGTCACCTTGGTCTCACGTTCGTACTCCTCCGGGGTGATCTGGAGGAACGGCGCGAAGACCGTCGTGAACGCGATGTTGATCCAGACGTCGATCGGCCCGAGCTCGGCCTCGGCCTGCTGGGCGGCCGCGCGGACCTGGTCGTAGTCGGAGACGTCCGCGGCGAAGACCTTGGCGGTCCCGCCCTCGGCTCCGACGTCGACGGCGGCGCCCGCCAGGCCCGCCTCCCCGCGTGCCACGAGGGCGACCTTCGCGCCCTCGCCTCCGAGCTGCCTGACCACGGCGCGGCCCACCCCGCCGCTCGCCCCGGTCACCACCACGACCTTGCCCCGCAGGCTCACCTCGTCATCCTCTCGATTGCGGCCCGCCGCCGAGTCTCTTCTGCCTGCGTACGGCGAGGAGCATGGCGGTCCCGACGACCGCCATGATCGCCAGGACGACCCCCGTCAGCCACCACAGGCGGCCGACGAAGGAGAGCACCAGTACGGCGAAGCAGAAGACCAGAGCGAACGACCCGATGCGGACGTAGATGACGTCCATCGGGGTCGCCTCGACCATGGGCTTTCCGGTCGGCGAACGTTGTTCTTCGGTCATGAACGGCCCCCTACCCTCGAATCCGGTTCACTATCGCGGTCGTCGACCTGTCCGGGACGTACCCGAGCACCCGCACCTCGCCGCCGAGCTCCCTGACCAGGTCGGCCTCGGGCAGCAGGTCAGGGTGGTAGTCGCCGCCCTTGACGTACACGTCCGGCCGGACCATCCGCAGCAGCTCGACCGGGCTGTCCTCGTCGAAGACGGTGATGTAGTCGACGCAGCCCATCGCGGCGAGCACCGCGACGCGGTCCTCGCAGCGGTTGATCGGCCGTCCCGGCCCCTTCAGCCGGGCCACCCCGGCGTCACCGTTGACCGCCACGACCAGCACGTCGCCGAGCCGGGCGGCCTCCTCCAGACAGGCCACGTGGCCGCGGTGCAGCACGTCGAAGCAGCCGTTGGTGAACACGACGCGCCTGCCCTCGGCGCGGTCGCGCTCCAGGCAGGCGGCCAGCCGCCCGGGCGGCAGCGCGACGTCGGGGCGCAGCGCCTGCACCAGGTCCTCACGGGTGCACACGGCGGTGCCCGGGCGGCGCACCACCACGCTCGCCGCGGCCTGCGCGATGTCGGCGGCCCGCTCCGGCCCGGCGCCGGCCGCGAGGCTCAGGGAGAACGCGGCGGTGAACGTGTCGCCCGCGCCGATGCTCATCGTGTCGGGCGCGGGGCTCGCGAAGGTGCGATGCGGCTCCCGGCCGCGCCGGTGCAGGAGCGTGCCCTGGCCGTCCAGAGTGGTGACCACCAGTTCGGCGCCGGTGGCCTCGACGATCTCCTCCGACCGCGCGGACAGGAAGGCGACCCGGTCGTGGTCACCGCCCTCGCCGAGCAGCCGCACGATCTCGGCGTAGTTGGGCAGCACGGCCTTCGGGCGGCACTCCCGCCAGGCCGCCACGTCGTGGGCGTCCACGACGAGGACCGGCGCCCCCCGGGAGCCCGCGTTCCGGTCGGCGCTGAGCTCGCACAGCAGCCGGCGTACGGCCGGGGTGCAGACGCCGGCGCCGTAGTCGCAGGCGACGATGACGTCCGCGTGCGCCGCCAGCCGGGTGATCTCGTCGATGAGCTCGCGTTCCGCCGCCTCGGGCAGCGGCGCGTCGTCCTCCTCGTCGTACCGGGCCACGATCTGGCCGTCCGTCAGCACCCGGCGCTTGACGGGCGTCCGCAGGCTCCGCACGATGACCAGGCCCTCGATGTCGAGCCGTCCCAGGGTCGCGTTGAGCGTCGCCCCCGCGGGGTCGGCGCCGGTGACGCCGACCATGTGCACCCGCGCGCCGAGCGCGGCGAGGTTCACGGCCGTGTTGGCGGCGCCGCCCGGCTGGTCCTCGATCCGTTCGATGGTCACGACCGGGACCGGAGCCTCCTGGGCCATTCGCTTGGTGCGCCCCCGCAGCCACGAGTCGAGCATCACGTCCCCGACGACGACGGCTGTGACTTCACCGAAGCGGTTGAGCGTCTCTTCCGTCATACCAGGGCGGCTACCCCGGCGGACGCAGGGAAAACAACAGTCACGCCAGGCGCGCCCGCCCGGTTTGGCGGGCCGGCACGGGGGTAACCGGGAGCAGACCGCTCCACACGAGCGCCCCGCCGGTGGTCAGCCGGCGGGCCGGACGGAATGGGGGGTGTCCGATGGACGAGAGGACGCGGGGAACCAGAGGTTCGTGCCCATGAGCGCGTTGCTCGTCGAAGGCGTCGAGCGGATCGCCGTCCTGCGGGCCAACGCGCTCGGCGACCTGCTGCTGGCCCTGCCCGCGATCGGGGCGCTGCGCCGGGCCTACCCGGCTGCGAAGATCACCCTGCTGGGCCGTGAGTGGCACGCGAAGTTCCTGCGGGGCCGCCCCGGCCCCGTGGACGAGGTCGTGCCCCTGCCGCCCATCTCCGGCGTCTCCACCCCGGCGGACGGGTCCCCCGCCCCCGAGGAGCTGTACGAGCACCTGCGCGAGCGCAGGTTCGACCTGGCCGTCCAGATGCACGGCGGCGGGCGCAACTCCAACCCGTTCATCCGCCGCCTCGGCGCGCGGCTGACCGCCGGGCTGCGCACCCCCGACGCCGAACCGCTCGACCGCTGGGTGCCGTACGTCCACTACCAGCACGAGACGCTGCGCTACCTGGAGGTCGCGGGCCTGCTCGGCGCGGCGACCAGCGAGATCGAACCGAGGGTCGAGGTCGTCAGGGAGGACTGGGCCGAGCTCAACCGCGTGCTGGGCAAGGTGCCGCGCGGCCTGGTGGCGATCCATCCCGGCGCGCGCGACCGGCGCAGGCGCTGGCCCCCGGAGCGGTTCGCGGAGGTCGCCGACCGGCTCGGCCGGCCGGTGGTGGTGACGGGCGTCGAGGAGGAGCGCGACCTCGTCGAGAAGGTCGTCGCCCAGATGCAGGCCCCGGCGAGAGCCGTGATCGGGGAGCTGTCACTCGGCGGGCTCACCGCGTTGTACGCCGCCTGCGACCTGCTCGTCTCCAACGACACCGGGCCACGGCACCTGGCCGCGGCGACCGGCACGCCCACGGTCGGCGTCTACTGGTGCGGCAACATGATCAACTGGGGGCCGCTGAGCAGGGGCCACAACCGGCCGCTCATCTCCTGGACGTCGCGCTGCCCGGTCTGCGGCGCGGGCGCGACCAAGGACGGCATGCGGGAGTGCGGCCACCGGGACGTCTCCTGGGTCGCCGACGTCGGCGTCGACGACGTGCTCGAACAGGCCTGGGACCTGCTGCGATGAGCACGGCCGCGGCCGAGGTGTTCCAGGCGAAGCCCGTCGAGCTGCGGCCGAGCGATCCGGCCGAGCCGGGCATCAGGCGCCGCCGCCGGGGGCGCGGGTTCAGCTACACCTGGGCCTCCGGCCGGCCTGTGCGCGACCGCGCCGCGCTGCTCCGGATCAGGGCCCTCGCGATACCGCCGGCCTGGACCGACGTCTGGATCTGCGCTCATCCGAACGGCCACCTGCAGGCGGTGGGGACCGACTCGGCCGGCCGGCGCCAGTACCGCTACCACGACGAGTGGCGAAGGCAGCAGGACGAGGCCAAGTTCGACCACGTGCTGGAAATCGCCGAACGCCTCCCCGCGTTCCGGGAACGGGTCGCGCGGGATCTGCGCGGCGAGGGGCTGGGCCGCGAACGAGTGCTGGCCACGGCCGCCCGGATGCTCGACATCGGCTTCTTCCGCGTCGGCGGCGAGGAGTACACCGACTCCTACGGCCTGGCCACGCTCAGGACCTCGCACGTGAAGTGCGGCGACGGCAGGGTCGTGTGCCGCTATCTCGCCAAGGGCCGCAAGGAGCGGGAGCAGGTGCTCGCCGACGCCGAGGTCTGCGAGGTCCTGACCGCGCTGTCGAAGGGACACCGCGGCGAACTGCTGCGGTACCGCGCCGACGAGGGGGCCGACGAGACGGGGGAGGGGGCGTGGGTGGACGTGCGCAGCTCCGACATCAACGCTTATCTCAGGGACGCCTTCGGCTCCGACGTCTCGGCCAAGGACTTCCGCACCTGGCACGCCACCGTGCTCGCGGCCGTCGGGCTCGCCGTCTCCCGGCCGGTGCGCAGCGGCGCCGGCCGCAAGCGCGCGGTGTCCCGGGTGATGAAGGAGGTGTCGGAGTATCTCGGCAACACCCCGTCGGTGTGCCGCGCCTCCTACGTGGATCCGCGTCTCGTCGCGCTGTACGAGAAGGGCCGGACCATCCCCCTCGAACGGCTGGCCGAGGACGCCGAAGGCGGGCTCGCCACGCACGGACCGGTCGAGCAGGCCGTCATCGCCCTCCTGCGGCAGGCGCCGTCCCGGCGGTCGGCGCGGCGGTCGGCACAGCGGTCGGCACGGCGCCGGCGCCACAAGGACCGCCGGGCCGCCTGACCCCTGTCACTCCAAGAGGCCGCCTGGACAAGGCCGCCTCGAACGGCCCGCCTCCACCGTGCCGGCCGTCTCCCTCGTTCTTTCCGGAGCCGCCTCGCACGCGCGAGGCGGCACGTCGAGAGGGAGGCGGTCAGCGCACCCCCGCCCCGAGGGCCTGTACCGCGGCGTCGATCACCTGGGTCGCCGAGATCGCCCCGGCGTCGCCGGCCTCGTGCAGCAGCGGGTGCCGGCGGCCGTCCGGAGGCGACACCAGCACCGAGGGCGTCCGGTAGGCCGCCGCGAGCCGCGTCAGCGCGACGTCGCCGCTGATCACCAGGCGGGCCCCGGCGACCAGCGCGCACAGCTGCCGCAGCGACGTGCGGCCGGCCAGCACGATCTGCGGCGGCAGCACCGCCCGGGTCGCCACGAGCAGCGCCATCGGCCGCTCGCGCAGGCTCCCGGTGATCACGACGGGCAGGCCGTCGTCCGCCAGCGTCCGCGCCACCTTGGCGAAGCGCTCCGCGGGCCAGCGCAGCGACGTGCCGCCCGCTCCCGGGTGGATCACGACCGCCCCCGGCGCCGGGCTGGCCGTCAGGGGCGTGGGCAGCGTCGTGTCCTCCGGGTCGGCAGGCACGCCGTACCACCGCAGCAGGCGGCACCAGCGCAGCACCTCGTGCTCGCCCGGTTGCCACCACGGGCCCCTGACCCAGGGCACGTCCCGGTTGGCGTACGCCCACAGGCGGTCGACGCCCCTGCCCTCGTGCCGCAGGTTCAGCAGGACGTGGTGGCTGCGCGGCCCCCGGCCGTGCAGGTTCACGGCGAGGTCCGGCAGGAGCGGGGGATGCCCGGCGTCCTCCTCGCCCGGGCCCGGCCACGACAGCGGCGCGAGCCCGCGGGCGGGCAGGATGCGGTCCACCGCGCCGGTGAGCGCCGCCAGTTCGCTCAGCTCCGGCGGGCACGCGAGGACGACGCGCAGCCCGTGCCGGCGCAGGGCGCGCAGCGCCGGTACGACGGTGAGCAATCCGCCGATGCCGTCGGAGCGCAGCACGAGAGCCGTGGACGTCACCGGCTCACCTCCGGGGGGCGACGCCGCTCACGACGCGCTCCGGTCGAGGTGGCGGACGGGCAGCACCTGGTCGTAGGCGGCCAGGGTCTCGCCGGCGATCCGGCCCCAGTTGTACCTGGCCCGGGCGCGGTCCGCCCCGGCGATGCCGTACGCCGTGCGCCGCACCGGGTCGTCGATCAGCCGGCGCAGCGCCCTGGCCAGCACGGCGGGACGACGGGGCGGGACGAGGACGCCGGTCACGTTGTTGACGACGGTCTCCCGCTGCCCGCCGACGGCCGAGGCGACGACCGGGACGCCGCAGGCCATCGCCTCCAGCGCCACCATGCCGAACGGCTCGTACCACGGGACGGACACGACCGCGGTGGCCGAGCGCATCAGCGCGGGGAGCCTGTCGCGCTCGACGCGGCCGAGGAAGCGCACCCGGTCGGACACCCCCGCCTGGGCCGCGAGCCAGCGCAGCCGGGTCACCTCGGGGTCGCGGTGCAGTTCGGCCGCCGGGGGGCCGCCCGCGACGACCAGTTCGGCGTCCCTCAGGTACTGCAGGGCGAGGATCGTGGTCTCCACGCCCTTGCGCGGCACCAGCCGGCCCACCGACAGCAGGCGCGGGCGGCCCGGCCGCTCCAGCGGCCGTACGTGGGGATTGAAGGTGGTCACGTCCACCCCGCAGGGGACCACCCGTGCGGTCCGGCGCGGCACCCGCAGGCGGATCAGCTCGTCCACCTCGTCGCCGCAGGTCGCGATGACGGCGTCCACGCGCCGCCCGATCTCGGCCTCGGCCTCCACGCGGTCGCGCGGGCTGGTGTCGGCCGGGCCCTGGTGGTGCCGCTTCACGCTGCCGAGAGCGTGGTAGGTGTGCACGACGGGAATCCGCAGCTTCTCCGCCGCCGCGAGCGCGGCCAGGCCGCTCATCCAGAAGTGGCTGTGCACGACGTCGGGCCGGTCGAACAGCCACCGGTCGTGCAGCCACTTCCCGAAGTGGGGGACCCAGGGAAGGATCTCGTCCTTGGGGATCTCGGAGGCGGGGCCCGCGGGGACGTGGACGACGTCCACACCGGGGGCGAAGGCGACGGTTTCCGCGAGGTCCTCACGGTCCTTGCGCGTGTAGACGGTGACCTCGTGGCCGGCTCGGGCGAGTTCGCGGGCGAGCGCGGCGACGTGCACGTTCTGGCCGCCCGCGTCGACGCCGCCGAGCGTGGCGAGTGGGCTGGCATGCTCCGAGACCATGGCGATCTTCACTGGGGGTTCCTCCATGAGCGGCAGTGGCGGGTACCCGGCTCGGGAGTCAGGGAGTCCAGGTGAACGGGCCCGGCGACCGGGGGCGCCTCAGGAGCCGGTCGTGTACGGCGGGCCGTTGCGGGCGAGGGGCGGAGGGCGGGCCCGGGGCCCGTGAGCGGCAGGGCGCGCGCCGCACGGGCGTCGCCGGGGGCGGCCGTCAGGGGGGAGGCCGCGGCGTCGGAGCCGTCGGAAAGGAGGGGGAGACAGGTGCCGACGCCGATGTGTTCCGTGCCCGCGGCGGTTCTTTCAGGGCGGGGGGAAGACCGGTCGCACGTTCCCAAGACGCTCCTCCAACATGGCATGCTCACGCCAAGGAGGTACCTGCGTCTTAGGCACCAGGAATATCACTAACCATAACCCCCTGGCAGCCCGCCAAACCAGGGTTTTCGCCGGGAAAGGCCAGTGGTTTCGCCAGGGAAGCTCCGGGCAGCGCTCATCTAAAAGGCCTAGGGGGTGCAGAGATGGAGACGCCGCACTATGTCGCGGCCCGCGTGCAGCGGGCTCTCGCGGAGGACGAACGGACCACCGAGCTGGGCATCCGGGTCGACGTGCGGGGAGAACAGGTCTACCTGCGCGGGCAGGTGTCCTGTGACGAGCGGCGGCACCAGATCGAGAACGTCGCCCGCGAAGCGGCTCCGGGCCTGCGCGTACACAACGAGATCACTCTGGTGGAAGTGCGGGAGCCGGGAGAGGAGGAACACCTGTGACGGAGTTGCGCATCGCCGCCGTAGCGGACATCCACTTGGGCGAGGACCTGCGCGGCCACTATCGCAAGAAGATCGAGGGCATCGAGCGCCGCGCCGACGTGCTGCTCGTGGGGGGCGACCTCACCAGGCACGGCACGATCGCCGAGGGCCGGGTGGTCGCCGAGGAACTGAGCGGCCTGCCCATTCCGGTCGTCGCCGTGCTCGGCAACCACGACTACCACTCCGACCACAACCAGGAGATCATCGATCTCCTGCGGGACGCGGGCATCACCGTGCTGGACGACGAGGGCACCGTGGTCCCCGTCGACGGCGTACGGCTGGGAGTGGCCGGCGGCAAGGGCTTCGGCGGCGGCTTCGCCGGGAAGTGCGCCAGCGAGTTCGGGGAGCCGGAGACGAAGGCGTTCGTCCGGCACACCAAGGACATCGCCGAGAGGTGGCGGCGGGCGCTGAAGGAACTGGACGCCGACCACAAGATCGTGCTCAGCCACTACTCCCCGGTCAAGGACACGCTGATGGGCGAGCCCCCGGAGATCTATCCGTTCCTCGGCAGCTACATGCTGGCCGAGGCGGCGGACGCGGAGGGCGCCGACCTGTTCATCCACGGGCACGCGCACGCGGGCACGGAGAAGGGCGTCACCCCCGGCGGCATCCGGGTGCGCAACGTGGCCCTGCCGGTCATCAAGCACGCCTACACCGTCTACTGCCTCAACGGCGACGACTGCTGAGCGGCCGCTGCCGCCGCCGGGCGAGGGGACGACGCGTCCCGGCGGGCGTCCGCCGGATACGGAACGGCGACCGGTTGTCAGAACCGGTCGCCGTTCCGTGTCAGATCAGAGTGGTGCCAGATCAGGGTGTACGCGGCTAGGGATTGAAGATGCTGACACCCCCGGGGCCGATGAGGAACCCGAGGACGATGAGGACGATCCCCCAGAGGATGTCCCGACGGGCCAGGATGACGTAGATCCCGGCGATGACCAGTACCACGGCGATGATCCAAAGCAGAGTAGCCATGGCCCTCCACTGCCCTCGCGAGAGGGCACGTAACATCATCCAGTCCTGGGCCCGAATGAATTTGCGACCAAAGCACACATTGTTACGTTTGCTTGACCTGATTCGGGCATGTGGGGATACATGACTACTTTCGGATATTTTCTGTCGAGCGAGGAACACGATCCCAAGGAGCTCGTACGGCAGGCGAAATTAGCCGAGGAGGCCGGGTTCGAGGCCCTCTGGATCTCCGACCACTATCACCCCTGGCTCGACGAGCAGGGGGAGAGCTCCTTCGTGTGGTCCGTCATCGGAGCCGTCTCGCAGGCCACCTCGCTGCCGGTGACGACCGCGGTCACCTGCCCGATCATCCGCATCCACCCGGCGATCATCGCCCAGGCGGCGGCCACCGCCCAGATCCTGCTCGACGGGAGGTTCCGCCTGGGGGTCGGCACCGGAGAGGCGCTCAACGAGCACATCCTCGGCGACCAGTGGCCCCCCGCCGAGGAGCGGCAGCGAATGCTGGAGGAGGCCGTCGACGTCATCCGCGAGCTGTGGACGGGTGAGCTGGTGACGTACCACGGGGAGTTCTACGAGGTCGACACGGCGCGGCTGTACTCGCTTCCCGACCAGCCTCCGCCGATCTACATCTCGGGTTTCGGGCCCAAGTCGGTGGAGCTGGCCGGCCGGCTGGGCGACGGATACATCCACACCGCTCCGGCGGGCGACATGGTGGAGGCGTTCCACAAGGCGGGCGGCGAGGGCAAGCCGTCGGCCGCCGGGCTCAAGGTCTGCTGGGCGGACGACGAGGCCGAGGCGCGCAAGACCGTCCACCGGCTCTGGCCCAATCAGGGCATTCCAGGTGAGGCCGCCCAGCTCCTGCCGCTGCCGCGGCACTTCGAGCAGCTCTCGGAGCTCGTCACGGAGGAGGCCGCCACCGCCTCGACGCCCTGCGGGTCCTCACCCGAGGCACACCTGGACGCCATCCGCCAGTACGTGGACGCGGGCTTCGACGAGGTCTACATCGCCCAGATCGGCCCGGAGCAGGAGGGGTTCTTCTCCTTCTACTCGGCGGAGATCCTGCCGAGACTGAAGGACGGACGGTAGGCCGCCCGTACGAAGCGGAGCGCGACCGCGGTGACCCGCGGTCGCGCTCCCCGTCTCAGGTGTCGTTCCTGACCAGGCGCAGCGACAGCAGCGGCTGGACGAACCACAGCCAGGCGCAGAGCAGCGCCACTCCCGTTCCCACCGCCGCGGCGGGCCAGGCGCTGGTCAGCGCGTCCAGGACCAGAGCGGTGGAGCAGGCCATGGCGACGGCCAGGGACATCGCCCCGGCCACGCCCAGCCGGTTGGCCCGGCGCAGCAGCAGTTCCTTGAGTCCTGACCGGAACAGGATGCGGTGCTGGGTCGCCGGAGCGATCGTGCAGATCGACGCGAACGCCGCGCTGACGACGGCGATGTAGAACAGCCAGTTCCCGGTCGTGTCGATCTTCCCGAAACCGGAGGAGAACGGGAGCGTCAGCAGGAACGCGAACAGCACCTGCACGCCCGTCGCGGCCACCCGCAGACCCTGCAGCAGCTCGCCGAGCTCGCGGTCGACCCGCTCCTTCGGGTTCTCGTCGGTGTTCTCCAGGGGTTCGAGCACTTCGCTCATTCGGAGGCCTTCATCAGCCGGACGTAGGCGAACTGGAGCCAGTCGGAGATCGCCACGGCCGCCATGGTGGCGCCCGCGAGCCGGGTCAGCCGGGGAAAGAACACCGTGCCCGCGGCGTATCCGGTCGCCACCCACTGGGACAGGCAGAACGGGCAGGTCAGCAGCTCGCCCACGGCGTGCTGCAACCCGTGACCACGGACCTTCTCGTTCAGCTCGGCCGGGCCGGAGACGCCCTCATAACGGGTGAAGGGGGCGCGTATCGGGCTGGTCACCGGGTCCTTGGCCAGCGTCCGTGAGAGCCGGTGCGTGAACAGGCCCATGAGCATGAGGTCCATCGGGCCGATCTTCTCGGGCGGCTTCCGGCCGGTCAGCTTCGCCGTGGCCAGCAACGCGGAAACGGCCCCGCCGTACACCGCGAGAACCCGTGTGTACGAGGAGAGCGGACGGTTCTCCTCGCCCTCGTAGGCGCGCTTGATCTCCTGCAGGGTCTCGGTCATGAGCGCGCCCTACCCCCGATTGTTTGCGGCGAACATTGCTGGGCAAGCGACGTGAGTGGGTAGTCACAGTCACGAAGTCACCGACGCGATTCTCGAAACGCTCAAGCGCGCCGGCTCCGGGCTCAAGGAGGCCGGGGTGCGCTTCGCCCTGGCCGGAGGCTGCGCCGGATATGCGAGGGGCGCCGCGCCATCGCTGCACGACGTCGACTTCGCTCTGCTGGAGGAAGACGTCCCGCTCGCGCTGAAGACCCTGGAGAGCCTGGGTTTCCGGACCGCGAGACCACCGGAGGACTGGCTGGTCAAGGCGTTCGACGAGGAAGGTGTGCTCGTCGACCTGATCTTCTCGCTCGCCGAACGGCCCGTCACCGAGGCCATGCTGGCCCGGGCCGAGCCGATCAACGTCGCCGCGCTGAGCCTGCCCGTCCTCGAAGCCACCGACCTGGTGATCTCCTGGATCATGCCGCTGTCCGAGCACGCCTGCGACTACGGCTCGCTGTTGCCGATGGTCCGGGCGATGCGCGAACAGGTGGACTGGGACCGGGTCGCCTCTGTCGTGGCCCCGTCGCCGTACGCCTCGACGTTCGTCACGCTGCTGGAAAAACTGCGCATCGTCGCTCCTACGAATCCGACATCCGACGCCACCTGGCCATGAAGGTTTTTCGTCCTGCTGACGTGCGGGCCCGCCCGGCCGGGCGGGCCCGCACGTGGTGAGGGGCCACGCCGTCGCGGCGCGGCCCCTCACTTCGTCATGCCGTCAGTCGGTCATGCCGTCACAGGGCCTCGCTGTGGGGGAAGCGCCCGTAGTAGTCGGCCAGGCGGTCCCGGTACTCGGGCTGCATCACCGCCGCCTCGTCGTACTCCGGTGCGTTCTTGATCTCCTGCTTGGTCCTGGTGACGAAGACCTTGCGATCCTCGCGGTCGATGCTCTTCACCACGCTCGCGGGGAGCATGACCTTCCTGCCGAAGATCCAGGGGCCCGTGTCGACGACGATGTAGCTCTGGCCGGCCTCGTAGGTGGCCTCGTCCACAGATCCGATCTTCCCGTCCACGGCCTGGACGTCGTATCCGACGATGTCCATCTGCCCTCCGGCGCCGTACACGGTGTCGGGATACGACCAGAGATCCGGTGTCATGGGTGACTCTCCCTTCGTCGTCACTGACCTATCCCGGAGCACGGAATGGGAATACCCCGGCGACGTAAGAGCAGGACAGGACGCGGCCGCGCCCTGGCGCGGGAGACCTCCGGATGCCGCTACCCTTGTGGTGCGGGCGCCGCTAGCTCAGTTGGTTAGAGCAGCTGACTCTTAATCAGCGGGTCCGGGGTTCGAGTCCCTGGCGGCGCACCATCACCGCGGTTCACCACCGCGGTTCGTGACACCGCTTCACGAAGCAGCTCAGCGCGTCCCGGCTCCGGCCGTGGCGCGCTGATCTTTTTCGCGCCCGCTCTCCCGGACGACTCCCGCGTCAGGGTACGGCGGCGCCGGCTTCGGGGAGGTCCGCTACCGGGCGGAGATCAGCGGACACCGCGCCTGACCGCCTGTCGCGGGGCTTCCGCGGCGGACCGCCGGACGCACCGGAACGGCTGGCGTCAGTGCTGGGAGGCCTCGTACCAGAGGTAGGGGATCGACCAGTCCCAGTGCTCGGCCTCGTCCATCTCCCGTACCGGATCGGGCTCGGGAGACCACAGCACCGCGCCGGGGACGCCGAACTGGGCAGCCCAGTATCGCCCGAGCCGTACGAATCCCCGGCCGAGAGCGCAGGCCATCCGCTTCACCAGTGCGAACATCACCGGGCATCACTCCTCGTACGCTCTGGCACGACACCGCTTGTGACCCAGACCACCATGGATCTGGAAATAAAGATTTAATCTGGTCGATTACCGGAAGTAAATGGTCAGACGGCCTCATGGCGGTCTCAGGCGCCGAGTAGTTCGTGCAGGCCCCAGCCGTCGGCGTCCTCCACCACCCGCAACGCCAGCTCCGCGCGGCCGGCCATGTCGAGCGGGGCGACTCCGGAGACCGCGTGACCGTGCGCGAGCCGGTCGAGCGCGGCCCCGACGAGAGGCCCCGCCGTCCGTACGGTCGAGGGCAGCGCGATGGAACGCGTCGATCCCCCGTGCAGCACGATATTGCGCTGGCGGTAGAGGCGCCGGAAGCAGCCGCGCAGATAACGCTCCACCCGGCCCAGCGTCACGGACGGCGCGGCGGCCAGCTCGCGCATCCGCCCGAGGGCCGCCGTCGTCACCGGATCGTCCACGTGGACGACCGGATCGGCGGCCAGCCACCGCACCATGCGCCGCACCCGTTCCCGGTTGTTGCCGCCGATCGCGTCGAGGTCGCGTCGCAGCCGCGGGTCTGCCTCGCGGATGCGGGGGTCGTAGCTCAGCGCGGTCAGTTCGGCGCGCGGCCATCCGGCGGTCACCAGGGCTGCGGCGCGATCCGCGGCCACCGCCCGGCCCTCCTCGCGGTCCGCCTCGTCGGTGTCGCAGAAGAGCAGTGACTCGATCGCGGCCCACGCTCCGGCGACGGCGGTGCTCGGGGAGCTCTCCGTGAGCGGCGCGGCGAGTTCGAGCGCGTCGTCGATGCGCAGGCCGTGGGCGCCGGAGTCGGGCAGATCGTAGAGCACGCCCACCCGTTCCAGGGAGAGCACGGTCACCGCCGGATCGCCCCGCCGGAAGTCCTGCGGGTCGGCCAGGCCGGTGAGGAACACCTTGGGATAGACGTCCAGCGCCGTCTGGCCGCGCCGATACCGCACCCTGTTGCGCACCCGGTCGAACAGCTCGGTCACCTGCTGCACCGCCGAGACATGATCACGCGCCCGTACGCGGAAGAGCAGCCCTCCACTCGCACGGACGGCCGTCACCTGCGGAAACTGAGTGAGCAGGCGGTGACGCACCTCTTCCTTCGGCACCCAGTGCGGAGACTTGAGCGCCACCTGCGGGGCGGGCACCTTGTCCTGGATGACGATCAGCCCCTCGTACTCGCGATCGCCATGCGACTCCAGATCCAGGAGAAGATCGATCAGGTCCACCGAGCCGGCCGCGGCGCCCAGCCGCGACTTGATCTCCTGGCGGAGGAAATCCTGATGAAATCCCTCGTCGAGGAGATATGAGGCGATGCATCTCGCGGAACGTTCCACATGCACAGGGCCGCTGGTGAGGACGTCACGCCAGCGCCTCAGATAGCCGTCGGCGACCAGGTCCGACAGGAGCGCCATGTTCCGCTGGCTGCGGGCCCCCGGCCTGATCGGTCTGAGGCAGGTCTGGTGAATGTGTCGGCGTATCTGCCCGTCGCCCAGTGCGCTGTCGGTCTTGAGCCTCCGCAGCAGTGACTCACGTGCGTACCAGGCCAGAGACCCCTGTGAGAGAACATGGCGCCCGGTCCAGTCGGCCGCCTCCACGGCTTCGCGCAGGGCGAGTACGGTGCCCACATCCCACAGGCGGCGATGCCAGGGCCGCCAGGATTCCAGCAGTTCCTGCACGCGGGCGGTGACCAGAGCGCTGGCGTCCGGTCCACCGGCGGCGGCTCGCATCAGCATCGGCTCCTTTCGGTTCGGTTGCGTGACCGCCGCGTTACTGGTTGCGAGCGGGCCAGGCGGGGGGCTACCCTTGGAGGGACTTAGGCAGGGGAGCCGCCCGGAAGGGCCGCTCCCCATCGCCTTTTCTAGGGGTTGTGCGGCATCCAGTTTGGCCGATCAAGGCTCCGTCGTCACAGTTTTCGTACAACTCGAACACTCTCCGTCATGGCATCCGGCTCGCGGCGCGTGCGGCTGCGCCTCGTGACGCTTCCGGCCGCCCTTCGAGGGCAGTGAAACCCCGGCGTCCGCGTATCGTTCTCGAAACGCGAGTGACTGGAGGTGCCGATGCGGCTGGAGGCCGTCTTCTTCGACGTCGGGGAGACCCTCGTGGACGAGACCCGGGAGTACGGCACCTGGGCCGACTGGCTCGGAGTGCCACGGCACACCTTCTCCGCCGTGTTCGGTGCGGTCATCGCTAGTGGCGGGGACTACCGGGAGACCTTCCAGCACTTCCGGCCGGGGTTCGACCTCCACGTGGAACGGGAGCGCCGGGCCCGCGAGGGGCAGGCCGAGACGTTCGGCGAGGAGAACCTCTATTCCGACGCGCGGTCGTGCCTCGCCGAACTGCGGGCGATGGGGCTGCGTGTCGGGCTCGCCGGCAACCAGACCGCCCGGGCCGAGGGCATCCTGCGCGCCCTCGGCCTGCCCGTGGACGTGATCGGCACCTCCGACGGCTGGGGCGTGGAGAAGCCCGCCCCGGCCTTCTTCGAGCGCGTGGTGGCGGAGGCCGGCTGTCCCGCGGGGTCGGTTCTCTACGTGGGCGACCGGATCGACAACGACATCCGGCCCGCGCAGCGGGCCGGGCTGCGCACCGCCCTCGTACGGCGGGGCCCCTGGGGCCACGTCCTCAGGGACGAGTCGGTGGCCCGGGCGTGCCTGTTCCACGTCGACTCGCTCGACGAGTTACCCGCCCTGATCCGCAAGCACAACGGCGACTGACGGCTCAGCCCGCCTCGGTGAGGTCGGTCGAGGAGGCCAGTTCGGCGGCCACGGCGCGGAGGTTGCGGACGACCTGCCGGTCGCGCGTGGCGGGCCAGGCTACGACGGTCTCGGCCCGGTCGCCGGCCAGGGGCACGAACACCACGCCCGTACGCCTGAGACTGTGCGCCGACCGGGCGAGCCGGGTCACGCCCACTCCGGCGGCGACCAGGCCGAGCAGGCTTGGCACGCCGTCGGCCCGCTGCACCACCCTGGGCTCGAAGCCGGCCGTGCGGAAGTCGTCGTCGTACTTGAGGTGCCAGGGCGGCCAGGAGCCGCGCGAAGTGAGCACCCAGGGCTCGGCGGCCAGATCGGCGAGCCGTAGCCCGGCGCGTCCGGCGAGCGGGTGGCCCGTCGGCAGGACCGCGCAGACGGGCTCGGAGACCAGTGCCTCGGTCTCCAGGTCGTCCACGAGCGGCGGACGGGTGAACGCCGCGTCGTACCGGTCCTCGCGCAGGCCCGCCACGAGGTCGGCGATGCCGACCGCCTCGGCGGCGAGCTCGACGTCCGGGTACCGCCTTCGGAACGCGCGGACGACCGGCGGCATCATGTAGTTCGCGGTGGAGACGAGGAAGGCGAGGCGGAGCCTGCCGGTCTCCCCTCGCACAGCGCGGCGGGCCGCCTGCAGCGCCGCGTCGGCCCGGTCGAGGACGGCGCGTGCCTCGGGCAGGAAGGCCCGGCCGATCTCGGTCAGGCGGGTGCCGCGGGTGTCACGGTCGAACAGGCGCGCGCCGAGGGCGTGTTCGAGAGCCGCGATCTGCTGCGACAGCGACTGCTGGGCGATGTGCAGCTCCCGCGCGGCGACGGTGAAGCTCAGATGCTCGGCCACGGCGACGAAGTACCGCAGATGGCGCAGCTCGGGAGTCACAGGACCTGACTGTAACCGCGCAGGGAACCTGTGTTGGCCGGGCGGGCCTCGCGCGGCCCAGAGTGGTCCCTCTGATCACGACACGAGGAGTGGGACCATGACCGGACGGGTGTGGCTGATCACCGGATGCTCGGCGGGTTTCGGCCGGGAACTGGCCGAAGCCGCGTTGGCGGCGGGGGACCGGGTGGTGGCGACCGCCCGGCGCGTCGAGACGCTGGCGGACCTGGTGGAGACGGGTGGCGACCGCGTGCGCGTCGCCGGGCTGGACGTCACCGACGCCACGTCGATCGGCGCGGCGGTGGCCGGCGCCCTGTCCGCCTTCGGCCGGATCGACGTGGTGGTGAACAACGCCGGTCACGGATCGGTGGGAGCCGTCGAAGAACTGTCGATGAGTGACCTGCGCGCACTGATGGAGGTCATGTTCTTCGGGGCGACGGCCGTGACCAAGGAGGTCCTGCCGCATCTGCGCCGGCAGGGGAGCGGGACGATCGTGCAGATGAGCTCGATGGGCGGGCAGCTCAGCATGCCGGGGTTCGGCGCCTACTGTGCCGCCAAGTTCGCCCTCGAAGGGTTGTCGGAGGCGCTCGCCGCCGAGGTCGCGCCCTTCGGCGTACGGGTGCTCATCGTGGAACCGGGCGCGTTCCGCACCGAGTTCGGCGGTCACCGCATGCACCGTTCGGAGCCCATCGACGCCTACCGGGTGTCCACGGGCGCGACCAGGGCCTCCGTGGACGGGATGGACGGCATGCAGCCGGGGGATCCGGCCAAGGCCGCCCAGGCGATCCTCCAGGTCCTCGGCCACGACGATCCTCCGCTGCGGCTCGCCCTCGGCGACGACGCGGTGGACGCCATCCGGGACCACCATGAGATGCTCCGCGCCGACCTGGACCGCTGGGAGAAGCTCAGCCGGGCGACGAGCCTCCCGGGCGTCCGGAGTGACGGCTGATCGTGGCCGGCGCGGCCGCGGTCACATCGTGAGCTCGGAGAGCCGGGCGCGGCCGAGGTACGTCAGCCGTTCGCCCAGCTGGCGCGTCGCCGCCGCGGGCGGCAGCGCGTCCAGCACCCCACGGACGCGATCATGGCCGATCGCGTACCAGTGCTCCTCCAGCGCTTCGACGGCCCGCCTGAGGTGCTCGGCGGCCTGGTCGCCGTCGGCCGGGGCGTGGGCGGCGGCGAGGTCGGCGAACAGCACCGAGCGCTGTTTGCCGCCGTTCGGGCCGAGGTGGTCGAGCGCCGTGCGCAGCCGGCGGGCCGCCTCCTCGTGCTGGCCGGCGGTGAGCGCGCTGTATCCGGCGAAGCCGTCGAGCCGTGCACGCTCGAAGAAGTCCAGCCAGGGAGGGTCGTCCCCGCTCGTGTCGATCATCTGGTCGGCCCGGTCGATGTGCCGCATGCACTCCCTGGGCTCGCCGCACCGGGCGGTGATCTCCGAGGCGACGCAGTGGAGCCACGCCCTGGTCAGCGGGCCGACGCCGTGCCAGGCGTGTGCGAACGCCGCGTCGAGCAGCCCTAGCGCGTCGGAGCGGCGGCGGTCGAAGCCGGGGACGAACGCCGCGTGGGCGAGCACGGCGGCGGCGAGCGGGTGGTCCCCGCACTCCCGGGTCGCCGACAGGGCCAGCCGGAACAGCCGCGCGGCCGTGTGGCACTCCTCCAGATCGAAGAAGGCCACCCTGCCGGACAGCAGGGCAGAGCGCGCGGCCGCCTCGGCGAGTGTCTGCCGCACGGCTCCCTCCGGAGCGGCGCGCAGCAGGCTCGTGCCGAGCCGGGTGTGGGCGACCGACGCCTGGAAGATCTCCTCCGGGGGCGAGGTCCAGTAGAGCGCGGCCTGCCGGTCGACGACCCGGGCGAACGCCTCGGCCGACTCGGCGTCGACCCCGCGCCCGCGCTCCACCGCCGCCGGGAGACGCTCGCCGCCCTCGCCGAGGAGCGGGGCGAGCACGCCCGCGCCTAAGAGGTTCCGCAGGAACGTGGAGCGGTCGATGCCGTCTGCGGTGATCATGCTCAGCAGCCTCCCAATCTCGTCCACCACCTCCGTCACCGGCCGCATGGCCATCTCGTCGGGGGTGAGCAGTCCCAGTTCGCTCGCGGACTTGCCGAAAATCGTCACGAGATGCTTGCGGTAGCGCGGGTCCGGCCACCGCTCGCCCGTCTCCCACCGGCGGACGGTGTTCGCCGTGAGGCCCGTGTCCTTCTCCCCGCACGACCGCATGGCCGTACGGATGCGTTCGCACAGTTCCTCGTAGGACCACCCGCGCTGCAGGCGTTCCCATGCGAGCCGGCGATTCGGCGGATGACGGTGGCTGGCCGGCATGTCGCACCCCTCCTCGCATGACCGCTTCTCGCGCGACCACATGCACGCTGCGTCGGCGTGACACGCTGACACTACGGGAGTTTCCGTGTTCGCGTGGCTACTGGCTGTGATTGGACGTCTCCTGGCTGATACCGCCGCCGTCGTGGACGCGCTTGACTTGGCCCACTTCCGCGAGCAGCCGTTGGAGATGGGTGACATGACCACGTTGGAGGACATCGCGCGAGTCCACACCGGCTGGATCATCTGGCGGTCGGACGCCGGCCGCTGGTGGGCCACCAGGCGCGGGGCGGTCGACCTGGAAGCCATCCGCAGGGGGTGTGCGATGACGCTCGACGCCGACGACCCCGACGGGCTCGCCGCCGCCCTGACCGCTCAGGAGGAGGTGACCGCCGAGATCGTCGCCGATCTCGCCCCGGTCGTCGCGGTCGTCGCGGACTCCACCACCGCCGGATAACCCGGAGCGCGGTCAGCGGCCGTCGTGCCGTCAGGCGAGGAGATCGGACCGAAGAACCTCCGCCTGGAGGATGCGTTCGATCTCCTTCTCGTCCGCATTGTGCCCCGTCTGCCGCCGCAGTTCCTTCCGTACGGCGTCGAGGATCACCGGCGTGAGGAGAACGCGTACGAGGGACTTCGGGGCCGTCGCCGCGCGGGCCTTCCACAGGTCGTCTATCAGGCGGCGCTTGAACGCCTCCTTGCTGAGATAGAAGAGGGCGTCGGCCTTCCCGGTCGGCCCGCCTTCGTCGAGGAGATCGACCTCCAGAGCCAGGTCGACGACGACCGGAAGGCCGCCGGTCAGGTGATAGACCTGCCACACCTGTCCGTTCGTCAGCACCATCCATTCGACGCCCTCGTTCACCGCGTACATCTGCACCTGCCGCAGATGTTTGACGCCCAGCTTCTGTGTGCACCGCTTGACCTCGATGAACGCGGCGAGCTGCTTGTCCACGCGTATGCCGTAGTCGGCGAATTCTCCTTTGACCTGGTATTCGGTCGTGAGGTCTTCGTATTTGTCGTACCCCAGTCCTTCGCAGAGGAAGTCGGTGACGAGCAGGCGGGTGTCGCCCTCGTTGGCGTCGCGGGCGATGAGATCGCTGAGCGGCTTGCCGTACCGGCGGATGGCCGTGCGAATTCGATTGCGCGCCTCGGATTCCCATTTCGGCATCGCCCGGGGCGCCGGGGGTGACTTCCTGGCCTCGCGCGCATCGCTCTCGCGACTGGTAGCGGCTGCGGCCGCCCCCGGTGTGGCGAGGGCCTCAGACGTTTGATCGCTCATCAAGTGCACCATCTCCTCGCGGCGGGTTCGTGGCCGTTTCGTGCTCACCGACGTAACGGGTGTTGGACGCGTGTGTGATTCCGGGCGGTTACCGGCGTGAATATCTATTCGGCAACGGATGTCATTAAGGCGATTGCGTCCGAATGGTGATTTATCGAGATATGTCATCCGGGTCATGTCTCTCCCGAATGGTGAAACACGACGGCCCTCGTTCACCGCGGCGCAAGCCGGGGGGTGCGGGGGGGGGGGGGGGTGCCGGGTGCGGTGGTGTGACAGGGGCTGAAGCCGCCGGCTACGCCACTGTGGCGCCCTGCCGCTTCTGGGGGCGCCCGATGGCTCCGGGGCGGGGAGTTGAGAGCGGGGGACTGTGTTGACATCGCCATTCTTAAGAGAGAGCATTGCTCTCGAAACGGAGCGATGTCTCAACCCCTGCTCGTCGATGGAGCCCCCATGAACGCCGCCCTGCCCACCCGTGCCCGGTTGACCGGGCTGTCCTTTCTCGTGGCCGGAGTCCTGTTCCTCCTCTATCCGCTGGTCCGGCCGTACGGGGACGAGACGGCACTGTCCGGAGCCGCCACGATGGCGTCGCCCGCCTGGGTCGCGGCGCACCTGTTCGCGATGGTCGGGTTCGTCCTGCTCGCGCTGGGGACTCTCGGCCTCTACCTGGTGCTGGACCGCCCCCTCGCCCTGCGGGCGGCGGTGGTGACCTGGATCGGCGCCGGGCTGACCCTGCCGTACTACGGCGCGGAGGACTTCGGGCTGAACGTCATCGGCGCGCGGGCGGTGCGGGACGGCGACGTCTCGCTGCTGGCGCTGGTCGACGAGTTCCGCTTCGGTCCCGTGGCGATCGCGATGTTCGCGTCCGGGCTCGCGCTGCTCGGCGTCGGCGCCGTCCTGGCCGCGGTCTCCGCCGGGCGTTCGAAGGTGCTGCCCCGGTGGAGCGGCGCTCCGCTGGCCGCGGGGATGGCGCTGTTCATCCCCCAGTTCTTCGGGTCGCCGGCGGTGCGCGTCGCCCACGGCCTGCTGCTCGCGATCGGCGGTGTCTGGCTCGCGGTCGCCCTGTGGCGGGCGAGCCGATCATGATCGAATGGTTGTTCTAATACAATGGACTCATGACGGCTTTTCAGGCCTCACTGCTGGACTGGGGCGAGGATGTTCACATGGGGTCGCTCGGCGCCTCGGTGCGGCGCACTCCGCTGGAGCGCGGCGCCTGGGTCGACGTCCGGCGGCACTGGGTCCAGGGCGCCGACGCGCTCTTCGAGCGGCTGCGCGACGGAGTGCCGTGGCACGCGGAGCGCGTCCACATGTACGACAGGGTCGTGGACGTGCCCCGGCTGCTGAAGTTCTACGACGAGGGCGAGGAGCTTCCCGACCCGGTGCTGGCCGAGGCCAGGGACCTGCTCAACGCCCACTACGAGAAGGAACTCGGCGAGCGGTTCGTCACGGCGGGCATGTGCCTCTACCGCGACGGCCGGGACAGCGTCGCCTGGCACGGCGACACGATCGGGCGGGGGAGCGTGGAGGACACGATGGTCGCGATCCTGTCGTTCGGCACGCCGCGCCCGCTGCTGCTGCGCCCGCGCGGCGGGGGCACGGCGCTGCGTCACGAACTGGGCCACGGCGACCTCATCGTCATGGGCGGAAGCTGCCAGCGCACCTGGGAGCACGCGGTCCCGAAGTCGTCCACGGTGACCGGCGCCCGGATCAGCGTGCAGTTCCGCCCCCGGGGCGTCCGCTGACGGAGCGCGCCCGCCGGGTGCCCCCCTTCCCCGCCGGCGGCGGCCCTGTAGCGTGGAGATCGTGTTCCTCCGGGTCGAGATCGACGGCCGCCCACCCACGGCCGAGGCGCTATGGCATCCCGCACTCGTCAACTACGGCCACTTCACCGCCCTGCAGGTCAGGAACGGCCGCGCCCAGGGGCTCGGCCTGCACCTCGCCCGGCTCGACGCCGCCAACCGGGAGCTGTTCGGCGCCGGACTCGACGGCGACCTGGTGCGCGAGCGCGTCCGGCACGCTCTCGCCGGCGACGCGCGCGACGCCTCCGTGCGGATGATGGCCTTCTGGCCGGAGGGCCGGGACGCGGTGAGCCTCCTCGTGGCCGTGCTGCCGCCCGCGCCCCCGCCGTCCGGGCCGCAGAGCCTGAAGCCGGTGCCGTACGAGCGGCCCGTCGCGCACGTCAAGCACCTCGGCGGCTTCGGGCAGCTCTACCACCGGAAGATCGCCGAGCGTGAGGGCTTCGACGACGTCCTGCTCACCGGTCCGGACGGCACCGTCGCCGAGGGCGGCGTCACCAACGTGGGCTTCTTCGACGGCTCGTCGGTCGTGTGGCCCGACGCGCCCAGCCTCAGCGGCGTCACCATGCAACTCCTGGAGGCCCGCCTCCCGGCCGCCGGGATCGGGTCGCGGCGCGGGCCGGTGCGGCTGGCCGGCCTGTCGTCGTACCGGTCGGCCTTCGTGGCCAACTCCCGCGGCGTCGCACCCGTCGGGCGGATCGGCGACGTCACGCTCCCCGTGGACGACGACTTCACCCGGACGCTGGTCGAGGTCTACGAGTCGGTTCCCTGGGACCCGATCTGAGGGCGGGCGGCCCCAAGGTGAGCGGCCGTCGACACGTGCGGTTTCCTGGTAGTCCTTGGAAGGCGCCGGTGAAGGACCGGTCCCGGCCGCACGAGCGAAAGGTCACGGATGATCCCGCACCCCTACGTCCCCGCCCCCGCCCGGTACGACGACATGCGGTACCGGCGCAGCGGAAGGAGCGGCGTGCTGCTTCCCGAGATCTCCCTCGGCCTGTGGCACAACTTCGGCGACGGCCACGCGTTCGACGTGCAGCGCGCCGTCCTGCGCCGCGCCTTCGACCTCGGTGTGACCCACTTCGACCTGGCCAACAACTACGGCCCGCCGTACGGCTCGGCGGAGGAGAACTTCGGCCGCCACCTGCGGGCGGACTTCCGGCCCTACCGCGACGAGCTGTTCGTCTCGACCAAGGCGGGCTACGACATGTGGCCGGGCCCGTACGGCGAGTGGGGGTCGCGCAAGTATCTGCTGGCGAGTCTCGACCGGTCGCTGAGCCGGATGGGCCTCGACTACGTCGACGTGTTCTACTCCCACCGCCCCGACCCTGACACTCCGATCGAGGAGACGATGGGCGCCCTCGACACGGCGGTGCGCTCCGGCAAGGCGCTCTACGTGGGCATCTCGAACTACTCCGCGGAGGAGACCGAGAGGGCGGCCGCGGTGCTGCGCGACCTGGGCACCCCGCTCCTGATCCACCAGCCGCGTTACTCGATGCTCGACCGCTGGGCGGAGGACGGGCTGCTCGACGTCCTGGAGCGGTCCGGGGCGGGCTGCATCGCCTATTCGCCGCTGGCGCAGGGCCTGCTGACCGGGCGCTACCTCGACGGCGAGGTGCCGGCGGACTCGCGGATGGCGATCGGCCACTTCCTCACGCGCGACCGGCTCACGCCCGGGCTGCTGGACACCCTGCGCGGCCTCGACAAGATCGCCCAAGCGCGTGGCCAGTCGCTCGCGCAGCTCGCGCTGGCGTGGATCCTGCGCGACCGGCGGGTCACGTCCGTGCTGGTCGGGGCGAGCTCGGTGGAGCAGTTCGAGCAGAACGCCGCCGCGCTGGCCGCGCCGCCGCTCAGCCCGGAGGAGCTGGCCGACATCGAGAACCTGCTGCGCGCCGCCTGACCTAGTTGTACTGCCCTGGGAGGTTGGTGACGCGGCTGATGGGTGGCTGGCCTTTCAGCGCGGTGTGTCCGCGGTGATGGTTGTACATGTGCAGCCAGGGATCAAGTGCGGCGCGGCGTTCGGCTTCTGAGGCGTACGGGCGGGCGTAGGCCCATTCGTCGGCCAGGGTGCGGTGGAAGCGTTCGACCTTGCCGTTGGTCTGGGGCCGGTAGGGGCGGGTGCGCTTGTGGGTGATGCCCAGCTGGGCGCAGGTCTCGCCCCACAGCCGGGAGCGGTAACAGCTGCCGTTATCGGTCAGTACGCGTTCGATGACGATGGCGCGGGTCGCGAACCAGGTCTGGGCGCGCAGGAGGAATGCGGTGGCGGTTTCCTTGGTCTCATCGGCCAGGATCTCGGTGTAGGCCAGGCGGGTGTGGTCGTCCAGCGCCGTGTGCAGGAAGCCGTGGCCCAGGCGGGGGTTGCCGTGGGCGTTGCGTGAGGCGGTGGGGGTGGCTTGGCGGTTGCGCCCGCCGGCGGCGCGGCCCAGCATGCGGTGGCCGCCACCGTCGGGGATGTTGCCCAGCTTCTTGACGTCGATGTGGACCAGTTCGCCCGGGCGGTCACGCTCGTAGCGGCGGACGGGTGCACCGGTGGCCCGGTCCAGGTGGGTCAGGGGTGGCATGCCGTAGCGGACCAGTACCCGGTGCACGGTGGAGGGGGCCAGGCCCAAGCGGGCGGCGATTCGGGCGGGTCCGAGCCGATGGGTGATGCGGAGCTTGCAGATGCGCCGTTCGGTCCGCTGCGGGGTACGGGCCGGGCTGCGGCGCGGCCGGGACGACCGGTCGGCCATGCCGGCTGGGCCCAGCTGTCGATAGCGACGGGCCCAGCGGGCGGCGGTGGTGTGGGAGACCTGGAAGCGTTCGGCCGCGCGGCGAATGCTCCAGCCGTCCTCGACGATGCAACGCGCGAGCCGGAGTCTGCCGGTTTCGGTCAGCGGGGCGTTACGGTGGGGCATGAGGGCCTCCGGGCGATGTGAATCTTGGTCGACTCACACCACGCCAGAAGGCCCTCACCCTTTTCAAGGTCATCGACAGCGTGTCGCCGATCCTCCACCGCTGTCACCAACGTCCATGGTCAGAACACCTAGTCGACCTCGGCGCTGCCGTTCACCCGCAGCTTGCGGCGGGCCCGCTCGTAGAAGGTCGTCGTCCCGAGCCGCACCACGCGGGCCGCGGCGCGCAGCGCCGTCACGGTGAGCCGGTCGCCCGGGCACAGGTGGCCGCCGATGGCGCCGTCGACCTCCATCGCGAGCTGTCCGCTCGTCGGGAGCACGTCGAGCGTCACCTCCTCGTCGGCGGACAGCACGAGCGCCCGGTTGAAGGCCGTGTGCGCGGCGGCCGGGACGACGATGAAACCCTCGACGGTGGGGGAGACGATCGGGCCGCCGGCCGAGAAGCTGTACGCCGTCGACCCGGTGGCGGTGGAGACGATCACCGCGTCGGCGGCGTACCGGACGAACGGCTCGCCGTAGACCGAGACGGCCACGGCGGCGAGCCCGTCGCCGGGGATGCGGACGAGCGCGATGTCGTTGAAGGCGGTCACCGTCCGGCCGTCGTGGGTGGTCGCCCGGACCGCCATGCGCGGCTCCACCGTGTACCTGTGCTCGTCGATCGCCGACAGCGCGGGCGCGAGGTCCGCGACGTCGATCTCGGCGAGGAAGCCGAGCCGGCCCAGGTTGACGCCGAGGACGGGCGTCGGCCGCCCGGCGATCAGGCGCATGGTGCGCAGCATCGTGCCGTCGCCGCCGAGGCTGACCAGCAGGTCGGCCTGCCGCACCAGCGTCTGGTCGTCCACCGCGACCGCGCTGCAGTCGATGCGCCCGACCTCGTCGGGCAGGCCCAGCACCGGGCAGCCCCGGTTGCGCGCCCACTCGACGATGGTGTCGATCGCCTCCTTCGAGTCGCGCTCGGGGTGCAGAACGAGACCGACGGTGCTGACCATGCCCATGCCCCTCACTGTACGGGGCATCAGGCACGACCTAACGCGCGTCGTCGCGGGGGGCCTGGGTGATGGGGAGGACCACCCGGAACCGGGTGTCTCCGGGCGTGGACTCCACCCGGATGTCTCCGTGGTGCTTGTTCACGACGATCCGATAGGAGATGTCCAGGCCAAGGCCGGTGCCCTCGCCGACGGGCTTGGTGGTGAAGAACGGCTCGAAGATGCGGGGCCGGACCTCCGGCGGGATGCCGGGCCCGGTGTCGCCGATCTCCGTGATGAGGTGCCCGTCCTTCCGCCAGGTGCGGATGGTGAGCGTGCCCTCGCCGTTCATCGCGCAGAGGGCGTTGTCGATGAGGTTCGTCCACACCTGGTTCAGCTCCGCCGCGTACGCCGGGATCGGCGGCAGCGACCGGTCGTACTCCTTGACCGTGCGCACGCCCTGCGGGATCTTGCCGTGGAGCATGGTCAGCGTGGCGTCGAGCAGGTCGTGCACGTCGACGGTCTGGTACGGGGCCCGGTCGAGCTGGGAGTACTGCTTCGCCGCGCCGACCAGGCTGGAGATCCGGTTCACCGCGTCGTCGATCTCGCCCATCAGCAGCTCGGTGTCGATCGTGTAGGTGAGCCACCGCACCGCCGGCTCCAGGTTCTCCTCGCCCACCGCGCCGGCGATCTGGCCGAGCCACTCCACGTCGAGGCCCCCGGCCACCAGCGTGGCCGCGAGGTCCCAGCCGCCGATGATGTCGTGGTCGTCCAGCCAGTCGGCGATGGCGTCCTCGGCGTCGGACCGCGCCAGCGGGGACAGCTCGGGGGCGGACGCGGCGCGCTTGACCGCGTCCTCCTGGAGCTCCACGAGATCGTGCAGCTGGCTGCCGTCCAGCCGCCCGTCGGCGATCATGGCGAGCTTCTGCCGCATGCCCGCCACCCGTCCGCGCAGCGCGGACGTGGCGCGCACGGCGGCGGCTGCCGGGTTGTTCAGCTCGTGGGTGAGCCCGGCCGACAGCGAGCCGAGCGCGAGCAGCCGCTCCCGCTCGCCCACGACCGTCTGGGTGGCGCGCATGCCGATGAACAGCCCCTCAAGCAGGTGCATCGCCATCGGGAACCACTCGCGCACGCACTCGGCGATCACCTCGGCGGGCAGCACGAAGAACTCGGCGTCGGTGACCGCGCGCAGCGAGTTGAGGTAGAGCTGGTGCGGCTCCCCGGTGATGTACGACTGGGTGGCGCCGCCGTACACGCCGCGCTGGCCGGTGCGGCTCACCTCGACCTCGTCGCCCTGCACCCGCCTGCTCATCGCGACGGTGCCGCTGAGCAGTACGAAGAAGCAGGTGGCGGGCTCGCCCTCGCCGTAGACGAGAGTGCCGGCGGCGCGGGTCTCCACCCGGCCCTCCGCCGACAGGGCGGCGAGCTGGCCGTCGTCCAGGGACTCGAAGAGGAACAGGGTGCGCAGCTCGTGCGGCGGCAGCGTCTCGGTCATCGGCCCTCCAGGTAGCGGTGGACGAGCGAGACCGCCATCGCGCCCTCGCCCACGGCCGAGGCGACGCGCTTGACCGATCCGGCCCGCACGTCGCCGGCCGCGAAGACGCCCGGCATGCTCGACTCCAGGTGGTAGGGGTCTCTGGACGGCGCCCACCCGGCCGGGCGGCTTCCGTCGGCGAGCAGGTCGGAGCCGGTCAGCACGTATCCGTTCCCGTCGCGGGCCACCACGTCGCCGAGCCAGTCGGTGCGCGGCTCGGCGCCGATGAAGACGAAGAGCCACGACGTCGGCACGGTGGCGACCCGGCCGGACCGCCGGTCGCACAGGGTCAGCCGCTCCAGGTGGTCGCGTCCCTCGCCCCCCACGACCTCGGTGTTCGGGTGGACCTCGATGTTCGCGATCCCCTCGATCTGGTCGATCAGGTAGCGCGACATCGACCGGGTGAGGTCGTCGCCCCGGATGAGGATGTGCACCTTCCTCGCGAAGCGGGAGAAGTACACCGCCCCTTGGCCCGCCGAGTTGGCCCCGCCGACGATGTAGATCTCCTCGCCGGAGCAGTTCGGGGCCTCGATGGCGGCCGAGCCGTAGAAGACGCCGCGGCCGGTCAGATCGGCGAGGCCGGGCGCGTTCAGGAGGCGGTACGACACGCCCGTGGCCAGCACGACCGTGTGCGCCGCGACGGCCGTGTCGTCGGAGAACCGCAGCAGCGTGACCGGGTCCTGCCGTTCGAGGCCGACGACCTCGCGGGTGGTGAGCATCTCGGCGTTGAACTTCTGGGCCTGCCTGCGGGCGCGGTCGGTGAGCTGGGCGCCCGAGACGCCGTCGGGGAAGCCCAGGTAGTTCTCGATCCGGCTGCTCTGCCCCGCCTGGCCGCCGGTCGCCCGCTGTTCGACCAGCAGGGTCCGCAGGCCCTCGGAGGCGCCGTAGACCGCCGCGCCGAGCCCGGCCGGGCCCCCGCCGATCACGGCGAGGTCGTAGAGGTCGGAGGCGGGGGTGGTGGCCATGCCGACGTGCGCGGCGAGGTCGGTCTCCGTGGGCCGGGCCAGGGCCTTGCCGTCCGTGGTGATCACGACCGGCACGTCCGCCTCGGCCAGCCCGGCCGCGGCGAGCAGTCGCGCGCCCTCGGCCTCGTCGGCCCGGATCCAGCGGTACGGCACGAGGTTGCGGGCCAGGAAGTCGCGCACCGCGAACGACCGCGCCGACCAGCGGTGCCCGACGACCTTGGTCTCCGGCATCGTCACGGCGGGGGTGGCGAGCCACGCCTCCAGCAGCGCGTCCAGCACCGGGTAGAGCTTCTCCTCGGGCGGGTTCCACGGCTTGAGCAGGTAGTGGTCGAGATCCACGATGTTGATCGCGTTTATGGCCGCGTCCGTGTCGGCGTACGCGGTGAGCAGCACACGGCGGGCCAGCGGGAAGACGTCCATGGCGGCCTCGAGGAACTCGATGCCGTTCATCCCGGGCATCCGGTAGTCGGCCAGGAGCACGGCGACCTGCTCGCCGCGCAGCTTGATCTCCCGCAGCGCGTCCAGCGCGGTGGACCCGGACTCGGCCCGGATCACGCGGTAGCGGTCGCCGTACCGGCGGCGTAGGTCGCGCGCCACCGAACGCGAGACAGAGGGATCGTCGTCGACGGTGAGGATCGCGGCGTTCTGCACCTCTCCAAGGTACTGGCGATAAACATGATCCGGTTCATCCCCGAAGGGCCATAGGTCCCATGTCAGGGGGACGTTCGCCGCTCGCCGCACCAATGGGTATGACGAAGTCTGAGGAGGGACGGGGAGGAAGATGCGATGCCCATGACCGTCCGTGACGTCATGAACAGGTTCGTGGTCGCGGTCGAGGCGGACGCCTCGTTCGGCGAGGTGGTGACCGCGATGTGCCGGTTCCACGTCGGAGCGGTCCCCGTGGTGGACGGCGAGCGGCGGGTGCTCGGCATGGTCAGCGAGGACGACCTGCTGCTGAAGGACATGGACCGGCGGATGGGCGACCTGCTCTTCGAGGGGCCCACGCGTCACCGGGAGCGGAGGAAGGCGGCGGGCCGGCTGGTGCGCGATCTCATGAGCACTCCCGCGATCACGGTCACCGAGGACACCCCGGTGCGGCAGGCGGCCTGGCTCATGCACCGGAACCGGATCAAGGATCTTCCGGTGGTGGACGAGCAGACCGGGCGCATCACCGGGCTGGTCCGCAAGTCCGACCTGATCAGGGTGTTCTGCCGCTCCCCGGAGGACATCCACGACGACGTCCTCGACGCGATCGGGCGGCACTCCGGACGGTGCTCGATGCGGGTCGAAGACGGGATCGTCTACCTCGACGGCAGCGTGGAGCGGCGTTCGCAGCTCAGGACGCTGCTGGAGGACATCTGGCGGGTGGACGGCGTGGTGGACGTCGACTCCGACGTCTCGTACGAGATCGACGACCTGGGCCGGGTGGTCCCGCCCGTCACCCGTCCATGATCAGTACGGCGGCTCCCTCCACCCGGTCGGCGGCGAGGTCGGCCAGCGCCCGGTCGGCGGCCGAGAAGGCGTAGGGCGTGGTCGTGACCTGAGGGCGGTGGAGGGACGCCAGCCGGAGGAACTCCCGGCCGTCGGCGCGGGTGTTGGCCGTGACGCTGCGCAGCGTGCGCTCCTGGAACAGATGGCGCTGGTAGTTCAGCGCCGGGATGTCGGTCAGGTGGATCCCGGCGACCGCGAGCGTCCCGCCCCGGTCGAGCGCGGCGAGGGCGACCGGCACGAGGTCGCCCACCGGGGCGAACAGGACGGCCGCGTCCAGGGGCTCCGGTGGCGGGTCGGCGCTGCCCCCGGCGGAGGCCGCGCCCAGCCGGAGCGCGAGTTCCCGGGCCGCCGCCGACCTCGTCATGACGTGCACGGTCGCGCCCTCGGCGATCGCGATCTGCGCGGTCAGGTGCGCCGAGGCGCCGAAGCCGTAGATCCCGAGCCGGCCGCCGGGCGGCAGATCGGCGCGGACCAGCGCCCGGTATCCGATGATCCCCGCGCAGAGCAGCGGCGCCAGCGTCTCCGCCGGAGCGTCCTCCGGCAACGGGTAGACGTACGCGGCGGGGGCGGTCAGCAGTTCGGCGTAGCCGCCGTCGGCGTCCCAGCCCGTGTAGGCGGACGCGGGACACAGGTTCTCCGCGCCCCGCAGGCAGTATCGGCACCGGCCGCAGGTCGAGCGCAGCCACGCCACGCCCACCCGCGAACCGGGCGGCGGCCCCGCCGTGTCCGGGCCGAGGGCCGCCACCCGCCCCACCACCTCGTGCCCGGGAACCGTACGGGGCCGCCTCGGGGGGAGATCGCCCTCGGCGAGGTGCAGGTCGGTGCGGCAGACGGCGCACACCTCGACGCGGATCAGCAGTTCCCCCGGCCCGGGCACGGGGTCCGGCAGTCCGGCCCGTTCCAGGGGCCGCGTCGCGACCGGTCCCGGGCGGGCCACGACCCAGGCGTCCACGGCTAGCCGTGCCGGATGCGCCGGCCGCTGATCTCGACCGGCTCGATCCTGATGTAGAGGGGGCGCTCGCCGCCCGCCCACGTCTCGACCTCCTTGTGCACGTCACCGGTCACGTGGTGGGCCCCGCCGCGGACGAGCACGCTCCAGCCCTCCCGCGTCCTCTCGTCGATGCGGTCGACCTCGAAGGCGACCATGAAGTCGGCCCCGTTGACGCCCGTGCGCAGGTCGGCGTCCATCGGGCCGCCGAGCGCCGTGCGGAACAGCACCGCGCCCTGCTCCACCGTGTAGTTGACCGGCAGGATCACCGGACCGCCGGGGTGGGTGAAGGCGATCCTGCCGACGCCCCCGGGGGAGATCAGCCGCAGGCAGTCGTCGCGGTCCAGCTTCTCCAGGTGCGGCAGGCCGGCGGGTGCGGTGTTCTCAGACATGCGTTCCTCTTCTTCACAGTCGGGTCCTACGGCCTCGTTCGGCGCGTGACCAGCGTCCCGTCCCCGGCGCCGGCGGCGGCACCGCCGTCCGTCACGTTCCGGGGGACGAAAGACCCTTGGCCGCGTCTCCTCCCTTGGCCGTCGTTTGCCGTAATCCCTCCTTTAGTCGCATGCCCCGGATGGGCACGACCGTCACGTGACTCCCGCCGGGGGAGCGCCACGGGGAGGACCCCCCGTCATCACCACAACGGGAAGGACGCCGCGATGAGGCCGTACGGACAACCACACGCCGATCACCCGGCGAGGCGCTGATGGAGGTGCTGAGCGGCCGCGTGCTCGTGCGCTCCGCCGACCGGGCCGCGAGCCGCCGCTTCTACCGGGACGTCCTGGGCCTGGCGGTGAGCCGGGAGTTCGGACCGGCCGAGGACCCCGGGGTCGTGTTCTTCCTCGGGGCCGGATTCCTGGAGGTCTCCTCGCACGGCGGCGGCGCACGGGAGAGCCCGGCGCTGTGGCTCCAGGTCCGCGACGTCCGGCGGGAGCACGAACGGCTGGCCGGCGCGGGGGTGCGGGTGTCGCACCCGCCCCGGCTGGAACCCTGGGGCCTGGTGGAGATGTGGATCGAGGACCCCGACGGCCTGCCGATCGTGCTCGTCGAGATCCCCGAGGGACATCCGCTGCGGCGCGATCCCCGATCCTTCACCCCTCATCCCACCTGACCAGGATGAGTGTGATCCGGGTCTCACCTCGCCGTAGGCTTCTACTGGGAGACGGTAGCCTTAATTTCCTACCGGATTCGTGGGAGAATCGGGCGATGAGTACCTGGCCATGTGAGACGCCGACCACCGCCGCCGTCATGGCCGCGCGCTGGGTGAGGTCGGCGGCCGTCGACGACGCCCTCGGACGGCACTGGCTGGCCAATCCCGATCCCCGGGGCCGGTCGGCCGGCGCGGGGAACGCCTCCTCCCTGTACGCGGGGGCGGCCGGCGTCGTGCTGTTCTTCCTGGAGGCCGCCGCCGCCACCGGCGACCAGACGTATCAAGACGACGCTCTCGCGGGGGCGCGGCGGCTCGCCGCGACGTGGCGGGAGCAGCGCGATCCGACCTTCTACCACGGCCGGGCGGGGATGCTCTTCGCGATGGCCGAGACCGGCTGGGCGACCGGCGACGAGGAGGTCCACGAGGCGGCCCGCGCCGCCGCCGACGGCCTGGTGCGCGACGTCCGCCGGTTCGACGACGGCGTCGGCTGGACCGGGGACCCGGCGCTGCGCGGCGACGGGGGGATCGTGCTCGCGCTGCTGCACGCCTCGGGCCTCCTCGGGGTGTCGGCGTACGAGGAGGTGGCCGTCGAGGCGGGCGGGCGCATCGCGGCCCTCGCCGTGCCCGGCCACCGCTTCGGCGGAAAGGCCTGCCCCGACCTGCCCGTGGACGCCGTCACGCCGGGGTTCCTCTCGGGTACGGCGGGCACCGCGTTCCTGCTCGCCCGGCTGCACGGCGTGACCCGCGACACGCGGTTCCTCGCGGCGGCCCGCCGGGGGGCCGACTTCGTCCGCACGGTCAGCGTGGTCACCGACAGGT
Source organism: Microbispora sp. H10885 (assembly GCF_014161415.1). NCBI lineage: Bacteria > Bacillati > Actinomycetota > Actinomycetes > Streptosporangiales > Streptosporangiaceae > Microbispora > Microbispora sp. H10885. The sequence continues at coordinate 356,593 of NZ_JABBWY010000005.1, read as the reverse complement.
GCGCCCGCGTCCCGCACCACCTGCCGCAGGGGCGCCGCCTCCACTACCTCGGCTTCTGCTCCGGCGCGGCCGGGGTGGCCCGGATGTTCCACGAGCTGCACCGCGTCACCAGCGATCCCGGCGACCTGGACTGGGTGGAGCGCCTCGCCCACGGGATCGTGCAGAGCGGGCTGCCGGAGCACGCCCCGCCCGGCCACTGGGACGTGGCCTGCCTGTGCTGCGGCACGGCCGGGCTGCTGGAACTGTTCACCGGCCTGTACGCGGCCACCGGGCGGGAGCCGTACCTCGCCTTCGCCCGCACCCTCGCCGCCGATCTCATCGGACGCGCGGCCGGGGACGAGGAGGACGGCTTCCGCTGGTACCAGGCGTACCGCCGGCTGCGGCCGGAGGAGTTCACCGCCGACACCGGCTACATGGTGGGCGCCGCGGGGATCGGGACCGCGCTGCTGCACCTCGCGGCCACCGAGGCCGCCACCGAGGACGCCGCCCGGGACGCCGTCTCGGCCGCGGCGGGGGGTGTGGCGCAGGGCGGCCCGCGCCGTCTGATCCTCCTGCCGGACAACCCGTTCCCGGCCATCCCGGTCCCCGCCGCCGTTCTGCGTGGGGGCGACGCCTGAGCGGCGCCCTTTGGCGGCCGGCTCCACAGGTCCTTCGGAGGTCGTCTCCGGAGCTCGTCTCAGGGCCGTCGCCGGAACGGGGCGAGCGTGGCCCGCACGAGATCGGCGGCGCCCCAGTCGGGGTCGAACTGGGCGATCACGGCCAGGTGCTGGCGTAGCTGGAGGATCGGCATCCGTTCGCGCCAGTCGCGGTCGAGCCCGGTCAGCTCGGCGTAGAGCTCGAAGAACACGTGCGCCTCGGGCGGCGGCGCCGTCGTCCACAGGTGGGCCAGGTCGACCTCGGCCCACGTGTACGACACGGCCGGGTCGATCAGCGCGGGCCGCCCGTCAGGGGTGGCCATGACGTTCAGCGCCCACAGGTCGCCGTGCGTCAGGCACGCGGGCCGGACGGGCAGCAGCTCGGGCAGCCGGTCGCACAGCCGCTCCAGCGCCGCTCGGTCCGCGACGTCGAGCGCCTCCCGGACGCGACGCTCGCCGAGCCAGCGCAGCAGACGGTGCTGGGCGAAGAACTCGTACCCGTCGTCGTCCCAGGTGTTGACCTGCCGGCGACGGCCCAGCCAGTTGTCCCTGTGCCACCCGAATCGGGAGTGCCGCGTGGTGGTGTGCAGGTGGGCGAGCGCATGCGCGAGCTGCTCCCAGAAGGCCCCGGTGCCCGGCCGGGGGCGCAGCACGGACAGCACGAGCAGGTCGCGGTCCGCCAGGATGATCTCGGGCGTGGCGACGCCGCCAGTCTCGCGGAGCGCGGTGAGCCCCTCGGCCTCCGCGGCGAAGGCGTCGTCCGACGGCGGCTCGCCGAACGCCTTGACGAACACCGGCGTGCCGTCACCGCGGCGCGCGAGCCCCGCGATCGCGGCGAGGCCTCCAGCGGCCGGCTCGACCGCGACGACGTCGGTCAGACCGGCCGCGTGCAGGCGTTCGAGCAGGACGGACGTCGTGTCTGTCACGGGTGTGCTCCTGTCTGCCGGCCGCGCGTCATGGCATGTCAGGGCCGAGCCGGCGGCGGCTCACTCATCGGTACGGGCTGTGTCCTCCTGTCGAGTGTGCTCGCCGTCGGCGGGTGCCGGCCTCCACTGTCGAGTCGTGCCGCTGGACGGTGCCGTGCGTCCAGGGGCCCCGCTCCGGCCCTCCTGGGAGGAGGGTGCGTCCACATCTGACTTTGACACGTGATGGGGTGTTCGTCCATAAAGTAAAACTTTCATCCGCAATGTCGAGATTTGGGGTCTTCTTGGTTTAGTGTCCGGTTACCCAACCGTGACCAGTCAGGAGATCCCCCATTTCCAGCTACGCGGACCCCCATGAGCAGCACGTGACCGCCCTCTCCCTCGCGGCGGCCTCCCTCCCCACACAGGCCACCGAGGCGGCCGAGACTCCGGCCGTTCCCGAGGTCGGCTGTCCCACGGCCGACGGCCGGACGGTGCTCTACGCCGGCAAGACGACCGCGTCCTACTTCTGGGACGACGGATCGGGCGTCAACGGCGACACCGGAGCCCCCGCGTCGGGCGAGCCGATGCAGAAGGGCCTGGCGGCCAGCCCGAGCTGGCCCATGGGCACCAAGGGCTATGTGATCTACCAGGGCAAGAAGGCCGAGTTCTTCGTCGGCGACCGCGGCCCCGGCGTTCCCTCCAGCAGCGGGGTCATGCTCGATCTCGACGGCAAGACGTTCGCCGAGCTCACCGGCGGCACCTGGGACAGCGACTCGCTCACCGTCGAGGGCGCGGGCGGGCTCGGCCACATCCCGGTGAAGTACGTGATCACCGAGTGGGGCAAGGGACGCGGCAAGACGGGCGCGCCCAAGCCGTTCTCCACCGGCGCGTACGGCGTGCGGGACCAGGCCGAGCCTCCGCCGCCCTGCCCGACCGCGGCCCCCGCCCCCTCCGAGGAGTCGCAGACCACCGCCTCCACGCCGGCTGCCAAGGCGGCTCCCGAAGCGGCCGCGAAGGCGGCCCCGGCGCAGCCGCTCACGCCGGCCTCTCCCGCTCCCGCCGACCAGGCCCAGGCCGCCGCGGCGGCCATGGCCCCCTTCGCCGGCGGGCAGGACGCGGCGGGCGGCGCGTCCCCGGCCGCGCCGGCCGCCACGACCGGTACGGCGTCGGTGCAGGCCGTCACCCCCGTGTCCGCCACCGGCGACCCGTCCGGCGGCGACGACGCGGCTCCCGCCGTCTCCGCCGCGATCGTGGTGTGCGCGCTCGTCGCGGTGGGCGCGAAGGCGGTGCACAGCCGGGTCACCCGCCGGCCGAGCGGCGAAGAGGCCCAGTAGGGGCGCGCGGGAGAGGCGGGGCTACCTCGGCTACCGCCTGCGGCCCCGCAGCGCTCCCGCCACCCGGTTGAACACCCGGTCCCACTCGGAGCCGAACGGGTTGTCCTGCACCAGGTAGGTCCAGGTCGCCGTGGGCCGCTTGAGGCCCTGGTCCGCCAGATCGCGGGTGACGTCGGCCTTTTCGAAGGTCTCCCGGGAGCGCCGTTCGACCTCGTCCAGCATCGCCCGGTAGGCGGGGACGGCCTCCCGGTTGAACTCGTCCAGCGGGTTGAGCCGCCCGAGCGCGCGCAGGTGGATGCCCTCGCGCAGGTCGGACAGGAAGCCGAGGTGTTCGGTCCAGCACTGGTCGAGGTGGTACAGCACGATCTGCCGGGCCGCCCGCTCGACCGCCTCCTCGCCCGCCGTCCCGCACAGCTCGCGGTAGCGCTCCGGGCAGGCCGACTCCAGCGCCCGCGCCCCGGTGTCGCCGTTCAGCACCCGGTCGCGCTGTTCGAGCACCTCGGCCCGCTGCCGCTCCAGCAGCCGGGTGTACCGCCAGGTGTTGCGGTGGATCTCCAGGTTCACGCCCTCGGCCACCCGCTGGGCGTGCGCCACGAGCGCGTGCGCGTCAGGGTTCCGTACGGCGCCGTCGGCGTCGGCGGGCGGCAGCGACTGGTCCGGTGCGTAGACGGTCAGGAGCGGGTCCTGGCCGCTGACGAAGAACACCGAGCCGCCCGGGTCGCCCTGCCGCCCGGCCCGGCCCCGGAGCTGGTCGTCCAGCCTGCTGCTGTCGTGCCTGCCGGTGCCGATGACGTAGAGCCCGCCGAGCGAGGCGACCTCGTCCTCCTCGCCGGGGTCGCCCGCGCCGAGCCGGATGTCGGTGCCGCGCCCGGCCATCTGGGTGGAGACCGTGAGGGCCCCGCGCCGTCCGGCCCGCGCGATGATCTGCGCCTCCTCGGCGTCGTTCTTCGCGTTCAGGACGGTCGCGGCGAGCCCTCTGGCCTCAAGGGCCCCGGCCAGGCGCTCGGACTCGGCGACGTCGAGCGTGCCGACGAGGATCGGCTGCCCGGTGGCGTGCCGGGTCTCGATCTCGTCCAGCAGCGCCCCCTCCTTGTCCTCCACGGTCGCGAAGATCCGGTCGGGCTCGTCCACCCGTACGCAGGGGCGGTTGGGCGGGACGACCACGACGGAGAGGTCGTAGAACTCGCGGAGCTGCTCGCCCACGGCGACGGCGGTGCCGGTCATGCCGCACACGCGGGGGTAGCGGTGGATGAGACCCTGCACGGTGATCGAGTCGAGGATCTCGCCCGTCTCCGACGCCTGCAGGTGCTCCTTGGCCTCCACGGCGGCCTGCAGCCCGTCCGGCCAGCGCTGCAGCGCCGCGACCCGGCCGCGCGAGGTGTTGACGAGCTCGACCTTGCCGTCCCTGACGATGTAGTCGACGTCCCGGGTGAGCAGCGTGTGGGCGTGCAGCGCGAGGTTGACCTGCGTCACCACGCCGGGGTGCTCGTAGAGGTCGACGCCGAGGGCCTTCTCGACCGTGTCGGTGCCCTTGGGGGTGAGGAAGACGGCCCGGCCCTCCTCGTCGATCGTGTAGTGGTAGCCGCGCGACAGCCGCCGTACGAGGGCCGCCATCTCGGGGAGGGCCGTGCCCGCGTCGGCCGCGCCGGCCAGCACCAGGGGCACCCGGGCCTCGTCCACCAGCACCGAGTCGGCCTCGTCGACGAGCGCGACCTCCGGGGCCGGCACGACCAGCTCGGCCGGGTCGGTGCACAGCCGGTCGCGCAGCACGTCGAAGCCGAGCTCGCTCACCGCCGCGTACGTGACGTCGCACGCGTACGCCTTCCTGCGCTCCTCCGGCGTGGAGGTCTCGGCGATCCATCCGGCCGTCAGGCCCAGCGTCTCGTACAGCGGGCCCATCCACTCGGCGTCGCGGCGGGCGAGGTAGTCGTTCACCGAGACCACGTGGACCCGGGAGCCGCGCAGCGCGTACCCGGCGGCCGCCATGGCCCCGACGAGCGTCTTGCCCTCGCCGGTGGCCATCTGCGCGACGTGGCCCTCCAGCAGCGCCAGCATGCCCGCGAGCTGCACGTCGTACGGCCGCTGGCCGAGCGCTCGGACGGCCGCCTCCCGCATCACCGCGCAGAAGTCGGCGGTGCCGACCCAGGCCGGGTCGGCGACGGCGGGGCGAAGCTCGTCGCGCCGACCGGCCTCGGCCGCGCGCCCGGCCGCCTCCGCGGCGACCCGCTGGAAGGGGGCGAGATCGACGCTTCCCGGCTTCTCCAGGAACCGCCTGATCCATCGACCTACCCGCGTCACATCCGCTCCAACGACTCTTGGGTCCGACTGGTTCCACATGCCCGGTTCATGGTCCCACTATCTGGGAGGTGCGACAGGTGAGCGTACCTGACACTCCCTGACAGGTACGGACGGCAGCATGGCCGCATGACAACGATCGCGAAGCTCATCGCCGTGACCATCGACTGCGCGGAGCCGAAGAGGCTCGCCGACTTCTACTCCCAGATCACCGGGCTGCCGGTGCAGTATGCCGAAGAGGAGTACGCCGGCATCGGCGACGACACGACGAGCATCTACTTCCAGCGGGTGCCCGAGCGGAGGGCGCCGTCCTGGCCCGGCGCGGACAAGCAGTTCCACCTGGACTTCCGGGTGCCCGACGTGGCCAAGGCCGTGGAGGAGTACGTCGCGCTCGGGGCGACCAAGCCGGAGTTCCAGCCGGGCGACTGGGTCGTGCTCGCCGACCCGGAGGGTCACCTTTTCTGCGTCTGTCCGGAGAGGTCCTGAATCGGGCACAGTGTGGCCGACTCTCCTGACGATGCAAGAAGCGTGATTACATCGCGTGATCGAATCTAGTCTCTCCGTGATCGATTCCCGCGGGCAGGGGGCCCGCCCGATGCGATGCGGAGGCATTCATGACGACTCGATCAGCGGCCCGTCCCGGCCTGGTTCTCCTCGCGGCGACTCTCGCCTGCACGGCGGCCCTGCTACCCGCCGGACCGGGCACGACCGCGGCGAGCGCGCAGTCGCGGGCGGCCGTCGCCCCGCCCCGGATCGGCGTGCTCAAGGTCGGCGGCGGCGCCCTGGTCAAGGAGGGCGGTCTGTCGGCGAGCTGGGTGCTGGAGCACGACGGGGTCGTCCAGATCGCGCTCGCGGGTGACCGGATCGGCGTCCTCACCGGGGACGGCAGGGCCTGGGTGAAGCAGGGGGGCCTGTCCACCAACTGGGTGCTGGAGCACGACGGCGGTGTCAAGCAGCTCGCGCTGGCCGGCGACCGGATCGGCGTCATCACGGGGGACGGCAGGGCCTGGGTGAAGGAGGGCGGCCTGTCGGCGAGCTGGGTGCTGGAGCACGACGGCGTCAAGCAGCTCGCGCTGTCGGGTGACCGCATCGGGGTGCTGACGACCGACGGCAGGGCCTGGGTGAAGGAGGGCGGCCTGTCGGCGAGCTGGGTGCTGGAGTACAACGGCGTCAAGCAGCTCGCGCTGGCCGGCGACCGGATCGGCGTGGTCCGGGCGGACGGCGTCGCGCTGGTCAAGGCGGGCGGGCTGTCCGCCACCTGGGTGACCGAGAACACGGCGGTGAAGCAGCTCGTCCTGGCCGGCGACCGCATCGGGGTCGTCCGGGGCGGCGGCGCGGCGCTGGTGAAGGAGGGGGGCCTGTCGGCCACCTGGGTGACCGAGAACGTGGACGTCCTCGAACTCGCGCTCGCGGGCAAGCGGATCGGCGTGCTCAGGGTCACCGGCGAGGCTCTGGTCAAGGAGGGCGGGCTGTCCGACGCCTGGGTGACCGAGAATGCCGGGGTCGTCGGCATCGCCCTGTCCAGCGGCACCGACTGATCGGACACCGCGGGTTCCCGGATCCTCGGGTCCCGGGAGCCGCGATTTCGCGGACGTGGGGAGTGGGCCCGGAAAGGTCCTGAGAGCCGCGGGTTCCCGTGGCGCGGACCCACTCCCCCTAAACTTGCGTGGTGATTTCTGGACACACCGCCGGCTCCCGGCACCCCGGCCGGCGCCCATGATCTGGGCGGGAGTGGCGATCGCCCTCGTCGGGGCGCTCGGGTACGCGCTGGGCGCGGCGCTGCAGCAGTTCGAAGCCGTGCGCGACGGGGCCACGCTCGCGCTCGTGCGCAGGCCCCGCTGGCTGATCGGCGGGGTGATCGGCTTCGCCGGCGCGTCCCTGCACGCCGTGGCGCTCAGCGTGGCCCCGCTCGTCGTCGTCCAGCCGGTGAGCGTGGCGACGCTGGTCTTCGCGGTGCCGCTCGCCGCCACGCTGCACGGCAGGCGCCCCCGGCGGGCCGAGATCACCGGGTCGATCGCGGTGGCGGTGGGCCTGCTCGGCCTGATGCTGCTGGTCCCGGCGCACAACGTGACCCCCGTGCTGTCGGACGCGAACGCCCTCGCGCTGATCGGCTGCGTCGCCCTGGTCGCCGCCGTCACCTTCACCGCCGCGCGCCTGCTGCGGGGGCCGCTCAAGGCGCTGCTGATGTCGGTCGGCGCCGGAGCGGTGACCGCGACCGTGTCCACGTTCGTCCGGGTCGTCGGCGGCGGGCTCAACGGAGACCTCGGACGGCTGCTCCACTGGTTCACCCTGGCCATCCCGGTGCTGCTGGTCTGCGCCATCGTGCTACTGCAGAAGTCGTACGCCGTCGGCTATTTCGGGATCGCCTACGCCGGAGTCCAGGTCGTCGATCCCCTCACGTCGGTGACGGCCGGGGCCGTGCTGCTGGGCGAGTCGCTGCCCACCGGGCCCGACAAGGTGGTGCCCGCGCTGCTGGCCGCCGCCCTGCTGATCGCGGGGACGGTCACCCTGGGCCGCCTGGCCCCCGACCACTCCAAACCCGCTGTCGTACGCGGTGAGCCCGGCCCGCGCGAGGAGCCGGTGAACGCGGCGACGCCCGAGGCGGCCTGACCCCTCGGCCGCCCGGTGCTGGCGGCGCTCAGGCCGGCCAGCGGAAGACGTCGTCGAACTGGCGCACCGCGACGGCGGGCCCGAGCATGCCCGCCGCGCGCAGCGCGCCGTCGCGCAGGGTGACCGCCAGCGGGTCGCGCCAGCCGCTGACCCGCCCGACCAGCCGCGACCGCCGCACGATCGGCGTCGTACGGGCCAGCCGCTCCCGGCTGTACGCGGCGAGCCCCGCAGTGACGTCCGGGGCGGGGCCGCCGCCCGGTGAGACGTGCCGGGCGAGCACGACGGCGTCCTCGATCGCCTGGCAGGCGCCCTGCCCGAGGTTGGGCGTCATGGGATGCGCCGCGTCGCCCAGCAGCGCGATCCGCCCGGAGTGGAGCGCGGGCAGCGGGGTGTCGAGGGAGTAGATGTCATGGCGCAGCACCGCGCCGGGCTCGGCGGCGGCCAGCAGCCCGGGGATCGGGTCGTGCCAGCGGCCGAACAGGCGGATCAGCTCGTCCTTCTCGCTCTCCGCGCGCAGGCCGGCGGGGACCGGCGCGGTGGCGTAGCAGTAGACCTGGCCGCCCGCCAGCGGCATCACCCCGAACACCAGGCCCGCCCCCCAGGTCTCCGACGCGCCGACCGGTCCGGGGAAGGGGACGAGCGCCCGCCAGCTCGTCACGCCCGCGTACACGGGCTCAGGGTGGCCGGGGAACAGCGCCGCGCGGGTCCGCGACCGGATGCCGTCCGCCGCCACGACGAGATCGGCCTGAATCGTCTCCGTGCCGCCCGTGCCGCCTGTGCCGCCTGCCGGGGTGGCGAGGGTGACCAGGCCCGTGCGGGGGTCGGCCGACTCGGCCCTTGTGCCCAGGCGCAGGGCGCCTCGCGGCAGGCGCGCGGCGAGGATGCCGACCAGCGCCGACCGGGTGAGCAGCACGATCGAGTCGCCGTACCGCGCGGCGGCGTCCTCGGCGGTGGTCCGCGACAGCCAGCGGCCGGACGGCCGCCGGAGGCCCGCCTCGCCCTGGATCGCCGAGAGCTTCCTGACCTCGTCCCCGAGGCCGATCATGTCGAGGGCCCGCAGCGCGTTGGGCGCGACCGCGAGGCCCGCGCCGACCGGCTCGATCGAGGCCGCCTGTTCCAGCACGGTCACGTGCCAGCCGTTCCGCGCCAGGGCCAGCGCCGCCGTCAGCCCGCCGATGCCCGCTCCGGCCACCACCGCGTGTGCCATGCCCGGCCTCCTTCACTACAGGTGTAGTCATACGCTACTACGCCTGTAGTGCGCCCGTACGATGGGGGCCGTGAACAGTCAGCGGGCGGTCCTCGTCGCGGACGCGGCCATCGCGATCCTGGCCGAGCGCGGCATGCGCGGGCTGACTCATCGGGCGGTCGACGAGGCCGCCGGCCTCCCTCCCGGGTCCACGTCGAACTGCGCCCGCACGCGTGCGGCGCTGCTGGAGCTGGCGCTGGCCCGGCTGTCCGAGCGCGAGGCTGCGGCGCTCTCCACGGTCGTGTCCGCCCTCCCCTTCGGCGAGGGGGGCGCCGCCGACCTGACGGAGTTGCTCGCCGCCTTCGCGTACGCGGCGATGACCGAGCACCGGGAGACCACCGTCGCCCGGTACGAGCTGGCGCTGGAGGCGAGCCGCCGGCCGGAGCTGCGCAGGCTGTACGACGAGCTGGGCCGCCGCATCCGTGAGCCCGCCGTCGCCATGCTGGCCGCCGCGGGCTCGCCCGACCCGGTGCGGCGGGGCGGGCAGATGGTGGCCTACGTCGACGGCCTGCTGTTCGACGCGGTGGCGGGCGCGGGCGGCATCCCCTCTCCCGAGGACCTGCGGGCCGCCTGTGAGGACCTCATGAGCCTGTTCCTCCGCGGCTGAGCAGCGCCTCCATCCGGCCTTCCAGGCGGGCACGATGGGCCGGCCACTCGTCGTCCAGGATGGAGTAGAGCGGGCTGTCGCGCCAGGTCCCGTCGGGGCGGCGCAGCTGCCGGCGGAGCACGCCCTCCCGCACACCGCCGATGCGCTCGATGGCGGCCTGCGACCGCAGGTTGCGGACGTCGGTCCGCAGCACGACGCGGGTGAACCCGAGAGCGAAGGCGTGGTCGAGCAGCATGATCTTGCAGTCGGTGTTCACGCCCGTGCGCCAGTGGGCCCTGGCGTACCAGGTGGACCCCACCTCCACGCTCTCGTCGAAGCCGCCGACGTCCCAGTAGGCGGTCGAGCCGATCGCCCGCCCGGTCGCCTTGAGGATCACGGCGAACTGGACGGTCAGCGGCCTGGCGAGGAGGCCCGCCACGTGGCGGCGCATCCCCTCCTCCGAGGCGGGGAAGATCCGCGGACTGAACCGCCACACCTCCTCGTCGTCCCGGCCGGCCGCGTACAGGTCGGGGACGTGGCCGAGGGTGAGGGGCTCCAGCCGTACGACGCGGCCGTCGAGCACGACGGGCGCGGGCATCTTCGCGGTCATGCGGCCGACGCTACCGAGAGCGCGCGGCGCGGAGAACGGCCACTTCGGAGGCATCGCCGAGGACCACTTGTGCAGCCGTGTCGACACGCATACCGGCTGGTCGGTACGCTCACGGGGTGGACGCCGACCCGCCCGGCCTCGATCTCGCCCGCCTCGCCGGGCACCTCCAGCGCGCGGGCCTGACCGAGGGGCCGCTCACCGCCGAGCTGATCGTGGGCGGAAGGTCCAACCTGACGTACGTCGTCCGCGACGCCGCGCGGACGTACGTGGTGCGCCGGCCGCCGCTCGGGCACGTTCTGGCCACGGCCCACGACATGGCCCGGGAGCACCGGGTGATGAGCGCCCTGCGGGACACGCCGGTCCCCGTGCCGCGCATGTTCCATCTGTGCCGGGACGCCGAGGTGATCGGCACGCCCTTCTACGTGATGGAGCACGTCGAGGGCGGGCAGCCGCCGCTCACCCCCGCCCTCGCCCACGCGCTGGTGGACGTGCTGGCCGCGCTCCACTCGATCACTCCCGGGAGCGTGGGGCTCGGCGACTTCGGCAGGCCCGAGGGCTTCCTGGAGCGGCAGGTCGCCCGGTGGAAGCGGCAGCTCGACGCCTCCCGCAGCCGGGACGTCCCCGGCTTCGACGACCTGTACGAACGCCTCGCCCGCGACGTGCCCGCCGAATCGGGGGCTCCGGCGATCCTGCACGGGGACTTCAAGCTCGGCAACACGCTGGTCGCCGACGGCGAGGTGCGGGCCGTGCTCGACTGGGAGATGTCCACGCTCGGCGATCCGCTCACCGACCTGGCGCTGTTCCTCCTGTACGGCGAGGTCTCCGCGCTCGACCCCGCCGCGGGCCGCGCGGTCGGCGCGACGGGTGAGGCGGGCGGCGAGGCGCCGCCCCTGCCGATGGAAACGGGGGCCGACCTCGCCGCACGGTACGGCGAGGCGTCCGGCCGCGACCTGTCCCGGTTCGGCTGGTACGCCGGCCTCGCCTGCTTCAAGCTCGCGGTGATCGCCGAGGGCATCCACTTCCGCCACACGATGGGCCTCACGGTGGGGGAGGGCTTCGCCGGGATCGGCGAGCAGGTCGCCCCGCTCGTCGCCCGCGGGCTCATGGAGGTCTGAATGCACTTCGCGTTCGACGACAGGACGGAGGAGCTGCGGGCCCGGTTGCTCGCCTTCATGGACGAGTGCGTCCTTCCGGCCGAGCGCGCCTTCCACGAGCAGGCGGCCCAGGTCCGGGCGGCCGGCGGCTGGGGCCCGCCGCCGCTGCTGGAGGACCTCAAGGCCGAGGCCCGCTCGCGCGGCCTGTGGAACCTCTTCCTTCCAGGAGAGCAGGGCGCGGGGCTGACCAACCTCCAGTACGCCCCGCTCGCCGAGATCATGGGCAGGTCGCCGGCCATCGCCCCGCCCGCGACCAACTGCGCCGCCCCCGACACCGGCAACATGGAACTGCTGGCGGAGTTCGGCAGCGAGCGGCAGCGGGCGGAGTACCTGGAGCCGCTGCTGGCGGGGGAGATCAGGTCGGCGTTCGCCATGACCGAGCCCGAGGCGGCCTCCTCCGACGCGACGAACATCGCGACCTCCATCACGAGGGACGGCGACGAGTACGTCGTCAACGGCCGCAAGTGGTACATCACCGGCGCGATGAACCCGAACTGCCAGGTCTTCGTCGTGATGGGCAAGACCGACCCCGGCGCGCCCCGGCACCGGCAGCAGAGCATGGTGCTCGTGCCGCGCGACACCCCCGGTCTCACCGTACGGCGCGGCATGACCGTCTTCGGGTACGACGACGCCGACCACGGCGGCCACGCCGAGGTGGTGTTCGAGGACGTACGCGTGCCCGTGGACAACCTGGTCGGCGAGGAGGGCGGCGGCTTCGCCATCGCCCAGGCGCGGCTCGGGCCGGGACGGATCCACCACTGCATGCGGCTCGTCGGCATGGCCGAGCGGGCGGTGGAGCTGACGTGCCGCCGGGTGCTGTCGCGCGAGGCGTTCGGCGGGCCGCTGGCCCGGCAGGGCGTGATCCAGGACTGGATCGCCGAGTCGCGGGTGCGCATCGAGCAACTGCGCCTGCTGGTGCTCAAGACGGCCTGGCTGATGGACACCGCCGGCAACCGGGGCGCGCACACCGAGATCCAGGCCATCAAGATCGCCGCACCCGCGACCGTGGAGTGGATCCTGGACAAGGCGATTCAGGCGCACGGCGCCGCCGGGCTGAGCCAGGATTATCCCCTTGCCGCGCTGTGGGCGGGGGCCCGGGCCCTGCGCTTCGCCGACGGTCCCGACGAGGTCCACAAGCGGTCGCTGGCCCGCCGCGAGCTCAAGAGACACATGGGGTGATCTTCTGGTGACATGGGATGAGGCGTCGGTCGCCGAGCGTGCCGCGGCCTTCCTCGCGGAGCATGACCCGGCGGCCATGGACCGCCTGGAGTTCCTGCGTGCCCGGTTCGACGCCGGGCTCGCCTGGGTGCACTTCCCCGAGGGCCTCGGCGGCCTCGGCGCCCGCCGGGAGCTGCAGGCCGTGGCCGACCGGGAGCTGAGGGGCACGCCCGACAACCAGCCCGGCCGCATCGGCATCGGCCTCGGCATGGCCGCCCCGACGATCCTCGCCTTCGGCACCGACGAGCAGAAGAGGCGTTTCCTGCGCCCCCTCTGGACCGGTGAGGAGGTGTGGTGCCAGCTGTTCAGCGAGCCCGGCGCCGGTTCCGACCTCGCCACCCTGGCCACCCGCGCCGTACGCGAGGGCGACGAGTGGGTGGTGGACGGCCAGAAGGTGTGGACGTCGAGCGCGCACACCGCCCGCTGGGGCCTCCTGCTGGCCCGCACCGATCCCGGCGTGCCCAAGCACCGCGGGCTGACCTACTTCGTCTGCGACATGCGCGCGCCCGGCGTCGAGGTGCGCCCGCTGCGCCAGATCACCGGCGAGGCCGAGTTCAACGAGGTCTTCCTCACCGGGGTCCGCCTGCCCGGCGCGCTGCGGCTGGGCGAGACCGGCGACGGCTGGCGGGTCGCGCAGGCCACGCTGATGAACGAGCGGGTCGCCATCGGCGGCATGCCCGTCCGCCGCACCATGATGGAGGTCGTCGCCGACACCTGGCGCTCCCGGCCCGAGCTGCGCACCCACGACCTGCACCAGCGGCTGCTGCGGCTCTGGGCGGAGTCGGAGGTCATGCGCCTGACGGCCGCGCGGCTGCGCGAGCAGCTCGCCGCCGGGCACCCGGGACCGGAGGGCTCGGGCATGAAGCTCGCCTTCGCCCGGCTGCACCAGGAGCTCTCCGGCCTGGAGGTCGAGCTGCTGCGCGAGGACGGCCTCGGCTACGACGACTGGACCTTCCGCCGCCCCGAGACGGTCGACTTCCTCGGCCGGGAGGCGGGCTACCGCTACCTGCGGGCCAAGGGCAACTCGATCGAGGGCGGCACCTCGGAGATCCTGCGGAACATCATCGCCGAACGCGTGCTCGGGCTGCCCGCCGAGCCGCGTGCCGACAAGGACGTCGCGTGGAAGGACCTCCCCCGATGACCCTGCTGTACACGGAGGTGGAGGAGGAGCTGCGGGCCGCCGTGCGCGACCTGCTCGCCGACAGGTGCTCCCCGTCCGCCGTGCTCGGGCGCGTCGAGTCCGGCACGCCGTACGACGCGGAGCTGTGGAAGACGCTGGCCCGCGAGATCGGCGTGGCCGGGCTGCTGGTGCCCGAGGAACTCGGGGGCGCAGGGGCGTCGGCCCGCGAGGCCGCCGTCGTGCTGGAGGAACTGGGCCGCGCCGTGGCGCCGGTGCCGTTCCTCGCCAGTGCCGTCCTCGCGACCCAGGCGCTCCTGACGGCGGGGGGAGAGGCGGTCGGCGAGCTGCTGGGCCGCCTGGCGGCCGGGGAGGCGACGGCCGCGCTCGCGGTGCCGTTCGCCGCCTCGCCGTACGCTCCTCCGGCCCCCGCGGCCGTCCTCGGCGAGGACGGCACGGTGACGGGCACCGTCGGCGGCGTGATCGGCGCGGAGATCGCCGACGTGCTGCTCGTCCCGGTACGGCTGACGGGGGGCACCGCCCTGTGCGCGGTGGAGGCGTCCCCGGCCGGATCCGCCGGAGGGACCGTACGGGTGACCCCGGCCACCTCGCTCGACCTGACCCGGCCGATCGCGACCGTGTCGTTCGCCTCGGCTCCCGCGCGCGTCCTCGCCACCGCCGGCGGCCCGGAGACGCCGTGGGTGCGGGAGGCCCTGCTGCGCGGCGCGGGGCTGCTCGCCTCCGAACAGCTCGGGATCGCCGAGTGGTGCCTCGCCACCACGGTCGCGTACGTCAGGGAGCGCAGGCAGTTCGCCCGGCCGGTGGGGTCGTTCCAGGCGGTCAAGCACCGGCTGGCCGACCTGTGGCTGGAGATCGCGGGAGCCAGGGCGGCGGCCCGGAACGCGGCCGCCCGGCTGGCGGAGGCGCCGGTCGCGGGACCGCCCGGCGGCGACGCGGCGGTGGCCGTCACGGTGGCCGTCGCCGTGGCTCAGGCGCACTGCGGAGCGGTCGCCGTCCACGCCGCCGAGGAGTGCGTGCAGCTTCACGGCGGCATCGGGATGACCTGGGAACACCCCGCGCACCTGTACCTCAAGCGGGCCAAGGCCGACCAGATCGCCCTGGGCACGCCGGGCGACCATCGCGAGGCCCTCGCCGGTCCGGCGGACCTCCCCGCGCCGGTCTGACCTCTCAGAGCCGCTTCTCAGAGCCGCTTCTCAGAGCCGCTTCTCAGAGCCGCTTCTCAGGGACGCAGTGATCTGAGCAGGAGGTCGGCGAAGTGGCGGCCGACCTCCTCGCCGGTCAGCGGGCCGTCCGGGTGATACCAGGTGCCGAGGTGGTGGACCGAGCCGAAGAAGAAGTCGACCACCATCTCGGCGGGGATGTCGTCGCGGAAGACGCCGTCGCGCTGCCCCTCGGCGACCAGGCCGCGGAACCGCTCGTGGTAGCGGCGCCGCTCGGCCCGCACGGTCTTGTAGGTCTCGGGGGCGAGCTGGTGCATCGACCTGAAGAAGATCTTGGAGTCGTCCAGGTTGTCGACCGTGGTCACGACGACGTCCGTCGCCGCCGCGTGGAGCCGCTCGGCCACCGGGCCCCCGGCGTCGGCGAAGCGGTTGAGCCGCTCCATCTGCAGGCGCAGCACCCGGGCGTAGATCTCGTGCAGCAGGTCGTCCTTGGACCCGAAGTAGTGGTACATCGCGCCCTTGGTGACCCCGGCCGCCGCGACGATCTCCTGGACCGAGGTGCTCTCGAAGCCCCTCTCGGCGAACAGCCGGGTCGCCTCGGCGAGCAGGCGCCGCCGTACGGGCTCCTCCACGGGCGCGCCGCCGACGGGTGCGGAGCGATCCGATACACGCCGGGCCATCCTGACCTCCTCGTCGTCCGGCCCAAGCATACCGACTGGTCGGTCGCCGCCTGGGGACTGCGCTGCTCGGTAATGCGTGATCCAAGGACTGGCGGAATCGCATTACTTCCCTCACCTTAGGAGGGTTGGGATTCCCGCTCGGGTATCCCGGGAGAAAGCCGCATGCAGACTGTGGGGGTTGGCGTGCCAAACGGTTCCATCTATGTGCCGAAAGACGAGAAGTTCACCGGCGCATCGCCGCAGAACCTGTACGTGACGTTCTGGTTCGCCGGGCGCAAGAACCGGATCCGGATACGGGCCGCCATCGCGGTCGCGGGCTTCGTCGTCGGCAACCTGCTGGGCTCCCGGCTCGGGTTGAACCCGTTCGTCGCGGGAGTCGTGCTGGGCGCCCTGGCGGGCGGCGTGGACTGGTTCGTCGCCTGGCGGCTGTACGAGCGCACGGCGGTGTGGCGGGGCAAACGCCGCGGCGAGGTGCGCACCGGGCGGCTGCTGCGCCTCATGCTGCGCCGTCGCGGCTACCGGGTCATGGACGGCCGGGCCGTCCCCGGAGAGGCGTCGATCGACCACCTCGTCATCGGCCCCGGCGGCGTGTGGATCGTGGACAACGAGGCGTGGTCGCCCGACACCCTCATCGCGCGGTACGGCGAGCGGCTCTTCTTCGACGAGAAGTTCGGCACCTCGGTCGCCAAGGGCCTGATCTCCGCCGCCGAGTCGATGGCGGCGCTGCTGACCAAGGAGACCGGGATCGCGGTGACGATCGCCCCGGTGCTCGCCGTGCACGGCGGAAAGATCAAGGCCTGGGGCGGCGTCCTGAGCGGCGAGGGACTGACCGTCGCCTACCCCCGCCGCGTCGCTGGCTGGATCCGCTCCAACGGGTCGGCGGCGTACACGGAGGAGCAGATCGACCTGCTGGCGCGCACGGCCGCCCGCATCCTGCGCCGCATGAGCTGACCCGGGCCGCATGAGCCGACCGGGGCCGCCGGGCCGGACGTCGCTGCGCTCCGGCCCGATTTTGAGCGCTCTGAGGTGTGCGATAGCCTCTAAGAGCTCTGCGCCGCTAGCTCAGTTGGTTAGAGCAGCTGACTCTTAATCAGCGGGTCCGGGGTTCGAGTCCCTGGCGGCGCACCGAATCCGGAAGCCCAGGTCGTCATCGGCCTGGGCTTTCGTCATTCGCTGATCCTTGTGGCCGGTGCCGGCGGTGCGGGGCGAGGATGCCGTAGGCCGGGCCCGGCGCGCTCCCCGAACCGGCCTGAAGTGCTACTCGGACGGCGCCGACCATACCTTCGGCCGATACCGCGCCGGGTTCGGGCCTCGCAGGATCAAGCCATGCCATACGAAGATCCGCACGCCGCGCCGAGAGCCGAGGCCCTCACCAGGCATGACAAGGCTCGCCCGGCTCTGACCGACCGGATCCTGCGGGCCGGCCTGGCCGCGGTCGCCGGACTGCTCACCCTGACGGTCTTCGCCTCCTGGACGCCGGCGTCCGCCTCTCCCGCACACGCCTCCGCCGGCTCTTCGGTCACGCCGAGCGGCAGGCCGTATCTGCCCGAGCCGACCGGTCCCCATCCGGTCGGCACGACGTCCATGCGTCTGGAGGACACCTCGCGCCCCGACCCCTGGGTCCCCGCGGCCAGGTCGAGGGAGCTCATGGTCTCCCTCTGGTATCCGGCGAAGTCCCGGATCGGACGGCGGGCGCCCTACATGACGCCCAGGGAGTCGGAGCTCATCCTGAAGGGCAAAGGGGTGACGGGCGTGCCGCCCGACGTGCTGAGCAGAACGCGGACCCACGCGTTCAGCGGCGCCGGACCGGCGGGACGCCGACACACTCTGCCCCTGGTCGTGCTCTCTCCCGGCTTCACCGACCCCCGCAGCTCGCTCACGGCCCTGGCCGAGGAACTGGCGAGCAGAGGCTACGTGGTGGCCGGCGTCGACCACACGTACGAGACCTTCGCCACCACGTTCCCCGGCGGGCGGCTGACGACCTGCGCCGCGTGCGAACTCGAAGGCGTCGACGACTTCGGTGCGAAAGCGGTGAGGAACCGGGCGGCCGACGTCTCCTTCGTGATCGATCAGCTGACGGGTCCGCACTCCAGGTGGACGGGCGCCTCGCTGATCGACGCGTCCCGGATCGCGATGGCGGGCACGTCCCTCGGAGGCGCGAGCGCCGCCGAGACGATGCTGAAGGACTCCCGGGTGCGTGCCGGAATCAACATGGACGGCCTCATGTTCGCCCCGATCCCCGCGAGCGGGGTGGCGCGCCCGTTCCTGTTCCTGGGCCAGCCGTTGCACAGCCCAGGGGGAGAGGACGCCACCTGGGACCGCGACTGGGCACACCTGACCGGGTGGAAGCGCTGGCTCGTGGTGGCCGGAGCGGTGCACCCGTCCTTCAGCGACTACGACCTGCTGGCCCAGCAGATCGGCGTCGACCTCGGCAGCCGCCTCCCCGGAAGCCGCTCCGTGGACATCACCCGCAGGTACGTCCGAGCCTTCCTCGACCTGCACCTGCGCGGTAGGCCACAGCCCCTGCTAGACAGGCCGTCGGCACGCTACCCCGAGGTCGAATTCTGCACGCCGGAGACGAAGACCTGCACATAGAGGGGTCGACGGCCGGGGTCACGGGGTCCGGGTTTCGAATGCCTGGCGGCGCGCCGCTTCGGACAGCCCGGGCCGATCCGCCCGGGCCGTCCGCGACTCCCGGGTGGCGTGCAGGGACGCGAGCAGGCGGACGCGTTCGTCGTCCGCGGTGCCGGGCTCGGCCGTGTAGACGAGCAGGACCGGCCCGGGATTTCCGGGCAGAGGATAGACGTCCCAGTCGAGGGTGAGCTCGCCCACCTGGGGATGCCGGAACAGCTTCGTCCCGTGAACCGTCTCACGCACCTCGTGCCGGGCCCAGAGCCGGCGGAAGTCCGCGCTGCGGATGCTCAGCTCACCGATGATCGTCGTGGCGCGCGGATGGGTCGGATCGGTCGCGACGGCGGCCCGCAACATGCCGATGTACTGCAGGGCGGTGGTCTCCCAGTCGGGGCAGCGCGCAGGGGTCCCGGGATCCTCGAACAGCACCATGAGCATGTTCCGCCGCCCCGGCGGCAGGGTGGCCGGATCGCCGAGCAGCGCCTCGGCGAGCGTGTTCCACGCGAGCACGTCGAGGTGGCGGCCGAGCACGACCGCGGGAGTGCCCATGACGTGCAGGAGTCGCCTTGTGCCGTCCGGCACGCGCTCGGGGGCGCGGCGCGTGCGGACGGCCGCCGGTCGCCGTGCCGCCCGGGCGAGGGTGAACAGGTGCCGGCGTTCCTCGTCGTCGAGGTCGAGCGCGGAGGCGAGGGCGTCGAGCACCTCGTCGGAGGGCCGCACCTCACGGCCCTGCTCCATGCGTTGGTAGTAGTCGGTGCTCAGCCCGGCCAGCAGCGCGACCTCCTCACGTCGCAGGCCGGCCACCTTGCGCCGGGGCCCCGGCTCCAGGCCGACGTCCCGCGGGCGCAACCGGCCGCGCCGGGCACGCAGGAAGTCACCGAGCTCACGGGCGTACGCGTGGTCGACAGCCATGACGACAGTCTGCCGCCGCGGTCCGCGCCGAAGGTAGGTCCGGCGTTCCCAGGGAAACGCGTGCGACCGAGTCCCGGCGACCCCGTCCTAGCGTCGTCGCCATGACCGAATGGAACGCCAGTCACATTCCCGATCAGCACGGCCGGGTCGCCGTCGTCACCGGCGCGAACTCGGGACTCGGCCTGGTCACCGCGACCGAACTCGCCCGTCACGGGGCACACGTCGTGATGGCCGTACGCGACGTCGCCGCGGGCGAGCGGGCGGCCGAGACGATCCGGCGCTCCGCACCACGGGCCGGGATCGAGGTGCG
The DNA here is from genome assembly GCF_014161415.1 of Microbispora sp. H10885. Taxonomy (NCBI): domain Bacteria; kingdom Bacillati; phylum Actinomycetota; class Actinomycetes; order Streptosporangiales; family Streptosporangiaceae; genus Microbispora; species Microbispora sp. H10885. The sequence continues at coordinate 337,169 of NZ_JABBWY010000005.1, read as the reverse complement.
GGAGCTCGACCTGGCCTCGCTCGCATCGGTGCGCGCGTTCGCGACGGGCATGACCGCCGGCTTCCCGGCGATCGATCTGCTGGTCAACAACGCCGGTCTGGTCCTCCTCGGCCCGGCCCGCACGACGGCCGACGGGTTCGAGCTCCAGCTCGGCACCAACATGCTGGGCCACTTCGCCCTCACCGGCCTGCTGCTCGGCAGTCTCGGCCGGGCGGACGCCGCACGGGTGGTCAGCCTCAGCTCGATCACCCACAAGAAGGCCCGCCTCGACTTCGACGACCTGATGTCGCGGCGCGACTTCAACGCCAGTCGCGCGTACGGCCGCTCCAAGCTCGCCACCACCGCCTTCGGCCTCGAACTCGACCGCCGCCTGCGCGCCGCCGGATCACCGGTCGTCAGCGTCGTCGCCCATCCCGGGCTGTCCAGAAGCAATCTCACCCCCCGGGCCTGGGAGCACCGCGGCCGGATCGGGCGGATCCTCGCCCGAGGCGGGCTGCTGGTGACGCAGCCGGCCGAGCGGGGGGCGCTGCCCCAGCTCTTCGCCGCGACCGCGCCCGGCGTGCGCGGCGGCCAGTTCTTCGGGCCGTCCGGCCTCTTCGAGACGCGCGGCCGGGTCGTCGAGGTCCGCCCCAGCGCGCACGCGGCCGACCCTGCCGTCGGGCGCCGCCTCTGGACCGCCGCCGAAGACCTGACCGGCGTCATCTACCCCTGACCCCCGCCCGGCTCGGAAGCCACCGGGTCGAGGGTGTGGATGCGGCCGAACTCGCCGTCGTAGCCGGGGTCCTTGGTCACCTCGCCGTTCCGCAGGCGGCCGACCGCCTCGGCGAGGCGCGGCGAGCAGGCGGCGATGTCGGCGAGGGGAAGATCGCCCAGGATCGCGAGTTCCGGGCCGAGCGCGGCCACGAGCCGGTCGGTCTCGGCGGCCACCTTCTTGCTCTTCGGGCCCACGCCGAGGATCTCCGCCACGACGTCCGGCAGCGGGAGGAGGTTGCGGAAGCCCGCCGCGCCGCGCGGGCTCCGGCCGGCCGGGCGGTCGGCGAGGTCCTCGACCCTGCTCTGCACGCCGACCGTGAGCGTACGGCCGCAGACCGGGCAGATTCCGCCGAGCTTGCGGGTCTCCTCCGGGTCGAGCCGCACGCCGCACTTGCGGTGACCGTCGACGTGGTACTTGCCCGCCTCGGGGAAGAACTCCGTCGTGCCGGCCAGTCCGTCACCGCTGCGCAGGGCCTCCAGCACGGCGAAGTAGTCGAGGCCGGTGTCGAACACCGTCGTCTCGCGGCCGACGATGGGCGGCGAGTGGGCGTCGGAGTAGCTCACCAGCCGATAGCCGTCCAGCCCGGAGACCTGCCACATCATGCCGGGGTCGGCCGACAGCCCCGTCTCCAGCGCGAACACGTGCTCGGTGAGGTCGCCGAAGCACTCCTCCAGCGTGTCGAACCCCGACTTCGAGCCGAACACGCCGAACCAGGGCGTCCAGACGTGTGCCGGCACCAGGTAGGCGCCCTCGCCCCGGGCCAGGGTCGTCTCCAGCAGGTCCCGCGCGCTCATGCGTACGGTGGGCCGCCCGTCCACGCCGAGGTCGGCGATCCCGGCCAGGACCCGGTTGAACGCCTCCACCTGCTCGAAGCCGGGCAGGTGGACGAGATGGTGGATCTTGCGGGACCGGCCGCCCTGCCGGTAGACCGTGGAGACCTCCACGGTCAGCATGTACCGCACGGGCGCGGTCGCGACGCTGCCGGGGAGGGTGCGGGAGACCTCCCGGTCGAGGTCCTCGCGGAGCCGGAACAGCCCCGGCTCGGCCGGTACGAGAGCGGTGCGCAGCCGGTCCAGCCAGGCCGGGTGGGTGAAGTCGCCGGTGCCCATCAGCGTGACGCCCTTGCGCCGCGCCCACCAGGTCAGCTGCTCCAGGTCGCTGTTCCTGCTGCACGCGTAGGCGTACCTGGAGTGCATGTGCAGGTCGGCGTGGAATCGCACGGCGAACCTCCCTTCGCTTGACCAACGATCTACCACGTTGCCGACGCCGGAAGGCCGAAACACGGCCCGGACCGGAACCGTCACGGGCTGGGGGACGGCCGGGGGCCACCGGCGCAGCCCGGCCGCAGGGGGACGGGGTGCTCGGCCCAGCGCAGCGCGCACCCCGCCACGACGACCGGATACCAGCGTCGCAGCGGCTGACCGCTCTCCAGCGCGCCGGCCAGCGCCTCCAGCATCGCGACGTGCGACGGCCAGCCCATCGGGCCGTCGTACGCCAGCTTCTCCTGCCACGAGGCCTCACCCACACGGCCCGTACGCGGCTCGACGAACAGGTCCCGGCTGTAGCCGTCGCTGCCGATCGCCAGGAGGCTGCCGTGCCACTTCCCGTGCTCGGGGTCGGCTCCCTCCCGATCGCCCCACATCACCAGGGAGCGGCAGTTGGAGTCGTTCCTGTCGTCGATGTCGAAGAGGCCGAGCAGGTCGTACGACGGCGGGAGCTGGAAGCCCGCTCCGGAACCGTCCTCGGTGCCGTCGTGCCGGAGGTAGGAGGCGTACAGGTCGTCGGGCAGGCGGCGTGAGTGCGTGGCCTCCCATCGGGCGAGGTCCTCCGGGTCGGCGCCGAGCTTGAGCTGTCGCAGCGTGGCCGAGGCGTGCGCGGCCAGCCACCGTTCGATCCGGTCCCACGCCCGGTTCACCCGTGCGGCGACCGCCGGATCGGGCGCGCGAAGTGGGTACGTGGACTGGTCGTCTGCGAAGGCCGGGTCCTGAGCCTCCAGGATCTCCGCCGCGCTCTGGTCGTCGTCCCACAGGACCGGCGGGCAGTCGATGGCCTTCGCCTCCTCCGGGGTGAGCGCGTTGGCCCTGATCCTCGCTTCAATCGCGGGATCGCCGCAGGACAGCGACACCAGGCCGCCGAAGGCGTAGGAGCAGGTCACCGTATTCCCACCAGGATCCGGCTCGCCCGCGAGCCCGGCCGTCAGGAGCGCGGTCACGAGCGCCGGCCCCGCGACGCGTGTCCACCGGGATGCGATCACCCGCGCACCTTATCGATCTTGCGTCCCGCCATACCGGGAAATTCGCAAGTATGTGCGGTCGGTCGTGCCGCACGTCGATCCGGGTTGGTTTGATGGGGGCATGAAGACGGCGGAGTGGTACCGGTACTTCGCGGAGCGGGAGGCCAGGGGGCACAGCCCGGTCTACGAGGCGCTGGGCCTCGCCGTGGCCGCCGACCCCGGGCTGCTCGAACTGATCGACGGCCTGCCGGAGCCGAAGCGGCAGCCCAACCTGCTGTTCGCCGCGGTGCGCTTCCTCGGCGGGCCGTACGACGACTTCGGCCGCTTCCGCGCCTGGACCGTACGGCACTGGGACCGCGTGCGGGAGACCGTGCTCGCCCGGCGGACGCAGACCAACGAGACGGGCCGGTGCGCGAGCCTGCTGCCCGTGCTGGCGGCGCTGCCGCGGCCGCTGGCCCTCGTCGAGGTGGGCGCGTCGGCGGGGCTGTGCCTCTACCCGGACCGCTACCGCTACCGCTACGACGACCCTGCCGGCCCTGGGCCGGAGATCGGACCGGCCGCGAGCCCGGTCCTGCTCACCTGCCGGACGAACGGCCGGGTGCCGGTGCCGGACCACCCGCCGGAGATCGTGTGGCGGGCCGGGATCGACCTCGACCCCGTCGACGTACGCGACGACGAGGCCGTGCGCTGGCTGGAGTGCCTGGTCTGGCCGGGACAGGACGACCGGCTGGCGCGGCTGCGCGGGGCGGTGCGGATGGCGCGGCGGGACCCGCCGCGCCTGGTGCGAGGAGACGCCTCGGCCGTCCTGCCCGATCTCGTCGCCGCCGCCCCCGCCGGGGCGACGGTCGTCGTCTTCCACAGCGCGCTGATGCCGTACCTCGACGCCGGAGCGCGGAACCGGTTCGTGGCACTGGTGCGCGGCCTGCGGGCCCACGGACTTCCGGTGCGGTGGATCTCCAACGAGGGCGCGCCCCGGCTGCCCTCGGTGCTCGCGGGGCTGAGGGCCGCCCTGCCAGGCGACCGGCTGACGTTCCTGACCGCGCTCGACGGCCGCCCGCTCGCCATGACCGGCCCGCACGGCGAGTGGCTGGACTGGCTCGCCTGACCGAGTGCGGCGGATGCCGATACTGGGGTCATGACGCTTTACGACGAGATCGGCACGACGTACAGCGCCGTCCGCAGGCCGGACCCGAGGGTGGCCGCCAGGATCACCGCCGCGATCGGGGACGCCGCCACGGTCGTCAACGTGGGGGCGGGCGCGGGGTCGTACGAGCCGCCGCGGACCCTGCTCGCGGTCGAGCCGAGCGCGGTGATGATCGCGCAGCGGCCGCCGGGGGCGGCCCCCGCGGTGCGGGCCCGGGCCGAGGCCCTGCCCCTCGCCGACGACGTGGCCGACGCCGCGATGGCGATCCTGACCGTGCACCACTGGTCGGACCTCCCGGCCGGGATCGCCGAGATGCGCCGGGTCGCCCGGCGCCGCGTGGTGATCCTCACCTGGGACCAGGAGGTCACCAGGGACTACTGGTTCCTCGCCGAGTACCTGCCCGAGGGCGTGGCGCTGGACGAGGGCCGCACCCCCTCGATCGCCGAGCTCGGCCGGATGCTCGGCGGCGCCAGGGTGGAGGCCGTGCCGGTCCCGCACGACTGCGCCGACGGGTTCGGCGCCGCCTACTGGCGCCGCCCGGGGGCCTATCTCGACCCCGTCGCCCAGTCGGGCATGTCGGTGTTCGGCCAGCTCGGCCCGGAGATCGTACGGCCGGCCCTCGACCGGCTCGCGGCCGACCTGGAGTCGGGCCGCTGGCACGAGCGGCACCGCGACCTGCTGGGCCTGGAGGAGTACGACGCCGGCTACCGGCTGCTCGTCGCGGACCTGTGAGCCGACCTGTGGGCCGACCTGTGGGCCGCCGTGCGGACCGCCGGCCGCCGCGAACGGCGGCCGGCGAGCCACTCTTCGTCAGGCCTTGACCTCGACCGCCGCGGGCGGCGCCTCGGCGCGGCTGCGCAGCGCCTCCAGGCCGACCAGGTCGTCGGGCTCGGCGTCCGGGGTCTCCTGGTCGAACCGCGCCAGCGCCGGGTGACGCAGCGCGATCGTGATCGTGAGGGCGATGGCCAGCCCGCAGACCACGTACAGCAGGCCGATCCCGCGCCCCTCGCCGACCCCGAGGACCTTGCCGACCGAGCCGGCCAGCGCGCCGTCCGGCCGCATCAGCGGCTCGAAGACCAGCCCCACCAGCCAGGCCTGCACGGCCAGCCCGACCGGCTGGGTCGACAGCGCGAGCATCCGGTTGATCGAGATGACGCGGGCGTGGTAGCGCTGCGGCACCTTCGAGTGGATGATCGTCAGCCAGATGCCGTCGCTGATCGTCATCATCAGCGACATGCCGAACGCGCCGAGCGTGATCAGGATGAGCGACGGCCGCAGACCGGCGATGGCGCAGAAGATCCCGAGCACTCCGGCGGCGGCCAGCATGCCGAACATCCGGCGGTCGCGCGGGCCGCCCCACAGCGTGATGACCAGGCCGCCGCAGACCGCCCCGATGCCCGCGAGCAGCGCGACCCGCCCGGTGTCGGCCAGCTCGCCGACCGACAGCACCAGCGGCGGGATCATGATGAACCCGGTGAACAGGAAGAAGTTCACGATGAACATCGTGAAGGCCATCGCCCGCAGGCCCCGCCGCCGGAGCAGGTAGCGGAAGCCGTTGCGGATCTCGGCGGAGACGGTCTCCCGGCGCCGCCAGGCCATGCTGGCCGGGAAGCGCACCAGCAGGGTCACCGTGAACGCGGCCGCGTAACAGACCACGTTGGCCGTGAGGATGCCCTCGATGCCGATCAGCGCCAGCACGGCGACGGAGAACAGCGGCACCATCAGCTGGGCCACGGCGTTGCCGAGCTGGACGACCCCTCCCACGTGATGCAGGTAGGCCTTGGGCGCGAGCTGCGGGCCCGCCGACTGCCAGGCCACCCGTTGCAGGGTCACCGATATCGATAGCAGCACCAGCAGGCCGTACAGCAGCGGCATGTTCAGGGTGTCGGAGACCATCAGCGCGAGCAGCCCGGCCTGTACGGCGAGGGACATGCCGTCGGCCACCAGCATCGCCCGTTTGCGGTCGTACCGGTCCACCAGCGCGCCGATCAGCGGGGCGAGGATCAGCCCCGGCACCAGCCCGACGATGGCGAACAGGCCGAACTGCACCAGCGAGCCGTTCTTCAGGTACGCCCAGATCGGCACGGCGAACTCGGTCATCACCGCGCCGATCATCGAGACGATCTGGCCGGTCGCCACCGTGAAGAACCGGCCGAGGGTGGGCTGCGGCCCGTCCGTGTCGGCCTTCCGGTCGGACGAGACGGCCTCCCGCCACCAGGTCGCCGTGTCGCCGGGCGCCGGGACGTGCCACTCCTCGGGACGGTCCACGGAGGTGTGCGCGGTGGTGACGATCGCGGCCAGCTCCTCGGTGCGGTACCGGAGGAAGTAGTGCCCGGCCTCGGCCATCACGACCAGCGCGGTGGTCTCGGAGACGCAGTGCCAGTCGCGGTAGCGCTCCTCGTAGAAGTCGGTCAGCGCGTCGCGGTCGCCCACGATGGAGATCACCGGGGCGCGCAGCTGCGGGCTCTGCTGCTCGACCAGCTCGCTGAAGTAGTCCTCACCGGCCCGCGCGTCCACCCGCATCGTGCTGATGATGTGGTCGACCTGCTCGGGGTCGAGGTCCTGCAGGTCGGCGCCCATCGCGCGCAGCCAGTTGGCGTGCGCGTTGGCGTTGTCCAGCGCCTTGCTGCGGAAGATCCGGCCGAGCAGGCCGTTCAGGCCCTTCGTGGGGGTGGCGAACGGGAAGCTCCCGCCGGTGTAGACGGCTTCGACGCGCCGCCCCTCCGCCTCCAGCCTGCGCGCGATCTCGGCGGTCAGCGCGCTGCCGACGCAGTGGCCGTACAGCGCGACCGGGCCGCGCACGCGCTCGACGACCTCGTCGCAGACCCGCTGCGCGGCCTCGTGGAACGGGATCGGGCTCTCCTCGACCCCGAGCTCGTGGCCCGGCAGGGCGACCGAGAACAGCGAGTGCCCGGCCGGCAGCGCGTCGGCCAGCGGCTGGTAGACCATCGCGCTGGCCCCGCCGTACGGGATGCAGACCAGCGACAGCGTCGGCGTCTTCACCGGCCGGGTCAGCTCGACCAGCAGCCCCCGCGCGCCCTCGCCCGCGGCGCCCTCCGGGGTGCCGTTGGCCCTGTCGATCAGCGCGGCCAGCTCCCGCACGGTGCGGTTGGCGATCGCGTCGAGCACGGTCACCTGGTAGCCGTCGGAGGGCAGCGCCTGGCGCAGCTTGGCGACCATGCGGATGAGCAGCAGCGAGTGGCCGCCCAGCGCGTTGAAGTCGCTGTCGATCGAGATGGCCTCGATGCCGAGGACCTCCCGCCAGACCCCGGCCACCACGATCTCGGTCTCGGTCTCCGGCTCCGCCAGGTCCTCCGTCGCCCGGACGACCGGGTCGGGCAGCGCCTTGCGGTCCACCTTGCCGTTCGCGTTGAGCGGGATGCTGTCCAGCGGCACGAACATCGACGGGACCATGTACTCCGGCAGCCGCGCCGCGCAGTGGTCCGCGAGGTCTCCGGGCTCCTGCGCCTCGGGCACGTAGTAGGCGACGAGCCGCTTGTCCTCGGGCGTGAACGCGTGCACGACGACGACCGCGTCCCGCACGCCGGGGTGGTCGAGCACCGCCGCCCTGACCTCGTCCAGCTCGATGCGGTAGCCGCGGATCTTCACCTGGTCGTCGAAGCGGCCGAGGAAGACCACGTTCCCGTCGCGGGCCCAGGCGACCCGGTCGCCGGTGCGGTACATCCGCCCGCCCGGCACGAAGGGATCGGCCAGGAACCGCTCCTCGGTGAGGTCGGGCCGGTTCAGGTAGCCGCGGGTGACGCCCACGCCGCCGACGTACAGCTCGCCCGGCACGCCGACCGGCTGCAGCCGCCGGTTCGGGCCGAGGACGTACATCCGCATGTTGGGCAGCGGACGCCCGATCGGCACGACCTCCACGAGCTGGGCGTCCCGGACCGGGTAGATACACGTGCCGACCGACGCCTCGGTGGGACCGTACTCGTTGACGAGCCGCCCCGGGCCGAGCATCTCCATCCACCGGTTGGCCATCGACCCGGGCAGCGCCTCGCCCGCCACGACGATCGTGCCGGCGAGCGCCTCGGCCTGCCGGGCGTCGATCTGGTGGCCGAGCACCTCCAGATGTCCGGGCGTGCACTTGATGAAGCTGTACGGCCCGCCCGCGACGAGCAGCGCGCCCAGCTCGCCCATGTCGAAGTCCTGCGCCAGCACGGTGACCCGCTGGCCGGTGACGAGCGGCGCCCAGAGGTTGGGGACCACGAGGTCGAACGCCACCGAGCCGAACAGCGGCGCTCCGCCGTCGCCCTGGCTCGCCAGGTCCTCCACGGCCCACCACACGTGGTTCACCAGGCCGCGGTGGGTGACCTGCACGCCCTTCGGCTTCCCGGTCGACCCCGAGGTGAAGATCACGTACGCCAGCCGGTCGATGTCGTACGGCACGCCCACCGGGTCCGCGGGCAGGGCGTCGAGCACGCCGCTCCCCACGTCGACCACGTCGTCCAGCGCGTCGACGCCGTCGAACAGGTGCGCGTACCCCGCTGAGGTCAGGACCAGCGGGGTCGCGGCGATCGACAGCATGTCCGAGACGCGCTGCGCGGGGAACTTGGGATCCATCGGCAGGTACGCCGCGCCGGCCTTCCACACGCCGAGCAGGCAGGCGATCAGCTCCGGGCTCCGGTCGAGCAGCACGCCCACTGTGTCCTCGGGCCCGATGCCCCGCTCGCGCAGCAGGTGGGCGACCTGGTTGGCGCGGGCGTGCAGCTCGGCGTACGTCGTGGTGCGGCCCTCGAACGCGACCGCGACCGCATCGGAGTCCGCGTGCCGCTCCAGCAACTCGGGCAGGGCCACATCCGGGTACGGCCGGGCCGAGTCGTTCCAGGCGCCCAGCGCGAGATCGCGTTCGGCGTCGGTGAGCAGGTCCAGGTCGGCGAGCGGGGTGTCCGGGGCGGCGGCGATCCGCTCGGCCAGCGCGCGGTAGTGCCCGGCGAGCCGGGCGACCGCGTCCGCGTCGAACCGGTCCTTCTGGTAGGTCAGGTAGAGCTCGGGGTCGCCGCCGCCGTTCAGGTGCACCAGCAGCGCGAGGTCGTAGGTGAAGTCGTCGACCTCGTGCGCCCAGACCGACGCCTCCAGCCCCGGCCAGCGCCCGCGCTGGTCGCGGAAGACCCGCAGCGAGAAGCCCACGGTCGACAGCGAGAAGTTGCGGGCGTCCCGGTCGCGCAGCGCCCCCGCCAGCTCGGAGAACGGCAGGTGGTTGGTGAGCGCCTCGCCGAGGCGGCGCCGCACCCCCGCCGCGGCCTCGCGGAAGGAGGGGTTGCCCGACAGGTCGGCGCGCAGCGGGAGGGCGTTGACGAAGCAGCCGAGCACGGGCTCCAGCTCCACCCGGCGGCGCCCGCCGTCGACGGTGGCGATCGTCAGGTCGTCCTGGCCGGTGTAGCGGGCCAGCGCCATCGAGAAGACCGTGAGCAGGGCCACGAACGGCGTGGTCCCGGGGCCGCCCGCCTCACGCAGCGCCCGCAGGACCTCCTCCGGCAGCGTGAACAGGTGGCAGTCGCTTCGCCTGCCCTCGGGGACGGCCTGGTCGGTTCTGGCGATCGGCAGCTCGACGGAGGCGGCGCCGTCGAGCCGGTCGCGCCAGTAGGCGAGCCGCCGTTCCCGCCGCTCGCCGGTCAGCTCACGCCGGGACCAGGCCGCGTAGTCGGCGTACTGGAGCGGGGGAGGGGCGACCCCGGCGGGGCGGCCCTCGTGGGCGGCGGCGTACACGGTGGTGAGCTCGTCCACGATGATGCCGACCGACCACCCGTCGCAGGCGATGTGGTGGCAGACGAACATCAGCACGTGGTCCTCGTCGCCCAGCTGGACCAGCGTCGTGCGGTAGACCGGCCCGGTCTCCAGGTCGAAGCGCTCGACCGCGGCCCGGGACGTGATCTCGCGGGCCCGCTCCTCCCGTTCGGACTCGGGCAGGTCGCGCAGGTCGATGACGTCGAGAGGCGCGGGCCCGGGGTCGAGGACGACCTGCCGGGGCTCGGGCCCGTCGCCCTCGTAGACCGTGCGCAGAATCTCGTGGCGTTCGACCAGGGTGTCCAGGGCGATGGTCAGAGCCCGGACGTCGAGCGGGCCGGCGAGCCGCAGGCCGATCGTGGCGTTCGGCGCCGGGGCGCCTTCGGCGAAACGGGCGCCGAGCCACATCTGGGCCTGCTCATAGGAGCAGGGGGCGGGCCCCGCGCCGCGTGGCGTGATCGCGTCTGCGGCGGCCGCCCGGGCGGCGAGCAGCCGGCGCAGCGCCTCCTGCCTGCGTGGGGAAAGCGACGCTATTAGATGCTCGTTGTCAGTCGTCGGCGTTATCGTCACCGAGCGTTCTCCTCTCTGCGCACAAATGCGCAGGCGCCAACTGACCAGACGGAAAAGTGGTTGATCGAGAAACGCTTGAACGTTGAATTCCGCAGGGGTCGCCGCATATCCCGCCACTTTTGGCGGCGGGACGCATGGGAGCGCTCCCACGAAAGGATTATTACGATACGTGATACACCCTGGTAACGCAAGCCTTACATTGACCTGCTGTTGGCCACATTCGGTAAGAGGAAATCGACCTTCCGTGATCATGCGCAGACGAGGGAAGGTTCGGCCGCACAGGCCTTGCCGAGTGCCACAGCAAGATGTCGAATAACCTGACTGAGGTGGTCGGAAAAGGCGTGTAACTTGTTTCTTGCGCGGCACCCTATCGGGGTTCTATGTTGGCCGCCGGAATGAATTTCCGCAGGGGCGCCGCCTATTCGAGGGCCCGCCTGCCTCCTCAATTCGACTTGTCGTCGTGGCCGATCACGGCCGGATATCGCTCAGCAGGAGGACGCATGAACGACGGCTGGACGCCCCTGGAGATAAACCCGGACGGCCCCGCCACTCCCGAAGGGCTGGTCGAGCGCCTGCGCGGGCTGGACGTGGGCGATCTGCTCGTACGGGAGAAGGCCCTCGTCTTCCGCGGTTTCGGCGTCACGCCCGAGACTCTGGACCCGGTCATGGACATGCTCCTGCCCAACCGGCTGGCGTACGTCCACGGCAACTCGCCCCGCACCAAGGTCGGCGGCAACGTCTACACCTCCACCGAGTACCCGCCCGAGTACACGATCTCTATGCACAACGAGTTGTCGTACTCCGCCACCTGGCCCTCCCGGCTGCTGTTCTTCTGCGAGAAGGCGGCCGAGACCGGCGGGGCCACCCCGGTGGTGGACGGCGTGCGCTGGCTGGAGTCGCTCGACGACGAGGTCAGGGAGGCCTTCGCCAAGGGCGTGCGCTACACCCAGAACCTGCACGCCGGCCGGGGGCTCGGCAAGAGCTGGCAGGAGACGTTCGAGACCGAGGACCGCGACCAGGTGGCCGAGTTCCTCGACGGCATCCGAGCCGACTGGCAGTGGCGGCCCGACGGCGGCGTGCGGGTCTCGCAGATCAGGCCGTCCACCACCCGGCACCCCGTGACCGGGGCCGAGGTGTGGTTCAACCAGGCCGACCAGTGGCACCCCGCCTCGCTCGGCGACGAGACCGCCGCCATGCTCGCCGAGCTCATGCCGCCGGAGGAGCTGCCGCAGTCCGTGACGTTCCCCGACGGCGCGCCGATCCCCGGCGACTACGTCATCCAGGCGCGCGACCGCGGCCTGGACAACGCGGTGGACGTCGACTGGCGGAGCGGCGACCTGCTGCTGATCGACAACGTGCTCGTCGGTCACGGCCGCCGGCCCTTCACCGGCTCCCGCCGCGTCCTCGTCGCCATGTCCGACTGAAAGCCCCGTCCGACTGAGAGCACGGCCGACTGAAAGCCGTCTCCGACTTCCAAGCCGTCTCCGGCTGAGAGGGGATCCGCAGTGAGCAAGATCGCTTTGGGGGTCGCCGCGACCTTCACCGCCGAGCCGCTCGGGGACGCCCTGAGATTCTGGCTCGCCGAGCTGGGGACCGAGGGGGACGTCGCCTTCGCTCCGTACGACCAGGTCTTCCCCTCCCTGCTCGACCCGGGCAGCGTGCTCGGCCGGGCCGGCGCCGTGGTCGTCCTCGTCCGCGCCGAAGACCTCACGGCCGGCGCGGCGGATGCGGCCGGCGGGGACTGGGCCGCTCTCGACGCCGCCGCGGACGACCTGGCCACCGCGCTCCGGACGTCGGCGGCCGCGGCGGGCACCCCCCACCTCGTCGCCGTCTGCCCCGCCTCGCCCGAGCACGGCTCGACCGGCGCCCACGCGCGCCTGACCGCCAGGCTGGCCCAGACGCTGGAGGACGACCGCGCGGTCGCCGTGCTCACCTCGGCCGAGCCGTACGAGCCGGCGGACCCGGAGGCCGTCCACGACGCGTTCGCCGACCGGACCGGCAACGTCCCCTACACCGACCACTACTTCGCCGCGCTCGCCGCGGCGGTCGTACGCCGCCTGCAGGCCGTGACCACCCCGCGTCCCAAGGTCGTCGTCGCCGACTGCGACGGCACCCTGTGGGACGGCGTTGTCGGCGAGGACGGCCCGGACGGTGTCGTGATCGGCCCCGAGCGCGAGGAGATCTGGCGGGAACTGGCCCGGCAGGTCGCGGCGGGCCGGCTGCTGTGCCTGTGCAGCAAGAACGAGGAGAAGGACGTCCGCGAGGTCTTCGCCCGGCATCCCGGGCTGCCCTTCGGCCTGGACGACGTCACGGCGATGCGCGTCGGCTGGGAGGCCAAGTCGCAGGCCCTGCGCTCGCTGGCCGACGAGCTGAACCTCGGGCTCGACTCCTTCGTCTTCCTCGACGACAGCCCGGTCGAGTGCGCCGAGGTCCGGGCCGGCTGCCCCGAGGTGCTGACCCTCCAGATGCCACCCCGCGCCGCGGAGGCGGCGGCCTTCCTGCGGCACTGCTGGCCGCTCGACCTCGCTGCGGTCACCGAGGCCGACCGCGAGCGCACCCGGCGCTACCAGGAGGAACGGCGGCGCGAGCAGGCCAGGGACGAGATGTCCCTCGCCGACTTCTTCGCCACGCTCGACCTGCGGGTGACGATCACCCCGGCCGGCCCCGAACACGAGGCGCGGGCCGCCCAGCTCGCCGAGCGGACCAACCAGTTCAACCTCTCGGGGACCCGGCGCCTGGACGGCGACGAGACGTTCGTCGTGGACGTCAGCGACCGCTTCGGCGACTACGGCGTCGTCGGCCTCACCGACGTGCGGACGGACGGGGACGCGCTGCGCGCCGGCGCGTTCCTGCTGAGCTGCCGCGCGCTCGGGCGCGGGGTCGAGCACCGCATGCTCGCCCACCTGGGCGCGCTCGCGCGCGACCGCGGGCTGGCCCGGGTCGCGCTGTCGTTCCGGGCGACCGAACGCAACCAGCCCGCCAGGGACTTCCTCGCCACCCTGCCCGCCACCGCCGAGCCGTACGGCGAGGAGGCGGCGTGGTACGTCCTCACCGCGGCCGACGCCGCGGCCGTCGTCCACTCACCCGTCCACTCACCTGTCCACCCATCGGGCCCTGCTGAGGAGAGGGCAGCGGGGCTCGTCCGGATCGATCCGACGGCCGTGCCCGCCGGATGGGCGGCCGTCGAGCGGATCGCGACCCGGCTCACGGGCCCCGAGGCGATCCTGGACGCGATGCGGGCCGCGCGCCCGGCGACCGAGGTGGCCGGGGCGACGCCCGTCGAGGCGACCGTCATGCGGTGGTGGGCGGAGCTGCTCGACAAGCCGCCCACCTCGGTGAACGACGGCTTCTTCGAGCTGGGCGGCCACTCGCTGCGGCTGGTGCAGTTCATGGCCCGGGTGCGCGCCGAGTTCGGGGTGGAGCTGCCCTTCGACACCCTCTACACCACCTCGTTCACCATCGCCGAGGTGGCCAAGGTGATCGAGGAGCGGCAGCTCGCCGAGACCGGCGACGAGGAGCTGGCCGGGCTGCTCGACGAGCTCGCGGGCCTGTCGGACGAGGAGATCGACGCCCTGCTCGAATCAGGGCTCGAATCGGGGAACGGCTGATCCGCATGGCCACGATGCTGCTGAGCACCCACGGCACGAACGGCGACGTGCTCCCCTTCATACGGATCGGGCGTGAGCTGGCGGAGCGCGGTCACGAGGTCACCGTGCTCACGCACTCCTGGTTCGCCGACCGGATAGCGGCCGCGGGCCTGCGGCACCTGCCGATCGACACCGCGGAGGGTTACGACCGGCACCTGGACGACGCCCGGCGCTACATGCTCGACCCGCTGAAGGACCCGGACGGCGTGCTCCGGCTCTACCGGCGCAACGGCCTCTTCGAGCTGCTGGTCGAGGAGGTGCGCATGATCGAGGCGCACTACCGGCCGGGGGAGACGGTGGTGGTCGCCCGGCACACCTCGGGCATCGCCGCGCTGATGGCCGCCGAGCTGCACGGGGTCCCGGTGGCGCTGGCGTCCGTCACGCCCCACCAGTACGTCTCGCTGCCGGTCCTCGCCAACCTCTTCCGGCACGTGCTCGGTGAGGGGTACGACGAGGTCTACCGGACGTTCGGCCTGCGCCCGGTCCGCGACTGGGCCGCCTACCTGAACAACGCCCCGGTCCAGCTGGTGCTGTGGCCGGAGTGGTTCGACGCCGCGGGCCTGCCGGCGCCCGCGAACGCCGTGCGCTGCGGGTTCGTGCTCGGCGACACGGCGGAGGGGCCGGTCCCCGACTGGGCCGAGCCACCCGTGCTGATCACCGGTGGCACCGGCCAGGTGCTGCACGACCGGTTCTACGAGGTGGCGGCCGCCGCGTGCCGGCGGATCGGGAGGCGGGCCCTGCTGGTGAACCGGCACCCGGCGTTCCAGCCGGAGTCGCTGCCCGACGGGGTGGAGTGGGTGCCCTCGGCGCCGTTCGCCTCGTTCATGCCTCGTGTCGCGGCCGTCGTCCACCACGGCGGGATCGGCACGCTCGCCCGGGCGCTGGCGTCGTCGACCCCGCAGGTGCTGCTCGCCCACGGAGTCGACCGCCCCGACAACGCGGAGCGGCTCGACCGCGCGGGTGTGGCGGAGTGGCTGCCCGTGTCCCACTGGGACGAGGAACGCGCCGCCGGGCTGCTCGCCCGTGCCCTCGCCGACGACGGGTACCGCGAGCGGATCGCCCCGCTCGCGGCCGACGCCGCATCGGAGGACGGCGTACGGGTCGCCGCCGACCACGCGGAGGCCCTGATCGGCACCGACGAGATCCTGCGGCGGCCGGTCCCGCGCGAGCGGCTGGCCCGGCTCACCCCCGAGCAGAAGGTGCGGCTGGCCGCCCTGGCCCGCGCCCGCCGCGGCTGAAGGGGCGTGTGAAGGAGGGCCTCCCGGGTACGCCGTACGCCCACGGAGGGGGAGGCCCATGAGCGAGGTGACGGCGCCGATCTCGCGCTTCGACTACGACAAGGTGGCGATCGTCACCGGAGCCGACTCGGGGATCGGGCGGGCGACCGCGGTGGCGCTCGCCGCGCACGGGTTCGACGTCGGGGTCACCTACCACCAGGACGAGAAGGGCGCGCGGGAGACGGCCGCGCAGGTGGCGGAGCAGGGCCGCCGCGCGGCCGTCCGGCGGCACGACCTCACCGACCCCGTGACCGCCGCCGAGGTGATCGACGAACTCGCCGGCGAGCTGGGCGGCCTCGGCGTGCTGGTGAACAACGCGGGCACCGGAACGGCCGAGCCGCTGCTCGACATCGGCTACGACCGGTGGCGAGAGGTGGTGGCGGTCGACCTGGACGGGCCGTTCCTGTGCTCCCAGCGCGCCGCCCGCCGGATGATCGAGCGCGGCGCGGGCGGGCGGATCATCAATGTGACGAGCGTCCACGAGGAGTATCCCCGCCTGGGAGCGGGGCCGTACTGCGCGGCGAAGGGCGGCCTGCGGATGCTCAGCCGCACGCTCGCGCTGGAGCTGGCCAGGCACGGCATCACGGTCAACACCGTGGCCCCCGGAGAGATCGCGACTCCGATGACCGGCCAGGAGGACCGGCCGCCCCGGCCCGGCACCCGGCCCGGCTACCCACTGGGCCGTCCCGGCGACGCCCGCGAGGTCGCCCAGGTGATCGCCTTCCTGGCCGGCCCGGGCTCGTCGTACGTCACCGGCGCGTCGGTCTTCGTGGACGGCGGGCTCGGCCTGATGGGTCCCCAGGCCGCCGGTGACGCGGACGAGGACCTCTGGGCGTCCGCCTGAGCGAACCGGCTCAGGTGAGGTCTCGAAGCCAGCGGAGGGCGACCGCGCCGGCCAGGCGGGGCGGCACCGTGCCCGCGCCGAGCCCGACGTCCACGAGCAGGTCGAACACCTCGGTGCGGCGGGCGGCCACGGAGATCGCCGCGTCGATGAAGCCGGGGGAGCGGGCGGCCAGGGAGAGCACGTCGGTGGTGCGCAGGTGCCGCCCGAGCGCCCGGCGCAGGGCCCGCCGGTAGGCCCGCAGCGGGTCCGCCGGCGAGCCGATCGCGGCCTCGGCGGCGAGCCGCCCCGACAGCAGCGCGTAGTAGATGCCCTCGCCGGTCAGCGGATTGACAAGGCTCGCCGCGTCGCCCGCCAGCAGCACCCGGCCCGCCCCCGGCACCGGCCGTCCGCTCGACAGCGGCAGGTGGTGGGCCCGCAGGTCGCGGACGGGCGACCTGATCTCGCCGAGCAGGGGCAGCAGCCGGTCCAGCCGCCCGTGCAGGATCTCGCGCCCCGGCCGGCCGGTCTGTCTCAGCATCGGCAGCAGCAGCCCGTAACCGACGTTGGCCGTGCCGTCGCCCACCGGGAACGACCAGGCGTAGGCCGGCCAGCCCTCGCTCCGCATGACGATGACCTGCACGTCGTCGTCCGGCGGCACGTCGGCGTACCCGCGCACCGCGATGGCGGTGTGCCGGTCCGGGCTCGGCGGGACGCCGATCAGCCGCCGGACGGCCGAGTTGGCGCCGTCGGCGGCGACGACCACCCGCGCCGCCACCTCGCCGTCGAGCACGACGAGCCCGTCGCGGACGGCCAGCGTGCGCACCCGGTGGCGGCGTACCTCCACGCCGCGCGCCGCGGCGGCCTCGACCAGCCGGGCGTCGAAGACCCGGCGGGGAACCACGTGGTTGGGCCGCGCGACCGCGGCCGAGACCCGGACCCCGCCGGGCGACGTCACCGCCAGGCGCGGGGTGGGCCGGTGGTCGGAGAGGAGATCGGGCAGGCCGAGCAGCGCGAGCTCCTGCCGCGCGTGCGCCGCGATGCCGTCGCCGCAGGGCTTGTCCCGCGGGAAGGCCGCCCGGTCGAGCAGCAGCACCCGGCAGCCGGGGTCGAGCTGCCTGGCCCGCAGCGCGGCGGCGGAGCCCGCCGGTCCGGCGCCCACCACCACGAGGTCCCACACGTCGTCCACATTCACAGACCGTACGTGGAGAAGAGGCTGGTGGTGGGCCACGACTTCACCGAGTTCGCGGCGGTGTGGAGAAGGGCGTCGATGTCCCCGTAGTTCAGTCCCGAGGCGTCGTCGCGCTGGTCGAACAGCACCACCCAGCTCAGTCCGTCGTAGCGCCGGACCATGAGCGTGGAGGTGCCGGCCAGCGACCCCGTGTGCCAGGTGTTGCGGCCCCCGGTGACCGGGCGGACCTGCCAGCCGAGGCCGTAGTACCAGCCGTCGGAGTTGACCCCGATCGACGGCTTGGCGAACGCCTTGGAGATCGACGCCGAGGTCAGCACGCCGGCCGCGTCGAAGAGGGTGGTGAACTTGGCCAGGTCGACGGCCGTGGCGAGCCAGCCGCCGTGGGCGGCCATGTTCTCCAGGTTGAACCCGCCGTAGGGGAAGGGCACCACGGAGTTCGAGGTGTCGATCACGCTCTTGCCGGTGTACTGCGAGAAATACGGTGCCTCGCCCGCCTTGCGGAGACTCTTCGCGGTCCTGCCGAGCGCCATCCGCTTGATCTTGAGGGGTGTCAGCACCTTGCTCTGGACGTAGCTCGCGTACGAGACGCCGCTCACCCTCTCGATGATCTTCTGAAGGAGGACGTATCCGTAGTTCGAGTACGCGTACGTCGTGCCGGGGGCGTGGTCGAGCTTGAGACCGGACGTGTGCGCGATGATCTGCGCCTGCGTGATCGGCAGCGGGACGCCGAGCGCCGCCGCGATGACCCGGTCCCTGAACATCGGGTCGCCCGAAACCTCGGAGTCCCACCCGCCGAGGTGCTGGAGCAGGTGGGTCACGGTCACGGCGGCGAGGCGCGGATCGGCGGTCGTGCTCAGCCCCAGCAGCGGCGCCACCTTGGCCGAGAGGCTGAGCTTGCCGTCCTGCGCCAGCTTCAGCACCGCGGCGGCGGTGACCGGCTTGCTCAGGCTCGCGACGCGGAACAGCGAGGTGGGACCGGCCGCGAACGAGGTGTCCGCCGTCCAGTTGTAGCCCCGGGCGAGCACCAGCTTGCCCTTGCGGACCACGGCGAGGGACGCGTGCGGGATCGTCCGTGCCTGCATGAAGCGCTTCAGCGTGTCGTCGAAGGGCTTCAGCGACGTCGCGCCGCGGCCGGTGACGCTCCACACGCGGGCGGCCGCGCCCGCCGGCGACGCGGGCAGCCCGGCGGCGAGCCCCGCCACGGCGCCGCCCGCCAGCAGGCGCAGGGTGTTCCTCCGGGTTACCGAAAACCTGTCCGAAATCATGACCGTTGATCTTAGGGGAGCTCTGACCGGTCGTTACCGCCCCCCTGACCGCGCCGACAGGCCGACGATCCAGCCTGGTACTCGTCACTTTTAGCGATCATACCATCACAATAGGTAGCGACTTGATAAGTTCAATTAGCTGCTGGTGAGGCTTATCAAAATGGAAGAGGCGGCCGGGTGGCGGGCAGAGGCAGGCCGAGTCGGACCACGGTATACGCACGTCTGGGCATGGCGCTCGCCGAACTCAACGACCGGCTCGGCGGCTTGCCCAATCCGCGGGAGGCCCAGGAGATCTGGGACGACATCTGGCATGAGGAGGCCCATCACTCTACGGCCCTTGAGGGGAACACGCTCGTGCTCCGCGAGGTTCGAGCCCTTCTTGACCAGGGAAGGGCGGTGGGAGCGAAGGCCCTCCGCGAGTACAACGAGGTGCGTGGCTACGCCACGGCAGCGCAGTGGGTTTACGGGCAGGCGTTGGAGCCGGACGCCTGGCACGACGGAAACCTCATCACGATCAACGAGGTCCGGAGGGTGCATCATGCGGCGATGACCCCGGTGTGGGATGTCGCACCACATCCGGACGCGACGGATCGAGAGGGGCCGGGGAACTTCCGCGAGCACGACATCATGCCCTTCTCCGAAGGGATGATGCCGCCGCCCTGGCCCTTGGTGCCGGAGCAGGTCGGTCAATGGGTCACGGAGGTGTGCGTTCTGGGCAAACGGATCGAGGCGGGTGACGAGCTTGAACATCCCCTGCCCGAGGAGCTGGCCAGGTTGCACAACGGCTTCGAGCGCATCCACCCCTTCCTTGACGGCAACGGTCGTACGGGACGTCTCGTTGTGAATCTCGTTCTCGTCAGACTTCGCTACCCTCCGATCATCATTCTGAAGCGACAGCGTTCCTCCTACCTCGCGGCGCTGCGGCGAGCGGACAACGGGGACTACGGGGCGCTGGGCGAGTTGATCGCACGCGCGATGGAGGACAATCTCAACCGCTTCATCGTCCCGAACATCGCCGGGCCTGCCCGTCTGGTTCCGCTGGCGGCGCTCGCCGACGATGAGTTCAGCCTCGCGGCTCTCCGGCAGGCCGCTCAGCGTGGTCGTCTCAAAGCCGTCCAGGGGGCCGACGGGATCTGGAGGTCCTCACGCAAGTCCGTTGAGGCGTACCGGGCCTCGAAGCACCAGCGGCCGGTGGGGCGCGGGCAGGCGTGACGGAGGCCGCGGCGGGGTGGCCGCGGCCTCCTGGCTTCACCGGGACATGCCGGCGCCTGCGCGTCTGGACCTAGATCCTGCCGGTGCCGGCGTTGGCGAGGACGTTCGCCTTCACGCCGCTCGGGTTGTCGACCGTGTACGAGTACGGGATGGAGGCGACGCTGCCGGAGGTCTGCGGCGTGCCGGAGTTCACGAGGTAGTTGTTGCGGGCGACGATCGAGCCGCCCGGCGAGGAGCCTTCGGAGGTGTGCGTGGGCTCGGCGACGTTCTCGAAGTAGTTGCCCTCGACGAGGACCCCGGCGCCGCAGGTGGAGGCGATGCCGTAGCTGTAGTCCGTGTACGACGGGTTCTTGTAGTAGTAGTTGCTGAACACGTGGACCGGGTTGCCGAAGCGCACTCTCGGGTTGCGCTGGGCGCAGGTCTGGAACGCGTTGTGGTGGTACGTCACCCGCAGGTGCCCGGTGTCCTCGGAGCCGTTGCTGTCGCTGTGGCCGACGAGCGAGCACTTGACGTGGTCGTGGAGCTTGTTCCAGGACACGGTGACGTAGTCGGAGCCGTGCGTGATGTCGAGCAGGCCGTCGTAGTAGTCGGTGCCGTGGCTCGTGTCGCTCGACAGGTCGTTGTGGTCGAGCCACACCCGCTTGGCGTTGTCGAGGTGGATCGCGTCGCCGTTGCCGTTGCCGGCCGGGACCTTGGAGATCTTCAGGTTGCGCACGACGACGTTGGAGACGTCGCGGATGTTGACGCCGCAGCCGGTCAGCCCGGAGTTCGCGCCGACCCCGACGAGGGTGGTGTTGCCGCCCACCCGTACGTCCTCGGAGCAGGTGAAGTTGCCGTTGATCTGGACGGTCTTCGCGGTGTCACCCTTCACGGCGGCGGTGAGCGCGGTCAGCGAGGTGACCGTCGTCGCCGGCCCGCCGGCGCCGCCGCTGGTGCCGCCGCCCTGCGTCGCCCAGCCGACCAGCCCGGTGGTGGGCGGAGTGGTGGGGCCGCCCGTGGGGGTGGAGGTCGGGGTGCTGGTGGGGGTCCCGCTCGGGGTGGAGCCGGTGGGCTGGAGGGTCCACTGTTTGGTGGCGACCGAGTCGCAGGAGTTCTGCTGGACGAGGGCGCCGGAGGTGGTGGAGTTGTCGGCGGTGTTGAGGCATTTGTCGCTGTTGGCGTTGATGATGCGGTAGGTGGATCCGGAGGCGGTGAGTTCCCAGGTTTGGGAGGTGGCGCCGGTGCAGGTTTCCTGTTGGACGGCTTTGCCGGCGGAGGTGGAGGCGCCGGTGACGCCGGCGCATTTGCCGCTGTTGCCGGCGGTGAGGCGGACGCCGCTGTCTTGGGCGGACAGGGTCCAGGTCTGGTTGGTCGTGCCGGTGCAGGCCGAGACGGTGAGTTGTACGCCGTCGGAGCCGCTGTTGCCGGGGACGGTGAGGCACAGGCCGCTGGCGCCGTTGACGATGCGGTAGGCGCCGGTGGTGGGTGCGGCGTTGGAGACGCCGGTGAAGACTCCGCCGACCAGGGCGACGACCCCGGCGACGGCGCCGGCCACCCCGGCTGCGTTTCTGGTGCTCCTTCTCAAGGCCGAGCTCCTTGCGTGTCGTGCAGGACCCCTGACCGAGGGGATGAATCCTGGTCCCACGAGGAATTCATGGACGTGAACGACATTCATGGGTAGGAACGCCAGGCTCAAGGTACGGACCTGTCCAGCGGTGGTCAACGGTCACCGCCGGGGTCTCGTGCGTACGCGGCGCGCCGTACGAGATCATCGTGAAACGTTCACGCCGGACGTGCCGGGGAGGAGTGGCGGATGACCGACGAACAGGTGTTCAGCGCGTGGCTGCGGGACCGCAGCGAGCCCGACTGGACGGCGGTGGTCACGCATCCCTTCGCCGCGGCGATCAGCCGCGGCACCGCCGACATGCGGCGCTACCTGGAGCAGGACTTCCAGTTCGTGGACGCCTTCACGGCGCTGCTCGGTGCGGCCGTCGCCGCGGCCGACTCCTTCGAGTCGCGGGTGGCCGTGGGCCGCTTCCTCGGGCAGACGGTGGCCGACACCGAGCGCGGCTACTTCCACCGCGCGCTCGCCGCGGTCGGCGGCGATCCGGCCCCGCCCGTGCTGGAACCGGTGACGATCGAGTTCCGCGCGCTGATGGACGAGGTGCGCCTCAGCCAGGACTATCCGCTGATCCTGGCCGTGCTGTGCGTGGCCGAGTGGACCTATCTCGGCTGGGCCACCCGGATCCCCGCCGAGGGCGGGACCTTCGTCCACCGCGAGTGGGTCGAGTTGCACAGCGGGCCGGAGTTCGAGGCGTGGGTCGGCTTCCTGCGCGGCGAACTCGACCGGCTCGGCCCGGGACTGGACGAGAGCGGCCGGGCCCGCGTGCTGGACGTCTTCGGCCGCGCGACCGCCCTGGAGCGCCGCTTCTTCGACATGGCGGCCGGCTGATCGGCAGGGTCGTCTCAGGGAGCGCGCAGGGCCAGCGCGGCGAGGCGGCGCAGGGAGAGCCGGAGGAAGACGGCGCTCAGCGGCCCGGCGACCCGCCAGCCGATCCGGCCGGCCACCCCGAAGGGCAGGTGCAGGTGCTCCTCCCACAGGATCCTGCTCCCGCCGCCGGGGCGGGGCAGCACCTGGAACCTCCCCGTCCCGCGGACGACCCGGCCGGTGTGGCGGACCTCCACCTCGTCCGGCGGACGCCAGCCGGTGACGTCCATCGTGTCCAGGAACGAGAGCGGGCCGATCCCGGTCGTCGCCGCGAGCCTGCTGCCCCTGCTGTGGCCGTCGCCCTCGACCACCCACGCCCGGGTCAGCAGCATCCACTCGTGGTGCCGGGGCCAGTCGGTCAGCACGGCGAAGACACGCTCCGGGCTCGCCTGCGCGTCCACCGTCACCGTGAGAGTCTCCATGCCTGTCCCCATGCCAGTCCCCATGCCAGTCCATACGCATCGGTCGTCGCCGCCGGACGCCTCCCGTCCCGGAGGCGCGGGCCGTCAAAGAAGCGGGCTATGCCAGGAAGCGGACCGCGTGCGACGTGGCGCCGTCCGCGGCGAACCCGAGCAGGCGCTCACCCTCGTCGGCCAGCGCGTCCCGGGCCGCCGAATCCAGCGGTGCGAACGGCTCGATCTCCAGGGTCGCCGTCTCCCCGGCCCGCTCGATCCGCCACAGCCCGGCCACGAACCCGTCGACCAGGATCGTCGCCCGGACGATCCCGTTCACCGTGAACACCCGCCGCCGGTGCTCGTCGGCGATGATCCGCCTCCGGTCGGCGTGTGAGAGCAGCAGGTTGTCGAACTCGGGCAGGAACCGCACCGGCGCCTCGGCGTCCGGCTCCGGCGGCGGCGCGCCCGGCACGTCGAGAAGCTCCACGCCGTTCTCGTCCCGGTACGCCACCAGGTCCAGGCCCTTCACCACCGAGCGGAGCCCGGTCAGGCCGGACCAGGTCCGCAGGTCCGCGAGCGACGCTGGCCCGAAGGCGGCGAGATACCGCAGCACCATGTCCCCGGCGGCCGAGCCGTCGCCGAGCGGGCGGCCCAGCCACGACTCGGCCGGGACGTGGCGGGCCTGCGACGAGGCGCCCCACACGCCCCGCGGCGGCACCTGCACCAGCGGCACGATCCCGCGTACGGCCCTTGCCAGGGCCTCGCCGTCCGGCCACCGCTCGCCCAGCCGTGCGGCGAGCTCGGTGAACGTGAGGGGCCGCTCGTCCATCAGCGCGCGGGCGGCGGCCTCCACCTCCCGGAGGTCGGCCTCCGGCAGGCGTCCCGCGACCGACGTGCGGAGCCAGCGGTCGAGGACGGGCTGCACGACCGGGCGCAGGGCCAGGCAGTCGTCGGCGCTGACGAGGTGGATCGTGCCGCGCATCAGCACGATCCGCACGACGGAACGGCCGACGAGCAGATCGGCCAGGTCCTCGTGCCGGAAGCCGAGCAGCCGCGTCCACAGGCCGACGTACGCCGACAGGGGCGCCTGGGACTGCATGCCCACCAGGCGTTCGATCGCGGCCGACGCCTTCATGGTGTGGCGGCGCAGCAGCATCTGACGGTCGAGCAGGGCGCGGTTGAGCGCACGTGTGGTCAGGGCGGGGGTGAGCACGCGTGGGGTGAGCACGCCGTCAACCTAACGCCCCCGACCGACATTCCGGCCGCGCCCTGCTGCCGGGATCACTACCGGGCCTTGCTTGCCGGGACCGCTGCCGGGATCCGCTCAGGTGCGCACGAGCGGCGTGTCGACGAGGTGCTCGGCGAGGAACCACGCCTGCAGCTCGCCCGTACGGACGACCTCGGAGACGAGCAGGTCGTTGGTGCCGTCGTCGCCCATGTCGGCCGCCCGGGAGGCGGCGTCGTGCGCGGCGACCAGGATCGTCTCGTGGGCTTCGAGAAGCCGCGAGAGCATGGCGGGCACCTCCTCCACGCCGTCCGGCGGCCGTGGGATCACGGTCATCTCCGCCACCTGGCGCGGATCGCCGACCGCGACCCCGCCGAGCGTCTGGATCCGTTCGGCGACGGCGTCGATGATCGGCAACTGCTCGCTCGCGTGCTTGTCGAGCAGCAGGTGCAACTGGTAGAAGGTCGGCCCCCGCATGAGCCAGTGGTGCTTCTTGTACAGGCTGTACAGGATCTGCGTGTCGGCCAGGATCTGGTTGAGCCGCTGGCAGGAGTACTCCCGGGTCTCTCTCGGCAGGCCGACGGGGAAGTCCCGGACCGTGCCGAACGACTGGATCTCCACACCCCTCTGGTGCAACCAGGGCTGGCTGCTCGCACGGACTCCGGAGGAAGGGTTGGCAGCCAAGACGTCGCTCCTCACTCATTCGGTTTGTAGCTACCAGTGAGTCTTTCGCCTGGTATGTCCCCTAAACGCCTTCTATAGCGATTTGGCCAAGGTGAACCCTCCGGCCCCGTGCCCGCGTACCTCGGAGGTGTTGAGACTTCCGCGTCACCACGCCCTCGCGTTCGCCGCCGTCGCGGCCGCCGTCCTGTCGTCCGCCCTGTCCTCTGCCTGCGCCGGCCCGGACGCGACCCCCGTGTACGGCCCGCCGCCCACCGTCGAGCAACTCGCCGCGCGGGCGGGCTGCACCCCGAAGATGCAGATCGACGCGGCGGAACTCCGCCAGGGGCACTGCCACACGCCGATCGGCGACTTCTTCCTCACCACCTTCACCACCCAGAGGGGCAAGGACGAGTGGATGGACCAGGCGCCGGAGTACAGCCCCCACCTCGTCGGCGACATCTGGACCGCCCTCGCGCCCCGGGACGTCCTCGACCGGCTCCGGCTGAGGATCGGCGGCGACCTCCACCTCAAGGACCACAGGGTCAAGAGCCCCGGGTGAGCCGGGCGCTATCCGGCCCGCAGAGCCTCCTCCCGGCCCTCCGACAGCCGGGCGGCCGTGCGCTCCGCCGTACGCCTGGCCCAGCGGCCGGTGGTCAGGACGGCGAGACCCAGGACGAGCAGGCCGTACGCGGCGGTGATCCAGTGGCCGGTGCGCGCGGCCGGCACGAAGCGCGCGCCGGAGGCGGCGGCCACGACGGCTCCGGCGATGGCCACGCCCAGCGACTGGCCGACCTGGCGGCTGGTCGAGGCGACCGCGGCGGCCACTCCCGCCTGCTCCAGCGGCATCCCGGAGACCGCGGTGTTGGTGATCGGCGGGTTCAGCATGCCGAACCCCACACCGAAGATCACGTAGATCCCGAGCAGGAGGGGGAGGGGCGTGGTGAGCGTCACCTGGGCGAGCAGCGCCCCGGCGGCGGCGAGGCAGACGCCTCCGGCGACCAGCGGCGCGCGCGGGCCGCGCGTGCCCACGAGCCGGCCGGACAGCGGCCCGACGATCATCGTGCTCACCGCGACGGGCAGCGTGCACAGCCCGGCGTCGAACGCGGAGAGGCCGCGGTGTCCCTGCAGGTAGAGCGTGTTGAGGAAGAGGAACGCGCCCAGGGCGGCGAAGCCGGAGACCGCCATGAGGGCCGCTCCGGAGAACGGCGCGCTGCCGAAGAACCGCATGTCGATGAGCGGTTCGGGCCTGCGCAGTTCGTAGGCGACCAGCCCGGCCAGGGCCGCCGCCGCGACCGCGAAACAGGCGGCGCTGACCGCGGCGCCCGCCGCCGGGCCCTCGATGATCCCGTACGTCAGTGTGCCGAGCAGGACGATGACCAGCACCTGCCCGGCCGGGTCGAGCCGGCGTGCGGCCGGCGCCTTGGACTCGGGCACGTAACGCCAGGTGAGGAACACCGCGAGCAGGCCGATGGGCACGTTGATCCAGAAGATCGCCCGCCAGCCGACGCTGTCGGTGAGCAGGCCGCCGATCACCGGGCCGAGCGCCATGCTGATCCCCACGACCCCGCCCCACACGCCGATCGCCTGGGCCCGCTCCCTGCGGTCGGTGAACGTGTTCGTGATGATCGACATGGCGACCGGGTTCATCATCGACCCGCCGACGGCCTGGACGACCCGGGAGGCGACCAGCCAGGCGAGGCTCGGCGCGAGGCTGCACAACAGGGACCCGGCCGAGAAGATCACCAGCCCGGTCTGGAAGGTGCGCCGGCGGCCCACGCGGTCCGCCGTGGACCCGGCCAGCATGAGCAGGCCGGCGAGCGTCAGCGTGTAGGCGTCGACCGTCCACTGCAGGCCCGAGACCGGCGCGTGCAGGTCCCGCCCGAGGGCGGGCAGCGCGACGTTCACGATCGTGTTGTCCAGCGACACGATCAGCAGGCTCATGCAGCAGATCAGGAGAACAAGAATCCGCCTTCGGCGGGTCATTTACGACACCTCACCACGCAACCGTACAGAAGCGGTCAAAAGTGGGTTGAGGTGGGTCGGGAGGCCGCCCCCGGCGGCCTCCTGGCGGTCTCCTGGCAGGCTCGCGAGGTCAGATCTCCAGTCTGTCCTCGATCGAGCGGAGCTGGTGCCGGGCCAGCGCCAGGTTGGCCCGGGCGCGGTCGAGGGCGAGGTAGAGGAACAGGCCCTTGCCGCCGCGACCGGTCAGCGGCCGGATGAGGTGGTACTGCGAGCCCAGCGTGATGAGGATGTCCTCGATCGTCTCGTTCAGCTGGAGCGCCTCGATCGCCCGCAGCTTGGCCCTGACCACCTCGGTGTTGGCCGCCGCGGCCACCTGGAGGTCGAGGTCCTTGGACCCGCCGAGCGCGCCCAGCGCCATCCCGCTTCCGTAGTCGGCCACCACCGCGCCGACCGCGCCGTCGATGGTCAGCATCTCCTTGAGGGAGACATCCATGTTCGCCATGCGTTCTCTCCTGGTTGGTGTTCGTGTCCGCGGTCGCCCGCTGGCGCTATCCGCGTCCGGCGATGGCGGCGATCCTGTCCGCCGCCCTGCGTCCCTCGATCCGGAGCAGGCCGAGGTTCGCCCCCGGGCCCGCGAGAACGGTGAGGACGAGCGTGGGTCCCGCGGCGTAGCACGCGGTGTGCCCCTGGGCCGCGGAGACCAGCGTCTCCTCCAGCCGCCCGATCTGGGTGAGATCGGTCATCTTCCGGCTCAGCGACAGCAGCGCCGACGTGAGCGCCGCCGTCTGCTCGGTGCCTGTGCCTGTGCCGTGGCCGTTGCCGGTGGAGAGGTCCGTGGTCACGAGCATGCCGTCGACCGTGCACGTGAGCGCCCCGGTGATCTCGGGCGCCCGCTCGCGCAGGACGACCAGCTCCCGATGTATGTCGTGGCGAAGATCCACCGAGGCATCCCTTCCGGCCCGCTTGAGCCACCCGATCACTACAGCGCCTCCAGCGCGTCACGCACTCTGAGCAGCAGGTTCACGTCGGTCACGGCGCCGGCGACCGGAACCGCCGCCGGCCGGGGCGTGCGCGTGGGCAGCGCGGCCGGCTGTTCGTCCGGCTGTTCGTCCGGCTGTTCGTCCGGCTGTTCGTCCGGTTCCGCCTGATCCCTCGCCAGCAGGCCCGCCGCCGCGAGCTCCCGTACGGCCAGCAGCGTGGAGTAGGCCGGGTGCCCGAGACGGCGGGCCAGCTCGACCGGAGTGGCGGTGGAGTCGGCGGCCAGCAGCAGCTCCCACTGCAACCGGGTGAGCAGCGCGTGGGTGCCGGGAATCCGCCGCAGGGGCGTCACCGGCCGCGCGTCCAGCTCGGCCGACGGCCACGCCCGCTCCAGCCGCGCCCGCCGCCTGGCGCACTCGCGCAGCAGCCCCGGCACGTCGAAGAACCAGTGGACCCCGAGCCAGTGCGCGTCGCCCGCCCTGAACCTGGTCCGGAGCGTCCTCGGGGCGAGCAGGAAGAACGCGGCGTCCAGCGTGGCCGACAGCACGCAGAACTCCAGCTCGCCCCGGCTGAGCACACCCCTGCTCACGAGCAGCGCGCCGCCGTCCCCGCCCGGCCCGGCCTCCTGCCGCGCGTGCCGGATCCCGGCGGCGTCGATCCGGCCCGACCCGCCGAGCAGGTCCTCCACCCCGGGCGTGGCCGCGCAGTCCACGTACGACACCCGGCCGCGTACGAGGTAGACCGTGCCCTCCTTGCCCACCCGCAGCGAGCCGGTGGCCTCGTCCTGGGCGAGACCGGCGAGCACGGTGTCCAGAGCCGGAGCGGACCCGGGCCGGGTTCCCATCAGGAGGCGACCAGCTCGTCCGTGACGGCGCGCAGCCGCAGCCGGGCCAGGGCGAGGTTCGCCCGCTCCACGTCCAGCCGTACGCACAGCAGCAGCGGGCCGTCGAACATCATCTCCATGGGCCGTACGAGGTGGTAGGACGTGCCCGTGGTCACGATCACGTCCTCGACCCGGAGGCCGGTCTC
The DNA here is from genome assembly GCF_014161415.1 of Microbispora sp. H10885. Taxonomy (NCBI): domain Bacteria; kingdom Bacillati; phylum Actinomycetota; class Actinomycetes; order Streptosporangiales; family Streptosporangiaceae; genus Microbispora; species Microbispora sp. H10885. Next base: position 308,600 of record NZ_JABBWY010000005.1, on the reverse strand, counting down.
CTCGGACGCCGTCGCTACGCCGTCGAGCGTGGCGCGGTAGGCCGCGCTGAGCCCGGCGGCCGCCCGGCCGGGATCGGCGATCCCCCTCGCCGCGACGGCCATTCCGCTGGTGTGGTCGACCAGAATGGCGCCGAGAGCGCCAGGGATCGACATGGCCTCCGAGAGGCAGTCCTCTATCCCGATCAACCCGTCACTCCCGTCACGTCACGCCTCGCCGATACAGCGCGGCCAACATTAGAGGAGCAGGTGGACGGGCCACCCGAGTCGGAAACGGGCTGGGATGAATGGATTAATCCATAAGAATAAGAATTGTTCTCCCCGGACTGGTAATCCCGGTTTTCATGAAATTTCCTCGTATCGAGCGTCTCGGTGGGCAGGGCGCGGGGAACCTCGTACGGCGGCCAGAATGGGAGGCGTGGAACGGATCCTGGTCAGCGCCTGCCTGCTCGGCCGCCGGGTGCGGTACGACGGCGGGGCCAAGACGAGCGACGACGACCTGCTCGCCCGGTGGCGGGCGGAGGGGCGGCTCGTACCGTTCTGCCCCGAGGTCGAGGGCGGGCTGCCCGTGCCCCGCCCGCCGGCCGAGATCGAGGGCGGTGCGGGCGGTGCGGCGGTGCTCACGGGAGAGGCCCGGATCCTGACGCCGGACGGCGCCGACGTGACCGAGGCGTTCCTGTCCGGGGCGCGGCAGGCCCTCGCCGCCGCCCGGTCCTCCGGCGTACGGATCGCGATCCTCAAGGAGGGCAGCCCGTCGTGCGGGTCGCTGCGGATCTACGACGGCACCCACCGCGGCAGGACCACCCCGGGGCAGGGGGTGACCACCGCGCTGCTGGAGCTGAACGGCGTCCGCGTCTTCGGCGAGGACCGCGTCCCCGACGCCGCCCGCTACCTGGAGACCCTCACGTAGCTCAGGGGGACAGCGGATCCGCGGTGACGATGACGGCCTTCTCGTCGGGCTTGTGCACCAGGACGTTGTCCACGTAGGACCGCACCGCGGCGTCCAGGCCGACGTCCTTGCCGGCCGCCTCCGACATGTACCAGCGGTGGTCGAGCACCTCGTGGAAGAGCTGGGCCGGTTCCAGCTTGCGCCGCATGGCGGCCGGGATCGCGCTCACCACCGCCTGGAACACCTCGGCCAGCCAGCGGTGCGCCACGATCGCCTCGTCCTCGTGCCGCAGCCCGTTCGACACCCGGAACGCGTCGAGGTCGTTGAGCAGCCGCCTGGCCTGGTTCTCCTCCACGTCGAGGCCGGTCAGGCGGAGCAGCCGGCGCTGGTGGTGCCCGGCGTCCACGACCTTCGGCCGTACGATCAGCCGGGACGTGCCGGCCTTGCGGCGCACCATCATCTCGGCCACGTCGAAACCGAGCGAGTTGAGCCGGCGCACCCGCTGGTCGACCCGGTGCCAGTCGACCTCCTCGATGATCTCGTCCTCGGTCAGCTCGTCCCACAGCCGGTGATAACGCTCGACCAGCTGGTCGGCGAAGACCAGCGGGTCGATGGTCGGGTGGAGCAGCCCGCCGGCCTCCAGGTCGAGCATCTCCCCGTAGATGTTCACGTGCGCCACGTCGATGTCGTGGGCGCGCTGGCCCTCGCTGATCGCGGGGTGGAGGTCGCCGGTCTCGGCGTCCACGAGATAGGCGGCGAACGCGCCGGCGTCCCGGCGGAACAACGTGTTCGACAGCGAGCAGTCGCCCCAGTAGAAGCCGCTCAGGTGGAGCCGTACGAGCAGCACGGCGAGCGCGTCGAGCAGGCGGGTCAGCGTGTCGGGCCGCACCGAGCCCGACAGCACGGCGCGGTACGGCAGGGAGAACTGCAGGTGCCGGGTGATCAGGGCGGAGTCGAGCTCCGAGCCGTCGGCGGCGCTGCGCCCGGTCACCACGGCCACCGGCTCGACCGACGGCGCGTCGTGCCGGGCCAGATCCCACAGCAGGCGGTACTCCCGCTTGGCGTACCGGGTGCTGATCTCCTTGATCGCGTAGACCCGGCCGGACAGCCGGGCGAAGCGCACGACGTGCCGGGAGATGCCGCGCGGCAGCGTCACCAGGTGGTGGACGGGCCATTCTTCGAGGGGGAGGTCCCAGGGCAGGCGGATCAGGTCGGGGTCGCTGGGGGCTCCGGTGATCTGCAGGGGCACCGATTGCTCCTTATCTGGGGGCTTCCACACAAGTGTCGCGGATAGAGTCGGGCGCTATGACGCTGGTGGACGAGTTCATCGATTGGTACCTGGCCGAGAACCCGGTCATGGCCGCTCTGCTGGGGGCCGACGGGTACGACCGCACGCTGGGCGACTTCAGCGAGGCCGCCTTCACGGGACGGGAGCGGGCGGCCGAGGAATGGCTGCGCAAGCTGTCTGAGGCGACCCCCGAGGACCCGGGGGACGAGATCGACCGCGACCTGGTCGCCGCCCATCTGCGCGGCGCCGTGGCGCTGGCCCGCTGGCCGGAGTGGCGGCGCGATCCGGCCGCCTACCTCGGTCTGGTCTTCGCCTCGATGTTCACGCCGTTCCAGCAGCGCCTCAAGCCGGAGGCCGAGCTGGTCGACGCCGCCGTCGCGCGCCTCGCCGAGGTGCCGGCCGTGCTCGCCGCCTGCCGGGCGAACCTGGTCCCCGAGATCGCCGCCGACCTGCTGGTGCGGCGCGGCCTCGACCAGGCGCGTACGGGACGCCGGTTCCTGACCGAGACGCTGCCCGCCCAGGTCGGCGATCCGGAGCTGCGGGCGCGGCTCGCCCGGGCCGCCGAGCCCGCCGCCGACGCCTTCGACGGGCTGGTCCGCTTCCTGGAGGACTTCCGGCCGGGGGGCAGCTGGCGGATGGGCGAGGAGCTCTACTCCGCCCTGCTGCGCGAGCGGGAGATGCTCGGGTACGGCGCCCCCGAGCTGCACGAGAAGGGCAGGCAGGCCTGGGCCGAGCTCGACGGGCGGATGACCGAGGTCGCGTCCCGCCTCGGACCGGGCACGTGGCGGGAGGCGATGGAGTCGCTCATGGACGACCACCCGCCGACCCTGGAGGCCATGCGCGCCGAGTACGAGGCCGAGACGTTGCGGGCCCGCGACTTCGTCCGCGAGCGGGGACTGGTGACCTTCCCGGAGGGGGAGGAGTGCCGCGTCGAGCCGTCTCCGGAGTTCCAGCGGCCCATCATCGCCGTGGCGAGCTACCTCGCCCCGCCGCCGCTGTCGGCCTCGCGGGACGGGATCTTCTTCGTGCCGTACACGCCGGACGGCTTCACCGAGGAGCAGGTGCGGCAGCGGCTGCGGACCAACTCACGGGCCCAGATGCCCTCGATCAGCGTCCACGAGGCCTACCCCGGGCACCACTGGCACCTCGGGTGGATGGCCGGCAATCCGCGCCGCGCCCGCAAGATCTTCCGTACGCCGTACTTCGTGGAGGGCTGGGCGCTCTACGTCGAGAAGCTGATGCACGAGCAGGGCTACTTCGACACCCCGCAGACCGAGCTCGCCCACCTCGACTGCCGCATCTGGCGGGCCGCCCGCATCGTCGTGGACACCGCGCTGCACTGCGACGACATGACGCCGGAGCAGGCGGAGGAGTTCCTCACCACGAAGGCGTCCCTGTCGCCGGGGACCGCCGCGGGAGAGGTCAGCCGCTACTGCGCCTGGCCCACCCAGGCTCCCTCGTACCTCACCGGCGCACTGGAGATCGAGCGCATCAGGGCCGACTACGCGGGCGACCTGCGGACCTTCCACGACACGATCGCCGGGTCCGGCGGCCTGCCGCTCGGCCTCGCCAGGAAGGCCGTGCTGGGCTGAGCTTCGCATCCCGGGTTCCGGGCGCGTGGGTCAGCCGGCGAGCGCACGTTCGATCACGGCGGTGAGCTGGTCCTCGGTGAGCACCGCGGGCCGGCCCACCCCCAGGGCGCGGACGTAGACCTCACACAGCCATTCGAGCAGGCGGGTCGCCTCGAACGCCTGCTCCAGGCCGTTCCCGATCGTCACCGCGCCGTGGCTGGCCATCAGGGCGCCCTGCCTGCCCTCGATCGCGGCGAGGACTCCCCGCGCCAGTTCCGGCGTGCCGTACGTCGCGTACGGGGCGACCCGGACCGTGCCGCCGAGCAGCAGCGCGTTGTAGTGGACCGGCGGCAGCTCGGTCATGGTGGACGCGACGACGGTCGCGAAGACCGAGTGGGTGTGGACCACGGCCCGCGCGGAGGTCGCCTCGTACAGGGCGAGATGCGTCGGCGTCTCCGAGGAGGGCTTGGTCCCGCCGTCGACCACCCGGCCGGTGAGGTCGAGGACCGGGCAGTCCTCGGGCCGGAGCCGGTCGAGTGCCACTCCGGACGGAGTGACGACGACCAGGTCGCCATCCCGGGCGCTCAGGTTGCCCGAGGTCCCGATCACCAGACCGAGTTCCGCCGCCCTGCGGCCGTACTCGCACAGCTCACGCCGCAGCTCGTCCACTCGCTCGTTCACCTGCTCGTCCACCCCGTCATCCACCCGGCGAATCTACACAATCGGCGGGTTTTCGTGATGTCCTGAACCCATGTACGAGGCTTCCGAGTGGCGTCGCGAGGGTGACACGATCCGCAGGACCGTCGTCGCCCGCGACTTCCGTACGGCCATCGCGATCGTCAACGACATCGCCGAGCAGGCCGAGGCGCTGAACCACCATCCCGACATCGACATCCGGTGGCGCACCCTGCATCTGGCGCTGACCACCCACGACGCGGGCGGCCTCACCGACCTCGACTACAAACTCGCCGCCCGCATCGACGCCATAGTCGCCGACCACGAGGCAGGATCCGCACAACCCTGAAGCACGGGCTCCCGATCTTCGAAGCCCGCGCTGCCCGCGCGCTGCCCGCACTGCCCGCACTGCCCGCGCTGCCGCCGGCCCTGCGCTTCGCGGGTGCGGCGTCACGCCGCTGCGCCCGAGCACGGTTAGCGGAGTCGTCCCGCCCCTTGCTGCGGCTTTTTTGGGCGCTTTCGTCCGGCTGGACCCCCTTATGCGGTGGCTTTGATCGGCACGTGACTGTGCGATTTGTGTCGGGAGCTGACGACGTCGTGCAGTATGTCGCGCAGTGATATATGCCGATTTATTTGATTCGCTGTCGCAGCGTCATCCCCGCGCGCCTGTGACTCCAGCAAAATCGCTGCTCAGGGTGTTCGTGGCGCGCTGGTGTGGAAGAATTCATACAGGATTTCGAATCGGCAGGGGAGGTGTGATGGATCTGTTCGACATGAATCCTGAGCGCCTCCATCGTTCGAACGATACTGGTGATGGCGACTGGTGGGATCAGCTCATCGCCGGCTCGCCCCTTTGGTCGTCCGAGGGCGCACTTGCCCGTGAATACGTGCCGATCGTCGATCCCGATGTACGAAACGACGCGAGCCGGCACGGTATCCCGGCGAATTTCCCCTTCATTCGAGCATTTAAGACTCGTGCGGGTACCGCTGCCGTTGACGACTCCAGCGCTGACGACTCCAGCGCTGATGAAATCGTGAATGGCCCCGCCCCTGATGGCACTCCTGACCATGCCGACATCCTCGGCCCTGGAGTCGGTTCCGCCGCCCCTGCCCCTCGCGCAGGAGATGCCGACAGCGGCGCCCCTGGCCCTGGCCCTGCCGGTGCCTGTGCCGGTGCTGATGCCCTGGGCGCCGATGCCGCGCGCGTCGATGCCGCGCGCGTCGATGCCGCGCGCGTCGATGCCGCGCGCGTCGATGCCGCGCGCGTCGATGCCGCGCGCACGGATGCAGGGCGCACCGATGGCGGTGCCGCCGACGGTGCTTTTCCTGACGGTGATCCTCCCGGTTGTGCTTCTCCCGACGCGGCTTGTCCGGATGGCGCCGGGGGTGCCTACAGCGGCGCTTCCGGCGGCGTTTCCGCTGGTGCTTCTGGTGGTGAGTCCGGTGGCGCGTCTGGCGGTGCCAGGGGCGCCGACCAGAACGATGCGGGCCCGGACCGGGATGCTTCTGGTGCTGGTGGGTCGTCGTCGTGGGTGGCGGTGGCGGCGGTTGGTGAGGCGGCGCGGGCAGTGGCGCTGGTGCCGGTGCCTGAGTCGGCGGAGGTATGTCTGGCCGAGGCCGAGGAGTTGCTGGCGGCCCGTGACCGCATCACCAGCGCGCTGGCCGCCCGGGTGGGCCGGGTCCACCGGGCTGGGGAGGCGAAGAGCCATGGGCATGCCTCGACCAGGTTGTGGTTGCGCTCTGTCGGGGGCATGACGATCCCGGGTGCGGGCCGGTTGGTGACGATGGGCGTGGAGTTGGGTCGCCTGTCGCGGGTGCGTGAGCGGTTCGCCGAGGGCAGCTTGGCCGAGGGGATCGTGGAGGCGATCTGCACGGCTACCGCGGGGTTGACCGACGATCAGGTCACGACGGCTGAGGCGATTTTGCTGGAGTTGGCAGGTTCGGCGGGGGCGGCGGAGGTGGCCAAGGCGGGGCGGTATCTGCGGGCGGTGCTGGACCCCGACGGCCACGAAAGCGATGAGCAGGCCGACTTCGACCGCCGGTTCTTTAGGGTGCGGCGGCGCCGGAACGGCGGGCTGGAGGGAGAGTTCTACCTCCCGGTCGAGGCCGCCGCGCGGTTGCAGCACCTGCTCGATGTCTACGCCAGGCCCAAGGCCGAGGGCGACGACCGCACCCCGAGCGTGCGGAACGCCGATGCGGTCATCGCGTTCCTGGACAACAAGATCGCGACCGAGCTCCTGGTGCTGGTCAACGCCGAATCCCTCCCCGACGACCCCCCAGCCGACAACCCCGGAGCCGACAACCCCGGAGCCGACAACCCCGGAGCCGACAACCCCGGAGCCGACAACCCCGCAGGCACCGACCCCTCAGGCGATCCCACAGCTGACCCCACAGGCACCGATCCCTCAAGCGACCCCTCGGGCGACCACCCCACGAGCGGCCCCTCGCGCACCGACCCCTCAGGTGATCCCACAGCCGACCACCCCACCAGCGACTCCTCGCGCACCGACCCGAGCGACGGCCCTGGCCCAGACCTCGGTTCATGCGGCCCTGGCTCCGTCCCCGGCGCTGACGCCTGCGTCAGCGAGGACTTCGGCACGCCTTGCGCCGCGACAACCGATGCCGACAGCGAGCCCTCTGCTCCCGAGCGCCCGGCCACAGGCGGCCCGGCCGTCGTCTGGCCGCACTTCGACGCGGCCGACGGCGACGAGCGTGCCGACCTCGGCGAGGTTGGTGAGGTCGGCGAGGTGGGCGAGGTCGCCGACACCCGGCAGGGTCACGCCGACGAGGCAGAGACGCACAGACACCGAGCCTGGAATTCGCAGCGCACTCGTGCGCAGCAGACGCATGCCCCTGATCCCCCGACTGAGCCCGCGACCAAGAGTGACGTCGCCACTGGCGCTCCAACGGAGGACGGTCCAAGCGGGGACTGCCCTGGGGATCGCCGTGCTCACGGCAGCCCCGGTGGGGACCGCTCTGCCGACGACTGCCCGGCGGAGGGCTACTGGCATGCCTTCACGCCAGGTGGGGCGCCGCATGGGATGTCCCGGGCAGGAGCCGATGCTCCGCCGGGTGTGGAAAGCGACGATGACGCGTGGCCGGGGGTGTGGGTGAACAGTCCGCCGCCGGGGGTGTGGTTGCGGGGGTTGCCGGGGTTGATCCTGGCGACCGGGCATCTGCTGCCCGCCTCCACCGTGCACCGGCTGGCCCGTACCAGCACTTTGGTGCGGATCGTGATGGACGCCGGTGGGCAGGTGCTGGACATGGGCCGCAAGGTGCGGTTGGCGACCCCGGCGCAGCGGCGGGCGGTCTTCGCCCGGTATGCGACCTGCTGGGTGGACGGCTGCCCGCTGCCGGCCACGATGTGCCAGATCGACCACGCCGAGGACTGGTGCAGCGGCGGGCTGACCGACCTCAAACTGCTGGGACCGGCGTGCCAGTTCCACAACCGCGACCGCTACCGCCACCCCACCCGCTACACCCGCCGCAAGATCGGAGACGACCGCTGGGCCTTCACCTACCGCAACCCCCGAGACTCCCGAAACCCCCGAAGTGCCCGGCGGCGCCAATGACTGTGAACCTCTCGACGCCGCTGGCCGGTCAGCCGAACAGGTCAGCCGAACAGGTCGGCCGGGGGTACGGGGGCGAGGATGGAGTCGCCGTCGTGGATGGGGGCGGCCCCGGCGACCAGCCGGGTAAGGTCTCCGTCCGCGACGCATCGGGCCTGGGTGAGGCCGCCCGCGGCCCTGCGGGTCAGCGCCTCGACGGGCAACTGCCCGGGGGCCGCCGTCAGGATGACGTTGCCGAACCTGCGGCCGCGCAGGATGCCGGGCTCGGCGAGCAGTGCGGTGTGGGGGAACACGCGGGCGGCCGTGGAGACGACCCGTTTGACGAAGGGCAGGCCCTTGCCGTCCGCGATGTTGATCAGGGCGGTACCGGAGGGACGCAGGACACGGGCCATCTCCGCCATGTACTCCGCGGTCGCGAGCTCGACCGGCATGGTCGCGCCCGTGAACGCGTCGAGCACGAACAGGTCGGCCGAGGCGTCGGGCAGAGCGGCGGTCGCCGTGCGGCCGTCCGCCACCCGGACCTTCAGCCGGGGCACGGACTTGAGCCTCAGCTGGTCGCGTACGAGCTGGACCAGTCCGGCGTCCGGCTCGACGACGATGTGCCGGGACCCGGGCCTGCGGGCGGAGACGTAGCGCGGGATCGTGCAGGCCCCGCCGCCGACATGCACGGCGTCGAGCGGGCCCTCCGGCAGGCAGTCGATCACGGCGGCGATGAGCTGTACGTAGGAGAAGTCCAGATAGGTGGGATCGGTCAGGTCCACGTACGACTGGGGCACGCCGTCCCTGATCAGCATCCACCCGTCGGGCCGGTCGAGGTCGCGCAGGAGCTCCACCTCGCCGAAGGTCACTTGATAGCGGCCTGGCAACGGTTCTTTGCTCCTTGCCACCTTTGGCTCCTTTCGCGTGATATGAGAACCGTATGCGGAACAGGGCCCTGCTCGCCCTCGTCACGGTCGCCGCGGCCATTTTCGTCTTCGGCGTGGTCGGCCTCGTGGTCTCGGGCAGGCAGGAGCCGGTGATGGTCGCCACGCCGGTCGCGTCCCCCACCCTTCCGCGAACGCTCCAACTGCGTCCGGACGGCTCGCCGGACGAGACGGCCGCCGCCTACTTCGACGCCTGGGCCAAGGGCGACTACGAGGCGATGCGCGACCTCGTCGACGAGCCGCCGGCCGACTTCGCCGACCAGCACCGCCAGTTCGAGGACGCCGCGCTGTCGAACTCGATGCGGATCACGCCCGGGACCGTGAAACGCGACGGGGACGAGACGGCCGAGGTGCCCTTCACGCAGGAGCGGGACGAGCCGGACAAGGGGCCCTGGCGTTTCGACTCGGTCCTGCGCCTGGCCGTACGGGACGCCACCTGGAAGGTCCTGTGGACGCCGGCCGTCCTGTTTCCCGAGATCGAAGCCGGTGGCCGCCTGGTCAGGACCACGCCGACGGCCGGGCCGCTGCGGCCGGTGACCCGGGAGGGAGAGGAGTTCCCCCAGGACTCGGACGCCGACGCGTACCTCGACGGGCTGGCGGGTCAGGTGGCGGCGCCCACGAACGGTGTCGAGGTGGGGTGGGAGCTGCGGGTCGAGAACCCCGCGTCGCCGTCGAAGGTCGTCCTCGCCTACACGCCCAAGCAGCAACCGGCCGGCGTGCGGACGACCATTGAGTGGTCGGTTCAGGCGGCGGCGGCCCGGGCGCTCGACGGCGTGCCGCAGCGGGCCGCCATCGTCGCCGTACGGCCGACGACCGGGGAGATCCTCGCGGTCGCCGACCGTCTGGGCGGACGGGGCGCCTTCGAGCGCAAGTACGCCCCCGGTTCGACGTTCAAGACGGTCACGGCCGCCGCCCTGCTCGGTGGAGGGCTGGCCCCCGACACCACGGTGGAGTGCCCGGCGGTGTACCAGATCCCCTTCCACCGGGCGATCCCCAACTACCACGACGAGGACCACGGGGCGGTCACGCTGCGCCACGCCTTCGCCCTGTCGTGCAACACCACCTTCGCTCGGTTGACGGTCGAGCGGCTGAACGCCGACAGGCTGGTCGAGCAGGCGAGGGCGTTCGGCTTCGGCGTGCAGGGGGAGAGCGGCGGCGGGGAGGGCAGTGGGCAGGGTGGTGGCTACACGTGCGGCAGCCTGAAACGGCCGGAGAACCCCGACGCGCTCGCCGAGGACTCCTTCGGGCAGGGCACGGTCGAGGCGACCCCCCTGTGCATGGCGCTGGTCGCGGCGGCGGTGAAGAGCGGCGAGTGGCGGCCGGCCCGCCCGCTGGCGGATGACGCGTCCCAGGGCGAGCTGCCGCAGAGCGTCCCCCTACCGGCGAACGTGGCGGAGGGGCTGCGCGACCTGATGAGCGCGGTCACCGTCGACGGGACCGCCGCCGAGGCCCACCTGCCGGAGGGGGTGGCCGGCAAGACCGGCACGGCGGAGGACTGGCAGGGCGGCCAGGACCACGCCTGGTTCATCGGCTACCAGGGTGACCTCGCCTTCGCCGTGTTCGTCGAGCACGGCGGCACCGGGCGGAGCGCCGCCGTGCCCATCGCCGCCCGCTTCCTGCAGGCCCTCTAGACCCTTCAGACACCGACCCTTCAGACACCGGGCCAGGCGAACCGGTGGGTGTGGATCCCGAAGTAGGTGAACGCCTCGGCCCTGGTGACGCCGGGCACCCGTTTGACGTGGTCGTTGAGCACCGCGAGGAGCTCGGCGGGCTCCCGGCACACCACCTCGGCGAACAGGTCGAACGAGCCCGCCGTGAGCACCACGTAGATCACGCCGGACAGTTCGCTGATCCGGTCGGCGACCTCGTGCACGTCGCTGTCGACGCGTACGCCGATCAGCGCCATGACCGGCAGGCCCAGCGCCATCGGGTCGGTGACCCCGACGATCTGCACGACGCCCTCGTCGCGCAGCCGCTGCACCCGCTGCCGTACGGCGGGGGCGGACAGGCCGGTCGCCTCGGCGAGCGCGGTGTAGGAGGCCCGGCCGTCCCGCTGCAGCTCGCGCAGCAGGACCCGGTCGATCTCGTCCGGGATCATGCGACCAGCTCGGCGACCGCCGCCGCGAACACCTCGTGGTGCCGGTCCACGTTGGCCTCGGTCGTGGCCGGGGACATCAGCGCCATGTTGTGGAACGGCGTGAGCAGCACCCCCCGGTTGGCCAGGTAGACGTGCAGGTAGTCGTCCAGGTCGGGGTCGCCGGCCGCGTTCGACTCGCCGCCGTTGCGCGGAGCAGGGCTGGTGAAGCGATACTCGGCGCGTGCGCCCAGCCGGCTGACCGACCACGGCAGGCCGTGGTCGCCGATGATCTCCTCGACCCCCTTGGCGAAGCGGGTCGCCAGCTCGGTCATGACGGTGAACGCGTCGTCGGTGAGCACGTGCTCCAGCGTGGCCCGCATGGCGGCGACCGACAGGGGGTTGCCCGCCAGCGTGCCGCCGACCCCGCCCATGTCGACCAGGTCGAGCCCGTCCATCGCCTCGATCCGCGCGGCGACCTCGGCCGACAGGCCGTACCCGCCGCTCGGGATGCCGCCGCCGACGGCCTTGCCGATCGTCACGATGTCGGGACGCAGGTCCCAGGCCTTCGTGCAGCCGCCGGGCCCGGCCGAGAAGGTGTGGGTCTCGTCGTTGATCAGCAGGCTGCCGTGCCGCCGGGTCAGCTCGCGCACGCCCTCCAGGTAGCCCGGCTCGGGCAGCACGATCCCGATGTTGGTCAGGGCGGGCTCCATCAGGACCGCCGCGACGTCGCCGTACGCGAGTTCGCGCTCAAGCGCGGGCAGGTCGTTGAACTCCACGACGCGGGAGGTCACAGTGGGGTCGACCGGTGCGCCGACGTTGCCCTCGCGGGACACCTGCCGGCCGTCCGGGCCGACCACGATCAGCACCTCGTCCACGCTGCCGTGGTAGCAGTAGCTGTTGACCAGGATCTTCGGCCTTCCGGTGATCGCCCGGGCCAGCCGGATCGCCCACCGGTTGGCGTCGGTGGCGGTCAGCGAGAAGCTCCAGTACGGCAGGCCGAACCGGCGGCCGAGCTCGGCGCCGACCCAGGCCGCGTCCTCGGTCGGCATCATCACGGTGGCGCCGCCCAGGCGGCCGAACCGGTCGGCGACCGCCTCCACGGTCGCCCGCGGTGAGTGCCCGGCCATCGCGCCCGTGTCGCCGAGGCAGAGATCGACGTACTCGTGGCCGTCGAGGTCGGTGACGCGGGCGCCGTGGGCCTCGGCCAGGTACAGCGGGAAGCCCGCGGCCGTCTTGTTCATCCACGTCATCGGCACGCCGCCGAAGAGGTGCCCTCTCGCCTGCTCGTACGCGGCGGCCGAGCGCGGGTTCCGCTCCCGGAAGAGGCCACGCTCGCGGTCGAGCAGCCGGGCCAGGTGAGTGCGGTCGATCATGTTCCCTGCCTCAGAAAAGCTTGCTGAACCCAGTGTCGGCCACGGATTCTGAAGTAAACGTACACAACCACGTTCGTTTCGTCATCACCGGGGTGGTCGCGTCCGTAGTCGGGAAAACTTCTCGTCTGAAAAATATTTGTCCTGGACGGTAGTAAGGCGGAAACCATTCACATAGTTGACCGGCTGTGAGGGAATCATCTCGTCTCCCGGCCTGACGCGGAGGCGACATGGACCCCAGCGCTGTGCACGACGCCCTTGCACGGCACCTGCTCGTCGACGGCTTCCGGCTGGTGCTCGACCTGGACCGGAGCGCGGGCTCCTGGCTGGTCGACGCCCGTGACGGGCGCAGGTATCTGGACTTCTACACGTTCTTCGCCTCGTCGCCGCTCGGGGTCAACCCCTTCGCCGGCGACCCCGGGTTCGTCGGGCTGCTCGGCCGGGTGGCGGCCAACAAGCCCGCCAACTCCGATATCTACACCGTGCACCTCGCCGAGTTCGTCGAGACGTTCCGGCGGGTGCTCGGCGATCCGGAACTGCCGCACCTGTTCTTCGTCGAGGGTGGGTCGGCGGCCGTGGAGAACGCGCTCAAGTGCGCCTTCGACTGGAAGAGCCGCTGGAATGAAGCCCACGGCCGTCATCCGGGTCTCGGCACCCGGGTCCTCCACCTGACCCGGGCCTTCCACGGCCGCGGCGGCTACGCGCTCTCGCTCACCAACACCGACGCCGTCAAGACCGACCGGTTCCCCCGGTTCTACTGGCCGCGCGTCGACGTCCCGGCGATCCACCTCGGGGACGTCGAACGCGCCGAGAAGCGGGCGCTGGCGCAGGCGAGGGAGGCGTTCGAGCGGTTCCGCCACGACATCGCCTGCTTCATCGCCGAGCCGATCCAGGGCGAAGGGGGCGACAACCACATGCGCCCCGAGTTCCTGCGGGCCATGCAGGGCCTGTGCCACGAGTACGAGGCGCTGTTCGTGCTGGACGAGGTACAGACCGGGGTGGGTCTCACCGGCACGCCCTGGGCGTACCAGCAGCTCGGGCTGGCCCCCGACATCGTGGCCTTCGCGAAGAAGGTGCAGGTCGGCGGCATCATGGCGGGCCGCAGGGTGGACCTGGTGCCGGACAACGTGTTCCGGGTGAGCGGCCGGATCAACTCCACCTGGGGCGGCGGGCTGACCGACATGGTGCGGTCCCGCCGGATGCTGGAGATCATCGAGCGGGACGGGCTGATCCCGAGAGCGGCCATCCTGGGCGAGAAGCTGCTGGGCGCCCTGCGGGGCCTGGAGTCCGACGGCCTGGTCGCCAACGCGCGGGGTCGCGGGCTCATGTGCGCCTTCGACGTCCCCGACCCCGGCGGGCTGGTCACCCGGCTGCGGGAGGAGCGGGCGATCCTGGTCCTGCGCTGCGGCGAGCGGTCGGTGCGGCTACGCCCTGCCCTGTCCGTCCAGCCCGACGAGCTTGAGCACGGCCTCGCCGGTCTCCGCGCCTGCCTCGCCGGCGTCTGAGCACCTCTCCCGTCCTTCCCCGGACGGCTCCGCCTCGCCGCGCCAGCGGCAGATGGCCCTGACCCGCGACTCCACGCCCAGCTTCGCGTAGATGCGGTTCACGTGGTTCTTCACGGTCTTCTCGCTCAGGAACAGCCGCTGGGCGATCTCGCCATTGGAGTGACCTGTCGCGATCAGCTCCATGACCTCGCTCTCTCGCTTACTCAACCCAAGGGCGGTGTGGTCGTCGCCTCTCATCCGGCCTCCGTCGAAGACGTCAGAGATCGCCGGGGCCCCCGCGCGGCGGTTGTCAGGCAGCATAACCCTCAATGTCCACCGATGGGGGCTAAGAGGGCTGACTTGCCCGGGTCAATGCCCTCCGTGGACCGTGACGGTTTCGAGGTGCGGATCGGCGGCGATCTCGGCCGGCGTGAAGCGCTCGGTCACCCACCCGCCGCGCGAGAACAGCGCCGTCTGGTCGGTGTGGTGCGGCGACGCGGGGTTGGCGGACAGGGAGTAGGTGAGGACGGTCCGCGTGCGGGGGCCGTCCTTGGTGAGCTCGACGGCCATCATGAAGCTGGAGCCGGTGTTCACCTCCGGATAGCGTCCGTCCGTGCCCAGCGGTCCGCCCGTGCGCACCCGGTCGAAGCAGCCCTCTCCTTCCGTGCAGCCGGGAATCGGGATCGAGGAGTAGCTCTGCGCCTGCCCGGGGGTGAGCGTCAGGGGAATCCGGTTGGACCGGAAGCGGAGCACGGCGCCGGCGAGGGCCTGCCGTACGGTCGGGTCGTCGCTCTTGAGCCCGCTCGGGGTGGTCAGCGGGCGCGCGGGGTCGAACGGCACCCGCCACGGGCTGAAGACCGGCTCTCCCGGCTTGGTGGGGCGGCCCAGCCGGCTGAAGAACTCGCGCCACAGGACGGCGCCCTCGCCGTCCAGGGTGGCGCGCCCGTTCCACTTCTCCAACGTCCGGCAGGCCTCGCGCACGTCCAGGAGTTCGGGGTGGGTGCGGCACAGCTTCAGCAGGTCGTCGCGCATGAGCTCGAAGGTGAGGTTGCGCTTGCCGCGCACCGTGGCCTGCAGCGTCTCCAGCGTGAAGCCGGGCGTGCCGAGCCCGTCGGCGCCGGACAGCCGCTGGGCGATCATGTCGAGGCTTACCCGCGGGCGCGGCTCCAGGTCGGTGCCCGTCTGGCCGTACGCCTCGGGATAGCCGGTGAGCGGCTTCGCCGGGTTCGTCATCCAGTAGGTGTTGTTGGAGTTGGCCACGTAGTCGGCGCGGACCAGCCTCGGCTGGTTGCCCGGCCCGAAGACGCCCGGCACGACGGCGTCGCCGTCCCTGCCCCACAGGCACGCGGAGGTCGAGCCGTCCAGGACGTACTCATCGAGGCCCGGAACGGGCGAGGGCCTGGCGCAGCGCTCCGCCTCGGCGTCGGTGACGTGGGGGACGAGAGAGGTGTCGGCGAAGTAGGCGGTCCCGCTCGCGTCGGTGGCGAGGGTGTGGACGAACGGCATCCCCTGGTAGGTCCGCTGGGCCGTGCGCAGCTCGTCGAGGCTGCCCGCCCTGGCCATCGCCAGCCACTCGTCGGCCGCCCGCAGGTTGGCGGCGTTCGCGTCGGCCAGCGCGTACGCGGCCTCGTCGGTCCGGCCGATGGCGAGCACCGGGCCGTAGCGGGAGGTGAGGAGCGTGTGGCCGGAGACGGTGCCGTCCGGCAGGGTGACCTCCACCTCCTGCTCGCCCATCGGCTCGGCCCGGCCGTCCACGGTGTAGCTGTGGCCGTCCGCGAGCTTCAGCCGGTAGACGGTGAAGTGCTGGGCGTGGGAGACGGTGTGGGTCCAGGCGACCTTGGCGTTGTGGCCGATCTGGACGACCGGGGTGCCGTACAGGCTGCCGCCGGAGACGTCGAGCACGCCGGGGATGGTGAGCTGGACCTGGTAGAAGCGGCGGATCCCCTGCCAGGGGAAGTGCGGGTCGGCCAGCACCATGCCGCCGCCCCCGCGCGTGGCCCGACGGCCGAGCGCCCAGGCGTTGCTGCCGGCCGCCGGTTTGGGTTGCGGTCCCTCGGGTTCGGGTTCGGCTATCCCGGTGACGGCCTCCTTGAACGAGGAGCTCGACGTCATGCGGGCGAGGTCGAGCAGGTTGTTCCACATGTCGGTGGCGGTGATCGGACCGACCCACGCCTTGCCCCGGCAGGTGGGGTCGGGCAGGTTCGCCACGCCGGTGTCCGCGAGGTAGCGGTTGTATCCGGCGACGTAGCCGTCGACCAGGCGGCGCAGCTCGCCGCTCGGGCCGACCGGCGCGGGCCGGGCCAGCAGCCGCCGTACGACGCCGGATTCGGCGACGCTCTTGTAGTAGACGTCGCCGGCGAGGTTGGAGACCGGCCGGACCGGATCGTCGGACTCGGCCTCCGGGCCGAAGTAGCGGGAGCGTTCGCCGCGTAGCGTCACCACCCAGGAGGCCAGCGTGCACAGGTTGTCCTGGGCGAAGGCGTAGCCGTACCCGAATCCGAGGCCGCCGTAGTCCTTGGCGGTGATGTGCGGGATGCCGTACTCGGTGCGCCGGATCGTGGCCGAGTAGCCTCCGCCGGCCGCCTCCGCGGGGGGTACGGCCGCGACGGCGGGGGCGAGTAACGCCAGCGTGATCGCCGCAGTAGGCATGAGCCTCATGGGAGCTCCTATTCGAAACGCGCGTTGTCGGGCGTGGTCATGCGCCGCAGCAGCGGCAGCGTCGTGAGGATCACCAGGAGGGAGGCGGCCAGGCCGCCGCCGAGGGAGGCGAAGTAGACGGGCCCAGGCATCGCGATCGACGCGCTCCTCATCGCGAGGGCGTCGATGAGCGGCTCGGCCACGCCGAAGCCGGAGCCGGCGGCGAGCGCGGCGGCCAGCACGAGCGGCAGCACCGACTCCAGCAGCACCACCGCGGCCAGGGTGCGCGTGGGCGTGCCCGCCAGCCGCAGCAGGGTGAACGGCCGCCTGCGCTCCACCAGCCCGCCGCCGGCCGCCACCACGAGGCCGCAGGCGCCGGCGACCAGGGTGAGCCCGACCATGGCCAGCGCGACGTTCTCCGCCTGGACGTAGAGGTCCGCCCTGACCTCGGCGATCTCGGCGAAGGTCATCGGCGCTTCGACGGTGTAGCCGGACAGCAGGGTGCGCAGCCGCTCCAGTGTCGCGGGATCGCGTGTGGTGATCATGATGGCCGCCAGGTCGAGCCCGTCGGTGGAGGCGTGCGGACTGGCCGGGCCCGCCAGCGGAAGGAGTCTGTCGACGGTGAGAGGGTTGTCGGCGCCGACGATGCGGGCGAAGTTGCCCGCCACGGCCCGGGCGCCCCTGCCGTCGATGTTCACAGGGCAGCGGCCGAGTACGGGGAAGCGGGCCAAGTCGGTGCACTCGACGACGTACGGCATGGGCGGCGGGCCGTCGGGCCGCGGGCCGGCATCGACCGGCAGCGCATTGACCGGCAGCGCATTGATCGGCAGCGCGTAGATCGGCAGCACGTCCACGCCCGGGCGGGCGTGCAGCCGGTCGAGGAGCTCCGTCCCCGCCCGCGGTGAGAGGCCGGAGACGCCCGGCCGGTCGAACCTGGCGCCCAGAACGTCGTTGAGCGTGCCCCCGGCCACCTTCTGCTGGCCGGCGACCACCGTCGGCACGAGGGCCGCGATCGTCGTTCCGATGAACACCGCCAGCACCAGCCCGCTCACCGACCTGAAGGCGGTCTTCGGATCGGCGGCCAGGCGCCGCGCGGCCAGCAGCGTCGCCCCGCCCCGGGTCAGCCGGGCGGCCAGGCGCGCGGCGACCATGGTCAGCCAGGGCCCGGCCAGCATCAGCCCGGCCATGACCAGCGCGAGCGCGACGACGGCCGGCAGATCGTCGGGCTCGCCGTTCCGGTACACCGGGCCCGCGAACATCCCCAGCCCTGCCAGCAGCGGGATCACCCGCCACGCTCGCGGCGGGGACGCGGCGGTCTTCCGCGCCACGCCGAGCGGCGAGATCCGCACCCGGCGCAGCGACCACAGGGCGGCGCAGGCCGCCACGACCGGCACGCCGCAGAGCACGGCGGCGTACTGCCAGGCGTGCGGGGCGACCAGCCCGGGGAAGAACCGGGCACCGGTGATCCGCACCCCGGCCACGGCCGGCCGGACGAGCTGGAAGATCGCGAGGCCGGTCAGCGCGCCCACCAGCGCGCCCAGCGCGGCGTCCACCGTCGCGAGCACGTTGATCTGCCGCGTGGTCGCTCCGACCAGGCGGATCGCGGCGAAGCGGGTCTCGCGGCGAGCCGCGGCCAGCCGGGTGGCGGTGCCCACGAGCACCAGCAGCGGGACGATCAGCCCGACGGCGGCCATGCCGAAGCCGAACCGGTAGACGTCCGCGCTGTCGTCGAACGCGGGCTCGGTGGAGACCGTGTCGACCTGCCTGGCGCCGGGCATGGCGACGACCTGATCCGGCGTCTGTCCTACCACCACGACCAGCTCGTCGGGCCCGGACAGCGCCGCGTCGCCGATCAGTCCGGCGCGCGTGCCGGGGAAGCGGGCGGCCAGCTCCTCACGGGGTGCCGAGTCCAGCAGCCCGGCCATCGCGGGCGAGGCGTAGTACTGCCCCGGGCCCGGCATGCGGGACAGGCCGGGGACGACCGGCGCCCGCGTGCCGAGCGCGGCGGCGTCGAGCCTCTTGATCGTCCGGCCCCCGTAGAAGTCCTCGTGGTAGTTCCACAGCGCGCCGTCGGCCGTCGCGTCGAGGGCCCAGCTGCTGGGCGCCGAGCCGGTCGTGCACTCCCAGCAGGGACGGCCGCCGGTGGCCTGGAAGGCGTTGAACAGCGACAGCGTGGCCAGCAGCACCGCGACGCCGGCCGCCACCCCGACGGCGATCAGCGCCAGCCTGGCCGCCGCCTCCCTGCCGCTGCTCAGCGACAGCCGCAGGCCCAGCCGGATCACCGGACGGCCCCGATCGTGTACGGGTCGGAGACACGGCCGTCGCGCACCACGACCTCCCGGTCGGCGCAGGCGGCCACCCGGGCGTCATGGGTGACCACGATCACGGTGGCGCCCTCCTCGCGGGCCAGGCCCACCAGCAGGTCCATCACGTGCTCGCCGGTGAGCGTGTCCAGCGCGCCGGTGGGCTCGTCGGCGAACACGACCCGCGGCCGCGTCACCAGCGCTCTGGCGATCGCCACGCGCTGCGCCTGCCCGCCGGACAGCTCCCCGGTGCGCCGGCCGCCCAGGTCGGCCAGTTCCAGCCGCTCCAGCCATTCGGCCGCCCGCCGCTGGGCGTGCTTTCTCCTGGCGCGGCCCAGCAGCAGCGGCAGCATCACGTTGTCGGCCGCGGTCAGCTCCGGCACGAGCTGGCCGAACTGGAAGACGAAGCCGAAGGCGGTGCGCCGCAGCTCGCTGCGGCTGCCGTCGTCCAGGGTGTCCAAACGGCGTCCGTCGAACCACACCTCGCCGCTGTCGGGCGTGAAGATGCCGGCCAGGCAGTGCAGCAGCGTCGACTTGCCGGACCCGCTGGGACCCATGATCGCCACGACCTCGCCCGCGGCAACCGACAGGTTCGCCTCCCGCAGCGCGGGCGTGCTTCCGTAGGAGCGGCTGACCCCCCGAGCTTCGATGATCACGATGCGCGCACCACCTCGGCCAGGGCCCCCAGCCGGGCCTGGGTGACGTCGATCCACCGCAGGTCCGCCTCCAGGTGGAACATGGCGTGGTCGGCCAGCAGGGCGTCGGTCAGAGGGCCGCCGCGCTTGATCTCCGCCAGCTCCCGCATGCGCCGCATGTGCGTGGCGCGCTGCGCGTCCAGATAACCGGCCGCGTCCCGGCCCAGCATCAGCGCCAGCACGACCTTGGTGAACAGCACGGTCTGCAGGTACGGCTCGGCCGCGACCGGTTCGGCCAGCCACGTGGCGACCTCCTGCCTGCCCAGCGGGGTGATGGCGTAGCGCTTGCGGTCCGGCCCGTCGCCCGGTTCGCTCTGACCGGTGACCTTGCCGTCCCTGGCCAGGCGGCCCAGCGTCGAGTACACCTGCCCGAAGGGCAGCGGCCTGCCCCGGCCGAAGATGGTGTCGTAGTCGCGTTTCAGGTCGTATCCGTGGCTCGGCTCCCGTTCCAGCAGGCCGAGCAACGCGAGGGGAACGGTCATGTGCGCGACTATACATCGAGTGTATACGCGGAGGTGATAATTGCTCATGGAAAAACGAACGGCCGGTCCGTGAGGACCGGCCGTTCGCCGTTGGGGTGAGTGATGGGACTTGAACCCACGACATCCAGGACCACAACCTGGCGCTCTGCCAGCTGAGCTACACCCACCATGTCCGCCGTTCGCGGCGTACGAAGAAAGTGTAGCGGTATTTTCGAGTCCTCCGCGCCCTCGATACCGCACGTCCCTCCCGAGGTCCGGAGGGTCCGGAGGTCCGCCTCCTACGATCCGGAGACGGCCTCGGCGACCTCGCGGGCGGTGGCCGAGTCGGGACCCGGCTGCGGGACGAAGACCGCGGCACGGTAGTAGCGCAGCTCCCGGATGCTCTCCGTGATGTCGGCCAGCGCGCGGTGTCCACCCTGCTTCTCGGGAGAGGCGAAGTAGACCCGGGGATACCAGCGGCGGGCGAGTTCCTTGATCGACGACACGTCGATCATCCGGTAGTGCAGGTGGCCGTCCACCAGAGGCATGTCCCGGGCGATGAAGGCGCGGTCGGTCGCGATGGAGTTGCCGCACAGCGGCGCCCGCTTGGCCTCGGGGATGTGGGACCGGATGTAGCCGAGCACGACCGCCTCGGCCTCGGCCAGCGTCACCCCCGTCGAGAGGGCCCGCAGCAGTCCCGAGGCCGTGTGCATCTCCCGCACGACGTCCGACATCTGTTCCAGTGTCTCGGCGGGCGGCTTGATGACGACGTCCACGCCCTCGTCCAGCTGGTTCAGCTCACCGTCGGTGACGATGCAGGCCACCTCGACCAGCGCGTCACGGCCCAGGTCGAGCCCGGTCATCTCACAGTCGATCCAAACCAGCGGGTCAGTCATGCCTCAAGCGTAATAGGGACGTCACTGGGCTTGGAGCGAGTTCAGCACCCGCTTGACGACCGACTGGTCCAGGTTGTCGGGCACCGAGACGTACAACATCGCCGGTTGGACCCCCTGGCCGCGGTCCACGAGGACGAACGCGCCCCGCTCCGTCTTCCAGGCGAGCTTCTGGGCGGTGGACGCCTTGGAGAAGTCCATCTCGAACTCGATGACCCAGCCCTGCTTGCCGCTCACCTTCATGGCCTCGCTGCGCAGGACCTTGCGCGTGTGCGGAAGGCCGTAGAAGGCGGGTTCGTACGCGACGAGCATCGTCTGGGAGAGCCGCTCGAAGTCCTGGGGGCCGGTGTAGGGGATGACCCGGGGCAGTTCGGCGGCGAAGACGCTGCCCACCCAGCTGCTGCCCTTGCCGTCGTAGTCCTGCTGGGACATCGCCTGGTAGCCGCTCGTCCACAGCGGGAACTGTTCGTTGGACGGGTTGTTGATCTCCTGTGACTTCGGCACCACCCACTTGCCGCCCGGGAAGGCGTAGGACAGCCCGGACACCGAGTCGTTGATCCGGCCGCCGGTCGGCTCCGGCAGCGTGGGCAGCGGCCGGGACTGCTCCGGGCTCGGCTGGGGCGGCACGGTCTGGTCCAGCCGCGGCGGGGCCGTCGTCGCCGGCTCGGGGCGGGCGGTCACCGTTCCGGCGCGGTCGCGCAGGAGGACGAACGCGCCGCCGATGAGGAGCGCCAGCACGACCACCGCCGCGATGCCCCCGACGATCCACGGCCACACCGCCGTGCTCCGCTGCTGCGTGCCGAACTGGGGCGCGGGAAGCTGGGCCGTGGGCGCGCCCTGCTGGCCGGGATGGCCCTGCTGACCCTGATAGCCCCACGGCGGCCCGTAACCCCCGGGGCCATAGCCTCCAGGGCCCCCAGGGCCGGGGCCTCCGGGACCGCCGGGGCCGTAACCTCCGGGACCGCCCGAGGGCTGGGTCCACTGCTGGGCCGGTGCGGCCTGGCTCGGCACAGCCTGACTAGGCACAGTGTGGGCCGGCGCAGTGTGGGCTGGCACAGTGTGGGCCGGCGCCGTCTGGGGCGGTGCCGTCTGATCGGGTGCGGCCGCGGCCTCCTGCCCCGGCTGTCCGGGGGCGTGGGTGGCGTCGGTCCACTGATTGCCGTCCCACCATCGCAGGAGGGGGGAGCCGTACGGGTCCGGATACCAGCCGGCAGGGGTCGTCGTCATGCGCGCCACACTAATGAAGTCAGCATTTGTAGGTAAAACTTGCCGCGTCCTGAATCGATTTCCCGGTCGTCGTGGGGGAAAGGACACGGAGCGTCGCCGATCCCTTGAACGATCCGGGGCCGGTCACCTTCCAGTGCAGGGGGAGATGTACCGACGTGTCCCCGGAGGATACCCGCTGCTCCTGCTCCTGCCGTTTGCGGTCGTCGCTGCGGATCCAGAGGTAGCGGATCGTCCCGGCCCCGCCGTTGGTCGTGACCACCCCGACGAAGTCGGCCGTGCCGTCACAGCGCACCGTCTTCTTGGCCACCTTGACGTCGACGCCGCTCACCGCGGCCTCCACGGCGGGTGTCTGCCGAAGCCACAGGATCACCGCCGCGATCAGGATCGCCAGCAGCGCCGTGCCCGCCCAGGCCGTCGTACGCCGGCGGCGCCGGGGCGGGGCGGCGGCCGGGCGCCCCTGGGCGACGGCGGAGGTCCGGCCCGACCGCCAGATCTGCGCCGCCGTGGTCTCGGACGGGGCCTCGGTCGGCACGCCGGGCCCGAACCGCATCAGCACGTCGTCGTCCATGCCGGAGGACGCGCCGGAGGACGCGCCGGAGGGTACGGCGGAAGGCAGGTCGAGCAGGGTCACCGCCTCACCCGCGGCCGGCACAGAGCCGGGAACAGAGCCGGGCAGAGAACCAGGCACAGGACCGGGCACAGGACCGGGAACGGACCCGAAGAAGTCGCGCGCGGCCCGGGCGAGCCGGTCTCGTGTCATGAACCCGGGCGGCAGCCCCTCGCGCCCGGAGAGCAGGGTGTCACGGGCGGCGGCCAGCCCGTGGGCGGTGGCGGCGCTGATCGCCCGGCGCAGGAGATCCGCCTCGGGCCCGGCCGTCTGTCCGGCGGCGAGTCGCCGGGCGAGCGTCACCCAGGCCGCGACGTCGTGTTCCGGCGGCGCGTGCTCGCCGCGGAGCGCCGCCACCAGGCCGCGCTCGGCGAGCAGCGCCGCGCCGTCCTCGGAGACGACGACGGTTCCGGCGCCGAACGCGCCGTGCGTCAGCCCGGCGGCGTGTACGGAGGCGAGCGTCTGCGCCGTCTCCAGGAGGACGGCGGCCACGCTGCCCGCGTCGAGATGCCCGCCGGCGCTCCTCAGCAGCTCGTCGAGGGACGGCATCGCGCGGCCGGTGATCAGCCACACCTCGTCGCGCGCGGCCACCAGGTCGACGACGGGCAGCAGCCCGGCCGCCCCGCCGCGCTGGAGGCGCAGGTCGTCGGCGACCGTCGCGACCAGCCGTTCCCTCGCCCGGGCCGCCGCCGCTGGTTCGAACCGCAGCACGCTGGACGGCCTGCCGCCGGGGGAGACCGCGTCCGTCCAGACGCCGGCCTCGCTGATCCGGGTGCGGCCGGTGAGCCGGTGCCCCGCGACCGTCACCGGGGCACCTCCTCCGGCGGTGAGCTGCTGCCGGTCCCGCTCACGGTCGGGGTGGGCCGCGTCGTGGGCGGCGTCGAGGTCCGGGTGGCGCTCGGCCTGGGGGAGGGCCGCGTGGTGGGCGGGTCGCCGGGGATCGACGCGGTGACCGTGGGGTCGGGCTGCGAGGTGGGCTTCGCCGAGGGCTTCGGCCGCGTCGTGGGCCGGGCCGTGGGCCGCGGCGTCGGCCGCACGGTGGGCTTGACCGTCGGTTTCACGGTCGGCCTGCGCGTCGGCCGGAGGGTCGGGTTCACGTTCGGCCGGCCGGTCGCGGTGGGCCGGACGACCGGCGTCGGTGAGGCGACCGGCTTCGGGCTGGTGGAGGCGGGGGAGGGCTCGGGGGAGGGCTCGGAGTCCTCCGGCTCCTCCGTTGGAGTGTCGCCGGTCGTCGAGGGATCGATCCCGAGGGGGCTCGGCGTCGCGATCGTCGTGCCCGCCTGCAGGGTGGTCCCGCTGACCGTCTGCACGAGCGCCACGGTTCCGGCCGCGATCACGACCATTCCGGCCAGGGTCAGGCCGATCTTCATCCGGGCCTGGCCCAGCAGGCCGCCCAGCCGGGTCTCGGCCAGCGTCGTGCCGGCCTCGGGAACGTCCTTCTTGAGGGGGAAGAACGGCACCAGCAGCCCGGCGAGCGCCGCGAGCCGCCGCCGTCCCCGCTCCTCCCAGGCCGGGCCGTACGCGCCGGCGGCGACGGTCTCCAGTTCCCGCAGGAACTCCTCGGCGGAGGCGTACCGGTCCTCGGGCCGCTTGGCCATGCCGCGCTCCACGAGCCCGCGCAGCGGCGGCGGCACCTCGTCGACTGGCGGAGGCATGGTCTGGTGCTGGCGGGCCAGCGCGGCGATGTTCTGGGCGCGGAACGGCCGGCTGCCGGTGAGGCACTCGAAGAACACGACGGTGGCCGCGTAGACGTCGCCGGCCCGGCCCGCCCTGCCGCCGGACCACTGCTCCGGCGCCATGTACGGCGGGGTGCCGGAGGCGTTCACGCCCTCGCCGGCCTGGACGGCGATGCCGAAGTCGACGAGCTTGCTGTTGCCGTCGGCCTCGACCATGACGTTCTCCGGCTTGTAGTCCCGGTGAACGACCCCGATCTCGTGCGCCGAGGCCAGGCCGAGCAGCGAGCCCTTCAGCACGGTGAGCGCGGCCTCGGGGCCGGTGGGCCCCTCCGATCGCAGCATCGCGCGCAGCGAGACGCCGTCGACCAGTTCCATGACGATGGCCGCGCCGCGGGAGGTCTCGGCGTACTCGTAGAAGCGGGCGGCGTGCGGATTGGGATCCATCGCCGCGAGCAGCCGGGCCTCGTGCCGGAACCGGGCGACGAAGTGGAGGTCCGTCATCAACTGATCGGACAGGTACTTGATCGCCACCGGGACGTCGTCGGCGTCGTGCCGGGCGAGCACCACCCGCCCGCCGCCCCCCACGCCGAGTTCCTTGATCTCGGTATAGCCGGGGACGCGCCAGGCGTCCGTCTGGCCGTACATAACGGTCTCCTCATCGCCTGGGGCCCCCGCCGCATCCGAGACCGTAGCTTAGTGACGACCCCGCCATTGCGATGAAAAGTCATGATTCAGTTAGGTTTGGTGTCAGTACCGGCGGTCGCCGACATGTGGCGGAACCGGGATGCCGGGGGTGAGGCGCGGGTCGGGCTCGGGGACGCCCCAGGACACGGCGAGCGGCAGCACGCCCGCCCAGACGGGCAGGTCGTAGTCCTCCTCGTCGTCCTTCGGCGGTCCCTGCCGCACCTTAACCGACGCCTCCTCAAGCGGCAGCGCGAGCACGGCCGTCGCGGCCATCTCCTTGCGGTCGGGCGGGCGTACGACGTCCCACTGACCGGGCGCGAGCTGCTCGGTGATCGCCCGCAGCCCGGCGAGCCGCTCCTCGGGGTCGTCCACGAGCCGGGCCGTCCCGTAGACCATGGCGCAGCGGTAGTTCACCGAGTGGTGGAACGCGGAACGGGCCAGCACGACGCCGTCGAGATGGGTCACGGTGACGCAGACCTGAGCGCCGGAGCCGGCCCGCAGCGAGGCGGCCCCGGTGGAGCCGTGCAGGTAGAGGGTGTCGCCGATCCGCCCGTAGCCGGTGGGGATCACCATGGGGGAGCCGCCGGCCAGCACGCCGAGGTGACAGACGAGACCGGCGTCCAGGATGGCGTACAGGTCCGCGCGGTCGGTGCGGGCCCGGTCCTTCGAGCGGTTCAGGGTGGTGCGAGGGGTCGTGGAGAGCATGTCCGTTACGTTATGTCCAGGGTGGACTGGTGGAACATGTCCACTTCTGGCCGCCGCGGGGAGACCACTTTTGCGGAGAACACTTTTGCGGAGAACGCTGTGCGCCTGACCATCGATGTGCCGCTGACGGTGGACCGCGCCGCTCCGGCGTCGCTCGCCGTCCAGGTCGCCGCCCAGTTGCGGGAGGCCATGCGTACGGGCGGGCTCAAGGCGGGGGAGCGGCTGCCGTCCACCCGGAGACTCGCGGTCCTGCTGGGGGTCAGCAGGACCGTCGTGACCGACGCCTACCAGCAGCTCTACGCGGAGGGGTGGCTGGAGGGGCGGCACGGATCGGGCACCTACGTCGCCGAGGACGCGCTGCCGTACGAGTACGCGGTCCCGGACCACGCCGCCACCGGCACGGCCGGGACGGGCGAGGACGCCCCGGCGGCGTCGGCCGCTCCCGGGGACGTGGTGGACCTGCGGCCGGGGCGGCCGTGGGTGTTCGGGTACGACCGGGCGGCCTGGCGGCGGGCCTGGCGATCCGCCGGCGACCTGCCGCTGAACGCCTTCCCCGACCCCTACGGCCACCCGGAGCTGCGCGAACTGCTGGCCGGGCACCTGCGCAGGGCCCGGGCGGTGCCGGTGGACGCGGGGAACGTCATGGTGACCCGGGGCACCGGCAACGGCCTCGACCTGGTCGCGGCGACGCTGCTGGGTCCGGGAACCCGGGCCGGGGTCGAGGAGCCGGGCTGGGGGGCGGCCCGGCGCGTGTTCGCCTCGCGGGGGGCGGAGGTCGTGCCCTGCCCGGTGGACGAGCAGGGCGTGATCGTCGAGGCGCTCCCCGACGACCTGCGGGTGCTCTACACCACGCCCGCGCACCAGTTCCCGGTGGGCGGCAGGCTGCCGATCCCGCGCAGGGAGCGGCTGCTCGCCTGGGCCCGCAGGACCGGCGCGGTCGTCGTGGAGGACGACTACGACGCCGAGTTCCGCTACGACGTCGCGCCGCTGCCCGCGCTCTACGGGCTCGACCCCGCGCGGGTGGTGCTGCTCGGCACGCTGTCGAAGTCGCTCGGTCCCGACGTGGGCCTCGGCTGGCTGGTCGCCCCGGCGGACCTGCTCGGCAGGGTCGCCGAGCGCCGGGCGCGCGTCGCCGACCGCACGTCGGGGCCGGTCCAGCGGGCCGTGACGACCCTGCTGGAACGTGGCGACCTCGACCGGCACCTGCGCAGGATGCGGCTGGAGTACGCCCGCCGGAGGGCCGCCATCGTCGAGGCGCTCGGGCCGCGCGTGCGCGGTGACACGGCCGGGCTCCACGTGATGGTCGCGCTGCCCGCCGCCGTCGTCCCCGGCCTCGTACGGCGGGCCGGGGAACACGGCGTGCTCCTGGACACGACCGAACGCCACCACCTCGGGCCGCCCCGGGTGCACGGCCTCGTGCTGGGGTACGGCTCCGCCTCCCTCGCCGGGGTGCGGCGCGGATGCGCGGTGATCCGGGCGCTCATACCTCCTGGAGAAGCCTGAGCCCGCCCCTGGGCAGGGCGTCCTCCAAGCCGGACGCGTCCTCTCCGATGATGCGGGCGATGTCGATCGACCCCGGGTCGCCCTCCCGGGTGCCGGGCACCTGGGAGTGGCCGAAGTGCCCGCCCCGCGCCCACAGGCGCCTGCTGCGCTCCGCCGCCAGGGAGTGGGGATAGGGCAGCGGGGGGCCGGCCGGCCAGCGGCGCGGCACCCCCCAGGAGTCGAGCCAGGCCAGGATGTCGTCCAGGCCGTCGAGCTTGGTGTCGGTGAACGGTTCCCTCGCCGAACCGATGACGTGGATCTGCACGCAGACCCGTCCGTTCCTGCCCCGGTCCGCCGCCAGCGCGCCGCCCGCCAGGGTGGGCGGGAGCAACTGGACGATCTCCCCGGTCACCGGGTTCCACACCAGGTGGGAGGGCCGGCGGAGATGGATCAGCCGCTGGGCGACGGATCTGGCCGAAACCCCGTGGGGATCGGCGGGCCAGATGAACCAGACGGTCCTCGGGGCTCCTCCGAGCATCGATCCGGAGTCCCCGGGGGAGGGAAGTCGGCTTGCGCCGGGCAGCCATGCTTGGGCCACAATGCCCCCTCAAATCCTCGGTCGCGTCGTTTTTCCCCTTTCAAACTTTCCTCGACACCTCAGGTCGCCTGATTGTTACCGCCCGGTGCTGATCTCCTCACGAGGAAGGAGAGGACACCGGATCGTCGGCGGGACTCGGGCTGGGGGTGGACCCGTCACCGGGGTCGTCACTGGGCCGGGTGGTCGGGCCGGGACCGTCGTCGCCGTTCCCCTCCTGCCCGTCCCAGGAGATCCGGCAGGACGGCCGGCCCGCGGCCGACCGGAAGGTCACCACACCGCTGCCCGGGACCGCCGGATCGGCGACGGCGAGCGTGATCCGTCCGCTCGCCCCCGCGCGCAGCCTGCCCTGCCGGGGGGAGACGGTGACGCCGCCGGACGCGGCGGCCGTCCACTCGATCACCGAGCCGCGCGCGGCCAGGGTGATCGTCGCGCCGGTGGCCCCGCCGAGGTCGCCCGGGCACAGGGCGGTCAGCGACGGCCTCGGCGCGCGGGTCGTACGGGAGGATGTCGGCCGCGACCGCCCCGGCGGTGGGAGGGTGTGGGGCGGGGCGG
This sequence comes from Microbispora sp. H10885, assembly GCF_014161415.1. NCBI lineage: Bacteria > Bacillati > Actinomycetota > Actinomycetes > Streptosporangiales > Streptosporangiaceae > Microbispora > Microbispora sp. H10885. The sequence goes on along the minus strand of NZ_JABBWY010000005.1, from coordinate 280,237 downwards.
TCGCGGCCGGGTGGGGGGAGTCGTCCGGAGGGGCGGAGGGGTCGCCGTCCTGGTCATCGGTCTGGTCATCGGTCTGGTCGTCGGCCTGCTCGTCGGCCGGCGGGTCGCCCTCGTCCAGATCCAGCGCGGGATCCATCGCGGGGTCCAGGGCGGGGTCCGGCGCGGGGGAAGGGGCAGGGGAGGCGGTGGGGGGCACGCGCACCGCCTCCAGGCGGTCGGCGGGGGACTCCCCGGAGACCAGCGCGAGCCCGCCCGCGGTGGCGAAGACGCAGGCGGCGGCGAGCAGCACCGGGGCCACCTTGAGCGGCCGGGGCCGTCTGCGCGCTCCCCCGTGCCCACCGCTGTGCCCACCGCTGCGCCGGGCCCGCCCCTGTGCCCGTCCCCGCGCCGCGGCGGCCGGGAAGCCGCGGTGGTCGAGGGGAGCGGTGGCGTCGGCCGGGGGGTCGGCGCGCAGGATCGAGTCGATCACCTGGCGGCGGGCGGACAGCGGCGGATACGCGATGGGGATCATGTCCAGCAGCCGTTCGGCCGACACGTGCCTGCCCCGGCCCTCCCGGCAGATCTCGCAGCCGGCGACGTGCCTGCTCAGCCGCTTGCGCAGCGGGTCGCTCAGCGGCCCGTCCCGCCAGTCGGCGCCCACGCCGTTGTCCACCAGGGCCGACAGGCCGGGGCAGTGGGCCCGGGCGACCCTGGCCAGCACGAGGGCCGCCGCGCCGTTCTCCAGGTGGTCCCGGGCCCGGCCGAGCCGCGCCGACACCTGCCGGGAGGACAGCCCGAGGACCGATCCGGCCTCGGCGGGCGTCAGGCCGTGCCGTACGGCGAGGATGAGCGCCTCGCGCTCGGCGGCGCCGAGTTCCCCCAGCACCTCCTGCACGAGCGCGGCGAGCGGGGGATCGGCGGACTCGTCGAGAGCGATCACCGGTCCGGCGTGGCCGCCCGTGGTCTCGGGCGCGGCGCACTCGGACCGGGTCAGCGCGTACAGCCACGCCCGCAGCCGGACGGGCTCGGTCAGCCGATCCGCGTAGCAGGACGCGGCGACCAGCGCGTCGTGCATGGCGCGCGCCGCGGCCTCCAGGTCGCGAAGCAGGGTGTAGGCGTAGTCGCTCAGCCGGTCGGCGTACGCGTCGTACAGGGCGGCCGCCGCCTCGGCGTCGCCACGCCGCAGCGCCTCCAGCAGTCGATGGTCGTCGGCTCGCCCGACGCCGGGCCATTCGGGCAACGGATATTCCTCCCCGTGTGACGGAACCGGATGTCGCCGATCCCCACACGAGTGGGACGCCGCCCTGACGGGCGCCGTTTACGGGCCGCGCGGCCGTGCCCGAAATCATGCCCAACCGGCATGACCTGCGAAAATAGGGACTGATGCGGCCCTTGTGAATCAGGAGGTCACCGCTGCCCGCCGTCCCCGCAGTCGGGCGCGCAGAGGCGGCGCGCGATGCCCTTGAGGAAGATGTTGCGGATCTCCAGCACCGTCTGCGGGAAGAACGCGGCGCCGCCTGTGGCCTTGGCGATGGAGGTCATCTGCGTCCGGTCCTCGTCCTTCTGCGTGTTGTAGGAGATGATCAGGAGGCTGACCGGCCGCTTGGGATCGAAGGCGCCCTTCAGCTTTCGCAGGATCTCGGTGTTGGAGATGCCGCCGTTCGGGTCGTCGTTGCCGACGCCGTCGGTGAACAGCAGGATCGTGTTGACCTTGTCGGGTTCGTACTCCTTGGTCATCTTCTGGTAGGCGGCCCAGAGCGTGTCGTTCAGGCCGGTGTTCCCGGTGGGGATGGCCTGCGCGCTCTGCAGCGCCTTCGTGATCACGTCACGGCGGGTCACACCGTTGATCTGCTGGGCCAGCGGCCCGATGTGCACGACGGGCTTCCAGTCGACGCCCTTGCCCTGCAGGTTGTCGGAGAACGCCCAGATGCCGATCTCGGCCTTGTCGGGGAACAGCTTCAGGCCCTCGACGCTGATGTCGGTGATCGCGCGCATCCGGGTGATGCCGCTCTTGTCGGCGGGCAGCGCCATGGTGCCGGAGATGTCCATCAGCGCGAGCAGCTTGGTGCCGAGCTTGATCTGGTGCCAGGCCTGGGAGAGCCGGGTGACGGCCGCCGCGTCCGGCAGCGGGATCGTGGCCGGTTTCTTGGCGCTGACGCCGTTGTCCGGCTTGAGCAGGCTGCCGCCCTTGCCGTCCGGCGTGCGGAAACCGTAGTCCTGGACGGTCTTCCTGCCGCTGGGGGAGGAGACCTCGGCGGCGAAGGCCTGCGCGGCCTTGCGCGCCGCGGCGTCCCGGGCCGTGACGATCAGCGGGTAGTCCAGGCTGACCGTGCCCTCGGCCGGATAGAGCGCGACCGCCGGGTTCGAGGGGGTCGTCGTCGTGTTGTACGACCAGACGGCCTGCTCGGAGGTCACGCCGACGGGAATGCGGGCCGCGGCCTTGGTCAGCGTGGCGAACAGGCTGTCGGGCGACGGCACGGTCGACTCCGAGAGCCTGCGCAGCACGCCGACGAGCGTCTCCTCGCTCCCGCCTCCCTGGTTGAGCACGGCGGCCCCGGCCAGCAGCGCGCCGAGACCCGCGGCGTTCTGGGTGGGGTCGAGCGCGAGCACGCGCACCTTCTTCGCCAGGCCGTCGGGGTTGGCGGCGTTCGCGGCGCTCATCAGGCCGGTCCAGCTCGGGCTGAAGGCCGACTGCAGCTTGTCCGCGCCGGCCCTGGAAGCGGCCAGTACGACGGGGGTGCTGGCGGCGTTCGCCGCGGGCTTGGGCGCGCTCTTCAGGCCGGTCAGCCAGAGGCTGGAGTCGGGAATCCACAGGTCGGGGTCGAGCTTGCCGCTGGTGGGCCCGGTGCCGGCCAGCCCGTTGGCGACGTCGGCGGACTGCGCGGCCTTGACCGTCACGGCGACGCACCTGCCGTCCACGGAATTGCCCGCCTGGCCGAACCTGGAGGCGATCTTCTTGATGGCCGGCTGGATGTCGGGTGAGGCCACGACCGACAGCGACACCTTCTCGCCGGCGCAGCCCGGGCTCTTGTTCACCACCACGTACGCCGCGACGCCGAGGAGCACGGCCAGGGCGACCGCCCCGGCCAGGGGGACGAGCACCGAGCCCCGCCCGGCCCGCCGCCGCGGCGGGGGCTCGTACGGGGGCTCGTACGGGGGTTCGAAGCCGCCATCGAGCTCGTCTGTGCGGTGCCGTCCGCCCACGGTGCCCCCTTTCTCCACAATTTCTTAGGGGACGATACTGGCAGGGCGATGCATGGTGGTACGGCCGTTTCTCCGTCTGAGCATGGTTCCGTCCGGCATGGTTCGCGAACGGCGTACCCTGGGCCGGTGGTCATCCCGGTCGAGGACGCCGCCGACGCCCGTCTGGCGGATTACGTGCGGTTGCGCGACGTCGACCTGCGCAGGAGCGTGGAGAGCGAGCGCGGGCTGTTCGTCGCCGAGGGCGAGAAGGTGATCAGGCGCGCGATCGGGGCCGGCCATCCGGTGCGCTCGGTGCTCACCACGGCCAAGTGGCTCGACGCGCTCGCCGACGTCGTCGACGGGACCGCTGGGGGAACCACCGTCTACCTGGTCTCCGACGAGGTGATGGAGGGGGTGACCGGCTTCCCGGTGCACCGTGGCGCGCTCGCCGCCATGGAACGGACCGAACTGCCCTCCGTCGGCGCCCTCCTGACGGACGCGGAGCGGATCCTCGTCCTGGAGGACCTGGTCGACCACGGCAACGTGGGGGCGATCTTCCGCTGCGCGGCGGCGCTCGGCGTCGGCGCGATCGTGCTGTCGCCGCGCTGCGCCGACCCCCTCTACCGCAGGGCCGTCAAGGTGTCGATGGGCGCGGTGTTCGCCATCCCGTACGCCCGGATGACCGACTGGCACGGCGGGCTGGCGGAGGTCAGGGCGGCCGGGTTCCGCCTGCTGGCGCTCACGCCGGACCAGTCGGCCGTGCCGCTGGACGAGGCCCCGCTGTCCGGCCGGGTCGCCCTCATGCTCGGCTCCGAGGGAGACGGGCTGTCGTCCCACTGGCTGCACGAGGCCGACCAGCCCGTCTGCATCCCGATGAGCCCCCGGGCGATGGACCTCGGCGTCGACTCGCTCAACGTGGTCGCCGCCGCGGCCGTCGCCTGCCACGGCCTGCTCAGGCGCTGACTCAGGGGGCTGACTCAGGGGGCTTACTCAGGGGAGCGCGAGCCCCTGCTCGTCGATCCAGTCGAGGAGCCTGCGCGCGGTGGTGTAGCGCGCCCGTTCGCTGCGCTCGCCCAGCAGCACCCCGACGTACGTGCGATCGTCGCGGGTGACGGCGAACGACAGGCAGTATCCGGCCTGGCGGGTGTAGCCGGTCTTCAGCCCCACCGCGCCGTCCTTCAGCAGTTCGTTGGTGTTGCGCCACACGTGCGCCCGGTGGAGGCGCGACTTCGTCACCGCGCGCTTGGGGCTCCGGGCGACGGTCGCGATCACCGGGTCCCCCAGCGCGGCCACGGCCAGCGTCGCCTGGTCGCGGGCGGTCGAGTAGCCCTTGGAAGGCAGCCCGTCGGGGTTGGCGTAACGGGTGTCGCGCAGCCCGAGACGCTTCGCCGTGTCGTTCATCTGCGCCACGAACTTCGCCGTCCCGGGGCCGTACCGCTCGGCCAGGGCGTGCGCGGCGTCCGCGCCGGAGGGCAGCATGAGCGCGTAGAGCAGGTCGCGCACGGTGAGCCGCTCGCCCGCCCGCAGCCCCGCCGCCGAGGCGCCGCCGGCCAGTGCGTGCTTCACGTCGGCCTTGGTGATCGTCACCACGTCGTCCAGCCGGGCCCGGCGGCGGACGACGTACGCGGTCATGACCTTGGTGAGGCTCGCGACCGGCACCCGCCGCGTCTCCCGCTTGGCGAACTGGATCGTTCCCGTCGTGACGTCGACCAGATAGGCCTCGCTGGCCGTCACCGACGGCGCCGCGGACCGTGCTGAGGACCGTGCCGCGTGTGCTGTCCCAGAGTGCGCCGCGGACACCGGGCGGGCGTCCGCGGGCGCCGCGACGGCCCCTGCCGTGACGAGGGCGGCGGCGGTCAGCGCGATGAGTACCCCGTTACGCATCCCGACATGATCGCACGGCTTCGGGGGCGGGGGCGCCGGGCCGGTTCCTGCGGCGGCGCAGGAGCAGCGCGACCACGACGGCCGCGGCGAGCACGGCCGCGGCGGCCAGCGCCGGGGACCGGGCGGCGAGCGACAGCCAGGCCCACAGGAGCGAGTAGAGACCGAAGGAGGTCACCGGGACCCAGGTCAGGCAGCCGAGGGCGCTCGCCACCAGATACCAGCGGTAGTCCACCCGCAGCGCGCCGGCCACCCACGGCAGGGTGTGCCGGAGGCCGGGCACCCAGAAGCAGCCGTACACGGCGAGCGCGCCCCACCGGCGCACCACGCCCTCCACACGCTCGATGCGCTCCCGGCCGATCCTGCGGCCCACCCGGGAGCGGTAGAGGGCGTCGCCGAGCCTGCGGCCGATCCAGTAGTACGCCTGGAACGCGCCGAACAGGGCGACCGCGCCGACCGCGACGACCAGCCACAGGGGCAGGCCGAACACCGAGGCCGCCGTGGGGTCAGGGATTCGCACGTGCTCTCACCACCGGTCCGGGGGGAGTCATCAGGCAAGCCTCACCTTAGCGTCACCGAACGCCACGTCTGCAAGCAGATGGCAACTCACGGTCAATCCACCCTCCGTACACCTGAGAGTGACGAAAACAACGAGGCGACGGGTTCGCGAAGTTGTGCGGTGTGACGCGGCCGGGGAACGCGCCCACCACCGACAGGGGCCTTCGCGAACTCGCCTCCACACTCCGGGTCCACAGCTCCGGCGCGGGCCGGGGCTCATCCGCCGAGCGCCGCGCCGGCCTCGGCGACCCAGCGTGGCACACCCACCCGCTCGGCCACGGCCAGCGCCTTCTCGTAGTGCTCCCGGGACGGCAGGCCGAGCCGTACGGCGAGGTCCCCGAGGGTCTTGGCCACCGGCCAGAGGGCGACCACCCCCGTGCCCGCCCCGGCGATGCGGTCGTGGAAGGGCGCTAGCTTCTCGTACGCCTCCCGCATCCTGCCTTCGTCGTCGAGCAGCATCCCCGCGAGCGCGCGCCAGATGAGCGTCAGCTCGTAGAGGAAGTCGGTGCGGACCGGCTCCCGGCTCGCGGCCACCACCCGGGCGTCCCGGTCGTGGCCCGCGGCGGCGAGCGCCACGGCGTAGGCGTCGAGCGTCCACTTGGCGCCGCGCTGGTGGGCCTCGCTCAGCGGATCGACCATCTCCGCGGCCCGCCCGTCCACCAGGTGCAGGCAGAACGTGGCGATCAGCGGCAGGTCCTGGCGGCCTTCGAGCATGCCCGCGCGCGCGGTCAGCCGGGCCGCGTTGCGGTAGGCGCGCTCGGCCCCCGCGTAGTCGCCGGTGATCATCAGCCGCTGCCCGGCGTACCACGCGCCGACGGCGGCGGGGGCGGGCAGGTCGTAACGCCGTCCGAGCCGCTCGGCCTGGGCGAGGTGCTCGTCGGCCTCGGCGAAGGCGCCCCGCGCCGCCGCGCACTCCAGCAGCACGAGGTGCGCCAGCGTCTGCACGGCGATCTGACCCGACTCCGCGCCGACCCGCAGCAGTTCGCGGCCGATCGTCTCCCGCTCGTCGACCTGCGTCAGCGTGTACGACTGCCGCAGCCGGCCGCTCAGCGCCATGGCGAGCAGCGCGGGGTCGCCGCTCGACCTGGCCAGCTCCTCGGCCTCCAGCGACGCCTGGTAGCCGCGCTCGGTCGCCGACCCCTCCAGTTCGAGGGCGAGCGTGGCGAGCAGGCTGGCCCGCAGCGACTGCTCTCCTGCCGGCAGCTCGACCAGGGCCTTCTCGGTGACGTCGACGATCTCCCAGGCCGTGCGGGTGAAGTCGCGGGCGATGCCCTTGTGCGGCACCGCGAGGGCCGCCGCGACGCGGGCGGTCAGCTCCAGGTCGCCGAACGGCAGCGCGACCGCCATCGCCTCTCCCCGGTGCGCGCGGGCGGCGGTCATGTCGCCGCACAGCGCCAGCGCCCTGATCATGCGCAGCTGTAACTCCAGCCGGTTCCGTACGGGTCCCCGGCCCGCGTGCGCCCGGTCGAAGGCGGCGATGGCCTGCTGCCACAGGGTGGCCGCCTCCCGGTGGGCGAACCTCCGCTCGGCCTGCTCGGCCGCGAGGCCGGCATACCGCACCGCCTTGGCGGCCGTTTCCACCGTGCCCGCCGCGTCGTAGTGGTGGGCCAGCGCGGCGACGTCGTTCGGGCTGCGCTGCTCGATGACGGAGGCGACCGCCGCGTGCAGCCGCGACCGGCGCAGCCGGGAGGCGTCGGAGTAGAACGTGTCCCTGACCAGGTCGTGGTCGAACCTGAGCTTCCCGGGGCCGGGCTCGGTCACGAGGCCGGCGAGCAGCGCCGCCTCGACCGCGTCCACCACCGCGTCCTCGTCGCCCGAGACGTCGACGAGCACGTCCACGTCCACGTCGCGGCCGATCACCGCGGCCTGGAGCAGCACCTGCTGGGCCCGCTCGGGGAGCCGGGCGATCCGCCGCCGCAACACGTCGCGCACGCCCGAGGGCACCTCGGAGATGTCCGCCTCGGCCTCGAACAGGCGGGCCGTCTCCTTCACGAAGAACGGGTTGCCCCCGGCCCGCTCGACGATCGTGCTGACGACCTCCTCGTCCACCTCGCGCACGCAGGTCGCCCGGACCAGTTCCGCCACCGCCGCGTCGTCCAGGCCGCCGAGGCCGACCCGCACCGGGTCGAGCCGGGCGAGCGCGGCCAGCACGTCCTGCTGCTGGTCGTTCAGCTCGCCGTCGCGGCAGGTCACCACGACCAGCACCCGGCTGGCGGCGAGCAGGCTCGGCAGCGCGCGCAGCAGCGCGAGCGTCTGGTCGTCGGCCCAGTGCAGGTCCTCCAGGAGGATCAGCAGCGGAGCCTCCCTGGCGACCGCGGACAGGTAGCCGCCGACCGCCCGGTGCAGCCGGAAGCCCCCCGACGTCTCGTCGTCGCCCGTGTCCGGGGCGGCGTCGTCCAGCAGCGGCGCGAGCAGCGCGGCGTACTCGCCCGCGCCCCTGCGGGAGATGAGGGCGCGCAGCACCTCCACCCAGGCCCAGCCCGGCGGGGTCGCCGTGCTGTCGGGGCAGCCGCCGGTCGCCCCTATCCAGCCCTCCTGCTCCAGCCGCTCGAACAGCCGCCGTACGAGCGTCGACTTGCCCGCGCCGGGGTCGCCGCTGATCACGGCGACGGTGAACCGGCCCGCCTGCGCGCGGGGCACTGCGGAGGCGAGCGCGGCCAGCTCGGCGTCGCGCCCGACGAACGGCTCGGGCTCCAGCGGCGGCGCGTCCCCGGTCGCGACCGGGCGCGGCGGCCAGGTCGCGGTGATCTCGACGGGCCGGCGGGGCGCGGGCAGCACGAGGTCGAGCCCGGGATCCTGGGCGAGGATGTCCGACTCCAGCTTCCGCAGCGCGGGGCCGGGGTCGATGCCCAGCTCGTCGTCCAGGATCGTGCGGGCCCTGCGCAGGGCGGCCAGGGCGTCGCCCTGGCGCCCGCACCGGTACAGGCCGAGCGCGAGCAGCCGCCAGCCCTCCTCGCGCAGGGCGTGCTCGGTGGTCAGCGCCTCCAGGTCGGGCACGGTCTCGGCGTGCAGGCCCATCCGCAGCCCGGCGTCGGCGTGCCGTTCCCTGGCCACCAGGCGCAGCTCGCTGAGCCGCGCCACCTCCGCCTCGGCCCACGACTGGTCGGCGAAGTCCGAGTACGGCGTGCCCTGCCACAGCGCGAGCGCCGACTCCAGCCGGGCCCGGGCGGACTGCGGGTTCTCCTCCAGCCGCTCTCCGGCCGACCGGACCGTGGCCTCGAAGCGCAGCGCGTCGACCTGCTCGGGAGCGGCGCGCAGGGCGTAGCCGGACGCGACGGTCACGAGCAGCCGGTTCGGCCCGCCGCGCGGCCGGTTCGGCTCCAGCACCCGGCGCAGCCGGGAGATGTACACCTGCAGGCCCGACTGCGCGCCCTTGGCCGCGTCGTCGTCCCACAGGTCGAACAGCAGGGTGTCCACCGGCACCACCTGGCCGCGCGCGGCGAGGAGGCGGGCCAGCACCGCCCGCTGCCGCAGCCCGCCGAGGTCGAGCTCGGCGGCGCCGTCGTGCGCCCCCACCGGCCCGAGGACCCGGAACGTCACCGGGCTCGTCGGGGGAGTCATGGGGCGCTCCTCTGCTGTTGTCGTGTGCCAGGGCGGACGGGGTGGCAGGCGTCTGTCAGGCGTCACCGTATGCGCGCCCCGAAGCGGGCACAAGGCTTTCCCCAAGCCGTGCGCCCTCACCTTCTCGCCCTGCGATATTAGGCGATCAACCGGGTGATCACGGGCGATATCGGGGTGAGTCTCGCGGCAGGACTGGCCAGAGGACTGGCGGGAAGACCGGCAGGAGGCTCAGAGGGCGCTGGAGTGCCGCACGGCGGCCGGGTCCGCGTCCGGGTCGGCGTCAGGGTCGGCGTCCGGCCCGGCGGCCCGCGCCTCCCGCCTGCGCAGCAGCGCCCAGCCGCCGAGCGCGAGCCCGCCCCACGGGATCTCGATCGTGTACGTCCAGAAGCCGAACAGCACGGCCGCGGCGGTGGCCCCGCCCGCGGGCTGGCCGAACGCCCCGATCAGCAGGGTGGCGACGCCGCCCTCCATGATCCCCGCCCCGCTGGGCGTGACGAGGGCGGTGGTGAGGACGCGGCTCAGCGCGAACACGGCGACGGTCTCGGCCGGCCCCGGGTAGGAGTCGGTGGCGACCATGCAGGCGGCCATGATGAGGCACTGCAGCGACAGGAACGCGACCATCCCCAGCGACAGCCCGGCCCACCGGGTGTGGATGATCCCGGCCGTGTCCCTGCGCAGCCGCTCGATGGCCGCCGACGCCGCGTGCTCGGCCGGGCGGAACCGCCGGGGCGCGAGCCGTACGAGCCGGTCGAGCGCACGGCCGAGCAGGGCGGCGGCGCGGTCCCAGTAGAGGGCGGCCGCCACCACGGCCACCAGCGCGAGGATCGAGACCGCGCCGGCCCAGCCCGCCTTGGCGACGGTGGGGTTGGTGGCCTTGCCCGCGATCAGCAGGCAGGCGATCCCCACGGCGGGCAGGATGAACCGGAACAGCGAGTTCCAGATGCCGGTGACCAGCGTGTAGACGACGATCGGCCGGTTCGCGAAGCCCCAGCCGCGGGTCATGCCGAACGTCAGGGCCACCCCGGCCGCGCCGCCGAACGGCAGCAGGTTGCTGACCGCGCTGCCGGCCGCGTTGAGCGTGAGCGCCTGCGGGTGGGTGAGGCCGGGCAGGGCGGAGGTCATCACGTACGTGTACGCATACAGGCTGGCCAGCCAGAGCAGGGTCATCAGCGCGATGGTCTGCCAGCCGAGGCCGCCGAACCGCAGGCCGATCTCGTGCCAGCTCACGGTCGCGCCGGTCAGCGTGTGCACGATCTGCGGCAGGTAGACCACCAGGGCCACGGCGAGCCCGAGCGACACCGTGGACAGCGCGATCTGCAGCCACTTCCTGTTCACCCGCGAATGCCCCCAGTCCGGTCTCCGGTCGCCTTCAGTCTGCCGGGCCGCGAGACCGCCCGGCTCCTCCTCACGGAGGATCACGTCCCCTAGGGGGAGTCGAACGGATGCCTGAGGCGGGTGCCTCTGGGCAGCCCCCGGCGGACGAACCACTCGGTGCCGAAGACGAAGCGGTAGGCGGGACCGGGGATCCTGAGCATGGCGCCCAGTGTGCGGTCGCCGTCACCGCCGGTCGCCTGGCTGGCGTGGGCCGCCATCGACGCGCGCTTCGCCTTCGCGTACCTGCGTACGCTGACCCGGTGGGTGATCGCGTCGCGCGGGGAGTAGGCCCGCTCGAAGCTCCGCACGTCGATCGCCGGGTAGAACCTGGCGGCCAGCCGTACGCCCCTGAGTAGCAGGTCGCGGTCGACCGTCGCCTCCAGCACGATGGGCGTGCCGGCGATCTCGGCGGCCCGGCTGCCGACCCGGTAGACCTGCACGTGGTCGGGGTGGCCGTAGCCCCCCGCCGGGTCGTAGATCGTGAGCAGGTCGGCGGCCTCCTCCTTGAGCACCGAGGCCAGCCGTTGCGCCGCGTCCTCGACGTCGGCGTCGATGAACGCGTTGTCGGGCCGGTCGTCGGCCACGCCGCCGTCGATCGCCAGGCCGGAGTCGCCGTAGCCGAGCAGCACGACCCGGGCGCAGCCGAGGGCCGCGGCCGAGCGGTACAGCTCGTCCATTCTGGTCCTGCCCAGTTCCTCGCCCCTGGGCAGTTCGGCGAGGCCGCGCTCTCCGGCGGTCGCGACGACGAGCACCACCCGGTGTCCCTCGTCGGCCAGCATCGCCATGGTTCCGGCCGTCAGCAGCGCCTCGTCGTCGGGATGGGCGTGGAAGAACACCGCTGTGCTCATCGCGCCCCACGGAACGTTGTCATAGTGTGCTCCACCACGTGTCGTCCTCGTGCCATGATCCCACGTGGTCCGCGTCCCGCGACGCCACCCCTGCCGGGGAGCGGCCGGTTTGATGGGCATCGCGCGCTCTGTCAGGCTGACCCGGTGAGGATTCTCCACGTCAGCGACTGCTACCTGCCGCGGCTCGGAGGCATCGAGGTGCAGGTCGCGGATCTCGTCAGGGCGCAGCGTGAGGCGGGCCACCAGGTGGAGGTGGTGACGGCGACGCCGGGGGAGCCGCTGCCCGGCGTACACCGGGTGGTCGCGAACCTCCCGTTCGACCTGCCGGTGCACCCGCGCGGGACCGCCCACCTGCTCCGGATCATGGCGAGCGGGCGGTACGACGTCGCGCACGTCCACACCGGGGCCGTCTCGCCGTTCGCGTGGATGGGGGTGCGGGCGGCGGTGCGGGCCGGGCTTCCGGTGGTCGCGACCGTGCACAGCATGTGGGACCCGGTCACCCGGGGGATGTACCGGGCGCTGCAGGGCGCCTTCGGCTGGCGGCGCTGGGGGCTGGTCGTCAGCGCGGTCAGCGAGGCCGCCGCCCGGCCCATCCGCGACGTGGCGGGTCCGCGCGTGCCGGTGCAGGTCGTCTCGAACGGGCTCGACGTGACCTCCTGGCGGCCCGGCCCGGCGGACGGGCTGGTCGACGGGCCCGTGGACGGCCCGGTGGACGGCTTGGCGGACGGGGCCGTGCACGTGGTCGCGGTGGGCAGGCTGGCGCCGCGCAAGCAGCCGCTGCGGCTGCTCAAGCTGCTGGAGGCGGCGCGTGCGCGGGTGCCGGGGGACATCGCGATGCGCGCGACGATCGTGGGGGACGGCCCCGCCCGCGGGCGGATGGAGCGTTATCTGCGGGAGCGGCGGATGGGCTGGGTGTCCCTGCCGGGCAGGTACACACGGGAGCAGATCAGGGCGTTGCTGGCCGCGGCCGACGTGTTCGTCGCCCCGGCCCCGCGCGAGTCGTTCGGGCTGGCCGCGCTGGAGGCCCGCGCGGCCGGGGTGCCGGTCGTGGCACGGGCGCAGAGCGGCGTGGCCGACTTCGTCAGTCCCGGCAAGGAGGGCCTGCTGGGCCGTACCTTCGACGACCTGGTGGCCTCGGTCGTCCGGCTGACCCGCGACTCCGCCCTGCGGCAGTCGATCGCCGAGCACAACCGGGAGACCGAGCCGGTCAGGTGTTCCTGGCCCGCGGTGCTGGAGGGCTTCGCCCGCTGCTACGAGCTGGCCAGGGGCTGACCGAAGCCGCGTTCAGAACGGGAGGACCCTTCCCGAGGGGGTGCGCAGGTCGACCGGGGCTGGCGTTCTCGGCGGCCGCGGTCGCTGCACGATCTGCACCTTCTTCATCCGGCCCTCCTTTCGGCGGTGTCCGCTCGGCTGGTGCCGTCATGATTCCCATGATTTGGCCAGGATTACCCTCCGTGCGTCAGTTCTTGTTCTTGTAACATCCGCCGTCCGGTCACCCCGGCGTCTCCCGCCGCCGCGGAGGGCCTGGCGCGGGCCGGGGCCGGGGATGTGAACGCTCACTCACCGGCGGGCGGCTCGTGATCTATCTGATAAGGACGGGGTGCTCGATTTGGCGCCGATTAGCGAGCGCCGTCTCGATGTGCTGTTCCATGGCCCGCGCGCGATCGTGATCACCCTGCCGGGAGCTGGCGGAGGCGAGATCGCGAACCACCCGCAGCACCGCCGCCGCGACTTCCTGCAGATGTGTTTCCCGGTGCCAGTTCCCGCTGAGCGGGTCCAGGCCGAGGACATTCAGCATGGCCCGGGCCGAGCGGCATTCCCGCGCCGCCCTCTCGCGGTCTCCGGCGGCCAGCGCGGCGTTGCCGTCGGCCACCGCCGCGTGGACGGCGGCCAGGGCCTGCGGCACGTTCAGGTCGCTGTCCATCGCCGCGCTGAACTGCGCGGGAAGGGGGGAGGGAAGGGGAGCGGCGGCGTCGGAGCCCACCCGCATCACGAACCTCTCGACGCGCCGGTAGGCCGCGGCCGCCTCGTCCAGGGCGTCGAGGCTGAATTCCACCGGAGACCGGTAATGGGCGGCCGCCAGGTAATAGCGGAGTTCGGCCGGCCGTACGCGGTCGAGCAGGGCCGGGAGGGCCAGCGGGTTGCGCAGGTGTTTACGCACTTTCTCGCCGCCCTGGGTGACCGGTCCGTTATGCAGCCAGAATCGCGCGAACGCGTCTCCGGCGGCCCGTGACTGGGCCATCTCGTTCTCGTGGTGCGGGAATATGAGATTGGCTCCGCCGCCGTGGATGTCGAATTCCGTGCCGAGATATCGGCGGGCCATCGCGGAACATTCCAGATGCCACCCCGGGCGCCCCTCGCCCCAGGGTGAGTGCCACACCGGCTCGCCGGGCTTGGCGCTCTTCCACAACGCGAAATCGCGAGGGTCGCGTTTTCCGCGTTCGTGTTCCTCGGCCGCCCGGAGATGCCGGGCCTGCTGCCGCGAAAGGGACCCGTAGTGTGGATAGGAGTCGACCGAGAAATAGACGTTGCCGTCGGCCTCGTAGGCGTGCCCGGCCGCCACGAGCTCCTCGATCATCTCGACCATCTCGGGGATGTGCCCGGTCGCCCGTGGCTCCACGCTGGGAGGAAGGCAGCCCAGGGCGGCGTAGGCGCGGACGAAGGCGCGGTGCACGGGATCGGTGATCCGCCACCAGGGAATTCCCTCGGAAAGTGACCTGCCGATTATCTTGTCTTCGATGTCGGTGACGTTACGGCAGAGCAGGACCTCGTATCCGCTGCTTTTCAGCCAGCGGTGCAGAATATCGAAGTTCACCTGCGACCTGAGCTGTCCCACATGCGGCGGAACGACGACGGTGGGGCCGCAGAGATAAATCGACACCTTTCCGGGAATTCGGGGGACGAAATCGCGGACGGCGCGGCGATGCGTATCGTAAAGGCGAAGACCCACCTAGCCGAGGGTAAGCGACTTATCCGCTCGCTGTCGATAGTGCGGGCCGACCCGGGTTCGCACACCGGGAAATGTCGATTGTGAGGGCGGGTGAGGGTGGGGGAATAAGGACGTCTCGCCCGCTCGTTGCCGCTGCCATGGAGCCGACGAAACGGGGCCGTGTCCGGGTGGAGCCGACGGCCAAGCGCGTGCGCGTCTATGTCGAGGGGCTGCCGGTGGCCGACACCACTCGCGCCCTGCTGGTCTGGGAGGTTCCCTACTACCCGACGTACTACTTCCCGGTGGAGGACGTCCGCATGGACGCGCTCAAGGCCACCGGCGAGACGCGGCACTCGCCGAGCAGGGGCGACGCGCCGGTCCACGACGTGGCCGGCAGGCCGGGCGCCGCCGTTGTCCACGGCGACGACGCGCCGCTGCCGGAGATCCGCGGGTACGTCCGCTTCGACTGGGACGCGATGGACAACTGGTTCGAGGAGGACGAGGAGGTCTTCGTCCACGCCCGCGACCCCTACACCCGGGTGGACGTCCTGGCCGCTTCGCGCCACGTCCGGGTGGAGGTGGAGGGCGTCACCGTCGCCGACTCGCGCAGTCCCCGCATCCTGTTCGAGACCGGCCTGCCCCCGCGGTACTACCTGCCCAAGACCGACGTGCGGCTGGACCTGCTGCGGCCGTCGGAGACCGTGACGCGCTGCCCGTACAAGGGGCGGGCGGAGTACTGGTCGGTCGGCGAGGACGAGCAGGGCAGGGACCTCGTCTGGTCCTATCCCACCCCGCTCCCGGAGTCCCAGAAGATCGCCGGACTGGTCGCCTTCTACGACGAGAAGGTGGACGTCTACATCGACGGCGTTCTCCAGCCCCGCCCGAAGACCAAGTTCGCCTGACCCGGCACGGCGGGCGGGGTGCTGGTCCGGCCGGACGGGACCGTCGCGCGGGCGGGGGACCGCTGCGCCGGGGGCCGGCCCGGCCGGCGCGCCGTCCCACTGGTTCGTCCCCGCGGTGCCGTCCGGCCGGCGTCGGGTCAGCGTCGGGTCAGCGTCGGGTCAGCGGCGGATGACGTGCAGGACGCTGGCGATGCGCTCGGCGGCGGTGACGACGTCCGAGGCGTGGCCGATGCGGCCCGCCCAGGACAGCCAGTACCACCACTCGCCGTCGCTGGCGTTGGACGCCAGCACGTCCTCGGCCATCGTGGGCTCCATGGGGTTGATGACACGCAGACGCGGGTAGAGGCCTGCCGGCGCAGTCAGGCGTACCTGGAACGAGTGAGCCTCGAGCTGGGCCGCGAGCCGCTCCAGATGGTCCATCGCCGCACTTCGGTCTACCGTCGTCATCGTCGCCTCCGGGGAACGTCAGGACCTATCACCGGAAAGGGTGAACCCGCTACGACACACCGGCAATCGTCCGGATCCCGCGAAACCGCGCAATAACCAGGGAACTCACCCCGATTCCGTGGAACGCACACGGGTTCCCGGCCACGAACGCATAACAGTCGCGGGGGGTTGGGTGCCTGCTCCTTTACGTTGGGGAAACAACCGTAAACGGGGACTCTGCACAAACGGAGGGCGTGTCCATGGCCCGCGGAGAGCACTCACCCGCTTGCGCGCGACGCTGGCGCGAACAGGCGCAGATACGGCAGTGGACGCTGTGGCAGACCGTCCAGGCGATCCACGGGTGCTGCGGCGTGAGCCTGCTGAAGGCCCACCGGCTCGGGCGCGGCTGGTCGGCCCGGCAGGCCATCGAGGAGCTGGAGCACCTGTGTGACCAGCAGGACCTCGGGCACCCGCACGCGAGCATCGACCTGCTGAACGCCTGGGAGAACAACCGGGCCCGCCCCCGCCCGCAGACGATCGACCTGCTGGCCCGTTTGTACCGTGCCAACGCCGTGCGGCTCGGCCTCGCCGCCGACTACTGCGAGGACACGGGCGGGCAGCGGATCGTCGTCGTGGGGCCCGGACAGACCGGCGAGCAGGCCCGCACCGAGGACCTCACCGCCGACGACGCCGAGCGCCGGGCGCTGTTCCACCAGGCGATGCTGCTGGGCACGCCGAACGGCCGGTTCTTCGCCGAGGTCGAGGGCATCCGTCACGAGCTCGACCGCACCCTCGCCCTGGGCACGGTGAACGAGGACCAGCTCGACCGGCTGGACGAGCAGGTCCTGCGTTACCGCCGTGAGTACATGACCACCCCGCCGATGCCCATGCTCTGCCGCGTCATGCTGGAGATCTCCGACGTGCGCCGGCTGAGCGCCGCCCGCCAGCCGTCCTCGGTTCAGCGCCGCCTGCTCACCGCGACCACGATGCTCACCCTGCTCGCCGCCGACGCGCTGATGAAGCTG
This sequence comes from Microbispora sp. H10885, assembly GCF_014161415.1. NCBI lineage: Bacteria > Bacillati > Actinomycetota > Actinomycetes > Streptosporangiales > Streptosporangiaceae > Microbispora > Microbispora sp. H10885. Next base: position 263,571 of record NZ_JABBWY010000005.1, on the reverse strand, counting down.
GGCGACACGCGCCAGGCCCACGCGTGGTACGGCACCGCCCGCGCCGCCTCCGACGACGTGGGCGACCTGCGGCTGCGCGCGCTGGTCCGCGCCCAGCAGACGATGCTCCTCTACTACTACGGCGACCTGAACGAGACCGTCCGGCTGGCCCGCGAGGCGCGGATGCTGGCCGGCTCGGCGCCCAGCTCCCCGGCGGCGCTGGCGGCGGCGGCCGAGGCCCGCGCGCTGGCCAGGATGGGAGACGGCAAGGCGGCCAGGATCGCGCTCGCCGAGGCCGAGCAGATCTTCGCCCGGATGCGCGGCATGAGCCAGGACGACCTGGCCTTCGTCTTCACCGAGAAGCGGATGACCTTCTACCGCACCGGGACCCTGATCGAGCTGGGGGACGCCCAGAAGATCCAGGGGATGGACACGTTCCCGCCGGGCTTCCAGACGATCGACCCGGCGCTGATCCTGCTCGACCAGGCGAGCCACCTCGCGAGGACCGGCGACCACGAGGAGGCCTGCCGGATCGCGGCCGAGGCGCTGCGGCAGGTGCCGGCCGAGCACCGCACCTCGATCGTGGTGACGCGGGCCAGGGCTCTGCTCGCGGACGCCGATCCCGCTCTGCCCGCCGTGCGGCGCCTGCGGCAGGTGCTGGCCGAGTCGTCGCCCGCGCTCGTGCTGAGCGGGCTGTTCCCGTCCGCAGAGAACGCCTGACGCCGTCGTGAGGACCTCCGGCATGAGGATCATGGAACGCCCGTCGCTGGCCGAGGAGGCGTTCGAGGTCCTGCGCGAGGTCTGCGCGCGGATCGGCGTGGACGCGCGCGGCGCGCAACTCATGCGGCTGCGCAGCAACGCCGTCTTCAAGCTGCGCGCGAACGCCGCCGGTGGCGGCGCGGCGGCCGGGGAGATGGTGGTGCGGATCGCGACGGCGCCGGACGCGCTGACCCGCCTGCCGGTGGTCCTGGCGGTCGCCCGCTGGCTCGCCGACCGGGGCTTCCCGACCGTGCGGCCGGTCGACGAGATTCCCGGCCAGCCCATCGTCCACGAGGGCCGCGCGGTGACCTTCTGGCGGTACGTCCCCTCCTGGGGCCGTCCGACCACCCGGCAACTCGGCCGGGTGCTGCGCAGCCTCCACCGTGAGCCGGTGCCGCCGATGGGGCTGCGGGCGCTCACCGACCCGCTCGCCGAGGTGCGGCACGCCGTGGAGCAGCGGGCCGAGGTGCTCACCCCCGGGCAGCGCTCCTGGCTGAGAGACCGCATCGAGGAGCTCACCGGGCGCTGGCGCGACCTGGACACCGGCGCGCCGGTGCTGCTGCACGGCGACGCGTGGATCGACAACCTGCTGCGCCGCCAGGACGGGCACGTCGTGCTGTGCGACTGGGACGGCGTGGCCGTCGGGCCGCGCGAGTGGGACCTGGTGCACACCTATCACGGGCAGCGCCGCTTCGGGCTGTCGACGGACGACGTGGACGGCTTCGCCCACGCGTACGGCTCCGACCTTCGGCAGTGGCCGGGCTACGGCACGCTCATGGAGGTGCGGGACATGTACGCCGTGGGCATCCACATCCGCAACGCCGCCGGAGACCCGTTCTCCCGCCAGGAGCTGCCCCGCCGGCTCGACTCGCTCACGCGCGGTGACGGCCACGCCCGCTGGTACATGGCGGCACCGGCATAGCCTCAGGTAATCGCGGGTACTGTCCGTACAGGCTGTGAGTGTCGCAGTGGACGATTTCCAAAAACGTGGTCTGTGAAAAGCGCACCCGGGTTGTTCCCGGCGGCGGGCGTGCGTGCCATTCCAGCGTCCCACGCGGATGGGCGACGATTCCGCTACGCAGCCTCATGCTCCCGACCTGGGAACATGGTGCGGCTTCCAAGAAGGAGAAGCAGTTGTCTGAAGGCACTGTCAAGTGGTTCAACTCGGAAAAGGGCTTCGGTTTCATCGCTCCGGACGACGGCACCGCTGACGTGTTCGTTCATTATTCGGCGATAACGTCGAACGGTTATCGTACGCTGGACCAGAACCAGCGGGTCAGTTACGTGACCGTTCAGGGCACCAAGGGACCGCAGGCCGAACAGGTCACGCCGCTGTAGATCGTGACCCTCGGTGACGGTGCGGCAGTGAGCGGCCGCACGGGCGGTACCGCGTCGGCCCGCGCCGTTCCGGCGGCGCGGGCCCGATGTTTTGCCGCTCCTTTGCCGGGAAGCGGGAACGGTCATGAGACTCAGCATGACCTCCGACCTCTGGTGGAAGAACGCGGTCGTGTACTGCCTCGACATCGAGACCTTCGCCGACGGCAACGGCGACGGGATCGGCGACTTCCGGGGCGCGATCCAGCGCATCGACCACCTGGACAGGATGGGTGTCACGTGCATCTGGCTGATGCCGTTCTTCCCGACCCCTGACAAGGACGACGGGTACGACATCACCGACTTCTACAACGTCGACCCGCGCCTGGGGACGCTCGGCGACTTCGTCGAGTTCATGCGGGTGGCCAGGGACCGCGGCATCAGGGTCATCGCCGACCTCGTGGTCAACCACACCTCCGACCAGCATCCCTGGTTCAAGGAGGCGCGTTCCAGCCGGGACTCCCGCTACCGTGACTGGTACATCTGGTCGGACAAGCCGGAGCCGGACGACCCCCAGGGCGTCGTGTTCCCCGACAAGGAGGACAGCCTCTGGGAGTACGACGAGAAGACCGAGCAGTACTACTACCACCGGTTCTACCGGTTCCAGCCCGACCTGAACACGGCCAACCCCGAGGTGCAGGACGAGATCTCCCGCATCCTCGGCTTCTGGATGGAGCTCGGCCTGTCGGGGTTCCGGGTGGACGCCGTGCCGTTCCTCATCGAGCAGGTCACCGACAGCGGTGACGACCTGCCCGACCCGCACGAGTTCTTCGCCTGCCTGCGGGCGTTCCTCAGCCGCCGCGACGGCAGCGCGATCCTGCTCGGCGAGGTCAACCTGCCGTACCCGGACCTCGTGAAGTACTTCGGCAACGACCTCGGCGACGAGCTCACCATGTGCTTCGACTTCATCAGCATGCAGCGGACGTACCTGTCGCTGGCGCGCGAGGACGCCCGGCCGCTCGCCGCCGCGCTGCGGGAGCGGCCCAACCCGCCCAGGGACAGCCAGTGGGCGACGTTCATGCGCAACCACGACGAGCTCACGCTCGACAAGCTCAGCGACTCCGAACGCGAGGAGGTCTTCGCGGCGTTCGGCCCGGACAAGGACATGCAGGTGTTCGGGCGTGGCCTGCGGCGCCGCCTGCCGACGATGCTCGGCGGCGACCTGGAGCGGATCAAGATGGTCTACAGCCTGCTGTTCTCCCTGCCGGGCACACCCGTGCTCTTCTACGGCGAGGAGATCGGCATGGGGGAGAACCTGGAGATCGAGGGCCGTCTCGCCGTACGGACGCCCATGCAGTGGACCCCGCACCGCAACGGCGGCTTCAGCGACGCCGATCCCGCCAAGGTGAGCATTCCCATGCCGAAGGGCGACTTCGGCCCGGAGAAGGTGAACGTCAGCGCCCAGGAACGCGACCCCGACTCGCTCCTGGCGTGGATCACCCGCCTGATCCGGCACTACCGCGACTGCCCCGAGTTCGCCTGGGGGAAGTACACCGTGCTCGACACGGGCGTGGACGCGGTGTTCGCGCACCGCGCGGACTGCGACGGCGAGACGGTCGTCGCCGTGCACAACCTCGGCGACGCCGAGACCGAGGTGGAGCTCACGCTGGAGGGGTTCGACTCGTCGAAGGTGCTGACCGACCTGCTCGTGGACGGCCGGATCGAGATCGACGACTCGGGCAGGGCCGGTTTCCCCATGGGCCGGTACGGCTGCCGCTGGTTCCGGGCCTCCGCCCCCGAGACCGCCCCCGCCGACTCCGCAGACCCTTCCTAGGGGACGCCTCAGGGGCGGCTCCGGTGGATCTCCGATGGGCCGCCGCCATCCCCATGGCCACAGTGAGGAGCCATGGGGATGGTCTTGGGATACACGCTGGTCGCCGCCGGCGCCGCCGTGATGTTCGTGCTTCATCTGACGGCGGGGCTCGACCCGCTGACGGACATGATCAGTGAGTACGCCTTCGCGCCGCACGGCCTGCTGCTGCCCGTCTCGCTGACGCTGCTCGCGGCCGGCTCCGCCGTGCTCGCCGTACGGCTGGCGCGGCTGGACCGGCGCCCGGCCCTGCTGGTCGGCGTGTGGAGCGGCTGCCTGCTGCTGGTCGCCGGGTTCCCGACCGACCGGCCGGGGCTGTCCCTGTCGGTGTCCGGGGGCATCCACCGCTACGCGGCGTTCGCCGCGTTCGTCAGTCTTCCGCTGGCCGGGCTGCTCGTCGCCAGGGCCACCCGGTCGCGGCCGGTCCGGCTGCTGTGCGCGGTCGCGCTCGGGTCGCTCGTCCTGGTGGTCGTGCCGTACGCCCTCCGCGCGCTGGGCCTCGACCCCGGCATGGTGCCCGCCGGTCTCACGCAGCGCCTGACCGTCGTCTCGGAGGTGGCGGCGCTGCTGGTGATGGCGGCCTCAGCCGCCGCAGCTCAGGTACGCGAAGGCGCCGGAGCGGACCTTGTAGGAGTCCCGCACCCGGGTCCGGCCCGTCTCGGTGTCGACCTTCAGGACGGTCACCACGTCGCGGGATCCCCGCGACCGCACCAGGTGCAGGGTCACCTCGTGCCCGCCGGTCCAGTCGATCATGTCGAGCGCGGCGTCCTTCGGCAGGGAGAAGCGGACCGAGCCCGTCGCCTGGTCGGTCGCGACGTCGTAGAAGCGCAGCCTCGCCTTCTCGCCGAGGCCGGTGACGTAGGCGACCGTGCGGTCGTCGGCGGACAGTCCCCATGGGCCGTTGTTGGCCACGATCTGGGGCGGGACGGCGGCGGCCAGTTCGGCGCCCGTGTCGTCGTGGACGGCCAGCCCGATGGTGTTCTCGTCGCCGGCCCGCTGCAGGAGGACGGCCGAGCCGTCCCCGCTGAAGCCCGCGAACCCGTCCGTCCCCGGGGTGGTGCCGGTCGCGCTCGCCCGCGCCACGTCGAACAGGCGGACCCGGGTGTGGCCGTCCCCCGTGGTGTAGCCGAGGGCGAGGCGGTCGCCGTCCTGGGAGAGCTTCAGCCAGGCCGCGTTCATGCCGACGCCGCGCGGCAGCGGATTCCTCGGCATCACGCGGACGCCACCCTGAACCCCGCCGTGGAACTCGCGTACGACGAGCCGGTGGTCGGACTTGCGGAAGTAGGCCACCGACTCGCCGTCGCCGCTGACCGTGAGCGGGGCGCTGTTGGTCCTGTCGGGCCTGCCCTTGGCGGTCAGCGGCCACAGCATGGCGTCCTTGAGCGCGACCCGCCTGCCGTCGAGCAGGTCCAGCCGCCAGGTGTGGCAGGGCGTCGCGGTGCCGTCCTTGCGCGGGCAGGAGTCCACCGACGCGTAGCGGATCGTGTGGTGGATCGTGCCGTGGGAGGCCCGCGCCTGCGCGGCGGCGGCGGTGGCGGGTGCTGCCGCCGGGATGGCCAGTGCCGGGATGGTCAGCACGGTCAGGGCGAGGCCGGTCAGTCCCCGTGTGCGGGTGGGGTGCTGCATGATCATCTCCTTTCCGGGATGTCATGCATTGGACCCGTCCGGGACCCGGCCGGTTCTGTCACGTGTTGATATCGGCCTGCCGGTGGTCGAGGGTCTCCAGCGCGTCCTCGACGGCACGGTGGAAGGTCGGATAGGCGTACATCATGTGCCGCAGCCGTGCGGTGGGGATCTCGTTCTGCACCGCCACCACGAGCGCGCCGAGAACCTCGCCGCCCGCCGGACCGCTGCTGGTGGCGCCGACCAGCACCCCGCGCCGCGCGTCCTCGACCAGCTTGACCAGGCCCTCGTGCCCCGGCCCGTGGATCCAGCCCCGGGCCGAGTCGCCGAGGGCGGCGAACCCCACCCGCACCTCGACGCCGGCCTCCCGGGCCTCCCGCTCGGTCATGCCGACCGCGCCGACCTCCGGGTCGGTGAACGTGACGCGCGGCACCGCGCGGTAGTCGGCGGCGGGCCCGCCCTCGCCGAGGATGTCGCGGGCGGCGATCCTGCCCTGGTAGACGGCGACGTGCGTGTAGGCGCCGCGGCCGGTCACGTCGCCCACCGCCCAGACGCCGTCGCCGGCCCGCATCCGGTCGTCCACCTCGACGAACCGGGCCTTCTCGTCCAGGCCGGCGTTCCCGGCGCCGATCGCCGCCAGGTCGACGCTGCGCCCGGTCGCCACCAGCAGGTGTGCGGCGCGCAGGATCCGGTCGTCGCCGAGCGTCAGGGCGAAGCCGTCGCCGTCGTGCCGCACCCGTTCGACGGCGACGCCGGTGTGCGTCTCGACGCGTTCCCCGGCGAACACGCGGGCCAGCAGCGCGCCCGCCTCCGGCTCCTCGCGGGGCAGCAGGCGGCCGGCGCCCTCCACGATCGTGACCCGGGCGCCGAACCGGGCGAAGACCTGGGCGAGCTCGCAGCCGATAGCTCCGCCGCCGAGCACGATCAGCGACTCGGGCACCCGCCGCGCCACGACGGCGTCCCGGTTGGTCCAGTACGGCGTGCCCTCCAGGCCGTCGATCGGCGGAACGGCGGGAGTGGTGCCGGTGGCGACGACGATCCCCCGCCGGGCACGCAGCCTGCGGCCGTCCACGGTCACCTCGCGCGGGCCGGTGATCCGGCCGCGGCCGCGGACGACCTCGACTCCTGCGCTCTCGAAGTGCTCGGCCCTGTCGGCGTCGCTCCAGTCGTCGGTGCCCTCCCCGGTGATCCGGTCGATCACCGGGGTCCACGCCGGGGTCACCCGGACCGACCCGGCCACACCGGGCACGCGGCGGGCCTCGGCCAGCAGGTCGGCCGCGCGCACCATCATCTTCGAGGGGACGCAGCCCCAGTAGGCGCACTCGCCCCCGATCAGGCCGGCCTCCACGGCGGCCACGCCGAGCCCCGCCTCCGCCAGCCGTCCCGCGACGCCCTCGCCGCCGGGTCCCATGCCGAGCACCACAACGTCGTAGGCCCCGTCTCCAGTCATGCCCGTCCACTGCCCGCGGACGGCCCCTGTGCACGTACGGGAACACTGGGAAAAACGTGAGGAGGGGGCGGGCCGTGACCGGCCCGCCCCCTCCTCACGCGGTCGTCGGGTCGTTCGTCAGATGAGGCCCAGCGCCTTGACGGCGTCGCGCTCCTCCACCAGCTCGCCGACCGAGGCGTCGATCCGCTCGCGGGAGAACGCGTCGATCTCCAGACCCTGGACGATCTCCCAGCGGCCGTTCCTGGACACGACGGGGAAGGACGAGATGAGGCCCTCCGGCACGCCGTACGAGCCGTCGGACGGCACCGCGGCGGAGGTCCAGTCGCCCTCGGGCGTGCCGTTCACCCAGTCGTGCACGTGGTCGATCGCCGCGTTGGCCGCCGACGCGGCCGACGACGCGCCGCGCGCCTCGATGATCGCCGCGCCGCGCTTGGCGACGGTCGGGATGAAGGTGTCGCGCAGCCACTCCTCCTCGACGAGCTCGGCCGCGACCTTGCCGCCGACCTCGGTGTGGAAGAGGTCCGGGTACTGCGTCGCGGAGTGGTTGCCCCAGATCGTCATCTTGCTGATCTCGGTCACCGGGACGCTCAGCTTGCCGGCGAGCTGCGACAGCGCGCGGTTGTGGTCGAGGCGGGTCATCGCGGTGAACCGCTCGGCCGGCACGTCGGGAGCGGCGGACCGCGCGATGAGCGCGTTGGTGTTGGCCGGGTTGCCCACGACGAGCACGCGGATGTCGTCGGCGGCGTTGTCGTTGATGGCCCTGCCCTGCGGGCCGAAGATCCCGCCGTTGGCCTCGAGCAGGTCGCCGCGCTCCATGCCCTTCGTACGGGGGCGGGCGCCGACGAGCAGCGCGACGTTGGCGCCGTCGAAGGCCCGGGCCGGGTCGTCGGAGATCTCGATGCCGCGCAGCAGCGGGAACGCGCAGTCGTCGAGTTCCATCGCCGTGCCCTCGGCCGCCTTCACGGCCTGCGGGATCTCCAGGAGGCTGAGCTTCACCGGGGTGTCGGCCCCGAGAAGCTGGCCCGAGGCGACGCGGAACAGCAGCGCGTAACCGATCTGGCCGGCCGCGCCGGTGACGGTCACTTTGACGGTCATGACGATCCCCATTCGCGATATGTGTGACTCACGGATGCTACCCGCCGGATCCCGTCCCCTCGTGACCAGGTCAGGTTCGTGTCCGGTGCCGTCCGCCCCGGGCGTTCCGCCGGGGCCGCCCGGCGGAACGCCCGGAGGAGGCGGGTTGACGCGCAGTAGGCCCCTGGCCACGCGTTTCACGGATGAATGGGTGAAACTTTCACGTAACACGCAGGCGTCTTCGGGCGTAACGTCACCATGGATGCCCTGTTCGGGCGGCGGGTACACGCCGGGTGGGCTTTCCGTGGCGATGTGGGTCTTGACGGGTCTCTGTACGGCGCCGGGGGTGGTGCCTATGGTTCGTGGGAGCGCTCCCAAGCGCAGAAACCACCGCCAGGAGGACCTTCCCAATGAGATCCACCCCCCGACCGGGAGCCGTGAGCTCCACGGTGCGCCGCGGCCTGGTCGCGGCGGCCGTGCTCGCGATCGGCTCCACGGCGGCCGTGGCCACCGCCACTTCGGCGAGTGCCGCGGTCTCCTGCAAAGTCACCTACTCCGCCAGTCAGTGGCAGGGCGGCATGTCCGCCAACCTGACCATCCAGAACCTGGGCGACGCGCTCAGCAACTGGACGCTCACGTTCACCTTCCCGAACAGCGGCCAGAAGGTCGCCCAGGGCTGGTCGGCCAACTGGAGCCAGTCGGGCAGCAACGTGAGCGCGACCGCGCTCGACTGGAACAAGTCGCTGGCGACCGGCGCGTCGACGAGCCTCGGCTTCAACGGCACCTGGACCGGCAGCAACCCGTCGCCGACCGACTTCAAGATCAACGGTGTGTCCTGCAACGGCACCCCGCAGTCGCCGTCGCAGTCGCCGTCCCAGTCGCCGTCGCGGTCTCCTTCGCAGTCGCCGTCTCAGTCTCCTTCGCAGTCCCCCTCGCAGTCGCCGTCTCAGTCTCCTTCGCAGTCGCCGTCGCAGTCCCCGTCCCAGTCGCCGTCGTACTCGCCGCCGCCGCCCGGGACCCACGTGGACAACCCGTACTCCGGCGCCACGGGCTACGTGAACCCGGACTGGTCGAGGAGCGCGTCGAACGAGCCGGGCGGCTCGAAGATCGCCAACACCTCCACGGCGGTCTGGCTGGACCGCATCGCCGCGATCAGCTCCGGCTCCGCGGGCCAGAACAGCTTGGGTCTGCGTGACCACCTGGACGAGGCGGTCAGGCAGGACGCGGCCAACGGCAGCGCGCCTCTCACGATCCAGGTCGTCATCTACGACCTGCCGAACCGTGACTGCTCGGCGCTCGCCTCCAACGGTGAGCTGAAGATCGCGAACAACGGCCTCGCGCGGTACAAGTCCGAGTACATCGACGTGATCGCCGGGATCATGGCTGACTCGAAGTACTCCAACCTCCGCATCGTGACGATCATCGAGCCCGACTCGCTGCCGAACCTGATCACCAACGTCAGCAACTTCCAGGCGTGCCAGGAGGCCCAGTCCTCGGGCGCCTACGTCCAGGGTGTGCAGTACGCGCTGAACAAGCTGCACGCGATCCGGAACGTCTACACCTACATCGACGCGGCGCACCACGCCTGGCTCGGCTGGGACACCAACTTCGGCCCGGTGGTGAACCTCTTCCACCAGGTCGCGTCCGGGACCACCGCGGGCGTGAACAGCGTCGACGGCTTCATCACGAACACCGCCAACTTCGCCGCGCTGTCCGAGCCGTACTTCACCATCAACACCTCGGTGAACGGCCAGTCGGTGCGTCAGTCCAAGTGGGTCGACTGGAACTACTACGTGGACGAGCAGACCTTCGCGGTCGGCCTGCGCAACGCCCTGGTGGCGAAGGGCTTCCCGAACACGCTGGGCATGCTGATCGACACCTCCCGCAACGGCTGGGGCGGCTCGGCCCGTCCGACCAAGGCGAGCACGTCCACCAACGTGGACACCTTCGTCAACGAGTCCCGCGTCGACCGCCGGATCCACGCCGGCAACTGGTGCAACCAGTCCGGTGCCGGCATGGGCGAGCGGCCGAGGGCGAACCCCGCCACCGGTCTCGACGCCTACGTCTGGATCAAGCCTCCGGGTGAGTCCGACGGCGCCAGCGCGCAGATCCCGAACGACGAGGGCAAGGGCGCGGACCCGATGTGCGACCCGACCTACCACGGCAACAGCCTGAACGGCAACAACCTGACGGGCGCGCTCGCCAACGCCCCGCTGTCGGGCCACTGGTTCTCCGCCCAGTTCCAGCAGCTCCTGGCGAACGCCTACCCGCCCATCTCGTAACCCGAGGAACCGCGTAGGCGCACAAGAAGGCGGGCCCCGTCGCGATCGCGACGGGGCCCGCCCCTTTTCTGCGTGTACCGCGCCGGTCAGGTGTAGTGGCTCGACCGGCTGCTCCGGGTGAGCTTGAACACGACCGACACGATCAGGGCGATCGCGCCGATGATCAGGACCCACTTCAGTGCGCCGAAGATGAGCCCGATCACGGAGCCGAGAAGGAAGAACCCGACGACGACGGCTGCTGCGATGAGGAGAATGCGTCCCATGCCTTCACGGTACGGGCCGCACTCCCCCCGCTCACAGGGCCGAAGGCCAAGTTCAGGGCAGACTCAGGGTCATCTCAGGGTGCGCCTCGGCAGGGGAGATCAGTCGTTGGCGTGCAGCGCGGCGTTGAGCTCGATGCCCCTGCTCTCCCTGGACACCGCCTCGACGGCCCCGGTCGTCGAGTTGCGGCGCAGCAGCAGGCCCGACTTGCCCGACAGCTCCCTGGCCTTCACGACCTGCCCGTCCGGGAGGGCGACCTTGGTGCCTGCCGTGACGTACAGCCCGGCCTCCACCACGCAGTCGTCGCCCAGCGAGATGCCGATGCCCGAATTGGCCCCGAGCAGGCACCGCTCGCCGATCGAGATGACCTCCTTGCCGCCGCCGGACAGCGTCCCCATGATCGAGGCGCCGCCGCCCACGTCGGAGCCGTCGCCCACGACGACCCCGGCGGAGATCCGGCCCTCCACCATCGAGGCGCCGAGCGTGCCGGCGTTGTAGTTGACGAAACCCTCGTGCATGACGGTGGTGCCGCTCGCCAGGTGGGCCCCGAGCCGTACGCGGTCGGCGTCGGCGATCCGCACGCCCGCGGGCAGCACGTAGTCGACCATCCGGGGGAACTTGTCCACGCCGTACACGGTCACCGGGCCGCGGGCCCGGAGGCGCAGCCGCACCTCCTCGAAGCCCTCCGCGCGGCACGGGCCGTGGTTGGTCCACACGACGTTGGCCAGCAGCCCGAAGATCCCGTCGAGGTTGAGCCCGCGCGGCCGGACCAGACGGTGGGACAGCAGGTGCAGGCGCAGGTACGCGTCGTGCGCGTCGGCCGGCGGAGCCGCCAGGTCGGCGACGCCGGTGCGCACGGCCACGACCTCGACGCCGCGGGCGGGGTCGGGGCCGACGAGCTCCGCCATGTGCTCGCCCAGGTCCTCGTGGGAGATCGGCTCGGTGCCCACGGCCGGGGGCTCGCCCAGCGCCGGGAAGGGGAACCAGGTGTCCAGCACGGTGCCGTCCGCGGCGATCGTGGCCAGGCCGATGCCGTACGCACCAGAGGTGGAGTCGATAGCTGTCATGGGCACCTACGCTACCGGCTCAGGATCCGGGATCTCCGGGGCGGACCAGACCCGACTCGTAGGCGTGCCGTACGGCCTGGGCGCGGTCGCGCAGGCCGAGCTTGGCGAGCAGCCGGTTGATGTGCGTGCTCACCGTCGCCTCGGCGATCGACAGCGCGGCCGCGATCTCGCCGTTCGACAGTCCCCGCGCGACCAGGCGGAGCACCTGCTCCTCGCGGGCCGTCAGCCCCGACTCGCCGGACGGCGTAGCGGCGGGCCGCGCGCGCCGGTAGGCGTCGACGACCCGCTCCGTCACGGCCGGGTCGAGCAGGACCTCTCCGCGCGCCGCGCTGCGGATCGCCGCGAACAGGTGTTCGGGCGGCGAGACCTTGAGCAGGAAGCCGCTCACCCCCGAGCGCAGGGCGTGGTCGAGGTTCTCGTCGGTGTCGTACGTCGTCAGCAGGATCACCCGTGGCGGCCGTGGGGAGGCGAGGATCCGCCGGGCCGCTTCCAGGCCGTCGAGGCGCGGCATCGCGATGTCGAGCAGCACGACGTCGGGCCGCAGGCTCCGGGCCAGCTCGACGGCGCGCTCGCCGTCGGACGCCTCGTCCAGCACGGTGAGGTCCGGCTGCGTCCCGATGACCAGTCGCAGCCCGGCCCGGACCATCGCCTGGTCGTCGGCGATCAGGATCCCGATCGCATCCGTGCCGTCCGGAGCGTCGTTCACGGCGTCGTTCACGGCGTCGTTCACGGCGTCGCTCACAGCGGCAGCACCGCCCGGACGCCGAAGCCGCCCGAGGGGAGTGGCGCCGCGGTGAGCGTGCCGCGGAACAGCGCGGCCCGCTCCCGCATGCCGATGAGCCCGTGCCCGCTCCCTCGCGTGCCCGGCCGGGGGCGCCCTTCGCGGGGGCCGTGGTCCACGACGTCGAGGCGCAGCTCCCGAGGGGTGTAGGCGACGGTCACCTCCGCCTGGGTGGCGCCGGCGTGCTTGAGCGTGTTGGTCAGCGCCTCCTGCACGATGCGGTAGGCCGACAGGTCGAGCCCGGCGGACAGCGGCACCGGATCGCCCCGCACCTCCAGGGTCACGTCGAGCCCGGCGGCCCTGACCTGGTCCAGCAGGTCCCGCAGCCCGTCGAGGCCGGCCCGCGGCCCCGGGACCTCGGCCGGCGATCCGCGCAGCAGGCCGAGCATCCGGCGCAGCTCGTCCACGGCGCCCCGGCCGGTCTCCTCGACGGCGGTGAGCACCTGCCGCTCGCGTTCCTGGTCCTCGCGCAGCATGAGCCGTACGCCGCCGGTCTGCATGGTCATCACGCTGACGCTGTGGGCGACGATGTCGTGCAGTTCGCGCGCTATCCGGGCGCGCTCCTCCGCCACCGCCTCGCGGGCCAGCAGTTCGCCGCGCTCGGCGGCCTGCTCGGCGAGCGCGCGGTGCCGGCGTACGGCGAGGCCCGCGCCCGCCGCGATCGCGCACATCACCAGCGCGACGGCGACGTCCCCCGGGCCGGACGGCGGGGACGACGCGGCCAGCATGGCGGCCACGAAGGCACCGGTCGCGCCGAGGCCGCACATGGCCTTGACGCCGCGCGGCCGGACCTCCGACAGGAGTGTGAACAACAGTACGAGCTGGGTGTAGAACTGCCAGGCCGCCGCCATCCGGGGCGTCAGGACGAGCAACGCGACGTTGGCGGCGGAGTAGACGGCGAGGATCGCGAAGGGGGCGCGACGCCGGAACAGCACGCCGGCGGCGGCGACGAGCCCGGCGGCTGTCCAGAGGAGCAGATGGCCGCGTGAGGGGGCTGCCGTGCGCCCGCTGACCTCCTCGGCGACCGCGAACAGGCCCACGGCCACCGCGACGAGCCAGTCGACGGGGGCGGGGAGACGGCGGTGGAGCATGACGCAGACAGTAGTGGTCACTCGTTCAGATATTCACGCCCATTGCATGACAAAAGGGGCACACCGCCCCTGGCCATGCCCGCTGCCCGGCGTCCTTCGCGACCGGGGGATGCGGGGGGCGCGGAAATCCGCCTGGAGGGGGACCAGGGGTCAAAGAACGCTTTGACGACGGGTCCCGGGACCGATCCGTACGGTCCACCGCATGCTTACCAACGCGAACTCCTTCCGCCGCGTCGCGGCGGGCGCCAGCCTCGTCCTTGCTCCGCTCTGCCTGCTCCTCGGCATGGCCGCCGACCCGTCGGAGCCGGGGGTCGAGGACCCCCTGGTGTACGCGCACAACCCGGGGGCCGTGGGCGTCAGCGCGACCCTCCTCCACTACGCGTGGATCCTGTGGGTCCCCGGTGTGATCGGCCTCGTCCACCTCGTACGCGGGAAGGGCGTGGTGCTCGCCCACATCGCCGGGGTGATGGCGGTCCTCGGCCTGATCAACTTCTCGGCGCTCATGATCTCCGACTTCTTCGACATCGTGGCCTACCAGATGCTCCCGGCGGACCAGGCGGAGAAGCTCATGCAGGACGCGGCGCAGCCCGCGATGATCGCCGCCTGGCAGATGCCCGGCATGATCGGAAGCTTCCTCGGGCTCGTCCTCGTGGCCGTCGCGTACGCCCGGGCGGGCCGGGCGGGATGGTGGTTCCCGGCCGGTGTGCTGGCCGGGATCATCGTCTGGCTGTTCGGCGCGAGCGCCTGGAACCTCGTCCTGGGGCTCGGCGGCCCGGTCGTCCTGCTCGTGGTCTTCGGCGTCGTGGGCGTCTCGATGATCCGGATGCGGGACGAGGAGTGGGCCGCGACCTCCGCGTGACCCCTGTTGTCACCCTGTTTCGCCGGGTCTCAGGTTGGAAGAGGCGTTTGCGGGGAAAGTTGACTCGGCACCACCGAGTCGTGTGAGACGGGTCGCGTGAGGCGAGGGGGGCGGATGGCCGACGTGCAGGAGTACGCTCGGAGCTGCTTCCGCGGAGCCGCGTCGAACCGTTTGGGCGTCGAGCTGGAGTTCCTGGTGTTCGACGCGGTGGACCCGGCGAGGCCGGTCCCCGTCGCCAGGATCGCGGACGCGCTCCCGCCGCTCCCGGGCGGCAGCAAGGTGACCTTCGAGCCCGGCGGTCAGCTCGAACTGTCGGCCCCGCCGGACGCCCTGCCCGCCGCGATCGCCAAGCTCACCGCCGACGTCGAGGCCGTACGGCTCGCGCTCACCCGGGCCGGGCTGCGGCTGGGCAACCGCGGCCTCGACGTGCTCCGCCCGCCGGCCAGGCAGTTGACCGAGCCGAGGTACGAGGCGATGGACGCCTTCCTGGGCCGTCCGTACGGCCGGACGATGATGTGCTCGACGGCCTCGATCCAGGTCAACCTGGACTTCGGTGACGATCCGCGGAGCCGCTGGGAACGAGCCCACGCGCTCGGCCCGGTGCTCGTGGCCGCCTTCGCCAACTCACCCGCCGGCGGGTGGGTATCCGGGCGCCAGGCCGTGTGGAGCCGCCTCGATCCGACCAGGACCGCTCCCGTCGCACAACGCCTGGACGGGGGAGGCGACCCGGCGGACGACTGGGCGCGCTACCTCCTCGACGCGCGTCTGATGATGGTCCGGGAGGGCGACGACTGCCGGCCCGTCCTCGACGGCTCGGCGTTCCGCGACTTCGCCCGGGTGGCCGGGCGGCCCGCCGGCGAGGCCGACCTCGTCTACCACGCGACCACGCTCTTCCCGCCGGTGCGGCCCCGGGGCTGGCTGGAGGTGCGCTACCTCGACGCGCAGGGTCCCGCCGGATGGCCCGTGTGCGCGGCCGTCGTCCACGCGCTCGTCACCGACGACCAGGCGGCGGCGACCGCCATGGAGGCCGCCCGGCCGCTCGCCGGCAGGTGGACGGACGCCGCCCGCCTCGGGCTCACCGACTCCGCCCTGCGCCGCTGCGCCTCCGTCTGCTTCCGCGCCGCCGCCGAGGCCCTGCCTCGGCTCGGAGCCGGGCCCCGGCTGGTCGGCCGGGTCCGCGCCTTCGCCTCCCGGCACATCGAATCCGGCCGCCCACCGGCCGTCGACCGGATGGAGGAGATGTTCGCATGACCGAACTCGACATCGGCATGCCCGGCCTGAAGGACAGGATCGCGGCCGAACTCGCCGCCGTACGGGAGCGGTCCCTCGTCTACACCGACGCCGACGACGACGTGCTGACGCGCCAGCACTCGCCTCTCATGTCGCCGCTGGTCTGGGACCTCGCCCACGTCGGCAACTACGAGGAGCTGTGGGTGCTGCGGGAGGCGGGCGGCATCGAGCCGCTGCGCCCGGAGATCGACCACCTCTACGACGCGTTCAGGTATCCGCGCGCGGACCGGCCCACGCTGCCGCTGCTCGCCCCGGCCGAGGCCAGGAGGTACATCTCGGGCGTACGCGGCCGGGTGCTCGACGTCCTCGACCGGCTGGACCCGGCCGACCCCGACCCGCTGCGGGCCGGCGGTTTCGTCTTCGGGCTGGTCCTGCAGCACGAGCACCAGCACGACGAGACCATGCTGGCCACGCTGCAGCTGTCCCGGCGGCCGGGACTGGTGCGGGACGGCGAGCTGCCGCCCGGCGCTCCGGCCGCCGATCCCGAGGTCCACATCCCCGCCGGGATCTTCAGCATGGGCACGGACACGGTGGCCTGGGCGTACGACAACGAACGCCCGGCGCACCGGCGGCACCTGCCGGGCTACTGGATCGACCGTCACCCCGTCACCTGCGGGGCGTACCTGCGGTTCGTCGAGGACGGCGGCTACCGCGACCCGCGCTGGTGGCTGCCGCAGGGCTGGGAGTGGGTCGAGCGGAGCGGTGTGGACGCCCCGCTGTTCTGGACGAGGGACGGCGACACCTGGTGGCGGCTCCGCTTCGGCCGGGAGGAGCCGGTGCCGCCGGACGAGCCGGTCCAGCACGTCTCGTGGTACGAGGCCGACGCGTACGCCCGGTGGGCGGGCAAGCGGCTGCCGACCGAGGCCGAGTGGGAGAAGGCGTGCGGGGGCCGCGAGTATCCCTGGGGCGACGCCGGGCCCACCGACCTCGCTTACCGGGCGAACCTGGGACACCGGGCCGCGCGGCCCGCGCCGGCCGGGGCGTACCCGGCGGGCGCGAGCCCGTACGGCGTCGAGCAACTCGTCGGCGACGTCTGGGAGTGGACGGATTCGTGGTTCCAGCCCTACCCGGGCTTCCGGAGCTTCCCGTACAGGGAGTACAGCGAGGTCTTCTTCGGGGAGACCTACCGGGTGCTGCGCGGCGGGTCGTGGGCCACCCATCCCTCCGCGGTGCGGACGACCTTCCGCAACTGGGACCTCCCGATCCGCAGGCAGATCTTCGCCGGGTTCCGCTGCGCCCGCTCGGAGGACTAGGCGATGTGCCGCCACGCGGCGTGGCTGGGGCCGGCGCGGTCCCTGGCCTCGCTCGTCAGCGACCCCGAGCACGGCCTGCTTCGCCAGTCGTACGCGCCGCGCCTGCAGAGGTACGGCACCGTGAACGCCGACGGGTTCGGGTTCGGGTGGTACGACGCGGCCCTGCCGGAGCCGGTCCGCTACCGCCGGGCGGTGCCGATGTGGGCGGACGCCAACATGCCCGGCCTCGCCGCGGCGGCGCGCTCGTCGTGCCTGCTCGCGGCGGTCCGGTCGGCCACGACCGGCATGCCGGTCGAGGAGACGGCGACGGCGCCGTTCGCCGACGGGCGCTGGCTGCTCAGCCACAACGGCAGGGTCCGGCGCGAGGCGGTCCGGCCCCTGGTGACCGGCGTGGAGGCCGACCCGGAGAGCGCGTGCGACTCGGCGTGGCTCGCCGCGGCGGTGTTCGCCCGCCTCCGCGGCGGTGTGCCGCTCGCCGACGCGCTGCCCCTCGTCGTGCGCGGGGCCGCGGAGGGGGACCGGCACGCGCGGCTCAACCTGCTCGTGACGGGCGGCGCGGAGGTGGCGGCCGTCGCCTGGGGCGACACCCTGTTCACCCACCTGGAGGAGGGAGTGCTCGTGTCCAGCGAGCCGCTGGACGACCGGCCCGGTTGGCGGGCCGTGCCCGACCGCAGCCTGCTGCTCGCCTCCCCCGACGGCGTGGCGGTGACACCCATCGACTGAGAGGTGGCCCATGAGCATGATCGATCATCTCGGCGGCGACTACCTGCGCCAGACTCTGGAGGGCGACGTGCGCGCCGGGCTCACCTCCACACCGAAGTGGCTGCCGCCCAAGTGGTTCTACGACGCGGCCGGAGGCGAGCTGTTCGCCCGGATCACCCGGCTGGCCGAGTACTACCCCACCCGGTGCGAGCTGGAGATCCTGCGCCGCCGGGCCGTCGACGTCGCGGCCCTCAGCCGCGCCGACACGCTCGTCGAACTGGGCTCGGGCACCAGCGAGAAGACCGTGCTCCTGCTCGACGCGCTGGCCGCCGCCGGGACGCTCCGGACCTACGTCCCGGTCGACGTGGACGCCGTCACGCTGGAGGCCGCGGCCGAGCGGCTCGCCGTACGCTATCGCGGCCTGGACGTGCGGCCGGTGCGCGCCGACTTCGAGCGGCACCTGGCGCTGCTGCCGAGGACGGGCAGGCGGCTGGTCGCGTTCCTCGGCGGGACCATCGGCAACCTCACGCCCGCCGCCCGGGAGGTGTTCCTCAAGGAACTGCGCGCCACCATGCGGCCGGGGGACACCCTGCTCCTCGGCGCCGACCTGGTGAAGGACCACGCCCGGCTGGTCGCGGCGTACGACGACCCGCGGGGCGTCACGGCCGCCTTCAACCGCAACGTGCTCCGGGTGGTCAACCGCGAGCTGGACGCCGCCTTCGAGCCGGAGGCGTTCGAGCACGTCGCGCTGTACGACGAGGACAACGAGTGGATCGAGATGCGGCTGCGGGCGACCCGGCCGATGGAGGTCCCGATCAGGGCGCTCGGCCTGACGGCCGGCTTCGCCGAGGGGGAGGAGCTGCGCACGGAGATCAGCGCCAAGTTCCGCAGGGAGGGCCTGCTCGGCGAGCTGTCCCGGGCCGGGTTCGCGGTCGCCCGCTGGTACACCGACAGCGGAGGCGACTTCGCGCTGACCCTCGCCGCCGTGCCGATCGTCAACAGCTGAGCCGGCGACCCGCGGCGGCCGGGACTGCCGCGGACAGCGGCAGGCGCAGGACGAAGCGGGCGCCGCGCGGGGAGTCCTCGACGCGGAGCGTGCCGTGGTGCGCGTCCGCCGTGATGCGGCAGAGGGCGAGGCCCAGCCCGGTGCCCTTGGGGTCGCGGCGGCGCCCGTCCTTCAGCCGGACGAACGGCTCGAAGACGCGCTCGCGGTCCTCCGGCGCGATGCCGTCGCCGTCGTCGAGCACGGTGACGACCGCCTCGTCCCCGGCCCGCTCGACGCTGACCTCCACCTCGCTGTGCGCGTGCCGCTGGGCGTTGACCAGCAGGTTGGTCAGCACGCCGCACAGCTGGACCCGGTTGCCGAGGACGGTCACGTCGTCCCTGATCTCGGCGCGCACCGGCACCCCGTCCGTACGGGCGGCGGCCTCCTCCCGCGCGAGCGTCCCGAGGTCGACCGGCTCGGGCTCGGCCGCCGCGGCCGTGCGGACACGGGCCACCGCGAGCATCTCGTTGATGATCGCCTGGCAGCGCTCGGTGGTGCGCACCGCCGTGCGCAGGGTCTCGTACGGATCGGTGTCATCGCGGTAGAGCAGGGCCTCCTCCAGCTGCGTCCGCAGCCCGGCCAGGGGGGTCCGCAGCTCGTGGGAGACCATCGAGGCGAAGTGCCGCTGCTGGCGCACCGAGGAGTCGAGGTGTTCGAGCAGGTTGTTGGAGGCCCGGGCCAGCTCGGCGATCTCGTCGCGGCCGCGCGGCTGCGGCACCCGCAGGCTGAGGTCGCACACGGTGATCTCTTCGACCTTCTCGCGGATCTCCCGGACGGGACGCAGAGTGCGCCCCGCCGCGCGCCAGCTCGCCCACGTCCAGCCGGCCGTCATGAGCAACACCCCGATCGCGATGAACAGTTCCAGCCGCCGCGTCGCCAGGAGAGCCGGCTCGGCCCTCCCGGAGTAGACGGCGTGCGGCTCGCCGTTCCAGAAGAGCCGGGTCTGCACCGGCAGCACCCGTACGGCGGTGACCACGATGCACCGCTCCCCGTCCCGGCACTCGATCCGGTACTGCAGGCGGTCCTGGTCGCCGGGCATGGGAGAGGTCAGCGGCGGCCTGCCGGTCGCCCCCCGGCTGGCGGTGATCACCCGGTTCCGCGAGTCGACGAGCTGCACCAGGTTCTCGGGCGCGGCGGGCGGCTCCGGGACGCCGTCGGGGCCCATCGAGGCGATCCACTCGGTGGCCACCCGCTGGGCGTCGATGAACAGGTGCGAGTGGATCCGGTTCCGGACCGCGAGGTCCAGGCCCACTCCGATCACGGTGAGGACCACGAGGGAGAGGACCGCGCTCATCGTGGCGATGCGCGCCTGGATCGAACTCGGGCGTAAAAGGAAAGGAATGCGCCTGCCAGCCATGACCCCTCCCCGAATCTGTGTAATGCAATGCCCGCATAAAAAGATATGAGACGTATCCGAGATCGGAACCCTCAGGACAAAAAGGATCACAAGTCTTACCAGCTCAGGGCCGATGCTTGGCTGTCCCTTTACGCTCGCCTCACGCCCCTTTCCCGGACCGTGGGAACAGCGGTCGCCGAGGTGAAATCGCGCCGCATGTGAAAAGGGTGGCGGCGCCCGCGGCGAGGACGAGACACGCGGTCACCACCGCCGCGACCGCCGGCCAGGGAATCACCAGGGGGACGGCCGCGCCGGCCTTCTGGGACAGCCCGGCGCGCATCCCGAGCAGCGCGGGTACGGCCACCGCGAACCCCAGCGTGGTGCCGATCCCGGTGACGAGCACCGCCTCGGCCGCGGTCGCCCCGATCACCTGCCGCCGCGTCGCTCCGGACAGGCGCAGGACGGCGAACTCGCGCACGCGCGCCGACGCCGCCATCACCTGCGTGTTCACGATCGCCAGGCCGGAGTAGCCGGCCGAGACCCCCACCAGCAGGAGCGTGAACAGCCAGACGAGCCGGTCCTCCTCCGCCTGGTCGGCGGCCGGACTCCCCATGGCGTACGCCGCGGCGGTCGTCCGCACCATGCCGGTGACGAGCACGGTGAAGCCCACCGTCAGCAGCACCGGGGCCGCCGTGGCGGCGGTGCGCCGTACGGCCGCCAACGCGTTCCGCCCGGCCAGCATGCCCACGGCCGCCCGGGAGATCGGCCACGCGAATGCGCGGACGAGTGGCGGGAGGGTGACCGGCGCGAGCAGGGTGAGCCCCATGATGAGCGCCATCGCGGCGACCAGGACGGCGTTCACCAGGGAGTCCTCCCGCGCGGAGGCGCTCGCCGCCGCCAGGGCCAGGCCGCCGGCGACCGCCATGACGCCGGTGATCCACCGCAGGCGCGTCATCGGCGTGCCGCCCGCCGCGTGGTCGCGCAGGGCCTCCAGCGGGCGGACCCGGGCGGCCCGGCCCGACGCGGACCACGCGCCGAGCAGGCCCGCCGCGATCCCGGCCGCGACCGCGCCGGCCACGGGCAGCGGGGTGAGGCGCACGTCGAACGATGCGGGCTCGAAGCCCGCCGTGACGAGCACCCGGCCCAGGGCGGGCGCGACGGCGGCGCCCAGCAGGGCCCCGGCCACGGCCGCGACGACGCCCACGGCGAGCGCCTCGCCGTACACGATCAGCCGCACCTGGCGCGGGGTCGCGCCGGCCACCCGCAGCAGGCCGAACTCCCGGCGCCGCTGGACGACCCGGAACGCGAACGTGGAGGCGACCACGAACACCGAAACGAAGCCGCCGAGCAGCGCCATCGCGGTCAGCACCTGCATGCCGATCCAGCGGGTCCGCGCGTCGGCGGCGGGCTCGGCCTCCGCCCGGTCCTCCCCCGAAAGCACCCGCGCCGTGCCGTCCCCGGCGCCGCGCACGGCGCGCCCGGCCGCCGCCCGAACGGCGGAGAGATCGGCTCCTGGCTCGGTGCGCAGCCCGATGACGCGGACCCCGTCCCCGGACCGTGTCACCCCGTCCCCGGACCGCGCCGCCTCGTCGTCGGAGACGTACGGCCCGGGGTCACGGTAGGGGACGACCGCCGCGACACCGGGCACGGACGCCAGGGCGCGGACCAGCGCCTCCGTCGTCTCGGGCGACCAGGGCGGGTTCTCGGCGAAGTTGTTCTCCTCCCCGGGCACGCCGGGGCCGCGCACGAGCAGGGGCACGGCGGCGTACCGGGCGGGCACGCGCGGGCCGGCGGACGTCAGCAGCAGCGCGCTCGCGGTGAGGATCGCGGCGCCGAGGCAGAGCGCGGCGAAGGTGCCCGCCAGGCCGGTCCACCGGCCGCGGAGCAGCGAAAGACTCAGCGGCCGGTTCAGTGGCCGGTTCAGTGGCCGGTCCAGTGGGCGGTCCAGTGGGCGGTTCAGCACGTCTCCTCCAGCAGCGCCACGCGGGCGGCGATCTCGGTGGCGCTCGACCGGTCCAGTTCCCCGGCGAGCCGCCCGTCGGCGAGCAGCACGACCCGGTCGCCGTACGCCGCGGCGGCGGGGTCGTGCGTGACCATGACGACGGTCTGCCCGTGGGCGTCCACGAGCGCGCGCAGGAGTTCCATGACCACCCGGGACGCGGCGCGGTCGAGCGCGCCGGTCGGTTCGTCGGCGAAGAGCACGGCGGGCCGGGTGATCAGCGTGCGGGCGATCGCCACCCGCTGCCGCTCGCCGCCGGAGAGTTCGGCGGGCCGGTGCCCGGCCCGCCGCTCCAGGCCGACCTCGGCGAGCGCCTCGCGCACCTCGTCCCTGCCGGGCCGGCGCCCGGCCAGGCGGAGGGGAAGCGCCACGTTCTCCTCGGCGGTGAGCGAGTCGGCGAGGTTGTACTCCTGGAACACGAAGCCGACCCGTTCCCGGCGCAGCAGGGTGAGCGCCTTCTCGCCGAGCGGGCCGAGGTCGACGCCGCCGATCAGGACGGTCCCGTCCGTCGGCCGGTCGAGCCCGGCGGCGCAGTGCAGCAGCGTCGACTTGCCGGAGCCCGAGGGCCCCATCACGGCCGTGAAGGTCCCCTGGGCGAAGCCGAGGGTCACCCCGTCGAGAGCGTTCACCGCGCCGGGCCCGGTGCCGTACACCATGCGGACCGAGTCGAGCAGGACCGCCTGCGCCGTACCTGTCTGTGCTGTGCCTGTCTGTGCCGTGCCTGTCTGTCTGGTGCCGGATCGCGTCGTGCCGGTTCGTGTCATGGACCCGAGCCAACCGGGGGCGGGCCCGCGAGGCACTGGCGCTGAGGCGAGAACCGGAGGTATCCCCAGCACTACCGACAACGGCGGGCCCGGCGGCTAGCGTCGATGCCGTGGTCGCCCCCTTCCTCGTCCCCGCCGTCGCCCCTCTCACGCCCCGTACCGCGCTGGAGGCGCTCGGCGGGCCGCCCCAGCGGTTCCTCGCCTCGGCCTGGCCGTGGCGGTCGCTGGTGTACCTGCTGACCGGGATCGTCCCCGGTTCCGCCTTCGCCGCGGTCCTGACGCCGGTCCGGGCGATGGACGGCCCGGCAGCCGTACCGGTGTCCCTCGTGGTGGCGGCCGTGCTGCTCACGCCCGTGGCCCGGTTCGAGCGGTGGCGGCTGAGATACGTGGACCGGCAGCCCGTACGCGGACTGCCGGGCGGGTGGTGGCCGGGATGGCGGGAGGCGGGGCACACCCTCGTGGGGCTGTTCGCGCTCTGGTGGGTCGACCTGCTGGTGGCGGCGGCCGCGATCGGGGGGCCCGCGGTGCTGATCCTCTCCCCGGTCGTTCAGCCGATCGCTCCCGAGGGGGAGGCGACTCTGGCGGAGACCTTCGCCGGCTCGGCCGTCGGACTGCTGCTGGTGCCCGTCGCGGCGTACACGGTCAGCGCCTGGGCGGGCGCCCGGGCCGCGATGGCGCGGGCGATGCTGGTCCCGCAGGAGGCCGAGATGCGGGAGATCGCGCGGTCCCGGGCCCGGCTGGTGGACGCCTTCGAGGCCGAGCGCCGCCGCATCGAGCGCGACCTGCACGACGGCGCGCAGCAGCGGCTGGTCGCGCTTTCGATGAAGCTGGGCCTGGCCGGGCTCGACCTCCCGCCGGGCTCGCCCGCGGCCCTGCGGCTCGACGAGGCGCGCGAGCTGGCCGGGCAGGCGCTGGAGGAACTGCGCGAGCTGATCCGCGGCGTCCATCCGCAGGTGCTCGCCGATCGCGGGCTGCCCGCCGCCGTACGCGACGTCGCCGGGAGGTCGCCCGTGCCCGCGCGGGCGGACATCGCGCTGGACCGGCGGCTCCCCGAGCGGGTGGAGGCGGCGGCCTACTACGTCGCCTGCGAGGCGCTCGCGAACGTGGCCAAGCACAGCGGGGCCGGCTCCTGCACGGTGCGCGGCCGGCTGCGCGGCGCACGGCTCGTGCTGGAGGTCGCCGACGACGGGCGCGGGGGAGCGGACCCGGCGTGCGGCACCGGTCTGACCGGGCTCGCCGACCGGGTGGCGGCTGTCGGGGGCACGCTCACCGTCGACAGCCCGTACGGCGGCCCGACCACGGTGCGGGCGGAGATCCCGTGCGAAAGGTGATCCCGTGCGTGTGGTGATAGCCGAAGACTCGGTGCTGCTCCGGGAGGGCCTCGTGGGCCTGCTGGAACGCTTCGGGCACGAGGTCGTCGCGGCGGTCGGCGACGCCGCCGCGCTGGTCGCCGCGGTCGCCGAGCAGGACCCGGACGTCGTCGTCGCCGACGTGCGCATGCCGCCCGGATTCAGCGACGAGGGGCTGCGGGCGGTGCTGGAACTGCGGGCGGCGCGGCCGTCCCTCGCCGTCCTGGTGCTCAGCCAGTACGTCGAACAGACCTACGCCGCCGAACTGCTCGACCAGACCCGGTGCCCGGGCGGGGGCGGGGTGGGTTATCTGCTGAAGGACCGCATCGGCGACGTCACGCAGTTCGCCGGGGCGGTGACGACGGTCGCGGGCGGTGGCACGGTCATCGACGCCGAGGTCGTCCGCCAGCTGCTGCGCGGGCGGCGCGACCCGGTGGCCCGGCTCTCACCGCGCGAGCGCGAGGTGCTCGCCCTGGTCGCGGAGGGCAGGTCCAACGCCGCGATCGCCCGCGCGCTGTTCGTCACCGAGGCGGCCGTCGCCAAGCACATCGCGAGCATCCTCGCCAAGCTCGACCTGCCTCCGGACGCGGACGACCACCGCCGTGTGCTCGCGGTGCTCGCCTACCTGCGTGCCGGAGTCTGAGCGGGCCTGAGGTCGCGCCGCGCCGGTCGCGTGCGGATGACCGAGCGCCGGTCCCGGCGCCGGTGGGGGCGGGAAGGCGTGCCGGGCGGCTCTGTGCGTGCTCGCCCGGCGAACGCCCCGTCAGCGTCCCGCGCTGGAGATGACCTTCTCGGGAACGACGCGTACGGTGACGCGCTGCTCTCCCGGCTGGCGGTAGGGGTAGGCGTCCACCCCGAGGTACTTCTTCGCCAAGCCGTCGATGACCGCGTCCGCGCCTTCGAGCTCCAGCGTGGCGGTGCCGGAGACGCTGACGAAGCGGAAGGCGTTGCCCGGGTCGAGCACGCTGACCGACACCCGGGGGTTGGCGCGCAGGTGCCGCTCCTTCGCCCGTCCCACGGCGGTGTTGAAGACGACTTCCTCTCCGTCGATGTCGACCCACACCACGGTGTTGTGCAGCGATCCGTCCGGCCTGACGGTCGTCACCCAGGCGTGGACCGGCTCCTTCAGTAAAGCCACGGCGTTCTCATCGAGCTTGCTCATTCGACTTCTCCTCGGTCGGTCGGCGCTGGCCCAGATCGGCAACACGACAGCGCACGACCACATTCTCTTCCCGAGGACGGGGGACATGATCCTCGCCTCCGGATCAGCGTACGGAGACGGGCTCGGGGGCGGGCATGACGGGGCGCCTGACCTCCTCCCGCAGCCGGGGCGCGAGCTCGGTGGTCAGCGGCGCCCTCTCGGTCCGCAGCCGGTTGAGCGCGAGCACGAGCGCGGTGCCCCACAGCAGGTGCCCCGCCAGCAGCGTGGCCTGGCGGCCCGGGCGGTCCTTCGGCAGGGGCGCGTACGCGCCGATGCTCGGAGCGAGGCCCCGGCAGCCGAAGTGCCACACCAGCAGCCCGTACGCCGTGCCGATCGGGACCGGCACCCGCTGACCGGCCGACAGCAGGCCCAGCACGGTGCCGCAGCTCGACCCGAAGGCGTAGTGCGCGATGGTCGAGAGCACGCTCTCGCCCGGTCGGGGACGGCTCCCGCGGCCCGGCAGAGTCATCCGGGCGAATCGCCGCGGCGGCGGCTCCTCCAGCAGACCGGCCCTGTCCGCCGCCATCAGCATCGCGCTGTACACCGCCGTCGCGAGCGCGCCGCCGACGGCGCCGTTCACCAGGTTGCGCATCATGAGGAGCCTTTTCCCACCCCGGCCGGATCACCCGCCCTCGCGGTGCCCCGTTCTCGGTAAACAATCAAGGCGTCGCACGACAGCCGTGGGCGAGTCGCGGAGCTCGTGGTATGCCGGTCGGGTGGCAGGGACGGTCACATGCCGAAGATCCCGCGGAGAAGCCGGCGGATGGAGTTGGAGCGCGGCTCGGCCCGGGTCTCCTGGTCGCTCGGACGGGTGGCGGGCACGGGTCGGGCCTCCTGATCAGGGGCGGCGGTCGCGGAGCGGGGCTTGTTCTCTACGAGCCGGCAGCCCAGCGACAGGTAAGCACGCAACTGGTCGTAGTAGATGCGCCCGGTGACGAACCTGCCGTCTTCCACCGACCACATTCCGCAACCCCTCCAGAAGACGGGGCGGCCGGTGCCGGGGATCACGGTGCCGTCCGGGAGCAGCATTTCCCCCGTCTGGGTTCCCGACGTGACCCATTCGACGGAAACGGTGTCACCGCAGACCGAGATCGTGATGACCCTGGTCGTCAGGTCGGGCACGGTGGAGAAGAACTGGCCGAAATACCACTCGATCTGTTCGTGCCCCTCCACCACGCCGACGGGGGTCACGAGAACGGCGTCCGCGTGGAAGCAGTCCAGAAGGCGCCGTTTGTCGTGCGTGCAGAGCGCCTCCGCGAAAGCGTCATGGATCTCCCGAGGATCGGGCATGGCTCCCCCTCGCCCTCACGGAAGCGTACTCCGGTGGTGAGAACGGCCGGTCTCATCGAGGAGTAAGGCCTTGTCCAAGAATGTCAACTCGCGACGATGGAGGTGAGCAGGCGGTCCCAGTCGGCGAGGAAGCGGTCGAGGTTGTAGCGGGCGAGCGCGGCCGAGCGGGCGGCCTTGCCGGCCTGGGCGGCGAGCTCCGGTTCGTTGGCGAACCGGTCGAGGGCCCGCAGCAGCGTGGGGATCTTGGTCGAGACGACCCCCGCCTCCGGCGGCACCGCCTCGACGGCCTCGGTGGTGGCGAGGGCGACGACCGGCATGCCGATCATCATGGCCTCGATCAGCGACAGGCCGAGCGAGGTCCAGCGGTAGGGGTGCAGGTAGACCCGGCGCCTGGCGAGCTCGGCGTGCATGGCGCTCTGCGGCAGGTCCTCGAAGGCCTCCATCGCCCCGTCGAGGCCGAGCTTGGCGGGCAGGTTCGTCACCTGCATGCCGAACACGTCGATCGGGGCGCCCGTGGCGAAGGTGGGCAGCAGGTCGGTGCCCGCCACCCGCCAGCGTCTGATCGGCTCGTTGACGACCACCCCCGCGCGGGGCAGTTCACCGCTGTAGAGGTGGCCGGGGTCCACCACGCCGTGCTCGATCACGTGGGTCGGCGCGCGGCCGGAGTCCCAGAAGAGGTCGTTGAAGTGGGTGACGTGGACGAGGGGGATGTCGTCCCGGTCCGCCAGCGGGTGGCGGGTCTTCGGCACGTCTCCCGCGGGGGTGTTGTGTTCGACGTAGACGCCCGGCACGTCGCGGCCCAGCCACTCACGGGCGAGCTCGATCTCGTGCGGCCGCTGGTAGACGATCAGGTCGACGTCCTCGGCGGCCAGCCGGTCGTGGGGCACCTCCCGCACGGTGCCGGGCCAGGGATAGGTCTCCGCCCGGCCCCGCCCGTCCGGGCCGCGGTCGGGCGTGAGCGGCACCAGGTATTCGTGCCCCCCGTGCACGAAGGAGGTGGTCCACGAACCGTGGACGTGCCAGACCATGATCTTCATCGTGTCGCTCCCCGTCCGTCCTTCTGCAGACTCTGGAACACCGTGCCTCCTGTCGCGCCTCCCCGCCGGGCGCGTCACCCCTCTGCCCCGCCCGTACCCGCTTAAGGCTCAGCCGTGAGCGGAATCCTCGGCAGCACCAGATCGACCGCCGCGGCGAGGTCGGGCGCCACCTCGAGGGCCGCGGCCACCTCCTCCGGCAGCGTCACCGGGGTCGGCACGAGGACGCCCCGCGCGCCCGCCGCGCGGGCCGCCTCCACATCCCGGCCGATGTCGCCGATCACGACGCAGTCGACGGGCGAGACGCCGAGCCGGCGGGCGGCGCTCAGCACGAGGCCGGGCGCGGGCTTGCGGCAGGCGCAGCGGTCGCCGTCGTCGTGCTCGCAGATCTCCCACACGTCGAACGGGCCCAGCAGGGCCTCCACCCGGTCGTTCACGGCCCGCAGGGCCTCCGGCGCGATCAGCCCCTTGGCCACCCCCGACTGGTTGGTGACCACACCGATCGGGACACCGGCCGCGCGGAGCCGGTCCAGCGCCTCCCGCGCCCCCTCCACCGGCGCCACGCGGCCGGGATCGCTGTTGTAGGGAACGTCGTGGACGAGAGTGCCGTCACGGTCGAAGAGCACCGCGGCGGGCTGGTGAGCGGGCTGGGTCACGGGCGGCCTCCTGCGGAATCGCCCGCCGGGCTACCCGGAGGAAATCGGAGCAAACGCACTGTTACCACGACCTGACCGCGTGCTGACTACCTGCAGGTCAGCGCATTTGGCTACGCAGAGTAGCGGTTATTGAGCACATCCCCCACTCACGTCGACTTCTCTACAAAGCAGTGTTTAGCGCCACTTCTCTCGGTAACCAGACCGGCACTGCGCAACGGAGGGAAACCGATGCGGTTCTTGGGCATAAACGCGATATTTCATGATCCAGCCGCCGCGTTGGTCGTGGATGGCGAGGTGGTCGCCGCAGCGGAGGAGGAGCGCTTCAGCCGGCGCAAGCACGGCAAGCGGCCGGTGCCGTTCTCCGCCTGGGAACTGCCCGAGCAGGCCGCGGCGTGGTGCCTGGAACAGGCCGGCCTGCGACCCGAGGACCTCGACGGCGTCGCCTACTCCTACGACCCGGAGCTGGTGCTGCCCGGAGGGGAGGGACAGGACGCGCGCTGGGAGGAGATGCGCACCACCTACGCGCGCCGGGCCCCCAACTTCCTGGCGACCGCCCTGCCGGGGCTGGACTCCGCCCAGGTGCGGTTCGTCCCCCACCACATCGCGCACGCCGCGTCGGCCGGGCTGGCCGCGCCGTACCGCGAGTCGGCGGTGCTGGTCTGCGACGGCCGGGGCGAGGCCGTGTCGCACCTCGCCGGGCACTACCGGGACGGCGAGCTCACCATCCTGGCGAGCCAGGCCCTGCCGCACTCCCTCGGACTGATGTACGAGGACCTCACCGCGCACCTCGGCTTCCTGCGGTCGAGCGACGAGTACAAGGTGATGGCCCTCGCCTCCTACGGCGAGCCGCGGTTCCTGCGGGAGATGCGCGAGCTCGTTTACCCCACGGGCGACGGCGGTTTCCGGGTCGAGCCGATCGACTGGAGCGTCTACGCCAAGGCCCTCGGCAAGGGCGAGAAGTGGACCTCCGACCACGCCGACCTCGCGGCCAGCGTGCAGACGCGACTGGAGGAGGTGCTGCTCGACCTCGCCAGGTGGCTGCACGAGCGGACCGGCGCCCGTTATCTGACGATGGCCGGGGGAGTGGCGCTGAACTGCGTGGCCAACACCCGGCTGTTCGCCGAGAGTCCGTTCGAGGACGTCTGGGTGCAGCCCGCGGCGGGCGACTCCGGCACCGCGCTCGGCGGGGCGCTGCACCTCGCGCAGGCCTCCGGCGACCGGGTCGCCCCGATGCCCGGCGCCGACCTCGGCCGCGGCTGGACCGACGAGGAGCTCGGCGCCTGGCTCGACGTGGCGAAGGTGCCGTACGAGCGGCCCGCCGACCTCGCCGCGGCCGTCGCCGCCGAACTGGCCGCCGACCGCGTCGTGGCCTGGTTCCAGGGCCGCGCCGAGTACGGCCCCCGCGCCCTCGGCCGCCGCTCCCTGCTCGCCAACCCCGGCAATCCCCGCAACACCGAGCGGCTCAACGACGTGAAGGGCCGCGAGCAGTTCCGCCCCATCGCCCCGATGGTCCTCGCGGAACGCGCCTCCACGATCTTCGGCAGGGGCCCGATGTCGAGCCCGTACATGCTGTTCGTCCACGACGTGAAGCCCGAGTGGCGCGACCGCGTCCCCGCCGTCGTCCACGTCGACGGCACGGCCCGCATCCAGACGATCGAGCGCGGGCGCGACCCGCTGCTCGCCCGGTTACTCGAGGAGTTCGAGGCCCGCACCGGGGTTCCCGTGGTGGTCAACACGAGCCTCAACACGGCGGGCCGTCCGATGGTGGACGACCCGCGCGACGCGCTGGAGTGCTTCGGCTCGGCGCCCGTGGACGTGCTCGTTCTCGGCCCGTACGTCGTGCGCAGGGGGGCGGTGTTCGCGGGATGACATCGGAGACGGCCCGGCAGACGACACAGCAGGCGACACAGCAGGCGACACAGCAGACCAACCGGCAGAGCGGCCGGAAGCGGAGGAACGCGCCCGCGGACGCCACCCCCCAGGGGCCGGCGGTCACCGTCGTCATCCCGACGATCGGGCGGCCGAGCCTGGCCGCCACGCTCGCCGCCATCGGCCCCCGGGAAGCCGCCGGCCCCCAGGAGGGGGACGGCCCCGAGGTGATCGTGGTGGACGACCGTCCGGGGGAGGACGCCGAGGCCCTGCCGGTCCCCGCCGGCGTACGAGTGCTCAGGTCGGGCGGGCGCGGCCCGGCCGCCGCCCGCAACGTGGGCTGGCGGGCGGCGACGACCCCGTGGGTGGCGTTCCTGGACGACGACGTGGTGCCGGGGCCCGGCTGGGCGCGGGCGCTGGCGGCCGACCTCGCCCGCCTGCCCGCGCACGTGGGCGGCAGCCAGGGACGGCTGGAGGTGCCGCTGCCCGGCTCCGCCGAGGGCCGCCGCCCGACCGACGCCGAGCGCAACACGGCCGGCCTGGCCGGCGCCGACTGGATCACCGCCGACATGGCCTACCGCAGGACCGCCCTGGAGGCGACCGGCGGGTTCGACGAACGCTTCCCCGGTGCGTACCGGGAGGACGCCGACCTCGCGATACGCGTGGAGCGGGCCGGGTTCTGCCTGGTGAAGGGGGAGCGCCTGACCCGGCATCCGGTGCGCGGCGACGGCTTCTGGTCCAGCGTGCGCTTCCAGCGCGGCAACGCCTCCGACGCGATCATGCGCCAGGCGTACGGCCGCGACTGGCGTCTGTTCATCGGCGGGCCGGGCAGGCTCAGGCGGCACGCCCTCACCACCGGCGCGGGCCTGCTCGCGCTCACGCTGGCCGCCGCCGGCGTGCGGACCGGCCGCCGGACGCGTCTCGCCGCGGGCGCCGCCGGGCTCGCCTGGCTCGGCCTCACCGGAGAGTTCGCCTGGGCGCGGATCGCCCCCGGGCCGCGTACGCCCGGGGAGATCTGGCGCATGGCCGTGACCAGCGTGGTGATTCCGCCGGTCGCGTGCGCCCACCGGCTCAGGGGCGAGCTGGCGGTGCGGACGGGGAGGCGTCCGTGATCGGGACCGCACTGGTGGTGCGGCCCGACAACGCGGGAGACGTGCTGCTCGCGGGACCCGCCGTGCGCGCCGTCGCCGCCGGGGCGCGGGAGGTCGTGATGCTCGCCGGTCCGTACGGCAGGGCGGCGGCCGAACTGCTGCCCGGCGTCGGCCGCGTGCTGGAGTGGCGCGCCCCCTGGATCGACCCCGACCGGATGCCGGTGACCTCCGAGCACGCGGCCCGCCTGGTCGATCAGGTGCGCGCCGTCGGCCCCGACCTGGCCGTGATCTTCACGTCCTTCCACCAGTCGGCGCTGCCGACGGCCCTGCTGCTGCGGCTCGCCGGGGTGCCGCGCATCGCCGCGATCAGCGAGGACTACCCCGGCTCCCTGCTCGACGTGCGTCACGTCGTGGACGAGAGCGTGGACGTCCCCGAGCCGGAGCGGATGCTCGGCCTCGCCCGCGCGGCCGGCTTCGTCCTGCCGCCGGGCGACGACGGGCGGCTCGCCGTACGCGGGCCGCTGCCGGACGTGGAGCGCCTCACCGGCCCGCCGGGCTACGTGGTGGTGCATCCCGGCACGACCGCGCAGGCCAGGGCGTGGCCCGTGGAACGCTGGGCGGAGGCGGTCGAGGCGCTGCTGGCCGCGGGCGAGCGGGTCGTCGTCACCGGCAGCCCGGGGGAGCGGGCCCTGACCGCGATCGTCTCCGGTCCCGCGGCGGACCTCGGCGGGGCGACCACGTTCGCCGAACTGGCCGCCGTGCTGGCCGGGGCGTCGGTGGTCGTGGCGGCCAACACCGGTCCCGCCCATCTCGCGGCGGCGGTCGGCACGCCTGTGGTCAGTCTGTTCGCGCCGGTCGTGCCCGCCGCCCGCTGGGCGCCGTACGGCGTGCCCTCGGTGCTCCTCGGCGACCAGGACGCCCCCTGCAGGGGGAGCAGGGCGAGGCTCTGCCCCGTCCCCGGCCATCCGTGCCTGTCCGCCGTCAGCGGCGCGCAGGTCGTGGACGCCGTCCGCGACCTGGCCGCGGCGAAGGAGTCGCTCGGCGGGGTGGTCACGGAGCTCGGCGAGGCGGTCACGGAGGGGGTGCCATGAGGATCGCGCTGGTGTCGGAGCACGCGAGCCCGCTCGCGACCCTCGGCGGCGTGGACGCCGGCGGGCAGAACGTGCACGTGGCGGCGCTGGCCCTGGCCCTGGCGGAGCGGGGCAACGAGGTCGTCGTGCACACGCGGCGCACCTCCCCGGAGCAGCCGGACACCGTGCCCATGGAGCCCGGCGTCACCGTCGAGCACGTGCCGGCCGGGCCGCCCGAGCCGCTGCCCAAGGACGAGCTGCTGCCGCACATGCCGGAGTTCGGGGCGCACCTCGCCCGCCGGTGGAAGGCCGAGCGGCCCGACGTCGCGCACGCCCACTTCTGGATGAGCGGCCTGGCCACCCTGACGGCGGCCGAGCCGCTCGGCGTCCCGGTCGTGCAGACCTACCACGCGCTCGGCACGGTGAAGCGGCGCTGGCAGGGCGAGGCCGACACGAGCCCGGCGACCCGGATCTCCGCCGAGCGCGACATCGGCCGCCGGGCCGTCGCGGTGGTCGCCACCTGCTCCGACGAGGTGCGGGAACTCGTCGCGCTGGGCGTGCCGCGCGACCGGATCGCGGTCGTGCCGTGCGGCGTCGACCTCGGCCTGTTCCACCCCGGCGGCCCGGCCGCTCCGCGCGGCGACCGGCCCCGGGTGCTGAGCATCGGGCGCATGGTGCCGCGCAAGGGGGTGGACACCGTCGTCCGCGCGCTGCGGCACGTGCCCGGCGCCGAACTCGTCATCGCGGGCGGCGACCCGGGCGACGAGGAGGGCACGCGGCTGCGCGCGCTGGCGGACGGCCTCGGCCTCGGCGACCGGGTCCGGCTGATCGGCAGCGTGGGCCGGGCCGAGGTGCCCGCCCTCATGCGCTCCGCCGACGTGCTGGTGACCGTCCCGTGGTACGAGCCGTTCGGCATGGTGCCCCTGGAGGCCCTGGCCTGCGGGGTGCCGGTGATCGCCTCGGCGGTCGGCGGCCACCTCGACACCGTCGCGGGGTGCGGCGTGCTCGTGCCGCCCCGGCGGCCCCGCGCGCTGTCCCGCGCGCTCGGCGACCTGCTCGCCCGGCCCGAGCTGCGGTCGGCGCTGTCGGCCGCCGGGGCCCGGCGGGCGCGCGCCCGCTACGGCTGGCGGAGGATCGCCGAGCAGACCGAGTCCGTGTACCGAAACCTGGCCGGCGGGCGTCTCGGCGTCCTCGCCGCCGCGGGAGGCTGAGCGATGCATCCTCACCTGGCCCGGCTGAGCACCGCACTGACGGCGGTCGACCCGGAGACACCCAAGATCCACGCCTGGGGTTACAAGCTCGCCGCCGTGCTGAGCGGCGGCGGACGGCTGCTCGCGTGCGGCAACGGCGGCTCGGCCGCCGAGGCGCAGCACCTGACCGCCGAGCTGGTCGGGCGCTACCGCGCCGACCGGAGGCCGTACGCCGCGATCCCGCTGCACGGCGACACCTCGTCGCTGACCGCCATCGGCAACGACTTCGGCCTGAAGGAGCTGTACGCGCGGCAGGTGCGGGCGCACGGCCGCCCCGGCGACGTGCTGATCTGCCTGTCCACCAGCGGGACGAGCGCCAACGTGACCGAGGCGGCCGAGGCCGGCCGCGAGTGCGGCCTGACCACCTGGGCGCTGACCGGCCCCGGGCCGAACCCGCTGGCCGACCTCTGCGACGAGGCCCTGACGGTGCCCGCCGACGACACCGCGACCATCCAGGAGGTGCATCTCACGGTGATCCACATGCTGTGTGACGTGATCGAGAAGGCCGTCGCGTGAGCGCACCACTCGTCATCGTCGGAGACTCCCTGCTCGACGTCGACGTCGAGGGCACGGCCGACCGGCTGTGTCCCGACGCGCCCGTCCCCGTGGTCGAGGGGCAGGCGGAGCACCACCGGCCGGGCGGCGCCGGCCTCGCGGCGCTGCTCGCCGCCCGCGACGGCACACCGGTGACGCTGGTCACCGCCGTCGGCGACGACCCCTCCGGCCGCTGCCTGGAGGACCTGCTGTCGCCCACGGTCGAGATCGTACGGCTCCCGCTGCGCGGCACGACCGTGCGCAAGACCCGGGTCCGGGCCCGGGGGCAGACGCTGGTCAGGATCGACACCGGAGACGGCCGGGCCATGGGGCGGCCGGGCCAGGTGGCCCCCAGGAGATCCACAGGAGCCTCGGCCTTCGCCCGCGCCGCGGACGCCCTCGCCTCGGCGGGCGCGGTGCTGGTGGCCGACTACGGGCGCGGCGTGGCCGACCTGCTCCGGGAGTTGCTGCGCGGCCTCGACGTGCCGGTCGTCTGGGACCCCCACCCGCGCGGGTCGCTGCCCGTGCCGGGCTGCGCGCTCGTCACGCCCAGCGAGGCGGAGGCCCGGGGCATGTGCGGCGAGCCGTACGTCTCGCCGGAGCGCACGGCCCGCAGGCTCGTGCGCGATCTCGACGCCGAGGCCGTCGCGATCACGCTTGGTGAGCGCGGCGCGATGCTGGCCCGTCGCGGCGGCAGGTTCGGGCCGGTCCCCGCCCCGCACGTCGCCGTCGGCGCGGACGCCTGCGGCGCCGGCGACCGCTTCGCCGCGGCGGCGGCCCTCGCCCTGGCGGACGGCGCGTCCACCGAGGACGCCGTCGCCCGCGCGGTCGGCGAGGCCACCAGGTTCGTGGCGGACGGCGGGGCAGCCGCCCTCCGCCTGCCGCGTCCGGCCGCCGAGGCGCCCGTGCCGTTCCCGTCCGGCGCCTCCGCCTTCGAGGTGGCCGCCGCCGTGCGGGCCTCCGGAGGCCGGCTCATCGCGACCGGCGGATGCTTCGACCTGCTGCACGCCGGCCACGTGAGCCTGCTGCGGCGGGCCAGGGCGCTCGGCGACGCCCTCGTGGTCTGCGTCAACTCCGACGACTCGATCCGGCGGCTCAAGGGCCCGAGCAGGCCGCTGGTGAGCGAGCGCGACCGCGTCGAGGTGCTGCGCGCGCTGGGCTGCGTGGACGCCGTGACGGTCTTCGGCGAGGACACGCCGTCCCAGGTCATCGAGCGGCTGTGCCCCGACGTGTGGGTGAAGGGGGGCGACTACGACGAGCGGTCGATGCCCGAGGCCGAGGCCGTGCGCCGGGCCGGCGGGGAGGTCGTCATCCTGCCGACCGTGCCCGGATATTCCACCACGGGCCTGATCGCCGCCGCCCGGGCCGCATCGTGACCTCCGTCGCGGGTAGCGGTCCTCCAGTCGAAAGGGAAACCCAATGGTGGGAAACGTACTGATCACCGGCGGCGCGTCCGGCCTCGGCCGGGCCACCGCGGCGGCGGTCGCCAAGGCCGGCGGCCGGCCGCTGGTCGTCGATCTCAACGAGCCGGACGGCGGGTTCGACCACGTGCGCGCCGACCTCGCCGACCGGGAGCAGGCCGAGCGGGCCGTACGCGAGCTCGCCGAGCGGGCGGGCGGACTCGACGCCGTGGTCACGGCGGCGGGCGTCGACGCCTGCGGACGGCTGGAGGACGTGGCCGCCGACAGGTGGGAGCGGGTGATCGGGGTCAACCTCCTCGGCACCGCCGCGGTGGTCCGGGCGGCCCTGCCGTTCCTGCGCGAGTCCGGGGGCAGAGTCGTCACCGTCGCCTCCACGCTCGGCGTGCGGGCGCTCAGCGACGCCACGGCCTACTGCGCCTCGAAGTTCGGCGTGGTGGGCTTCACCCGGGCCCTGGCGGCCGAGCTGGCCGGGCAGGTCGGGGTGACCCTGCTGATCCCCGGCGGCATGCACACGAACTTCTTCGACGACCGGCCCGAGCAGTACAAGCCCGGCCCCGACGCCCGGCTGAACCAGCCGGAGGACGTCGCGTCGGCGATCCTGTTCGCCCTCGGCCAGCCGCGGGGCTGCGAGGTCAGGGAGCTGGTCGTGGCGGCCTCGACGGAGACGTCATGGCCCTAGAGGAACCCGGAAGACCGGTCCTGCTCGCCCTGCGCGGGCTGGGGCTCGGCGACCTGCTGGCCTCGGTGCCCGCGCTGCGGGCGCTGCGGCGGGCGCATCCCGGGCATCACTTCGTGCTCGCCACCCCCGCCTACCTCGGCGGGCTGCTCCCGCTGATCGGCGGCGTCGACGAACTGATCGACGTGTCCGGGCCGGGACCGGTGCCGTACGCGTCGCCGGACGTCGCGGTGAACCTCCACGGCAGCGGCCCGGAGAGCATCCAGGCGCTGCGCCGCACGCGGCCGGGCCGCCTGCTCACCCACACGCACCCCGCCGTCCCCGGCTCGGACGGCCCGGAGTGGGACGCGGAGACGCACGAGCGTCAGCGGTGGTGCGCACTGCTGGAGTGGTACGGCATCGCGGCCGACCCCGACGACCTCGCGCTCGGCGACCCGGGGCCGGGGCCGCTGCCCGGCGGCGAGGTGGTCATCCATCCGGGCGCGGCGTTCCGGGCCCGGCAGTGGCCGCCGGACCGCTTCGCCCAGGTGGCCGCCGAGCTCGTCCGGACGGGCCACCGGGTCGTCGTCACGGGCGGGGTGACCGAGATCGCGCTCGCCCGGCACGTCGCGGCCCTCGCCGGGCTGCCGGAGGAGTCGGTGCTGGCCGGCCGTACGAACCTGCCCGAGCTCGCCGCGCTCACGGCGCACGCGGCGCTGGTGGTGTGCGGCGACACCGGCATGTCACACCTGGCCACCGCCGTCGGCACGCCCTCGGTCATCCTGTACGGCCCGGTCCCGCCCGCGCTGTGGGGGCCGCCGCCGGGCCGCCCGCACATCGCGCTGTGGGCCGGACGCCGGGGAGACCCGCACGGCGACACGCCGTCGGAAGGCCTGCTGGAGATCGGAGTGCCCGAGGTGCTGGACGCGGTCAGAAGGTTACGAGGAGTGGAGGTGCGGTGAAGGGATCCCGTGTCGTGGTCACCGGAGGAGCCGGGTTCCTCGGCTCCTACCTGTGCGAACGCCTGGTCGAGAAGGGCGCGGCGGTCGTCTGCCTGGACAACTTCCTCACCGGCTCCCCGCGCAACGTCGAGCACCTGATCGGCCGCCCGGCGTTCCGGCTGGTGGAGTGCGACCTCACCGGGTTCGTCCACGTGCCCGGCCAGGTGGACCTGGTGCTCCACTTCGCGTCGGCGGCGTCGCCCGCCGACTACCTGCGTCATCCGATCGAGACGCTGAAGGTCGGCAGCATGGGCACGCTGCACGCGCTCGGACTCGCCGCCGAGAAGAGCGCCCGGCTGGTCCTCGCGTCCACCAGCGAGGTGTACGGCGACCCGCTGGAGCACCCGCAGAAGGAGACGTACTGGGGCAACGTCAACCCGGTCGGGCCGCGCAGCGTGTACGACGAGGCCAAACGCTTCGCCGAGGCGCTGACCACGGCCTACCACGACTCGCGGGGCGTCGACACCGCCATCGCGCGGATCTTCAACACCTACGGCCCCCGGATGCGGCCGCACGACGGCCGGGCGATTCCCACCTTCATCCGGCAGGCGCTGCTGGGCGAGCCGATCACCGTGACCGGCGACGGCAGCCAGACGAGGTCGATCTGCTACGTGGACGACACGGTCGACGGCGTGCTCGCGCTCGCCGCGAGCGACTTCGCCGGGCCGGTGAACATCGGCAACCCGGCGGAGATGTCGATGTCGGACCTGGCGGAGACGATCCGGGACCTCGCGGGCTCCTCCTCGCCGGTCCGGTTCATCGACCGGCC
The DNA here is from genome assembly GCF_014161415.1 of Microbispora sp. H10885. NCBI lineage: Bacteria > Bacillati > Actinomycetota > Actinomycetes > Streptosporangiales > Streptosporangiaceae > Microbispora > Microbispora sp. H10885. The sequence goes on along the minus strand of NZ_JABBWY010000005.1, from coordinate 225,582 downwards.
GGTGGACGACCCGGCCGTACGCCGCCCCGACACCTCGCTCGCCGAGGAGCGGCTCGGGTGGCGTCCCCGCGTCGACCCCGTCACCGGCCTGCGCCGCACCATCGACTGGTTCGAGAAGGAGCTGAACTCCCCGTACTCCGTCGCCTCCTGATCGCCGCCGTCCCGGGCCCCCGCCCCGGCGGGGGCCTCAGTCCAGGCCCGTTCCCTCCCGCCACGCGTCGTCCGCGGCCCGGTGCCGGTGATCACGGGGGGACATGCCGAAGGCGGCGCGGAAGTTGCGGCTGAAGGTCGCGGCGTCGCTGAAACCCCAGCGGGCGGCGATGGTCTGGATGGGCCGTGCTCGCAGCAGGGGGTCGGCGAGATCGCGGTGGCACCCCTCAAGGCGGCACCGGCGAATCCAGCCCGCCACGCTCATCCCCTGCTCCTGGAAGATCTTGTACAGGTGCCGTACGGAGATCCCGTGCGCCGCGGCGATCATCTCCGCGTTCAGGTCCGGATCACCGAGCCGCTGCCGGATGAAATGGTGGATCAGCGACAGCAGAGCCTGGTGCCGCGACTCGGGCGCCAGCGCGCGGGTGGCCTCGCACCGGTGCGCGCAGGCCGCCGCGACCAGGTCGAGGGTGACGGCGCCCAGCGCCTCCGCGTCCTGGCGGGTGAGGTCGCCGGCGTTCTCCGTCAGCTGCCTCAGGTGCGCGGCCAGGACACCGGTGATCCCGGCCCGCGCGGGAAACGGAGCCGCGACGAGCCGCCCGATCATGTCGGACCGAAGGCCCAGCGAGGATCTCGGGAACTGGACGATCAGAGATTCCGCCGGCCCACGGTCGGCCCCTCGCCATCCCTGCCACGGCTGGGACGAGTCGATGAGAAGAAGGTGATTCACCGCGAAGCGCGCCTCCCGGCCCGCCTGCGTCATCGCACCGTCGCCGGCGAGAACGAGGTGGAGCTGGAAGACCTCCGGATCCGTCTGCCGGATGAGCTTCGCGGGCCGGCTCACCTGCAGCCTACTGTGGCTCATCGCCGACAACGTGACCGCGCCGAGGTCGAACAGCCGCGCCGACGCGTTGAAGTCGGCGGGGCTGTCCGAGGCCGGCCACGTGCTCACGAGTGTCTGCGACAACGTCTGATGCCAGAAAGGAAAACGGTCCCGAGCGGCCAGGTCCCTGGTGCTCCACTCCAGAACTTGCATCCGCACCCCCCGACGCACACAAATCGGCATCAAGTTTACAGAAATCGTCAAGACGTAATTCCGCAATCTCCGGCATACCGACGTCGCATACCGAATTCCGGGTGCACCACATTCGTTAGTGGTGCAGATCTGAAAACAAGCGCCGAAGGCCGGGGCCGCCGAGGTGGAAGCGCCTGGAGTGCGATCGCGCGACCGCCGTCAGGGCGTACGGACCCGAGGGGCCCGGGCCCGCTTCGGGTTTCGGCGCGCCCGTGGGTTTGGTAAGGCTGTAGGCATGATCTTTCCCGCGAGGGCGCTCAACACCGCCGTACTCACCCTTCTGGTCGTCCCGATCACCACGGTCGCCGCCGCTCCCCAGGCGACGGCCGACGCCGGGGGCAGCTCCCACGCGGCGGCGTCGGCCCGCCGTCTCCTGGCCCAGCTGAAGGTCGCCAGGCCGCTGCCGCTCCGCGGATACAGCCATCGGCGGTTCCAGCCCCGGTGGGCGCACCACAAGGGAGCGTGCGACGCGCGGGAGGTGGTCCTCGCCCGCCAGGGGCGGGGGGTGCGCAGGGACGCGCACTGCCGCCCCGTCAAGGGCGCCTGGTACAGCCCGTACGACGGCAGGGTGCTGAAAAGCGTCAAGCAGGTCGACGTGGACCACCTGGTGCCCCTGGCGTACGCCTGGCGCTCCGGCGCCGCCCGATGGAGCCAGGCGCGTCGCCGGGCTTTCGCCAACGACCTCACCCGGCCCGAGCTGGTCGTGGTGAGCCATTCGGTGAACATGGCCAAGGGAGGCCGGGGCCCGCAGAGCTGGCGTCCGCCGCGCCGGAGCCACTGGTGCCGCTACGCCACGGCGTGGATCGCCGTCAAGCACCACCACCGGCTCTCCGTGACCGGGAAGGAGAGGACGGCCCTGCTCAACATGCTCCGCACCTGCCGGCGCTGACCCCCCGCCCGCCGCTCCCGGACCGCCTTCACGGCCGGGAGACGGCGTCGGCGGCGGTGCGCACGATGGCGGACAGCGTGTCGCCGTGGGCACCGTGCCAGTAGACGCGGCCGCAGGCGAGGCAGCGGGCGAACGCGTCGTAGCTGCGCCGGGTGCCGGGCTCCAGCGCGTCCTCCACCTCTGCCTTGCCGACCGGCGTGAGCGTTCCGTTGCAGGCGGTGCAGCGGGTCCACGGTGCCAGCGGCGGCCGGAACCGGTCGAGCACGTCGAGGAACTGGTCGTCCGGCCGGGCGCCGCGCACGTACGCGCCGTGCCGCAGCGACCGGCGGCGCAGGATGCCGCGGTCCTGCGTGAGCAGCACCCGTTCCTCGGCGCCCGCCTGCTCGATGAGGGCGTCGTCGTCCATGTCGTTGTGGTAGGCGGTGTCCAGGCCGACCAGGCGGAGACGGCGGGCCAGCGTGCCGAGATGGACGTCGAGGAGGAACCGGATCCCCGGGATCACCTGCGGCCTGCGTACCGGCCGGACGTCCACGACCTCACCCGGGCGCGGCCGGTACGACGGGCCGGCCGGGCGCTCCGCCGCGGTCAGCCCGCCGACCTCGGTCAGCGGCACCCCGGCCGACTCGATCACGTGCCCGAGCGAGGAGGTCCCGTCGTAGGGCAGGAACACCTCGGGCCGCCGGTTGCGCGGCGCGAGGAAGAGCCACAGATCAGGCGAGAAGCGTACGGACAGGTCCATGCTCCCAGCATGCCCCTCGGCATGCGGGCCGCCGGGCCGCGGACGAAGGCCCCGCTGCCGTCCGCCGGGGGGAGGGCGGCAGCGGGGCCGTACAGAGGGTGGGCAGGGGCTCAGGCGGCGACGGTCGTCCGGCCGCGGACCTGGAGGACGGTCAGCAGGCCGACGACGACGGTGACGGCGCCGGTGATCCAGGCGGTCCACGCCGAGGCGGCGTCGCCGTCGAAACCGAACGCCCAGGGCGAGACGAACAGCAGGGCGCCGAACGCCGCGGTCACCCAGGAACTCGCGCCGCCCGCGCCCAGGATGGACCACAGGGCGGAGACGACGAGGAGCGCGCCGAGGACGAGCAGGGGTTGCGTCGCGGCCTGGGCGTCGGCCCAGAAGAACGGCGCGACCACCGCGACCAGTCCGGCGAGGAGGGCGACGACGTCGGACAACGATCTCGTGAGATCCATCCGTGCCTCCGTACGGGAGAGATTGGCTGTGCTCCGACACTCCGTCTGATTGACCGCCCGGTCAACAACCCGTTACGTCAGGATTTCCTAACCCTGAGTGACAACGCACTGAACGCGCGGGTCGCGGACTCCGCGCGGAAACCTCCCCCTGTACGGCGATGGCCGCCCGCCCGGGAAAGTCCCGGCGCCGGCGGCCACCTTCACGAACCGGTCAGCGCCTGCCCCTGACCTTGACGGTCTCCTTGTTGTAGTTGTCGCCGGCGCCGTCCGGCTTGTAGTTCTTCTCGAAGTTGCCGGCGATGTCCACAGCGAACCAGCGGACCTCCGTGGTCTGGTTCACCGTGATCCTCTGCGCGCCCTCGCGCATGCCGGCCGCGGCCAGCTTGGGCGAGTTCAGCGTCGGGCGGCCGCCGTCGAGCGTGTAGTAGACGTTCGCCGGCTCGTCGGTCGTGAACGTGAACGTCACCGAGGTGTCGTCCTTCGCGAGCTCCTTGAGCCGGGAGTCCGGCCGGTGGTGGTCCTCCCCGTACTCCCGCGCCACCTCCAGGATGGCGATCTGGCCGCCCGCGAACTCCATCGCCTCCTCGTGGCCCTCCTCGAAGGGCGGCTGGAAGCCGACCGCGCGGTACTGCTTGGTGGCCTGGTCGTAGACGTCCGCGCCGACCTCGAAGTCCCAGCCGATGATGCCGCGGTTGTACCAGTGCTCGTCGGCGCTGTTGCCCGCCGCCGAGTAGAGCACGTCGACCACCGGGCCGGTGCGCCCCGGCCAGATCGCCGTTCCGCGCCAGTCCTGCACGGCCGACAGGATGTGACCGGACGCGTTCCAGAAGAAGCTCTCGGTGCCGAAGTCGGTCCGCGGCAGCGTCTCACGCCCGGCGGTCTTGTACGCCCCCGGAGGCCACATGAAGTAACCGCCGTAGGAGTGCGTGTTCATGGCGAACCTGATGTTCGGGAACGTGTCGACGAGCCACACCTGGTTGCGCGTCTCGGGCTCCGAGAGCTCCGACGGCCCGCCGAACGTGTCGCTGGTGCAGGTCGTGGAGGCGCCGTTGAACCCGTCGAACACCGAGCCGACGGTGAAGTTGCGGTTGAGGTCGACACCCCAGGAGTTGCGGCGCCCCGGGTCTCCGTTGGCGGCCGGGCAGTGGTCGGTCATGTTGCGCCGCTGCATGTTGAAGTCGTACATCGAGTAGTGGCCGCCGTCGGGGTTGGCCGTCGGCATCACGAAGATGTCGAGGTCGTCGACGAGCCTGCGGGTGGCCGGGTCCTCGTTGTAGTTGCGCAGCAGCCGCTCGGCGGTCTCCACGCAGGTCACGGGGGTCACCCACTCGCGGGCGTGCTCCTGGCAGTAGAGGAAGACCCCGACCTTCGAGCCGTCCCGGTGCCTGCCGATCCGCAGGGCCTTCATCTGGAACGGCCGGCGCGAGACCGTCGCCGGAGCCAGCAGGCCGTCGGTCAGCCGGGTCGCGGGGGCCTCCGCCACCAGGCCGTTCCCGGCGTTGCCCCGGTAGGTGGCGGCGGTGAGCAGCGCGGAGGCGGCGGCGTCGCCGTTGAGGGCGGCCACCACCTGCGCGGCCGTGCTGCTGATCGCCCCGGAGGCGTCGGTGGCGAGGGTGACCGCCACGTTCCCGCCGGTGACCGCGACCGACAGCGGGGTTCCGGTGGTGGCCGGCCTCACCAGCGCGACGCTCACGTCGTTGCCGCCCTCGCTGCCGTACGCCTTGGAACTCACGTAGAAGGTGCTCGCGGCGGCGGCGCCGGTCCCGCTGCCGAACTGCGCCTGGGCCGCCCGCCGGTAGCCGTTCGTCCGGTACGGCAGGTCGACGATCTCCGCGATCTTCGGGAACTGCTCGGCGAGCCCGGTGATGCGGCCGGTGACCTCGGTCGGGTCCATGTAGTGGTCGACGAAGTCCGACACGTAGTGCTTGCTCGGGGGCTTGCGCCTCTCGCCGAGCCACTTGGTCACCGGCACCGTGACCGAGCCGCCCCGGCTGCTGGTCACCGTGACCTTCGTGGGGACCTGCGCCACGGGGACGGGCGCGCTGAACCGGTGGTACATGTACTGCCCGGCGTCGGTGAAGCGGGACATGGTCGTCGTGCCGCCGGAGCCGTGGGCCGTGCCGGGACCGCTGTCCCAGGTGGCGGTCAGCACGGTCTGCGCGTCGGCCGCGCTCGACTTCACCTCGGCCGACAGGAAGCTCTGGCCGTCCAGGCTGGTGAACCACTCGGCGCGCAGCGGGGTGAGCGTGTCGGTCTCCGCGGCGTCGGCGGCGGCGGAGGCGAGGGCCTGCCGCCGCTCGGCGAGGTTCGCGGCGTAGTCGCCCTGGTCGGATATCGCGTCGCGGACGTCGAAGCCCTGGTCGCGCAGGCCCTGCGCCTCGCCGGGGCTGAGCACGGCGTGCACCTCGACGCCGCCGTCGACCGGCTTGGTGTACTCGGCCAGGTCGACGCCCAGCGAGACCAGCCTGTCCACCGCCGCCTGGTCGGCGACGACGACCCGCATCAGCGCGACGCCGTCCTGCGCGGTGCCGGACACGCGGTCGGGCGGCACCGGCTGGGGTGAGGGATCGGCGAGCACCGGGAGGGCGTTCAGGGTGAGCGCCAGAGGGAGCGCGAGCACGGCCGCGTAACGCCGCGTTCGGCGGGGGGAGCTCCTCATCGGGTTTTCCTCCATCTGGCGTGCCCCTCCAGGCAGGGGGGTCGGCCGGACCGGGGCACGCAGGTCGAAGGAAGTCTTCGTCGGTGTAGGAACTTCGTCAAGGAGCTCCAACTCTCCGATTTCGGGATTTTTCCGTAATGGGACGCATTAGTGCCGAATTGAGGGTTGTGGTGCACGCGCCTCATTGGTAACGGCCGTGCCGATAGCCGGAACTCTATCCGCAACCGCTGGTCTGGGGTTACTTCATGTGCTAGTCATGTTACCTAAAGTAATCGTCAAACTGCTGGAGGTGTCATGCTCGCGGGCGTACTCGCCGCCGTGGCGGCCGTCGGCCTGGTGGCCCTGTCCGTCATCCTCTTCCGCACACTGGGCCGGGGCACCGACGACCGCGATCCGGGCGGCACCTCCGCCGGCCACGCCGGGTCGATGCTCTCCTCGCTCTTCCTGCTCGTGTTCGCCATCGCGATCGTCGTGCCGTGGACCTCGGCCGACGCGGCGCGGCAGAACACCTATCTGGAGACGCAGGCCCTCGTCGAGACCTACTGGGCCGCCGCGCCCCTGCCCGTCCCCGACGCCGGCCAGTTACGCGAGGGGCTGAGGGAGTACGCGCGGTACGTCGTCGACGACGAGTGGCCGCTGATGGCCGCCGGGCGGCTCGGTCCGGAGGGGACGGACCGGCTGGAGTCCCTGCGCGCCTACGTGGCGGGACTGCCGGTGACGACGGACGAGGCCCGCGACGCGAAGAGCGCGGTGCTGGACCGGATGGCGGACCTGTTCGCCGCCCGGCGGCAGCGCGCGGCGGACGCGGGGACGGCGCCGCCGCCGGGAGTCCTCCTGCTGACGGTCGTCACGGGCGTCCTCGTCGTCGTCTTCCCGTTCCTGGCCGGGGCGAGACCCCGGGGCTTCGCGCTCATCCCGGTCACGGCCATGGCGATCCTGCTCGGCGTGGGCGTCTACCTGGCCTGGAACATCGCCCATCCCTTCAGCGGGGGCCTGGCGGTCAAGCCGGACGCCTTCGTGAGCGCCCTGCACGAGTTCCAGCGGATCCCCGAGGGCCGCTGACATGGGCCGGACGGCGGGCCTGCGCATGGCCGTCGCGGCCGTCTCCGCCTGCGCCGCGCTGTCAGCCGCGTTCCCCGGGCAGGCGCGGGCCGAGCGCCACACGCTCGCCGCGGCCGGGGCGGCGGCATCGGGGCGGCTGGAGACCGGGGGGACGGTGCGGGCGGCGGAAATCACGGCGACGGCCGTCGGCCCCGGAATCGCGCCCGGAGTCGTGGGCGGCGTGGCGGGTGCGTCCCGCACGGCTGCCGACCCGCACCGGCCGGGGGCGCGGATCGGCCTCTGCGTCGACGTCGACGTGATCGTCGGCCTGCACGTGGAGGTGGGCGTCGGAGGCCCGGCCCGCTGCACGCCGCCGACACCCGTGCCGCCGCCTCCGCCTGCCCCGCAACCCGCGCCTCCCAGCCCGCAACCACCGCCACCGCCACCGCCACCGGCGTCGCCTGCGCCCGCGAAGCCCAGGCCGGCCCCGCCGAAGGCGCCGCGCCCCTCCCAGCGTCCGGCCGTGCCCCGGCCGCCGGTCGTCGTGGCGCCGTCACCCCGTCCTCATGCGACTCGTCCCCATGCGACCCCGCGGCCCGTGGCCACGCCGTCGGCGTCCTCCGTCCACCGGGTGCCGGCCAGGCATGCCGCGACGCCTGTACGGCGCCGCGACCCTCTGGGGTCGCTCACGGTCGTCGTGGTCCTGTGCGTGGCGATCGCCGCCGCCGCGGCCGCCGCGTTCCGGGTGCGGTAGCCGTACGCCGTCAGCGCCGGGCCATGCCGGGAGAGGGATCGGCGAGCGCGGCGCCGAACACCCACGACGAGGTCTGGGCGATGAAGTCCCCGGGGAACCCGAGCGTGAACCCGGTGGCCTGTTCCAGCCGCTCGCGGATCTCGGGAGGGAGGGCGAGACCGGCCGAGGCGAGATTGTCCCGGAGCTGGTCGGCGGAACGCGCCCCGACGATCGGGTGGACGGCGGGGGAGCGGCTCATCGTCCACGCGATCGCCACCTGGGACGGGGTCGCCCCGAGTTCGCCGGCGGCATCCCGCACGGCCCGGGCCACGGCGTGGTCGCGGTCCGAAAGGGACTGTGCGGCCAGCCGTCCGGCGGGCGCGGGCCCGTCCGCACCGGTGTACTTGCCGGACAGCACGCCGCCCCCGAGCGGGCTCCACGCCGTGACGCCGAGCCCGAGAGACTCGGCCATGGGCAGCAGCTCCCTCTCGATGTCGCGCTGCAGCAGGCTGTACGGCACCTGCAGGCCGACGAAGGGACTCCACCCGCGCCACTCGGCGAGGGTGTTGGCACGGGCCACGACCCAGGCGGGGGCGTCGGAGATCCCCACGTACAGCACCTTGCCGGCCTGAACGGCGTCGTCCAGGGCGCGCATCGTCTCCTCGATCGGGGTGTCGCGGTCCCACATGTGCACCCAGTAGAGATCGAGGTAGTCCGTACGCAACCGGCGCAGGCTGGTCTCCAGCGAGGCCCTCAGGTTCTTGCGGTGGTTCCCCGCGGCGTTCGGGTCGGCGCGGTCCCGCGAGACGGTGTACTTCGTGCCGAGGACGAACGACTCGCGCCGGCCTTCGAGCAGCTCGCCGAGGATCTCCTCGCTGGCTCCGTCGCGGTAGTTGACGGCGGTGTCGATCGTGTTGCCGCCCGCCTCGGCGTACAGGTCGAGCATCCGGCGGCACTCCTGTGGAGGCGCGCCGACCCCGCCCTGCTCGCCGAAGGTCATCGCGCCGAGGATCAGATCGGACACGCGCAGGCCGCTCGCGCCCAGGGTTCGGTATCTCATGCCGTGGCCGATCCCCGGACGTCCTGGTCCAGTGCCCAGCGGTGCCCGCACGGATCGAGCGGCTGACCGGATAACTGTGTCATAGGCAAGACTATACACGTTGTATGGACAACGTGTCTGCCTCCGATGGCCGCTCACGGCGTGCCGACGCCACTGGCCGTCCGGTCGCTCGGGGTCCCGTGGTCCTGCACCGGCTTCGCGGCCGCTTCGTGGCTCGCCGGCCTGTCGGCCGGGAGAGCGACGGCGGGGACGACCGCGGCGGCGGTGATGCCGATCGCCCACCAGAACGCGCTCTGGAAGGCGCCGGTGGCGCCGTGGCCGAGGAGCGACTGCAGCGCGACAGCCACGATCGCGGTGCCGAACGAGGCGCCCACCTGCTGGACGATGCGGGTGTTCATGGTGGCGTGCGGGATGCCCGCCGGTTGGATGTCCCGGTAGGCGACGGACATCGGCGGGATCAGCACCGCCCCGATCCCCAGACCGCGAACCAGCAGCACGGCTCCCAGCCACCACAGGCTCGTGTCCGGCCCGGCGAGCGCGAACGGGACGGTGGCGACGGCGGCGAGCAGGAAGGCGGCGATCGTCACGGCCCGCGCCCCGAACCGGCCGACCAGCCTGCCGATCACGAAGCGCGAGACGAGCGCCCCGGCACCCTGCGGGATCATCAGCAGTCCGGCGTCCAGCACGCTGTCACCGCGTAGCTGCTGGTAGTAGAGCGGAAGCAGGAACATTCCGGCGTACATCGCCGCGCCCGCGGCGAACAGGGCCGCGGAGGCGCTGCCGAGCGAGCGCACGCGCAGCAGCCGTACGTCGACGATCGGCTCCCGCTCGCCGGGCCGCGACGCCCAGGCGACGAACGCGGCCAGCAGGACGAGTCCGGCCGGCAGCGGCACCAGCACTCCGGCGTGGGCGATCCCACCGTTCTCGGACAGTTGCGAGAGGCCGAGCAGGATTCCCGCCAGCGCCGGCGCGAGCAGCACCAGGCCGATCCAGTCCAGGCGCCCGCGCCCGTCCGAGGGGCCGGGGCGGCCGGCGGGCAGGAAGCGCCACGCCAGCAGCAGCCCGGCCGCGATCACGGGCACGTTGACGAGGAACAGCCAGCGCCAGCTCAGCCAGTTGAGGATCACGCCGCCGATCACCGGGCCGAGGATCGGGCCGAGCGCGACCGGCAGGCTGACGGCCGCCATCAGCCGGCTGCTGACCCGCCCGCCCGCGGCTCTCACCGCGAGCGTCTGCATCAGCGGGAAGATCAGCCCGGCGGCGAAGCCCTGCAGCACCCGGAAGCCGATCAGGGCGGCGTCGTTCCACGCCACCGCGCACAGCACCGAGGCGAGCGCGAACAGCACCAGCGCGGCCATCCAGACCCGCCTGCCGCCCCAGCGGCGCTCCGCCCACCCGGTGGCCGGGATCGCGACGGCCATCGCCAGCAGGAAGCCGGTGGTGACCCACTGGATCGTGCCGGTGGTCGAGTGCAGCTTCACGACCAGCGTGTGGATCGCCAGCGTCACCATCGTCGAGTCGAGGATCGCCGCGATCCCGCCCACGACCAGCGCGATCAGCGCGTGCTTCACCTGTGGCGACAGCTTCGCCTCGGTGGTCTCCGTCATCGTCTCGTCCCTGAGATAAGAGTGGAATCCATCTCTTAAGAGACTAGGGCGCGTTGTTAAGAAATGTAAACCTCTCTTATGATGGAGTCGTGACATCTGCCGCCGCGTCCTCTCGTCAGCGCCGGCGCGGGCCCGAGCTCGAGGCCGCGCTGCTGGACGCGGCGTGGGACGAGCTGCTCGAGGCCGGCTTCGCGAAGCTGACCATGGAGTCCGTGGCCTCCCGCGCCGGCACCGGCGTCGCCGTGCTGTACCGCCGCTGGGCCAACAAGAACCAGCTCGTGCTCGCCGCGCTCGAGCACTACCGGAACAGCCATCCGGTCGATCTCCCCGACACCGGCACCCTGCGCGGCGACCTCCTCGCCGCACTCACCGGCATGGGCGAGGCCCGCGCCGCCTTCTCCGCCATCGCCGCGGCCGCGGCCTTCTCGGGGCTGCTGGCCGATACCGGGCTCACCCCCGCTCAGGTACGCGAACGGATCCTGGGCGACCAGCCGCTCTCGCGCGTCAGGGTCATCTACCAGCGCGCCCACGACCGCGGCGAGATCGACCTGGAACGGATCCCTCCCGCGGTGCTCGCCATGCCGTTCGACCTGGTGCGCCACGACCTGCTCATGGACCTCACGTCCCTGAAGCCCGCACGCGTGACGTCGATCGTCGACGAGATCTTCCTCCCTCTCGTCCACAGCTATCACGACGGGCCGGGGCCGGCGGGAACCGTCTCACCCGCCCCGGCCTGAGCGCCGTGGAGTCCTTGCAGCTCGTCGTATTCTGAGGGGCATGCCTTCGAAGCGCGGCGCGCAGCCGGCCCGCAGATCGGTCGCGGAGCCGGCGTCCACCGGGCTGCGGGAGCGCATCCTGTCCGCGACCCGCGAACTGCTCAGGGAGCGCCGGTTCGACACCCTCAGCGTCGCCGACATCCTCACCGCCGCGGAGGTCTCCCGGGCGAGCTTCTACTTCTACTTCCCGAGCAGGCAGGCGGTGCTCGGCGAACTGGTGCGCGACGCCGTGGCGCAGGGGCAGCAGGCCGCGCGCCCCTGGGTCGAGGGGCTGCAGGACCCCGTCGCCGCCATGCGCGCGGGGGTACGGGACGGTGCCCGGCTGTGGCGCGACAACGCCGGCGTCCTCATGGCCATCGTGGAGAACCAGGGCTCGGACGAGGGCCTGCGAGCCCTCTGGCTGGAGCAGATGAACCTGTTCACCGACGCCGCCGCGGCCCGTATCGAGTCCGACCCGCAGGTTCGCGGGCGGCTCGGGGACCTGGACGTGCGCGCCGTCGCCGCGTCGCTCACCTGGATGGGCGAACGGCTCTACTACCTCGCCGCGGCCGGGGTTCCCCCGTTCCACGACGAGGAGGTGCTCGTCGACGTCCTCACCAACGCCTGGACGTCCATCCTCTACGGCCGGCCGGTCACCCCACTGGTGGAGCACCCGGCGGGGTGACCACTCCGCGCCGAGTCCGATCGGTGCGCGCCGGCGCCGCCCGGGAAGGCGGCGCCGGCTCCGTTGCAGGCCTGAGGGCCGGCCTCAGGCCCTGCGGGCCCGGGTGACGACCTCCTCGCCCGTGAGCGGGCTGCTGGGGTGGTGGCTCAGGCACAGCGGCGTACGGACCTTGGTGAACGACCCGCCCTCGACCGCCGCGTAGAACTGGCCGGACCGCAGCCGGGACACGTCCGGGACGTCGCCGCCCTTGGCCTTGGCCAGCTCGCGCGCCGCCGTGATCTGCGCCGGCGCGTTGAGCAGGCCGAAGAACTGCGTGGCCGCGTTGCCCGTGATCTGGTTGTGCAGCCCCTTCGGCGCCTGGGTGGCGAACACCAGCCCGAGGCCGTACTTGCGCGCCTGGGCGGCGAGGGCGAGCGTGCTCTGGGTGCAGGCGGTGGCCGCCCCGGACGGCGCGAAGGTCTGCGCCTCGTCCATCACGAACAACCCGCCGAGCGGCCGGTCTCCGGCAGGGTGCCGCTTGATCCAGGAGAACAGCGCCATCTGCAGCTGGTTGACGAAGCTCTGCCGCTGGGCGTCGGAGGTCAGGCCGGTGAGGCTGATCACCGAGACGCGGGCTCGCTTCCCCTCCGCCGGGGTCAGCAGGACGCCGGGGTCGACCGGAACCCCCTTCCCGGCGAACAGAGGATCGCTGATCATCTCGGCCCGCAGGTGCTGGGCCATCTCGGTCGCGAGCCTGGCCGCGCCCTCGAGGCGGCTCACGCCGTCCGGCAGGTCGTCGAGCAGGGCGACGAGCCCGTTGAGCGCCGTGCCACCCTGCCGTCCGTAATGGACGACGGCCTCGCGCAGCACCGCCCGGCCCAGGTGTGCCCTCGCCGTCCTCCCGTCGACCTTGGCCCGCGGCACCAGCGCGGCGAGGGCGGCGTCCACCGCCTCCCCGAACTCGTCGGGGTCGTCGAGCACGCTCGCGAAGTCCGGCAGCGGCTGGAAGCTCAGCGGGCGTCCCTGCTCCTTGCGAGGGGTCCAGACGACCACATCGGTGTTCGCCAGATAGTCGGCGGCCCTGGCCGCGTCGTCCTCGCCCCACGCGCCGGGCGGCTCGGGCCACGCGTCGCCGAGCCGCGCCAGGTCGTTGTTCGGGTCGAGGACGACCGAAGAGACCCCCTGCAGAGCGCACTCCTCCACCAGCCGCCGGATCAGGACGGTCTTCCCCGACCCCGAACCGGCGAAGATCGCCACATGCTTCCGCAGGGCGTCCAGTGCGATCCGCACCGGCCGGTCGTCCGAGCTCGCCGCTCCGATCGTCAGGTACGGAGTCGTCAGTGCATCAATGGGCGACAGTGGCCTGCGAGGGCGAGGAACCACCGGTTCCTCCGCAGGAGTCTGCTCCGCAGTCGGCACCTCGGCCGGTGGTGCCTCGGCAAAGGACGGCGGCGGCCCGAACCGCTGATCGGAAGCAGCCGGGTCGTTGCCCACGTCGCTGGGCAGCACATCATCGGTAGGGGGCGATCCGGGCGCAGCGCCGGAGGTCGGGGACGGCACGTCGGACACGGGCTGGCGCGTCGGTCCGGGCACGGTCTCCTGCTGGTGCAGCCGCGCCCGCCGGTCGGGGTTGGCGACAGGCCGGGGCTGGTCCGGCCGCGTGGCCGCCCGCGAGGACCTCGCGCGCCCGGAGCCGTCGACGGCTCCGGCCCCGGACAGGCCCGGCACCGCCGCGTCGCTCAGCGCCTCGGCGAACAGCTTCACCTCGCTGGTCGGTCTGCGGGCGACCAGCCAGGCCTGAAGGTGCGGCGGGTTCTCGGCCAGCAGGGTGCGCAGCGCGGCGAAGATCCCCAGGTCGTCGTCCACGACCTGGAGGATCCGCCCACCCGCCTGCTCGAAGGCGGCCAGCGCCTCCTGGGTGACCGGCCCTTTCGCCCAGCCCTGGTTCCTGAGCACGAACAGCTTCCGCTGGGGGATCCGGTCGTTGAGCCCCGCCGCCGTCGACGCGTTGAGCAGGCGGGTCAGCGCTGCGGTGTGATGGGTCGCGGAGATGGCCCGGAAGCACCAATGGGCCTCGTTCTCGGTCGCCTCGTCCAGGGTGCGCCGCAGGCGCGCGTGCAGGGGCGGCTTGGAACTCGGCGACGGGTCCTGGCTGAACACACGTCCCGCCTCACCCTGCTCGGCGATCCAGGCCTGCAGCCCGGCCGACAGCAGCCCGGGCATCACGGCGTCCTCCGTCACCGGGTCAAGCGCCCCCGCCACGTCCGCCCGCTCCCTCAGCTCTGCGAACCGCCTGTCGAGCGCGCCGAGCTCCGGCCGGGGTTTCGGGTCCACAACGATCGGGTCGATCCGCGTGTGCTCGTTGAGGCGTTCCAGCTCTGTGACCCGCCCGCTCGTCAGGCACGACTGAACGTGCTTGTCGATGCGGATGAGCAGCTGACGAGGGGTGTACTCGTGGGCCTGCCCAAACGCCTCCGGCCGCACCGGCCAGGTCGGATAGGGAGGCGTGAACCCCACCGCGCCGTACTGCGCGGCGAACCGCTTCTCCACCAGGGCGCGTCCGGTCTCCGCGTCGGGGATCGTCTTGAGCAAAGGCGTCAACCGGAACCTGTCCTGCACGGTGTCGGTGGCGTACTTCTGGATCTTCACCCAGGTGGGAGGGATGGCGGACAACACGGTCAGGGTGCGGCGCGTCACCTCGCGCAGGGTCATGAGCCCGCCGGCGATCGGCTCGACGGCCCTTCTGTACTCCGCGCTCTCCTCGCCGCCGTGGCCCATGGCGGTCGTGGACTGGGCGATCAGTGTGTCGATCTGGTCCACGGCGATGACCGAGGGACCGGTCAGGGCGAGCAGCCGGGACAGGCTCCTGACGACCTCCTGCGGGGACCTGTCCTTCGTCCGGAACCCCCAGCCGCCACGCTCGCCCGGGTCGGCCTCCGGGAGGCAGGTCAGATAGGCCTCACCGATGTCCTGAGCGGTCAGGTCGCGGGACGCGCACAGCGCGAGGGCGCGTGCGATGTCCTGGGCGTCACGGCCGGCGTCCTGGTTGTACACGCGCAGGGCCCGGATGAAGACGTCCAGGTCGTCCCTCGTGAGAGGAGTGTCACCGATCACCGCGTGACGTACCGGTTGCGGCACGTCGGCCAGCAGGCACAGCCTCCAGAGCAGCTCGGTCAGCTGACTCGCCGAGTTCGCCATGGGGCGGGACAGGCTGTCGAGCATTGAGAGGAGCGTGCTCTCCCAGAAGGTCCGCGCGTCCAGGAGTCCGACGAGGAAGAAGTAGCCATCCTCCTCCTGCACCTTCTGCCGGATCCAGCCGAGCAGGTGCGTCTTGCCCGCGCCTCGCTGGCCCTGGACGACGACCCCGATCGGGCTCGCGTCCGGGCTCTCCTCCGCCTCGATGAATCCGTCGAGGATGGTCCGCACGGTCTGCCGGTGCAGGCTCTCGACATGGAACGGCGAGGGCCGCCACACGTCGTCGGCCACCCGGACGTAGTTGAAGCGCAGCGCAGAGAGGGCCTGCAGCTCCTCGCTCGTCATCATGCTCCAATCAGGATCAGGTGCTTGGCCTGGTCCCCGATGGTCACCGCGGCCCGCCTGTCGTCGTCGCTCAGCGCCTTCTGGTTCGACTCGGGGATGAGGTGCACGTCGGGCTGGGCGATCATCCGGCGGAGGGCGGCGTCGACCAGTTCTCGCGGGGCCTCGCCCAGCAGCGGGCGCAGCCGGGTCAGGCTCACCCAGGCGTTCGGCCCGTCGGCGAGCTGCGCGTACGCCTTCCGGATCGACGTCTCGACGTCATCGGAGAGGAAGGTGGCCACGCTCGCGTCCGAGGCCCTCGAAACCGTCTTCTCCTGGGTGGTGATCGTCTCCTCGACTCCCCTGGGGGGCGTCGTTGCGGGGTCCTGCCGGCCGAAGACGTCGGCGAGGCTGCTCTCGCTGCGGCTGACGTGCCGCTGGACGCCCGCCACGAGCGCCCTGACCGCAGCGGCGGCGAAACCGGTGCCCGGGGCGCCGACGCCGGCCCGGAAGAGCTCCGACGCGTGGTGCCAGCCCTTGTCGGTCAGCACGTGGCTGTAGGAGCGCCCCTGCTTCCGGCTGTCCATGTATCCGCCGGCGTTGAGGGCGGTCCGCTCCTTGCCGGTGATGGTGACGCCGTACTTCTCCTTGAGCTCGGGATTGGAGAGCTCCCGATCCTCGGCCATGAGGACCAGGAGGGCGCAGGTCGCGGAGAAGGACAGGGGTTTGTCAGGCATGGGGGGATCCTTCGAACGTTCCATTGCGGCGGGTGTGGAGGAAATGCTCGATCTCGGCCAGGACGGTGCCGATGTGGCCGAGGACCTGGTCGTTGGTGAAGCGACGTACGGCGTAGCCCTCCTGCTGGAGGCGCAGATCGCGGCGCAGGTCGGCGGTGCGGCGGCGCGGGCCGAGGTGCTCGGGGCCGTCGATCTCGACGACGCAACGTTCCGCGCGGAACAGCAGGTCGACCCTGATGGGAGTGGTGAGCGGGCCCGACCGGTACGTCTGGTTCCAGGCCCGTCCCGCCGCCCATGCGCAGGAGGTCAGCGCGGTCTCCAGGCTCTTCTCGGCGGCGCTGCCGGGGTGTGGCAGCCCGGCGATGGGCGGATAGGCGAGCACCGGCAGCGGTTGGTCGTCCGCCGGACCGCGGGTGCCGGTCAGTTCACGGGCGAGGGCTGCCACCTCGTCGGGGATCGGGGCGGTCACGCTCTCGACGCGATCGACCGCCCGCAGGGGCGGCCCGGTGAGCCAGACGCCGAACCGGCCGTGCTGGGCGAGCCATTCGCACCCCGTCACCAGCACCTCCTCGGCGGCGGGGGAGAGCCCGGAGGACGGCCGTACGAGGATCGCCGCCTCCGGACGCCGATAGCCGTCGCGGAGCACCCGGGCCAGCCCCGCGGCGCGGACCTCGGGCGGGAAGGGCCCGGTCCGGCCCGCCGTACGGTCACCGGCCGCGACCCCGCTCGCGCCGGCCCGCTCACGCAGGGCCCGCTCGGCGAGGTGGGCGAGGAAGGGGGCGAAGTGCCGGGTGGTCGAGGCCGTGCGCAGGGCAAGGGCCCGTACGGCGGGGACGGCCGCGCCACCGGCCCCGGTGATGCCGTCCGCGTCCGGCAGCCAGGCGGGAAACATCGCCACCGCCGCGGTCTCCAGCTCGCCCAGCACGTCGGCGACGAGATCCGCGGGGGTCCGGGCGGGGCGGGGAGCGTAGGCGACCAGCGCGGGCGCGTCGTCGGGGAGGGGTTCCAGCGCGAGGGCAACCGCCCCGGCGTCCTCGCCGACGTGCACGACCCGGCCGACGGGAAGATCGTTCCACGACCGCGCCATCACGCCGTCCCCACCTGCTTGGTTGAAGATCCGACAATCTTGACCCGGCAGAGGGTATCCGGCGGCGGCAGGGTCGTGCATGAGATCCGAAATTTCCCGATAAAGGCCGAGGCCGGTACGGCGGATCAGGCGGTCTCGGACCTGATCAGGCGGAGGAACGCCTTGATGCCCGACAGGACCTCCTGGTTGTCGGTGAGACGGCTGAGGGAGTCCTCGAACTTCCTGCCCACCGCGTCGAGGCGGCGATCGAGGTCGTCGGCGCGGGCCGTGGCCGCGTGCAACCCGGCGCGCGTCTCAGGGACGAGGGCGTCGAGACGCTCGGCCAGTTCGGTGGCCCGGGCCTCCAGCGCCGCGACGCGCTCGGCCAGCGCGACGGCGTCCTCGCGGGGGTAGCGGACCTCCTCCAGCATCGTGGTCATCCGGCCGCGCAGGTGGGCGAACCAGGCGCCCGCCGGCCGGAGGAACGTGGCGAGCAGGTAGAAGACCGCGAAGTAGTAGCCGACCGTCTCACCGGAGAAGTACGTGATCACCGCGAGGAGGGCGGCCGACACCAGGTGAGCGGCTACGGCGGCCCGGCGCATGCGGACCGCGATGCGGCGGGCCTCGGCCTCCCGTTCCGGTGGGATCGTCATCCCGCGCTCGCGGCTGACCCGGATCTCGTGGATCAGCGCGTGGGCCTGGAAGTACACGTTCCACGGAAGCGTCAGGAGCACGATCAGCCAGATCAGGCACAGCGCCCCGAATCCGAGGGAGACGACCACCGGCAGCGGGACGTCCACCACGTAGACCAGGACGATCCCGGCGATCGTCGAAATGATCGTCAGAAAGACGATTCCGCTTCTGCTCACGACGGCCCTTCCCTCAGGTGTTCCGGGCACCAGTGTCGCCGCCGGACCGCGGCCCGGGCATGAGCATGATCACCCGGATCGTCTGAGTAGGACCGCTCAGTGAGGAAGGGGTGACCCGCGAGGACGCGGGCCACCCCTGACGGGAAGGAAGGGTCAGAAGACCGGGACCCCGTCGCGGACGAGCTTCCAGTTCGCCTCGGCGAAGGTCGCCGGGTCGATGGTGCCGGTTCCCGCGGCGTACTCGATCAGCGCCTGGCGGATCTCCACCTGGGCGTTGTACACCACGGGAGCCGTGCTGACGTGCGGGAACCCGCCGCCGCCCGACTGGCGGTAGTTGTTGATCGCCACGATGAACTGCTGGTCGGCGGCGACGGGCTTGCCCTGGTACGACAGGCCGGCGATGCGCTGGCCGACCGGCTTGGCGATGTCGATGTCGTACGTCACGCCGGACAGCTGGTCGTAGTTGTAGTCGGGCGTGCCGCCGGCGTTGGTGAGCGTGGCGAGGTCGATCGGCGCGCCCGGAGCGACCTGGGCGAAGTACTTCGCCGAGTACTCCAGGAAGTCCTTGATCTGGGCGCCCGTCATCTTGATGCCGAGCAGTGTGTTGTCGTAGACGTACAGCCCGGCCATGTCACGCACGCTGACGGGGCCGGCCGGGAACACGGCGCTGCGGCTGAACGGCGCGGCGATGGACAGCACGGGCAGCGAGGCGTCGGCGGTGCCCGCGACGCCCTTGCTCACGAGCTCGGTCTGCACCTTCTGGATGTAGTCGAGGATCGGCGTGTCCTTGTACGGCGACTCGGCCGCGGCCAGCTGCTCCTTCGACTGCGCGATCACCTGGTTGACGTAGCCGACGGTCTTGTCGTGCTGCTTCTTCATCAGCGCGACGATCTTCGGGTCCTCGGCCACGCCGTTGGTGTTCAGCGTGGTGGACGACTTGCCGGTGACGGTCCACTTCCCGCGCTCCTTGGCGAGGGTGAAGTCGACGACGCTGAGGCGCTGGCCCCACTTACCGGGCTCGGTGAGCAGCACCTGCCGCCCGGTGGCCTTGTTGGTGACGAACCGCTGCGGCACGTCGTTGTGGGCGTGCCCGAACAGCACGGCGTCGACGCCGGGCACCTCCTCGGCGACCATGGCGGCGGCGTTCTCCACCGGCAGGTCCGAGCCGTACGACGACAGGCCGTTGTCGCCCGCGTGGGCGGTGACCAGGACGACGTCGGCGCCGAGGCCGCGGATGACCGGCACCCACTTCTTGGCGGTCGTGACGAGGTCGAGGAACTTCAGCTTTCCGTCGACATTCGCCTTGTCCCAGATCGCGACGCCGGGGTTGGTGAGGCCGAGCACCCCGACCTTGATCGGCTTCTCGCCCTTGACGTTCATCGTCTTGATGACGAACGGCCGGTAGGCCGGGAGGCCGGTTCCGGCGGAGACGGCGTTCGCGCCGAGGACCGGCGCCTTCATCTGCTTCACCCACGCGCCGAGCAGCGGCAGGCCGTAGTTGAACTCGTGGTTGCCGAGCGTCACGGCGTCGTACCCGATGGCGTTCATGGCCTTCGCCATGGGGTGGGTCTCGCCGGTCGAGGTGATCGGCTCGATCTTGGCGTAGTAGTAGTCCAGCGGTGTGCCCTGGAGGGTGTCGCCGGAGTCGAAGAGCAGGGTGTGGCCGGCGCCGCGGTCGGCCCTGATCTGCGAGACCATCGTCGAGATCTTGGCCAGGCCCACGTCGTTGTGCGCGCTGTCGTCGTACTCCGCGTTCTTGTAGTAGTCCCAGTTGAGCGCGTTTCCGTGGATGTCGGAACTGGCCATGACGGTGATCTTCACCGTCTTGGCGGGTGCCGCCGAGGCGGCGGCGCCGGGCAGGAGGAGACCGAGGGCCACGGTGGTGGCGCCCGCGGTCAGCCTGATCGCTGAACTCATGGTGGGTGACGATAGTGTCACGCAATTACCAAGTGGTCACGAAGTTCTTAACCGGACATGTCGCTACAAGGTGACACGCTTCTCACCCGGGCCGGGGTAGGACCGATGAGGTGGCCGACAAACTCGAGACGTACCGGGCGAAACGCGACCCTGCGCGCACCGGCGAGCCCATGCCCGCCGACGGCCCGTCGCCGCGGGGTGAGGACGACACGTTCGTGATCCAGGAGCACCACGCCCGGTCCCTGCACTGGGACCTGCGCCTGGAGCGGGGCGGTGTGCTGGTCTCGTGGGCGATCCCCAAGGGCCTGCCGCCCGACCCCGCGACCAACCACCTCGCCGTGCACACCGAGGACCACCCCATGGAGTACGCCCGCTTCGAGGGCGAGATCCCCAGGGGCGAGTACGGCGGCGGCACGATGACGATCTGGGACCGCGGCCGCTACGCGACCGAGAAGTGGAGCGACCGCGAGGTGAAGGTCGTGCTGAGCGGTTCCCGGGTGGCCGGGCGCTACGTGCTCTTCCGGACCCGCGGCCGCAACTGGATGATCCACCGGATGGACCCCCCGGACGGCGGGTGGGAGCCCCCACCGGCGCGGCCGGCGCCCATGACCCCGGCGAGCCGGACCCGCGTCCCCCGCGACCCCGAGCGGTACGCCTGGGAGTTCTGGTGGGGCGGGCGGCGGGCGCTGGCGCACGTGGAGGGCGGCAGGCTCACCCTGCGCGACGCGGACGGCGCCGACGTCACCGTGGAGCACCGCTGGCTGCGCCCGCTGGCCGAGTCGCTCGGCAGCCGGGCCGTGATCCTCGATGGCGAGGTGGCGGCCCTCGGGGCGACCCTCGTCTACGTCTGCTACGACCTGCTCTACGACGACGGGCGGTCGCTGCTGGACGAGCCGTTCGAGCGCCGTCGTACGCGCCTGGAGGCGCTCGCGGTGACCGGGCCGCGCTGGCAGACCGCGCCGTCCTGGCCCGGGGAGGTCCACGCGGTACGGCGGGCGGCGGCCGAGCAGGGCCTGCCGGGCGTGGTGGGCAAACGGCTCGACTCGGCGTACGCGCCGGGGGAGGAGTCCGCGGCCTGGGTGCGCCTGCCGGGTAAGGGGGACGGCGCGGGGTAGTCGCCGGGAAGGGGAGGTGCGGCCATGAGCGGTCCCAGTGGAAGCGGGGGAGCGGCCGGGCGGCGGCATCCGGTCACCGGCGAGCACAAGTACGAGCAGGAGATCACCTCGGCGGACGAGCACGAGGAGCGGCCGGGACGGAGCCTGGTCACGACCGACCACGAGGTGATCAGGCGATGGGCGGGGGACCGGGACGCCACTCCCGCCACCGTCCCCGGCACCGAGCACGAGGGCCGTCCGGGGGTTCTCCGCTTCGACTTCCCGGGCTACGGCGGCGAGGACCTGAAGCACATCTCCTGGGACGAGTGGTTCAGGACGTTCGAGGAGCGCCGGCTCGACTTCGTCTACCAGGAACATCGCAAGGACGGCAGCCCGAGCAACTTCTTCCGCCTGGAGAACCCCGGCCGGGAGGACGCCTAGCCGGTCCTCCACGTGGGGGTCAGTTTGTGGCCGGAGAGGAAGAGAGGGCCATGGGTGCGGACCGGCCCGTCGGGGTGACCGCCAGGGAGCCGGAGCAGGCGGGGCAGGAGCCGGGCGGTGTCGGCGTCCCAGTAGACCCATTCGGTGTCGCCGCCCTTGGAGGTCAGCGGTGCGCGCCGCTGGGCTCCTGCTCAACGGCACCCCGACGAGAAACCTGCCCGGCTAGGGCAGGTCAGTCCTTGGTTGGCAGGGCGGCGCGGGCGATGACGTCACGTTTGGCCGCTTCGTGTTCGGCGGCCTCGTGTTCGGCGGCGGTGCGCCTGTCGTAGGCGGCGCGGGCCGCGGCGATGGCGTTCTGGTGTTCCTCGGTCCAGTGGACCAGGGCGCGGATGGTGCTGTGCGGGGTCGCGCCCATCTGCGTCAGTTCGTAGTCCACGCGTGGCGGGACGGTCGGGTGCACCGTTCGGCTCACCAGCCCGTCGCGTTCCAGGTGCCGCAGGGTGCGGGTCAGCATCCGCTGGCTGACCCCGTCGATCGCGCGGCGCAGCTCGGTGAAGCGCAGGCTGCGCTTGTCGAGCAGCGCGATCACCAGGAGTGACCACTTGTCGGCGATGCGGTCGAGGATCTGCCGCACCTCGCAGTCGGCGCGCTGGTCCCAATCGACGTGGCGATGCTGAACGTGGCGCTGCCGGCGATCCGCGCCGATCTGGGCCTGTCCACCGGGATGCTCAGCGGGGTCGTCAGCGCCTACGTGCTGGGCTACGGCGGGTTCATGTTGCTGGGCGGACGCGCCGCCGACCTGCTGGGCCACCGCCGGATGTTCGTGTCGTGGCTGGCGGCATCCCGGTGACGGCCCCGGCCTGACCGCCGGCGTGTTCGTCGCGGGCCTGACGCTGCTGGGGCTGTTCACCGCAGTCGAGCGGCGCTCTTCGTCCCCGCTGGTGCGGCTGGGGATTCTGCACCCGGCGCCGCTGGTGCGCGTCAACGTGGCCGCGCTGTTGTTCCTGGCCGCGTTCGCGGGCTTCCAGTTCCTGGCCACCTTGTACCTCCAGGAACTGTGCGGCTGGAGCACGATGCAGACCGGTCTGGCCATGCTGGTGATCGGCATCGACACCGTCCTCGCGCCCGCCCTGACGCCGCGCCTGGTGAACCGTTTCGGCAACACCCGCGTGCTGTTCGGCGGCCTCGTCCTCGCGGCGGCCGCGTACGCGCTGTTCCTGCCCGTCAGGATGGACTGGACCTATGCCGCCATGCTTCCGGCGCTGCTCCTGCTCGGTTCGGTCTTCTCCCTGGCGTACGGCCCGCTCACCATGGCCGCCACCGACGGCGTCGCCGAGGACGAGCACGGCTTGGCGGGCGGCCTGCTCTACACCTCCATCCAGTTCGGAACGGCGCTCGGACTGTCGGCCGTCACCGCCGTCAGCGTCGCCGCCGGCACGGGCCTGGACGCCCTGCGCACAGCGCTGATCGTCCCCGTGACGGCGGACGCACTCGGCGCCATCGTCATCGCCTTCGGCCTCCGCGCCCCCGCCACGCCCAATGGTCCAGCCCAACCGGCACCAGCCGAGGCCGCGACCACCGTCTGAGCAAGGGCCACCGAGAGGAAGGAACGAGCGTCGGCCACACACGTGACATCGTTCGCCGAGATCAACAGCCGGTTCGACGCCTTATCAGGTGGTCCTCGCGGAGCGGACGAACCCGAGCTCGGCGGCGTAGTCCTCCAGCTTCGCCCGCAGTTGGCGGCGTCCCCGGTGCAGGCGCGACATCACCGTGCCGATGGGGACGTCCATGATCTCCGCGATCTCCTTGTAGGCGAAGCCCTCCACGTCGGCGAGGTAGACGGCCATCCGGAAGTCCTCCTGCAGTTCCTGGAGCGCCTGCTTCACCCGGGAGTCGGGCAGGCTCTCCAGCGCCTCCACCTCGGCGGATTTCAGCCCCGTCGAGGTGTGCGAGGCCGCCTCGGCGAGCTGCCAGTCCTCCACGTCCTCCGTCACGGCCCGCTGCGGCTGGCGCTGCTGGCGCCGGTAGGTGTTGATGTAGGTGTTCGTCAGGATGCGGTACAGCCAGGCCCGGAGGTTCGTGCCCTCGCGGAACTGGTGGAAGTTGCTGAACGCCCGCATGTAGACGTCCTGCACGAGGTCCTCGGCGTCGGTGGGGTTGCGGGCGAGCCGTAGGGCCCCGGCGTAGATCTGGCCGATGTACGGCAGCGCGTCCCGCTCGAACCGCAGCCGCCGCCGTTCGACCGCCGTGTCGTCGACGATCGTCATTTCCCCACCTCCTTGAGGGACTGCTTTATAGTTACGACCGCTTTGTCCGATCCGGTCGCACGGGTCGCCTACCCGTGGTCTCCGTTTCAACACGGCTTGCCACCGGCTTTCCGGTTCGCGCCGGCGCGGCCACCCTGACCCACGCCTCGACGCGGTCGGGTAGGGCGGTTGTCGGAGAAGAATCCCTGGCGGCCGGTTCTCAGGCCGCGTCGCGGCGGCCGGCGGACCGGATCGTGCCGCTGGAGGAGGGGCCACCGGAGGCGGGACCGCCCGCGGGCGGGCCCTCGGGAGCGTGCGGGGCGAGGTCGGCGCCGCGCGGGGTCCGGTACGGCTCGCGCGCCCGCAGGTCCACGGTCTGGATGGTCCGGCTGATGTCGCTGGGCGTCACCAGGCCGACGATCCGGCCGTCGTCCAGCACCACCGCCCGGCCGTCGGCGGAGCCGCTCATCCGCTGGAGCAGTTCGGTGAGGAGGTCGTCCGGCCGGGCCGACGGCACGTCCGGCGGCGGGCAGGCGATCTCCCGGAGCGGCGTGACCTCCCTGCGGCCGGGGTCGACGGCCCGGACGCGGCCCAGCGTCACCAGCCCCGCGAACCGGCCGTCGTCGTCGACGAGCGGATAGGTGGACAGGTGATGGCGGAGCACGAGCCGGTCGATCAGCCCGGCCACCGTCTCGCCTGGATGGGCCGTGATGGGGTGCCGGGACATGACCTCCGCCACCTTGATCCCGTGCAGCGCGGCGTCGATCTGCGTCTGCTGCTCCTCCGCGCTGGCGGCGTTGACCAGGAAGAGGCCGATGAGGGCCAGCCAGAGCCCCTGGAAGCCGAGCCCGGAGACGAGGTTGAGGAACCCCAGGACGATCAGCGTGTAGCCGAACACCCGGCCCGCCCGGGCGGCGGCGACGGCGGCCCGGAGGCGGTCGCCCCAGCGCGCCCACAGGAAGGCGCGGAGCACCCGGCCGCCGTCCAGCGGCGCGGCGGGGATCAGGTTGAACACCGCCAGCAGCACGTTCACCGCGGCCAGGTAGCCGAACATCCCGCTTACCAGCGCGGGCCCGCCCACGGCGGAGACCCCCCACGTCACGAGGGCGAAGAGGCCGCCGAGCACGACGCTGGTGAGCGGGCCGACCCCGGCGATCCTGAGGTCCGCGCCGGGGGAGCGGGGCTCGCCGCGGAGCTGGGCCACACCGCCGAGCAGCCAGAGCGTGATGCCGGTGACCTCCACGTCGTGCCGGCGCGCGACGATGGCGTGCGCGAGCTCGTGCGCGAGCAGCGAGGCCAGGAAGAGCACGGCCGACACCAGCGCGGCCAGCACGTACGCCGCGGTCGGCAGGCCGGGGAAGGCGATCGGGAAGCGCCCGAAGGCCAGCCCGACGACCAGGATCACGACGATCACGAGAACGCTGACGTTGAGCCCGACCGGGACCCCGCCGATGCGGCCGAGACTGATCGACGATCGCATCCTGCCTCCCCTCGTCCCTGTGACAGGGCCTACCCACAAAGGCACAGGTCACGCGGTTGTGGAGGGCCTGGAGGCCGCGACGCACGGTCAGCGGGACGCCGCAGGGCACCGCTGTGCGTATATCGCGCGAACCGTGTGGGAATCAGAACCCGCTCGTGGTGCTCCGCCGACCTACTCGAAAGCGGCGCTTGACCGGCCTCTGGCTAAAGTTGGTTGACAGCGTTGCGTACCGACCGTCGAAGGACAGTCGTCATGTCCGACCCATGGGCTGTGAAGCGCCAGCTAACCGTCGCGCTCAACGAACATGACCTGGAGGGCGTGCTCGAGATCTTCAGCCCGGACGCCGTCCTCGTCTCGCCCTTCGGTGTGGCGGAGGGACTCGAGCAGATCGGGTGGATGTACGAGCAGATCTTCAAGAGCTTCCCCGACTTCCACCTCTTCGCGTGGTACGAAGCCGTCACCTGCGAGGCGCCCCTGATGGTGGAGTGGACGGCCACGGGCACGCACCTCGGGCCCATCCTGCTGCCGAACGGGTGCGAACTGCAGGGGACCGGTCGCCCGGTCACCTTCCGCGGCACCTGCGCGTCCTTCGTCGAGGACGGCAAGATCAAGAGCCATCGGGAGTATTTCGACCAGTTGGAGCTGTACGCCCAGCTCGGTCTGTGCCTGACGGCCCCGGGCTGAGCGCCGGCGCGGCGCCGGCCGCGGACCTCGTCAGGTGGGTCCGCGGCCGCCGCCGGTGGATCACCTCAGGTAGATGTTCGGCCTGGCGGGGGTCGCCATGCCGTCGCCGAGGAAGAAGCCCGGGTGGGGCGGCTGGTTGTAGGCGGTGTTCTGCCAGGCGATCGCCAGCCGGTACGTCGGGTCGTGCATGAGGGTGTGGATCTGCCGGGTGGTCGCGGTGGTCGTGCTGTAGATCCGCAGGGCGGTGTTGTCGCTCGTCGGCCAGACGACCTCCTCGCGCCAGTCGCCGAACAGGTCGGCCGACAGCGACGGGGTCGACTTGGTGCCGTTGTTGGAGTGGACCCCGCTCGCCGTCAGCAGCCGGGTGTCGCCACCGGTGCCGTACTTGTCGATGTGGGTGGCGTCGAGCAGTTCGCGCACCGGGTCGGCGTCCCACCACACGAGGAAGTTCGTCGAGCCGGGCTTGCGGCCGACGTTCTGTCCCCTGGTGTTGTAGACGCCGGAGACGGCGGACGACCACGACTCTGCGCCCGGGCTGCCGGACCAGATGTCGCCGGAGACGCCGCGTCCGTTGTCGCAGCCGCAGGAGCCGTTGGTCCAGATGATCGATCCGGTGCGGGCGTCGGCCATCCACGCCGCGGGCTTGCTGGTGTCCTCGTCGACCTTGAACACCTCCAGTCCGGCCCGCGACGGGTCGAGGTCGCCGACGTGCAGCGCGTCGCCGTGCCCGTTGCCCGTGTTCCACAGCGGCGCGCCGTTGTCGTTGACCGCCATCGCGCCGAAGACGATCTCGTCCCTGCCGTCGCCGTCCACGTCGGCCACCGCCAGGTTGTGGTTGCCCTGGCCGGTGTACTGGCTGCCGCTGGAGTTGGAGTCGAACGTCCACCGCTTGGTCAGGGAGCCGTTGCGGAAGTCCCACGCCGCGATGACCGTACGGGTGTAGTAGCCGCGCGACATGATCAGCGACGGGCGGGCGCCGTCGAGGTAGGCGGTGGCGGCGAGGAAGCGGTCCACCCGGTTGCCGTAGGAGTCGCCCCAGGAGGAGACCGTCCCGCGCGGCGGGTCGTAGTTCACGGTGGACAGGGCGGCGCCGGTCTGGCCGTTGAACATCGTCAGGTACTCCGGCCCGGACAGGACGTAGCCGGAGGAGTTGCGGTAGTCGGCCGAGGAACTGCCGATGACCCTCCCGGTGCCGTCCTTGGTGCCGTCGGCGGTCTTCATCGCCACCTCGGCCCTGCCGTCGCCGTCGTAGTCGTACACCTGGAACTGCGTGTAGTGCGCGCCCGCGCGGATGTTGCGGCCGAGGTCGATCCGCCACAGGCGGGAGCCGTTGAGCCGGTACGCGTCGACGAAGACGTTGCCGGTGTACCCGGACTGGGAGTTGTCCTTGGCGTTGGACGGGTCCCACTTCAGCACGATCTCGTACTGGCCGTCGCCGTCGAGGTCGCCCACGCTCGCGTCGTTGGCGCTGTAGGTGTAGGAGACTCCGTCGGGCGTCGTGCCGCCGGACGGCGGCTGGATGGGCACGTCGAGGTGGTCGCCGCCGGTGAAGCGCAGCGACGTCTCCGACGAGGCCTGCTCGGCGCCGTTCACCACGGCCCGCACCGTGTACGACGCGTCGGCGGCGGCTCCGGAGTCGAGGTAGTTCGTGGAGTTGGTGATCGGCGAGGAGTTCAGCCTGGTCGATCCCCGGTAGACGTTGAACCCCGTGCCGGCGTTCTCGGTGCCGAGCAGCCGCCAGGAGACCAGGTTGCCGCTGCCGGACCGCACGCTGATCAGGCCGCGGTTGAGGTTCTCCATCTGCCGCGCCCCGGCCGGGATGGTCGTGGGGCTCGCCGACGGGCTCGGGGAGGGGCTGGGCGACGCGCTGGGCGACCGCGTCGGGCTGGCGCTGGGGCTGGGCGAGGCGCTGGGGCTGGGTGACGCGCTGGGACTCGCGCTGGGGCTGCTCGTGACCCCGCCGGTGCAGGTGGTGCCGTTGAGCGAGAAGCTCGCGGGCACGGGGTTGGCGGAGTCGTTCCACGAGCCGTTGAAGCCGAACGACGCCGTCCCGCCGGTGGGGATCGACCCGTTGTAGCCGGCGTCCTTCGCGGTCACCTGCGCGCCGCTCTGGGTGACCGTCGCGTTCCACGCCTGCGTCACCGTCTGTCCCGCGGTGTACGTCCAGGTGAGCGTCCAGCCGTTGACGGCGTCGCCGAGGTTGGTGATCGTCACGGAGGTGCCGAACCCGCCCTGCCACTGGTTCGTCACCTGATAGTCGACCCGGCAGCCCGCCGCCGCCGACGCGGGGAGGGCGGGCAGCGCCCCGGCTCCCGCGAGGGCGGCGGCCGAGGCCACGGCGGCGATCGACGCGAATCTTCGTCGTGTGGTCATCCAAGCTCCAGACGAGGGTGCCGGTGGTGCCGGCAGGGCCGCGACGGCGTCCGGGACGCACCGCGGACGCGACGGCGCCATGCCGGGTGCCGCGTCATCACAACGCGAAACGGGCGCAGTGGTCAAACACCCCCGATTCACCCATGTGGACGCAGCCGCCCGCCGCGTTCCCGGATGGCCGCCCGAGCAGGTGAGAGCGCTCGCGGCCGGGCCCGTGCCGGTCGTCCCCGCCACGCCGGCCGGTGATGATCACTGAAAATTTCACCTCCAGGGCACGGCCGCGCTGGGAACGTGCACAGACCCGACCGGCCGCCGGCTGCATCCGCGGCCTCCGCCGGGCTCGAATACCGATGCGTAGACGTACGGCACGTCACGGCAAGAGGAGGAGCGGCCCATGCCACAGCCTGCCACGGTGATCGTCGTCGGCGCGGGACTCGCGGGCCTGGCCTGTGCCGTCCATCTGCACAGGGCGGGGGTGGCGGTCCGGGTCCTGGAGGCCTCGGACGGCGTGGGCGGCCGGATCCGCACCGACATCGTGGACGGCTTCCGGCTCGACCGCGGGTTCCAGGTCTTCAACACCGGCTATCCGGAGGCCGCCCGGGTCCTCGACATCCCGGCGCTGCGCCTGCGTCCGTTCACCTCGGGGGTGATCGTCTTCCGGGACGGGCGGCACGAGCGGGTGACGCTGCCGTGGCGGCATCCGCGCCAGGCGCTCAGCGGCCTGTTCGCCCGGGTGGGCACACCGGTGGACAAGGCCGTGCTCGC
Source organism: Microbispora sp. H10885 (assembly GCF_014161415.1). Taxonomy (NCBI): domain Bacteria; kingdom Bacillati; phylum Actinomycetota; class Actinomycetes; order Streptosporangiales; family Streptosporangiaceae; genus Microbispora; species Microbispora sp. H10885. Next base: position 196,567 of record NZ_JABBWY010000005.1, on the reverse strand, counting down.
CGCGGTGACCACCCGCGACCTGCTGCTGCCCGGCTCCCTCGTACGGAGGCGGGGCGGCGCCGAGCGCCGCACCACCGAGGAGGAACTGCGGCACTGGGGCGCGTCCCCGGAGGTCGTCGAGAACCTGTTCCGGCCCTTCCTGTCGGGGGTGGTCCTGGAGCGGGAACTGGAGACCTCCGGCCGGATCTTCCACCTGCTCTGGCGGTCCTTCGTGCGGGGCGTCATCGGCCTGCCGGCCCTCGGGATGGGGCGGATCCCCGAGCAGCTCGCCGGCCGCCTCCCGCCGGACGCGGTCCGCCTGGAGACCCCCGTCGGCGCGCTGACCCCCACCGGCGTCGCCCTCGGCGGCGGGGGCGAGATGGAGGCGGCCGCCGTCGTGGTCGCGGCCGACCCGGCCACGGCGGGACGGCTCCTGCCCGGCCTGCCGGTGCCCGCGATGCGGTCGGTGACGACCTTCTACCACGCCGCTCCCGCGTCGCCGCTCTGGGAGCCGACGCAGATCGTGGACGCGGAGGGCGTGATCACCGACACGATCGTGGTCACCGACGCCGCGCCCGAGTACTCGTCCGACGGCCGCGCGCTGATCTCCACCTCGGTCCTCGGCGTGCACGGCGACCGGGACGAGCCCCGGGTGCGGGACCGGCTGGCGCGGATCTACGGCGACACCTCGTCGTGGGAGCACGTCGCCACCTACGCGATCGAGGCGGCCCTGCCCGCGATGCCGCCCCCGATGCCGCTGCGCCGCCCGGTGCGGGTGCCGGTCGAGGGTCCCGGGGCGCGGCGCTACGTCTGCGGCGACCACCGTGACACCGGGTCCATCCAGGGCGCGCTGGTCTCCGGACGGCGGGCCGCCCGGGCGGTGCTGGAGGACCTGCGCACGCGCCCGGCGGCGGCCCGGCAGGGCCGGACCGCCCGCGACCGCGCCGGTCAGGCCTGAGCGCCGGAGCCGGAGCCGTCGCCGGTACCGCTGCCGGAGCCGCTGCCGGGGTCCTCGCCGGAGTCCGCGCGGGCACCGTTGCCGGGCAGGTCCAGCCAGTGCTGCATGCAGACGATGAGCTCCTCGGCGTCGACGGGCTTGGTGACGTAGTCGCTCGCGCCCGACGACAGCGTCTTCTCGCGGTCGCCGTGCATCGCCTTGGCGGTCACCGCGATGATCGGCAGCTTGGCGAAGCGCGGCATGGACCGGATGGCGGCGGTGGCGGCGTAGCCGTCCATCTCCGGCATCATGATGTCCATCAGCACCAGGTCCACGTCGTCGTTGCGCATCAGCACGTCGATGCCCTTGCGGCCGTTCTCCGCGTACAGCACCTGCATGCCGTGCAGTTCGAGGATCGTGGTGAGGGCGAAGACGTTGCGCACGTCGTCGTCCACCACCAGGACCTTGCGGCCGACCAGCGCGCTGTCGACCTTCCCGGTCTCGTGCGCGCCCTCCTCGGCGGGCGGCTGCTGCACGAGCGGCAGCACGTCGCCGGGCTCGTTCGCCGACAGGTGCAGCGTGATCCGCTCACGCAGTTCGTCCAGGCTGGGCAGGCGCTCCAGCGGCTGGTTGCGGGAGCGCACCTGGAGCAGGTCCTCCTGCGGACGCGACAGCTTGCGCGAGTGGTGCGCGAGCACCGGCAGCGTCCGCAGGGAGGCGTCGCGGTCCAGGCCCCTCAGGAAGTCCGCCACGATGTCGTGGGGCATGCCGAGGTCGAGGACGATGCAGTGCACGCTCTCCCGGAGCAGCAGCGACAGCGCCGAGTCCGGGTCGTTCGCGGTCGACACCTGCACGGATCCGTGGGTGTCGCGCAGGTCCGCCGCGACGCTCTGCGCCAGCATCGACAGCAGGCCGCCCGGCCTGGCCTCGACGACCAGCAGACGGCGGCGCGCCCCGCCGCCACTCCTGCCGTCCCCGTTCTCGCCGTTCCTGCGGTCGGGTCCGGCGCCCAGGACGGCCGCGACGGCGCCGGCCGTCGTCACCGGGGAGACCTGAGTCCGCTCCGGTTCCGGCACGCCGGCCTCCGGCTCGTCCCGGTCCGCCAGGTTCTGGGCGGCGAAGTGGGTCAGCGGGAGATAGAGGGTGAACGTGCTGCCCTCGCCCAGCGCGCTCGTCGCGTGGATCTCGCCGCCGAGCAGGGTGGCGATCTCCCGGCTGATCGACAGGCCGAGGCCGGTGCCGCCGTACTTGCGGCTGGTCGTGCCGTCGGCCTGCTGGAAGGCGTCGAAGATCTGCGAGAGGTTCTCCGGGGCGATGCCGATGCCGGTGTCCACCACGTGGAAGGCGAGGACCTCCTGCCCGGAGGCGCCCGGCAGGTCCGCGCCGGGCGCGCGTTCGATGCGGAGTTCGACCGAGCCCGCCTCGGTGAACTTGACCGCGTTCGACAGCAGGTTGCGCAGCACCTGCCGCAGCCGCTGCTCGTCGGTCATCAGGCGGGCCGGGACGCCGGAGGCGACGGTGACGCCGAAGCGCAGGCCCTTCTGGGTCGTCAGCGGCCGGAAGTTGGCCTCCACGTAGTCGAGGAGCTGACGCAGGCTGACCGGCTCCGGCGTGATGTCCATCTTGCCGGCCTCGATCTTCGACAGGTCGAGGATGTCGTTGATGAGCTGCAGCAGGTCGGTGCCGGCCGAGTGGATGACGTTCGCGTACTCCACCTGCTTGGGCGTGAGGTTGCGGGTGGGGTTCTGCGCGAGGAGCTGGGCCAGGATGAGCAGCGAGTTGAGCGGGGTGCGCAGCTCGTGGCTCATGTTGGCGAGGAACTCGCTCTTGTACTTCGAGGCCAGCGCGAGCTGCTGGGCGCGGTCCTCCAGCTCCTGACGGGCCTGCTCGATCTCGGTGTTCTTGGTCTCGATGTCGCGGTTCTGCTGGGCCAGCAGCTCCGCCTTCTCCTCCAGCTCCGCGTTCGAGCGCTGCAGCTCCTCCTGCCGCACCTGCAGCTCGGTGGCGAGCCGCTGCGACTCGGCGAGCAGCGCGTCGGTGCGGGCGTTGGCCACGATCGTGTTGACGTTGACGCCGATCGTCTCGACGAGCTGCTCCAGGAAGTCGCGGTGGGCCGTGGAGAACCGGCCCAGGCTGGCCAGCTCGATCACGCCGAGAACCTGGTCCTCCACCACGATCGGCAGCACGACGAGGCTGGCCGGACCGGCCTGCCCGAGGCTGGACGAGACCGTCAGGTAGGCCGGCGGGACCTCCTCCACCAGGATCGTCCGCCTGGCCTGCGCGGCCTGGCCGACGAGGGACTCCCCGAACGCGTGGCGGCGGGAGATCTCCCGGTGGCCGTAGCAGCCGACCACCCGCAGCTCCGCGCCCGCCGGGGTCTCCTCCGCCAGCAGGAACGTGCCGTGCTGCGCGTTGACCAGCGGCGCCAGCTCGTTCATGACCAGCTCGGCGACCGCCGACAGGTCGCGGTGGCCCTGCATGAGCCCGGAGATGCGGGCCAGGTTGGTCTTGAGCCAGTCCTGCTCCTGGTTGGCCCGGGTCGACTCGCGTAGCGACTCCACCATGGAGTTGACGTTGTCCTTGAGGTCGGCGAGCTCGCCCTCCGCGTCCACCGTGATGGAGCGGGTGAGGTCGCCGGAGGTCACGGCGCTGGTGACCTCGGCGATCGCGCGCACCTGGCGGGTGAGGTTGCCGGCCAGCTCGTTGACGTTCTCGGTCAGCCGCTTCCAGGTGCCCGACACGCCCTCGACCTCGGCCTGACCGCCCAGCCGTCCCTCGCTGCCCACCTCGCGGGCGACGCGGGTGACCTCGGCGGCGAACGACGAGAGCTGGTCGACCATCGTGTTGATGGTCGTCTTGAGCTCCAGGATCTCGCCCCGGGCGTCGACGTCGATCTTCTTGGTCAGGTCGCCCTGGGCGACCGCCGTCGTGACCTGGGCGATGGACCGCACCTGGTTGGTCAGGTTGTCGGCCATCGAGTTCACGTTGTCGGTGAGGTCCTTCCAGGTGCCCGCCACGTTGGGCACCCGGGCCTGGCCGCCGAGCTGGCCTTCGGTGCCGACCTCGCGGGCCACGCGGGTGACCTCGTCGGCGAAGGCGCTGAGGGTGTCGACCATGGTGTTGATGGTCTGGGCGAGCGCGGCGACCTCGCCCTTGGCCTCGACGGTGATCTTCTGGGAGAGGTCGCCCTTGGCGACGGCGGTGGCGACCTGCGCGATGGACCGCACCTGGCTGGTGAGGTTGGACGCCATGACGTTCACCGAGTCGGTGAGGTCCTTCCAGGTGCCCGACACCCCGCGTACGGTCGCCTGGCCGCCCAGGCGGCCTTCGGTGCCGACCTCCCGGGACACCCGGGTGACCTCGTCGGCGAAGGACGAGAGCTGGTCGACCATCGTGTTGATGGTCTCCTTGAGCTCCAGGATCTCGCCCCGGGCGTCCACGCGGATCTTCTGCGACAGGTCGCCGCGGGCGACCGCCGTGGTGACCTGGGCGATGGACCGCACCTGGTCGGTGAGGTTGTCGGCCATGACGTTCACCGACTCGGTCAGCGCCTTCCAGGTGCCGGAGACGCCCTTCACGTCGGCCTGGCCGCCGAGGCGGCCTTCGGTGCCGACCTCGCGGGCCACGCGGGTGACCTCGTCGGCGAAGGCGCTGAGGGTGTCGACCATGGTGTTGATGGTCTGGGCGAGCGCGGCGACCTCGCCCTTGGCCTCGACGGTGATCTTCTGGGAGAGGTCGCCCTTGGCGACGGCGGTGGCGACCTGGGAGATGTTGCGGACCTGGCTGGTGAGGTTGCCGGCCATGAAGTTCACGGAGTCGGTGAGGTCGCGCCAGGTGCCGGAGACGCCCTTCACGTCGGCCTGGCCGCCGAGCTGGCCTTCGGTGCCGACCTCGCGGGCCACGCGGGTGACCTCGTCGGCGAAGGACGAAAGCTGGTCGACCATGGTGTTGACGGTGTTCTTGAGTTCGAGGATCTCGCCGCGGGCGTCGACGGTGATCTTCTGGGAGAGGTCGCCCTTGGCGACGGCGGTGGTGACCTCGGCGATGGAGCGGACCTGGCTGGTGAGGTTGCCCGCCATGAAGTTCACCGAGTCGGTGAGGTCGCGCCAGGTCCCGGCCACGCCGGGGACCTGCGCCTGGCCGCCGAGCTGGCCTTCGGTGCCGACCTCGCGGGCCACGCGGGTGACCTCGTCGGCGAAGGACGAGAGCTGGTCGACCATGGTGTTGACGGTGTTCTTGAGTTCGAGGATCTCGCCGCGGGCGTCGACGGTGATCTTCTGGGAGAGGTCGCCCTTGGCGACGGCGGTGGTGACCTCGGCGATGGAGCGGACCTGGCTGGTGAGGTTGCCCGCCATCGCGTTCACCGAGTCGGTGAGGTCCTTCCAGGTGCCGGAGACCGCCGGCACCTCGGCCTGCCCGCCGAGCTGGCCCTCGGTGCCGACCTCCCGCGCCACCCGGGTCACCTCGGAGGTGAAGAGGGAGAGCTGGTCGACCATCCCGTTGAAGACGGTCGCTATCTCCTGCAGCAGCCCGTCGCCGTCCTCCGGCAGCCGGGTGCCGAAGTCTCCGTCCCGTACGGCGGTCAGGCCCGCCAGGAGTTCCCGCAGATCCAGTTCCGGATCGCCGCCGGCGGCGCGGGATGTTCTCGCGCGCTTGACGGTGCCAGCTCTCTCGACCATGTCCACCCTCGCGATCCCGTCTGACCAGGAAAAGAAAGCATATAAAGCACCGCCGGGCGCGTCGCCCCGCGGCCGCGCGAATGGTACATCTCGCAGGGTGCGAACGCCGTATCTCCCTGGTGGGCCAGGGGAGACGCGGGACGGCCGGAAGCAGTCCGGAGGGGGCCGGAGAGATCTGGCGCGGAGGGGCTCAGCCCGTGGAGTCGCGGCCGGCGTCGAACGCCCTCTCGTAGTGTTCGCGGGCCTGCTCGACCACCGCGTCGTCGATCCACGCCACCGGCTCGACGTGGTCGATGAGCGGCTCGTGGTCGGGGCCCCGCCCCGCCACCCGGCCGGTCAGCACCCAGGCGTGCCGCTCCTCGTCCTGCTCGGCCAGATGGGTGTACTTGCACATCTGGCGGGCCAGCCAGTCGTGCGTCGATCTCGTCCACCAGTGCTCGGCGTCGAGCACGGTCACCGACAGCCCGGGCAGCTCCAGGCCGCTCTCGTAGTCGACGCTGGGCTTGCCCTCGTCGGCGTCCGGCCCCTTCGAGTACCGCAGGTAGAGGCCGGACCGGCGTTCGACCAGCTCGGTCAGCTCGTCCAGGCTCTTGATCGTCGGTAGTCCGCTCACCTCGCCCCTCCCGTGGCCGCGTCTCCTCCCCCCGCGTGAACAGGGCAAACCCGTCTCATTCCGCCGGTGTCGAGCGGAACACCGACTGCGGCGGCTTCTTCGCCTGGTAGAGCCACGCGTCGAAGAAGGAGCCGAGCTTCTGCCCGCTCAGCCTCTCCGCGAGGGCGACGAAGTCGGCCGTGGTCACCGTGCCGTACCTGTGCTCCTGCGCCCAGGTCTTCAGCAGGGCGAAGAACACCTTGTCGCCGATCTTCTCCCGGAGGGCGTGCACCGTCATCGCGCCGCGCAGGTAGATCGCGTTCTCGTCGAACATGTGCGCCTGGCCGGGGTCACCGGTCTTCAGGCGCCAGAAGGCGCCGTCCTTCCGGTAGAGCCGGTCGAAGGTGTCCCTGGCGGACGGCCCGTCGTGCTGCTCCTCGTAGAGCCATTCCGTGTACTTCGCGAAGCCCTCGTTGAGCCAGATGTCCCGCCAGCTCCGCACCCCGACGCTGTCGCCGAACCACTGGTGGGCCAGCTCGTGCACGATCTCGGAGTCGTCGGTCGGGCCGCCGCTGTAGACGGGCCGGCCCTGCGTCTCCAGCGCCGTCACGGAGCCGCGGCCGTCCGCGACCCCGCCGGTGGAGGAGAACGGGTAGGGGCCGAAGAGCGACGACTCCCACCTGACGGCCTCCGCCGTGAGATCGTGCAGACGCTTCGACTTCTCCTCCAGCGCCGGGTCGTACGCCGTCACGTTCGGTATGCCGTCGACGGTCCCCTCACTGACCTCGAAATGGCCGATGGCGAGCATGGCGAGGTAGGGCGCCATCGGCTGCCGCATCTCCCACCGCACGGTCCGGTAGCCGTCGGAACCGGCCGCCTCGTCCGCGCTCGCGCGCTCGCCGTTGGCCAGCACGGTCAGCTCCTCGGGCGCGGACACCCGGAAGCTGAAGGTGGCCTTGTCCGCCGGGCTGTCGTTGGCCGGGAACCAGCTGCGCGCGCCGTCCGGCTGGGACGCGACGAACGCGCCGTCCTTGGTGTTGATCCACCCCTGCTGGCCGGTGTCGTCCGACACCGCCGTGAGCTTCCCGGCGTAGGAGACCGCGACCGTGAAGGTGGTCCCGGCCTTCAGCCCGGCGGCCGGAGTGATCACCAGTTCCTGGCCGTCGCGGCGGAAGCCGGCGCGGGCGCCGTCCACCGTCACGCTCTTGACCTCCGGTCCCGAGAAGTCGAGGTCGAACCGGGACAGGTTGTGGGTGGCGGTCGCGGTGATCGTCGCGGTGGCGTCCGCGGTGTGGTCGCCGGGGTCGAACCGGAGCCGCAGATCGTAGTGGCCGACGTCGTAGCCGCCGTTTCCCTGCAGGGGATAGTACGGATCGCCGATCCCCGGCGCGCCGGGAAGGAACGCGCCCGGCTCCGCGGCGGCGGGAGCGGCCGGGGACGCGATCATCATGACACTGGCGGCCAGGGCGGCTAATTTACGCACCATGTCCCCATAATGGGGATTTTCCGGAAAAAGCGGTAATTCATCACATTCTTCACATAAGACGCGAAAGCCCCTCAGGCGTCGGCCATCACCTCGTTCACCAGATCGAGGCCGAGGTCCTGCGCCCGCCGGACCGGCAGATCGGCGTCGGCGAACCAGTCGTCGGTCGCCTCCGGGTGCGGGCCGACCACGGCGACCCTGCCCTCGCCGTACGGGGTGACGAGGGCGGCGACGGCGCCGTTGGGATAGGTGGCCAGGACGGTGGCCCGGTTGCCCGGCTCCAGCAGGAAGCAGGGGCCGTCCTGGAAGAAGACGCTGCGCTCCCGGCCGCGCCATCGCACGTCGACGAGGGTGTCCTCCTCGTCGTCCACGGTGGCGCCCGGCGTGGCGATGTACTGGTCGGTGTCGCCCGGCAGCAGGGCGAAACCGGGAGTGGCGCCGGCGAGATAGCCGCCCAGGCAGAAGCCGAGGTACCGGCCGCCTCCGGCGACGTAGTCGCGCAGCGCGCCGCGGTGCCGTTTGAGGTGCCGGTAACCCCGGGACAGGTCTCCGCCGCCCGGCTGGGCGTACACCGCGGCCAGGGACAGCGACTCCGCCGTGAGCGGCACCTTCTCGTGCGGGCCCGTGTAGCGCACGTCGAAGCCCCAGCGGCTCGCCTCCAGCAGCCCGGCGACCGCCTCGGAGCACCCGGGAACCGAGGCCGGGCCCCGGTAGACGAGCGCGAGCGGCTGTCCGGAAGGCCGCAGCGGGGCCGGCTCGGAGCGGAAGGCGCGCCGTACGGCGCCGAGAATGCCGTCGAATCCCATCAGACCCTCACCCGATCCCCTGCCGCTCACCCATCGCGCTCACATGTCCCCGACGGCGGCCTGCGCCGGGATGCCGCGCCAGCTCGTCCCGGGGGTGAGCCGCTCGCCCTTCATCAGCAACGACAGGGCGCCGAGCGAGACGTCCTCGCCCACCACCGAGTCGTAGAGCACCACGGAACGGGCGCCGACGCTGGAGCCGGACCGGACCGTGACGGCCGACATCTTCATGACCCGGTCCTCGAACAGGTGGGTCTGCAGCGACACCCCCGGCCCGATCGCGACGTCGTCGCCCACCTCCACCAGGTCGAACTCGGTCAGATACGTGGTCGCGATCCAGGCGCGCCTGCCGATGCGGGCCCCGAACCACCGCAGCACGGCCGGCAGGAACGGGGTTCCGGCCAGGAGGGCGACCCCGGCGGGCACCGCGGCGGCCTCCCACAGCCCGGTGACGAACTCGGTGCGCCGGACGAACCTGCTCCACAACGGCTCCACTCTCGGCCGGTACGCGCCGATGAGGCGGCGTTTGAACGCGACGCAGCAACCGACCACCCCCAGCGACGCGGCGCCGGCGACGAGCGGCGCCGCGGCCGCCACCACGGGCAGGGGCAGGAGGCGCGCGAGCGCGTGCACGCCCAGGAGGTGGAGGTAGAGCGCGGCGCCGAACAGCATCGCCGGGAGCGTGGCGCGGAAGAACTCGACGCCCAGGCGGTGCAGCACCAGCAGGCGCGGCGGCCGGAACGTCTGGTCTTCCGGAAACGCGCCGCTGTCCTGCCGTACGGGAAGGTGCATCGCGGGCGAGCCCAGCCACGAGGTGCCCTCCGGCACGCCGTCCGGCGGCGGGACGGTGCTGACGCCCACCAGCGAGCCCGGCCCCATCCGCGTCCCGGCCGGGACGACCGCGGCGTTGCCCACGAACGCGCGCCTGCCGACCTCGGTGGGACGCAGGGCGATCCGGCCACGGGCGAAGCTGGCCGCGCCGACGCCCGCCATGTCGGCGACGAAGCTCTCCTCGCGCAGCGTGAGGAGATCGGGGTCGAGCTGCGCGGCCGTCGACACCTCGGCCCGGCGGCCGACCCGCGCGCCGAGCAGCCGCAGCCACGGCGAGGTGTACAGCGTGCCGTAGAGCGAGTTGGTCAGCGTCAGGCTGGACTCCAGGAGTTTGTCCACGGCCCACTTGCGCACGCCGAGGCAGGAATGCGCCGGATGGATGCCGGCCGGCGCCTTCGGCAGCACGAGCCGTTTGCCGGCGGCCACCACCGCGCAGACGACGGCCACGAACAGCGGGCCCGCCAGGAAAACGGCGACCGGAGCGGCCGGCGGGCCCCAGGCGGCCACGACCGTCCAGATGACCAGGACGCTCGGCATGATCGTGGCCAGCAGGATCGCCTCGATGCAGACGAGGCCGGCCACGGCGGCGGCCACATGGCGGGCCTTCCAGCTCCCGGCGCCGGCGGGGGCGCGCAGCATCGCCTCGACGGCCGGTCCCACGGACTCCACGGGATTCGGCGGCGACCCGGCCCAGCGCCCTCCCGGGGGCACCGTCTCGCCGTGCGTCAGGGCCGACTGGTCGCCGAGCGCGGCGTGGCCGGCGACCCGTGCGCCCGGCCCGAGCACGGCGCCGTTCCCGACGAACGCGTGCGGCCCGACCTCCACCGGGGCGACGACCACCCACCCGTCCTCCACCAGCCAGGCGTGCAGCGAGGCGCGGTAGCCGACCGAGGCGCCCTCGCCGATCCGCAGCATCGCCGGGAGGTTGACGTCGGCGGTCGCGACGGCGGTTGCGGGCCCGACCTCCGCGCCGAGCAGCCGCAGGTAGGGGGCCATCATGGGGGAGCCGCTCAGCGTCCGCAGCGGAGACAGGGACAGCAGCAGGTTCGTCGCCCACAGCCGCAGGTAGGTCGCGCCCCACAGCGGGTGACGACCCGGCCGGACGCCGCCCGACAGCGGCCGCACCAGCAGCACGGGCAGCAGCCAGCGCACCCAGAGGTACGCGGCCGCCGCGGCCAGCGCCAGCGCGCCGACCAGGTCGGTCCCCGTTCCGGGGAGGAGCAGCCAGTCCTCCTGCGTCCTGCGGCCCCCGGGGAGCGGGCCGCCGTGGGGCGTGGTCCAGGCGTACAGCGTGACGGAGACCGGCAACGTGACCATGAGGAGCAGCAGGTAGACGACCACGCTCTGCGCCGCCCCGGCGGCCGCGACCGCCCGGCCGCCGTGCCGCAGCGGCCTCGGGCGGGGACGGGAGGCCGGCGCGCGTCCGCCCCCGCGGCCTCCGTTCGCGGAGAGGTGCGCGGCGAGGCGGCGTACGGTCGGGTTCGCGTAGAGGTCGCGCACCGCGAGCCCCGCGCCGATCTCGCTCGTCCGCAGGAGCGACACGATGCGCGCGGCCAGCAGGGAGTGACCGCCGAGGTCGGTGAAGAAGTCCGCCTCGACCGACAGCGACTCGGGGTCGAGCCCGAACTCCTCCGCCCATGCGGCGCGCAGCCGTGTCTCCAGTGCGCCCTCGGCGGGCGCCACCGGCCCGGAGCCGACCAGTCGGCGGCCGCTCGGCCGCGGTAGCCGCCCGCGGTCCACCTTGCCGCTCGGCATGGTGGGCAGGGCGGCCACGACGTCCAGGAACGACGGCACCATGTAGGCCGGCAGGCGGCGGCTCAGGCGATCGCGCAGCCGCCCGGTGAGCGCCTTGTCGTGGCCGTTCGCGGGCACGACGTAGGCGGCCAGTTCCCCGTCCGGTCCGTCCACGCCCGGCGCGGGCATCAGGGCGGCCACGGCCTCGGCGACGCCGGCGTCCTCCAGCAGCACGTTCTCGATCTCGCCCAGGTCCACCCGGTGTCCGCGGATCTTCACCTCGGCGTCGGAGCGGCCGAGGTATTCGAGCTCCCCGGTCGCGGTCACCCGGCCGAGGTCCCCTGTGCGGTACAACCTGCCGCCGGGGGGCGCCAGCGGGTGTTCGACGAAGCGGTCGGCGGTCAGGGCGGGACGGCCGACGTAGCCGCGGGCGACGCCGGGACCGCCGATGCAGATCTCGCCGACCTCGCCGTCCGGCACCGGGTCGCGCCGTTCGTCGAGCAGCACGACGGTGTAGGTGGGCAACGGCCTGCCGATGGTGACCGGCCGTCCCGGCAGCAGTTCGGCGCAGGTCGCGGTGACCGTCGCCTCGGTCGGCCCGTACGTGTTGAGCATCCGCCGCCCCGGCCGGCTCCACCGCTCCACCAGCGGCGCCGGGCAGGGCTCGCCCCCGACGAGGATGGTGCGCAGGGACGGCACGTCACGCGGGATCGTCGCGAGCAGCGTCGGGACGCAGTACAGGATCGTGATTCCGTGCTGGTCCAGGAAGTCCGCCAGCTCCGCGCCGAGCTGCCGGGAGCCGGCCGGCCCCGCGACGAGGGCCGCGCCGGCCGACCAGGTCGGCCAGATCTCCTCGACGGAGAAGTCGAAGGAGATGGACATCCCCTGGTAGACGCGGTCGTCCGGCCGCACGCCGTACAGCTCCGGCACCACTCGGAGGAAGTTGCAGATGCTCGACTGGGCCACCTCGACACCCTTCGGGCGCCCGCTCGACCCGGAGGTGTACATGACGTACGCGGCCGGGTCGTCGTCCGCCGCGCCGTTGAGCGGTCTGGAGAACGGACGGGTGGCGGGCGCCGACGCGATCAGGTCCGCGGAGGCGTCGAGGGCGAGCACGCGGCGGCCCGGCGCCCTGACCTCCGGAGCCCGTCCGGACGTGGTGAGCACGAGGTCGACGCCGGCGTCGCCGAGGATGTAGCCGGTTCGGTCCGGGGGCGACTGCGGGTCGAGCGGCACGAACGCCGCACCCGCCTTGCCCACCGCGAGCAGCGCCAGGTAGGTGTCCGGCGACCGCGGCAGCAGGATCGCCACCCGGGAACCGCGTCCGGCCCCCAGGTCGCGCAGGAGGTGCGCGAGCCGGTTCGCCCGCGCGTCGAGCGCGGCGTAGGTCCAGCTCAGCCGCCCGCACTCCAGGGCCGTCGCCGACGGCGTCAGGTCGCAACGGGATTCGAAGACGTGGTGCAGGCGTCCGGGCGACCTCCCGGGCAGAGCCCGCGAGGCGTCGGCCTGCGCTGTTCGAGATAAGTAACCCGGCATGATCACCCTTTGGCCGATCGCGTACGGACGGGTGGGCGTGATCGTCGGTGGCCCCGCGTACGCTCGGGTGCGACCCTTCGCGGGACACGGACGCGCGGGGACGCCCGTCGCGACGCTGTCGACGACCCGCCGCACCGCGGTCGCTCTCCAGGGTGTGCCCCTGCCGCCGCCGCTCCTTGGTAGGAGCTCCGCACAATCACAGCAAAGAAGCGTCATCCGGGTGCGGCGCGCGCGAACCCCGCTGACCCCTTCCGTCCCTCTATCAACGCATCGGTTCCGGTAGCGTGCCGTACGGCAGTGATCTGGAGGAATGGAGGCGCGGTGAGCTGGGCGGACTTCCAGTACGAGATCTACCTCAACGGCATGGCGGGCGTCGTGCCGCGCCTGCCCACGGATCTGAACCGGCTGGAGGAGATGGCCGAGCGGCGCCTGGGTCCCGGGCCGGTGGGCTACGTGGCCGGCAGCGCGGGCGGCGGGCGCACCGAGCGGGCCAACCGCGAGGCGCTGGACCGCTGGCGCATCGTGCCGCGGATGCTGCGCGACGTGCGCGGGCGCGACCTGTCGGTGACCGTGCTCGGCCGGAGACTGCCCGCGCCGCTGGCGCTCGCGCCGATCGGCGTGCTGTCGATCATGCACCCGGACGCCGAACCGGCCGCCGCCCGCGCCGCGGCGGCGCTGGGCGTGCCCTTCGTGCTGTCGTCGGCCTCCAGCACGCCGATGGAGGAGGTCGCCGCGGCCATGGGAGACGGCGAGCGGTGGTTCCAGCTCTACTGGGGCCGCGACCGCGAGGTCACCCTCAGCTTCCTCGCCCGGGCCAAGGCGTCGGGGTTCAGCGTGCTCGTCGTCACCCTCGACACGCCGCTGCTGGCCTGGCGGCCGCGCGATCTCGACCAGGCGTACCTGCCGTTCCTGCGCGGCGTCGGCACCGCCAACTACTTCACCGACCCGGCGTTCCAGGCCGGGCTCGCGCGGCCGGTGCACGAGGACCCGGAGGCCGCCGTCCTGCACTTCGTGGGACTGTTCGGCGACCCCGGCAAGACGTGGCCGGACCTCGCCCTGCTGCGCGAGCACTGGGACGGCCCGATCGTGCTGAAGGGCATCCTCCATCCCGACGACGCCCGGCTGGCCGCCGACGCGGGGATGGACGGGGTCGTCGTGTCCAACCACGGGGGGCGCCAGGTCAACGGCTCGATCGGGGCGGCCGACGCGCTGCCGGCCGTCGCCGACGCGGTCGCCGACCGGCTCACGGTGCTCTTCGACGGCGGCGTCCGCGGCGGGGACGACGTCGTCAAGGCCCTCGCGCTCGGCGCCAGGACCGTGCTGCTGGGCCGGCCGTACGCGTACGGGCTGGGCCTGGACGGCCAGGCGGGCGTGGAGCACGTGCTCCGCTGCGTGCTGGCGGAGACCGATCTCACCCTGGCCCTGTCCGGCTGCGCCGGGCCCGCCGCGCTCACCCCGGCCCTGGTCGCCCGGTTCTGACCCGGCGGGCTCAGGTGGCCGAGCCGAGATCCTCGGCCAGGGCCGACTCCTCCAGCCTCTCCCGCCGGGCGGTGGCGGGGCCGGCCGCGGCGAGCTCGGCGGCCTGGGCGCGCTCGGCCTCGCCGAGCTGCCGGTGCGCGGCGGTGAGGATCACCGCGCCGAGGAGCACGGCGGCGGCCCCCAGGTAGAACGGCGCGTGCTGACTGTCGAAGTGCTCGGCGAGCCGGCCCGCGACGAAGGGCGCGAGGCCGCCGCCGATGAAGCGGATGAACCCGTAGGAGGCGGAGGCGATCGGCCGCTCCACCGGCGAGACGGTCATGACCGCCTGCGTGGTGACCGTGTTGTTGACGCCGATGAAGACGCCCGCGACGATCACCCCGCAGATCACCACGACCCGGTTCGAGGTGAACAGCGCGATCACCAGGATGTCGAGGCTGAACAGCACGAGGTTGGCGTAGAGCGTGCGGGCGATGCCGAACCGCGCCTGCAGGCGCGGCGCCCCGAAGACGGAGAAGACGGCGACCAGGATCCCCCAGCCGGTGAAGACGAGGCCGAGCTGGTGCTCGTTCAGCTCCATCGGGTACGGCGCGTAGCCCAGGACGGTGAAGAAGCCCCAGTTGTAGCAGAGGGCGGTCAGGCCCAGGATGAGCAGGCCGCGGTGGCGCAGCGCCTTCAGCGGCTCGGCCACGCCGGTCTTCCGCGCCGGGGCGGGGGTGCGCTGGACGAGGGTGACGGTGGCGACCAGGGCGATCGCCATCAGCACCGCGACGCCGTAGAACGGGCCGCGCCAGCTGATGCCGCCCAGGGTCCCGCCGAGCAGGGGGCCGACCGCGATGCCGACGCCGAGCGCGGTCTCGTACAGGATGATCGCCCCGGCGAAGCCGCCGCTGCCGGAGGCGACGATGACCGCGAGGGAGGTGGCGATGAACAGCGCGTTGCCGAGGCCCCAGCCGGCCCGGAAGCCGACGATGCCGCCGATGCTCCCGGACGCGCCGGCGAGCGCGGCGAACACCACGATCAGGGCCAGACCGGCGATGAGCGTGCGCTTGGCGCCGATCCGGCTGGAGACCCACCCGGTGATCAGCATGGCCACCGCTGTCACCACCAGATAGCTGGTGAACAGCAGCGAGACCTGGCTGGGCGTGGCGTGCAGCTTCGAACTGAGGGCGGGCAGGATCGGGTCCACCAGCCCGATCCCCATGAACGAGATCACGCAGGCGAAGGCGACGGCCCAGACCGCCTTCGGCTGCTTGAAGGGGCTGGCGACGGTGGCATGAGCTGCGGGGGCATGAGCTACGGGGGCATGAGCAGAGCTCACCGGACCTCCTGGGAGTAGCGAGGGGGAGCGCCCTGGTCCCTACTCGCCGGCCTCGTTCTGGAGCAGGCGGCGGAGCAGGGGGAGGAACTCGCCGGCGACCCGCGTCAGGTCGCGCAGTTCACCGGGGGAGAGCGTGCCGAGCAGCTCGGTGAGCCGCTCCCGGCGCAGGCGGCGCCGCTCGGCGAGCAGCGCGCGGCCGGCGTCGGTGATGGCGACCCGCACCGCGCGGCCGTCGAGGTCGTCGGCCGCCCGGTGCACCAGCCCTTCGCGCTCCAGGCGCCGCACGAGCTGGGTCATCGACGGCTGGGTGACGGACTGGCGTGAGGCGAGGACGCTCAGCCGCTCGGGGCCGTTGCGGTCCAGGTACGACAGGGTGGCCGCGGCCGTGAGGCTGAGGTCGCCCTGCGCGGACAGCCGCCGTACGGCGAGCACCGCGAGGTCGTCCAGCACGGCGGCGACCGCGGGGAAGTCCTCGCCGGGACCGGCGTTCGGGACGGTGGACACGGGGTTCCTCCAGGGACCGGAAATTACATAGGAAGCTTATACAATTGCCCGGAATGCTCCCTCACGTGGGGTCCGGTGCGGGGTCCGGGACGAAAAGAGCCGCCCGCGTACCGGCCAGGAATCGGTACGCGGGCGGCCCGCCACTGCCGTGGCGCTCAGCGGGCGAGCGGGTACGACGGCCCCGGGACGTCCGGGACGGGCACCCCGCCGCGCACGGCTCCGTACGCGAACAGGCCGATCGGGCCGGGCCCGCCGCCGGCGGCCGCGGTGGAGGTGACGGCCAGGGCGAGCGTGTTGTGACCGTGCTCGCGCAGCAGCCCGGCGGGCAGCACGAACTCTTTCTGCGGCCCGATGTCGCCGCCGTACTGACCGACGTTCCAGCCGTTGAGGTAGATCAGCGCCCGGGAGGCCGCCGGGACGGCGCCGCCGAAGCGCAGGCCCACGGAGACGTCCTGGCCCTCGGGGAGGTCGAGCCGGAAGCCGGTGCGGTACCACGTGACGCCGGGCGCGAGCGGCCGTCCGGCCGGGGCGGCGATCTCCTTCCAGGCGCGGTCGGGGTAGCCGGGCAGGTGCCAGCCGGAGCGCTCGCCGTACAGGCCGCCGGTGTTGAGCGGCCCGCGCACCGGGTCGGCGAGGTCCTCGCCGCCGCGGGCGCCCTGGATCTTCCAGGCGATCGCCGCCGCCCCCTCCACCGCGGCGGCGACCAGGCCGCGCGGCTGCTTGAACCGGTTGTCGTCGGCCGTCCAGTCGTCGTTGTGGCCCATGTTCTGCACCAGGACCGCCAGCGTGGCGGTGCGCCCGGGCTTCAGCAGGCCCGCGGGGACCGCGAAGCGGCCCGGCCCCGGCTCGGGGTTCGCCGCGTCGACGTCGGCCTGGGTGCCGCCCGCGGCCGAGCCGAGGTAGCGCCCGTCGAGCCAGACGAGGTAGCGCCCGCGCCTGCCGGTGATCGCGTTCAACGCCACGGAGGTCTCCGCGCCCGTCGCGGTGAAGCGGCCGCGATACCAGACGTCGCCGTAGTGGAAGCCGTAGTCGTCGGCGTACAGCACGGGCCCGGCCTTCGGCTTCATCGGGCTCTCGGTCGTGGTCTTGTCGGCCGTCGGCCAGGACGAGTCGTCGAACCCGGGCGCGGCCTCCGGCGCCTCGTCGTGGACGCGCCACCCGGTGAGCGCGGGCAGGCGCGCGGCCTCGCGGGGTCCGGGCACCCGGCCGAGCAGCGATCCGCTCGGCGTCCGGGTGACGCGCACGTCCGTGTCGCCCGGGTCACCGGCCAGGCGCAGCCGGGAGGCCCGCGCGTCGGCGAACACCTCCACCTCGCCCTCCCGGGCGGTGTCGGCGGTGAGCCGTACGGCACCGCCCTCGACGGCGGCGGACCGGACGAGGGACGTGCCCCGCACCAGCACCGGTGCGGCGTCGGTGCCCGCCCGCCAGAACGTCGCGGCGGTCTCGTCGGTGCCCAGCAGGAGCAGCAGCGGCCGCCGCCCGCCGCCCGAGACCAGCACGCGGGCGAGGCCCTGATGCGTGTAGTCCAGGCGGAGGTCGCCGCCGTCGAACGCCCAGCGGACGTCGCCCTCCAGCACCTTCACCTGCGGTCTGGTGGAGTAACGCAGGATCGTCGCGCCCGGGGAGCCGGCCGTGCCGTACAGCACCGCGACGTCCCGGCCGCCGGCGAAGGCGTGGGTCATGATCTCTGAACTGGACGCCGCCAGGCGCTGGCCGCCCAGGTCGTACGCGCCGACCAGGACGTGCGCGTCGCGGCCCCTGACCTGCACGGGCAGGGCGTACGTGCCGTCCGGGACGGTCCACGAGAGCGTGGCCGCGTCGGTGGTCGTGGCGGCGCGGTCGGCGTGCCGGACGAGCGCGAACCGGGTGCCGGTGTCCGGGTTCGCCCGGGCGACGACCCCGATGGCCGGGTTGTCGGTCGTGGGAGCCGCCGCGGGGTCGGTCTTCGCCAGCGGGGCGACGGCCTGCAGGAAGTAGCCCTGCCGCTTGAACTCGTCGTACTTCGCCGTCGGCTGCCGGGCCTCGTTCACGGCCGCGCCGTAGTCGTACGACGTGTAGACGTCGTTGGGCTGGGCGAGGAAGCCCCAGTTGGTGCCGCCGAAGCCCATGTAGTAGTTGAACAGCGTCGCGCCGCTCACCAGCAGGTTGGACTTGTAGAAGAACTTCATGTACGCCGGGCCGGTCAGGTCCCGGCACCGGTCGTAGCCCGCGTTGTTCAGGTCGATGGCCCCCGCCTGGTACTCGGCGGCGAACACCGGGGCGTCGTCACGGAGCCTCTCGGTGACCCCCTCGCCCCACGGGCCCCACACCGTCTCGGCGTTGGCGCAGTCGAAGGACTGCGGATAGTCGTCCACGCCGGGGATCTGGACGGCGCCCGGCCCCGCGGCCCAGGTGGAGCTCCAGTCGGCGGCGTCGCAGCAGTCGTTCGTGGTGATCGGCACGTCGATGCCGTCCGCCCGCGCCTGGTCCTGGATGTCCTGCATGTACGCCGCGTCGGTGTTGGCGGCGTACTCGTTCTCCGCGTTGTAGAGGATCACCGACCCGCCGCGGCCCACCTGGTGGCGGGCGATGATCGGGTTGATGTGGTGGAGCCAGTCGCGGTACGCCTGGGTGAACCCGGCGTCGCTGCTGCGGCCCCGGCCGGGCACGTTCTTCAGCCATCCGGGGAACCCGCCGCCGGTGGTCTCCGCGTTGATGTACGGCCCGGGGCGGGCGACGACGTACAGGCCCGCCCGCTCGGCCGTGCGCAGGAAGCGGTCGACGTCGCGCACGCCGGTGAAGTCGTATACGCCCGGCTTGGGGGAGTGGTAGGCCCAGTCGAAGTAGACGGAGACGGCGTTGAACCCGCCGGCCCTGATCTTCTCCAGCACGTCCCGCCACAGGCCGGGGCTCGGCAGCCGGAAGTAGTGGATCTCGGCGGCCTGCACGACGACCCTCCGGCCGTCGATCATGAGCGAGTAGTGGTCGTAGGTGACCCGGGGCGCCGCCGGGGCGGCCGCGGCCGGGCCCTGGAGCGGCACCGGCAGGAGGACGAGCAGTGCCGCGAGCACGGCCAGGACCTTGCGCACCATTACCGGCCTTCCGATCGTCGGGGCGGGGGTGTCTCCTCGTGCGATCTTCCGGGATTAGTTTGACTAGCGCCCCAACAAACGTCAACGGGTACGGAGCCGCGGAAGGGAGCGGGCTCACGTCACGGCAACGCGCGCGGCACGGGGCTGATACACGGCGAGCCGCCGGGCGAAACATCGCTTGTCTAACCTCCGCACATGGCGGACATCTTTGACTCGTACGCACTGGCCGACGCCTGGGACGAGATGTTCGAGCGGCCGGGCGTGCCCCGGCCGGCGTACCAGGCGCTGTTCGCGGCCCTGCAGCCCCTCGGGGCCGAGGAACTCCGCTACCGGGCCGACCAGCTCGCCCGGGTGTTCACCGACCGCGGGGTGACCTTCGACTACGCGGGGGAGGAGCGGCCGTTCCCGCTCGACCTGATCCCCCGGGTGCTCGACGCGGCCGAGTGGGACCTCATCGCCAGGGCCGTACGGCAGCGCGTGCGGACTCTGGAGGCGTTCCTCGACGACGTGTACGGCGAGCGCCGGGCGTTCCACGACGGCGTGGTGCCCTGGCGGCTGCTGCACTCCTCGCCGCACTTCCACCGGGCGGCCGACGGCATCGCGGCGCGCGTCCGCGTGCACGTCGCCGGGATCGACATCGTCAGGGACGAGGACGGCGGCTTCCGGGTGCTGGAGGACAACGTCCGCACGCCCAGTGGGGTCAGCTACGTCCTGGAGAACCGGCTGGCGATGAGCCGCACGCTGCCGGCGCTGTTCGCCGAGCAGCGGGTGCGGCCGGTCGAGGAGTATCCCGCCCGCCTGCTCGCCGCGCTGCGGAGGGCCGCTCCCGAGCACGTGACCGACCCGGCCGTCGTGATCCTGACGCCGGGCGTCCACAACGCGGCCTACTTCGAGCACGCCCTGCTCGCCCGCCTCATGGGCGTCGAGCTGGTCGAGGGCCGCGACCTGGTCTGCGAGGACAACCGGGTCCACATGCGCACCACGAACGGCAGGCGCCCGGTCCACGTGATCTACCGGAGGGTGGACGACGACTACCTCGATCCCCTCCACTTCCGCTGGGACTCCACCCTCGGCTGCCCGGGGCTGCTCAACGCCGCCAGGGCCGGGCACGTGACGATCGCCAACGCCGTCGGCAACGGGGTCGCCGACGACAAGCTCGTCTACACGTACGTGCCGGACCTCATGCGCTACTACCTGGGCGAGGAACCGCTGATCGGCAACGTCGAGTCCTACCGCCTGGAGGACCCGGAGACGCTGGAGTGGGTGCTGTCGCGTATCGGCGACCTGGTGCTCAAGCCGGTGGACGGCGCCGGCGGCAAGGGCATCGTGATCGGCCCCCGGGCGTCGGAGGAGACGTTGCGGGAGCTGTCGGAGACCGTGCGGGCCGACCCGCGGGGCTGGGTGGCGCAGCGGCCGGTCGCGCTGTCGACCGCCCCCAGCCTGATCGGCGACCTGCCCCGTCCCAGGCACATCGACCTGCGGCCGTTCGCGGTCAACGACGGCGACGACGTCTGGCTGCTGCCCGGCGGGCTCACCCGGGTCGCGCTGCCCGAGGGAGAGCTCGTGGTCAACTCCAGCCAGGGCGGCGGCTCCAAGGACACCTGGGTGCTGCCCGCCGAGGGTGGTCCCGGGCCCGGTGCGGTGCCGGGTCCGGCTCCCACCACGATGGCCGGGCCGCCGCCGTGGTGGGAGCCGAGCCGCGGCGCCGCCTGGGACGCCGGGCAGCAGTGATCGGCGGCACCATCACCCACAGAAGGGAGAGGGCAGTGGCGAGAGACCTGCTGAGCCGGATCGCCGAGACCCTGTACTGGATCGGGCGCTACGTCGAACGCGCCGACGACATCGCCCGGATCCTCGACGTCTCGCTGCGCCGCGCCCTGGCGGGCGAGGACGACGCGACGGCGGTCTTCGCGATCCTCGGCCACCCGCTGCCCGTCCCGGACGCCGGCCCGCCGACGGCCGCGACGATGGTGCGCCGGCTCGCCTACGACCCGGCCGATCCCGGCTCGATCGCCGACTGCCTGCGCGCGGCCCGGGAGAACGCCCGGGGCGTCCGCGAGATCATCTCCACCGAGGTGTGGGAGTGCCTGAACGTCACCTGGAACGCCCTGCCGGAGACGCGGGCCGCCGCCGAACGGCTCGGGCCGCACGTGTACCTGCGGTACGTCAGGGAGCGGGCGGCGCTGCTGGCCGGACTGGCCAACGCCACGATGAGCAGGGACGACGGGTGGCGGTTCCTGGTGCTCGGGCGCAGCCTCGAACGGGCCGACATGACCTCACGCCTGATCGCCGTGCAGACCGGTCTCCTCGCCGATCCGGCGGCCTGGCGGATGCTGCTGGAGGCGTGCGGCGCCGACGAGTCGTTCACCCGTACGCACCGGGGCGACAGCACGAAGGTGCTGGAGTTCCTGCTGCTCGACCGGTTGTTCCCCCGGTCGGTCGTGCACGCCCTTGCCACCGCCGAGCGGTGCCTGGCCGAACTCGCCCCGAACCAGGGCCGCGCGGGCACGGCCGACGCCGCGCGGGCCGCGATCGGCCGGGTCCGGATGACGCTGGAGTACGCCGACACGGCCGCGCTGCCCGCCCGGCTTCCCCGGCTGCTCGACGAGATCCGGGAGGCGGGCGCGGCGGCCATGCTCGCGATCGGCGACCGATTCTTCCCCGGCGCCGCCCCGGCGGGCTGGGTGAGGGGAGGCTCCTCGTGGGCTGGCGCGTGAAGATCAGTCATGTCACCCGGTTCGACTACGACGGCTCGGCCTCCGCGTCGTACAACGAGGTCAGGATGACCCCGCTGAGCGACCGCGGCCAGACCACGCTGGAGCGGCGGCTGGTCGTGCGTCCCTCGGCGCCCGTCTGGACCTACACCGACCACTGGGGGACGATCGTCGGCGTCTTCGACCTGACCGCGCCGCACCGGTCGCTGACCATCGAGTCGTACGCCCGGGTGGACACCTCCGCCGCGCCGCCGCTCGGCGTGCCGCCGGCCCGGGACGACCTGCGCACGGCCGGCGGGCCCGTGGGCGAACTGCTCCGGCCGACCCCGCAGACCGGGATCTCGCCCGGACTGGCGGCGGACGCCCGGGAGCGTGCGGCGGGGCTGGACGCGCACGAGGCGGCCGAGGCGCTCGCGTGGCACGTCAACGAGCGGATCGCGTACGTGCCGGGCGCGACGGGCGTGCGCACCAGCGCGCAGGAGGTCTGGGAGCACGGCAAGGGCGTCTGCCAGGACATGGCGCATCTCACGGTGGCGCTGCTGCGCGCCGCGGACATCCCGGCGAGGTACGTCTCGGGATATCTGCACCCCCGGCCCGAGGCGGAGATCGGCGAGGCGGTCGCCGGGCAGAGCCACGCGTGGATCGAGTACTGGACGGGAGAGTGGAACGCCCTCGACCCGACCAACCGCACGAGAGGCGGTGAGGCCCACGTCGTCGTCGGCAGGGGCAGGGACTACACGGACGTGCCGCCCATCAAGGGCGTCTACCAGGGCATGGCCTCCGGACGCCAGGAGGTCGTGGTCGAGGTCGTCCGCCTGGCCTGAGCGGACCTGAGTCGCCTGGGTGAACGTGAGCGGGTCCTGAGCGGGCCTGGGCGCGGATGGTTCGCGCGTTTTCCGCCGCTTTTTTCGGTGCTTTTTCGGCGCGGCCCACGCGGCGTGTGACCTGCGTCATCGCCGGGAAGGGCGGTCGCCGTGCGTGCGGGGGCGAACACCGGCCGCGAATGAGACGCCGGTCACCGGGTAGCTGCCGCCCTCGTAGGTCCCCGCCCCCGGCGGTGGAAGGCTCTGAACAGGAGGACTTATGGCCGCTCCGGTCGACTGGGGAAGAGGAGTGGCCGACGCCTGGTCGTCGGTCGTCACCTTCGTCCCCAAGTTCCTCGCATTCGTCGTCGTCCTGGTGGTGGGCTGGCTGGTCGCCAAGGCCCTGCGCAAGGTGGTGGACGCCGTACTCGAACGCGTCGGGTTCGACCGCTGGGTCGAACGCGGCGGCGTGGGACGGGTGCTCGCGCGCAGCAAGTACGACGCGTCCGACCTGCTCGCGAAACTGGTGTACTACGCGATCCTGCTGGTGACGCTGCAGATCGCCTTCTCCGTCTTCGGCCCCAACCCGGTCAGCGCACTGCTCGCCGGCGTCGTGGCCTGGCTGCCCAAGGCCGCCGTGGCGATCGTGATCATCGTGGTCGCCACCGCCATCGCCAGGGCCGTCAAGGACATCGTCAGCGCGGCGCTGGGCTCCCTGTCGTACGGCAGGACGCTCGCCACGATCGCGTCGGTCTTCATCATCGGCCTCGGCGTCATCGCGGCGCTCAACCAGATCGAGGTCGCGACCACCGTCACCACGCCGGTCCTGATCGCCTTCCTGGCGGCCGTCGCCGGAGTCGTCATCGTGGGCGTCGGCGGCGGGCTGGTGCGGCCCATGCAGCAGCGCTGGGAGCACTGGCTGAACCGTGCGGAGGTGGAGACCGAGACCATCCGCGCCCAGGCGGCCGCCTACAGCCAGGGCCGCTCCGACGCGATGGAGACCGTCCACGTGCCGCAGGAGGCCATGCCGCGGGAGACCTACCCGCGCCAGACGGCCGGCGCCTTCGCCCAGCCGGCGCGCACCGCCTACCCGCAGACCGCCGGCTCCCCGCAGGCGCCGGTGTCTCCGCAGCCGATGTCCCCGGAGGGCCCGACCACGGGGTACCCGCAGGAGGGCGCGTACCCGCAGGAGGGCGCGCCGGCCGCTCCGGGCGCGGCGACCACCCCGATCAGCCCGGCGGACCCGCGCGGTCGGTCGGCGCGCAGTGAACCGAACCCCGGTCAGGCGGCTCCGGGTGAGGCGGGTCCCGCCTCGTGGCCCACGCCGCCCGAGGAGCCTCCGCCGGTCCGCTGACCGCCGTCTCCTCCGTCGCGTTTCGCGGGGCGTCCCGACCAGAGGGGCGCCCCGCACCCGTGTCAACCGGGCGGGGCGGGCGTGGCGTCAGGCGGGGTCGGCGGCGGTGTCGAGCAGCAGGCAGACCGCGGTCATGCGCAGGACGGCGAAGTCGAGCGGCTGGTCCGGCCCGGGCGTCCGCCAGCCCTTCTCCTGGGCCCCGTCCCAGAAACCGATCAGATAGGCGAGCAGCGAGGACGGCCCGACCCGCTCGCCGAGGCCCGAGATGGCCTGCCGGACGGCGGCCATGTGCTGGTCCAGCGAGGCGAGGACGCCCGGGTGCTGGTGCCGCAGGTCCAGCACACGCTGCGCGAACTCGGCGCGGATGCGGACAGGCCAGGAGTGCTCGGACACGTGGGTCTCCGGGGGTGAGGCACAGGGATGCCCCATCACGATAAGCGGCCCCGGCGGCGAACTCGCCCGAAACCGCTCTTTTCGCCGGGGGACCGTCCCGCCACGGCGGCCGTCAGATCGCGCGCGTGCTGGAGCCCCGTACGACGAGTGTCGTGGGCAGGATCCGGGCCGGCGGGGCGTCGGCGCCGTTGATCATGGAGACCAGGGCCTCCGCGGCGGCCGCGCCGAAACCGTCCTTGTCCTGGGCGATCGTCGTCAGGCCGGGGGGCACGAGGGCCGCGACCTCTATGTCGTCGAACCCGACCACCGCGATGTCCTCGGGCACCTTCAGTCCGGCCTCGGCGATCGCGCGCAGCGCGCCGACGGCCATCTCGTCGCCCGCGACGAACACCGCGTCGGGCCGTTCGTCCGTCTCCAGCAGCCGCCGCATCGCCGCCTCCCCGCCGGTGACGTAGAAGTCGCCCTCGGCGACGTGCTCGGGCCGGTACGGCAGGCGCAGCAGGGCCAGCTCCTCCTGGTAGCCCTGCAGGCGCTCCGCCCCCGGCCGGGTGTGCGCGGGCCCGGTGATTGTGGCGATGGCCTGCCGGCCCTGCTCGTGCAGGTGCCGTACGGCCTGGCGGGCGCCGCCCACGTTGTCGGAGGTCACGTATGTGGCCTTGGGGCCCTGCACGGGACGGTCGAGGCTGACACAGGGCACCCCCGACTCGGCGAGGTGCCGCAGCGACGGGTCCCAGGTGCCGCTGTCGATCATCACCACGCCGTCCAGGTTGTGCCTGCGGGCGGCCCGCACGTACGCGTCGTCGGTGTGCTCCCCGCTGGTGGCGAGCATGAGCAGGTGGTATCCGCGCCCGCTGAGCGCCGTCTTCAGGCCGATCAGGATCTCCTGGAAGAACGGATGGCGCCAGCCGGGCCGGCGGTGGTCGGTGTCCCACAGCAGGCCGACCATGAAGGACTTCTTGGTGGCCAGCGTGCGCGCCGACTCGTTGGGCAGGTAGCCGATCTGGCGGGCCGTCCGCAGGACCTGCTCCCTGGTTTTCGCGTTGACTACCTCGGGATTGTTGAACACTCGGGAGACGGTCGCCGGGGACACGCCGCACAGGCGCGCCAGCTCTCTGATCGTTGCCACGGACCAAACGCTATCGCATCTCGCTGTAACCGGTTTCATGGACCGTTCTCACAAAGTACGTACTTCCTGGGCCGCTCGCAACCCGTAATCGAAATTTCCCACAGTTATGTTTCTGTGACTTGACACATTCCCTTCTTCTTAGGTGTGATGTCGGGCATCGGCCGACGCTGCTTCGTTGCCACGGGCTCGGCCGCTGTCGCCATCTCGCAGCCGCATCCCTTCTCCTGTGAAGGAGTCCAGGTGTCCGCTGCGAAACTCCGCCTGCCCGCGCGTCCGGTCGTCGTCCCGTACGGCGATACCCGCGGCTTACGGAGGAACGGATCCATCGCCCGCACGGCCGGTCTCGGCGCGTGGGCCGATCACTCGTGCGCGGGCGCCGAGTCTGGAGCGATCACAGGATGACGGCGATCGAACACCGCCCCGCCGGGCCGCGGGCCTTCCCGGCCGGCTTCGTCTGGGGTACGGCCACCGCGGCGTACCAGATCGAGGGGGCCGTCGACGTCGACGGCCGGGGGCGCTCGATCTGGGACACCTTCTGCAGGATGCCCGGCGCGGTGGCGCGGGGCGAGTCAGGTGAGATCGCCTGCGACCACTATCACCGCTGGCAAGAGGATGTCGATCTCATGAAGGAGCTGGGGGCGGCCGCCTACCGATTCTCCGTGGCCTGGCCGCGCGTCCTGCCGGACGGGCGCGGGCCGGTGAACCGGCGCGGCCTCGACTTCTACCGACGCCTCGTCGACGCCCTGCGCGAGGGCGGCATCGAGCCGTATGTCACGCTGTACCACTGGGACCTGCCCCAGGCGATCGAGGACCGCGGGGGCTGGCGGGTCCGCGAGACGGCGGAGCGTTTCGCCGACTACGCGGAGGTGATGTACGACGCGCTCGGCGACTCGGTGTCGAACTGGATCACGCTCAACGAGCCGTACTGCTCGTCGATCGTGGGGTACGGCGAGGGCCGGCACGCGCCGGGCGCGACGGAGGGGCACGGCGCACTGGCCGCCGCCCATCACCTGCTGCTCGGTCACGGCCTCGCCGTCGCGCGCCTGCGGGCGCTGGCCCGGCCCGACCAGCGGGTCGGGGTGACGCTCAACATGTCGCCCACGGTGCCGGCGACCACCTCGCCGGAGGACGTCGCGGCCGCGCGGCGGATGGACCTGCTGGTCAACCGGCAGTTCACCGACCCGCTCTTCGGCGGCTCCTACGCCGCCGACATGGCCGAGACGTTCGGCCGGATCACCGACTTCTCGTTCCGGCGGGACGGCGATCTGGAGACCATCGGGACGCCGGTGGACTTCCTCGGGGTGAACTACTACTACCGGCTGCACGTGGAGGCCGCGCCCTACGCGGAGGCCGACCCGGGCCGCCGTACGGCGTTCGACCTCGGCGTGCGCACCGTCACGCCGGAGGACGCGCGCACCAGCGGGCTGGGCTGGGTGGTGGAGCCCGAGGGGCTGTACGAGACGCTGGTCGGCCTGACCACCCGTTATCCGGACCTGCCGCCGGTCTACATCACCGAAAACGGCTACGGTGACGACGGCGTGCTGGAGGACGCCGGGCGCGTCGACTACCTGCGCGACCATCTGGCCGCGACCCACGACGCGATGACGGCGGGCGCCGACGTGCGGGGCTACTTCGCCTGGTCGCTGATGGACAACTTCGAGTGGGCCCGGGGGTACTCGGCGAGGTTCGGGCTCGTGCACGTGGACTACGAGACCCAGGAGCGCACGCCGAAGTCCAGCTTCCGCTGGATGCGCGAGTTCATCGCCGATCCCGTGATCGACGGCCCCCTGGCCCCCGAGCCGCTGTTCATCGATCCCGTGATGACCGACCCGGTGATCGCCGGGCCCGTCATCGGGGACCCCGGCGTGGTCGGCTACGGCACGGGCGGCTACGGCAGGGCTCACTACGGCTACGGCCCGGACGACTTCGACGTCGCCGATCCCGTCGCCTCCGGTCCGCCCGTCGACGTCCTGGTGGCCGGCACTCCCCGGGGCGACCGTTCGGGGGGCGACCTGGGCTGACCGACCGGCCGAGGCCCCGCTCGACAGCGGTCAAGCATGTCGGTCAATTCCCATTTTGGTGCGCCGAATCCCGATTTGTCGGCTACTTTGGTGATCAAAGTACGGCACGGCATCAGGGGCAGCACGATGAACTTGGAGCAGGGGCCGCCGGGGATCGACGTCACGGTCCCCAGCGTCGCCCGGATCTACGACTACCTCCTCGGCGGTAAGGACAACTTCGCCGTCGACCGGGCGGCGGCCGAGAAGCTCATCGAGCTGACTCCGAACGCGCGCGAAGGGGTCCGGAGCAACAGGCGCTTCATCCGCCGTGCCGTGACCCTCATGGCCGAGAAGGGCATCCGCCAGTTCCTCGACATCGGCGCCGGGCTGCCGACGCAGGAGAACGTCCACGAGGTCGCGCTGCGGGCCGCCCCCGGCTCGCGGGTGGTCTACGTCGACAACGACCCGATCGTGCTGACCCACGGCCGGGCCCTGCTCGCCGACAACGCCACGACGATCGTGGTCGACGGCGACCTGCGCGACCCCGAGGGCATCCTCGGCGATCCCCGGATCAACGAGCACCTCGACCTCAGCCGGCCCGTGGGGCTGCTCATGGTCGCGGTGCTGCACTTCATCCCCGACGCCGAAGGCATCGTCGCCACGCTGCGCGACCGCCTCGCCCCCGGCAGCGCGATGGCCCTCAGCCACCTGTCGTACGGCGACCTCGACGAGGAGAAGATCCGCGAGGGGCGCGAGCTGTACAAGAGCACCTCCGCCGCCGGCGTCACCCCCCGGACCCACGCCGAGCTCCTGCGGTTCTTCGACGGGTTCGACCTGGTGGAGCCGGGCCTGGTGGTGACCGAGGACTGGCGTCCCGAGCCCGACGAGCCCAGGCTGCCGAGGATCCCCGGCGTGGACGGCTACGCGGGCGTCGGCCTCCTGCGCTGAACCTCCCGGCGGGACCGGATCAGTCCCCGGCGATCCACAGGTCGGGGCCGAAGACCTCGTAGCGGATGTCGGAGGCGGACACGCCGCGCGCCGTCAGCTGCGCGCGTACGGCCCGCATGAACGGCAGCGGCCCGCACAGGCAGGCGGTGACGCCCGCGGGCAGGTCGACCGCCGACAGGTCGGCCCGGCCGGCCGACGGAGCCGGACCGCTCAGGTCCTGTTCCGGCAGGTCCTCGTACCACCGGTGCAGGGTGGCGCCGGGCAGGGCCGCGACCAGGTCCGCCAGTTCCTCCCGGTGGACGTGGGAACCGGGGGAGCGGTCGGCGTGGACGACCACCACCCGCCGGCCCGACCCGGTGGCGACGAGGTGATCGAGCATCGACAGCACGGGGGTGACCCCGATGCCCGCCGAGGCGAGCAGCAGCGCGCCGTCGCCCTCCGGCAGGGTCAGATCGCCGAAGGGCGCGGAGACGTCGAGCACGTCACCGGCCCGAAGGTGCTCGTGCAGCCAGGTCGAGACCTCTCCCTCGGGCGCGCTCTCGCCGCGCACCCGCTTCACCGTGATCCGCCAGTCGCCGCGCTCGGGGGCGTTCGACAGGCTGTACTGCCGGATCTGCCGCGCGCCGTCGGGCAGCGTGACCCGGACACTGACGTACTGGCCCGGCAGGAACTGCAGCGGGACGCCCGGGCGCAGGAGGAAGGAGGCGGCGTCCGCCGTCTCGTCGCGCCGCTCGGTCACCGTGGCGCGCGTCCAGCCCCGGCCCGCCTCGCGGTAGAGGTCGCGCTCCAGGCCGATCAGCGTCTCGGCCATGAGCCAGTAGACCTCGTCCCACGCCTGGGCGACCTCGGGCGTGACAGCGTCGCCCAGCACCTCACCGATGGCGCCGAACAGGTACTTGTGCACCACGGCGTACTGCTCCTCGGTGACGCCGAGGGAGGCGTGCTTGTTGGCGATCCTGGACAGCATCGTGCCGGGAAGCCCGCCCGGGTGGTCCACCAGCGCGGTCGCGAACGCGGCGATCGAGCCCGCCAGCGCGACGCGCTGCTCGCCGTTGGCCTGGTTGCCCCGGTTGAACAGGTCGCGCAGCAGCTCGGGGTTGTCGGCGAACAACGTGTCGTAGAAGCGGGCGGTGATGCTCTGGATCGCGCCCGCGATCACGGGCAGGGTGGCGCGGACGGTCGCGGCCGACTCCGGGGACAACATGATTCCTCCAAATTGGTATCTAATACGCATATTAAAAGCCGTGGGTCTGCCGGACTCTTCCCGCGTACGCGGGTCAGGAGAGGCCGAGCAGCACCGGCCCGGACGGCGAGGAGACCAACTGGTCGACGGTGACCGGATCGAGGGAGGCGTAGAAGGCGTGCTGCGCCGCGCGCAGCGCGCCGCGCAGGCGGCAGGCGGCCCGGAGCGGGCAGGGGACCTCCCCTTCGCAGGTGACGACCTCCTCCTCTCCCTCCAGTTCGCGGACCAGCCAGCCGATCGACGCCGTACGGCCGAACCGGGTCAGTTCCAGCCCGCCCCCGCGTCCCCGGCGGGCCTCCACGACGCCGAGGTGCTGCAGGCGGGCGATGGCCTTGGCGGTGTGGTTGTAGGGAATCGCCATCGCCTCGGCCACCTGGCGGGTGGTGAGTGACGTGCCCTCCTCCAGGACCGCCAGGCGCATGGTCACGCGCAGGGCCAGGTCCGTGAACTTCGTCAACCGCACGTCTCGACCCTAGCAAATCGGTATTTAATACTCCAATTTGGGTGGGCCGGACGTTCCGGTCCGGCGAAAATGTCGGTGGCCGGTCCTAGGGTTGGGCGGCGACAGGATCCGTGACGAAAGACGGGAACACCCATGACGACCCTGGCCGAACGCCCGAACACCGCGCTGCTCGTCATTGACGTCCAGAAGGGGGTGGTGGCGGGCGCGCACGACCGCGACGCCGTGATCGCGAACATCGACACCCTGATCGGCAAGGCCCGTGCGCAGGACGTGCCGGTGATCTGGGTGCAGCACTCCGACGGGCGCGAGTTGCAGCGGGAGAGCGAGGCCTGGGAGTACGTGCCGGAGCTGGTGCGGCGTGACGACGAGCCGCTCGTCCACAAGATCTACGGCGACTCGTTCGAGGACACCGATCTGGAGGCGCGGCTCGCCGAGCGCGGGGTGGGCCGGGTCGTCGTCACCGGCGCCCAGACCGACGCGTGCATCCGCTCGACCCTCCACGGGGCCTTCGTCCGGGGCTACGACGTGACGCTGGTCGGCGACGCGCACACCACCGAGGACCTCACCGCCTACGGCGCGCCGGCTCCGGCGCAGGTGATCGCGCACACGAACCTCTACTGGCAGTTCCAGACCGCGCCCGGCCGCGGCGCGGCGACCGTTCCCACGGCTGAGGTCGACTTCGGCACCCCCTGAGCCGTCCGGACATCCCGAGTCGTTCGGACGGGCCGAGCCGGTGGCGCGGTTCCGGGGCCGCTCAGGGGGCATCACCGGGGGAGAGCGGGCCGCTGGAGGGGGAGGCGCGCTCGGCGTCGAACGTGAGCGTGGTGGACGTGACCGCAGCCGCCTGTCCCGAAGACCTCGTCCGGGCCGTCCGGGCGGTGGGGGTCCGTGACGAGCGCCTGCTCCGGGCGGTGCGTTCGACTCCGCGGGCGGGATTCGTCCCGCCCGCGCACGTCGCGCACGCGTACGAGGACGCGCCGATCCCGATCGCGCACGGGCAGGTGACGACCCAGCCGTCCCTGTCGGCGACGATGATCGAGGGACTGGCGCTCACCGGCGTGGAGCACGTGCTGGAGGTCGGCTCCGGCCTCGGATACCAGACCGCGCTGCTCGCCCGCATGGCCGGCGACGTGGTCGGCGTCGACCTGTGGCCCGACCTCGTGCGGGCGGCGCGGCGCAACCTCGCCCGGCAGGGCATCCGCAACGCGGAGGTGCGGGTCGGCGACGGCGGCCAGGGCGTGCGTGAGCACGCTCCCTACGACGCCGTCATCGTCTCGGCGGCGTTTCCCACGGTCCCCGCGCCGCTGGTCGAGCAGTTGCGGCCCGGCGGGCGGCTGGTGCAGCCCATCGGCACCGGCGGCCGGGAGGAGGTCGTGCTCTTCGAGCGCACCGTCATCGGCCTCGAACCCCGTCAGGTCCTCACGCTGGCCAGTTTCGTCCGCCTGCACGGCCGCTTCGGCTACCCCTCCTGACCGGTGCGGTGGCGGGCGGACGGGCGGTCAGGCCTCCGGTTCGCCCTCGTGCACGTGGTAGGTCCTGGTCCACGAGGCTCCGCAGCGGCAGCGGGTCAGCTCCAGCAACCGGCCGTCCTCGGTCACGGCCAGGCCGTCGTCGAGGCGGACGTGAACATGCACGCTCATTGGTTGTGCCTTTGCTGTCGACGAGCCCCGGCGACGAACCCGGGACCTCTCGTGCGGTTTATCCCAATATAGGTTGACGTGTTCATGAACCATCCGCATTTGGGTAGATATGTCCGGATGCGAGGAGGATCTTCGGATGGCGGGCTTGATGCGGGACCCGCAGGATAGGGGACACGTCTCTGTCTCTTCTCGCAAGGAGGATCCTTCATGCGGACTCGCCGCATCGGTGATCTCGGGGTCGGCGCGATCGGTCTCGGCGGCATGCCGATGTCGATCGAGGGGCGGCCCGACGAGCAGCGCTCCATCGCGACCATCCACGCGGCGCTGGACGCCGGAGTGACGCTGATCGACACGGCCGACGCCTATCACCTGCACGCGGACGAGGTGGGCCACAACGAATCGCTGATCGCCCGCGCTCTGGCAGGCTACGGCGGCGACACCTCGGACGTGCTGGTCGCGACCAAGGGCGGCCACCTGCGCCCGGGCGACGGCTCCTGGACGAAGGACGGCTCGCCCGAGCACCTGAAGCAGGCGTGCGACGCCTCCCTCAAGCGGCTGGGGGTCGAGGCGATCGGCCTCTACCAGTTCCATCGGCCCGACCCGCGGGTGCCGTACGAGGAGTCGATCGGGGCGCTCCGCGACCTGCTCGACGCGGGCAAGATCCGCCACGCCGGGATCTCGAACGCGAACCCCGACCAGATCCGCCAGGCCGGCGACATCCTCGGCGGTCGCCTCGTGAGCGTGCAGAACCAGTTCTCGCCCGCGTTCCGCTCCAGCGAGGCCGAACTCGAACTCTGCGCGCAAATGGGCATCGCCTTCCTGCCGTGGAGCCCGCTGGGCGGCATCTCCAAGGCCGGCGAGCTGGGGTCGCGCTTCGCCCCGTTCGCGGAGGTCGCGAAGGCCCACGAGGTGAGCCCGCAGCAGGTGTGCCTGGCCTGGATGCTGGCCAAGGCGCCGGTGGTGATCCCGATCCCCGGCTCGTCGCGGCCGGAGACGATTCTCGACTCGGTCAAGGCGGTGGACCTGGAGCTCACTCCCGAGGAGCTGGGCCGCCTCGACGCCGCCGGCTGAGCGCCGTCTCACTCGCCGGGCCAGTCGTCGGCCCACTGACGGTGCCGGGCCGCCGCCGCGAGCGCGGCGGCCCGCGCCGCCTCCGTCGGCGTGAACGGCAGGTCGCGTCTCGTCACCACCAGGGCGGCGCCGGGATTCACCGGAACCGTCATCACGGTGTTCGGCGTCCTGTCCGGAGCCGGCTCACCGGGCTCCCGCCACCGGACGTCCGCCGTACGCAGCAGTTCCGTCATGGCCGGGAGCAGCTCGCCCGGATCGTCCCGTACGCGCTGACCCAGCAGCAGCGCCTGGATGCCGGGGTCGATGAGGTCCTTCACCTGGGCGGGGACGATGACGGCGTCGGCGCCGCCGGCCCCGTCGACGGCGCGCCACAGGTCCTGCGGAGTGAGCGAGGCCGGGGCCTCGACGACGAACTCGTCCAGGGCGTCGCAGCCTCCCCGCGTCATCGCCGCGCTGCCGGCCGGGGCGATCTGCAGGGAGAGGATGTTGCAGCCCAGCCGGGCGAAGGCCCCGGCGAGCGCGGCGAGGCGGCCGGGACGCTCGGCGACCCTGGCCCGCACCCGCCACAGGCTGGTCGCGTGATCCGTGCCCGGGCGGACGCGCCCGCGCACGGCCCCCGGGACCGACAGTCTCTTGTGCACGGCCGAGCCGACGATCAACGCCAGCCCGACGCCGACGAGCACCACCGGGCCGGGGTCGCGGTGGCCGAGCAGGGTGGCGAGCACGTGGGCGAGCCCGACGGCGAGGAAGAGCGCGGCCAGTTCCGCGATCTCCCGCCGCCAGGATCGGACGCCGTGATGCCGGTGAAGCGGGCCGGGAGTCGGATGGCCGCCCTCGCCGGCGGCGTTTCTCGGTTCGCTCATGCCCAGAAGTCTGACCCGGCGCTGTTACGCGGTCACCGTGCGTGGAATGTCGTCCGCATTAATCCGCTCTCACCGGGCCGCCGCCCGCATCACCGGATCATCACGGTTCCGGCGTGGAGCCGTCCGTCCTGACCCAAAGGCAGAACGGATGCCCCGCGGGGTCGAGGAGGACCCGCACGTCGTCCTGGGGCTGGTGGCCGGCGAGCGTCGCCCCGGCGCCGGTCGCGTGCGCCACGGCCGTCTCCAGGTCGTCCACCTCGATGTCCAGGTGCAGCATCATCCGCTGGTCTCCTGGACCGGCGGGCCAGACCGGCCGGACGTACTCCTTCTCGGTCTGGAACGACAACCCGGCGCCGCCCCTGGGCGGGTGCATCGTCACCCAGCCGGGTTCGTCGGAGTCGATCGTCCAGCCCAGCAGCCGCTGGTAGAAGGCCGCGAGCTCCCGCGCGTCCGGCGCGTCGAGCACCGTCGCGGACAGGGTCATGCGTGGCGTCACGCGTCCTCCCGAAATTGTCCCGAGATCGTCGTCCGGCCGCTGCCCCGCGCGCCTTCCTTCAATCCCGGAGCGTGATCCGAGAGTGATGATCTTCCGCCGGCTCCTCGCCTACAATGCATGAAAGCGGTTCCACAGGCGAGGGGCAGACGCTTGGACGATTCGAGACGGGCACCGGAGGGCGTCGATCCCACCGTCCCGAACATCGCCCGGATGTACGACTACTACCTGGGCGGCAAGGACAACTTCGCCGCCGACCGCGAGGCCGCCGAGAAGATGCTCGCCATCGGGCGGCAGATGGGCAACGACGGACGGGAGGTCGCCAGGGAGAACCGCGGCTTCCTGCAGCGTGCCGTGCGGCACCTGGCCGAGTCGGGGATCACGCAGTTCGTCGACATCGGCGCGGGCCTGCCGACGCAGGAGAACGTCCATCAGGTCGCGCGGCGGCACGCTCCCGGAGCGCGGGTGGTGTACGTGGACATCGACCCGGTGGTCCTCACGCACGCGCGGGCGCTGCTGGCCGACAATCCCGAGACGATCGCGGTGGCCGGGGACGTGCGGGACCCGGACGCCGTGTTCGACGACCCGGAGGTGCGGGCCCACATCGACTTCGCCCGGCCGTTCGCGGTGCTGCTGGTCTCGGTGCTGCACTTCGTCACGGACGACGAGGACGCCGACCGGATCGTCGCCCGGATCCGCGAGCGGATGGTCCCGGGGTGCCACCTGGTGCTGTCGCACATCCTGACGACCGACGAGGTGGCCGAGGAGGTCGTCGCGGAGAGCAAGAAGGTGTACGCGGCCACCTCCTCCGGCGGGCTCGTGGGCAGACCCTTCAAGCGGATCGAGGCGTTCTTCGACGGCCTGGAGATCCTGGAACCCGGCCTCGTGCCCGTGCAGGCGTGGCGGCCCGACGTCCCCTGGGAGGTGCGGGCCGACGACAGGACCGGCATCTTCGGGGCGGTCGGCGGCATGCCCTGACCAGCCGTCCCCGCCCGTCCCCTCTCGTCCTCGGGCGTCCCCCCTCGTCCCCGGGCGTCCCCCTCCGTCCCTGGGCGAACGGCCCCGGCGGCGACGGGCTCAGCAGTGGCGGGTCAGCACAAGGCCCGGGTCAGCACAGAGCCCGGGTCAGCACAGGGTCGGGGTCAGCACAGGGCCCGGGTGAGCACGTCGAGAGTGAGTTCGACGATCTTCTCCGGAGGCTCCGCTCCGGTGCCTTCGGCGGGCGGCGTCCCGTGCCCGGCGAGGTCCGGTTTGAGACGGCGGGCCCCCGCGCGGACTACGCCCCAGGCCAGGTCGGCCCGCAGCGCGGGATGGTCCATCCCGGCCTCGCGCAGCGCGTCGGCGAGCGGCGCGGTCAGCTCGCCGTGCAGTTCCTCCACCCTGATCCGGCACTCCTGCGGCAGCCCGATCGCCTGCAGCGCCGGGATCAGCGCGTAGTCGGGGCTGCCGACGAAGTCGAGCGCCGCTCTGCCGTACGCGCGGATCCGGTCGGGCAGCGGATCGCCGACGGGCGCGACGGCGGCGCGCAGACGCGCTGACCAGCGGGGAAAGGCGTCCTCCACGAGCTGGGCGAGGATGTCGGCGGTGGAGGCGAAGTAGCGGTAGACGCTGGAGCGGGCCAGGCCGATCCGGGCGCCGACGGCCGCCGGGGAGAGCGCGTGCACGCCCTCGGAGGCCAGGATCTCCCGCGCCGCGTCGAGCAGGGCGGCGTGCTGGTTGGCCCGGTGGTCCGCGACGGTCGCCGCGCTGATCCTCGGCATCTCCCCCTCCAGGGCTGCTACGTCTTCGGGTCGCGCCCTCCAGTATCGGGCCCCGCCGCCGCCACCGGTTCCCCCGGCTCGTCCGGCTCGTCCGGGGAGGCCGGTGTGCGGGGGAGGAGAAGCGTGGCGCCGACCCCGGCCAGCAGCGCCAGCGCCGTGATCAGCGCGACCCTGCGGGTCGCCTCGGCGGCGCCCTCGACCGCCGCCGCGTGGATCGCGGGATCGCGGATCGAGGGGATGGCGGCGCCGGCGCTCTCCTCGACGACGCGCGCCACGCCCGCCCGCACCTGCTCGGGCCGGTCGGCCAGCCCGCGCTCGACGGCCGAGCCGAGCCCGGCCACCAGCACTCCGCCCAGGACGGCGACCCCCAGGGCCGCGCCGAGCTGGCGGATCGTGCTCTGCAGGGCCGAGGCCCCGCCGGAGAGGCGGGCCGGCACGTCGGCGAGGAGCACGCCGGTGAGCTGGGCCGTCGCGAAACCGATGCCCGCGCCGTAGAGCAGCAGCCACGGCACGAGCCGCCAGGGGCCCATGCCGGGGGTGAGGGACAGGCCGATCCCGGCCGCGCCGACGGCCTCCATGCCGAGGCCCGCCCGCACGATCGCGCGCGGCGACCACCGCTTCGACAACGCCGGGACCAGGCCGCCCGCGAGGAAGGTCCCGAGGGCGAGCACCGCGATGACCAGCCCGGCGCGGAACGCGGTGTAGCCGAGCGCGGACTGCAGGAAGAGCGGCAGCACGAGGATCATGCCGAACTCGCCGAGCGCCACGATCACCGCCGCCATCGAGCCGTACCGGAAACTCGGCAGCTCGAACAGCGTCAGGTCGACCAGCACGGGCCGCCCGGCGCGCTCGCGCCGCCGTTCGAGCACGACGAGGGCGGCCAGCGCGACGACGCCGGCGCCGAACGCGAACGGCACGGGCGAGACGCTCTCGAAGCGCAGGCCGAACAGGTCCGCGGTCCGGCGCGGCGTCAGCCAGCCGTACTTCTGGCCCTCGATCAGCGCGAAGACGACGCCGGTCGTGCCGGTCACGGCGAGGACGAGGCCCGCGAGGTCGGCGCCCGCCGCGTGCCCGGCCCGCGACTCGGGCACCCGCAGCGAGCCGAGCAGGAGCAGCGCGGCGATCGGCAGATTGATCCAGAACGCGGCGCGCCAGCCGTACTCGGTGACGAGCCAGCCTCCCGCCAGCGGGCCGGCGGCGGCCATGCCGCCGATGATGGAGCCCCAGACGGCGAAGGCGATCACCCGTTGCCGTCCCGTGTAGATCTGGTTGATGATCGCGAGGGTCATCGGGACGGCCATCGCGGCCCCCACGCCCTGGACCGCGCGTACGGCGATCAGCATGGGCCCGTTCACCGACAGCGCCGCCAGCACGCTGGCCAGCAGGAAGACCGCGACGCCCAGGGCGAACAGGCGGCGCCTGCCGTGGAGATCGCCCATCCGCCCGAACGGGATGAGCAGCGCCGCGAACATCAGGGAGTAGACGGAGTTGATCCATTCCACGTCGGTCGCGCCGAGGCGCAGGTCGGCGAGGATCGCGGGCACCGCCACGTTCACGATCGTGGCGTCGATGACCACCATCGACACGCCGGTCGCGAGCACGACGAGGGGAAGCCAGCTTTGGCGCGAGTTTGGCGACGGCATGTCGCGAATATAGCAACAACCTGTCGCCAACTGACCCGCCGAGCCCGCCGAGCCGGGTGCCGGCGGCCCGCGAACCGTCCGGGCCGGCTATCCGCGGCGGGCGCGGGCGCGGCGCCTGCCCTCGTGCATGGCCTGCACCCGGGCGACCGGGATCGTGTGGCCCTCCTCGACGAGGTCGCGGGGGAGTCGCTGGGGCTCCGGCATCAGGTCAGCCCAGGGATCGGCGTCGCGTAGCAGGCGCGCCGCCGTGCGCACGGTGAAGTCGCCGGGCGTGATCCGGTCCAGGTCGTCCCAGGCGACCGGGAAGGAGACGGGGACGCCGGGCCGCACACGGGGGCTGTATGCCGCGACGACGGTCGCCCCGCCGGACCGGGTCGAGTCGACGAACACCCGGTCTCCCCGGTCCTCCCGGATGAACGCCGTCGTGGCGAGGGCGGGATCGAGGCGTTCGGCCCGGACGCCGAGCGCGCGGGTGGCGGCGGCCACGTCCTCCGTCGTCTCGCCCTCCAGCGGCACGAACACGTGCAGGCCCTTGGCCCCGCTGGTCTTCACCGCGCCCGACAGCCCGGCGTCGGCGAGCGCCCGGGCGACCAGGCGGGCGGCGCCGACGGCCCGGGGGAACGCCTCGGCCGACGGCGGGTCGATGTCCAGCACGAGGTGGGTGGGCCGGTCCCAGTGACCCGCGTGGACGAGAGCGGGGTGATACTCCACCGCCCGCTGGTTCGCGAGCCACAGCAGGGTCCGCCGGTCGTCGCACAGCGCGTACGACACCCGCCGCTGGGAGGACTCGGCCCACACCGTGACCGTCCGCACCCAGTCCGGGGCGTACGAGGGCACGTTCTTCTGCATGAACGGCGCCTGGCCCTCTCTCACCCGCACGACGGACAGCGGCCGGTCGCGCAGCACCGGGACGATCCGGTCGCGTACGGCGTCCAGGTAGTCGACCAGGTCGCGCTTGGCCGCGCCCGCGCCGTCGAACAACGGCCGGTCGAGGTTGGTCAGCGTGACTCCGTCGCGAACCTCATCGCTGGTCATGCGATCACCATGCCCGCGCCCGGCGCCGGAAATCAACGCGGCCCCGGCGTCTCTCCATGCCGTCTCTAAATATGAGACATAATTGCTCAAATGACGAGACGCCTGGAATAGTGACGGCATGGCACACGAAACGGCCGTCTACACACACGGTCACCACGAGTCCGTCCTGCGTTCCCACCGCTGGCGCACCGCCGCCAACTCCGCGGCGTACCTGCTGGGCGCGCTGAAGCCCCACATGCGCGTCCTGGACGTCGGGTGCGGGCCCGGCACGATCACCGCCGACCTGGCCGGGCACGTGCCGCAGGGCGAGGTCGTCGGCCTCGACAACGCGCCCGGCGTGCTGGAGCAGGCCCGGGAGGAGGCGGCGCGGCGCGGCGTCGCCAACGTGAGCTTCACGACCGGCGACGTGCACGCGCTCGGCGTTCCCGACGCCTCATTCTGCGTGGTGCACGCCCACCAGGTGCTCCAGCACGTCGGCGACCCGGTGGGCGCGCTGCGCGAGATGCGGCGCGTGACGAAGCCGGGCGGCATCGTCGCGGCGCGCGACTCCGACTACGCCGGCATGATCTGGTATCCGCTGGTCCCCGCGCTGGACGACTGGCTGGACCTCTACCGCCGGGTCGCCCGGGCCAACGGCGGCGAGCCCGACGCCGGTAGGCGCCTGCGCTCCTGGGCCGGGGAGGCCGGCTTCACCGAGATCACCTCGTCGTCGTCCACCTGGTGTTTCGCCACCCCCGAGGACCGGGCGTGGTGGAGCGGCCTGTGGGCCGACCGCACCCTCCAGTCCGCCTACGCGAGCCGGGTGATCGAGGGCGGCCACGCCACCCAGGACGACCTGCGGCGGATCTCCGACGGCTGGCGGGAGTGGGGCGCGAGCGCGGACGGCTGGTTCAGCGTCGTGCACGGCGAGATCCTCTGCCGGGTGGGCTGACCACCCCTCCCCGCCGTGATGGTGCGGCCGGTCACGGGGGAGGATCGGGGTGTGACCTGCGGAAGACGGAGCCCTGCCGCGGAGCGTGCGGGCCGCGCCGGCGGCACGCGGCACGCCGCGCCGCCGTCACGGCCGCCGGGGGGCTGACATGCGGCCGGCGGCGGGAGACCCGGTCACCCTGTTCCTGTGCGGGGACGTCATGCTCGGGCGCGGCGTCGACCAGATCCTCCCGCATCCCGGCGATCCCGCCCTGCGGGAGCCGCACCTCCGGGACGCCGGGGCGTACGTCGAGCTGGCGGAGGCGGCGAACGGCCCGATCCCGCGCCCGGCCGGATACTCCTGGCCCTGGGGCGACGCGCTGGAGGCCCTGGACGAGGCCGGTCCCGACGTCCGGGTGCTCAACCTGGAGACGAGCGTCACCCGGTCCGGCGACTTCGCGCCGGACAAAGCCGTGCACTACCGGATGAACCCCGCCAACCTTCCCGCGCTGGCCGTGGCCCGGCCGGACGTGTGCGTGCTGGCCAACAACCACGTGCTCGACTTCGGCGTACGCGGGCTCACCGAGACGCTCGGCGCGCTGGCGGCGGCGGGGCTCCGCCAGGCCGGGGCGGGGCGTGACGAGGACGAGGCGCGGCGGCCCGCGGTCGTGCCGCTTCCCGGCGGTGGGCGCGTGCTGGTGTTCGCGGCCGCGATGCCGTCCAGCGGCGTCCCGGGCGGGTGGGCGGCCCGGCGGGACCGGCCCGGCGTGGCCTTCCTCCCGGCGCCGTCCCCCGCCGCCGCGGCCGAGATCGTCCGGCGCGTACGGCGGGTCAGGCGGCCGGGGGACGTCGTGGTCGTCTCCGTCCACTGGGGGTCGAACTGGGGCTACGAGGTCGGCGACGACCAGACCGGGTTCGCGCACGCGCTGGTCGACGGCGGCGTCGACCTCGTCCACGGCCACTCCTCGCACCACCCCCGCCCCGCCGAGGTGTACCGGGACCGGCTGATCCTCTACGGCTGCGGCGACTTCATCGACGACTACGAGGGCATCACCGGCTATGAGGAGTACCGCGACGACCTGCGGCTGCTGTACTTCGCGACGGTGGAGGCCGCGTCGGGGCGGCTGCGCGAACTGCGGATGGCGCCGATGCGGGCCGTACGCATGCGGCTGCGTCGCGCCGGTGACGAGGACCGCGAGTGGCTGCGCGGGACGCTCGACCGGATCGGCCGGAGGTTCGGCGCGCGGACCGGACCGGCGCCCGGCGGGACGCTCGTCCTCGCGCCGGCCGGGTAGGAGGTGATCACGATGCTGGTCTGCGAGATCATGACGGCGCCGGTGGTGACGGTGCGGCGCATGGCGACGATCAGGCAGGCCTTCCGCCTGCTGTACGAGCAGGACATCACGGCCGCGCCGGTGGTCGAACGGCCGGGACGGATGGTCGGCATCGTCAGCGAGATGGATCTGCTGCGCGGCGAGTTCGAGAGCGAACCCCGGGCCTTCCTGCGCCCCGAGGCCCTGCCCACCGGCAGGCCGCCCGCGCTCGTCGAGGAGGTCATGACGCCGCGCGTCGCCACCGTGGGCGACACGGCCGACGTCATGGACCTCCTTGACCTGATGATCACGACCGGGGTGAAGAGCGTCCCGGTGGTGCGCGACGACGACCTCGTCGGCATCGTCAGCCGGCGCGACCTGATGGGACTGCTGGTCCAGGGCGACGAGCGGATCCGCGACGACGTGCTCGCGGCGCTGCGCGACTGCGCCGACACGGCGCACTTCGGCGCGGCGGTGCGCAACGGCGTCGTCGAGTTGTACGGCCCGGGCGACGAGCGGTCGGCCCGCATCGCCGAGATGGTCGTCAGGACCGTCCCCGGCGTCGCCGGCGTCGTCTTCCCCGAGGGCCTGATCAGCTGAGTCCGTCGCCGGGGCCGGGGCGGGGGTCGTCGTCGGGGCTGTTGTCGTCGAGGCGGGCGAGCACGTCGGTGGCCAGCCGTTCGAGCGCGGCGACCTGCTCGGGGGTGAGCCCGTCGAAGAACAGGCGGCGCACGGTCGCCACATGCCCCGGGGCCGCGGCGGCGATGGCCCGGCGGCCCTCCTCGCTGATCACGACGAACGCGCCCCGGCCGTCCTCCTCGCACTCCTCCCGCCGGACGAGGCCCCGCCGCTGCATCCGGGTGAGGTGGTGGGACAGGCGGCTCTGCTCCCACTGGAGGCCGCGCTCCAGCTCGAACGGCCGCAGCCGCCCGTCGGCGTTGTCGGTGAGGTGCACGAGGACCTCGTAGTCCGCCAGGGAGAGGGCGGAACCGGCCTGCAACTCCCGGTTGAGCCGGGCCGTGAGACGCCCCTGCATGCGCAGGTAGGCCCGCCAGGCGCGCTGTTCGTCCGCGTCGAGCCAGCGTGGGCTGTTCATGCCGCCCAGGGTATCCGGAATCAATGACTCGTCATCTATGTTGTGGGGCACCAGTAGATGATGCATCATCTACATGGCGACGAGGAAAGGGTTCCGATGACCACGACCAGGCTGACCCCCCGTGTGGACGTCCGCAGGGCGGCCGAGCGCTTCACCACCCGCATCTCCTGGCTGGATTCCAAGCACTCGTTCTCGTTCGGCGGCCACCATGACCCCGGCAACACCCACCACGGCCTGCTGCTGGTGAACAACGACGACACCGTGCATCCGGGCACCGGCTTCGAGACGCACCCGCACCGGGACATGGAGATCGTCACCTGGGTGCTCCGGGGCTCGCTGGTCCACCAGGACTCCGAGGGGCACTCCGGCGTCATCTACCCGGGGCTCGCCCAGCGCATGAGCGCGGGCACCGGCATCCTCCACTCGGAGAAGAACGACTCCTGGCGGCTGACCGGCGGCGGCGCCCACGACGAGCCCGTCCACTTCGTCCAGATGTGGGTGGTCCCCGACGAGCCCGGCATCACCCCCGGGTACGAGCAGCTGGAGATCGAGGGCGACCTGCTGGCCGGCGGCCTGGTGCCGGTCGCCTCCGGCATGGACAAGCACGACGGCGCCGCGGCCATCCGGATCAAGAACCGGTACGCCGCGCTGCACGCCGCCCGCCTGGAGCCCGGCCAGTCCGTGGAGCTGCCGGAGGCGCCGTTCCTGCACCTTTTCGTGCCCCGGGGCGCGGTCACCCTGGAGGGTGCGGGCATGCTGGAGACCGGCGACGCCGTACGGTTCACCGCCACCGGCGGGCAGAAGGTCACCGCGACCGAGCCCGCCGAGATCCTCGTGTGGGAGATGCACGCGACCATCGCCGCGTGACGATCTGGGAAGGACGGACAACCGATGGAGCAGACAGACCCGAAGGTCGCCGACAATCCGGAGGCGCGCCGCTTCGAGATCACCGTCGACGGCGTCCTCGCCGGCTTCGCCGACTACGGGCTCGACGGGCAGACGATCTCCTTCACCCACACCGAGATCGACTCCTCGTTCGAGGGCCGCGGCCTCGGCTCGGTGCTGGTCCGCGCCGCGCTCGACGCCGCGCGCGACGCCGGGCTGTCGGTCCTGCCGTACTGCCCGTTCGTACGGCGGTACATC
The DNA here is from genome assembly GCF_014161415.1 of Microbispora sp. H10885. Classification (NCBI taxonomy): domain Bacteria; kingdom Bacillati; phylum Actinomycetota; class Actinomycetes; order Streptosporangiales; family Streptosporangiaceae; genus Microbispora; species Microbispora sp. H10885. Next base: position 153,611 of record NZ_JABBWY010000005.1, on the reverse strand, counting down.
GCGCGGCACCCGGAGTACCTCGATCTGGTGCCGGCCGACCGGCGGGCCCGGTTCTCGCTCGACGGCGACGAGGCGGCCGGGTGACCGCCGGGCCGCTGAGCCCAGGGGAGCCCGCGCTCCACGGCTGTACGGTCGCCGCCGAGCCGATGCCGGAGAGCGTGCTCCTGCCCGGCCACGACGTGCCGCTCGGCCGGTACACGACGGTGCGCCGGCTGCTCCCGCAGCGTCCGCGCCGGATGGTCGGCGCGTGGTGCTTCGTCGACCACTTCGGCCCGGACGACGTGCGCGACCGGCCGGGCATGCGGGTGCCGCCGCATCCTCACACCGGGCTGCAGACGGTCACCTGGCTCGCCGAGGGGGAGATCCTGCACCGCGACAGTCTCGGCAACGTCCAGGCGATCGTGCCGGGACAGCTCAACCTGATGACCGCGGCCCACGGGATCGCCCACTCCGAGCAGTCGCCGCCGGACCACCCCCCGGGGATACACGGGCTGCAACTGTGGGTCGCGCTGCCGGAGGACGCCCGGCACGGCGAGGCGAGGTTCGAGCACCACGCCGCGCTGCCCGTGCTGACCGACGGGAACGTCACGGTGACCGTCGTGGTGGGGGAGGTGGGAGCGGCCCGGTCGCCCGCGCGGGCGCACACCCCGCTGCTCGGGGCCGAGGTGCTCTTCGGCGGCGCCGGACGCCACCGGCTGCCGGTCGACCCGGCCTTCGAGACGGCGGTGCTGGCCATGTCCGGTACGGCGGAGGTGGCCGGGGTGACGCTGTCCCCGGGATCGCTGCTCTACCTCGGGCAGGGCCGTGCGGACGTGCCGCTGGAGACCACCGGGCCCGCGCGGCTGTTCGTGCTGGGCGGGACGCCGTTCGAGGAACCCCTGGTGATGTGGTGGAACTTCGTCGGCCGTTCGCACGAGGAGATCGCCGCGGCCCGCGACGACTGGGCGCGCGGCGCCCGCTTCGGCGTCGTCCCCGGCGGGCAGGAGCGGTTGCCCGCGCCCGAGATGCCCACCGTACGGCTGAAGGCACGCGACCGGCACGGCCGGCGCCTGGGTTGACCCTGCGCAGTCACCGCTCCCGATCCGCTTCGCGCATTCGCCGAGGCCGCCGCGCCGGCCGCCCCTTCGCGCTGCCCTGACCGGCGCTACGGGCCCCCACCGGGCGAGCCACTGCACAGAGGTGGCTCGACGCTGGTAGTCAACACCGAATGTGACTCCCTGCTTCGCATGAAGAGCCCGGCCGGGATTCCGGCCGGGCGGCCCCCTCCAACGCGAGAGCCAATGATGTAGCGAGTCACATCGCGATCATCCGCTGAGCGTGCCGGGTGTGCAGAAGCCGGTCGACGTGAGACTTGGTCCATCGTGATCGGCCTGTGGGGGTCAGCACGCCCTCAGCGTTCAACAGTTCACTGATCGCAATGAGACTGAGCCCTTGGGCACGCAGGTGAAGGACACGAGCAACTACTTCGGGCGGGCAGACAGGCGGTCGGCCACGCCCCTGATGAGGCGGCCGAGGGAGGGAGCAGTTCACTGTCTCTTCCCGCGGAACAGCCGCAGCAAGTCACAGAAGATCCGGTACCTGACCTTCGTCTGCTGCTCGTCAGCGGCCCAGAAGGTCGCCACCATGGCGACCCCGACGTACAGCGTGAACACGGCGATGACCGCCGCGATGAATACGGCAACCCAAGCGGTTGCCGGTCCGACCTCCGCCAGCATCTGGCGAAGCAGTCCGACCATTCATGGCTCCCCTGCTTAGGGCGGGGAGCGTGGACCTAGCCGGGTGCCAGGCCGCTCCTCCGCCAATGTCGGCGGAGGCGAGGACCAAGCAGAGGGGGAAGGTCGACGACGTTATTCCAGTACTGCATATGTATGTTCTCTCTTGGTCGTCACGCGAGCAGTTGCTCCTGCGGTAACGGTAACCCGTTGATGAAGGCGTACCGCTAATTCACTCCAAGCCCGGCAACGACTATGCCTTCATGACCTATCGGGCGCCACCGTCCCTGCTAGACAGAGTCCCGTACGGCCACCATGCCTGGCATCGCCAACTGTGGCACCATCCGAACCGCAGACGCTCCGATCGTATGTAGCTGGCCACACCCCAGCCGGGAAGTCCGGGAAACGGTCGTTTCCGGGACACCTCCCTGGCCCTCGCCTGGGACGGGCGGCCTGCGCTGCACTTCACTTTGTGGCACGTTCGGCCTTACGCCGGCGACGTAGTTCTCGTTGAGCTTGAGCGCGGGCGCACTCGCGGGAGCAGTAGAGGACGCCTTCGGTTCGGTGCTGGCCGTATTCAGCGCGGCCGCGTTGTCGAACGAAGGGGCGCTGGCAGTTTTGCGCATCCAACTGGCGATCGAGGTTTCGCCCGCCGGTGGAGACGCGGGCGTAGCCGATGCGGATCTCTCTGCGGTGGGCGGGGAGGCCTACCTTCGCTTCCACTTCACGATGAGGGGTACTTCCCCCGCCTCGGGGGTACTCGCCTCCGCCCTCCAGCGCCACGATGAGTGGCCGCGGCAGCCGCCTCAAGATTTCTCCGCACGGTACGAGTGGTGGGATGGTCGGCACCGAGCACCCCCTCGCAGTCTGCCAGCGTGGCCTCGTACAGCGGGATGGCCCGGCCCAGGTCCCCCGCCGTCTCGTAGGCGCCGGCGAGGTTGTTGCGGGAGGTCAGGGTGTGGGGGTGGTCGCCGCCGAGTACCCGCTCGCAGTCTGCCAGCGTGCTCTCGTACAGCGGGATGGCCCGGCGTAGATCGCCCGCCGCGTGGTAGGCGTGGGCGAGGTTGTTGCGGAAGGTCAGGGTGTCGGGGTGGTCGGCGTCCAGCACCCGCTCGCAGTCTGCCAGCGTGCTCTCGTACAGCGGGATGGCCCGGCGTAGATCGCCCGCCGCACAGTAGGCGGTGGCGAGGTTGTTGCGGGAGGTCAGGGTGTCGGGGTGGTCGCCGCCCAGCACCCGCTCGCGGTCGGCCAGCGTGGCCTCGTACAGGGGGATGGCCCGGCCCAGGTCCCCCGCCGTCTCGTAGGCGTGGGCGAGGTTGATGCGGGAGGTCAGGGTGTCGGGGTGGTCGGCGTCCAGCACCCGCTCGCGGTCGGCCAGCGTGGCCTCGTACAGGGGGATGGCCCGGCCCAGGTCCCCCGCCGTCTCGTAGGCGTGGGCGAGGTTGATGCGGGATTGCAGCGTGTGGGGGTGGTCGCCGCCGAGCACCCGCTCATGATCGGCCAGCGTCGCCTCCAGCAGCGGAATGGCCCGGTGTAGATCACCCGCCGCACAGTAGGCGGTGGCGAGGTTGATGCGGGAGATCAGCGTGTCGGGGTGGTCGCCGCCCAGCACCCGCTCGCGGTCGGCCAGCGTGCTCTCGTACAGGGGGATGGCCCGGCCCAGCTCCCCCGCCGCCTGATAGGCGTGGGCGAGGTCGTTACGGATGGTCAGCGCGCCGGGGTGGTCGGCGCCCAGCACCCGCTCCCGCCCGGCGAGGGTGGCCTCGTACAGGGGGATGGCCCGGCCCAGATTGCCCGCCGCCCGATAGGTGCCGGCGAGGTTGCCGCGGGAGGTCAAGGTGTCAGGATGGTCGGCGCCCAGCACCCGCTCATGGCCGGCCAAGGCTGCCTCGAACAGCGAAATGGCCCGGCCCAGATTCCCCGCCTCCCGGTAGACGCCGGCGAGGTTGTTGCGGGAGGCCAGGGTGGAGGGGTGATCGGCGCCCAGCACCCGCTCGCAGTCGGCCAACGTCGCCTCGAACAAGGGGATAGCGCGGGTGAGGTCGGCCAGGTCGTACAGGTACCGGCCGCACCAGCCGCGTAGAGCCAGCAGCTCGGTGGGCAGGTCGCCACCGGCGAGGGCCCAGTGATAGACGGTGTTGGTCTGGTCGATCAGCGTTTCGACCTGGGCGCGGGCCGCCCAGCTGCCGGCACCGTAGGGCAGGGTGGCGTTGAAAGCCTGGAGCAGGCCGACGGCCCGGGCGAGGGCGGCAGACAGGTGGCCGTGGTGGGTGGCTCGTTCGCGCAGCACGCGTTGCACCAGGCGGTGCATCAGGACGGTGGCGCCGTCCTCACTGAAGGAGATCAAGCAGTTATCGGCCAGGGCGGCGAGCGTTTCCCGCAGGTGCACCGGGTGGATACCGGCCTTGCTCCCGGCCGACAGCACCGTCAGGGGGATGCCCGCCGGCGACAGCACCGAGAGCATCGCCAGCAGGTGCGGGGCCGAGGGCAGGGACGCCTCCGCCTGGGTGATCGACAGCATGATGGCCTGGGCGGTGCCGGCCGGGTAGGCGTCGCCGTCGTGGGCGGGCAGATAGTCGCCGATGGGGAAGGCGTGCAGCAGGTCCAGGTAGCTGGGGTAGTCCAGATGCAGGCGGGCGATCACGGAGGCGGCCTGGGCCAGCGCCAGCGGCAGGTGTCCCAGCTCCGTGGCGAGTTCGGCGGCGCCGCCGGGGTCGTCCAGGCCGGTACGCCGGTGCAGGAAAGCCTGCGCCTGGTCGAGGGTGAACACGCCGACCTCGAGTGGCTGATAGGAGCGCAGGAAGGCGCGGTTGCGGGTAGTGATGAGCGCGCGGGTGGCGCCGGTGGCCGGGCACCAGCGGCGCACCACGGCGACGTCGGCGGCGTTGTCGAAGACCAGCAGCGCGGGCCGGGTGGTGGCGGCCAGCCAGGATCTGGCCCGGGCCGCGGCCGTGGCGGCGTCGTCGTCGGGCCGACGTTGGCCAAGCCGCTCGGCCAGGGCGGCCAGCCCGGTCACGATCTGGTCGGTGCTTTCGGCGGCGATCCAGGCGACCACCGGCCAGCCCGCCGCCTGGCAGGCCCAGGCGTAGGAGGCGGCCAGCATCGTCTTGCCCACACCCGGGGTGCCCGCCACCGCGCAGATCGCCACCGCCCCGCCGTTGCCGGCGTCCGCGTGCTTCGCGGAGGGCCCATCGTCCAGCAGGACGGCCAGGCGGCGCAGCAGCTGCTCGCGCGGCTGGAACCCAGGCGGGCGTTGCGGGATGTCTCCCTCGACGATCTGACCCGGCGCCCGCTCCGGTGGGGGCGGGTAGTGGTGATGGTGTTCGACGCCGACGGCCTTTTCGATGAGGTTGTGGTGGAACTCGATGTGGTCCCCGGCGGTGCCGCTGGGCGGCTCATCCCCGGTCATCGCTATCCCCGTCCACGAAGGTGGGCGTCGGGGGCGTGGGCCCGGTCACCTGCTTGCCCACGACTGTGCCGCCGAAGGCGTTGCCGTGGAACTCAATGTGGTCGCCGCCATAGCTGTGCCGCTCACCGCCGGACACGGTCCGCTGTACGGGTGATCCCGCCGGTGGCGTCTGCGGGACGCCCGGCACGGCAGGCGCTGCTGCGGCCGGCTGGGAGGCCGCCTGCCTCACGTCAGCGCGCACCTGCAGCAGCAGGGCCACCACCGCCACGACCAGACCGGCGGAGCCGATGAACATGCTCACCACGCTCGCCCGCTGATCCAGCACCTCCAGCACCTGTGGCGGCAGATGCAACGGATCGGCGAAGAACCCGACCAGCCCCACCACCAGCAGACCCGCCAGCACCATGATCGCCGCGATCGCCATCCCCCGCCCCATCCGTGACCGGGGCGCCGGTGCTGAACCATCCCTCGCCTGCGCCATGTCTCCAGACTGCTGCCCAGCCCGAGAAGTGTCGCCCGGAGTGACGAACGTGTTACCTCTCCTCGTTCTTTAATGAATTGGTGGTTTTCGGAACTGCCCGGGTGATCAAGCCGTGCGGGCCGCCCCGAGGAGGGCGGGCCCGCGCGGTGCTGGGCCCCGACCGCCCCGACGCCCTCACCTCCCGAGACATCCTCGCCAGCGCCTACCACTCCGCGATCGGCCGGGCGGGCTCGGCGCCGCTCCGCGGAGCCGGTTTTCGCGTGATGTGACGGATCACGGGGTGAACCGGGGAGAAGTTCCGACTATCGGAACGCGTGGTTCTACTTTGCGTGCTCATTAAGTAACTTTCCGCAGGGAGACCGGCGCGCCGACGAGGAGGCCGACCATGACGGCGGAGATCGTGGACACGTCCATCACCGGCATCACCGGCCGGGTCCGGCGGCGGGTCGACGAACTGCTGTCCGACTTCCTCGACGCGCGGCGCCCTCCGGTCGGCGACCACGACGTGGCCGAGGGATACCGCCTGCTGCGTGAATTCGTGATCGAGGGTGGCAAGCGGGTCCGGCCTCTGCTGTGTTACTGGGGCTGGCGGGGCGCCGGCGGTGAGGAGCTTCGCGAGGCGGCGGTTGTCGCCACCGGCGCGGCGCTGGAGCTCTACCACGCCGGTCTTCTCATCCACGACGACCTCATGGACGGCAGCGAGCTGCGCCGGGGACGTCCGACGATCCACCGGGGGCTCGCGCGGCCGGGGCGGTTCGGGGCGGCCGAGGCGTTCGGCCAGTCCGCGGCGATCCTCCTGGGAGTGCTCGCCCAGGCCTGGGCCGAGGAACTGCTCGCGGACGCCGCGCCCGCCGACGTGCGGGCCCGCGCGGCCCGCGACCTCTTCAACCGCATGCGCACCGAGGTCGTCACCGGTCAGTACCTCGACCTGCTGGCGCACGCCCGGGGTGACGACGGGGTCGAGCAGGCGCTCACGGTGATCCGGTACAAGACGGCGCGCTACACGGTGGAGCGCCCGCTGCAGATCGGCGCGGCGCTCGCCGGGGCCCCGCCGAGCCTGCTGGAGGCCTACTCCCGGTTCGGCCTGCCGTTGGGGGAGGCGTTCCAGCTGCGCGACGACGTCCTCGGCGTCTTCGGCGATCCCTCGGTCACCGGCAAACCCGTCCTCGACGACCTGCGTGAGGGAAAGCGGACCGTGCTCATGGCGTACGCCTCCGCGCGGGCCCGCGGACCGGAACGGGACCTGCTGCGCACCTGGCACGGCGATCCCGCACTGGACGAGGCGCGGGCGGCGGAGCTGCGGCGGATCATCGTGGACACCGGCGCGCTCGACCGGGTCGAGGAGCTGATCGTCCAGCGGACCGGCCAGGCGCTCGCGGCGCTGCGCGACTGCCCGATCACGCCGGAGGCGGCCGAGGCGCTGGCGGTGCTCACCGAGCGGCTCACGCGTCGCGTCCGGTGAGGCGCGCGAACGGCTCGCCCGCGTCATCGGCGGCTTCCCGCGTCCTTCGCCCCAACCGCCCGACCCGCGCCTTTCGCGCTGGGGCCGGTCCGGCGGCGCGGGACCCTCCGGGCGGCGCCCCTCCGATGCCTTCCCCTCCACCGCTCGGCGACGAGCACGACCTGTTAGCGGACAACCGGCCGCCGGCCGATCAGAAGATGGGTGATGTGCTGTGACCGAAACGACCCCGCAGACCAGCGCGCCGAACGACAGCAGGCTCAGCCTGAGCACCAGGGCCGCGCGCAACCTGGCCACGACGACCAAGACCCCGCCGCAGATGCAGGAGATCACCTCCCGGCACCTGCTGCGCGTGCTGCCCTGGATCGAGGCCGTCGGCGGCGTCTACCGGGTCAACCGCCGGCTGACCTACCAGGTGGCCGACGGGCGCGTGACGTTCGTCTCGACCGGAGCGGAGGTGCGGGTCATCTCCGCCGAGCTGTGTGAGCTGCCGGCGCTGCGGGGTTTCGGCGACGCCGACGTGCTGGCGTCGCTGGCCGATCTGTTCACGCAGCGGGAGTACGAGGCGGGGCAGGTCATCGCGGCGGCGGGGACTCCGATGGAGGAGGTCGTGCTGCTGGCCCACGGCAAGGTGGACAAGATCGGTGAGGGGGCGTACGGCAACGAGACGCTGCTCGGGGTGCTGGCCGACGGGGAGTACGTCGGCGAGCAGATGCTGGTGCACCCCGAGGCGCGGTGGGAGTGGACGGTGCGGACGGTGACGCCGTGCACCGTGCTCGCCCTGACCAGGGACGCCTTCGAGCGTCTGCTGGCGTTGTCGGAGAGCCTGCGCGAGCACGTGTCGGCGTACCGGGAGGACCCGGACGGCCCGGTGAACCGGTACGGGGAGGCGGAGATCGCGCTGGCGGCGGGGCATGTGGGTGAGGCGACGCTGCCGGGGACGTTCGTGGATTACGAGCTGGGGCCGCGGGAGTATGAGCTGAGTGTGGCGCAGACGATTCTGCGGGTGCATTCGCGGGTGGCGGATCTGTACAACGAGCCGATGAACCAGACCGAGCAGCAGTTGCGGTTGACGGTCGAGGCGTTGCGGGAGCGGCAGGAGCACGAGCTGGTCAACAACCGCGACTTCGGGTTGTTGCACAACGCCGATCTCAAGCAGCGCATCCACACCCGGTCGGGCCCGCCCACCCCCGACGACCTCGACGAACTGCTGACCACCGTCTGGAAGAACCCGACCGTCATGTTCGCCCACCCCAAGGCGATCGCGGCCTTCGCCCGGCAGTGCAACAGCCGGGGCATCTATCCACAGACCGTCGAGTTCAACGGCCAGAAGGCGCCCGCCTGGCGCGGGGTCCCGCTGCTGCCGTGCAACAAGATCCCCGTCAACGACCAGGGCGTCAGCTCGATCATGGTCATGCGCCTGGGGGAGAAGGACCAGGGCGTCGTCGGCCTGCGCCGCACCGGCCTGGTGGACGAGTACGAGCCGGGTCTGTCCGTGCGCTTCATGGGCATCGACGACAAGGCGATCATCTCCTACCTCGTGACGACCTACTACTCGGCGGCCGTGCTGGTCCCCGACGCCCTCGGCATCCTGGAGAGCGTCGAGGTCCTGTGATGTCGTCCTACCGGCTGCCGGACTTCTATCTCCCGTATCCGCCGAGGCTCAACCCGCACGTCGAGACCGCCCGTACGCACACCCGCGGCTGGGCGGAGCGGATGGGGATGCTGGACGATCCGGACATCTGGACCGTGGAGTCGCTCGACGCGATGGACTACGGCCTGATGTGCGCCTACACCCATCCCGACTGCTCCGCCCCGGAGCTGGACCTGGTGACGGACTGGTACGTCTGGGTCTTCTACTTCGACGACCACTTCCTGGAGACCTTCAAACGCAGCAGGGATCTCGACGGCGCCCAGGAGTACCTGGACCGGCTCGACGCGTTCATGGCGGACGACCCGCCCGAGCCGGTCAACCCCGTGGAACGGGGACTGGCCGACCTGTGGCTCCGCACCGTGCCCGCCATGTCGGCGGCGTGGCGGCGGCGGTTCGTCCGGGTCACCCGGGATCTGCTCCAGGAGTCGATGTGGGAGTTGTTCCACATCGAACGGGACGCCGTCTCCAACCCCATCGAGTACATCGAGGAACGCCGGAAGGTCGGCGGCGCCCCGTGGTCGGCGGCGCTGGTCGAGCACGCGGCGGGCGCGGAGCTTCCGGCCCGGCTGGCCGGCAGCCGGCCGATCCGGGTGCTGACGGAGTCGTTCGCCGACTCCGTGCACCTGCGCAACGACCTGTTCTCCTACGAGCGGGAGGTGCGGGAGGAAGGCGAGCTGTCCAACTGCGTGCTGGTCTGCGAGCGTTTCTTCGGCTGTGACACCGCCCGGGCCGTGGAGATCACCAACGACCTGCTCACGTCGCGGCTGCACCAGTTCGAGCACACCGCGCTGACCGAACTGCCGGCGCTCTTCGCCGACGAGGCGGTCTCGCCGCCCGAGCAGGGGCTCGTCCTCCGGTACGCCAAGGGGCTGCAGGACTGGCAGGCGGGAGGCCACGCCTGGCACTCGGCCTCCAGCCGCTACACGAAGAACGGCGGGCAGGCGGGGGCCTTCGGGATGAACGTCTCGCGCGCCCACCTCACGGGCGCGGGCGGCCTGCGCAACCACACCCACAGGCCCTTCGCGGCGGCTGGTGTACGGCTGCCCGAGCCGTACATGCCGTTCCAGGTGCGCGACAACCCGCACCTGGACGCGGCGCGCGCGGCCGACCTGGAGTGGTGCGCGGCGATGGGGTTCTTCGACGGGGTTCCCGGCATCCCCGCGACCGCCGTGTGGGACGAACGGCGGCTCGCCGGATTCGACCTGGCTCTCTGCGCGTCCGGCATCACCCCGGACGCCACCGCCGACGAGCTGGTCCTGGCCACCAACTGGCTGGCCTGGGGGACGTACGGCGACGACTACTATCCACGCGTCTTCGGCGCGGCGCGTGACCTGGTCGGCGCGAAGCTCCTGAACCGGCGGCTCAAGGAGCTCATGCCGCTGGATCTCGTCCCGCGGCTGACCCCGTCGACGGGGCTGGAACGAGGGCTCGCCGACCTGTGGCCGCGCACCGCGGGGCCGCTGCCGACCGGCTCCCGCGAGATCTTCCGCACGTCGGTGGAGGAGATGATCGACAGCTGGGTGTGGGAGCTGGCCAACCAGGCCCAGAACCGGGTGCCCGACCCCGTCGACTACCTGGAGATGCGGCGCAGGACCTTCGGCTCGCACATGACGATGTGCCTCGCCAGGCTCGCCCCCGACCGGGTGATCCCCGTGGAGATCCACCTGACCCGCGAGTTCCTCGGCATGACCGACGCCGCCCAGGACTACGCGTGCCTGCTCAACGACCTGTTCTCCTACCGCAAGGAGATCCAGTACGAGGGCGAACTGCACAACGCGGTCCTGGTGATGTCCACCTTCCTCGACTGCCCGCCGCAGGAGGGCGTGACGGTGGTGGACGGGCTCATGACGAGCCGGATGAGGCAGTTCGAGCACATCACCACCATCGACCTGCCGGCCCTGCTCGACCGGATCGACGCGGGCGAGGCCGTACGGGAGTCGGTCGCGGCGTACGTGACCGATCTGCGGAACTGGATGGCCGCCATCCTGCGCTGGCATCAACGGTGCCGGCGTTATCTCGACGAGGAACTGCGCGCGGGTCCGGTGGCCCGGTGGACCCAGGGCCCGACCGGCCTCGGCACCGCCACCGCCAGGATCGGCTCCCTCGCTCGCGCGTACGGCGCGACCACGTACGGCGCGACCACGTACGGCGCGACCACGTACGGCGCGCCCGCTGGGGACGGCGCCGCGCACCCGCCCGTGCTCCACCTCACGGCGGGTGCCTCATGAGCGCGCCGATCGGGCCCGACGGCGCGTCGCGGCTGGCCCTGGGCACCAGGGCCGCGCGCACCCTCGCGACCACCACCAAGACCCCGCCGCAGATGCGGGAGATCACCCCTCGCCACCTGCTGCGGGTGCTCCCGTGGATCGACGTGCAGGGCGGGGTCTACCGGGTCAACCGGCGGCTGACCTACACCACGGGAGACGGGCGGGTGACGTTCGTCTCGACCGGGGCCGAGGTCAGGGTGATCCCGGCCGAGCTGTGCGAACTGCCGTCGTTGCACGGGTACGCCGACGCGGAGGTGCTGGCCGCGCTGGCGGACCGGTTCGTGCAGCACGAACTGGACCAGGACGAACCGGTGCCCGCCGGGCAGGTGGTCCTGGTCGCCCACGGCAAGATCGCCTGCGTCGGCGTCGGCGAGTACGGTGGCGAGACGCTGCTCCGGGTCGTGGCCGACGGGGATCACCTCGGTGATCTCACCGGCCCGGCGGCGCCCCCCGCCAGGGCGCTCACCCGCTGCGTCGTGCTCGTGCTCGAACGGCCGGTGGCCGACGAGCTGACCGAGCGCTCGGACAGCCTGCGGGAGCAGCTGAACCGCCCGGCGGCCGGACGTCCGGCCAACCGGTACGGGGAGGCGGAGATCGCGCTGGCGGCGGGGCATGTGGGTGAGGCGACGCTGCCGGGGACGTTCGTGGATTACGAGCTGGGGCCGCGGGAGTATGAGCTGAGTGTGGCGCAGACGATTCTGCGGGTGCATTCGCGGGTGGCGGATCTGTACAACGAGCCGATGAACCAGACCGAGCAGCAGTTGCGGCTGACGGTCGAGGCGTTGCGGGAGCGGCAGGAGCACGAGCTGGTCAACAACCGCGACTTCGGGTTGTTGCACAACGCCGATCTCAAGCAGCGCATCCACACCCGGTCGGGCCCGCCCACCCCCGACGACCTCGACGAACTGCTGGCCCGCCGGCGCAGCTCACACTACTTCCTGGCCCACCCCCGGGCCATCGCCGCCTTCGGCCGCCAGTGCACCGCCCGGAGCCTGTATCCGGACGTCACCGAGTCCGGCGGCGCGAAGGTGATGGCGTGGCGGGGGGTCCCGATACTGCCCTGCGACAAGATCCCCGTCACCGACCGCGGGCTCACCTCGATCCTGGTGATGCGCACCGGAACCGAGAAACAGGGAGTCGTCGGGCTGCGCCGCACCGGCCTGGCGGACGAGTACGAGCCGGGTCTGTCGGTGCGCTTCACCGGCATCGACGACAAGGCGGTCATCTCCTATCTCGTGACGACCTATCACTCCGCGGCCGTGCTGGTGCCCGACGCTCTCGGCGTCCTGGACAGCGTGGAGGTCGGCTGAACGCCGCCGCCCTGGCCGTACGCCGGCCGCCCTCGCCGGAAACCGCCGCACGTGCGCGGCGCTCCGGTTAGGGTGGCCGCTGGCCGATCACAAGGTGCTCTTCGGAATGCGATGACGGAGGTCTGCGATCGTGCTGATGGAACGGTCCGGCAGGGCGGAGACGGCGTCGGCCCTGGGCAGCCTGGAGCGCGGGATCGCGATCCTCTTCTGCCTGGCGGTCGGTATGAGGCCGATGAACCTCACCCAGGTGCACCGTTCGACCGGGTTCTCGAAGACGACCACGCACCGCCTGCTCGGGGTCCTGCAGGGACGCGGCCTGGTCACCCGCAGGGGCGGCGACTACACGGTCGACGGGCGCTTCGCCGAACTGCTGTCGCCACGCGGCTGGCCCGTGCAGGGCCGCCGGGTGCCGGACTGCCGCCGGGCGGTCCTGCCCTACCTGCTCCAGCTGTACGAGGCCACCCGCCAGACCGTCAACCTCGCCGTGCCCGACCGCGGCGAGGTCGCGTACGTCGAACGGCTGTATGGGCACAACCGGGTCAGGTCGCCGTCGGACGGCGTCGACCGCGCGCCGCTCCACTGCACGGCCGCGGGCAAGGCGCTGCTCGCCCATGACGCCGGACTGCGGAAGGCCTTCTACGCCGGTCCCGCCCCCCGGCGGATGACGGGCCGTACGGTGACCGGCCCGGCCACGCTGGAACGCGAGCTCGCGGCCGTCCGCGGTGAGGGCGTGAGCTACGCGCGGGAGGAGTACGCCGAAGGGGTCTGCTGCGCCGCCGCGCCCGTCTTCGCGCCGGACGGCCGGGTGTGCATGGTCGTCTCCGTCGCGGCCCCGGCGGGCGCCGCGGCGCTGCCGCGCCTGGGCCCGGCCGTCCGCAGGACCGCCCACCAGATCACCGGAGCCCTGAGCACCGTCCTGGCGCCGGGACCGGAGCGCACCGGACCGGTTTTCAGCAGGGCACCGGCGGACGCCGGGAACGGCAGCAGGGTGCCGGCGTCCACCGGCAGTCCCGGCAGGGCGGCGGTACGGCCCTAGACGGCGAACCGCGCGGGACCCGGCCGGTTGGGCTGACCGATGCGTGGGGAGAGTCTTCGATGGCGGTGTGACCTGCGAAGACAGTCGTGAGGTGCGGCCGCCGGCGTATTCGGGGGCGCGACGGGGAGCGGGTGTCATGCGGGTTGCATCGGGGGCGTGCGTCCTCGCCGGGCGGATCGGTCTCGTCGCCGTGCCGGTGGCCGTGCTGCTGACGGCGTGCGGAGCCCCGGAGCCGCCGACGCGGTCACGGCCCGCGGCCACACCCGCCGCCGTGTCCACCACGGACCCGGTCCCCCTGACCACGCCCGCCCCGCCGCCCGCCTCGCCGGCGGTACGGGCAGCCGCCGATCCGGAGGCGTGCCGGAACGCCGACTGCGAGGTGGAGGTCCGGCAGGGAGACCGGCTGCGGCTCGACGCCGCCACCGGCCTCGACGCGCTCACGGTGGCCGCCCTCGACCAGGGCGTGGTGCGCCTGCGTTTCGAGGGCTCCTCCGGCGGCTACCGCGTCGAGGGCATGAACGTCGGGGTCAGCCAGGACTGCGTCAACGGCCGCTGCCGGACCAGGGGAGCGTTGACGCTGACCATGGACCGGCCCGCCCGCATCGGCGACATCCACCTCCGGCTGACGAGCGTGCGGCCCGACGAGGCGGTCCTGGCGATCTCCCCCTCATAGCGCGCCGTCCGCCCCGGCTGTCGCCGATCCAGGAGAGCGACCGCCTCCTCCGCGCGCCGGTGTTCGTGCTCTCCCCGGTCAGGTCCGGTTCCACGCTCTTCCGGGTGCTGCTGAACAGCCATTCCAGGATCCACGCGCCACACGAACTGCACGTCCGGCGGATCGCCGTGACCCTCACCACCGAGCCCGTACGGCAGGCCATGGAGGCGGCCGGGCACCGTACGAGCGACATCGAGCACATCCTGTGGGACCGTCTGCTGCACCGGGAGCTGGTCAGGAGCGGTAAGGAGATCGTTTCCAGGCGCAGGCGCGAGGGGCTCGTCGTCCGGTACGAGAGGCTCGTCGACGACACGGAAGGCGAGTTGCGCCGGGTCTGCGCCTGGCTCGGCGTCGAGTACGAGCCCGAGATGATCCGCTACGGCGACAAGGACCACGGCGAGTTCGTCAAAGGCATCGGGGACTGGCGCGACAAGATCCGCAGCGGGCGGGTGCAGCGCGGCCGCCCGCTGCCCGCTGCCCGCTGCCGAAGAGGTGGCCGAGCCGCTGCGGGAGATCGCGGCGGCCTGGGGTTATCTCTGACCTGGGCCTGGGGACATGGCGCGGCTCGTCCCGCATGCCTCCGGAGCGTGAGCGCACCCGATCTGACCGGTGGCGTCAGCAAGGGTGAACGTTTCAGCAAGAGGCGACCCGCCTGTGGTACGGCTGGGGACGCCGGATGAGGTGGTGAAACGGGTCGTTCGCGGCGAGTCCTTCCGGGGAGTGGCCCGGCCGCCTCCTTGACGCGCCGCTCCCCGTCGTATTGGCTCCGCTGCTGCGCCACCATCGGCCCAGGAGCGGAGAGTCCCACGAATGTTAGCGCTAACAATTACACGCTCTGTGCTGGCGAGTGCGCACGTTCGCAGTTCGGGATCAGATCTCTCTGGAGGGCTGACATGAAACCGCCCACTACCGGGACGGAACGGCATCGGACTCGCGCGCGGGGGCCGGCCACGGCCTTGGCGGTCATCGCCGCCGGCGCCGTCGCGCTCGGGCTCGCGATCCCCGCTCACGCGGCCTCGACGTTGAAGGCCGCGGCGGAGGCCAGGGGGAGGTACTTCGGCACCGCGCTGACACGGGGAGACCTCGGTATCAGCGCCGAGGTCAACCTCGCCGCGGCCCAGTTCGACATGGTGACCCCCGGCAACGAGATGAAGTGGGACGCCACCGAGCCGTCCAAGGGCTCGTTCAACTTCGGGTCGGGCGACCAGATCGTCTCCTTCGCCCAGTCGCACGGCATGCGGGTACGCGGGCACAACCTGGTGTGGCACGCCCAGCTGCCCGCCTGGGTCGGCAGCCTGCCGCTCAACCAGGTCCAGGGCGTGATGGAGAACCACATCACCACCGAGGCCACCCACTACAAGGGGAAGGTCTACGCCTGGGACGTCGTCAACGAGCCGTACAACGAGGACGGCACCCTGCGCCAGGACGTGTTCTACAGGGCGATGGGCTCCGGCTACATCGCCGCCGCGCTGCGGGCCGCGCACGCCGCCGACCCGAACGCCAAGCTGTACATCAACGACTACAACATCGAGGGCATCAACGCGAAGAGCAACGGGCTCTACTCGCTCGCGCAGTCGCTGCTGTCCCAGGGCGTCCCGTTGCACGGCATCGGGTTGGAGAGCCACTTCATCGTCGGCCAGGTGCCGTCGTCCCTGCAGGCGAACATGGAGCGCTTCGCCGCCCTGGGCCTGGACGTCGCGATCACCGAGCTCGACGACCGCATCCAGATGCCGGCGGACAGTTCCGAGCTGCAGCAGCAGGGCACCGACTACGGCAGGGTCGTGAACGCCTGCCTGGCCGTTCCTCGCTGCGTGGGTGTGTCGCAGTGGGGCGTGGACGACGGCCACACCTGGATTCCCGGGACGTTCCCCGGCTACGGCGCTCCCATGACGTGGGACTCCGGCTACCAGCCCAAGCCCGCCTACCAGGCGGCCCTGAGCGCGCTCAACAGCGGCACCTCCTCGCCGTCACAGTCGCCGTCCCAGTCGCCGTCACAGTCACCCACGTCGTCGCCGTCGGTGTCGCCGTCCCGGTCGCCCAGCGCCTCGCCGAGCCCGTCTTCGTCTCCCATCGGGGGTGCGTGCTCGGCGACGATCAAGACGATCAACAGCTGGGGCGGCGGGTTCCAGTCCGAGGTGACGGTGCGGGCGGGCAGCGCGCCGGTGAACGGCTGGACCGTGAAGTGGAGCTGGCCGGGCGGGCAGAGCATCAGCAGCCTGTGGAACGGCCGGCAGAGCACGTCCGGTTCCTCGGTGACCGTGACCAACGAGTCCTACAACGGCTCGATCGCGGCGGACGGTTCCACGACGTTCGGCTTCACCGCCAACGGCAGCGCGGCCACCCCCACCGCCACCTGCACCAGCCCCTGACCCTGTCCCGGAGCGAGACGTGTGCCGGGCCGGCACCCCGGCCCGGCACTTCAGGCCCGGCACTTCGGCCCGGTATGGCGGGAACGACGGCGTACGGCGTGCCGGGTTGTCGGTCCGCGTCCGTACGATGTCCCGCATGACCGGGCATGAATTCACGCTCACCGCCACGGGCCCGTTCGACTTCGACGCGACGCTCCGGTTCGTCGAGGACTGGCCGGCCACCAGCGGGCTGCCCTCCGACGGCAGGACGCTGCGCTTCGCCTACTGCGCCGAGGCCGACTGGCTGCCGATCGGCGTGGCGGTGACCGCCGCGCCGGGCGGGGTAGCGGTGCGGACGACCAGGCCCGCGGGGCCGGCGATCCGGGGTGAGGTGGCCCGCATCCTGTCCCTGGACGTCGACGGCTCGGGCTTCGCCGAGATCGGCGAGTCCGATCCGGTGCTCGGGGAGTTGCAGCGCCGCAGCCCCGGCCTGCGGCCGCTGTGCTTCTGGAGCCCGTGGGAGGCCGCCTGCTGGGCGGTGATCGTGCAGCGTTCGTCGATGCTCATCGCGTCCCGGCTCAAACAGCGCATCGCGGAGCGGTACGGCGCCACGGTCGAGCTGGACGGCCGGGCGTACACCGCCTTCCCGCCGCCCGTGTCGCTGGTGAACGCCGACGGACTCGGCCTGCCCGAGCAGAAGGAGGAGTGGCTGCGTGGCCTGGCCCGCGCGGCGCTCGACGGCGTGCTGACCACCGAGCACCTGCGCGCGCTCGACCCGCCGGAGGCGCTGGCCGAGCTTCGCGCCCTGCCCGGTGTGGGGCCGTTCTCCGCGGGCCTGATCCTGATCAGGGGCGCGGGGGCGCCCGACGCGTTCCCGGGCGACGAACCGCGCCTGTTCGCGATCCTCCGCGAGGCGTACGGGCTGCCGCAGGACGCCACGGCGAGCGCGTACCGGAAGGTCGCCGACGCCTGGCGGCCCTACCGCTCGTGGGCCTCGTTCCTCTTCCGGTCGACGGCGTACGGAGTCGGGGAGGACCGGCGGGCGGGCTCTGCCGCCGGCCAGACGGGGGAGGACGTCAGAGCCAGCCTTTCTCCTGGGCGGCGCGGATCGCGGTGATCCGGTTGGGCGCGCCGAGCTTCGTGACGGCGCTGGACAGGTAGTTGCGCACGGTCCCCTCGGTCAGGTGCAGCGCCGTGGCGATCTGCCGCACCGACGCGCCCTCGGCCGCCAGCGACAGCGCGCCGCGCTCGCGGTCGGTCAGCGGGCTGTCGCCCGCCATCATCGCCGACGCCGCCATCTCCGGGTCGAGGTAACGCCCTCCGGCGTGCACCTTGCGGATGGCCCTGGCCAGCTCGTCGGCCGAGGCGTCCTTCGGAATGAAGCCGCGCACCCCGGCGGCAAGCGCCCGCCGCAGATGTCCCGGCCGCCCGAAGCTGCTCAAGATGATCATCGCTTGGCCCGGCAGTCCCTCGGCGGCGGTGAGGCCGTCCATCCCGGGCATCTCGATGTCCAGCACCACGACGTCGGGCCGGTGCTCCCGCACGGCGGGTGCCACCTCGTCGCCCCGGCTCACCTGGGCGACGACCTCGAGGTCGGGCTCCAGCCCGAGCAGGGTGGCGATCGCGCCGCGGATGAGGTGCTCGTCGTCGGCGAGCAGGATGCGGATCATCGGGTCGGTCATCGGGCCACCGCCTCGGTGAGGACGTGCGCGCGGTCGGTGGTCGGCACGACGGCCCGCAGGACGAACTCGCCCGAACCGGTCGGCCGGGCGGTCAGGCTGCCGCCGGCGGCGGTCAGCCGCTCGCTCAGCCCGATGAGACCGGTGCCGCCGTCGTCGGTGCTCTGGCCGCCTACCCCGTCGTTGACCATCTCCAGCACCGCCGTCGCGCCGGTCAGCCTCAGCGTGACGCGGGACCGGGTCGCGGCGCTGTGCCGCAGCGTGTTGGTGGCGCCCTCCCTGACCACCCACGCGAGCAGCGTGGCCGCCTCGCCCTGCGGTGTCCGCTCCGGCAGTTCGAGGGTGCACCGGATGTTCGCCGCCTCCAGCACGGCACGCACGCTGCCCAGCTCGGCGGACAGGTCGATGGCGCGGTAGCCCCGCACGGCCTCCCGGATCTCCCGCAGGGCGTCCTTGGCCAGTCCGCGTACGGCCGTCATCTCCTCCGTCGCCTGGTCGGGGGCCACGCGGGCGAGCTTGACCGCGAGCTCGCTCTTGACCGCGATGGCGGAGAGGCTGTGGCCGACCAGATCGTGCAGGTCCCGGGCGAACCGGAGGCGCTCCTCCGTCACGGCGAGCTCGGCCTGCGCCTTCCTGCCCTCGTGGGCCTGGATGACCATGCGGTAGATCCACAGCCAGAGCCGGTTGCTGTAGGGCAGCAGCGCCAGCATCGGCAGATAGAGGAAGAGCTCGGCGCGCTGCTCGCCGAAGCCGGGAAGCAACAGGAAGTCGAGCGCGACGTAGACGCCCGCGGCGCCCGCCGTCAGCGCCACGGCGGCCCGGGCGCTCACGCCGAGCACCGCCACCCCGGTCCACGTCGTGGTCAGCGTGCTCCAGGAGAACGGCAGCATCGCGGAGGCGACCCCGGGAACATCAGCCACGAGGACCGCCCCAAGGACGATCATCACCAGGGCGAGCGCGCCGGAGGCGACGACCTCGCGTACGGCGTACCGGCCGTCGACGGCGGCGCGGACGATGCGGAGGAACAGCCAGCTGAAGATCGGAAGACCCCCGGCCACGAGGACGAGGCGGCTCCAGCCGACCCCGCCCTCGGTTCTGCTCACCACGATCTGGATCACCGGGCCGAGCCATGCGAACACCAACTCGAGGGCCAGGGTCCAGAAGGTGATGTGACGCGCCCGCTTGATCCCGGCGTTCATGGCCCAACCTTACCCATCAGCCCCGGCGCGGATCCCAGCGGAAGAACGCCCGGGCCAGCAGGGCGGCGACCGCGATCCACACGGCGAGGAGGCCCAGGGAGGGCAGGGCGGCGCCCCAGCGCTCCAGGGGGCCGAGCGGCTCGTGACCGGCGCCGATGTAGTCCAGCCCCAGGTAGGCGGTCCGCATGGTCTCCACAATGGGCGTCATCGGCAGGAACTCGATCGCGGTGCGCAGTGCCGGCGGCAGCATCTCCGGTGGCAGCATCACCGGCGAGCCGCCGACCAGGAGCAGCACGACCGGCAGGGTCGCGATCTGCGCCATCTCCCCGGTGGAGGACAGGCCGGAGACGGCCATGGCGAGCAGGGAGAAGAAGGCCGCGCCGAGAAGCGCGGCGAGCAGCAGCAGCAGGATGTCGGCCGGGGCGCTGGTACCCATTGCGGCGGACATGAGCACACAGAGGATGATCACCTGGCCGAGATACACGGCGGTCGCGCCGAGGGCGCTGCCGCCGAGGACGGCCGTCCTGGTGGCCGGCCCGCCGAGCAGGCGCTTCAGCACCATCTCCTCACGGCGGGAGGTGTAGAAGCCGGCGAGGTTCATGAACGTCGCGAAGACCAGGATGAAGGCCATCATCCCGGTCATCACGTACTGCGTCCCCGGGATGCCGGCGGTTCCTTCGCCGACGCCGTTGGACGCCAGCGCGCCGGCGATCAGCAGCGGCAGCAGGACGGCGTTCACGAACGCCGTACGGTTGCGGAAGACAAGGGTGAGGTCGACGCGGGCCAGCCGCACCGCCTGCGCCACGTCGTTCATGCGGTCTCCTTCACCACGGAGTGGAAGACGTCCTCAAGTGAGGCGGTCCGGACGGCGAGCCGTTCGAGCGCGACGCCGCGCTCCGCGGCCCAGGCGAACAGCGGCACCAGCGCCTTGTGGGCCCGCGTGGCCTGGTCGCCGCCGGTGACGGTGTACGTGACGACGGGCGTCCCGCCCGACAGGGCGACGCCGGGGGTGTGGCCGCCGATCAGCGGAAGGGCGTCCAGGGGGATCTCCGGCGGCAGCCGGAAGGAGACGCGGTCGCCGTGCCTGCCGACGACCTCCTCCAGCGTCCCCTCGACCCGGATCTCGCCCTCGTGCATCACGGCGAGCCGGCTCGCGAGATGCTCGGCCTCCTCCAGGTAGTGCGTGGTGAGCAGGATGGTCGTGCCGTCCGTCACCAGGTCGCGGATCAGGCCCCAGGTGGTCCGGCGCGCCTCGGGGTCCATCCCGGTCGTGGGCTCGTCCAGGAACACCACCTCGGGACGGCCGATGATCGACAGCACCAGGTCGAGCCTGCGCTTCTGGCCGCCGGACAACTGCCGTACCCTGACCCGCGCCTTGTCCGCCAGCCCGGCCAGCTCCAGCGACTCGTCCAGAGGACGGGGGTTCGCGTGCAGGTCACGCCACAGCCCGATGGTCTCGGCCACCGTCAGGTCGGAGAGGAAGCCGTTCTCCTGCAGCATGATCCCGACCCGCGGGCTGAGCGCCCGGCGCCTGCGGTACGGATCGATCCCCAGCACCTCCACGACGCCGGAGGTGGCGGGGCGGTAGCCCTCCAAGACCTCCATCGTCGTCGTCTTCCCGGCGCCGTTGGTGCCGAGCAGGGCGAACAGCTCGCCCCTGCGGACCGTCAGCGAAACGCCCCTGACCGCTTCGAACTCGCCGTACCTCTGCCTGAGCTCGGTCGCCGCGATCGCCACGTCCAGGGCGACCGCCGTTTCCCGCACGTCCGTCGTCATGGCTCAAGGGTGGGTTCTGCGCCGCTTCCCGCTGTAGTCGCCGATGCCACCGGATCGACATGGGCCTCGCGGATCACCGCGATGACAAATGCCAAAAGGACGCCGTCGGCGGTCCCCACCGCGCCGGCGGAGTGTTCTCCACTTGATCGCCCACTACGGTCGCAGCTGTGCGAATTCTCATCGTGGGCGGCAGCGGCCTTCTCGGCGGCGAACTCGTACGGCAGGCCACGACGGCCGGTCAGATCGTGGCCGCCACATACCTGACTCGGCCGGGAGCGGTGCCGGGAGCCGAGTGGCTGCCGCTCGACGTCCGTGACCGTAAGGCCGTATTCGGCTTGATCGGCGCGATCGGTCCCGACGTCGTCGTCAACGCGGCCTTCCGCCAGCCGGACTGGGAGACGATCGCAGTCGATCCCACGGCGGTGATCGTGCGCACTTCTCTGATAATCGGTGACGGCGGCTCGGCACACGAAGACATGGTGCATGCACTTGCCGCGGGCGACACGGATGGGGTGTTGTTCACCGACGACGTGCGCTGCCCGGTGCATGTGAGTGATCTGGCGGCGGCCCTTCTGGAACTCGCGGGATCCGATCGCGCGGGAACTCACCACGCAGCAGGGGCCGACGCGATGAGTCGATATGAGCTCGGGCGCCTGATAGCGCGGCGGGACGGACTCGATCCGTCTCGGCTCCCATCCGGCCGGCGTGCCGGCACCGACGTGCCCGGGCCGCTCGATGTCCGGTTGGACTGCCGTCTCACTCAGCGGCATCTGACGACCAGGCTGCGCGGCGCGCGGGAGTTCCTGAGACAGCCACGCTCGAACGGGTCGCTGTCGTAGTCGACGAGTCGGGCCGGCACCGCTCGGTCTTCCTGTCACGCCTTGCCGAGTTGTCCTGTCAAAGGAGGTGGACAGCGGCGACGCAGTCGTCGTGGCGCCTTCGACCGCGTGAACGTCGTCGCCCAGACGACCGCCGACGACCACCAGCCCGGCTGGTCCGAAGAATGAGGAGTACCGGCAGGTGAAAGTCGAGATCCCCTGATGCAGGCCCTCCTCCACACGGTGGGGGTGTCGGCCGGCTGCGTACTGGCCCTCGCCCCGGCCCTGCTACCCGCCGCACGTCCCAGCAGGAGGTGGCCGCACATCGTCATGGCGTTCGGCATGGTGGCCGGGCATCTGGGCGGCTGGTTCCTCTCCGCCGGGGTGCTGGCGCTGCTCACCGCCGGCTGGCTCTGCGGCTCCCCATCCCGCCGCACGCAGATTGGTCATCACATCCAGGACTTCGCGGGCATGTCCATCCTCTTGGTGCTGACGGCGTTCGGTGCGCCCGCTCTTGCCGGCGCTTCGTACGGACACTCGCATGGAGGCGGTTCGCCGGCTGCGGTGGCCCTGGTTGTCGGTCTGACCTGGACCTGCGCTCGGCTCACCCGCGTTCTGCACGTGAGGAGGGCGGACCGAAGGGTGCTCACCCAGGACGCGTGCTCGGCCGGCATGGCGGCCGGCATGACCTTCATGGCCGCGTTGGCTCTCTGATGCCGTCGCGTCCAGGTGTCCGGCGCGCGAAGATCCGGCGGATGTCCGGCCCATATGCCGGGCGAACCGGTTTCTGGCAGGCGCACCGGTCAGGGCGTTGTCACGCATCGGGGTGCTGTCCGGTCTGAGCTGGTACACGGCCGGATCGAGCCGGCCACCGTCCAGCAAGGAAGCCTGATGAGCACCGATCACGCTCACGCTCACCACCTCGAGAACCCCGACAAGAGCGGGCCGCCGCCGAAGCTCGACGTGGTCGCCACCGTGCCGGGAGCGCCGCCCGCGCCGGAGGGGGCCGAGGCGATGACGATCCTGGTCACGTTGCCGCCGAACAGCCCCGGTGCGCCACCTCACCGGCACTCCGGGCCCGCGTACGGGTACGTGGTCAAGGGGGCCATCAACTTCGAGCTCGAAGGAGAGCCCGTACGGGTCGTCCGTGCCGGTGAGGCGTTCTGGGAGCCCGGTGGGGACGTGATCCACTACCAGGACGGCAACCATCTGGCAGACGAGGAGTCGGCGTTCGTGGTGACGATGTTCTGCGCGCCCGGGCAGCCCATGCTGACCGTGGTCAGCCCGGAAGAGCTGGAGGCGCGGCGAGACCGTCGCGCGCCGCAGTCATGACCAAGGTTTCGCTGACCGCGCTCGTCCGCAACCTGCTCGAACTCGCCCGTGAGGCGCACAGCGGTCGCAGCGCCGCCACCGTCCACGGTGGGCACGATCGTTCGTTGCGGCAGACCGTCATGGCCTTGCGGCAGGGCGAGCACATGCACGAACACGAGCATCCCGGTGAGGTCACGATGCACGTGCTGCACGGGCGAGTCCGGCTTGTCGCCGGGCCCGACTCGTGGGACGGGCTGCCCGGCGACCTGCTGGTCATGCCCGAACGCCGCCACCGCGTGGAGGCCGTGCAGGACTGCGCCTTCCTGTTCACCACCGCACGCTGAAGGTGTGGAAGGCGGGAGCCGCATCCGGCTCTCGCCTTCCTGATGTCCGTCGGGGCTGCTCGTGATGGCTAACGTTCGTCGGCGGGGTAGTCGGCAGAGCGGCTCACGTCGGCCCATTTCTCGGTCTCCGCGGCGCGGATCTCGGCGGCTTTCCGGGCGGAGGCGAGGGCGTCGCTGCCGAGGAGGAGCCGTCGGGGTGGGTCGTCGTCGCGGACGACATCGATGATGATCTTGGCGGCGCGCGCCGGGTCGCCGGGCTGGGTGCCGTCGGTGTCGCGCCGGTAGCGGTGGATGGCGCCCACGGTCTGCTCGTACTCGGGCCCGACGGGGTGGATCTCCATGGAGGAGCCTTGCCAGTCGGTGCGGAACGCACCCGGCTCGATGATGACGACCTTGATGCCGAAGGGCGCGACCTCGCTGGCGAGGACTTCGGAGAAGCCTTCCACGGCGAATTTCGCGGTCTGGTAGGCGCCCATTCCGGGGGTGCCGCCGACGCGTCCTCCGATGGAGGAGAACTGTACGAAGACTCCCGATCGCTGGGTGCGCAGGACGGGCAGGGCGGCCCGTGTGACGTTCACGACGCCGAAGAGGTTGGTCTCGATCTGGGCGCGGAAGTCGTCTTCGTCCATCTCTTCGATCGGCGCGCTGTTGCCGTAGCCGGCGTTGTTGACCACCACGTCGAGGCTGCCGAAGGTGTCGGTGGCCTCCTTGACCGCCCGGGAGGCCGCGGCGGCGTCGGTGACGTCGAGTGCGACCGCGCGTATCCGGTCGCCGTGGCGGGTCACCAGATCGTCGAGTTGCTTGGGGCTGCGCGCGGTGGCGATGACCTGGTCGCCCGCTTCGAGGACGGCCTCGGTGAGGCGACGTCCGAGGCCGCGTGACGCGCCGGTGATGAGCCATGTCCTGGCCATGGGTGTTTCCTTCGCAGTCGATCTAAGTGTCTCATTAATGTAGCACTTATAGGAGTAGTATCCACGCTGATGGGACATGAAACCCTTCATGTGCTACAGAGGCGCAGGCGGCATCGGTCCGGCACTCTAAGTGCCTCATAGATGTAACACTTAGGCGGGTGAGAGCAGACGCGACACGTAACCTGGAACGGGTCCTGAGCACGGGCGCCCGCATGCTCGCCGACGACCCGTCGGCGACCATCGCCGCCATCGCGGCTGCGGCAGGAGTGGACCGCCGTACCGTCTACCGCCGCTTCGCCTCCCGTGAGGACCTCATGGCCGCCGTCTACGGGGCACGCTACGACGCGGTCGAGAAGGCCATCGAGGCCGCAAGGCTACGCGAGGCCCCGGTCGCGGTCGCGCTGCATCTCTACGTCGAGGGCATCATCGCCGCCAACCGCAAGTGGCCCGTGGAAACGAGCCGCATGCTCCGCGACGTGACGATTCGCGAGCGCCGCCGCCGCCTGATCGACGAGGTCGACGCCTTCCTGCGGCGCGCCGCCGACGAGGGCCTGCTGCGCTCCGACCTGCCGCCCGGCTGGGTGGCCGCGGTCCTGCCGCCGCTGCTGGAACAGGCCGCCGAGGAGTTGTCCGAGTTGAGTGCCGCGCAGGCCGCCGACGTCGTGGTCGACACGCTGCTGCGAGGCGTCGGCACCCCACAGGCGCGCTGACCCTGCGCGGCGGTGGCACCCCACAGGCGCGCTGACCCTGCGCGGCGGTGGCGTGCAGGCCCGTGACAGGCGGTCGTGACGGCAGCCGGCAGTCCAGGAGCGGCCTGCCGATCCTTCATGGCCCCGATCCCGCTCCTGGTTCCGGCCGCGGTGAGGCGGCGGTAGCGGGTGTCACCAGCACCTGAAAGAGCGATTCGATCCACCGGGCAAGCGTCTCCGGCTGCCCCTGGGTCAGGGCCGGCGTGCCCAGAACGCTGCGCATGAGCCACACCCCCGCCTGTAGGGAGAGCATCAGTTCCGCCCGGACGCCGGTGGCGGTACCGGACAGCTCCTCGTCGAGGTGCCGCCCGGCATGCCGCCCGATCGCCTCGCGCATGATCTGCGCGGCTCTGGGATTGGCCGCCGACCTCAGCATGAGCAGGAACGGCCCGAGTTCCTCCGCCTCCGGCGCTGTCCGCGCCACCAACGCCCGCGCCGTCTTTCCGGCCAGTTCCACGCCGGTGCCCGCGATCACCGTGCGCGGCGCGAAGGCCACGTCGACGGCCTCGGCGAACAGCCGTTCCTTCGATCCGAAGTAGCGATTGATGAGCATCGCGGTCACGCCTGCGCTCTCCGCGATGTCGCGGACGCCCACTCCGTCGTAGCCGTACCGGGTGAAGGCGGGGACCGCCGCGTCGAGGATGGCCTGCCGGGTGGCGGCGGCGTCGCGCCTGCGTCTGCCCGGGGTGGGGCCCTGCGGCTCTGATCGGCTCAGGGGAGAGGTGGGCCCGGCGGTGTCACTCATATCTACGACTGTATACTTTGGAGCAAGTCTACGAGTGTAGACATCGGGTGTGATGCGTCTCGCCGCCCGAACCACGATGCGAGGATGAGATGGATCTTCAACTGAGGGGCAAGCGTGCCCTGGTCACCGGCTCCAGTTCCGGCCTCGGCGAAGCCATCGCCAGGGCCCTGGCCGCCGAAGGCGCCGAGGTCGTCGTGCACGGCCGTGACCGCCTGCGCACCGAAACCGTCGCCGCCGCCATCCGGACAGCCGGCGGCCGGGTTCACACCGCGGTCGGAGACCTGGCCACCGACGACGGCGCCGACGTCGTGGCCAAGGCCGCGCTGGCCGGCGGCCCAATAGACATCCTGGTCAACAACGCCGGCGCCTACTCCCACCGCTCATGGAAGGAGGCCACCGCCGGAGACTGGAGCCACACCTACGAGGTCAACGTGATCTCCGGAGTCCGGATGATCCTGCGCCTGGTTCCCCGCATGCACGAGCGCGGCTGGGGTCGCGTCATCCAGATCGGCGGCGGGCTCGGTCTGCAGCCGAGCGCGGACCTGCCCCACTACACCGCCACGCTGGCCGCCCGCCACAACCTCGTGGTCTCGCTGGCCCGCGAGCTGAAGGGGACCGGAATCACGGCCAACACCGTCGCTCCCGGCGCCATCCTGGTCGACAGCGTCCAGCGGTTCCTCACCGACCTTGCTCCGGCCCGCGGTTGGGGCGAGACGTGGGAGGACATCGAACGCAACGCCATCGAGGAGCTGGTGCCCAACGACGTCGGCCGGATGGGCCGTCCCGAGGAAATCGCCGCCGCGGTCCTCTATCTCAGCGGCCCGCTCGCCGACTACGTCACGGGCACCACCCTGCGGGTGGACGGCGGCACCATCCGCGGTGTCCACTGATCGCCCGTCGCTTCAGCGATCGCCGGGGCCGCGTCTCGCTCATCCGGCAAGATCTCGTTGCTCATGGCGTCATCGCGCGGAAGCCGAAGGAGGGATCGGCTGCCGTCCGCCGGCGTCTGCCTACCGAGCGGGGGAGAGACTCCCGCTCGGTTGCCCGGGCGCCCACGAGGTGAGGATGCGCAGCGCGTCGTCCGATGGCGAACCGGGTTCGGCGGTGAGAACCATGAGGCGCTGTCCCGAGCCGTCGGGACTGCTCCACGTGTCGCAGTCGAGGGTGAGGTCGCCGACCAGCCGATGCCGGTAGCGCTTGGTGCCGTACGCGGCATCGTTGACGCGGTGCTCCGCCCACCAGGTACGGAAGTCGGCGTCTCGCACGGACAGCTCGCCGACGAGCCGGGCAAGCTCTGGCTCGGAGGAATCGGCCGCCGACTCCATGCGCAGGGCGGCGACGGCGTCGCGGGCGTCGTGCTCCCACTCCAGGTGCATGCTCCGGATGATCGGGTCGGTGAACAACAGATACAGGTAGTTGCGCCGATCCTCAGGAAGCTGCGAGAAGTCGGTGTACAAGGCGGCGGCGCCGGCGTTCCACTCGAGGATGTCCAGCCGTTTGCCCAGGACGATGGCGGGGGTCGCGGTGAGCTGGTCGAGCAGGCGTCGCATGGCGGGGCGCACACGTTGCGCGGGCCGGCGCCTGCGAGGCCGGGCGTCGGTCTTGCCGGCCAGTTGGTACAGGTACCGCTGCTGGTCGTCGTCGAGGCGCAGCGCGCGGGCCAGTGTGGCGAGCACCGAGGCGGACGCCCGGACACGGCCCTGCTCCAGCCGTATGTAGTAGTCGACGCTGATCGCGGCGAGTTGGGCGACCTCCTCACGACGGAGCCCCGCGACCCTACGCCGAGAGTCCGGCTCGGGCAGGCCGAGATCCTGCGGGGCCAGTTGCGCCCGGCGGGCCTTGAGGAAGGCGCCGAGTTCGCCGGGGCCGGATGTGCTGGTCATGTCCTCCATTGTGCGGACCTGGGTGGCGAAGGTGAGGGGGCAGGTCTTTTCCCAGGCAAGAACTCGCCGCTTCTGCCGGTCCAGGGTTGCGACGACTGTGGACACGTGCCCGGCATCGTGCCGGGGCCGACCACTGGACGGAGAACCCCATGGCGAAGATCGACGTCACCTTCCGCAGCAACGGTATCCCGCTCGCCGGCCATCTCCACCTTCCCGGCACCCCGGCCACAGGGCCGCGTCCGGCGATCGTCGTCGGGCACCCCGGCACCGGTGTGAAGGAGCAGGCCGCCGGCCTCTACGCCCGCCGCCTGGCCGAAAGGGGGTTCGTCGCACTCGCCTACGACGCGGCCTATCAGGGCGAGAGCGGCGGCGAACCTCGCGGCCTGGAGGACCCCGCGCAGCGCGTCGAGGACCTCAAGGCCGCCGTCTCCTTCCTGACCGGCCGCGGTGAGGTCGATCCGGACCGCATCGGCGTGCTCGGCATCTGCGCTTCCGGCGGCTACGCCCTCTCAGCCACCGCGGGTGACCGCCGCGTCAAGGCCGTCGCCACCGTCAGCGCCGTCGACGTCGCCCGCCAGTTCCGCCTGGGGGCCGACGGCGCCCAGGACCCGGCCGTGTTCGCCGGCATGCTGGACGCCGCGGCCGACGCCCGCACCGTTGAGGCCCGGGGCGAGGAACCGCCGGTCCTGACCCTCTTCCCCGACACCGTCGAGAACGCCTATGCGCTCGGCGGGGAGCACGGTGCCGAGGGCTTCGAGTACTACCGCACCGAACGTGGCCGGCACCCCCGCTCAGCGGGCTTTCTCACCTGGAGCAGCATCGACAGGATGGCGGCCTTCGACGCCTTCGCGCCGATCCCGCTGATCGGGCGCCGGCCGCTGCTCATGATCGTCGGCACCCGCGCCGTCACGTCCTGGATGAGCATCGAAGCCTTCCAGCGCGCCACCGGCCCCAAGGAGATCTTCTGGATCGACGGCGCCAGCCACGTCGACCTCTACGACAAGGAGAAGTACGTGGATCCCGCAGTAGAAAAGATCGCCGGGTTCTTCGGGGAGAACCTGAACCGGTAGAGGCTGCGTGCTCCGCGCGTTCCGGCGGAGTGGTGGAAATGCCTTCATCGCGGACCATGGGCCGGAATGATGGAAAGGCTCCGCAGATGAGGGTGTACGTTCCGTCAAGCCGGGAGAACGCGCGTGACCGAGGGCCGGATGCTTCTGGCGGAGTACTTCCTGACCGAGAGCCAGACGGTCATCATGATCGCCAATCCGGACGATCCGGAGCCCGAGCTGGTGGCGGTGCCGCACACGCTGCGCGACGTACGGGCGCACGTGGCCGAGTTGACCGGGATGCTGGAGTCGGCGCCCCGGCGGCCGGAGGCGCTGGGCCGGGTGACGGAGCTGCTGTCGGATCCGCTCCTCACCGATCTGGCCGAACCGGTCGCCAACCGGCTGGGGCCGGGTGACCGGGTGTGGCTGATTCCGCATGACGCGCTGCACCGGGTTCCGCTGCACGCCGTCGGCCCTGAGCTGGCAGCGCACTCCGTCGCCTACGCGCCGAGCGCGTCGGTGTTGCGGTACTGCCGGGGCAACAGGGGTGGTCGCCGGCAGCGGGCCCTCGTCGTCGCCGACCCGCCGGGAGGGGCCGAGCTGATGTTGGGGCCCGCCCAGGCGGAACTGCTCACCGGCCTGTTCAAGACCGAGACCCTTGCCGGCGAGGGCGCGGTCAGCGGCGAACTGGTTCGCAGGGTCGGTGGGGCCGACATCCTGCATGTGTGCGCGCACGGTGTCTTCGACGCGGCCGCTCCGATGCGTTCGGGCGTCGTACTCGCCGACGGCTTGTTCACCGCAGAGCGGTTTCTCAGGCTCAAACTGTCCAGGACGCTGGTCGTGCTGGCCGCGTGCCGGACCGGCGTCGCCGCGGCCCGGCCTGGCGACGAACTGCTCGGCCTGGTCCGCTCGGTGCTGCACGCGGGCGCGCCCGCCGTGCTGGTCAGCCTGTGGACGGTCGACGAGCTGGCGACCACGATGCTCTTCCGGCATTTCTACGAGCGGCTGGTCGCGGGCGAGCACGCCATCGACGCGCTCCGTGCCGCCCAGGAACGGCTGCGCGTGACGACCGCGGGCGACGTGCTGGCCTATCTCGAATCGGTCGCGCCGCTGCTGCCGGCTCCGGCCGCGGCCCGGCTCCTGATCGCCGAGGCCCGGATCCGGCTGATGGCCGCCGACTTCGGCAGGGCGGTCGCGGCCTGCGACGCGGCTCTCGAAACGGTCGGTGAGCCCGCCGTACGGAGAAGTGCTCAGACGATCAGGCAGCGGGCCTTGCTGCACGCGGGCTCGGAGCCACCGAATCTGGGCCGCGCCGTCTACGCGCATCCGTACTATTGGGCGGCTTTCGTGCTCATCGGCGACTGGTACTAGGAAGGGGCGGCATGCGGACGGCGGCTGAGCTCATGGCCACCGGCTACACGACCACGGTGGAGGAGGCGCCCGAGCGTGCCGACGGCACGCTCGTCGTGCTCGACGACACGGGACGGCCCCGCTGGGTGGTGGGCCCGGCCGGACGCGGGCTCGCGGTGGAGATCGGCCCGGACGCGCCGGTCAGCGGGCTCTCGGCGCTGCCCGGCGTACTCGAACTGATCAACAGCGGTCTGCCGGCCGTGCTCGTCGTCGAGGACGGCCGCCTGATCGGGCTGCTGGACGCCGCGCTGATCAGGACGGAACTGCGCAGGGCCCTGGAGGAGGACGGGGACGCCATCGGCACCGTCCTGGACGGCGACTGGGAGCTGTACGGCACGCCCGAGGCGCGGATAGGGCTGGTCAGGGTCAGGTGCCAGGTCTGCGGAACCGTGGCGGAAGTGGACGAGTACCCGATAGCCGAGATTCCGTGCCCCGGCGGCCAGGGGCATCGGCTCGTCGACTCCGGGACGGAATGACGGGTGAGCGGGCTGTTCGACGGCGCCGTCGCCTTCCTCGACCGGCGGCAGCTCACCTCGGTCTGGATGCCGCTGACGGCGTTCCTCGCGGCGCTGGTCACGGTGGCCGCGTCGGGGACGGGCTGGGGGAGGACGCTGACCTGGTGGAACGGCCTCGCCGGGGAGACCCGGATCCTGCTCGTGCTGGGAGCGGTGCTCGTCACCGTACTCGCCGGGCAGCTTCTCGCGGTCGCCCGCCCGGGCCTGGTCCGCTGGTACGAAGGCCACTGGCCGGATTCGCCCCCGCTCCGTCCGCTGCGGAAAGCGCTGCGGGCCCGGCATCTGGCCGCGCAGAGCGTGCGGCGCGCGGCCGACGCCGACCTCTTCCTCGGATATCCGCGTACGGCACAGCGGACCCTGCCGACCCGGCTCGGCAATGTGCTGCGTGCCGCCGAGGAACACGGCGACCGGTACGGGATGGACGCGACGACCGTCTGGCCCCGGCTCTACACCGTCCTGCCGGACCCGTTCCTCGCGTCGTTCGCCCAGGCCGCCGCGGCCATGGAGACGGCGGTGATGATCAGCTTCCTGGGCGGAGCCTTCGCCGTCGTGGGCGGGACACTCGCCGTGCTGATCCTGCCGGGCGCCGGGGCCGTGTGCTGCGTCTGGGGCGGGGCTCTCGTCGCGATCCTCGGCTACCGCGGGGCCGTCCGGGCCGCCCGGCCGTACGCCCAGCTGATCCGCTCGGCGTTCGACGTGCACCGGTTCCTGCTGCTTGAGGCGATGCGGCTGCGCCTGCCGGAAAGCCCCGCCCAGGAACGCGCCCAATGGGAACAACTCGGCAAGCTCTGGTATCGGGGCGCCCCCGACTACGACCGGATCCCGGCCCTCCGCTATCCGGCGTCTTCTGCGCCTTCCCCCGAACCGGCAAGGCTGGTGACCTCGGGTGACCCGGTGCCTGTGAAGGCCCTCCCCGTAGCGACCGCCCCGGTGCGTACGGGACGGGCGTTTCCGGTCCGGTCGTCGCTCGCGGGCGTGGTCGTGCTCGCCGGAGTGGGCGCGGCCGTCACGGCACCGGCGCTGGGCCCCGACGGGGAGATCCGCGCGACGCGGGACCTTCCGGCGTTCCACGTTCTGGTGCCGGCCGACCTGGAGGGCGAGGGGGCGGGCCGGCTCAGCGGGCGCTACACGGTGACGCCGGTGGCGAAGGGCGGGGCGCCGTCCGACCTCGGCCCTCCGCTGGGTGCGGCCCTGACGGGCAGGGTCGCGACGACCGTGCCGGTCGGCGCCGTACGGGTCCAGCGTGGCCAGGTGGTGAGCCTCCGTACGGCGAAGGGGATGTTCGGCGGCCTGCTCGCACTGGACGTCCCGGACAAGGACACCCTTGTCGTCGCCGTGCCCGCCGCCGATCTCGACGCGTTGTCACGCGGCCTCGACGCGGGGCCGGTCCGCCTGGTCCTGCCGGTCGGCTGAAAGCACGCGGAGACCGTCGCGGACCCTTTCGTCCAGCAGAGCCCAGCCGGGCTCGGGAGCGTCGGAGGGGATGCGCGCCCGCTCGCGCAGGGCGTCCTCGGCACGCCCCAGCCAGTCCAGCACGTCGGCCGTACCGGCACGGCAGGCGGCCTCCTCGGCGCGCAGGCCGAGCAACCGGTATCGGACGGCGGCCTCGCGCCATTCGCGCAGCGCGTCGTTCCACTCCAGGCCGAAGGTCAGCACGAGGGCCTTCGTGAGAACCAGTTCCGCCTCGATCGTCGACCGGGCCCGGGTCAGCGGTTCCCGCAGCTCCACCGGGACGCGTGGGGTGACCTCCTCGTCCACCAGCCAGAGCGCCTGCGTGGCCAGAGCGATCCAGCGTAGGCCGTCCACCGGCTGCTTGAGCTCGGGATCCCTGTTCACGATCGTGCTCTGACCCGCGACGAACCCACCGAGCGAGGCGTGTACGGCCATGCCGAGATACTGCCTGACCAGCCCGAAGTCGGCGGTGCCTGGCTCGCGCAGGAAACCGTCGTACAGCCACGGGCCGAGCACGTTCATCCGGTTCTCCGGCTTCAGCTGGATCATGAAAGCCGCGTAACGGTCGGTCACCCTCGCGGCCACGGGGCGGTCGGCGAGGGCCGCGACGCACGTCTCGGCGAGCAACAGCGGCGCCAGCGCGGACACCGCGCCGGGTGTGGGGTGGAACACCGCCACCGCCCAGAACGGGAACAACCAGTGCGCGGTCATCACCCGCAGCCGCCCCGGCCAGACGAACCTGATCGCGAACACGGCCGCGCAGATCAGCGCGCCGCCGAGCCAGCCGGTGAGGAACCCGGCCTCCGACCACCGCGCGGCGAACCAGCCGCCCACCGGTCCCGCCGCCACCAGCATCGCCACCGCGTTGCCGGACGCCATGACGAACCGGTGGACCCGGATGCTCACGCGGTGCTCGTGCCGTACCGCCCTGTCGAGCAGGCCCATCTGCGCGGCGAGCGCCGACGCGCACGCCGGCAGCGCCCAGTCCCACCAGGTTTGCACGGCGGACGCCACCATCGGCGCCACGGTCGTGAGCATCATGGCGATGGACCAGAACCGGTCGATCGGCAGCGGCGGCCGGATGAACGGGCCGAACTGGGAGATCTGGGCGAGCCGCCGCTCCGGAGGCCGCCACCGCTCCGGCAGGAAGTGCGCCAGGCGTGTCCCGTACCCCGCCAGTAGGGGCAGGGTGGCCCAGACCAGCGGCTCGTGCCCGAGCCTCAGGAGCACGGCCGCGACGGCCGCGCCGCACGCCGCCTCCGGCCAGCCCGCCAGCCCCATGGCCAGGCCGAACACGGCCAGGGCGGGGCCGGGCAGGTGGAGTGAGACGAGCATGGCCCCGGCGAAGGCGTGCAGCAGGGACAGGAGGGCCCGCCACGCGTCGAGGCGGCCGGGGACCTCGGCGATCTCCTCGAACACCGCCCGCCAGTCACCGCGTCTGCGCAGCCGGATGCGCCGCTCCACCCGGTAGCAGGCGAATCCGAGCACGGCGATTCCGAGGCCGAGCTGGCCCGGCGACAACAGCACCCGCACAGTCTGACCGGGTAGGCGCCTGGCCACAGTCAGTTGACGAAATTCGCCACACCTCGCCCGGCATTCCCCAATGATGTCCCGCATGGGTCTGTTGCGCCTGCCGCTCGTGATCTACCCCTGGTTCGCCTGGCTTGCCGTACTGCTGGGGTTCAAGGCGGCGGACAGCGGCTCGGCCGTCCCCACCGTGCTCCTGATCGGCCCGGCGGTGCTGATCGGGTTGATGATCCGGCTCGACGTCTGGTCGGCGCGCGTGCTGAGTCCGCGGGAACGGGCCCGCAAGCTGCTGAGCGACGGCACGGGCATCGTCTACGCCCTGGTCTTCGTCTGGTACGCCTACGCGGCCGGCTTCCTGCCGTCGATCGTCGACTTCTGGCACCGGCACTCGTCGCTCGGCAGGTACGAGATCGTCCTGGCGCTGTTCCTGGCCTGGCACAGTCACCTGCCCGCCGTCGCCGCCGTCACCCGGGTCCCGATACTGGGGCCGATCCACGCCGTCTTCGAATGGTTCGCCGTACGCAAAGGGTGGACGGCGTTTCTCGTCGGGATCGTCTCAGGGGACCGCGGGATCGCGGAGTTCGCCGCCTGGCTGGTGTTCTTCGAACTGCTCGCGCAGCTCCATCATCTGTTCGTCAGCAAGCACCCGCCACTCTGGCGCTTCCGCAGGATCGAGGCACACCACTACTTCGGCGGCACGCCCGCCTACCGGCGCATGGTGGCGGAACTGTGGATCGAGGAGGACGTGCGCGGGAAGACGTGCCCCGGTCTCGGCCTCGTGCACACGCTCTGCGACGAGGCCATGGTCGCGGCCCAGGACAAGGATCCGCATCCCGAGATGGCCCGCTTCTTGAAAGCCGAGAAACGGCCGGGCCAGGCGGCCAAGGCCTGGTTGGACGCGGCGTCGGAGCTGTTGGCGCAGGCGACGCGCGCGCTACCCGACCCCGGGCCCGCCCAGCGGCGTGAGCTGGACCTCGCCGAGGCCCACCTCGTCAGGTTCCGCGCCCACCTCGAAGGGAGCCTCGGTCAGCGGGAACGGGCGCTGGCGAGCCAGCGCAGGGTCCGTGAGCTGTGGACCAAGCACGACCTGCACAACCTCAGCGCCAACAACCTGTGCGTCGAACTCATCGGCGCCCGCGCCGAGGAAACCCAGCCGGTGGTGCCGGAACGCGCCCTGGCGGAGCTGCACCGGCATCTCGGCCGGCCGGACCTGGTGCCGTACGTGCGCTGCTCGCTGCTCCTGCTGGCGGCCGAGTACGCCACCCTGACCGGCGACTTCGAAAGCGCCGCGTCGATGCGGACCCTCCGGCACCAGTACGTCATCGGCCGGACGGACTTCCACGTCCTCAACGGTGAGCAGCGAGCGGCGGGCATGCCCACCTTCCCCGCCCGCCAGTACCGCATGACCCTCGCCTCCCTGGAGGTGCTGGACGCCCGTACCCGAGGGCACACTGTCACGGTGGACGACGGCACCCGCCCGCCGAGGATCATCCTGTCCAACCTGCCCGGCGGCCGGGCCGGCGCCCAGGCCGAGGCGGGGATGCGGCTGTGGTTGCTCGGCCGGACCACCGAGGCCGCCGCCATGCTGAGTGAGGCCGCGGACCTGCTCCAACGTGGCGGCTTCAACGCGGAGGCGTTCACCGTGCTCTACGAACTCGGCACCGCCCAGCGCGTCACCGACCCCGCCGCCGCCTACGCGACCCTCACCCAGGCCCTTCACCTCCAGCAGCGCCTGCGCGCGGGCCTGGCCGACACCGGCCTCCGCCTCGCCACCGGCAGCGCCACCGAACACCTCGCCCGTACGCTGACCGACCTCCTGCTCCGCACCCTTCCCGCCCCCGCCCCGCCG
Source organism: Microbispora sp. H10885 (assembly GCF_014161415.1). Taxonomy (NCBI): domain Bacteria; kingdom Bacillati; phylum Actinomycetota; class Actinomycetes; order Streptosporangiales; family Streptosporangiaceae; genus Microbispora; species Microbispora sp. H10885. The sequence continues at coordinate 118,009 of NZ_JABBWY010000005.1, read as the reverse complement.
GCCCTCACCATCTTCGACCTGGCCGAGCTCTCCCGCTCCCGCGTCCTCCTCGACCAACTGGGCACCCGCCCGACCCGGCCCATCACCTACCCGGCGCTCCGCGCCCTCCTGGCCGAGGCCGGTTAGAGAAAGATCCGCGAGAGGCCGGTGGTGTACGGCCAGGAATTCCCCGAAGGAGGCACATGCTCCCGATCGTGCGTCGAATCGCGGTAACGGTAGTGGCCGCACTGCTGATGGCCGGCTGCGCATCTGAGCCGGAGCAACCGAAACCACCTCCTGCGGTCGTGTTCACGCCGGAGATGGCGGAATCAGTCCTTCAGGAAGTCGTCGCCGGAGTCGGCAAGAGCGGCGTCGCCGACTTCTGCTCCAAGTTCGCGCGCAGCGTCGGGACATGTGAGGCTCTTCTGAAGAACGCCCTGGGGCAGTGCCTCCTGCCCGGAGACAGGCCGACCGTGAAGCGCTCGGTGCATCTACCCGCCACCGGCACGTACGAAGAAACGTGGCAGCTGGTGGTCGAGGGGAGAACACTCGATGGTCAGAAGTACGTCTCGGACTTTCCGATCGTCCTGTCGGCGGGGGCGCCGAAGGCTGTGATAGGGATCTACTGGACGGGCCAGGGGTACGGCAGGAACATGGACGACCCCCCGAAGTACACGGTCCCCCCGCAGAACGCCTGCCCTAGACCGTCGAATCAGAAGTAGATGTCCCGCATGCCGAGGTGCCACGATGACTGGTGATCCATTCGGCTTCCTGCAGCGGTGGTATGCCGCTCAGTGCGACGACGAATGGGAGCACGCCTATGGCGTCACGATCGATACGCTCGACAACCCGGGGTGGAGCATAGCGGTGGATCTCGTCGGCACCGAGCTTGAGGGCCACGCCTTCGACTGGCGATCCCTCGACCGGACTGAGGACGACTGGATCCACGTCAGAAGCGACGGCCGGCTGTTCCAGGGCGCATGTGGTCCCGCGAACCTGGCCGAGATGGTCGCTGAGTTCGAGAAGTTCGCGACGACTCCAGCCAGTATCGGCTCCATCTGATCGGACCGCAAGGGAGTCCGCGCTGTCAGCTTGGGCTTCGCATAGATCACGACCGTTGGGGGCATCGACTTGGGCGTTGGGCCGGTCACGAGAGACCGTGGTTACCCCTCGTTTTCCAGCCTGATTGCACGCTAACTGCACGACGGCAGGAGCAGGGGAGCAGTTAGGGCTCGTCGGCTTTGTAATCGTGATCACCTTGTAGTCGGAGCGTCCCGCCGAGGGCATTTCCCTTATTTTGGTTTGCTCCCTCGTGCCAGCCAGGTCTGAATCAACTCAGTGGCAAGCCAGTGGCCGCGATTCTCTGCCGCGAAGTGCCGGTAAATCCTCATGTTCGACCGCGTGATGGGCTCGGCTCCATTCCATGCGCGGAGTGTGCCATACGCGTTCCGGCGGCCATAGTCGCTGGTGGCCGTGCCTCCAGCCGCATGCTGGCCGCCCGAGGGGGTGAATGAACGCAGGGGTCTCGGCTCACATCGGGACCCTGCGCCATGTCCTGGCTCGATCAGAGTTCAGAGATCCGGAAATACCACCATGCACCGGGTTGTCGTGGGAGCACGTGCGGGTGCGGCTCTGGGATGGTTCGGCGGCGGAATTCCTGATCCAGCCTCGTCACGAGCCGTGCTAGCTCTGCGCGTTCAAGAGCCGGCAGGCGTCGGAGCGTGTACTCCAGAGTGTCTCGGGCGTTTTTCGGATCGCAGCATGGACATCCCGCGTTGGGAAGGTAGAGATGTCGGCCGGGTTGCCGGACGAAACGTTCGTACTCGGCGAACGCGCCGACGATGGCGCCGGGCCAGAGACGCTGTTGCTCTATGCGAGCGATGGCGGCACAGGTCCGACTCGTCAATTTCGGGATCTTGGGGGCTGGGCGGTAGCGCCGCCGATTGACCCAGAGTCGCGCACGCAGTGCGCTTGGCCGTCTACGCGGCATCAGCCTTTCGGGTGGTCATGGACGCATGGTGTCACGTCCCCGGCCTGGGAACCAGACGCGGTCTGGTCGAGCTCAAATGCCGCCGCGTATATTTCGCGACTGGCGATAACCGGTGGCGTACGGCTGCACACGCCATCGCGGCGCGATCAAACGAAAGACCAGGTCAGAGCCCAAAGAGGCTGATGAGGAGAGCGCGCCTGAGGGATTCGAACCCCGACCGTCGGATTAGAAGTGGATCGCCGTTTCTTGACCCGATGGTGCGCTGACCTGGGGCCGATCTGTCGGCCGTGCTCGTCCCTAAGAAAGATCATGCCGGGCATGTTCCGGATCTTCGGGTGGGACGTCAGGAGCCCAGGTTGGCCAAGAGGGCAGGCATAGGTCGATGCGCGGAGGGGTTGGGCCGGCTCGTCATGGTGAACGGAAACTTGTTGTCGATCCACAGCAGACCCGCCAACTCTGCGGGCACGTCCCACCGGGACGGAGGGACGGCAGCCTTGCCGATGTAAGCGTCCCCGGGTTTGAACTGGAAGGTGATGACCTGCTCGCCAGTAAGTAGGTCGTCGAGTTCTCGAAGCCCGAGGCCGGTGAAGGGGTGAGCACCAACTGCTACCACAAGCGGGAGCTCATGCTCCTCAACCAGTTTTCGATACTTGCTGATCTTGCCTCTAACGGGCGTAACAATCTGTGCCGCGCTGACTTGGCCGGCGATTGCACTGGGTGGCTCGAAGCAGGCATACAGGCCGAAAGGAGAGGGGAGGGTTCCGCCGTCGCCGCCGCTCTGAACGAGAAAGGTGTAGCCGAAGCTGGCGGGTATGCGGAACGGGCAGAAAGGACTACCCAGTGCCTTGCGGACCTCTTCGGCGATCCTCTTGGCTGTACGCGAGTCAGGGGCCGGTATCGGTCGACTTGTTTGCTCTAGCATCAACAGCACTCCGACCGGGATCGTCTTGATGCGCTGGGTCAGTTGGTGCCAGGCGCGCATTGACTGGTAGGTGTCCTGACGCGGTGAAGCGGTGTGCACCTCGACGAGACACAGCGGCTCGCCCTCGGCAGAGAGGACGGTCCAGTCAGGGGTCTGTCGGTCCCAGGGATGGTCATAGACAACCTCCAGCCCGGCTTGGCGCAGCGCGGCTCCGACTGCCATTTCGAAGTGGACAGACCAGTAGCGCTCGTCTTTCCATACCCTGCGTGCGAGCTGGTCAGCTTGCCGGACGGGTAGTCGGCCTAGTTGGTCATCCAGCCACTTGCGACGCTCTGCGAACTCCTCGCTGACGGCGTTCTCGTAGGTGAGAGCGCGACCCTGCGGGGTCTTGTTGCCGTGGCGCCTTCGGTAGTCGTCCACGAACCAAGATCCGAACCGACGTGAAGGAATAGAAGTAGCTTCCACGTTGCCCAGTGTGACGGGCTGGCCACACGACCGAAAGCGGGTTTGCTGTCGCGCTGGAGAAGCGTCCGCGCTGAGTGATCGTCCTGTCGCCATCGTTCCACCCGTCAGGGGCCATGGGGTCAAGGTGGAGCGCCCGACTGGGCGAATGATCTTGGCCCCCTGGCCCCTGGTCTGCTCGGCTTGTCCGGGCGATGGCGACGGGACGATTAGCCTCTACGACGTGGTCCACCAACGAATCTTGGAAGCTCTCGCGCTGTGAGGCCGCCAACGCGACGGCACGAAGGGTCTCGGTTCGCTACGGGGACCCTTTCGGCGTGCTCAGTTGATCCGGAGGCTCGCGGCATCCTGTCACTTGCCCATGCAGCCGAGATCGTTCGGACTTGTGTCCGGAGTGGCCGCTCACCCCTGTACCTGATGGCGTCCCTTTGCATCCTCAGTGACCCGATCACGTAAGCCAAGCTCAGAGAGGGAGGGCCCTGTGGGGGAAGGTGCCCCTGAGGATATTGTTGATCTTCGACGAAAAAATTTTGATCGAGACTTCCCGATCACGCGCCTTCTGCGCCACTTAGCATCAGACGGCCGAACGCTCACGGCCGCCAATCCGGCACGGCAGGTTAGGAAGGACCCCGAGTGATCGACCCCGGTACCACCCTGGCTCTGGCAACCGGCATTCTTGGCGCGAGCACTGCCATGCTCCGCGCTTGGTTACAAGGCCGCACGCAACGTCACGGAGCACGAGAAGAATCCCGACGCGATCATCTGCGGCGATTGCCACCCGGAAGCCGCATCATCGATCTTGGCGAGTGCGGAATAGTAGTAGAAATCGGTGTCCCGTCGAGCCCTGTGCAGAAGGGCAGTTCCCGGTGACCTCTGACGAGCCACCATCCTATCTCGACGCGTCCACTGATTCTGAGATCGACCATGTGGAGAAGTGGCCTGCCATACGTGCTGCCGTGCTAGACCTTTGCATCAATGAATATCACTCCGTTGTGTGCTTTCTGATGCGGTGCGGAGCAAGTAGGGACGACGCCGAAGATGCGACACAGGAAGTTTTTCTGCAGGCATGGGTCTTGGCACAGCGTCCAGGAGCATGGGAGAAAATACAAGACCCCCGCGGATGGATCCGTGCAGTCGCGCTAAATCTCTACCGTCGACCGCCAGGACCAAGAAAACTACTACCTACATCTCCGCTAACTGACCTTTCGGACGTGCCGGTAGTCGAACTCGACCATGCAGAGTTGACGGTCCAGACAAAATTCGTTCTACAACTACTGCAGGGCTTAGAGTGGGATGCCCAAGCGGTAATGGCGTTCCACTTGGACGGCTTTCCGACTGCCGCGATCGCTCGTCATCTGTGCGTGAGCGATCAGAAGGTACGAGATCTTCTAAAGAAGGCACGTAGAAACCTGACTGCCCGCCTCGTTCAGGCTAAAGAGGAGAAAGGGGTAGTGGGTCGATGAGCAGTTCCGAGCGGAAAGATCCCGCCCGTCAGCTGACCGACGAGGAACTGGACGCCATCCTGCTAGACGCAGATGCTGAACTGCTAGAATTCGTTCGGTGCACGACTAGCCCAACTGGTCTTCTGACTGAGATCATGGCCAGCAATGAGGCAGGCAAGAAGGACCTTCCCCGAGGCGGATGGCCGAAGCCGGCTGACATCTCGGAACCAGATCACGCGATCACAGTGATCATGACTCGCGATCTCGCCCATGATGTCGCCCGCGATATCGACCTTGCCCGTGAAATCGCCACCGGGCTAGATCATGGTCGTGAATGGGATGACGGTCTCGACCTTGCTCATATTCTCGATCTCGCTCTCGACCATGCCCGCGCCCTCACCCGCGCCCTCGCTTCAAAAGGCCCTAATGCTGGGGATCTGTGGCGTGCAGTTGGCTTAGCGGCAAGGCTCACTGCTGCCATCGATCGCGAACGGGATCACGCTCGCGTCTTCGCCCATGCCTCCGGCCTCGCTGCAAGCCTCGCGAGCATTAAGGTTGATAGCTTGATCGAGCACTTAAATTCCATAGAGGTCTACGTGAGCGATACTGACCTGTCTTTTTTGGATTTGAATGATATCGATGTGCTCAATGGTGTCGTATGGACTCAGTTTACAATCTGGCCTCCTAGCTTAATCGAGGAGATTCGTAGGCGCTCGCATGAGATTGGTCCCGGCCTTTATCAGATTGGATGGCGAAGCGAGGACCCTGCCCCGCTGACGCTTGTGTAGAAGTTGACCGCAGGGCGGAGGTGTCCAATTCGAACACCGATTTCCTCGGGTGCTGAGGTGGAGTGGGGGCCAGTCGGTCAGGGGTCTCGGTCAGACTGCACCCCTCAGTATGATGGGAAGGGTCGGGATCATTCCGGTAAGACGGCGAATGCGCTTGCCGGCCTGAAGAAACGTGGACAAGGTTATTTCGGGTATGTTCCGGGTGTGGCCGCCTGGGGCTGCATCCAGTGGTCTCCGGCTGCATCCTCGGCGATAGGCCGATCATAAGAAAACCCGAGGCTGGGAGAGGGGCGCGCCCTGAGGGATTCGAACCCCCGACCGTCGGATTAGAAGTCCGATGCTCTATCCAGCTGAGCTAAGGGCGCCAGTTTTTTGGGGATGACCTGCAAGGTTGGTTACCTTGGCCTAAGGTAGCATAGCCGCACACCGATGAAACAGCATCGGATTTGGAGCTTTCCCCATGGGTAGATCCCCACTCCTGCGAGACCTGGTCCCGTCGTGGCAGCTGGCACTCGAAGGTGAGAAGCTCGCACCCGGCACGATCACGAGCTACCTCCACTCAGCGCGTCTCCTGATCGAGTACCTGGACAAGCATGACATGCCCGGGCAGCTGGAAAAGATCCGTGCTCAGCACGTGCGGGCCTTCTTCTCCGCCCGCCTGCACGGCTGCTGGCTCGACGACGGGCAGACCCGGCCGTGTCCCTGTGGCGAGACGCGGTCACGTAGCGCCGGTGACGCCCACAAGCACTTCCGCAACCTCCGTGTCCTGTTCAAGTGGCTGGTCGACGAGGACGAGCTCGACGCCTCGCCGATGGCCGGAGTCGCCGCGCCGGCCGTCGTGACCCGGCCCGTCGAGCCCCTCACCGAGGACGAACTGCGGCTCATGCTCAAGACGTGCTCGGGCACCGCCTTCAAGGATCGGCGCGATACGGCGATCATGCGGGTGCTGCTCGACAACGGCATGCGCGGATCCGGACTGGCCGGGCTGCGCTACCACCCCGACGACCCCGAACTGTCCGACGTGTTCCTGTCCCAGCATGTCCTGCGCATCCGCCTCAAGGGCGGGCGGACACACCTGGCTCCCATCGGCCGGAAGACCGCCGCGGCGATCGACCGTTATCTCCGTGCGCGGGCGCGGCACGGTCACGCCGGCAGCCCGTGGCTGTGGCTGCCCGAGCGCGGCCGTACGGCGGCCGGCGGGGACCGGCGGCTCACGACGACCGGCATTCTGCAGATGCTGAAACGCCGGGCCGACGAGGCCGGCATCCCCGGTGTCCACACGCACCGCTTCCGTACGACGATGGCGACGTCCTTCCTGGACGCGGGCGGCGATCCACTCGATCTGATGCGCGTGGGGGGCTGGAACTCCCTGGCGATGGTCCAGCGGTACACCGCGGCCACGGCGGAGCGCCGGGCACGCGAGGCGCACGCCCGGCTCTCGCCGGGCGACCGGATCTGACGGAGGAGCGGGCGAACCGCCCGGGGCACACGCGGCCCTTGACGCCCGGTTGGGAGAACACGGAGGTCGCCGCGTCGTTCGTGGTGGTGACATGACGTTCACTCGATCGGCCGCTGTTCGACCCGTGGGTACCGTGAAGACGCTGCCCTGCGGAAGTGGAGGTGTGATGTCTACCTTCTGGGACCTCAAGCACCGGCTGGCCGAAGCGATCAACGCTCACGACATACCGGGAATCCTTTCCTGCTACAGCCCGGACGCCGTATACGTGGCACCGTCGGGTATGGCCGAGGGACATGACCAGATCGCGTGGATATATGAGCAGTTCTTCACGGGGTTCCCGGACTTTCACGCGATGGCCTGGTTCGAGCTCGGCGACTGCGACAACCCGGCCGTCACCGAGTGGACCTATACCGGCACTCACACGGGACCTCTCCTCCTGCCTGACGGGCAGGAGATAGGCGGCACGGGTCACCGCGTCACGCTCCGCGCCACCTGCTCGTCCTTCGTCGAGCGCGACAAGATCCAGACGCATCGTGAGTACTTCGATCAGCTGGAGCTCTACAGCCAGCTCGGCTTCGGGTTGACGAGGCTCCGACCCGGCGCGCGCGACCATTCCGCCGAGAAGCACGGGCCGCCACGGACGGAAGAAATCCGGCGGCTTTCCCCTCGCAACGGAAATGTGGTGGTTAAACTGCGTCGGCATGGCCGTACGTGAGATCCCACTCGTCGGAGACGTCTCCGAGGGACTCGTACGGGTAGGGGCGACGGTACGGCGGCCGATGCGGCCCTCGTCGCCGTCCGTCCACGCGCTGTTGCGGCATCTGGAGGCCGCCGGGTTCGACCGGGCGCCCCGGTTCCTCGGGATCGACGAGCGGGGCAGGGCGATCCTCACCTACATCGAGGGCATGGTGCCCGCGCGCCCGCTTCCGGCGTACGCGGTGAGCGAGGCGGCGCTGACCGCGCTGGCCCTGCTGCTGCGGCGCCTGCACGATGCGGCGGCGTCGTTCGGCCCGCCTCCCGGCGCGACCTGGGAGGAAGGCTCGGAGCCCGAGGGCTCGCCCGAACTCGTGGGCCACTGCGACGTGACCCCGGCCAACGTGGTCTTCCGTGACCGGCCCGGCGCGGGGCCCGTGCCGTACGCGCTGATCGACTTCGACATGGCCAGGCCGACGACGCGGTTGTTCGACGTGGTGACGACGCTGCGGCACTGGGCTCCGCTCGCCGACCCGGTCGACCGGGACCCCGCGCAGCGGTCCCTGGACGCCGCGGCCCGGGTGCGGCTGTTCTGCGACGCGTACGGCCTGCCGGCGCACGACCGGCTGAGGCTGGTGGAGACGGCGCGGACGCGGTTCGGCCGGTCGTACGCGCTGATGCGGGACCGGGCCCGCACGCGGGGCGGCGGCTGGGCGCGCATGTGGGCCGACGGCGCGGGCGGCCGGATCAGGCGCGCCGCCGCCTGGCTGGACGCCAACGAGGAGGCGCTCCAGGACCACCTCCTCGGCGACGCGGAGATCCCGGGTCCGGCCGCCGAACCAGCGTCCTGAGCGCGCCCCACACGCCCGCGTCCTGACCGCCCCAGATGCCCGCGTCCTGAGCGCACCCCGCACACCCGCGTCCTGAACCGCGCCCGGATGCCCGCGTCCTGAAGGCCCCGCACGACGAGGCCCGCCACCCGGCCGCGCGACACACCACCTCGCCGTTCACACCGAGGATCACTCCGGAAGCACGCCGGCCCTGACCCCCGCGCCCCGGCGGGGGCGGAGCGCGAGGGCTGCGGAAGAATGCGTGCGTGATCCGGATCATGGACGGTGCCACGGCGGCGGGGCTGCTGGCCGGGACGGCGATCGACGCCCTCCTCGGCGACCCCCGGCGGGGTCACCCGGTGGCGGTGTTCGGCAGCCGGGCCGCCGCCCTCGAAAAGCTCATATATCGGGATTCGCGGGTGGCGGGGGTCGCTTACACGACCATCTGCGTCGGGGCCGCGACGGCCATCGGAGTGATCGCGGACCGGGCGACCCGGACGAGCCCGGTCGCGCGGGCCGCCGTCACCGCCGCCGCCACCTGGGCGGTCCTCGGCGGCACGACCCTCGCGAAGGAGGGCGCGCTGATGGCCCGCTCGCTGGAGGACGGCGACCTGGCCGCCGCCCGCGCCCGCCTTCCGCACCTGTGCGGGCGCGACCCGTCCGGTCTCGACGCCGCCGAACTGGCGCGGGGCACCGTCGAGTCGATCGCGGAGAACACCTCGGACGCCGTCGTCGCGCCGCTCGTGTGGGGCGCCGTCCTCGGCGTGCCCGGCCTGCTCGGCTACCGCGCGGTGAACACGCTCGACGCGATGGTGGGCCACCGGTCGCCGCGCTACGCGCGGTTCGGCTGGGCCTCGGCCCGGCTGGACGACGTGGCCAACTACCTGCCCGCCCGGCTGACCGCGCTGCTCACCACCGGTCTCGCCGGTCTGGTGGGCGGCTCCCCGCGCCGCGCGGCCGCCGTGCTCCGACGGGACGGGCACCGCCACCCCAGCCCCAACTCCGGGCACTGCGAGGCCGCCTTCGCCGGCGCCCTCGGCGTACGGCTCGGCGGGGCGAACGACTACGGTGGCAGGGTGGAGCACCGCCCGGAGCTGGGCGACGGTCCCCGCCCCGCCGTCGCCGACATCCCCCGGTCCGTACGGCTGGCGCGCGCGGTGTCGTACGCCTCGGCAGGCCTGGCCGTCGCCGCGCGCCTGGCCCGCGCACGGGCCGGTCGAAGGGGCCGGCGATGACGCTGCTCGTCCTGCTGCTGGTCTTCGCGGTCGTCTTCAGCGTCGCGGTCGCGGTGATCGTGGTCGCCGTGCTGGCGGTGCGCGCGTCGCGGCGGCCCGCGCCGCCGCCACCACGCGACCGGAATGATCCGTCCCAGGATTGGTAGGTTCGATCGCATGGGCGGAGAAAGCGGAGACAACCGCATCCTGCTGGTCTTCGACGGCGACTGCGCCTTCTGTCAGACGTGCGTGAACGCCGGGCACCGGTTCCTGCCCTACATGCCCGCCGTACGGGCGTGGCAGGGTCTCGACCTCGGCGCGGCGGGGCTGACCCGCGAGGAGGTCATGACGTCCGTGCAGCTCCTGGGCCCGGGAGGGCTGCGTGCGCACGGCGCGCGGGCCATCGGGGTGATGCTCGCGGTGCAGCCGCACGCCGCTTGGCGCGCGCTCGGCCGCGTGCTGCTCGCGCCTCCGGTGAGCTGGGCGGCCGAGGCGGGCTACCAGCTGGTGTCGCGCTACCGCCACCTCCTGCCCGGCTCCACGACCTGTGGCGTGCCGCACGTCTGACCGTCCTCTGATCGGCGTCGTTGCCGAAGCCGGGAAGGGACGAGATCGCCAGGTGTCCGGAAGAGGGCATACCCCGGCGCCGGGCCGGAGGTCCACCATTGCGGCATGACAGCAGTGGTGGAGACCGAAGGACTGACGAAGTTCTACGGTACGAGACGGGGCCTGGAGGATCTCACCCTCGACATCCGTCCGGGTGAGGTGTTCGGCTACCTGGGCCCGAACGGCGCCGGGAAGACGACGACGATCCGGCTGCTCCTGGACGTGATCCGGCCGACGTCGGGCCGGGCCACGGTCTTCGGCGCGAGCACCAGGGACCCGCGGGTCCGCGCCCGGATCGGTTACCTGCCCGGCGAGCTGGCGCTGGAGGGCGGGGAACGGGCCCGCGACTACCTGCGGTTCCTCGCGGGCGTACGCGGAGGGGTGAGCCGGGGCAGGATCGACGACCTGGCCGAGCGGCTGGACGCCGACCTGTCGGTCAGGATGGGCCGGCTCTCCAAGGGCAACAAGCAGAAGGTCGGGCTCATCCAGGCGTTCATGCACGAGCCCGAGCTGCTCATCCTGGACGAGCCGACGAGCGGCCTCGACCCGCTGGTGCAGCAGGAGTTCCTGGCGATGGTCCGGGAGGCGCGGACGGCGGGCCGCACGATCCTCATGTCGTCGCACGTGCTCGCCGAGGTGGAGCACGTCGCCGACCGGGTGGGCATCGTCCGCGCCGGGCGCCTCGTCGCGGTCGAGGACATCGCCGCGCTGCGCGAGCGGGCCGTACGGCACGTGGAGCTCCACTTCGACGCGCCGGTCCCCAGGGAGGACTTCGAAGGGCTCCCCGGCGTACGGGACGTGACCGTGCAGGGCGCGAGCCTGCGGTGCACGATCGACGGCCGGCCCGACGCGCTGGTCAAGGCGGCGGCCCGCCACACGGTCGTCCACCTGGTCAGCGCGGAGCCGGACCTGGAGGAGATCTTCCTGACCTACTACAGCGAGGAGGAGGCCCGGCATGCCCACGCTGGTGCGTAAGACCCTGGGGGAGTACCGCCGCGCCCTCATCGGGTGGACGGTCGGGCTGTGCGCGTTCCTCGGGATGTACATCTCGATCTACGCGAGCATGATGAAGGACCCCGACACGTTCACCAAGCAGGCGATCGCCAAGTATCCCGGCGCGCTCCGGGACCTGATGGGCGGCTTGTCCGACATCGCGACCGGCACCGGCTACCTGCAGGCGATCGCCTACCAGTTGCTGGGCCCGCTGCTGTTCACCATGTGCGCCGTGATCCTCGGCAACCGGGCCCTGGCCGGCCCCGAAGAGGCCAAGACGCTGGAGCTCACGCTGACGCTGCCGATCGACCGCCGGCGGCTGCTCCTGGAGCGCTGGTCGGCCCTGGCGCTCGGCCTGCTCGGCGTGGCGCTGGTGACGCTGGTGGTCGCCGCCGGGGCCTCGTCCGCCGCCGGCATGGGCGTGCCGTTCGGCCGCATACTCGCCGCCCACACGGGACTGTTCCTGCTCGTGCTGTTCTTCGGGACGCTCACCCTGTGCGTCGGAGCGGCGTTCGGCCGCAAGCAGGTCGCGCTCGCCGTGGCCGGGGTCTGGGGCGTCGCCGGGTACATCGTGGAGACCATGGGCCGGAGCGTCGACGCCCTCGCCTGGCTGCGCTGGCTCACGCCCGTCCACTACTACCTCGATGGCCGCCCCCTTTACCAGGGCTGGCCGTACGGGGACTACCTTGTCCTGCTGGGCGCGACGGCCGTGCTGCTCATGACGGCGCTGCTCGCCTTCGAACGGCGCGACGTAGGGGTCTGATGGACAGCGTTCTCGCTCGCGTGAGCGAGGCGACCGGGGTGCCCGCCGACCTGCTCGGCGGGTTCCTGTCGGTCCTGGCGGCGTCGGCCGCCACCGGCAGGCTGCCCGGCCGCGCCGACATGGACGACCTGCGCGAGTGCGGCGCCCTCGCCGCCGAGCGCGGCATCCCCCTGCGCGTGCTCGCCGACGCCTGCCTGCACGCCGCCGAGATGACCTCCGGTGGCGCCTTCGGCGCCGTACGACGGGGCATTTCCGCCTACATCGACGGATACGAGGAGGCGCAGCGTGCCGCCGTACGGCGGGAGGAGGAGGCGCGCCGCCTGTTCATCGACGACCTGCTGCAGGGCCGGGCCGACGCGGAACGCGCCGAGCACTTCGGCCTGCGTCTGGCCGGCGCGTACGCCGTGAGCGTGGCCAAGCCGGGCACGCCGCTGGAGGCGGGCGACCCGCTGGCCGGGAAGATCGAGCAGGCGCTCGTCGCCAGGTTCGGCTCGCACAACATCCTGGTCGCCGCCCGCGACGGCCTGCTGGTGTGCGCCTTCCCGGCCGGGCTGACCGCGGCGAGCGGGGAGTTCACCCACCACGTGCGGTCCGCGCTCACGACGTGGCGGGTGGGGATCGGCCGCCCGCACCAGGGGCCGGGCGGGATCGTCACCTCCTACCGGGAGGCGGCGGGCGCGATCGACCTCGGCGAGCGGCTCGGCCTGCGGGCCCAGGTGCTGAAGGCGGCCGACCTGCTGGTCTTCCCGGTGCTGCTGCGGGACAGGGACGCGATCGTGGACCTGGTCTCCACCGTGCTCGGCCCGCTGACCTCCGCCCGGGGCGGGCCGGAGCCGCTGCTGGAGACGCTGGAGGCGGTCTTCGCCGCGCAGGGCAACCACACCGCCGCGGCGCGCAGGCTCGGCGTCAGCACGCGGGCGATCACCTACCGGCTGGAGCGGATCCGGAGGCTGACCGGCTTCTCGCCCAGCGACCCCACGCAGCGCTTCACCCTGGAGACGGCCGTGCTCGGCGCCCGCCTCCTGGAGTGGCCCGCCCACCCGCTGAGCTGATCGGAGCGGACGGCCGGGGGCCGCCACTTTCAACGTATAGGGCATGGGGGGACTTGCGGCAAGACCCCGGTGACGGCGCAGAATCGGGGGCCGTGAGCCGGGCCGGTCCAGGCCCGACGCCGTCCGTAAGCATGGACGCGCTCGCGTTTGCCGTGCGGCCGTTCGGCCGTCACCCATGCCCTCACAGAGTCGTCACAGGGGAGTGCCATGCGCGTGCTTCTGTCCACCATCGGAACCCGCGGGGACGTCCAGCCCATGGTGGCGCTGGCCCTGGCGTTGCGGGACCTCGGGCAGGAGGCGCGCCTGTGCGTGCCGCCCGACTTCCGCGAGTGGATCGAGGGGCTCGGCTTCCCCGTCGTGCCGATCGGTCCCGAGTTGCGGCAGACCGCGTCGGCTGCCCCTCGTGTTCAGGCCCCGCCCACGCCCGAGCAGCGCCGGCGGATGCTCGACGGCACGGTCGCCGTCCAGTTCGCCACGATCCCGGCGGCGGCCGAGGGCTGCGACGTCGTCGTGGCGGGCGGAGCCCTGTCGATCGCCGCGCACTCGGTGGCGGAGCGGATGGGGCTCGGCTACGTCTACGCGAGCTACTGCCCGGTCACCCTGCCGTCCCCGCACCACGCGCCGGTGCCCGTCTGGGGGCAGGCGCCGCCGGACGGAACGGCGGGCAACGCCGCGCTCTGGGACGAGGACGCGCGGCGCTGGAACGACAGCGTCGGCGCCGCGCTGAACTCCCACCGGGCCTCGATGGGCCTGGCTCCGGTCGCCGACGCGCGACGGCACATGTTCACCGACCGGCCCTGGCTGGCCGCCGACCCGGCGCTCGGGCCCTGGCCCGATCCCGCCGGACAAGAAGTGGTGCAGACGGGCGCCTGGGTCCTGCCGGACCGGCGCCCGCTGCCTCCGGAACTCGAGAAGTTCCTCGACGACGGCGAACCGCCCGTCTGCGTCGGCTTCGGCAGCATCCGGGCTCCCCAGGGCGTCGCCCAGGCGGCCGTCGACGCGGCCCGCGCGCTCGGACGCCGCGTGATCGTGATGCGCGGCTGGGCCGGCCTGTCCCCGGAGGACGACGGTCCCGACTGCCTCTCGATCGGCGAGGTCAACCAGCGGGCGCTCTTTCCCCGGGTCGCGGCCGTCGTCCACCACGGCGGCGCGGGCACCACGACCACCGCGGCGCTCGCCGGGGCGCCACAGGTCGTCGTGCCGCAGCAGTACGACCAGCACTACTGGGCGCGGCGCGTCGGCGATCTCGGCATCGGGGCGGCGCACCCGCCCGCCGCGCCTACCGCCGGGTCGCTGACGGCGGCTCTCGGCGAGGTCCTCCGGCCCGGCGTGCGGGACCGGGCCGAAGCCGTCGCGGGCGAGGTGCGCGACGACGGTGCCATGGTCGCCGCGCGGCGTCTGATCGGCACACCGGCCGGAGAAGCGCCGCCGCGGTAGAGGAGCGCCCCCCGGGGTCAGGGGACCAGCAGCAGCTTGCCGGTCGTACGGCGGCCTTCGAGGTCGTCGTGCGCCCGGCGGGCCTCGGCCAGCGGGTAGCGCTCGGAGACGCGCACCTTCAGTGCGCCGGAGGCGACCCAGCCGAGCACGTCGTCCGCCCGGGACAGCAACTCCTCCCGGGTGGCCGTGTAGTGCCCGAGTGTGGGCCGGGTGAGGAACAGCGAACCGCCCGCGTTGAGCCGCTGGGGGTCGAAGGACGGGACCGGCCCGCTGGCCGCGCCGTACAGCGCCATCATGCCGCGCGGGCGGAGCGACGCGAGCGACCCCTCGAAGGTTGCGGCCCCCACCCCGTCGTAGACGACGTGCACGCCCGAGCCGGTGATCTCCCTGACGGCCTCCGGGAAGTCCTCGTAGCCGATGACGTCGTCGGCGCCGGCCTGCCGGGCGAGCTTCTCCTTCTCGGCGCTGGAGACCGTGCCGATCACGCGGGCGCCGCGCAGCTTGGCCATCTGCACCAGCAGCAGGCCCATGCCGCCCGCCGCGGCGTGGACGAGCACGTCGTCACCCGTGCGGACCGCGTACGTGGAGTGGGTCAGGTAGTGCGCGGTGAGCCCCTGGAGCAGCACCGCCGCCGCGAGGTCGGGGGCCAGCCCGTCGGGCAGCCGGACCACCTTGTCCGCCGGGATGAGGGCCTTCGTCGCGTACGCGCCGACCACGCTGGCCGAGACGACGCGGTCGCCGGGCACGACGTCGGTGACGTCCGGGCCCACGGCCGTGACCGTCCCGGCCGCCTCGGATCCGGGGACCAGCGGGAGCGGCAGCGGGTAGCGCCCCTCACGGTGGTAGACGTCGATGAAGTTGACCCCGGCCGCCGCCACCTCGATCAGCACCTCACCCGGGCCGGGCACCGGGTCGGGCCGCTCGGCGTACTCCAGCACCGAGGAATCACCGTACGCGGAGACGACGATGGCACGCATGCGCAACTCCTGTCTGAGGCCTCTTCTGATCTTCCTCAACCCGCCGGCCCCCGCCCGTTGTTCCCGGTCCGGTACGGCGGGCCTCAGAAGCCCGTCAAAGTGATCTTGCCGATCGCGGTGCCCGATTCGAGGATCCGGTGGGCCTCGCGCAGGTTGGCGGCGTTCACCGGGCCGAGGTCCCGGTTGGCGGTGGTGGTGAGGACCCCGGCGTCGACGAGCCGCGCGACCCGGTCGAGGATGCGGTGCTGGTTCACCTGGTCCCGGGTCTGGAACAGCGAGTGGGTGAACATCAGCTCCCAGTGGAACGCGATGCTCTTCGGCTTGAGCACGCCGATGTCGAGGGAGTCGTGGTCGTCGATGGCGACGATCCGGCCGAAGGGGGTGAGCGCCTCGGCGTAGGCCGCGAGGTTGCGGTCGGTGCCGGTCGTGCTGAAGACGTGGGTCACGCCGTCCGGCGCGACCTCGGCCAGCTGCTTCGCCAGCGGCCCGCGGTGGTCCACGACGTGGTGGGCGCCCATCCGGCGGGCGAACTCCACCGTCTCGGGCCGGGAGGCCGTGCCGATCACGGTCAGCCCGGTCAGGGCGCGAGCGAGCTGCACGACGACGGAGCCGACGCCGCCCGCGGCCGCGGTCACCAGCAGCGTCCCGGTCTGATCGAGCGCGTCGCCGCGCAGGCCCAGGCGTTCGAACAGGCCCTCCCAGGCCGTGAGGGAGGTCAGCGGCAGCGCGGCGGCCTCGGTGAAGGAGAGCGTGGCGGGCTTGTGCCCCACGATGCGCTCGTCGACGACGTGGAAGAGGGAGTTCGCGCCGGGCCGGTCGATCGCGCCGGCGTAGTAGACCTCGTCGCCGGCCTCGAACAGCTCCACCTCGCCGCCCACGGCGACCACGGTGCCGGCGGCGTCCCAGCCGAGCACCTTGGGCTCGCCGCCCGGATCGCTGTTCCGCCGCACCTTGTAGTCCACCGGGTTCACGGCGACGGCCTCGACCCGGACCAGCAGGTCGCGCGGGCCGGGTTCGGGCACCGGCAGCTCGACGTCCAGGAGGCTTTCGGGGTCGTCGACGGGAAGGCTGCGCCGGTAGGCGACGGCGGGCATGGTCCCGTTCCGGTTCTCGGTCATGTCTGTCCCCTCGCTCATGATGGAGATTCCGCCGGTCGCACGGCCCGGCGGCGTGACCGGCACGGTATCCGCCGGTGCCTGGTTACCCGCAAGGGACACGAGTATCCGTCGGGAAACCATCGAGGTGAGAGCAGCCTATGCCCCTGGAGGAACCCGCCCCGAGACCAGGCGGCGCAGCATCGGCAGGTCGACGCTCTCCAGCGTCGGCACGGCCGGCACGCCGTCCGGCGGCGCCGGGCCGACCGCGATGACGGCGCACCCGGCCGACCGGGCCGAGGCGACGCCGGCCGGGCTGTCCTCGATCACCACGCACGCTGCCGGGTCGGCCCCGAGCCGCGCGGCGGCGGCCAGGTACGGATCGGGCGCGGGCTTGTTCCTGGCGCCGTCTCCGGCGGCCACCGACAGCCGGAAGCGATGCCTGCCGACGGTCTCGAGCACCAGGTCCACGACCGGCCGGGGGGACGCGCTGACCAGCCCGGCCGGGATCCCGGCCGCGCGCAGCGCCTCCAGCAGCGCGGCCGCGCCGGGGAGCATGGTCACCCCGCCCTCGATCCGCCGGATGAAGGCGCCGGTCAGCATGGCCTCGACGGCGCTCCGCCCCGGACCACCGTTCACCCGGCCGAGGACGTGCGCCGCGGCGTCCTCGACCGGCAGGCCGAACAGCGCCTCCCGGTCGGCCTCCCCGAGAGGGGAGCCCAGGCCGTCCGCGACCTCCGTACAGGCGTCCCACCACAGGCCCTCGGTGTCCACGAGCGTGCCGTCCATGTCGAACAGCACCGCCGCCAGATGGTCACCGGACGACATCGGGTTCGGGGACCGCCGCCGTGACTCCGATCTCCGTACGGGCCGACACGAGCACGGGCCGTTCGACCAGGCGGACCCGTACGGCGGTGCCGGGCGCCAGGCGCGCGGAGTCGTGGCCGGGGACGTCGGCGAGCACCTCGGCGCCGTCGCCCAGCCGGACCCGCAGGCGGGCGGTGGAACCGCGGAAGGAGGAGACCGTCACCACCCCCTCCCCTTCGCCGTCGGGGGTGACCAGCACGGCCTCGGGCCGGACGAGCACGTCGGCCTCGGGCCCGGCGGGCCGGGGGCCCTCCACCGGCAGCGTCTGGCCGAGCACCGTCACCCGGTCGCCCGACAACAGGCCGGGCAGGTGGTTCATCGCGCCGACGAACTCGGCGACGAACGGGGTCGCCGGCCGGTCGTACAGGATGGCGGGGGCGGCGACCTGCTCCAGGCGGCCGTCGCGCAGTACGGCGACCCGGTCGGCCATCGAGAGCGCCTCCTCCTGGTCGTGCGTCACGAAGATCGTCGTGATGCCGAGAGAGAGCTGGAGGCGGCGGATCTCCTCGCGCAGCGTGACGCGCACCTTGGCGTCGAGCGCCGACAGCGGCTCGTCCAGCAGCAGCACCCGGGGTTCGAGCGCGAGCGCGCGGGCCAGCGCCACCCGCTGCTGCTGGCCGCCGGACAGCTGGTGGGGATACCGGCCGCCCACGTCGGGCAGGCCGACCAGCTCCAGCAGTTCCTGCGCGCGGGCGTGCCGCCGGGCGGCCGGCGCCTTGCGCACCCGCATGCCGAAGCCGACGTTGTCGCGGGCGTTGAGGTTGGGGAAGAGCGAGTAGGACTGGAAGACCATCCCGGCGTCGCGGCGGTTGGCCGGCACCCGGGTGATGTCGGCGCCGTCCACCAGCACCTCGCCCTCGTCGGGCCGCTCGAAGCCGGCCAGGCAGCGCAGCGCGGTGGTCTTGCCGCACCCGGACGGGCCGAGCAGCGCGATCAGCTCGCCGGGCTCCACCGTCAGGTCGAGCCCGTCCAGCGCCACCGTGCCGCCGAACCTCCGGCGCAGCCCGCGGAACTCCACCCGGGCGCCGTTCATGATCCGCTCCTTTGCCGTGCGCCGGCTGACGACAGGGCGAGCAGCAGCAGCCAGGTGATCAGCAGGCTGAACACGGAGACGGCCACCGACACCTGGGCGTGCGCGCCGGAGATCGTGTAGATCCAGACGGGGAAGGTCTGGAAGGAGAGCAGCCGGGCGATGGTGAACTCCCCGAGCACCAGCGCCAGCGTGAGGAAGGACGCGCCGGCCATCGCCGACCGCATGTTGGGGATGATCACCCGCAGCAGCACGTGGGGCCACGACGCGCCGAGGTTCCTGGCCGCCTCCGACAGCGTGCGCACGTCGATCGCCCCGAGGCCCGCGTCGAGCGAGCGGTAGGCGAACGGCAGCGCCAGCACGACGTAGGCGAGCACCAGCACGACCGGGAAGCCGGGGTCCTGCACCGCGATGATCGTCTGGTAGAAGGGCGTGCTCGCGAGGTAGTCGGGCCCCCATCGCAGCACCGTGCTGATCCCGGCCACGAACGTGATCGGGGGCACGACCAGCGGCAGTGTGCAGACCACCTCCAGCACCGGCCGCCACCGCGGCGCGCCGAGCCGTACGGCCACGACGGCGGGCAGCGTCAGCAGCAGCACGATCACGATCGTCGCCGCCCCGAGCCCGAGCGACAGCAGCAGGCTCCCGGCGAAGCCCTCGGCCGAGAAGATCTCCCCGTACGCGTCGAGCGAGAAGCCCTGGTCCGGCACCTTCACCGTGAAGACGAACGACGCGATCAGCGGGACGAGGAAGTACACGGCGGCGAGGAGGAGGACCACGCCGCGCCAGACCCGGGGACGGCGCGGACGGCCGCCGCGACCGGGCGCCGCTTCGAGGGCGGCGGGCGTGGTGACCTGGGGAGTCAGCGGAGCCATCGGGCGCTCCTTCGCCGCAGTGGGAGGTAGACGGCCATCACCAGGCCCGCGACCACGATCATGTCGAGGCTGAGGGCCAGCGCGACGTTCTCGTGCCCGATGAGGACGTTGCCGGTGAGGGCGTCGGCGATCTTGAGGGTGACCAGCGGGACGCTGGAGCCCACCATGGCCTGGGCCGTCGCGTAGGCCGCGAACGCGCCGCCGAACAGCAGCACGACCCCGCCGAGCAGCGCCGGGGTCAGCACCGGGACGCCGACGTACCGCCAGAACTGCCAGGTGCTCGCGCCGTTGTTCTGCGCGGCCTCGCGCCACTGCGGGCGCAGCCCGTCGAGGGCGGGCACGACCGTGAGCACCATGAGCGGGATGGAGAAGTAGAGGTAGACCAGGGTGAGGCCCCAGAAGTTGTACAGGCTCCACCCGTGGTCGCCGAGGCCCAGGGTCGTGGTCACGACGCCCGAGTTGCCGAGCGTGGCGATCCAGGCGAAGGCCAGCGGCACGCCGCCGAAGTTGGCCAGCACGCCGGAGGCGGTCAGCACCCCCTCCCGCAGGGCCCGGAACCGGGAGGTCACCACGGCCTGGGCGAGGAACGTGCCGAGCACCCCGCCCAGCACCGCCACGAGCGCCGAGATCTCCACGCTCCCGATCAGCGAGGTGAGGTACGCCCCCTGGAGCGACTCGGTGAGGTTGGCGGCACTGGGCGTGCCCTCCCTGGTGAACGTGCCGCCGAGGAGGACCAGCATCGGCACGCCGAAGACGATGACGACGAAGACCAGCAGCGGCAGGACCGCCCACCCGCTCTTCGACCCCGTACGGCTGTCGCCCACGACGTCAGCCGGAGACCGCCGCGCCCCACCCGCTCGCCAGGACCTCCTTGGCCTTGTTGACCTGGTCCGGCGTGGGGAAGGCGGGGGTGCCCTCGACCTTGGGAAGCTGGGCGACCAGGGCCGCGTCCGCGCTGCCGTCCTGCTGCATGGAGGGCAGCAGCACCGGCCGGGCGTAGCCCTTCAGCCACAGGTTCTGGCCCTCGGCGCTGTAGAGGAACTCCTGCCACAGGCGGGCGGCGGCGGGGTGCGGCGCCCACTTGTTGATCGCCTGGGCGTAGAAGTTCGCGTACCGGCCGTCGGAGGGGATGGCGATCTTCCAGTCCACGCCCTTGGACGCGAACTCCTTGGCGTAGCTCGCCTGCAGGTAGTCCCAGTCGATGGTGATCGGGGTCTCGCCCTTCTCGACGGTGGCGGGAGTGGCCTCGACGGGGGTGAAGTTGCCGTTCTGCTTGAGCTTTTTGAAGAAGTCGATGCCGGGCTGGATGTCGTCGAAGGAGCCCTGGTTGGCCAGGGAGGCGGCGTACACGCCGGCGAACGCCGCGCCGGCCTTGGTCGGGTCGCCGTTCAGCGCGACCTTGCCCTTGTACTCGGGCTTGAGCAGGTCGGCGAACGTCTCCGGGCAGGTCTTGACCCGCTTGGCGTCGCAGCCGATGGAGATGTAGCCGCCGTAGTCGTAGGACCAGGCGCCGCCGGGCTCCTTCTGCCCGTCGGGGATCTTGTCCCAGCTCTGCACCTTGTACGGCGCGAACAGGCCCTCCTGCGCGCCGCTCAGCGCGAAGGCGCTGCCGAGGTCGAGCACGTCGGGGGCGCGGCCCTGGCCCTTCAGGGTCTTGACCGCGTTGATCTCGTCCTGGCTGGAGCCGTCCGGGTTGTCGTTGGTGACCTTGATGCCGTACTTCGCCTCGAACGCCTTGATGATCTCGCCGTAGTTCGCCCAGTCGGGCGGCAGCGCGATGGTGTTGAGCTGCCCCTCCTTCTTGGCGGCGTCGACGAGCTTGTCCAGGCCGCCGAGGTCCTGGGCCGAGGTAGCGGAGGCGGCCTTGGAGTCACCGGACCCCGAAGCGCCGCCGGCGGTCGTGGGGGCGGCCCCGCAGGCCGCGATCACCGATGTGGTCATTGCGAGCGCGGCCACGAGACCGGCGGTGCGTGCGGACAAGAGTCCCTCCCATAGGGTTCGTGCAACGAACGTAGGCGAACTTGTACAAACAAGCCAGACCAAGTACGTCGCACATCGATGTCGGTCGCGTGAACGGGAGGGCTCGACACGATGGCCCGTTATGAACAGATCGCCGGTGACCTGCGGGACGCCATCGTGCGGGGGGATTATCCGATCGGCGGCCGGCTCCCCTCGGAGGCCGATCTGGCCCTGCGCCACTCCGCCTCGCGGGGGACCGTACGCCAGGCGGTCGCCCTGCTTGCCGCCGAAGGGCTGGTCGGATCCCGGCAGGGCGCCCGGCGCATCGTGCTGGGCAGCGAGCGCAGCCAGAGCTTCACCGAACTGCACAGCTTCGCCCAGTGGGCGCGGTCCATGGGTTACCGCGCCAGCGGGAGCGTGCTGTCCTCCCGCCGCCGCCCGTGCGCGCCCGACGAGGCCGTACGGCTGTCGGTGGAGCCGGGGGAGGAGGTGCTCGACGTGCGGCGGCTGCGCCACCTCGACGGCGAGCCCGTGCTGGTCGAGCACACCGTCTACGCGGGCTGGATCGCCCCCGCCGTCGAGAGGCTCGACCCGGAGTGCGAGTCGGTGACCCAGGAGCTGTACGACTCGGTCGGCCTGGTCTTCGCGTACGGCGAGCACCTGATCGACGCGGTGGCGGCCGGGGCCGGGGAAGCCCGGCTGCTCGGCGTCCGCCGCGGCAGCCCCCTGTTGCGCCAGCGCCGGACCACCACCAGCCAGGAGGGCCGGCCCGTCGAATGGTCCGACGACCGCTACCGCGCCGGCAGCGTCACTTTCAGCATCCGCAACTCCACCGCCGCCAACCCCCTCGGCCGCCGCGCCGGCGAGCCCGGCTGACGGCCGTCACGAAGCTGCTGTCACGAAGCTGCCGTCACGAAGCGGCCGCGAGGCGCCGGTTCCGCGTCTCGTAGGCGAGGGCGCCGGCGACCACGAGGGCGACCACGACGCCGTAGACCAGCGACGTTCCCCGCAGGCCCTGCGTGGTGATGGCCAGCCCGGCGACCAGAGCCGGGATGCTGAAGGCCAGGTAGCTGACCACGTAGATCGCCGAGATCAGCGCGGCCCGCTCGTGCGGCGCCGCGAGCTGGCTGACCATCCGGAAGGCGCCCAGGTAGGCCGGCCCCCATCCGACGCCGGCGACGACCGCGGCCGCGACGAAGACGCTCAGCGAGGACGACGCCACGGCGACCACCAGCAGGATCGTGCCGAGGAGGAGCAGCAGCGTGCCCTCCCGCTGCATGCGCTCCGGGGTGTGCCGCCTGAGCAGCACGGACGCCAGCGCCGAGGATGCGGCGAGCGCACCGAGCGTGACGCCGATCGCCGCGTGGTTGCGCTCGGCGAAGACCGTGGCGAGCAGCGAGCCCCCGACGGAGAAGATCAGCCCGCCGAGCATCCAGGTGGAGATCAGGACGGGGGCCGCGCGCAGGAACGCGCGCCTGGCCGGCGCGGGGACGGACACCTTCGGGAGCAGCGCGGCCACGGCGCCGGGCGTCCGCGTGACCGTCTCCGGAAGCACCGCCGTCGCGGCGGCGAGGACGGCGAACGCCGCGGTCAGGACCACGAAGATCAGCCGGGTCGGGTGCGGGGCGTACTGGATCAGGACGCCGCTCCCGATCGTGCCGAGGCCGAGACCTCCGGTGGCCGCCGCGCCGTTGACGAGCGAGCCCAGCCGCGAGCCGTCGTCCGGCTGCAGGTCGAGCAGGTACGCGCCGACCACGCCGACGGCCGCGCCGGTCGCCAGGCCCTGGACGACACGGGCGGCGAAGAGGGCGGCGACGCCGTGCGCGCCGAGGAAGACGGCCATCGCGGCCGCCTCGACGACCAGCGCCGCGGCGAGTACCGGGCGGCGGCCGAGGAAGTCGGAGAGCCGTCCCACGGTGAGCAGGCTGACCAGCAGCGCCAGCACGTAGACGGAAAAGATCGCCGTCAGTGTGAGGGCGTTGAAGCCGAACTCGGCCTGGTACACGGGGTAGAGGGGGCTCGGCGCGCTCGACGCGGCCAGCAGGATGGCGGTGGTGCCCGCCACCAGCCAGAAGGCCGCGGCGCGCGGCAGCACCGGAAAGCGGCGGCGTTCCGGCGCCGGGCTGTCGAGGGAGGACCGTGATCCGTGCAGCAGACTTGTCATCGTGGGCTCCAACCTGCCTACTGTTCGATTTCTATCGAACCGTTGGAACCACACCGTCACGCCGATAGTTCCAAGAAGGTCGAACTGTGAGCAACGCCACAACGCGCCGGCTCCCGCATCCCGAGCTGAAGGACGTCGAGCTTCCCGCCGTCCTGTTCGCGCTCAGCGACCCGGCCCGGCTCGACCTCGTACGGCAGCTCGCGGCGCAGGGGCCGCTGACGGTGGCGCAGTGCCAGGCGACGGAGCCCGGCGTGCCCAAGTCGACCTTCTCCCACCACCTGAAGACGCTGCGCGAGGCCGGGCTGATCCGCAACGATCCGGCCGGCCGGCAGCGGATCGTCACGCTGCGCAAGGCGGAGGTCGACGCGCGCTTCCCGGCGCTGCTGGACGCCGTCCTGTCGTCGGCCCCCGCACATCGCCCCGCGTAGGTCAGGTGGCCCCTCCGCCCGGCCCCGCGAGGCGCGGAACGCGAGGGTGGAACTAACGCGACAGCTCGAAGAACTCCGCGACCAGGTCGGCGGTGTTCACGTCCTGGCTGGTCCTGCCGAGAACGGCCGGCGCTCTGCGGGGGCCGGGGATGGTGTGCCCGCCGCCGTGCACCGTGAGCAGCGTCACCGGCGGCCGGCCCTGCTGCCGGTAGTCCGTGCGCTCGGCGGACGTCCCGTCGGCCGAGCCCGCCCGCTTCGGCAGCGTCCTGCTGACCGGCCTGCCGGTGATGCCGTTGCGGGCCGCGAAGTAGGCCGCGGTCTCCGGTATCGACAGGCTCCGCCCGCCGATCTTGAACAGCTTCCGCGCCCACCAGCTCAGCTCGCCGCCCGCGTAGCCGATGATCGGGTCCTTCGTGCCGTGGACCAGCAGCACCGGCATCGGCACGGAGGGCGCGCCCGCCACCAGGAAGTTCTCCGGCGCCGGCATCGTCGCCGCGAGCACCGCCGCCCCCGCGATCAGCTCCGGCGCCTCGTGGGCCAGGCGCATCACCATCTGCCCGCCGTTGGAGTAACCGATCGCGAACACCCGTCCCGGGTCGATCCGGTGGCTCGCCACCAGCTTCTCTGTCACCGCCCGGGTGAAGCCGACGTCGTCGATGTTCTCTTTTCGGGCCGGGAACCGGCTCTCCCGGCGCCCGTCGTTCCAATTCCCCTTGTGACCGTCCAGGTACACGACCACCGCCGCGCCGCCGTCCGCCAGTGCGTCGAACGCCTTCCCGGTGAACCTCCGGTGCTTCGCCCCGGTCTGCCGTGACCCGTGGAAGACGAGAACCAGAGCACGCGAAGGCCTGCCGTCCGCCGGCCCCACCACCGTGTACGTACGCGGCCTGCCGCCCACCTCGACGCTGTCCCGCATCACCGTCTGTCCCTTCCCGTTCATCCGAAGAAGCCGATGAGGGTGCGGGCGGTCCACTCCGGGGCCTCCTCGGGCAGGAAGTGTCCCGCGCCGGGCGCGACCACCCCGGTCACGTCGGCGGCGACCTTCCGCATGACCTGCTCGACCGCCTCGCCCGAGGCCCGCTCGCCGCCCGCGGCCAGCACCGGGATGGTCAGCGGCCCGGCCGCCGCCCACGCGGCGATCTGCGCCGCTCCCTCTCCCGCCCGGTAGAACTCGAAGCTCGCGTGCAGCGCCGCCGGATCGCGCAGCGCCTCGACGTACACCTCCACCGCGTGCGGCGGGATCGCGTCAGGCGTGGCGGCCTTCGAGGCGAACTGGTGCCCGAAGTAGATCTCCTCCCGCCCGGCCACCATCCGCTCGTTGACGTCCCGGAGCCGGTTGAAGGCGAAGTGCCAGAGGTACTCGTTCAGCGCCGGTTCCATCAGCAGTGGCGGCACCGGGGAGAGCCCCGGCAGGATCGCCTCCGCGACGGCGAGCCGGGTGACCCGGTCGCCATGGGCTGCGGCGAGCGCGTACCCGACGATCATGCCGAGGTCGTGGCCGGCCACGGCGAAGCGCTCATGGCCGAGGCCGGTCATCAGGGCGGCCATGTCCCCGGCGAGGGTGGCCGTGTCGTAGCCGGTGGCGGGCTTGTCGCTGGCTCCGACCCCGCGTACGTCGGCGGCGACGACCGTGAAGTGCTCGGCGAGGGCGGGCATCACCAGGCGCCAGCCGTACCAGAACTGCGGCCACGCGGGGAGCAGCAGCAGCGCCGGGCCGTTCCCGCCGGTCACGGCGTGCAGGGCGAGCCCGTCCACGTCGACGGTACGGCTGGTGAAGGTGCCGGTGAAGCCGTCCGGCAGGTGCGGAACATCGGACACGGTGAAAGGCACAGAGATCTCCCAGGGGGAATGGTCGCAAAAGCGGATGACTCATCCGTTTCACTGTACACAATCCGGATGAGTCATCCGGTTATGCTTGGGGGCATGTCCACCGCCCCGCTCCGCAAGGACGCCGCCCGCAACTGGCAACGCATCGTCGAGGTGGGCCGCCGGCTCGTGGACGAGGGAACGCCGATCCAGCTCAACGACGTGGCGCGGGCCGCCTCGGTCGGGGTGGCCACGGTCTACCGGCACTTCCCCACACCGGAGGCGCTGCTCGAAACCGTCGCCACCCCCGGGCTCGAAGCCCTGGCCGCGCACGCCGAGCGGGCGCTCTCCGGCGGCGACCCCTGGGCGGCGCTGCGCGACTTCCTGTTCGCGGCCGCCGACGCCCAGATCACCGACGCGTCGATCTCCCCGGTGTTCGCCGCGCCGGTGAACGTCCTCCCGCATGTCGGCGACCTGAAGGAACGGCTCGCCGTACTGTTCGGGAGGCTTCTCGAAAGGGCACACGCGGCCGGCGTGATCGACCCGGGCGTGACCCAGGCCGACGTGCTGCCGCTGATGTGCGGGGTGGCCTTCGCGGCGACCGTCCACCCGGCCACCGGCACCGAGGACCGCGCGGCGACGGCCCGCCGCTACCTCACCTTCCTCCTCGAAGGTCTCCGCACCCGCGCATGATCAGCCCTGTCCAGATCATCCGAGGAGGAGCAGGGGGCCGACGCGCCCGGTGTCTTCCACGGGGATCTGGCAGAGGAACGGGTTTACGACGAGGCGCGGTGGCGCACGTGGACCGAGGACGGTGTCAAGGTGGCCGCGTTCGACGCCGGCGTGCCGGTCGGTGTCGCCGCGGGACGTACCCCGACAGAACGGACCGGGGCCGTGGAACTCTTCGGCATGTGGGTGCGTCCCGAGGCCAGAGGCGGCCGGATCGCCGAGCGCCTCGCACTGGAAGTGGTCGCCTGGGCCCGGGAGGCAGGGCGCTCCCAGGTGGAGCTGTGGGTCGTCTGCGGCAACGATTCCGCCGAACGGGTGTGCCGGCGGCTCGGATTCGAGCGCACGGGCGCGTACGAAGTCCATCCGCACGACCCGGACCTGCGCAAGTACGTCATGACCAGAGGAACCGGCGAACGGTAAAGCCTGATCCGACCCGTGGCACGCATGGGACGGTGGCGACGTCGGCAATGCTGCCTTTGGCGTGTCGTGAGGCGATCATCATGAGCAAGCAGACCGCGATCGGAACGAAGGTCCAGCCGCGCTTCCAGTGCCGCTTGGCGCCCTCCTATTCCGAGCGGGCCGCACGCCGGAGGCGACGCGATGAATTATCAGAAGAATCCGTACAAGTGATCCGTCGAGCCGGTGAGGCTGGGTCGGGCGTACTGATTCCTGGAAAGGCCGACTCCGGTGGCTCGTGAAGCCAGGGCGAGGGCGCTTGGGACGAGGTCGCCGCTTGCATCGAAGAGATCGAGTGCGCGCACGTCGTCAAGGAACCGGTCGGGGTCGTCGCCCTCGCGGAAGCGGTAACTGAAAAGACTGAAGGTGGTGATCAGCCTGTTGTTCACCTCGAATGTGAACTCCGCATCCTTGATGTCCACCTGCACGGTGGCCGCCTTCGTGCGCGCTGACAAAGGGTCGTGCTGCCTGCCGTTTCCGGTTGCCCATCCGGTTTCGGCGAGGACGGTGCCTCCCGTGGCCTCGTACGCCGCGATGGTGAACTCGCCGGACGTGTCAGGGGTCACGCCGAACCGTCGCAGGGCCTCATCGGGGGAGAGGCTGGCGACGAAGTTGATACACAAGGTGGTGGTGCCGACTCCGTCGGTCCATCGGTCACGCAACCAGGCGTAGTCGGCTGCGGTCGCACCGCCCATCTTCCCTCCCTTGATCCGACCGGTCGCCGCACTCTAATGGATCTTGCGCGGTGCGGGTGAGGAGCTGAGGTCCGGGCGGTTCAGGCCGTCCGCGGGGCGGCCGCCGGGCCGAAGAGATGGTCGAGGTGGTAGTCGATGATCGCGGCGGCGGCCTCGTGGCTGCGCTGCCGGCTGAGGACGCTGGAGGTCAGGCCGTTGGCGAGCGCCAGAAGGGCGGCGACCTCGGTGCGCGGGTCGCGGTCGGAGGTGATCTCCCCGGCCTGCTGCGCGGTGGTGAGCCGGGTGGTGAGGAAGTCTTCCAGCGCGTTGGGGAGCGTGAGCCCGGCCGCGGCGAGCGCGGGGTCGGTGAGGGCGGCGGTGTAGTAGGCGGTCCAGGCCAGGGAGTCCAGCCGGCTCTGCTCGTCGGAGGGAAGGATCGCGCCGAGGACGGCGGCGAAGAGACCTCGAGTGGACAGCTCGCCCGTGGCGACGGCGGCCCGCTGCCGGACCCGGCGGTCCATGCGGGCGCCCAGTTCGGTGAGGCCGGAGTCGAGCAGGGCCTGCTTGTTCGTGAAGTAGTACTGGACGACGCGTAGCGAGACCCCGGCCTCGGCGGCGATCTCACGCATCGACACGGCCTGCAGGCCGCGGGTGCCGGCGATGCGTAGCAGCGCCTCGGTCAACCGGCGCCGCCGCTCGTCATGGTCCACCTGTTTCGGCATGCCGGTTTCCTAGTCGCGGTCCGTGCTGTGCTTCGGTGGTGAACTCTCGGCCCGGGCTCGGCCGGGGAAGGTGAGGATCCGCTCGACGACCAGGTCCGGAGCCTCGACGGGCAGCGCGTGTCCGGCACCGGGCACGATCTCCACGCGCCAGGACGGCGCGATGCCGGTCAGCCGCGCGGCCACCGCCTCCGCGTCGAGCAGCGCGCTGCGGGCGCCCAGCAGCACCTGCACGGGTACGGACACCTCGCGTATCTGCTCGTCGGTGTAGGCGGGCGGGACGGGCATACGCCGGCGGAAGGACCAGCCGGCCCGCATCAGCTCCACCAGCCCATCCTCGCGCAGCACCCCGTTGTCGACCACGCCGGCCATGCGGTGTCGCAACGTACGAGGAAGCGTGGAGGCGACGGCTCCGGCAAGGGCCCACCGGATGAACCGCCTGGGCAACGGCGCGAAGCCGCCCGGGTCCACCAGCGTCAGCGCGGCCACCCGGCCGCCCCCGCCACGCTGCTGTTCCATCGCGGTCCAGCCGCCGTACGAGGACCCCACCACATGCGCGCGCTCGGCACCGGTCGCGGCCAGGACGTCGGTGAGCCAGCCGCCGACCTCGGCTCCGGTCGTGAGCGGCCGCGTCTGGACCGAGCGGCCGGGCTCGCCGAGCGGATCGACGGCGAGGACCGGGCGCGTGCGCGCCAGCGGCTCCATGTAGCGGTACCAGGCCAGCGCGTTTCCCCCGGCGCCGGCCAGGAGGACCACGGGATCTGCCGTGGTGGGCCCGGCCCGGAGGATCCGCACACGGCCGGCGCGGGTCTCGACGTCGGCGGCGTCCACCGGCGCCGGCCACAACTCGCCGAGCACCCGGTCATAGGCGGCGTGGTACCTGTCACGCGCGGAGTCGCCGGTGAAAGCCGACGGCCGGTCAGGTGTACGCATGGCGTGCCCCGTCCCCTCTGAATGGATACAGTCGTATCCTAACGCCGCGGGACTCGGCAGAACCG
Organism: Microbispora sp. H10885; assembly: GCF_014161415.1. Classification (NCBI taxonomy): domain Bacteria; kingdom Bacillati; phylum Actinomycetota; class Actinomycetes; order Streptosporangiales; family Streptosporangiaceae; genus Microbispora; species Microbispora sp. H10885. The sequence continues at coordinate 88,603 of NZ_JABBWY010000005.1, read as the reverse complement.
GATGCCGGATGGGGGCGTCCTATGGGGTGTGCGGACGCGGATGAGGTGCGTGACGGCGGCGCTGGCCGCGATGGTGCTGGCGGCGTGCGGGTCGACCCTGCCGCGCGATCTCGAGACCTGGAACGAGGCCGACGCCCGGGGCGACACGCCCGCCGAGCGCCCGTCGCCCCCCTGCCTGACCGGTTCGCCGACGCCTCGGTCCGGCCCGGGCGAAGACGGCGGGCGGGCCGGAGAGTGGCGGGGCGCGTACTACGACTACCGCGACCGCCTCATGGGCCTGGCCGTCACCCGGGAGAAGACCGTGTGGGCGGCCGGCACCCGGGTGCCCCACGCCTGTGGGCCCGAGACGAGTGCGCCGCTGCTGCTGCGCGGAGACGGCGGACGGTGGCGGGAGGTCGCGGCTCCGCCGGTGACCGAGCCGCGTGCCGTGGCCGCCGCCTCCGACCGCGACGTGTGGCTGTTCGGGGAGACGACCGCCGCGCGCTGGGACGGGCGGAGGTGGACCACGGCGCCCGGCCCGGGTGGGAAACCGGATCGGGTGCACGCGGCGGCTCCCGGCGACGTGTGGGCGGTCGTGAACGCCAACTTCCTGGACGGAGCCGGGGGAGCCGAGGGGCCCTGGGGCTCCCGAGCCGATCTGCGGCGCTGGGACGGCAGGGCCTGGCGCACGGCACGGCCGCCGCTGGTCGCGAAAGACGTGGACGGCCTGCCCGGCGGTGAGGTCTGGGTGGCCGGTTCGAGCCGCGGCCGGGCGGCCGTCGCCCGGTGGAACGGCTGGTCCTGGAGCACGGTCCCGCTCCCCGCGGTTCCCGCGCTGCACCGGAACCAGCTCTCCGAGCTCGTGGACCTCGCGGTGGACGAGTCGGGCCGGGTGGCGGCCGTCGGCTGGGTCGCGTGGGTCTGCGGCACCGAGGAGGAGGACGTGACCTTCTGCGGCCGCACACTTCTTCTCCGGCGGGAGAACGGACGGTGGGGCTACAGCCTGGTCCCCGAGCCCGAGCTCGACCCCCACCTGCGGCTGGAGGCCGACGGCCGGGGCGGGTTCTGGCTGTTCTACGCGAAGAACGAGTGGAACACGGCGGTCGGTCACCTGTCGGGCGGCGAGTGGACGCACGGGACGTTTCCGGCAGGTCCGCTCGGGCACACCGGGGTGGGGTCCGTCGTCAGGGAGCCGGGGACGGCCCGCGTCTGGGCGGTGGCGGCGGACGGCACCGAGCGTGAGGAGCCGCCGTACCGGGGGAGCGGGATCTGGGTGGCCGGATGACCGGCCGGTGACCGCTGCTCGGGCGTGAGACGCGGGTGTGGCGAACACCTCCCGAAACGGACAGCCGAAGGCGCCGCGTCGACTTGCGCTCGGCCCTCTGTGAACGTATGTTCGAAGTAGCGGCGATTCTGCCCGAATCATCCGCCCGTCTTCCCCCGGGTGGCCACGAAGCCACAGGGAGAAGGAGTCTTGAGCAGACTTTACGGCGATCCGATCGAGGTGTGGGTGCGGGACGGGCAGCCTGTGCAGTTCGTCTGGCGTGACCGGCTCTACACCGTCCGCGAAATCCAGGATCACTGGGTGGTCGCCCGTGAATGGTGGAAGACCTCGGACGCCGATCCCGGGGAGCGGCGCTTCTGGCGGGTGGGGGCGGCGGCCGGCAGGGAGGTGGGGACCTATGAGCTGCGCTTCGACACCGCGAGCGACGGCTGGCTCCTCCTGAGGGCCTGGGACTGATGGGCCTGGGATCGATGGGAACGCTCCAGGAGCGGCCCTTCGCTCACCTGCACGTGGCGTCGGCCTTCTCCCTGAGGTACGGCACCGCGTTCCCGGACGCCCTCGTCCGGCGGGCCGCCGAGCAGGGCACGGACACGCTGGCGCTGACCGACCGAGACGGCCTCTACGGCGCGATCAAGCACGTCAGGGCGTGTCACGAGCGGGGCGTCCGCCCGATCGCCGGAGTGGACCTCGCTCTCGGCGCGGGCCCGCCGGCGGCGGGCGGCTCCGCCCCGCCCGCCGCCGAAGGCCCGTTCGCGGCCGAAGGGTCGTTCCCGGGCGGAGGGTCGTTCCCAAGTGAAGGGCTGTTCCCGGCGCCGGGCCGGCGGGCCGTACGGAGGACACCGGGCGAGCCGGCGCGGGTCGTCGTGCTCGCGCGCACCGACGGCTGGGCCTCGCTGTGCCGTCTCGTCACCACCGCGCACGGGGCGGGGGAGCGCGGCGAGCCGTACGTCACGCCGGGGATGATCGCCGAGCACGCGACCGGCCCGGACGGCGGGCCGCGCCTGACCGTGCTGCTCGGGCCCCGCTCCGGCTTCGGCCGCGCGGTGGCCGAACGGCGCGACGACCAGGCCCGCGCCCTGCTGACCGCCTGGCGCGCGGTGCTCCCCGATCTGGTCGTCGAGGTCTCCGACCTGTACGGCTACCGCGACGCGAACGTCGCCGCCCGCATGATCGGGCTGGCCGACTCGATGGGCGTGCCGGTCGTGCTGACCAACGCGGTCCGCTACCTGGACGCCGCCGATCACCAGGTCGGCAACGTGCTCGACGCGGCGCGCAAGCTCGTGTCCCTCGACGGGCGGCACATCGACGACCCCACGGCCCATGCGTACCTGAAGGACGGCGCGGAGATGGCGCGGGTGGCCGCGCGGATCTGCGGCGGCGACCCCGGCCGGGCCGGGCGGCTGCTGGCCGAGACGCGACGGGTGGCCGAGCGGTGCGTGCTCGACCCCGTCGAGATCGTGCCCATGCTCGAACCCGAACGGCCCCGGCTGCACCTGCCGGAGGTCGGCGAGGACCCGGTCCCCCTGCTGCGCCGCCGGTGCGAGGAGGGGCTGGCCCGGCGGGGCCTGGACCGCTCGGCGGAGGCCCGCGACCGCCTGGCGGCCGAGCTGGGGATCATCGAGCGGAAGCGGCTGTCGGGATACTTCACCGCGGTCGTCGGCATCACCGACATGATCCGGGCGATGGGCGTGCGGTGCGCGATCCGCGGTTCGGGGGCCGGCAGCCTGGTCAACTACCTGATCGGCGTCGGCGAGGTGAACCCGCTCGAACACGGCCTGCTGATGGAGCGCTTCCTGTCCGAGGGCCGTCCGGGCCTGCCCGACATCGACCTCGACGTGGAGTCCGCCCGCCGCCTCGACTGCTACCGGGCGATCCTCGGCCGGTACGGCGAGGACCGGGTGGCCTGCGTGTCGATGATGGAGACCTACCGCGCCCGCAGCGCGATCAGGGACGTCGGGGCGGCCATGGGCCTGCCGCCGCACGAGATCGACGTCATCGCCAAGGCGTTCCCGCAGGTGCGGGCCAGGCAGATCAGGGCCGCGCTGTCCGACCTGCCCGAGTTGCGGGACAGCGGGCTGAACGACCGGTCGCTCCAGGCCGTGTTCCGGCTGGCCGAGCGGCTCGACGGGCTGCCCCGGCACATCGCGCTGCACCCCTGCGGCGTGCTGATCGGCAACTCCACGCTGCGCGACCGCACCCCGGTCGAGCGCAGCCTGCTGGAGTTCCCCATGTCGCAGTTCGACAAGGACGACGTCGAGGACGCCGGCCTGCTCAAGCTCGACGTGCTCGGCGTGCGCATGCAGTCGGCGCTCGCCTACGCCCTCCAGGAGGTCGAGCGGGTGGAGGGCCGGCGGATCGACCTGGAGGCCGTTCCCCGCGACGACCGCGACACCTACGACATGATCCGCCTCAGCCGTACGATCGGGTGCTTCCAGATCGAGTCGCCGGGGCAGCGCGAGCTGGTCGCCAAGCTGGAGCCGCGCACCATGCACGACCTGATCGTGGACATCTCGCTGTTCCGCCCGGGACCGGTCAACTCCGACATGGTCACGCCGTACCTGGAGACCCGGCACGGTTTCCGGGAGGCGCGTTATCCGCACGAGTCGCTGCGCGAGGCGCTCCGGGAGACCAACGGGGTGGTCGTCTTCCACGAGCAGGTCATGAAGGTCATCGACGTCATGACCGGGGCGGGGCTGGCCGAGGCGGACCGGGCCCGCCGCGCCCTCGGGACGCCGGAGGGCCGCGAGGCCGTGCGGGCGTGGTTCGTGCCGCTCGCCCGGGAGAGGGGGTACGCCCCCGACGTCGTCGAGCGGGCGTGGAGGGTGCTCGACGCGTTCGGCGGGTTCGGGTTCTGCAAGGCGCACGCGGCGGCGTTCGCGCTGCCCACCTACCAGTCGGCCTGGCTCAAGCGGCACCACACCGCCGCGTTCCTCGCGGGCGTGCTCACCCACGACCCCGGCATGTACCCGAGCCGGGTGATCCTCGACGAGGCCCGCCAGTGCGGCGTGGACGTCCTGCCCCTCGACGTCAACCACTCCGGGAAGACCTGGCTGGTCGAGCGTACGGGTCCGGTGGAGGACGGGCCCGGGGGGTTCGGCCGCGGGTACGGCCTGCGGGTGCCGTTCTCGGCCGTACGGGGGGTGAGCGAGGCCGAGGTGGACCGCATGGTCGCCGGCCGGCCGTACACCTCGCTCGCGGACTTCTGGGAGCGGGCCCGGCCCTCACGGCCGGTCGCCGAGCGGATCGTGGAGGTCGGCGGGTTCGACGCGCTGCACGGCCTGCGGCCGGGGGAGCCGCGCTGGCGTCCCGGACGGCTGACCAGGCGCGACCTGATCGCCCAGGTCGGCGCGCTCGACCGCGGCGCCGCCGGCGCGGCGGGGCAGCTGCCGATGGGGTTCACCGAGCGGGTCGCGCCCGGCGAATTGCCGGAGATGACCGAGGCCGAGGCCGTCGAGGCCGAGCTGGCGATCCTCGGCATGGACGTCAGCCACCACGTCATGGACTTCTACCACGACCTGCTCGACGCGCTCGGCGTGACGAGGTCCGCCGACCTGCTGCGGCAGCGCAACGGCGCGGAGATCCTGGTCGCGGGGGTCAAGGTCGCCACCCAGACGCCCGCGGTGCGCTCGGGGCAGCGGGTCATCTTCACCACCCTGGACGACTCCACCGGCCCGATCGACCTGACCTTCTTCGAGTCGGTGCAGGCGCACACGGCCGCGACGGTGTTCGGTTCGTGGCTGCTGGCCGCCCGGGGAGTGGTGCGGCGCACCGGGATCAGGGCCGTCTCGCTGCGCGCCGTGCACTGCTGGAACCTCGCCGACCTCGACCACGTGTGGCGCACCCGGGGGCTCGACGCCGTACGCGCCGTGCTCGGCGAGGTGCCCGTGCCGGGCGCCGGAGTGGGCGGGCGGCCCATCGAGTACGGCAACGGCTTCCGGGTGTCGCCCTACTCCGACAACGGGGCCCCGCCCGCCGCGCGGGAGGGACGGCTCCCCGGCCATCCGGGAGAGCCCCAGCGGCGGCTCTGGCACGCCAGCTCCGGCAGTTCGGGGCCCCCGCCCGGCCGCTGACGGGCCGTGCCGTCACCTGCTGCGGCGCGCCGCGCGCCGGCGCCCTTCATCGCGCCCTCCATGGCACTGTCCATGGCGCTGTCCATGGCGCTGTCCATGGCGCCGTCCGCCGCGATGCGCACCGGGCCGCTCGGCGTGCCGGTCGCTCCGCCGGGCGCTTCGAAGAGCGCTCCGGTCTGCTTGAGGCGGGCCGGCGGGCGGGCGGCGCCCCGCCTGTCGCGCCCGCGGTCGGCCACGCCCGCGTGCCGGTCGGTGACCTCGCGGACGGCGGCGCCGCAGAGGATCGCCGCGACGGTCACCGCGGCGACCTGCGGCAGGCCGAGGCCGGTCAGCCCGTCCCGCGCCGGGCCGGCGAACACCAGGCCGAGCGCGGCCAGCCAGCTCAGCCACCAGCAGGCGAGCGTCGCCCGCCACCGGACGCGGCCGGGCCCGTCGCCCGGAGCGCCGGGCGCCCCGGTAGTCGCGCCGTAGGCGGGATCGCGGTCGTCCCCGTCGGCGCGCCGCGCGTGTCCCGGACCCCTGCGCCCGGGCGCCGGCGTCTCACGCCACGCCAGGTCGGCCAGGATCGGCGGCATCACCAGGTTGATCCCGGGCACGAGGCAGGCCACCGCGAGCACCGCGGGCGGGGTGGCCGGCCGTACGAGACGCAGCCAGGCCAGATAGGCGAACGCGGCCGCCACGGTGGCGGTCAGCAGCACCAGGACGAGCACGGCGAACGCCGTCGCCGCGCCGCTGACGGCCCGTGCGGCGGGGGAGGCGGGGTCGCCGCCGAAGGCCGCGATCTGGGCGGCCAGCCGCCTGCCCCTGGCCTGCTCGAACACCGCCAGCGCGGCCAGCGAGACGACCTGGGCGGCGAGGCCCGCGTACACGCCCGCGGCCGCCCGGCTCACCGGTGACGACGTGGACCGCATCTAGGTTCTCCCCTCGGCGCCGCTGTGACCTTCCTCACTCTTATCCCGTCCGCGACGCCCCTAATCAGGCCCCGCCCCGCTCGCCGATAAGGGAGGGTTACGTCGTTTGCGGTTCCGGGGGCGGAACATCCTGGGCCGGGGTCGACGGGAGCGTTCTGAGGCGGAGACCGTAGGCCTTCTCCAGCGACGTGTGCCGCCGGACCCGCCACACGAAATCCTCGAAACACTGGCATAGCGGTCGCTCGACTCCCGGATTTCCCGTTCCCTCCTGATGAACGGCTCCAGCGCGTCCCACGCCCTGCTCGCCCGATAGCCGAGAAGCGGGACGACCAGCCCCTCGTCCGCCATCTTCCGCGCCATGAAGGCGCCGCATCCGCTGTAGAAGCCGACGACCTTCGTGACGGCGAGAAAGGCCTCCTCGGGCAGCAGCATGCAGCCCGTTCCCGGATCGTGCTCGTCCCGCAGCCGCTGGACGACGTACCGCTCGGCGAGCTGGAACTCCGATGACCGGAATTCTTGAAACAGTTCGACCAGAACGGGGAGCTGGTTCGTGTGGTGCATTATCCGTATCTGCCGCAGCGCCGTCGCGACGGACACGGCGAGCGCGAGCAGAGAGACCGCCAAAGTGGCGGCGCCGAGCAGATCCATCCATTCCCTCGCAGCATCGATCCGCCTGTTTTCCGGGAAAACGACCGAGTTCGGGGAATCGTTCACGAGGAGAATCGGGCGGTCCTCGCGGTTTCGGGCCTCAGGCCGCGGCCACCACGACGTTCTCGCAGGAACCGTAGACGGATCGGGTGAAGACGCCCTCGTTTCCCTCGGTCAGGAACCGGGCCCAGAGCCCGCCGGGACGGTCGCCGAAAAGGAAGGGGCCGAGGACGGGGTAGGTCTCGACGACGCCGGCGTCGTTGTCGCTCCAGCTCAGGTCGACCTCGCAGGCGACGGGCTCGACGTACTCCTGCGCGACGCTGTCGCCGAGCCGTACGGCCTCGTCCAAGGCGCGCCGCCAGGTCGCGGCGGTGCATCCCCGGCCCACGAGGACGGCCTCGCCCTTCATGCCGATGCCGCGCTTCAGCACCATCGCCCGCTGGCCGGCCTCCAGGTGCTTGACCAGGTCTACCCGCTCGCCACGCCAGTCGACGGCTCGGTCGGCCACGATCCGGGTCCACGGCACGTAGCGCTCGACGAAGGCGCGTTCGGCCGCGCTCATCCAGGGCTGCCCCTCGGAGAGGAGGCCGAGCGCCTTCTTGTTGTCGAGCAGCCCGCACGTCTGCGTGGGCAGCAGCAGGCAGCCGGCGTCCAGAGCCTGGCGCACCGGCTCGATGTCGATGCCGAGTTCCCGCCACTCCGGCACCGTGAAGCAGCGGACCCCGATCGGGAACGCCAGGCGGTCGCCGTCCATCAGTCCGTGCGGCAGGTCCTCGGGGGTGAACAGCTCGGCGGAGATCCCCCGGTGGTGCAGGCGTTCGAGTTCGAGGTGGAAGTACTTGACCGCGATCCGGCTCGGCAGATCCCGCATGCTGGTCACCCAGGCGGCCCTCGGCTCCACGCCGAGACGGTCGCAGGCGTCGGCGACGAAGTCCGCCCGGGCGTGCACGGGGTCGGAACTGCGGAAGGGCGCCGTGCCGTACCGGTGGTAGGCGGCCCGCCAGGCCCTCAGCCAGGAATGGGTCTCGATGACGCCGCCGGGGGTGCCGCAGGGGTTGAACTCGATGAAGCGCGGCCCGTCGGCGCCGATGATGACGTCCGGCCTCGCCATGGCGGCGGCGAACTCCTCTTCGACGAACGGGTCGCCGACCACGAGGGGATAGTCCGCGGCGCTCGTGCCGAGCCCGTCGAGCCTGCCCCGCAGCGTCGGCGCGAGCCCGAGAACGGTGCGGCGCAGGAGGTCGAGCAGCACGCGGCCGGCGCGGAAGACCTCGGCGTAGGAGCGGCGCGGGATGACGATGGGCGAGAGGGGCAGCACCGAGGTCGGCATGAGGTGCGTGTCCGCCATGTAGTAGCGGACCAGGTCGCGGATCTGCCGGGGGCGCAGGCCCCGCGGGCGGATCGTCTGCCGGTCGCCGAACCAGTCGTGCGGCCGCGTCCGCTCCGCCGATCCGTTCATGGTGTTCACGAGCCGCCCACCGGTCCTCCCTGTGACGCGAGGGCATGGCCGGACGCCCCCTGGCAAACCGAACGCGAACCCGCATTCCGCGACTCGGAAACGAACGGGGCGAACACCTGTGGTTCCGGGTTCGCCATGCCGACGCTAGGAGCGCCGCGGCCGCCTGGCAATGAGATTCGGCGGTGGGGAAAAGTCCCTGATGGTCGGCCCGCCTCTGCCGCTATTCGCGCACAGGCGAATCTTCGGACTTGTTATGAGGGGATTGGCCGGGCGATTTCCGGGAAACGGCTCTGGGTATCCGCGAGGCTCCGGCGTCGCGCGAGAGTGGAGGAGAGTTGGGCGGCATCACCCTCAGCGAGACCGATCTTTCCCGGATAAGTGTGGCGTCCATGCCGTCGCTGGCGCTCGAAGTGTCGCTCAGCCTCCAGATCCTCGACAGGCGTTCCGCCGGCTCGTACGCGAGGTGGCGGTCGCGGACCCGCGCCCGGCTGAGGCTCGGCCACGGCGGCGGCAGGGCCGTCGGACACGGGACGACGGAACACGGCGCGATCGGACACGGCGCGTTCGAACACGGCGCGCTGAGGATCGTACGGCGCGTGATCGGCGGCGCGGGCACCCTGGCCGACCAGGTGCGCGTGGTCTCGTGGGCGGTCGGAAAGCACGATCCCCTCACGCTCCGCGCCGAGGCCGGCGCGGACGCCGGTGCCGAGGCCGGCGCCGGGGTCTCCGGCCACGGAACCCGCCGGCCGACGGCACCGCCTGAGTCCGTTCCCGCACAACCCGTGGTGTCCGCGCTGCTCTGGTACTGCGAGACGGTGATCGCGCCGTACTGGAACCGCTTCAGGGCGGCCGTCGAGTCGGAGCGGGCCGTCCACGCGCGGGCGCTGCTCAGCGGCGGCCCGGACGAACTGCTGCGGTCCCTGGGGCACGGCCTCGCGTGGAGACGGCCGAGGCTGTGGGTCGAGGGTGACGGGGAGGCCGGTCCGCGGCTCCGGGACGGCGGCGGCCTCGTCGTGGTCCCGTCCGTATTCTGCGAGCGCAGCGAGATCCTGTTGCCGGACGCCGACCGGCCCCTCCTGGTGCATCCCATGGGGACGTCCGCACGTGATCTGGCGCTGGGCCTGCGCAGCGGGCCGGGCGAGGGCGTGAACGGCCGGCGGGCCCTCAGGAACCTTCTCGGCGGCACCCGCGCGGCGATCCTCGCCGAACTCCACAGTCCGTACACGACCACGGAGGTCGCCCGCCGCCACGACCTGGCGCCCGGCACGGTCAGCAGGCACCTGTCGGTCCTCCGCGACGCCGGCCTGGTGGGCAGCCGCCGCCGGGCCAACGAGGTGCTGTACGTCGCCACGCCGCTGGGCCGCGCCCTCGTCGACTCCGTGTCGGGCGCCGGGTGAAGCTCCCCGATGCGCGCGTCCCGCAGCCTGAACCCGGCGGACCACTCAGACCGCCGGGTTGAGATCCGGTACGGCGCCGCCCCGGGCGGCGCGCCAGCGTGGCCCGACGTGCGCGATCAGGGCGAGCGTCAGCACCAGGGAACCGGCGCCGGCCAGGGCCATGGCGGTGCCCGTGCTCGTGAGCTCGGCCGCCGTCCCCGTCAGGGACGCGGCGACCGCCTGCATCGTCATCATGCCGCTCATGGCCAGGCCGAGGCCCTGCCCGCACAGCCGCTCGGGCATGGCCAGCACGAGCCGTTCCTGAACGCCGAGCGTGGAGCCGAACCCGAACGACGCCACGGCGACCGCGACCAGGGCGCCCGGCCCGGGAGGGATCACGAGGAACGCCAGATAGGGCACCGCGAGCAGAAGGGACAGGGGCAGGATCAGCCGGCCTCTGAGCTCCGGCGTGAGACGCCCGACGACGACGTCGCCGAGGAGCATGCCGGCCCCCGCCGCCACGAACAGCGCGCCGGCCATGTCCCCGGCGTACGGCACGTAGAGCGCCTCGGCGCCGACGACGAGACCGTTGGGCAGCCAGTGCGCCAGGAGCAGGCCGCGGGTGCGCCGGTCCGCGAAGAGCGTCCGGTTGCCCGCCCACGTGGCTCGCACGGCGCCTCCGGCGGGGCCGCGCGAGGGCCTCGGCCGCAGCCCGGACCAGCTCACCGCGGCGGCGCCCAGCGCGGCGAGGGCCGCGACCCAGAGAGCTCCCGAGACACCGACGGAGGTGACCAGGATGCCGCCGGCGGCGAATCCGAGTATCTGCATCACGCCGACGACGACGTTCAGCAGCGCCCGGCCCGGCACGTACTGCTCCCGGCCGAGGACGTCGGTGAGGAGGGCCTGCCGGACGGCGACGGCGACGGCGTCGCCGGAGCCGAGGAGCAGGATCGTCAGCAGCACGGCCCAGACCGGGAGCACGCCGAAGGCCAGGCCGCACAGCGTCACCGCCCTGACGGCCTCCCAGACCGTGAGGGCGAGGCGAGGCGGAAGCCGGTCGGCCAGGGACATCACCGTCAGGGCGACGATCGCCTGCGGCAACAACCCGGCCAGAAAGGCGACCGCCGACAGGAGAGGCGAGCGGGTCGCCGCGAAGACGAGCGACGCCAGAGCCAGCTGCTGCATGGTCTTTCCGGCGATCGTCAGGCTGTGCCCGCAGAAAAGCGCCCGGAATTCGGGCACCTTCAGCACGTCACCATAACTCACCACGTCGACATCATGCGGCAGGCCTGATTATGCGGGCCATCTTTACGCCTGGAGGCGAAACATGGTCGTGCTCCGCGTCTCGGCGGACGATCTGGTGGGAATTCGATTCGCGCTGTCGCCGATCGGCGAGACCATCGCGGCGCTGCAGATTCTCGCGGGCCGCAGGCGCCCGGTGGAACTGCGTCCCTGGCGCGAGTACGGCCGCGCCGTCTACGCCGGTCTCTGCCGCCGCGATCCCACCGTCGCCGCCATAGCCGAGCTCGTGGCGACCACCTCCTGGCTGCCCGACTTCATCTGCGCGCCGCCGCCGGACCTGCGGACGACCGTCACCCGGGAACTGACCCGCATCGCCGAGACCCCGGACGCGCGGGCCCGGCACGACCTGGAGGTGAGCAGCGGCGGCCGTCCACTGGGTGAGGGCCTCGCCGGCTCGGGAGTCGCGGAGCGCGTCGCCGGCAGCCTGCTCTCCGTCTGGAGCGAACTGGTCGAGCCGATGTGGCCCCGCCTCCAGGCGATCGCCGAGCAGGACGTGCTCTACCGTACGGGCCTGCTGACCACGCACGGCTGGTCGGGAGCCCTGTCCGGGATGAACCTCGGGGTCCGCTGGCTCACCAGCGACCGCCTCGAGATCGCCGGTATCAGCGGACCCGACCTTGCGCTCGACGGCGCGGGCCTGACCCTGGTGCCCTGCACACTCGGCGGACGATGGCTGGCCACGGCTCCTCCGGAGGCCTGTGCGCTGATCTACCCGGCCCGCGGCGCCGGGCGGCTCTGGGGCGGCGGCCGGGTCGCGACGGACGGCGCCGACCGCCTGATCGGCCAGACCCGGGCCGCCCTCCTCCGCGCCCTCGACCAGCCGTCCACGACCACGCTGCTCTCCCGCAGGCTCGGCCTCAGCACGGGCGGGGTGGGCGATCACCTGGCGGTCCTGTACGACGCCGGCGCGGTGACGAAAACCCGCGACGGCCGGAGCGTCCTGTATCGGAGGACACCCCTGGGAGACGCTCTCGTCGAGCCCGGAGCCGCGGAATAGGAAATCACCCGGACCGGCCTGGCCGGCCATTTTCCGGGGGTTTTCTTCGCAGCGGAGAACCGCCTGGCCACCCCTTTTCAGAGGGGAAAAGAGAAGCGCGATTCAGGTGGCGCGTGCTGTCTGCCCTGCCCTGCCTTCGGCAAACAGACTACTTTGGGTCACGTCCTCCGCCGGGGTCCGGGCGTCGATACGCAGGCATTGTCACGTATGGTCGGCCCGATTAACCCGGCCGGTTCGTCACTTTAAGTGAATTGTTGCGAGCGCTTGACAATGCCGAAAGTTCATTTGTTATGGTGGAAAACGTTCGATGATCCACGGAAGTAGATCCCAGTGGATCTTTTATTACGGCATCTCGCCCGCGCGATCTCCGGCACCCTCGAATTGTGTGGTTCGAATCATGCCGTCATGTCCGGCAAAAGCCCAGGAGGAGTAATGTCGCATTCTCCGATCAGCATCCTTTCGCAGGTCGACTTCAACGGGCAACCGCTGGCCGAGGAACTGCTGATGAGAACGTTCCGCCAGCTCATGGACGAGCACGGATACGTCCTCATGTGCAACGTCCCCGACCGGTTCGACCCCGTGCGGTTCTGCCGCGCGCAGGGGACGTTCGTGCCGAACTACACCGGAGCAGTGGTCGGGGACGTCCGGCCGGAGCCAGGCATGGACGACGTCTACCACGCCGGCAACACGCGGCCCCTCACCCCGCACACCGAGGGCTACGACTTCGCGATCGCGCCGCCGCGCTACATCGCCCTGTGGTGTGTGACGCCGGCCGGCGGTCCGGGCGGGGAGACCACGCTCGCGGACACGCGTCCCTGGGTCGACGCGCTGTCGGAGGAGGAGCGCAAGATGCTCGAAGCCACCGACTACGACTGGAAGACCACCGAAGGGGTGCAGCGCCTCGGCCTGGACCTCAAGACGCGTCACCCGATCCTCGAGGACACCGAGGACGGACTGATCGTCCGATTCAGCTGCAACAACCTCCTGCGGGACGACCACGACCCGGTCGTCGAGATCCAGGAACGCTGGAAGGCCGCGTTCGACGACGACCACGTGGCGATCCACTACCACAGGAACGACATGCTCGTGTGGGACAACTGGCGGCTCCTGCACGCGCGCAACGCCTTCAGCGACCGCAGCCGCCACCTGCGCCGAATCCAGATCGCCGCCTGATCCCCCCACCCGACGAAGGGCCCCCACGTGTACCGGACCATGCTGCACAGCAAAATCCACCGCGCCACCGTGACCCAGGCCGACCTGCACTACGTCGGCTCCCTGACACTCGACCGGGACCTGCTCGACGCCGCCGACCTCCTGCCGGGCGAGAAGGTGGACATCGTCGACATCGACAACGGCAACCGCCTGAGCACCTACGTCATCGAGGGCGAGCGGGGCAGCGGGATCATCGGGATCAACGGCGCGGCGGCCAGGCTCATCTCGCCGGGCGACCTGGTGATCATCATCGCCTACAAGACCGTGGGCGAGGAGGCCGCGCGTCTCCTGCAGCCGAGGATCGTGTTCGTCGACCGGGACAACAGGCCCGTCGACGTCGGCCCCGACCCGGCCCGGGTGCCCGCGACGGCCGCGGCGGCCGGAATGTCCCGGCTCGTCCGGGGCGACCTGCTCGCGAAGGGATCCCCCCGATGACCGTCACCGCCGCCGCCCCGGTCGCGTCCGCGAGCGCGCCCGCCGCGGCCCGTCCCGCACTGGTCCGCTACTACGACGAACTGTCGCGGATACTCGCGCACGCCGAGACCCGCGCGCGGTCCGGGGCGCCGGACGGCGGCGCGTTCACCCCCGGCTGGAGCCTTCCCCCGCTCACGCCCGAACTCGAGGCGTTCTTCGCGCCCAGCCTGATCACCGCGCACGAGCTGGAGCCGTACAGGGACACCCGGCTGACTCTGCTGAACCTGATGCACAACCCCCGGACGCGTACGACCAAGACCTTCGCGTCCCTGATGATCGTCGCCCGGGCGGTCGCGCACATCCGGCGCACCGGCGAAGCAGTCATGATCATCACTCCGTCCAGCGCGAACAAGGCCACCGCGCTCCGGGACGCGGTCCAGCGGGCGCACGAGACCGGGCTGGCCGGCGAGGACGAACTCGGCATCGTCTGCGTCGTGCCCTCGGCGTCCCGCCACAAGCTGTGGCGTTCCGCCCTCGTCGAGGATCCTCAATCGCGCCGCCGCAACCCCCTCGCCGTCCTCGACTCCGGCGAGGCGGGACAGGTCAAGACGCTGGCGCGCGCGGTCGCCGACGAGGAGGCGCACGCCGTCTTCGACCGTCACGGCGTACGGCTCTGGCACTCGCTCGACCTGGCCAACTACGCGGTCGCGGACGCCGCCCGCGCTCTGTTCGAACGCGACCGCCTGCCGGCCGCGGCCCGGGTGCACGCGCACTCCGTGTCGAGCGCTTTCGGCCTGCTGGGCCACTTCTACGGCCAGCAGTGGCACACCGGCCGGGAGTGGCCCGGGACCGGCGCGCGATACTTCCTCGTCCAGCACCTGGGCACGCCCGACATGGTCGCCAGCCTCTACCACGGGACGTTCGGCTACCGGCCCGAGTGGACGTCACACGACGGGCTGCTCACGCAGCACGCCGACCCGCACTTCCCGCGCGTCGCCTACGCCTCCGACGAGGACCTCGACCCCACGTTCTACACCCGTACGCCGGTCACCTCGCCCCGCATGAACGAGATCATCAAGACCCAGGGCGGGGGCGGGATCGTCGTGTCGCTGGCCGAGTGCCTCGACCGCTACCCGTCGATCCGGCGCCTGCTGGAACCCGCGGGCGTCGACCTGCCGGCCGATCCGCGACAGGTCCGCGAATGGTCGCTGATCATGGCGGTCACCGGCGTCCTGAACGCGGCCGACCGCGGGCTGCTGGACCTGCGGGACGTCCTCGTCCACGGCTCGGGCTCCTACCACACCGGCGACTACCGGCCGCCCGAGGCCCACCACCTGTCCTCGATCGGCTCCCTCGGCGACCTGCGGGACGTCGTCCACGCGGCGGCCGCCCGGTAACGGCCCGGTCCTCCCAGGAGACACCCATGCCCGTCCACATCACCGATGCCGCACCCGCCTCCGTACCCCCGGAGCCCACCCCGAGCCCGCCCGGGGCGCCGGGCCTGACGCCCGCGCTCGCCCGGCTCGCCTACACGTGGAACAACACGCCCCGGCCGGTGTGGCGGGCCGCCCGCCGTCTGACCGACACCCTGGCCTCCTCCGTGCCGGTCGTCCTCTCCCACGCCGAAGGCGACGGCCCCGGCATCGCCTACGCCGGCCTGCCCGTCGGGCAGACGAACATCCTGCAACTCATGGAGCACCAGCGCGCCCAGCTGGGCTGGAAGACGGCGGGCCGGGACACCGGTTCGACCGGCTGGCGGGACGTCGCGGCGGGCCGCTGGCCGGACGCCGACCTGGTCGTCATCGGCGCGGAGGAACAGCGGATGAGCACGCTGCCCTCGCTCGGCGGTCTGACGGCGCCCTTCCGCATCCACCTCGTGGTCGACATCCCGGACGGCGAGGAGGAACTCCAGCAGCGGATATCCCGGCGTGAACGGTGGCAGTTCCGCCGCAACCAGCGGGAACACGACTGGAGGCTGGAGGAGGACTCCTCACCCGGGGCGCTCGACTTCTTCTACCACCGGATGCATGTGCCGACCATGGGTCACCGGCACGGCGACCGCAGCCGTACGGAGCGGCTCGCCGTCGCCCGGCACGCGATCCTCCCGCGTGGCACGCTCTTCTTCGTCGCCGACCGCGCGGGGACCCGCGTCGCCGGCGTCCTGTGCCAGTGGTCCGCGGACAGACGGACCCTGACCACCCGCCTCCTCGGCGTCCTGGACGGCCGGGACGAGCACTACCAGAGTGGTGCCTTCAAGGCCGTCTATCACCTGCTCCTGCTGTGGGCCTGCGCCCACCGTGTGCCACGGGTCGACTTCTTCGGCACCGAGGCCTTCGTCAGCAAGGGCATCTTCCAGTGGAAACGCAAGTTCGCGCCTCGCCTGGAACTGCCGCCGAACCACTTCTCGACGAAACGGATGCGGATCTACGTACGCCGCGACACCCCCGCGGTCAGGGACTTCCTCGTCGCCAACCCGTTGCTGCGGATCGACGACCGGCAGACCCTCACCCCGGTGTACTTCACCGACGCGCGGCGGCCACCGCGGCTGGATGTCAGCGCGCGGTGCCCGGGAGTCCCGGAACCCGAGATCGTCGACCTGGACGCGTTCCTGGGGTCCTGCCCGACGCCGCCGGGAAGCACGGCACCATGACCGGCACCACGACCGGCGCAGTGACCGGCGCCCGCGGCGTGGTCGTCATGGGCACCGGCGCCTTCGCCGGTGCCCTGGTGCGGTCGTTCGCCCACCTGGCGTCCGGCCCGGCCACCGTCCACGTCGTCAGCCGCGACCTGGGCCGGGCCCGTGACCTCTGCGCCGTCGCCGGCGCCCACGCGGCACTCGCGGGAACCGCCGTCGGGTTCTCGCCCCACGCGCTCGACGTGCCGGGGGGAGACGACCTCCGTCCTCTCCTCGCCCGGGTCCGGCCCGCGGCCCTCGTGCTCTGCGCCTCGGACCAGTCCCCCGCGGAGATGCGGTCCACACCCTCGGCCTGGACGGACCTGGTACGCGCCGCCGGGTTCGGCGTCACCCTGCCGCTCCAGGCGGCCGTGGTCCTGCGCTGCGCGCGGGCGAGCGCGGAGGCCGGCGGGGACACGGCCGTGATCAACGCCTGCTTCCCCGACGCGGTCAACGGCATGGTGTGCGCCGCGGGCGTGCCCGTGCTGTGCGGCCTGGGCAACGTGTCCAGCCTCGCCATGGCGCTCCGCGCCCATCTGGGCGTACGCGAGGCGTCACGGCTCAGGCTCCTCGCCCACCACGCACATCTCCACCCCCCGCCGAGCCCCGCCGAGGAGGCGCTCGCCTGGCTCGACGACCGGTCACTCGGCGACGTCGCCGACATTCTCGGCCGGATCCGGGCACGGCCCCGCGAACATCTCAACGAGATGGGAGCCGCGGAGGGCGCTGCGGTGCTGGACGCCGTCCTCCACGAGGAGCGCGGCTACGCCGGGCACGTGCCCGGGCCCCGGGGGCTGCCCGGCGGTTACCCGGTCACGATCACCGGCCGCGACGTGAGTCTCCGTCTCCCCCCGGAGACGGCGGAAGGAGAGGCCGTCGCGTGGAACACCGCCCGCGCGGAACTCGACGGCCTCGTGGTGGACCGGCACGGCACCGCCCGTCCGACTCCCCGCGCGCTGCGGGCGCTCCGGCGGCACTGGCCCGACGCCCCCGCCGCCTTCGGCCCGCGGGACCTCGACGACCTCCGTGCCGAGCAGTTGCGGCTGCGTCGCCGGCTGCGCGGCCTCCCGTCCCACCACTCCGGTGAAGGGCCGGACGCTGCGGCCCGCTGATCAGTTCGCTCACCCCAGGAAGGAAACCCGATGTGCGGCATTGTGGGATGGATCGACTTCACGCGTGATCTGCGGCAGGAGACGCCGGCGCTGCGGCGCATGACCCGGACCATGTCCCTGCGCGGGCCCGACGCCGAAGGCATGTGGACGGGCCCGCACACGGCGCTCGGTCACCGCCGGCTGTCGATCATCGACCTCGAGGGCGGCACCCAGCCGGCCATCGCCCGCCACGGGCCGTACGACGAACCGGTCGTGCTCGTCTACAGCGGCGAGGTCTACAACTTCCAGGAGCTCCGCGGCACGCTCATGGCCCGCGGCCACCGCTTCACGACACGCTCGGACACGGAGGTGGTCCTGCGCGCCTACCTCGAATGGGGCGCGAGCTGCGTCGAGCGCTTCAACGGCATGTTCGCCTTCGCGATCTGGGACGCCTCCCGGGAGGAGCTTCTCCTCGCCCGCGACCGCATCGGCGTCAAGCCGCTCTACTACCACGCCTATCCGGGCGGCCTGCTGTTCGCCTCCGAGCCCAAGGGCATCATGGCCAGCCCGCTCTTCACCCCCGTCGTGGGCGAGGAGAGCCTCCCGATCCTCTTCAACGCCCGCCTCTCGCTGCCCGGCGAGACCCCGCTGCGGGGACTGCGGGAGGTGCGCCCGGGACACCTCGTCCGGTTCTCGCGCGCCGGCGCCAGCGAGTTCCCCTACTGGCGCCTGGTCAGCCGGGAGCACCGCGACGACCTGAAGACGACCGTGGGAACCGTGCGGGAGCTCTTCGAAGACGTCGTCGACCGGCAGCTCGTCGCGGACGTGCCGCGCTCCGCCATGCTCTCCGGCGGGCTGGACTCGACCATCATGTCCGCCCTGGCCCACCGCAGCCTCACCAAGGCCGGCGAGGGACCTCTCAACACCTTCTCGGTCGAGTTCGCGGGCGACGACAGCGACTTCAGGCCCACGGAGCTGCGGCCCGAACCCGACGGCCCGTACGCCCGGCTGGCCGCCCGTCACCTCGGCACCCGGCACCATGACATCGTCCTGGAGACCGCGGACGTCATCGGCGCCCTTCCCGCGGCGCGCCGCGCCCGTGACCTGCCGTCGCTGGGACAGTTCGACACGTCCATGTACCTGCTGTTCAAGGAGATCCGGCGGCACTCCACCGTGGCCCTTTCGGGGGAGGCCGCCGACGAGGTGTTCGGCGGATACCCGTGGTTCCACGACGAGCGCCTGGTCCGGCGGGACCGCTTCCCCTGGATCGGGGACGCCCCGCGCCTGGCCGACTGCTTCGCGCCGGACCTGCACCGCCGGGTCCGGCCGGCGGACGCGGAGCACGACCGTTACCTGACGCTGAAGGCGGAGGTTCCGCGCCTCCCCGGCGAGACGGGCCTGAACGCGCGTATGCGCGAGGTCATGTACTTCAGCCTGAAGGGCCCGCTCACCTATCTCCTCGACCGGAAGGACCGGATGAGCATGGCGGTCGGCCTGGAGGTCCGGGTGCCGTACTGCGACCACCGGCTGATCGAGTACGTCTGGAACGTGCCCTGGGAGATGAAGAACGCGGACGGCCACTGGAAGAGCCTGCTGCGGCTTGCCTTCGCCGACATCCTGCCTCAGGCGACGCTGGACCGCGCGAAGAGCGGATATCCCGGGACGCACGACCCCGCCTACGAGGCCGAGGTCATGCGGTCGATCGACAAGATCCTCACCGATCGGAGCTCCCCACTGTTCGGCGTGTTCGATCCCCAGCGGGTGGAGGACCTCACCCGGGCCGGGTCCAAGACCATGACCTGGCTCAACGCCAGCCACCTGCTGCTGCCGATCCTCGAGGTGGACGCCTGGATGCGGGCGTACGGCGTGACGCTGGCCTGAGCGGGGCGGCCTCCGCCGCCCGTGGCGTCCGCGTGGCGCAGCGCCCGGTTCCGCATGCCGGAACATCCCGGCCATCGTGTGTGCCGGCCCCGCCGGAAGGAAGTAAGCACGGTATGTTCGATGGATTCACGCTTGATCGAGTCGACCTGACCGAGGTGACGCTGCGGGTCCGGCACGGCGGCTCGGGGCCGCCGGTGCTTCTCGTCCACGGGCATCCCCGGACGCACATGACCTGGCACCGCGTGGCCCCGCTGCTCGCCGCCGACTACACGCTCGTCTGCCCCGACCTGCGGGGGTACGGCCAGTCGTCGAAGCCCGCCACGACCCCCGACCACTCGTCCTATTCCAAGCGCAGCATGGCGAACGACTGCCTGGAACTGATGCGCGCGCTCGGGCACGACACCTTCCACGTCGTCGGACACGACCGCGGGGGCTACGTCGCGACCCGGCTCGCCCTCGACCATCCGCACGCGGTGACGCACCTGACCGCGCTCGACGTCGTGCCGATCGGCGCGGCGCTCGCGCGGTGCGACGCGAACTTCGCCACCCGCTGGTGGCACTGGTTCTTCCGCGCCCAGCCCAGCCCGGAACCGGAGACCGTCATCGGGTCGAACCTGAGCCTCTGGTACCAGGAAGGGCCCGAACAACTGGGGCAGGAGTCCTGGGAGGACCTGCAGGAGTCGCTGAGCGACCCCGAGAGGATCCACGCGATGTGCGAGGACTACCGGGCCGGGCTCGGCGTGGACCGGCGGCACGACGACGCGGACATGGAGGCGGGCCGCCGCGTCAAGTGCCCGACCCTCGTCCTCTGGGGAACGCGCGACGACCTGCCCGTCCTCTACGACGACATCATCGGTGTCTGGCAGGAGTGGGTGGAGCCCGAGGTCGTCGGCAGGGGAGTCGACAGCGGTCACCACATCGCCGAGGACGCTCCGGAACGCCTGAGCCGGGAGCTGCGCGCCGCGTGGCGGGAGGTCTCCGGCTGAGACGGCGGACCGGGACGGGCGCCTGAGGCGGCCGGACCGTCCGGCTGGTCCCCCGGCCGCCCCCGGGCGGCCGGATACGGACCAGGAGGTATGGTCTGACCGTATCCGGTCCGAACCCGGTCCGGCCGTACACGCCGGGAGGGCACGTGCGGGTCGCCCTGTTCGTCACCTGCGTCAACGACACGCTCTTCCCGGGCACCGGGCGGGCGGTCGTGACGCTGCTGCGCAGGCTCGGCGTCGACGTCGAGTTCCCGCGCGGCCAGACCTGCTGCGGCCAGATGCACGCCAACACCGGCTACCGGGACGAGGCGGTACGGCTGGCCCGGCGCAGCGTGGCGGTCCTGCGCGGTTACGACGCGGTGGTCGTGCCCTCCGGCTCGTGCGCGGCGATGATCCGCGAGCAGTACCCGAAGCTGGCCGGGCCTTCCGGGCCCTTCGCGGACGCGGTGGATCGGGTCGTGGCCGTGACGTACGAGCTGACCGAGTTCCTCGTCGACGTGCTGGGCGTGACCGACGTGGGGGCGAGCTTCCCGCACCGGGTCACCTACCACCCGACCTGTCACTCGCTGCGCGGCATCCACCTCGGCGACCGGCCGCTGACCCTGTTACGCCAGGTGAAGGGGCTGGACCTGGTGCCGCTGCCGGGCGCGGAGGAGTGCTGCGGCTTCGGCGGCACCTTCGCGCTGAAGAACGCCGACGTGTCGGCGGCGATGTGCGCCGACAAGGTGCGGGCGGTCCTCGACACCGGCGCCGAGGTGCTGTGCGCGGCCGACAACTCGTGCCTCATGCACATCGGCGGCATGCTCGCCCGGCAGAAGTCGGGCGTACGGGTGATGCATCTGGCCGAGATCCTCGGCGCGGCCGAGCCGGCGGGGGCCGCCGGGCGTCCGGTGGGCGCCCGATGAGGTCCGGTGAGCCCGGTGAGCGCCCGGTGAGCCCGGTGAACGTCACCTTCCTCGGGATGCCGGCGACCCGGCCCTTCCCCCGGAACGCCGCGAGAGCCGTACGCGACTCGCAGTTGCGGTTCAACCTCCGCAAGGCGACCCGGACGATCAGGGCCAGGCGGGCGAGCGTGGTCGCGGAGGTGCCCGACTGGGCCGCGCTGCGCGACGCCGGGCGGGCGATCAAGGAGCACACCCTCCGCAACCTCGACCGGTATCTGCTTCAGTTGGAGGAGGCCGTCACGGCGGCCGGGGGTCACGTGCACTGGGCCGCCGACGCGGCCGAGGCCAACGAGATCGTCGCGGGCCTGGTGAAGGCCACGGGCGAGACCGAGGTCGTGAAGGTCAAGTCGATGGCCACCCAGGAGATCGGCCTCAACGAGGCGCTGCTCGAACACGGCATCACGGCGTACGAGACCGACCTGGCCGAGCTCATCGTGCAACTCGGCGACGACCGGCCCTCGCACATCCTCGTCCCGGCGATCCACCGCAACCGCGCGGAGATCCGGGAGATCTTCGCCGGGCGCATGGCGGGCTGGGGCCGCCCCGCCCCGGAGGACCTGACCGACGACCCCGCGGCCCTTGCCGAGGCGGCCCGGCTGCACCTGCGCGAGCGCTTCCTGAAGACGAAGGTGGCGATCTCGGGGGCCAACTTCGCGGTCGCCGAGACCGGCACCCTGGTCGTGCTGGAGTCGGAGGGCAACGGGCGGATGTGTCTCACCCTGCCGACCACCCTGATCAGCGTGGTCGGCATCGAGAAGGTGCTGCCGTCCTGGCGCGACCTGGAGGTCTTCCTGCAGCTCCTGCCCCGCAGCTCGACCGGCGAGCGGATGAACCCGTACACCTCGATGTGGACGGGCGCGACGGAGGGCCAGGAGTTCCATCTCGTGCTGCTCGACAACGGCCGCACCCGCGTCCTCGCCGACGAGGTGGGACGCCAGGCGCTGCGCTGCATCCGCTGCTCGGCCTGCCTGAACGTCTGCCCGGTGTACGAGCGGACGGGCGGCCACGCGTACGGGTCGGTCTACCCGGGGCCGATCGGGGCGATCCTCACGCCGCAGCTGCGCGGCATGAGCTCCGAGCTGGACCGCTCGCTGCCCTACGCCTCCTCGCTGTGCGGGGCCTGTTACGACGTCTGCCCGGTGGCCATCGACATCCCGTCGGTGCTGGTCGACCTGCGTGCCCGGAGCCCGCATCCCTGGCCGGAACGCGCCGGGATGGCCGCCGCCGGCTGGGTGCTCCGGCGGTCGGGACGGCTGGCGCGGATGCAGCGGATCGGGGGACGGCTGCGGAACCTGGCGCCCCGGCGGCTCCCCGGGCCGCTGGCGGCCTGGACGGACACCAGGGACCTGCCCGAGATCCCCCGGGAGTCCTTCCGCGACTGGTGGGACCGCACGGACGGAGGCCGCCGATGAGCCGCTCCCGCGACCTGATCCTCGCCCGGGTGCGCGGCGCCCTCGCGGGCGTGCCCGACGTCGAGATCCCGCGGGCCTATCGCGGCCCGTCCGAGACGCCGGGTGAGATCCGGCTGTTCGAGGAACGGCTCCGCGACTATCGCGCCGTCGTGCACGTCGTGGCCGAGGCGGCCGTGCCGGAGCGGGTCGCGCGGTCCCTCGCCGAACGCGGGGCGCGGCGGGTCGCCGTGCCCGGGGGGTTCCCCGCGGCGTGGCCGGCCGCCGCCCAAGCCGAGCTCGTGGCCGACGAGCCGCCGCTGACCGCCGCCGATCTCGACGCGCTGGACGGCGTGCTGACCACGTGCGCGGTGGCCGTGGCGGATACCGGCACGATCGTGCTGGACGCCGGGCCCGGCCAGGGGCGGCGGGCGCTGTCGCTGGTGCCCGACTATCACCTGTGCGTGGTGCGGGCGGACCAGATCGTCGCCGGGGTGCCGGACGCGGTCGCCAGGCTGGACCCCGTCCGGCCCCTGACGTGGATCAGCGGCCCCTCCGCCACCAGCGACATCGAGCTGAACCGGGTGGAGGGCGTGCACGGCCCTCGTACGCTAGAAGTGCTGATCGTCACCTGACGCGGGCCGTCAGAAGCGGAGCAGGGCGCCGATGCCGTCCGGCGAGTCGATGTGATCGACGAACCACAACTCCGCGTCCGTCGCGGCCACCGCCCGCGCGAGGGCGGCGTCGGCCCGTTCCCGCACCGGCTCCTCGACTCCCCACGCGGCCAGTTCGGCCGGGTCGGTGGACAGGTGGGTGGGCTCGGGCCCGATCCACATCGTCGCGGTGGAGGACGGGTCGTCGCGCACCAGCACGGTACTCACCCGCCGGTCGCGCAGCGCGCGGGCCGTCTCCTGCAGGCCGGCCACGGCCGGTCCGGCCGCGAACGCCCCCAGCAGCTCCGCGCACCGGCGGTCGACCCAGGCCCGGCAGGCGGCGTCGGTCTCCTGCCGGAAATGGTGCAGGTCGGCGCCGGGAGCGCGGCTGCCGTGCTCGGCCACCGTCAGCCGCCGTACGACGTCCTTGGCGAGGTGGTCGGTCACCAGGGCCCTCGCCTTGGGATCCCCGGCCAGGACGACGACCTCGGCGCCGATGCCGTGCGCCTCCTTCTCCACGACCTCCGCGACGGCCACGGCGTTGCGGCGCCAGGTCTCCTCGACCTCCCGCTCGAAGTTCCGCTGCGACCAGCCGCCCGCTCCGGTCTTCTGGATCGGCCCTTCCGCGACCTCCACGGTCAGCTCGCGCCGCTGTCCGTCGGCCACGACGGCGACGTCGCCTCCGGCCCGGTCGGCCAGCACCTCGATGTGCGGGACGTGCTCGCCGCGCTGCGCCAGCAGCGGCACGACGTGCGGGAGCGGCGACCACCGCGCGGTCTGCCGGCGAGGGCGGCAGGCGAGCGGCTCGGTGAGCACGACCTCGCCCCGCCGCGCGAAGACCGCGCGGCCGGGCGCCGCCCAGACGGGATCGAGCATCAGCTCCCCGATGGGATCGAGGGCCTCCGGCGGCGCTCCCTCCGCGGCCAGAAGCTCGCGAAGGTGGGCCCATCGCCGCTGGACGACGTTGGCCGCTCCCTCGGACGACCGGTCGGTGTCCAGGTAGACCGAGGCGTACGGCCCGCCCGGCTCGTACAGTCCGCGAATGAAGTCGAGTCTCACCGGGTCTCCCTACCAGCGCTGGCGTTCCACTCCGAGCCCGAGTGCCTCCGCCACCTCCCCGATGTTGTGGAACTTCATCTCGGGCAGCCGCCGTACGGCGTCGATCACGGCGTCGGGGGCGTTCTTGCGCTCGGCGTGGCCGAGCAGCTTGGCGGGGTCGGCGGGGAAGCCCGCGTCGCTGAGCCAGGTGGCGAGGTGGCTGCGGCGCTCCACATCGGCGGGGGTGATGCCGAGCGGCGTCCCCGGCTCGCGGCCGGGCGGCTGGCGGCGCGGTGGCGACATGTCCTGTTCGGGCTGCTGCGTCGGCTCGGTCTCCCGCCATTCCTCGGCCCGGCTGGTCCCGGAGCCCTGTACGAGGCCCTGCGTCTCGTGCTTCTGCTGTTCGTCGAGGCGGCGGCCGTGCTTGTCGCTGCCGCGTTGGATACTCATGACCTCACCTCCCGATTAGGGTCACTGTCGTGCCTCGTACCCGAACCGCCTGCCCCAAACATCGTGAGCGGTGAGGACATGCCCTACTTAACCGGCGACGGGCGAAAAATCCCTGTATGTGATGGAGCGATGCGTTGTTCGACGAACGGCTGACGATCAACACCGAGCGGCTGATCCTGCGGCCGTTCGGCCCGGGTGACGCGGGCCAGGTTCGGGCGATCGTCGAGGACGGCGCCCACACCACCGCGCTGCCGCCCGGCGCGCCGGGGCACGCCTCCGGGATCGGCCAGTGGCTGACACAGGGCGTGCACGAGCTGTGGCGCTCGGGACAGGGCATCCACCTGGCGATGCACGCCAGGGACGGGGTGGTCGGATCGATCAGCATGTTCAAGGCCCAGTGGGGCGCGGGCATCGCCGAGGTGGGGTACGGCGTGCACCCCGCGTACCGCCGCCGGGGATACGCGACCGAGGCGGTGCGGGGGCTCGCCGGCCGCCTGCTGGGGTCGGGGGTGCTGCGCCGCGTCGAACTCCGGGCCAACGCCGACAACCTGGCGTCGATCCGGGTCGCCGAGAAGGCCGGTTTCGTCCGTGAGGGCCTGCTGCGCGGCGCCGGGTTCGAGGACGACGGCCCGCACGACCTGGTGGTCTTCGGCAGGCTCCGCGGGGACGAGCGGCAGGCGCCACGCCGCCGGATCGAGAGCGAGCGGCTGGTCCTGCGGCCCTTCGTCCGGCAGGACGCCTTCGACATGGTCGACGCGGTCAGAGGCGACACGGAGATCGCCCGCTGGATGCCGTGGGCTGAGGGCTACACGCTGGAGCGCGCGCTGGAGTGGTGCACCCGCCTCGCGCACGCGCCGGGCCCCGGCTATGGTGGCAACTTCGCGATACAGCCGCGGGACGGGGGACGGCTGGCCGGCGCCGTCGGCGTGCAGCGCGAGGACCACGAGCGCGGCGACGCGGAGCTGGGGTACTGGATCGCGCCGTGGGCCAGGCGCCAGGGGTACGCCGTGGAGGCGGCCCGCATGGCCACCGCGCACCTGTTCGACCTGGGGTTCCACCGGGTTCACCTGCTGGTGGCGACGGGCAACCGGGCCAGTCAGGGGGTCGCGAGGAAGGCCGGGTTCATCGAGGAGGGGATCATGCGGCAGGCGCTGCCCGTGCCGGGGGGCTGGGCCGACGCCGTCCTCTTCAGCATCCTTAACGGGGAAATTTCATGGCAATAGGTAAAGAATCGCTCTAGACCCTGGGCCCTCCGGTCAAGAGACCTCCATGATTGGGGCCGAAAGGTTATTCTCGCCTGCCAGAGCGTCCCGCCGGCCGGCGGGAGGCGACGGAGCGGCCCGGCCGGGTCGCCGGCCGTCCGGAGCGGACCGGCAGTGACTGGAGGCGAGAAGCGAGCGACTCCACACGACGAGGACTCCACACGACGAGGAAGCGCCTGCCGTCACGCGCGTGCCCGGCACCCCGCCCACGGCACGCCCGGCACGACCGGCCGGCGCGCGGGCGCTCCGGTGGGAGCGGAGGATTGTGAACGACACGCAGGTCAACGCAGGGGAGATCAGCTAAATGAAACCGCCGCTGCTGCTCATCGGCCATGGCACCCACGATGAGACCGGCGTGGCCGAGTTCGGCAGGTTCGTCCATCGGCTCCGCTGCCGCCTCGACGGGCTTCCCGCCGAAGTGAGCGGCGGCTTCATCACGAACGCGCGCCCCCAGCTCGGCCAGTCCATCGCCTCCCTGGTGGCCCGGGGCCACCACCACCTGGTCGCCGTGCCGCTCAGCCTGACCGGCGACCGGCGCGCGCTCGGGGACATCCCCGGCACCATGGCCCTGGAGCAGGAACGGCATCCGACGCTTGAGTACGACCTCGGCCGTCCGCTCGGGCCCGATCCCCGCGTGCTCAGGCTGCTCGCGGAGCGACTCGCCGACGCCCGCGCCGAGATGCCCCGGTTCGTCACCGAGGAGCCGCCCGCCGAGATCACGCCGGGCGAGACCGCGGTCGTCCTCGTCGGGCACGGCTCCACCGATCCCGCCGTGAACGCCGAGGTCCATCGGGTCTCGCGACTGTTCTGGGAGACCCACGCCGCCGACCTGCTGACCGTGGAGACCGCCTACGTCTCGCACACCCGTCCCGGTGTGCCCGGCGGCCTGGAGCGCTGCCGCAGGCTCGGCGCGAAGCGCGTGATCGTCCTCCCGTACGTCCTGTTCGCGGGTGCCGTCCTCGAACGCATCTGGGCGCAGGCGCTCGCCTACGGCGCGAACCACGAGGGGCTCGACATCCGCTGCGCCGAGGTGATCGGCGACTGCGAGGGACTCGCCGACGTGGTCATCGACCGGTACGAGGAGGCGCTCGCGGGAGCCGGGCACTCCCCGGTGCCGGTCACCGTCCCCGCCGCGACGCGGCCGGCCCCGGCGGCCCCGGGCCGTCCGTCCGTCGTGCCGGTCGCCGTGCCCGCGATCGGGACGGCGGGGCCGGACATGCCGGTGATCGAGACGCTGGACGCCGCAGCCCTCGACGTGGACGCCCTCGACGTGGAGTTCGACGTGGACGCTCTCGAAGTGGAGACGTTCGAGGCGGAGGTCCTCTCGCCGGAGGTCTTCGACGCCGACGCCTTCGACTCCGAGGCATTCGACGCTGAGGCGTTCGGTGCCGAGGCGTTCGACGGGAGGACGGAGGCCGCCGCCGAGACCGATACCATGATCGGCGCGACCGGCCACGCCGAGGCCGTCACGGAGATCCGCGGCGGTTCACCGGACGGGCCGCTCGCCCAGCCCGGAGTGGCCAGCGCGGTGTAGCCCGGCCTCGTCCGGCACGGTGATCCCGCACGGTGGTCCCGCGCGGCGATCGGCCGCGTGATCGGTCGCGGCGGGAGCCACGCGCGGGCGCGGGCGGGTGTGACGAGTGGGTGCGGCGGGCCGGACCGGAGTGCCGGGCCGGGATCGCTGGCCGACTCGGCAGGCTGACGTGGCGGGCCGGCTCGGTGAGCCGGCCCGGCGGGCTGACACGGCGGAACCGTGACGAAGGAGAGAGCATGACGTCCCTCGGCGAGACGCTCGGCGCGGTCCGGCCGGTCGAGCCCGGCCCGATGGCGGAGGCCCGGGCGCACCAGGACCGGCTCACGAAGCCGAGCGGCTCTCTGGGAGTCCTGGAAGACGTCGCGGCCCGGCTGGCCGGCATCGCGGGCGCCTGCCCGCCGCCGCTCCCGGCCCCGGCCGCCCTGGCGATCTTCGCGGCGGACCACGGCGTGCACGCGCAGGGGGTGAGCCCCTGGCCGCAGGAGGTCACCGCGCAGATGGTGGCCAACTTCGCCGCCGGAGGAGCGGTCGCCAACGCCTTCGCCGCGCAGGTCGGCGCGTCGGTGACGGTGGTGGACGTGGGTGTCGCGGCCGACCTGCCTCCCGCCGACGGACTGCTCGTCCGCAAGGTCGCGTACGGCACGGCCGACCTGTCCCAGGGCCCGGCGATGACGCGGGAGCAGGCGACCGCGGCCCTGACGGCCGGGGTCGAGGTCGCCCGGGATCTCGTCGCCGCCGGCGCGCGCTGCCTGGTGACCGGCGACATGGGCATCGCGAACACCACCGCCTCGGCCGCCCTGATCTGCGCCTTCACGGGCAGGGAGGCCGCCGGGGTCACCGGGCGGGGCACCGGCGTCGACGACGCCATGTATCAGCACAAGATCGAGATTGTCCGGCGCGGCCTGCGGGCCAACGGGATCGCCGAGGCGGAGGCCGTACCGGGCGGCCCGGACTCCGCGCTGCGCGTGCTCGCGGCGGTCGGCGGGCTGGAGCACGCGGCGATCGCGGGTTTCGTGATCGGCGCCGCCGCGGCCCGGGTGCCGGTGATCCTCGACGGAGTGATCGCCGGAGCCGCGGCCCTGGCCGCGAGCGCGCTCGCCCCGGACACCGTCGGATACTGCCTGGCCGGGCACCGGTCGGCGGAGCCCGGACACGCGGTGGCGCTGACGCATCTGGGCCTGGAGCCCCTCGTCGACCTGCGGCTCCGTCTCGGGGAGGGCACCGGTGGCCTGCTCGCCCACCCTCTGGTGAGCGCCGCCGCGCGGGTGATGCACGAGGTCGCCACCTTCGACTCCGCCGGCGTGACGGACAAGGGCGATTGAGACGGTGGGACACCCGCCCGCGGCCGTCTGGCCTCGTCGGGTGAATGCGGCCGGAGCCCAGCGGGTAGGTTTGCCTCCTAACTATGCACCCTTGACGCAACAGGGAGACTGAGGTCATGGCGCCCTACCTGCTCGGCCTGCGCCTCGACGGGCGGCGTGTGCTCGTGGTCGGCGGCGGACGCGTCGCCCAGCGGCGGATCCCCGCGCTGCTCGACGCGGGAGCCTCCGTCACTCTGATCTCGCCCAGCGTGACCCCCGCGCTGGACGATCTCATCGCCACCGGGCGGGTGACCTGGGAACAGCGTCCGTACCAGGTCGGCGACTGCGACGGCGCGTGGCTCGTGCACGTCTGCACCGACCACCGCGAGGTCAACACCGCGGTCGCCGCCGAGGCCGAGGCCAAGCGCATCTGGTGTGTCAGGGCGGACGACAAGGACGCCTCCGCCGCCTGGACCCCCGCGCACGGCCGGGTGGACGAGATCGGCGTGGCGGTCACCGCGGGCGGAGACCCCCGGCGTGCGGCGGGGATCCGGGACGCCATCGTCGGCGCGCTCAGGGACGGGACCGTCGACGCCCGGCGGCACCGCACCAGGCCGGTCGGGGTGGCCCTGGTCGGCGGCGGCCCCGGCGACCCCGGCCTGATCACGGTGCGCGGCCGCCAGCTTCTGGCCCAGGCCGACGTGGTGGTGGCCGACCGCCTGGCGCCGCGAGCCCTCCTGGACGAGCTGTCCCCGGACGTCGAGCTGATCGACGCCGCGAAGGTCCCGTACGGCCGGTCGCTGTCCCAGGAGAAGATCAACGAACTGCTCGTCGAGCACGCCCGGATGGGCAAGTTCGTCGTACGGCTGAAGGGCGGCGACCCCTTCGTCTTCGGGCGGGGCGGCGAGGAGATGATCGCCTGCGCCCGCGCGGGGATCCCGGTGACCGTGGTGCCCGGCATCACCAGCGCGGTCGCGGTCCCCAGCGCGGCCGGCGTCCCGGTCACCCATCGCGGTGTGAGCCAGGAGTTCCACG
Source organism: Microbispora sp. H10885 (assembly GCF_014161415.1). NCBI lineage: Bacteria > Bacillati > Actinomycetota > Actinomycetes > Streptosporangiales > Streptosporangiaceae > Microbispora > Microbispora sp. H10885. Next base: position 58,713 of record NZ_JABBWY010000005.1, on the reverse strand, counting down.
TCGTCTCGGTGCACGTCGCGCCCGGCGACCCGAGGTCCACCGTCGACTGGCCGGGACTGGCGAGATCAGCGGGAACCCTGATACTTCTGATGGCGGTCGAAAGGATCAAGGAGATCGCCGAGGCCCTGCTTCGAGACGGACGTTCGCCGGAAACTCCCGTGATGGTGGTACAGGACGGTACTCTTCCGACCCAGCGAGCCGTTTCCGCCACCCTGTCGACGGTGGCGGAACGGGTGACCGCGGCCGGAGTTCGGCCTCCGGCGATCGTGATCGTCGGCGAGGTCGTCAAGGTCGGCCAGGAGATCGAAATGGTGCGAGCGGAGCGGGTCCCGTGAGATCGGCAGCCAGGAAGACGCCCGACCACGGGACCGGTGCGGGTTCGGGCGAGGCCGTCACCGACGAGCCGGACGCCGGGGATCCGCCGCCCGAGTCGCCCGGGGAGCGTACTGTCGCGTTTCCCCAGATCCGCGACGACGTTCCCGTCCTGCGGCCCGGCGCCCCGGAGCCCACGGCCCACGACGACGTCCTGCCCGAGACCTCCGGCCCCGAGGCCGAGGCCGGGGCCGGTTCCGTGGCCGTACCCGGGACGGACGAGGCAGTGCCCGGCGCGGCGGACGACGGGACCGTCCCGGGCCAGGACGGGCCGGACGGCGCGCCCGGAGACGTACGCGACGACGGCCGGGACGACGCCGGGGACGATGCCGGGGACGATGCGGAGAACGACGCCGGGGACGAGGCGGACGGAACGGACCCGGCGGGCGCGGCCGAAGAGGCGGCGGCGGTAGACGCCGCCGGCGCGGAGGACCCGGCGGACCCTGTGGAGGCGGAGGGCGACTCCGGCGAGGCAGACCCGGCGGACGCGGCGGACCCTGTGGACGTGGAGGATCCGGAAGCCGGGGCGGCCGCGGCAGTCGCAGAAGACGGCGAGAACGCGGAGGACGGGGAGGACGCGCCGGGCGAGGACCGGATGCGCGAGATCCCGATGCCGGAGCCGGTCTCCGCCGCGCTGACGGAGGCGCTCAACCAGCTTCGCACGGCGGTCAAGGACCTGCACTTCGGCCTCGACGTGCCGGGGGCGGAGGAGGCGCGCAAGGCGCAGGCGGCCGTGCTGGCCCAGCTCGACGACTACGTCATCCCGCGTATCCACCTGAGCACCGCGCCCGCGATGATCGTCGTGGCGGGGTCCACGGGGGCGGGCAAGTCCACCATCGTCAACTCGCTCGCGGGCCGCCGGGTCACGGCCACGGGAGTGCGCCGCCCGACCACGGGCACGCCTGTGCTCGCCGTCCACCCCGGCGACCTCGAGTGGTACGCGCGAGGCGATCTCCTCGGCGGCCTGGAGAGGCTCGACGAGCCCCCGGCGGAGGCCGCGCCCGGCGGCGTCGTCCTGGTGCCGAGCCCGTCGATGCCCACGGGGGTGGCCCTGCTCGACACGCCCGACATCGACTCGGTCGTGGAGGAGCACCACGAGATCGCGCACCGCATGCTGGACGCCGCCGACCTGTGGGTGTTCGTCACCACGGCGTCCCGGTACGCCGACGCGCCGTCCTGGGGCCTGCTGCGGCGGGCCAAGGAGCGCAGGGCGCGCCTGGTCATCGTGCTGTCCCGGGTGCCGCCCCGGTCCCGCGACGTCATCATGAAGCACTTCGGCCGGATGCTGAAGGAGTACGGCCTCGGCGACGTCGAGCGCTTCGTCATCAACGAGACGACCGTCCAGGAAGGGCGGCTGCCCGAGATCGAGATCGCCGAGCTGCGGATGTGGCTGACCGGGCTGTCCGTCGACGACGAACGGCGGGAGGAGGCCGTACGGGCGACCCTGAACGGCGTGTTCAACAGCTTCCGCACCCGCCTGCCCGCGCTCGCCCGGCACCTGGAGACCCAGGTCGCGCTGCGCGCCGACCTGCGCTCGGACGTGGACGCGGCGTACATGGGGGCGCTCGCGGAGATCGACGAGGCGACCCGGGACGGCTCGCTGCTGCGGGGCGAGGTGCTCGCGCGGTGGCAGGACTTCGCCGGCTCCGGCGACCTCATGCGCACGCTGCACCTGCGCCGCGGCGCCAAGGGCCACCACCAGGGTCCCGAGCGGGTCCGCGGGCTGAAGGCGGCGATCCGCGCCGGCCTCGAATCCCTGGTCACCTCGGCCGTCGAGCGGGCCGCCGAGGAGGTCGTGACCCGGTGGCGGCAGCGCGCGGGCGCGGGCGACCGGCTCGCCGCCACTCCGGGGCTCGGCCGTCCGCCGGAGGACATCGCCCGCAGGACCGCGAGGACGGTCGCCGCCTGGCAGGAGCACGTCACCGAACTGATCCGCACCGAGGGCGTGACCAAGCGCTCGGTGGCCAAGCTGGTCTCGTTCGACGTGGAGTCGCTGTCGCTGATCTTCATGATCGGCCTGCTCGGCTACGGCGCCACGGATCCGCAGGCCGCCACCGGCGCCGGGGCGCTGCCCCAGCGGCTGCTGCGCGGCCTGCTCGGGGCCGAGTCGCTGCGCAGCATCAGCGCCAAGGCCCGCAGCGACCTGCGGGCCAGAATCGGCCTGCTCTTCGACGAGGAGACCCTCAGGTACGTCGACGCCCTCGACAGCGCGGGCATACCGGACGAGGCCGCGGCGACGCGGCTGTACCAGGCGACGTACAACCTCGAGGTCGCACGATGACGGAGCCCATCCGGCCCGGGACGCCCCGGGCACCGACGGTGAGGGATCGATGACGACTGTCAGCACCGCCGAAACGCAGCACGGGCTGGGGTCCAGGCTCGCCGCCCTGGCCAAGATCGTCGAGTTGGGTCAGGGACGGGTCGACCCCGCGCTGATCACGGAGGCGGCCCAGCTCCTGCTGCGCGCGGGCGACCGGCTCAAGCTGTCGTCCGCCCACACCGTCGTCGCGCTCGCCGGGGGCACCGGAAGCGGCAAGTCCTCCCTCTTCAACGCCATCTCCGGGCTGGAGCTCTCACCCACCGGGGCGCGCCGGCCGACCACCGCGCGCACGCACGCCTGCGTGTGGGGCATCGACGGGGCGAGCCCGCTGCTCGACTGGCTGCAGATCCAGTGGCGGCACAGGTTCGCCCGCGCCAGCGCCCTGGACCGGGGCGAGAGCCAGTTGCACGGGCTGATCCTGCTGGACCTGCCCGACCACGACTCGATCCGCGCGCTCACCGATCCCGAGGCCCATCGGCTCATCCAGCTGGCCGACCTCGTCGTGTGGGTGCTCGACCCGCAGAAGTACGCCGACGCCTCCGTCCATCGGCGTTACGTCGCCGAGCTGACCGGGCACGACGCGGTGACGGTGTTCGTGCTGAACCAGGCCGACCGGCTCACCTCCGAGGAGCGGGCCGAGTGCGCGGGCGATCTGGAGGACCTCCTCCGGCGTGAGGGGGTCGCCCACCCCCGGGTGGTGACCACCTCCGCCACCACCGGCGAGGGCGTCGACGGCCTGAAGGCCGTCCTGGCCGAGTCCGTCGCCGCCCGGCGAGCGGCCTACCAGCGGCTCGAAGCCGACCTCGACCGCCTGGTGGTGCGTCTGGTGAAGGACCTCCCCGAGATGCTGCGGGTCGAACCGGCGGTGGACGCCGCGCGGCGTGCCGCGCTCGTCGACGCCCTGTGCGACGCGATCGGCGTCTCCGCGCTCGGCGAGGCCATGGAGAACGTGTACGGCGTCCGCTCCATCTCCTGGGTCGGATGGCCGTACGCGCGCTGGGCCGCCCGCGTGCGGCCCGATCCGATCAAGAGCCTCCGCCTCGGGGCCGTGAAGGACGACATCCGCGGCCTGGTCGGCAGCTCGGTCACGGCGCAGCCCGCCGAGGTGGACAACGCCGTGACGGCGCTCTCCGACGGGCTCACCGCCGGCATGCCGGAACAGTGGCGGGACGGCGTGCGCCAGGCCGCCCGGTCCCGGTCCGGTGAGCTGCCCGGGGCGCTGTCCGCCGAACTGTCGGAGGTGGCCCCGCCGCTCGACCGGGTGCCCGGCTGGTGGTGGCTGCTGAAGATCTGGCAGTACCTCCTGGTGATCATGTTGGCCGCGGGCCTGGCCTGGGCCGGGGCGATCCTGGCGTACGGCGTGTTCAAAGCGGGCCGGCCGCCGGCCGAGGCCCTCGGCGACGTGGCCCTGCTGCCCTGGGTGGGGCTGATGGTGATCAGCGTCCTCGGGCTCGGCCTCTTCTCCGCCATGGCGAGCAGGAACTTCGTGGTCCTGGGCGCGGGCAGGGAACGCGACCGCCTGGAACGCGACATGAGGCGCCGCGTGGACCTCCTCGCGCAGGACATGGTCATCCAGCCGGTCGAACGCGAACTGAATCGCTACAACGAGTTCTTCGGCGCGATGGCGGCCACCCGCCGCTGACCCCACCGGGTTGTCCACAGGTGCCCGGCCGTCCACAGAACGCGTTTCCGGCCCGTGCGGGGACGGCCGCCCCGGCGAGGGTGGCATCCGAGCCCGGCGGGTGACCGGGCCGGAGAGGCACTTCCATGAGCGACATCTACGTCACGCTGAGCGGGAACGTCACCGACGACCCCAGGCAGTACCGGTTCCGCGACGGCTCTCACGTCACGTCGATGCGGATGGCCGTCAACCGGCGCGTGCTCGACCAGCAGACGAACACCTGGCAGACCAGGGACACCACCTACTACGTGGTCCGCTGCTACCGGGGACTGGCCGACAACGTCCAGCAGTCGATCCGCAAGGGCCATCCGGTCGTCGTGTACGGCAGGCTGCGCATCAAGCAGTTCGAGCGGGAGGGCGAGCAGCGGTTCTGGGCCGAGATCGAGGCGAGTTCCGTGGGACACGACCTCAAGTGGGGCATCACCACCTACGAGAAGCCGATCCGCGCCTACTCCGCCGGAGCGGTCAGCGACGACGACCGCCAGGCGATGGAGGACGCCACGAGGGAGTGGGAACTGACCGGACGCACCGCCGCCGGCGCCCGTCCCGCCGACGGCGGTGAGACCGACGAGGCCTTCGACGCCCTCGTCGGCGGCCGGAGCGCGACCGCGGCGGAGCGCCCCGCCCTCGGCGCCCCCGACGGGGAGCGCGGCGGCGCCACGGCGGACGCGGATCCTGTCGCCGAGCCCGATGCCGACCCGGATGCCGAGGGGGACGCGGGCGTGGTCACGGGCATGGAGCCCGGCGCACAGGAGAACGCGGACCACTCCCTACTCCCACGCGCTCTGGCGGCCTGAACCCGCCGGTCGCGGGCGTGGGCGGGGGGCACGGCGTGGAGGCACGGGGCGCTGGAGGGCAACGGGCTCCCACGCGCTCTGGCGGCCTGAAACCGCCGGTCGCGGGAGTGCAGCGTCGCCGGGCTCGGGCCCCGGGCAAATCGCCGCAGACACCCCCGCAGCCCATCGGATGCAGATGCCCCGCGTGAAGGGAGCGGTTCCCGTCGCGCGTCGCACACTCCGCAACTATTGTGTTACACATCGTGAGATGCTGATTTGGCGTCGTTGGGGGGCGGGATGACGGCAACCGGTCAGACCTCGGCGAGGACGCGCGGCACGATCTGCTCCCGGAGCCGCTGGCCGTTGCTGACCCAGCCGCCCGCCCTCGTGTCCTACGTCTGCGCGATCCTGGCGTTCTACACCGTCCTGGTCGCGGTGCTGGCCAGGGCGACCGTCTTCCACACCTGCGACCTCGCCATGTTCGGCGCGCTCACGCTGTGCGGCGCCGTCTGCATCGAGGCCACCCGCCGCCTCGGCATGCCCGCCGGCGTGTCCCGCGACCTGCTGTCGGCCTGGTGGCTCCCGGCGGCGTTCCTGCTGCCGCCGGTCTACGCCCTGCTGGCGCCCGTCCCGATGCAGATCCTGCTCCAGCTCAGGGTGCGGGCGACCGTGCTCTACCGGCGGGTGTTCAGCGCGGCGGCGATCGGGCTCGCGGCGGGCGCCGCGTCCACCGCCTTCCATCACTGGGTGGCCGGACCGGCGCGGCTGTCCTCGGGGCAGGGCGGGCCGATCGTGGTCGCCGCGGCCTGCGCGGTGCTGTTCACCGTGCTCAACACGGCGCTGATCGCGGTCGCGGCGCACGCGTCCGATCCCGAGGGCCGCTGGGGCGAGGTTCTCTGGGACCGCGAGCGCGTCCTTCTCGACGCGGTCGAGCTCTGCCTCGGTGTGCTCGTCGCCGTCGTCTGCGGGATCAACCTCACGCTGCTGCTGCTCGTGCTGCCGCCCGTCGTGCTGCTCCAGCGGAGCCTGATGCACGCGCAGCTCCAGGCTGCCGCCCGGACGGACGCGAAGACCGGCCTGCTGAACGCCGCCGCCTGGCAGCGGGAGGCGGACACCGAGATCGTCAGGGCGCAGCGGACCGGAAACCCCCTCGCGCTGGTGCTGGTCGACATCGACCACTTCAAGAAGGTCAACGACACGTACGGTCATCTGGTCGGCGACCAGGTGCTCGCCGAGGTGGCCGCCACCCTCCGCACGCAGTTGCGTGAGTACGACGTGGTGGGCCGGTTCGGCGGCGAGGAGTTCGTCGTGCTGCTCCCGGGCGCCGATGTGCACGAGGCGCGGCGGGTGGCCGAGCGGCTGCGCGTCCGGGTGGGCCGCATGGCGGTGCCCACCGAGCAGGCGGCGGTCACTGTCACGGTCTCCGCCGGGGTCGCGATCCTCAACATCCACGGCGAGGATCTGCTGGAGCTGCTCGCCGCGGCGGACCTCGCCCTCTACCGCGCCAAGGAACTCGGCAGGGACAGAATCTGCCTCCCCGCCGCCCCACTGGCCCCTCCTCCCCGCAGCGCGGACGGCGCTGCCGGTGCGATCCCCTAGGCTTGAAGGCATGCCGGAGTACATCTACACGTTGCAGCGCGTGCGCAAGGCGCACGGCGACAAAGTGGTCCTCGACGACGTCACGCTGTCGTTCCTGCCGGGGGCCAAGATCGGCGTCCTGGGCCCGAACGGCACGGGCAAGTCCACGCTGCTCAAGATGATGGCGGGGCTGGAGCAGCCGTCCAACGGCGAGGCCCGGCTGATGCCCGGCTTCACGGTCGGCATCCTCCAGCAGGAGCCGCCGCTCAACGACGCCAAGACGGTGCTCGGCAACGTCGAGGAGGGCGTGGCCGAGACCAAGGCGATGCTCGACCGGTTCAACGAGATCGCCGAGCAGATGGCCACCGACTACAGCGACGCGTTGCTGGAGGAGATGGGCCGCCTGCAGGACGCCCTCGACCACCGGAACGCGTGGGACCTCGACAGCCAGCTCGAACAGGCCATGGACGCGCTGCGCTGCCCGCCGCCCGACGCCGACGTCACCCAGCTCAGCGGTGGCGAGCGCCGCCGGGTCGCGCTGTGCAAGCTGCTGCTCGAACAACCCGACCTGCTGCTGCTCGACGAGCCCACCAACCACCTCGACGCCGAGAGCGTGCAGTGGCTGGAGCAGCACCTGGAGAAGTACCCCGGCACCGTCCTGGCCGTCACCCACGACCGCTACTTCCTCGACAACGTCGCGAACTGGATCCTGGAGCTGGACCGCGGCCGCTGCTTCCCCTACGAGGGCAACTACTCCACCTACCTGGAGGCCAAGGCCGCGCGTCTGAAGGTCGAGGGGCAGAAGGACGTCAAGCGCAAGAAGCGTCTGGAGGAGGAGCTGCAGTGGGTGCGGTCGAACGCCCGCGCCCGGCAGACCAAGAGCCGCGCCCGTCTCCAGCGCTACGAGGAGATGGCCGCCGAGGCCGACAAGTACCGCAAGCTCGACTTCGAGGAGATCCAGATCCCGCCGGGCCCGCGCCTCGGTACGACGGTCATCCGGTCCGAGAAGCTGAGCAAGGGCTTCGCCGACCGGCTGCTCATGGACGAGCTCTCCTTCGACCTGCCCCGCAACGGCATCGTCGGCATCATCGGCCCGAACGGCGTCGGCAAGACCACGCTTTTCCGGATGATCACCGGCGCCGAGACCCCCGACAGCGGCGCGATCACCATCGGTGAGACCGTCAAAATCTCCTACGTGGACCAGAGCAGGGCCGGCATCGACCCCGCCAAGAACGTCTGGCAGGTCGTCTCCGACGGGCTCGACCACATCAAGGTCGGCAACGTCGAGATGCCGTCCCGGGCGTACGTCGCGGCGTTCGGGTTCAAGGGTCCCGACCAGCAGAAGCTCGCGGGCATCCTGTCCGGCGGCGAGCGCAACCGGCTCAACCTCGCGCTCACGCTCAAGCAGGGCGGCAACGTGCTGCTGCTCGACGAGCCCACCAACGACCTCGACACCGAGACCCTCTCCAGCCTGGAGAACGCGCTGCTCGACTTCCCGGGCTGCGCCGTCATCACCTCGCACGACCGGTGGTTCCTCGACCGGATCGCGACCCACATCCTCGCGTGGGAAGAGGGCTCGAACTGGTTCTGGTTCGAGGGCAACTACGCCGACTACGAGAAGAACAAGATCGAGCGGCTGGGCGCGGAGGCGGCCCGCCCGCACCGCGTCACCTACCGCAAGCTCACCCGCGACTGATCAGGACTCTCGTCCCGTCCCCCGCCGTGCCCGGCGGGGGACCTCGCAGCCACCTTCGCGGACACCGCCCCGTCCGGGCGAACCTCGGTGGTCGCGGCACTAGGTTGGAGCGGTGACCGAGCCGATCCTCGCCGGCCCTGCCGAGCACGCCCACCGTTACGTCTTCGAGCGCAAGGTGCGCTTCGCCGACATCGACAGCTACGGCCACGTCAACAACGTCAGATTCTTCGACTACCTCGAAGACGCGCGGGTGTCCATGCTGTGGGAGCGCCCGCGTGACAGCGATGGAAACCGGCTCGACCTGGTGGTGGCCCGGCAGGAGATCGACTACCGGCGGCCGCTGAACTTCCGCCCCGACCCCGTGCGCGTCGAGGTGTGGGTGACCGAGATCTCCAGGTCGCGGTTCACCCTGGCGTACGAGATCCGTGACGACGCGACCCTCTACGCCGAGGCGCGCACGATCCTGGTCGCCTACGACTCCGCCGCGGGGTGGCCACGCAGGCTCGGCGAGGATGAGGTCGCCTTCCTCCGCCGGTTCTCCGCCCCCGCCTGAGCCCACCCTGGGTCGCCCACCCTGAGTCGCCCCGCCCGGCGGCCCTCCGACGACCACCGAGCCCCGCCTGCGACCGGCCGCGGAGGAACGGCGGCCGGTCGCACGTGGCGGGGGAGCGAGGGCGATCGGGGAGCGGGACGGCGGGGACGCGCGCCGCCCTCAGGTCAGGCGGTGAGCAACCAGGCCGCGGTGTCGCGCGGGAGGTCGGTGCCGTCGAGCGGGCTGCTGGTGATCAGCACCTGGTCGTGCGGCGGCAGCGGGACCGCGCCCTCGCCGCAGTTGACGACGCAGAGCAGCCGTCCCCGCTGGAAGAACAGCGTCTCCTCGGGCGAGTCCAGCCACGTGATCGCGTCCGGCAGCGTGCCGCGCAGTTCCCGCCGCGTCCGCAGCGCCTGCCGGTAGAACCACAGCGTCGACGCCGGGTCGGCGGCCTGCCGTTCGGCCGTGAGGCCGGCCCAGTCCGCGGGCTGCGGCAGCCACGACCCGCCCGGCCCGAAGCCGTACGGCGGCTCGGTGCCCGACCACGGCAGCGGCACCCGGCAGCCGTCCCGGCCCGGCACCTCGCCGTTCGAGCGCGCGAAGATCGGGTCCTGGCGCGACTCCGGCGGCAGGTCGGTCACCTCGGGGAGCCCGAGTTCCTCACCCTGGTACAGGTACGCGGAGCCGGGGAGGGCGAGCATGGCCAGCAGGGCCGCACGCCCCCGCGCGAGGCCGGCCCCGGGGTCGAGCGACCCCTGCCCGTACCGGGTGACGTGCCGTACGACGTCGTGGTTGGACAGCACCCAGGTCGGCGAGGCGACCGCGACGAGGGTGTCGTCGATGACCTTGCGGAACGCCGTGGCCGACCAGGGGGCCTCCAGCCAGGCGAAGTTGAAGCTCTGGTGCAGTTCGTCCGGCCGCACGTACAGCGCGAGGTCCTCGGCGGAGTCGGTCCAGACCTCGCCGACGGCGACGCGGGTGCCGGGATAGGAGTCGAGCACCCGGCGCCAGTCGCGGTAGACGTCGTGCACCTCCGGCCGGCTCCAGATGGGCGACTTGGCGGTGAACCCCGGATCGGTGTCGGGCAGTCCCTCCGCCTTGATGAGCCCCATCGCCACGTCGATGCGGAAGCCGTCCACGCCGCGGTCCAGCCAGAACCGCAGGATGTCGAGGAACTCCTCGCGCACCTCGGGGTTGCGCCAGTTGAAGTCGGGCTGCTCCGGCGCGAAGAGGTGGAGGTACCACTGCCCGTCGGGCACCTGTGTCCAGGCCGGGCCGCCGAAGGTGGACATCCAGTTGTTCGGCTCGCCGTGGCCGCCGCCGGTGCCCTCGGGGCCGCCCTCCCGGAACATGTACCGCTCGCGCTCCTGCGAGCCCCTGGGCGCCGCCAGCGCCTTCTGGAACCACGGGTGGGCCGAGGAGCTGTGGTTGGGCACGATGTCCACCATCAGCCGCAGGCCGTGCGCGTGCGCGTCGGCGACCAGGTCGTCGAAGTCGGCCAGCGTCCCGAACAACGCGTCGACGTCGCGGTAGTCGGCCACGTCGTAGCCGCCGTCGGCCATGGGGGAGGGGTAGAAGGGGGTCAGCCAGATCGCGTCGACGCCGAGTTCGGCGAGGTACGGCAGGCGGTCCCGGATTCCCGCCAGGTCGCCCGTACCGTCGCCGGAGGCGTCGGCGAAGCTGCGGACGTAGATCTCGTAGACAACGGCATCACGCCACCAGGGGGTTTTTTCCATGAGAGATGGGCTGCCCGCTGCTCGCGTTACTTATGCGTTGACCAGGCTGTGGGCGGCGTAGACGAGATAGTCCCACAACTGACTCTCCCGCTCCGGCGGCAGTTCCAGGGAGCGTACGGCGTCGCCCATGTGGCGCAGCCAGGCGTCCCGCTCGGCCTCGCCGATCACGAACGGCATGTGCCGCATCCGCAGCCGGGGATGGCCGCGCTGCTCGCTGTAGGTCTTCGGACCTCCCCAGTACTGGATGAGGAACAGGCGCAGCCGCTCCTCGGCCCCGGTGAGGTCCTCCTCGGGGTAGAGCGGACGCAGCAGGGGGTCCTCGGCCACACCCTCGTAGAACCGGTGCACGAGCCGCCGGAAGGCGTCCTCGCCGCCGACCACCTCGTAGAAGGACAGGGTCTGCTCGCTGGTCACGCTTTCAGCCTAAGCCAGTTACCGATCGGTAAGGTCAGGCGGCGAAGGCGATGCCCTTCTCGTCGAAGGCCTTCTTCACCCGCAGCCGCAGCTCACGGGCGATCTCCAGGTGCCGGGCCGGTACCGTCTTCACGCTGACCCGGAAGATGACGGACGTGCCGGACACCGACTCCAGCCCGAAGACCTGCGGTTCCTCGACGATCACCAGATCCCGGTACTCCGGGTCGTCCCACATGTCGTCGGCGAGCTTCTTGAGCAGGTCGCGCACCGTCGCGATGTCGGCCGCGTACGGGACGGGCACGTCCACCAGGGCCCTCGACCAGCCCTGCGACTCGTTGCCGACCCGGGTGATCGTGCCGTTGCGGACGTACCAGACCTTGCCGTCGGCGTCGCGCAGCCGGGTGATGCGGAGCGTCACGGCTTCGACGGTGCCGGTGGCCACGCCGGTGTCGATCACGTCGCCCACGCCGTACTGGTCCTCCAGGAGCATGAACATGCCGGCGATGAAGTCCTTGACCAGCTCCTGCGCGCCGAAGCCGAGCGCCACACCGATGATCCCGACGCTGGTGAGCAGTGGCGTGATCGGTATCCCGAGCTTCGCGAAGATCATCAGCGCCCCGGTGCCGAGGATCACGACGGACGCGAGGCTTCGCAGCACCGAGCCCATGGTCTCGGCGCGCGCCCTGCGGCGCTCGGTCATGATCGCCGCCGCGGCGTCCACGCTCGTCAGCACCGTCTTGCCGCGCAGCCGCTCCGGCAGGACGCCGACGCTCGCCCGCACGGTGAGCCGGGTGATCAGCCGGAGCGCCACGTTCCGGACGATCAGCGTACCGACGAGGATCAGGGCGATCATCAGGAACACGTCCACGACGCCCGCCACCAGCTGCACCCAGGCGGGGAAGTCCCGGTCCGGGAAGGCGCTGTTGAGCACCGTGCAGAAGACGCCCTCGCTCTTCTCGCACGCCGCCGACACCTTGGCCGCGATCACGTCCGGGTCGGGCAGGCTCGGGCTCGGCTCTGGGCTGGGTGTCGCGGGCGACAGCGGCAACACGAGGTGGATCCCCCCACGGATCAGATCGACGACAGCTTCTCGAACGTAGTCAATACTGCCGACAGATCCGGCCTCCGTCACATCGCCGGGGAGACGGGAACGCGTCCGGCGCCGCGAGGGCGGACGGCACGCTCCGGTGACGGCACGGCAGGGCGCGGGCGCGCACCCGGAAGCGCGTCCGGCGCCGTTCTCCAGGAGGGGATCCCCTCGATGACCGTCCGGTCCCGCCCGCTCGGCGGAACCGGACGGTGGTCGGTGCGGCTACTCGCTCACGGCGGCGAGCACGCGGGCGACCTTCGACGCCGCTCCGGCGGGGTCGTCCGCCCGGTGCATCCGCTCGCCCCAGGACCACCAGTAGTCCGCCGCCTGGCAGACGACGTTCTCCGTGAGGCTCGTCGCGGCGGGGTTGATGACCCGCACGTAGGCGCGGCCCGAAGGGGTGTGTACGACTCGCGCGAGCAGGCCCCGCGCGTCGAGTTCGGCCACCAGACGCTCCAGGCGCAGGAAATCCTCGTTCCCCACCGCCGGTCCTCCTTCATTTCCGTTCCCGGCTGATTGTGTACTTTGCGTTTTCGCTCGATCACTCTGGTGCGCCCAAGATGGCTCACTGACACGTTCGGGTCAACGCCGGGTCAAGATGACCGGTGGAGGAAAACCCCTGCCGGGTGAAAGAAAACCCTCACCGGGAGACGATCCTTAGTCAATCTCCTCAAGTTGGGGACTTGGCCTCGCAAAGGGTGTTCCATCATTATGGTGTGGGCGGAGTGCGACGGGCGAGTCACCCTCCGTGACTGATTCCGTGATCGGTCAAACACGCGGCTGCGAGTGCGGCCGGCCACGAGAGAGGGGCCGGGATGTCCGGCAGGCAACACAGGGAGACGGAGATCGCGCGCCAGGTCCGGGCGCGCGGCCTGGCCGCGGGGTACACCCTGGCCCAGATCGCCGCGCAGATCTACGAGGCCTGCGCGCAGCGCTTCGGCACCACGCGGATCAAGGCTCACCGCCTCTCGCACGGCGTCGCGCTGGCCGACGTCATCGAACAGGTACGCGCTCTCTTCGAGCGGGACGGCAAGCCGGTGCCCGGCATCGGCGAGACGCTACTGTCCGCGTACGAGTCGGGCATGAAGCGGCCCGGCCCGGAATACCTCCACTATCTGTGCTCGGTCTACCGCGTCGAACCCCTCGCTCTGGGCTACGACGGCCCGTGCATCTGCGGACACGGACACGAGGTCCTCGTGGACGCCGCGTTCGAAGACGCCAGACCACACATTTCACCCGCTCCGTGGGCAGGGCCGGCGTCGCCGGCCTCGCCGGACAACTGCACCCCTTCGTTGGACGGGGGCGAGGAGGACGAGAACGTGCTTAGGAGGACGCTGTTGAGGCTCCTTGCCGGCGGCACCGTGAGCGCGGCCGGCCTGAACGAGCTCAACGAGGAGGTGCTCGGCGCCGTGGAGAACCTCAGGCGGCGGATGGACGAGACCATGGTGAGGGCCACCGTCTCCCCGGCGATGCTCGACCAGTGGGAGCAGGCCACCTCGGGGTTCGGCCGGCAGTACATGAACACGCCGCCGGTGCGGCTGCTCTGCGACGTGATGCTGGAGTTCGCCGCCGTGCGCAAGGCGCTGAACCACCGCCAGCCCGTCGACGTGCAGGAGCGGCTGTGCCGGATGTCCGCCCAGCTCGCCGGACTGTCCGGAATGCTCATGATCGATCTGGGTGACCAGCGGCTGGCCCGCTCGTTCTTCCGGACCGGCCGGATGGCGGCCGACGAGACCGGCGACCGCGCCCTGCGCGCCTGGGTGACCGCCCGGGAGTCGCTGGTCCCGCTGTACTACGGCGACCCCCGTGAGGCGCTGACGCTCGCCAAGAAGAGCCGCGACCTGGCCGGTACGACTCCGTGTGCGGCGCGCACCATGGCGCCGGTGGTCGAGGCGAGGGCGCTGGCGAAGATCGCCGGCCTCGGCGGGTCGCGGCACGACGTGGTGGAGCAGGCCAAGCGGGCGCTGCACCGGGCCAGGACGGCCTTCGCGCAGATGAACGACAGCGACCGGGAGAACCCGGCCTTCGGCTACACCGAGCGGCAGCTCTACTTCTACCAGGGCGACGTCCTGGTGCGGCTGGGGCAGACCGTGGAGGCCGACGTGGTCCTGGAGAAGGCGCTCTCCCAGTATTCGGACGACGATCTGCTCGACCAGACCCTGATCCGGTTCGACCAGGCGCTGTGCCGGCTGATCGAAGGCGACGTCGAGGCCGCGCTCAAGCTGGGCCGCGCCGCGATCGAGATGGTCGACAAGGATCACCGGACCGACCTCCTGCTCAAGCCCGGATACGACCTGGAGAAGGCGGTACGGGCCAAGCACGGTGACTCGCCCGAGCTCAAGGAGTTCCGGGAGATGCTCGCGGAGAGCCGGGTGGGCATCCCCAAGGGCCTGATAAAGGACGTCGGGTGAGGAGGATGAGTGGCAGAAGACGCGCCGGCGGGTGACCTGGAGTGCGACGCCCTACGGGAAGGCGGTGAGAGCGAGGCCGCGCCTCTCCGGATCCGGCGGTACCGGTGGTCGGACCTCGACGCCGTGTGGTCCCTCCATCAGATCGGCCTCGCCCAGGTGGGTGTCGTGCCGGGTGACGGCGTCTACTACGACGACGACTTCCCCCGGATCACCGAGGTCTACCTGGCCGCCGGGGGCGATTTCCTCGTCGGAGAGGTGGCCGGGGCGGGGCTCGTCGCCATGGGGGGCCTGCGGCGTATCGACGACCACACGGCCGAGATGTGCCGGCTCCGGGTCCACCCCGACCACCAGCGGCGTGGTTACGGCGCGCGGATGACGGAGGAGCTCGAGGAGCGCGCCCGCCGCCTCGGCTACTCCCGGCTGCTCGGCGACACCACGCTGCGGCAGGTCGCCGCGCTGGAGCTCTACCGTAAATCCGGATGGCGGGAGTTACGGCGCGAAGCCCGAGGCGACAATGTAGTGATTTATATAGAGAAGCAGCTGGGCGGCGTTGTTTCCCAGCTTTTCCCGCGATAGATAATGCTTACATCCCTTGGCGGATAGCTGATCACTGCGAATACTTGTGCCTTGTCCACAAGAGTGGGGAAAGAGGCATGATGAAGAAGATCATTATCCGCAAACCGGGAACGACGAAGCTCAGCGGCACGTCGAGCGTCATTCACAAGGGGTGAGGCGCCGCCCGAACCACATCTGGGTCCGGGGAGACCTCACCCGGGACCGCGTGGCGGCGCTCCGCGCACTGGAGACGCCTCCCCCTCTGGAGCCCGTCGTCAACGGGCACCGCCGGCTACGCGGTCCGTACACGATCGGCGGTGCGCTCCTGCGCGCCATCGTTCCGGCCGCCTTGGAGCGTTCCCCGGACCTGGTGGCGGACCACGACATCGAGATCCGCGCGGTCGCGCCCAGCCTGCGCCCGCTGGTGCCGGCCCGCCGCCAGACCATCGAGGCCCGCCTTCCCGAGGACGAGCGGATCCTCGTCCCCGCGCCGCGTCGCACGCTCAGGATCGCCAACGGGATCGCGGAGTTCGTCCGCGACCATCTCGCGGAGCCGCGCACGCTGCTGGCGGACAACCTGCACGAAGCCGATCCGGCGGACCGGGAACTGCTGGGTGTCCTCGCCCGCCGGGTGCCCCGTCTCACCCTGGCGCTGGGCTCCGCCGAGCCCGCGTGGGAGGGCATGCGGCCGGTGGAGGCGCTGCCCCTGGACGGGCCGCCGGACGACTACCTGGCCTCGGACTGTACCTCCGACGACCCCCGCGCCTACCGGGCGTATCTGGCGCTGGCGCCGGAGGAGCGGGCGCGACGGCACGTCCTGCGGGCGGCCGAGCTCAGCGCCGGCGCCGAGTCGGCGGAGAGCGCCCTCGGCGCGGTGCCGTACCACCTGGAGCACGGCGGCGACCCGGACGCCGCCGCGCGGGCGCTGTGGGCGGCGGTGGACCACTGCGTCGCCGAGGGCTTCCTGCACGCGGTCGTGGAGCTGGGCTCGCGCGGGCTGCGGCTCTGCGAGCCGGGGTCCGGCCTGTGGTGGCGTTTCGCGCACCGCACCGCGACCGCCTTGGCCGGGCTCGGCCGGCGGGCGCAGGCGCAGGAGCTGTACGACCAGGCGCGGAGGGGCAGCGTCGATCCGGTCGTCCACGCCGCCGCGGCGTACGGCACGGCGATGCTGGACGCCCGGGACCGCGACCCGGAGCGACGCGACCTGACGAGGGCCAGGGCGTGGATCAACGAGGCGATCGCGATCTCGACGCTGCTGCCCGACCGGCGGGAGCGGGCGTTCAAGCTCGGCTTCGACCAGAACGGCCGGGCGCTCATCGAACTGCGCGAGGGGCGGCTCCGCGAGGCGCTCGGCCTGGTCGAGTCGGCCCTCGACCTGGCCGGGCGCGACCTCCCCCCGGACGCCCATCCCCAGCACCGGATGGTGCTGCACGCCAACCGCGCGCAGCTCCTCGCGCGCCTGGGCCGCCGGCGGGAGGCGCTGGCCGACTTCGACGTGGCCATCGGGATCGACCCGGTCTTCCCCGACCACTACCTGGACCGGGGAAACCTGCTGCTGGAGATGGGGCGGACCGAGGCGGCGCTGGCCGACTACGAGACCGCGATGCGGGTCAGCCCGCCGCTGCCCGAGGCGTACTACAACCGGGCGGAGCTGCGTCTCGCCGCCGGGGATCTGGAGGGCGCGCGGGCCGACCTCGGCCACGTGCTCGACCTCGACCCCGGCTGTCTCGACGCGTACGTCAACCGGGCCGGGATCCTGGAGATGCTCGGGGAGCACGAGGCCGCCAGGCGGGACGTGGAGGCGGGGCTGGCCCTGGACCCCGGCAACGCGCACCTGCACGGCGTGCTGGGGCAGCTCGAGACGGCGGCCGGACGGTACGCCGAGGCGCGGCTGGCGTTCGACGCGGCGCTGGCCACGGACGCCCGCCTGGCCTCGGCCTGGGCCAACCGGGCGACCCTGCGCTTCGAGACCGGCGACGCCCCGGGAGCGGTCGAGGACCTGACCCGGGCGATCGAGCTGGGGGAGGACGCCGCCCTCTACTTCAACCGCGCGACGGCCCTGGACGCGCTCGGCCGCCGCGGCGAGGCGCTGCTCGACCTCCGCCGCGCGCTGGCCCTCGCCCCCGGCGACCCCGACGTACGCACGGCGCTGGAGCGCCACGAGAAGGAGAGCTGACCGGTCAGAGCGCGACGGCGAGCAGGCGGTCGATGATCCCGGGCAGCTCCAGCGGATCGAGCGGCTCGGGCAGCGCGGAGAGGGCGGCGATCTCGTGCCAGGCCAGTCCCAGGAGGGCGCCGCTCTCCTCCTCGGTCAGCGCGGCCGAGGCCACCGGCGGCGCCGTGCCGAACCGGGCGAGGTAGAAGCGCTCGGTCTTCACGTAGTGCCTGCCGAGCCAGTGGAAGTCCCGGTGGACCGGCACCCACCGGTCCAGTACGGCGTCGCCGGGCAGGCCGGTCTCCTCCCACAGCTCCCGGCGGGCCGCCTGGAGCGGCGACTCGCCGGGCTCGATGCCGCCGCCCGGGGGCTCCCAGAACGTCCGGCCGGCGAGCGGGTCGTGCCAGCGCATCAGCAGCACCCGCGAGCGGTCGTCCACGCACACCACCCGCGCGGCCGGCCGGTCGTCCGTCATCGCCGTGTCCACGCGCCCGCACCCTCCGGGTGAGTGCCCCTACCCTGGAACCCGGTACCGACTTCCCTCTGAGGATCTGACTGAGCATGAGCGCTGATTACGTGCTGACCCTGTCCTGCCCGGACCGGCCCGGAGTGGTCGCGGCCGTGTCGGGGCTGCTGGCCCGCCGGGGCTGTAACATCATCGAGAGCCAGCAGTTCGGCGACCCCGTCGCGGAGCGGTTCTTCATGCGGGTGCAGTTCGCCGGCGAGCCCGTGATCGACGAGCTGCGGGCGGAGTTCGCCGCGCTCGCCCCCGAGTTCGCCATGGACTTCCAGCTCTTCGACCTCGCGGCGCGGACGCGGGCGCTGGTGCTGGTCAGCCGGTTCGACCACTGCCTCAACGACCTGCTCTACCGGGTGCGCTCGGGCCTGCTGCCGATCGAGATCGTGGGAGTCGCGTCGAACCATCCCGACCTGCGCCCGCTCACCCAGTCGTACGGGGTGGACTACCACCACCTGCCGGTCACGCCGGAGACCAAGCCGCGGCAGGAGGCGGAGATCCTCACCCTCGTCGACCACTACCAGGCCGACGTGGTCGTGCTGGCGCGTTACATGCAGGTGCTCTCCGAGGAGATGTGCGCCAAGCTGGCCGGCCGGATGATCAACATCCACCACTCGTTCCTCCCGTCGTTCAAGGGTGCCAAGCCGTACCACCAGGCGTACTCGCGCGGGGTGAAGCTGATCGGCGCCACGGCGCACTACGTGACGCCCGTCCTGGACGAGGGACCGATCATCGAGCAGGAGGTCGCGCGGGTGAACCACACCCACTCCCCGGAGGACCTCGCCGCGATCGGCCGCGACCTCGAATGCCAGGCGCTGGCCCGGGCCGTCCGCTGGCACGCCGAGCACCGCGTGCTGCTGGACGGCCACAAGACCGTCATCTTCCCGCGTTAGGACACCTTCAGGCCGGTGTGCCGGGCCAGGAACGCGAGCTGGTCGGCCACGAGCTCGACCGACCTGCTCACCGCCCTGGCGCCGTGCCCGACCTCGGTCTCGTTGCGCAGCAGGATCGGCCGGTCGCCCGCCTGGGCGTGCTGCAGGGCCGCGGCCGTCTTCCACGCGTGCAGGGGGTGGACCCGGGTGTCGGAGCCGAACACCGCGAACAGCGTGGCCGGGTACGACACCCCCTCCCGCACGTGGTGGTACGGCGAGTAGCTCCACAGCCAGGCGAACTCCTCCGGCACGTCGGCCGAGCCGTACTCGACGTTCCAGGTCGCCCCGAGGCCGAACTTCTCGTAGCGGATCATGTCGAGCAGGGGGGCCGAGCAGACGACGGCCGCGTACAGGTCGGGGCGCTGGGTGAGCGCCGCGCCGACGAGCAGGCCGCCGTTGGAGCCGCCGGAGATGGCGAGCCGGTCCTTGCTGGTCACGCCGGTGGCGATGAGGTGCTCGGCCGCGGCGTGCAGGTCGTCGAAGACGTTCTGCTTCTTGCCCAGCATCCCGTCCCGGTGCCACTGCTCGCCCTCCTCGCCGCCGCCGCGCAGCTGGGCGACGGCGTACACGCCGCCCGCCTCGACCCAGGCGAGGGTGGTGGCCGAGAAGCCGGGGTTCATCGGCACGCCGAAGCCGCCGTAGCCGTACAGGATCGTGGGACGGGGCCCGGAGCCGGGCCGCGAGGTGACCAGCATGCGCACCTCGGTGCCGTCCTTGGACCGGTAGACGACCTGTTCGGTCGTCGCCTCGGGCACCTCCACCGAGCCCGGGGGCGCCTCCCAGAGCGTCGTCTCGCCGGTGAGCGCGTCGTACCGGAAGACCGCGGTGGGGGTGATGTCGTCGGTGTAGCTGAACCAGGCCTCGTGGCCGCCCTCGGGACGTTCCAGGATCCCGCCGACGGACCCCAGGCCCGGCAGCGGGACGTCACCGATCCGCTCGCCGGTCTCCAGGGCGTGGAGGGAGATCTCGCCGATCGCGTGCCGCGTCCACCCGACGAGCAGGACGGGCTCCGGCATGCCGTCGAGGATGGCGAAGTCGGACAGCACCGCCTCGGGGTCCTCGGGGATGAGGTCGCGCCAGTGCTCCGGGCCCGGCGTCTCGGGGGAGGTGACGCAGACGCGCCCGCGCGAGGCGCCGAGGTCGGTGAAGACGTAGAGCCGGCCGTCGCGGCCGAAGTGGACCCCGGTCTGGGCGTCGACGTCCTGCTGGACGACGACCAGTTCCGGCGCCTCCGGCGAGGAGGCGGCGAGGTCGGCCACCCACAGGTCGTTGCGCGGCGCGGTGCCGCGCGAGGCGGAGATCGACAGCCGGCGGCCGTCGAGGGAGACCGACACCCCGTAGTAGTTGGTCTTCTCCAGGCCCTCGCCGAAGATCATCACATCGTCGTCGGGGGACGTGCCGACGCGGTGCAGGTAGATGCGCCGGTGGAACTGCTCCTCACCGGCCGGGACCTCCGACGGCGCGAGCCTGCGCACGTAGTAGTACGCCTCGCCGCCGGGAATCCAGGCGACGGGGGAGTAGCGGCAGCGGTCGATCGGCCCCTCGACCCGCTCTCCTGTCGCCACGTCGACGACGTACAGGCGCGACTCCTCGTCGCCGCCCACGGAGATCTGGTACGCGAGCCGGTCGCCCTCCTTGTCCGGCTGGTAGGAGTCGAGGGTGGTCAGCCCCGAGGGGTCGAGGACCGTGGGGTCGAGCAGGACGCGCTCGCCGGCCTCGTCCGCGACGTACAGGACCGGGTGCTCCTGCTCCGGTGAGCGGCGGGTGAAGAAGCGGCGCTCGCCGCGCCAGGACGGCGTGCCGACCGATCCCGACCGCAGCAGCTCGGCCACCCGGCCGCGGAAGTGGTCGCGTCCCTCCAGCTCGGCGGAGCGGAACAGGGTCTCCTGCGCGTCCAGCCACTCCTTGACCTCCGGGTCGTCCGGATCCTCCAGCCAGCGGTAGGGATCGGGAACCGGCGTTCCGTGGAGGTCGTCGACGATGTCGTCACGGCGGGCGGACGGGTACTGCGGTCGGCTCATGCTGGCACTTTAAATCAGGTGAGGGACTGGGGCGGTACATCGGCCGTACCCGGCCAAGACTGGAGTAAAGGGATGATCGGCTGGGCATAGAAGCAGCAGGCGTTCCCGCCGTTCACTTCATGGACCCCGGTTATGGGGTGGCGGAGGGGCCGTCGAGAAGGCCACACTTTGGTGAAGGGCGGTGCCGTGGTGACGATCCGCTGGGCCGTCCGGCGGAGGTCCCTGTGACGGAAGCATCCGGGTCCCAACCAGCGGGGCCACAACCCAGGCGCACAGCCGAGGCTGCTGCGGAGGTCGGCTGATGCGCCAAGTCCTGCTTTTGAACGCCACGTACGAGCCGCTGACCACACTCTCCCTGCACCGGGCGGTCATCCTGGTGCTGAGAGAGAAGGCGGACGTCATCCACCGGGACGGCCGGGGAGCGGTGCTCCGCTCGGCCACCCGGACGCTCGACGTCCCCTCGGTGATCCGGCTGCGGCGCTACGTCCGCATCCCGTACCGGACGCGTATCCCGCTCACCCGGGCCGCGCTGATGCGCCGGGACAACTTCCGCTGCGCCTACTGCGGCCAGCGGGCCGAGACGATCGACCACGTGATCCCGCGCTCCAAGGGAGGCCCCCACACCTGGGAGAACTGCGTCGCCTCGTGCATGCCGTGCAACCACCGCAAGGCCGACCGGCTGCTGGAGGAGCTGGGGTGGGCGCTGCGCGTGGCCCCGGCGGTGCCGCACGGCGCGCACTGGCGGCTCATCGGCGCGCAACTCGACGGAGACCCGCAGTGGGCGCCCTACCTGGTGGAGACGGCGGCGTAACCGCGCCATGACGTGGACGATCACCTCCGGGGTGGAGGAGTACGCCGCGGCGGCCGAGCCCTGGCTGTTGCGCGATCCCGTCCGCAACACGGTCATGCTGACCGTGCTGCGCGGGATCCGCGCCGGCCAGTTCGCCGAGGACCTCCTCATGGGCTGGCTGACCGACGAGGAGGGCGCGGTCGCCGGCGCCTTCTGTCACACGCCGCCTCGGCCGCTGCTGCTCGGGGACGTGCCGCCCGGCGAGCTCCCCGCGCTGGCGGCCGCGCTCATCGAGCGGGACCGGGAGATCGCGGGCGTGACGGGTCCGGTCGTCGCCGCGGAGACCTTCGCCGGGGCGTGGTGGCGCCCGGCGACCGGCCGTACGTCCCAGCGCCTCTACCGGCTCGGCGCCCTGCGCCCCCCTTCCGCGAAGGGGAAGGCCAGGATCGCCGGACAGGACGACCTGCCCCTCGCCGTGCGTTTCTTCCGGGAGTTCCAGGAGGAGGCGCACGTCGATCGCGGCGCCGATCCCACGCCGGTCGTCGCCGTCCGCCTCAACCGGGACGAACTGCTGTGGTGGGAGGACGACGACAGGCCGGTGTCGATCGCCGGGGTCTCCGCCCCGATCGCCGGCATGTCCCGGATCGGGCCCGTCTACACCCCGTCCGGCCTGCGCGGCCGCGGGTACGGCAGCGCCGTCACCCACGCGGCCACCAGGAAGGCCCTCGACGAGGGGGCCACCGAGGTGCTGCTGTTCACCGACCTGGGCAACCCGACGTCGAACTCCATCTACCAGCGGCTCGGCTACCGGCCCGTCGCGGACTACGTCACCGTCCACTTCGAGTGAGGCGCCCGCCTCCTCGGATCGGCCGTACTCTGGACGCATGCCTCGCTATGACTACCGTTGCCGCGCGTGCGGATCGACGTTCGAGCTCAACCGCCCCATGGCCGAGGCCGGCGACCCGGCGGTCTGCCCCTCCGGCCACGACGACACCGTGAAGCTGCTGTCCACCATCGCCGTCACCGGCAAGGCGTCCGGGGCTCCCGCGGCGCGCCCCGCGGGCGGCGGCTGCTGTGGTGGAGGGTGCTGCGGGGGATGATCCCCGAGCCGGACCCGCTTCGGATCGGGTCCCGGCGGTACGGACGGCCCGCGGGCGTGTGGAAGACACGCCCGCGGGCCGTCCGCGTTCCACGGCTGAGCGGTGAGCGGGCTCTGCCGTGAACTCCGCTTTGTCCATGCCGAGTCGAACTTTTGACTCTCAAACATAAAGTTGGTGTTAAGTAAGACTATCTTTCGACTTTCGTGGAAGTTAGTCTCTCTGCCTCAGAGACACCCCCGGCGCGGGCGCTCCGCCCGCGCAGCCTCTCTCTCAGCGAGGTGACGTTCTTGCCTGCTCTCCTTCCTCCTCTTCGGAACGTCCGCAGAAGCCTGATCGCGCTGGGCCTGGCCGGCGCGCTGACCATCCCCCTCTGCGCTCCGGCGAGCGCGACAGGTCCCGGCGGGACGCCCGGCGGACCACCTGGCGGACCACTCGCGGGCGGCCCCGCCGCGCCCCGCCCGTCCACGGCGACCGGCGAGAGCGTCGCGAACCCGGTGCTCACGGGGCCGATCGCGAACACCTCCCCGGTCGGTAGTCCCCAGCACGGGTATCCGTTCCTCGCCACCGACGTCGACCTCAGGTCGGCGGGCTACGTCGAGCAGGAGTTCTTCGTCTCCGGCACGGCGACGAGCTACGCGACACGCGGTACCGGCACCGCGACCGTGGTCAGCACCGGCAACCCGTACCGCACCCGCATCGTCGTGCGCCGCCCGGCCGACGCCCGCGCGTTCAACGGCGTCGTGATCGCCGAGTGGTACAACGTCAGCAACCAGTGGGACCAGGAGGTCGACTGGTTCCAGTCCCACGAGCACCTGATCCGGGAGGGGTACGCCTGGGTCGGCGTCTCCGTGCAGCGCGCCGGAGTGCACTCCGCGACCGGGCTCAAGGCGTGGAGCCCGGACCGTTACGGAACGCTGGACGTGACCGCGGGCGGGACGGTCGGCGACGACAGCCTGTCCTACGACATCTTCAGCCAGGCCGTTAAGGCGGTCCGCAGCCCCGCCGGCAAGAAGGGCCCGCTCGGCGAGCTTCCCCGGCCGCGATACGTGATCGCGACCGGCCACTCGCAGTCGGCCGGCCGTCTGGCGAACTACTACAACGCCGTACAGCCGCTCGCGAACGTCCTCGACGCGGTCGTGCTGCACGGAGGCGGGGGCGTGCTGCGCACCGACCTGCCGACGCCGGTGTTCCGCGTCAACTCCGAGGGCGACGTGAGCGGCGGCATCCTGCCGGCGGCCGCCCGCGCCCAGGCCGACTCGGCGATCCTGCGCAGCTGGGAGGTGGCCGGGGCGTCGCACGGCGACTGGAAGCTCATCCGGGACTACGGCCCGCTGCGCAAGCGGGACATCGGCAGCTATCCCGGTGGTTACCCGGGCGAGCCGCAGACGTGCGCGCTGCCCTCGCTGTCCCGCATCCCCCAGCACATGGTGCAGAACGCCGTGTACGACCACACCCTCGCCTGGATCGCCTACGGCGTGCAGCCTCCGGCGGCACCCAAGATCCAGATGACGGACACGGCTCCGCCGGCGATCGCACGGGACTCCCTCGGCCTCGCGCTCGGCGGCATCCGCCTCGCACAGCAGGAGGCGCCGCTGCGGATCAACACCGGCACCAACACCGGCCCGGGCTTCTGCTTCCTCGACGGCAGCTCCCTGCCGCTGACCGGCGCGCAACTCGCGCAGCTCTACCCGGCCACGCGGTCGTACGCCGACAAGGTGGTGGCGACCACGCTCACCGATGTCGCAGCCGGCTACATCTCGCGGTCGTTCACCCGCGATCCCGCCTGGTACTCCGAGATCCGCGACCTCGTCGGCGAGTACGTCGCCTCCGGCGCCATCACCGAGGCGGTCGGGGCGAGCCTGGAGGACCGTCTCCGGCACGCCGAGCGGGCCGGCCTCGCGGGCGACGAGCCCCCCGCGATCGCGCACCTGCGGCAGCTCGCCGATCGGGCGGGCAAGCAGATCAAGGACGCCGCGGCGCGGGACGGCGTGCTGCGGGTGACCCAGGCGCTCGCCGACCTCCTCACCGAGGCCCGGAAGCTGGACCAGCGGCACTAGGTCGCAGGCTCCTGCCGCAGCGGCCCGGAGACATGAAACCGGGGCACGGTGCAAGACGAGTAGCCGGACGGGTCCGCAGGCGTGCCGCCCACGCCTGCGGACCCGCCCGCTACGGCATCGGTCCGCTACCGCATCGGGGGAATGAGCGGGTCAGGCGGCCGTCGGGCGCCTCACCCGCGGCCGGCGTTGGAACGGCAGGTAACGCTGCGGCAGGTGCGCGCGGGCCGGCAGGTCGGTCGGCTCGACCGCCAGGATCCGGTCGAAGCGGAACGCCCTGATCGACCGCCTGAGGCGGCACCAGCCGACCAGGTACCAGAACTCGCCGTGGACCATGCAGGTCACCGGCTCGACGTCGCGGACCGACAGCCGGCCGCCGGCGTCGTGGTACTGGATGCGGATCACCAGGCGTGCGGTGATCGCGTTGGCCACCGCCCGCACCCGGCGGGCGACGTCGGTGGGGAGCGGGGTCGTCAGTGTGGTGAGGGTCGTGGCGATGACGTCGTCGTCCAGTTCGAGGTGCTGGAACGCGTGGCGCAGGCCGCGCCGGGCGGTGACCGACTGGGGGCCGGCTCCGAGGTGAGCGAGGGAAAGGGCGAGGGCGGCGAGTTCCTCGGCGGTCAGCGTGTGCCGAATGACGTTGGCCATGCTTCGACAATAATCATCAGGACTGACATTTTCCCGAACGGGTGCTCGGAACAGCGGACAGGTTCACGTGACCGCGCGGCCACCTTCTCCTGACCCTGTCGCATGCCGCCACGACCGCCTTGATCGCTTTCCGGTCCGGGCCGCCGACTGTAGTTTCTCCGTCGTGCATCCTCCGATCGAGCCCTACGACCACGGGCACCTGGACACCGGCGACGGTCACCTCGTCTACTGGGAGGTCTGCGGGAACCCCGAGGGCAAGCCCGCGCTCGTCGTCCACGGCGGGCCCGGCTCGGGCTGCACGCCCCGCCAGCGGCGGGCCTTCGACCCCGGGCGCTACCGGATCGTTCTCTTCGACCAGCGCAACTGCGGCCGGAGCCTGCCCCATGCGAGCGATCCGGCGACCGACCTCACGACGAACACCACCCACCACCTCGTCGCCGACATGGAGCGGCTGCGCGAGCACCTCGGCGTCGACCGGTGGCTGCTCTACGGCGGGTCATGGGGTTCCACGCTCATCCTCGCCTACGCCGAGGCCCATCCGGAGCGGGTGTCGGAGATCGTCCTCGCCGGTGTCACCATGACCCGCCGCTCCGAGATCGACTGGTTGTACCGGGGCGTCCGCCGCTTCCTCCCCGAGCAGTGGCAGCGCTTCCGGTGCGGCGTCCCCGAGGACCGGCGCGACGGCGACCTGCTCGCCGCCTACGCGCGGCTGTTGTCCGATCCCGACCCGGACGTACGGGTCAGGGCGGCGCACGCCTGGACGGCGTGGGAGGACGCGGTGATCGCGCACGAGGTCAACGGCGCGCCGAACGCCTACAGCGACCGGCCTTCCCCCGCTCTGCAGGCGTTCGCCAGGATCTGCGCGCACTACTTCTCGAACGCCGCCTGGCTGGAGGAGGGTGTCCTGCTCCGCGACGCGCACCGGCTGGCGGGCATCCCCGGAGTGCTCGTCCACGGCCGCCTCGACCTCGGCGGTCCGCTGGAGACCGCCTGGCAACTCGCCCGGGCCTGGCCGGACGCGCGTCTCGTCGTGGTGGACGACTCGGGCCACACCGGCAGCGACGCGATGCGCCGGGAGATCGGGGCGGCGCTGGACTGGTTCGGAGCCGCGCCGCCCGGCTGACGACCGGCGCCGGGCCCGGTGTCGGTGCGGCAACGGGGTCAGGTCGCGGGTCCCAGCGGCGTCTCCGCCGCGCGGGCCGCCGTGCCGGCGTCCGGCGCCGGGGCGGGCTCCTTGAGCTCCACGAACAGGGAGTGGGTCGTGGTGTCGCCGATGTTCTCGCCGGAGTGCTCCTGCGCGTCGAGCCACCGCACCTGGCCGGCCTCCAGGGCGAGATCCACCTGACGGCCGCCGGCGGTGAGCCTGCGCCTGAACGAGGTGAGGGTGATCATCACGCTGTCCGGATGACGGTGCGGTGCGGTCCTGTCGCCGGGCCGGTCCCGATACTGCAGGACGCGGACCCGCTACGCAGCACCCACCCGTGGCTCGACGTCCGCGGGCTGGCCGTGGCGATCCGGTCCGCGACGGGGATCGAGTCGCTGATCTGGCTCACCGACATCGCCGGGTTCACCCGCGAGCAGGCGGTGCTGACCATGCGTCAGTCGGCCTGGGCGCTGCTCGCGGCGGCGCTGCCCGGACACCCGGGTGAGCCGCTGACGGCGAAGGGCGCGGCGGGGGAACCGGACGCCTGAGACGAAGGAGAGCCGTCTCCGGTACGCAGAGGCCCGCGCGACCCCGCCGTACGGCACGCGGGCCCGGTGGCGGTGTCGCGGTCAGCGCGACAACTGGGTCAGGTCGCGGGACGCGCCGGTCGAGGCGGAGGTGGTGAGCGCCGCGTACGCCTGCAGCGCGGCCGAGACCGTCCGCTGCCGGTCGCGCGGCCGGTAGCCGCCGAGGTCGGCCAGCAGCCGCTCGCGGCGGGCGGCCAGCACGTCCTCGGCCACCTTGAGCTCGATCGAGCGGCCCGGGATGTCGATCTCGATGACGTCGCCGTCCTCGACCAGGGCCATCGTGCCGCCCTCGGCCGCCTCGGGCGAGGCGTGGCCGATGGACAGGCCGGACGTGCCGCCGGAGAAGCGGCCGTCGGTGACCAGGGCACACGCCTTGCCCAGGCCGCGGCCCTTGAGGAAGCTCGTCGGGTAGAGCATCTCCTGCATCCCGGGGCCGCCCTTGGGGCCCTCGTAGCGGATGACGACCACGTCACCGGGCTTCACCCGGTTGCCGAGGATGCCCTCGACGGCGTCCTCCTGCGACTCGAACACGACGGCGGGGCCGGAGAAGCGCCAGATCGACTCGTCGACTCCGGCCGTCTTGACGACGCAGCCGTCCTGGGCGAGGTTCCCGTACAGCACGGCGAGCCCGCCGTCCCGGGTGTAGGCGTGGTCGAGGTCGCGGATGCAGCCCTCGGCGCGGTCGAGGTCGAGGGAGTCCCAGCGGGCGTCCTGGGAGTAGGCCTTGACCGTCCGCACGTTGCCGGGCGCCGCGTGCCACAGCTCCATGGCCTCCTCGGTGACCTCCGGAGACTTCGGGTCCCACTTGGCGATGTACTCGGCCATGGAGGAGGAGGACACGGTCGGCAGGTCGCGGTGGATCAGGCCGGCCCGGTCCAGCTCCCCGAGGATGCCGGGGATGCCGCCCGCCCGGTGCACGTCCTCGACGTGGTACTTGGCCGTCGCGGGGGCGACCTTGCACAGGCACGGCACCCGCAGCGACAGCTCGTTGATCTCCTTGAGCCCGAAGTCGACGCCCGCCTCACGCGCGGCGGCCAGGATGTGGAGGATCGTGTTGGTCGATCCGCCCATGGCGACGTCGAGCGCCATCGCGTTCTCGAACGCCTCGCGGGTGGCGATGCTGCGGGGGAGGACCGACTCGTCGTCCTCCTCGTAGTAGCGCCGGGCGAGGTCGACGATCCCCCGGCCGGCGTTCTCGAACAGGGTCTTGCGGGCCGTGTGGGTCGCCAGCGTGGTGCCGTTGCCGGGCAGGGCCAGGCCGATCGCCTCGGCGAGGCAGTTCATCGAGTTGGCGGTGAACATGCCGCTGCAGGACCCGCAGGTCGGGCAGGCGTTCTCCTCCATCTCCAGCAGGTCGGCGTCCGACACGCTCGTGTCGGCGGAGGCGATCATCGGGTCGATCAGGTCGAGCTTGCGGCCCGGGACCTTCCCGGCCTCCATCGGGCCGCCGGACACGAAGATCGTGGGGATGTTGAGCCGGAAGGCGGCGAGCAGCATCCCGGGAGTGATCTTGTCGCAGTTGGAGACGCAGACCAGCGCGTCGGCGCAGTGGGCGTTGACCATGTACTCCACCGCGTCGGCGATGAGCTCGCGGGACGGCAGCGAGTAGAGCATGCCGCCGTGGCCCATCGCGATGCCGTCGTCCACGGCGATCGTGTTGAACTCGCGCGGGATCGCGCCCGCCTCGCGGACCGCGCCCGCCACGACCTCGGCGACCTCGCGCAGGTGCACGTGGCCGGGCACGAACTGGGTGAAGCTGTTGGCGACGGCGACGATCGGCTTGCCGAGGTCGCTGCCCGCTACGCCCGTGGCCCTGAGCAGCGCGCGGGCGCCGGCCATGTTCCTGCCGTGGGTGACAGTGCGGGACCTGAGAGCGGGCATCGAGGGACCCCCATCCGGAGACGTCTGAGTCTTCAAATGGTACGGCCAGTGCCCGGCTGCCGAGACCCGGTGTCCACCTCCCGGGACGGCGCGCCGTCCTACTCGGGGTAACGCGCGGGCAGCACGCGCTCGGCGGCGCGGTAGATCGCGTCGATCTCGGCGGTGGTGAGCGACCTCTCCCGCTTGGTGATCCACTTGCGGACCAGGCCGCCGGAGAAGACGTCGACGTCCCGGATGTTGAGGATGCGCCAGGGAATCGCCGGCCCGTAGATGGCCAGGGACGGCACCACGGTGATCTCCCGGCCGAGCGCCTTGCTGATCAGGTCGCTGGCCTGGGCCGCCTCCCACCGGGCCTCGTCGAGGCGGGGCTTGCGGTTGAAGGGGCCGTGGAAGAGCTTGCGGTGCGTCTGGACCCGTACGGGCAGCCGCTTGTCCCACTTCTCCGAGTCCACCGCGTACACGCCGGTAGGCCCGACGACAAGATGGTCGATCTGCGCCTCGCTGCCGGGGATGGCCCGGGCGTGCAGCGTCAGGTAGCCGTTCCGCTCCAGCTTCTTGAGCTGGGCCTCGGTGCGGCGCTCCGCCGCCGAGGCCCGCCGCCAGGCGGGAACCGTGGACATGGTGCGCGCGCGGTAGACGGCGTCGGCCGCCCACGCGAGGATGGCCGCGGTGAGCCCGATCCGCCAGCCGCCCAGCAGAACGCCGAACACCACCCCCGCGGCGGCCGCGATCAGGGCGCGCCGGCGCAGGTGCCGGTATCTCGGGTCCTGCAGCAGGCCGCGGAGCGACGCCCGCTCCACCGGAGCGTACTCGGGGGGCGCAGCCGCCTCGGGCGGCGCCGAAGGGCGTTCCGCCTGCTCCGACGATTGGTCACCGACCCAGATGGGTGACGTATCGTGACCGTCTTCTGGCCTTAGACCGGTATCCACATCACTCACGGTAGTTGAGCCGTCTACAGCTTGCCTAGTGTTGAATGGTTCATACTTTTGTTGCCTGCATGAGCTGATTTGAAGCTCAGAAGGCCGGGTATCTTCTCTAGATATCCCCGGCCGGGCGGCCTACGGTTCGGAAGCGTGGCGCACATTCACGACCTTACCGCCCTTGAGCAGGCGGCAGCCGTACGAACGGGTGAACTCTCCCCCGTCGAGATCGTCGAGCACTACCTGGAGCGGATCGAACGGCTCGACCCCGGGGTGGGGGCGTTCGTCACGGTGACCGCCCAACGGGCCCTCGACCAGGCCCGCGACCAGGAGGCCCGGATCGCCGCGGGGGACGTCGGCGACCACCCGCCGCTGCTGGGCGTGCCCGTTCCGATCAAGGACCTCAACTTCGTCAAGGACGTGCCGCTCTACTTCGGTTCGGCCACCTACGAGGGGTTCGTCTCTCCGGTGGACGACAGCGTGGTCGAGCGGCTGCGGGAGGCCGGGACGGTCATGCTGGGCAAGACCAGCACCCCGGAGTTCGGCCTGCCCTGCTACACCGAGACCTACGTGAGCGAGCCCGCCCGCACCCCGTGGGACACCGGGCGCTCCGCGGGCGGGTCGAGCGGAGGCGCCGCGGCCGCCGTCGCGGCCGGTCTGGCGCCCGTCGCCCACGGCAGTGACGGCGCGGGATCGATCCGCATCCCCGCCTCCGTCTGCGGCCTGTACGGCATCAAGCCCAGCCGGGGCCGGATCTCCTTCGCCCCGATCGTCCCCGACCTGGCAGGGCTGTCCACCAACGGGCCGCTGGCCCGGAACGTCACCGACGCCGCGGCGCTGCTCGACGCGATGACCCACCACAACCCCGGCGACCTCTACCACGCGCCGCCGCCCGCGCTGGGGTCGTTCTCGGCCTACGTGGGGCGCGACCCGGGCCGGCTGCGGATCGCCAGGTTCGCCGAGCCCGCCGTGCCGGGCGCGGAGGTCCACCCCGACGTGCTCGCCGCCTACGAGAGCGCCTCGGCGGCGCTGGAGGCGCTCGGCCACGAGGTGGAGGAGATCGCGCCGCCGTTCGGCCCGGACATCGTGCCCGAGTTCGTCAAGCTGTGGTTCAGCTTCTCGTGCATCCACCCCGTCTCGAAGGAGCTCGAACCGAAGCTGCGCCCGCTCACCGCCTGGCTGCGCGAGCGGGGCCACGCGCTCTCGGCGCCCGAGTTCCTGCACGCGCAGTCGGCGCTCCAGCTCGCCACCCGCTTCGCGATGCTCGTCACCGACACCTACGACGCGGTGCTGTCGCCGACCGTGACCCAGCCGCCCGCGCCGGTGGGCTGGTTCGAGGACGTCGACTCCCCGGAGGAGACGTTCGAGCGGATGAAGCGGTTCGCGCCGTTCGCCGCCATCTACAACGTGAGCGGCCAGCCCGCGGTCAACCTGCCGCTCCACTGGACGCCCGACGGCCTGCCCATCGGCGTCATGCTGGCCGGCAGGTACGGCGACGAGGGCACCCTCATCTCGCTGTCGTCGCAGGTGGAGGCGTCCGTCGGCGGTTTCTGGGGCGACCGCAGGCCGGCCATGTGGTGACGACCTAACGCAGCAGCTCCACCACGTGCGCGGAGACGTCGGCGAGCAGCGTGGCGGGGCGCACCGGCACCGCCGCCACGGCGGAGATCAGGGCGGGCAGCCCCGGCAGCGGGAAGCCGTCGTCCGCGGTGACCGCGTGCGCCGCGTCGTGCTTGGCCAGCGCGGCGCGGCTGCGGTCCCACGCCTCCAGCGTCTCCTCGGGCGACGGCACGCCGAACCCGTGGCCGACCGGGGCGGCGTGGCGCAGCCGTACGAGCGGGGTGTCGGCGAAGGCCAGCGCGACGCGGCAGCGCGCCGCCAGGTCGCCGGCGTCCGGCACCCAGTCGAGGGCCCGGCAGGGGGTGCGGCACCGGCCCGCGCAGGTGCCGAGGGCCCCGGCCACCTGGCTGTGCTGCCGGTCGAAGTAGGCCCGCCAGCCCGTGGGCGGCTCCACCGCCACCCGCAGCGTCCGCTCGGCCGCCGACCGCTCGGCCCTGGTGTGGTCGCACTCGCGGTCGGCCATGGCCCCGAACCTGCTGCCGGGGGCGCGCAGGCCCTCCGGCCAGCGGGCGGGGTCGCCCGCGTGCCCGAGCGCGGGCTCGAAGGCCAGCAGCGGGAGATACTCGCCGCAGATGTGCACGGCCGCGATCATCGAGCTCAGCTCGCGCCGCCGCCAGCGGGCCTCGATCACCTCCAGGAGCAGCGCGTACGCCGGGCGCAGCGAGTCGAGCGCGCCCCGCGGCTGCTCCCTCGGCGTCTGCGGCATGTGGCAGGCGCGGGCACGGCGGCGCAGGTCGGCGGGCACGGTCTGGGCGTCGATCTCGGCCGCGAAGTCCTCGGCGTCGAGCGTGAGCAGCCGCTGGCCGAACTCGCAGACCGACGCCACCCGGGCCGCCCGCTCGTTCTCCCCGAGCACGGCCGGCGCGAGCGCGCCGACGTCGCCGAACGAGTACCTCCGGGCCAGGGCGATCAACAGGTCTCGGGCTGAGTGCACCCGACGACCCTACTCATTACGCCGGTGGCGGTATGGGCGGGTTTGATCAGTGGAGCGGAGGGGCGCGGGATCGGGCAGGACCGGCACCTCGCCCAGGTTCTCCGGCGCGTCCACCAGGTGCTCGCCGGTGTCGTCGTAGGAGGCGGCGTTCCGGAGGCGCGAGCCCTCGATCACCTCGATCCGCCTGATCCAGCCGGTCCTGCGACCCGCCGCGGCCCGCACCCGGTCGCCCTCGCGCAGGGGCTCCCACATGTCCCCGCCCAGGCACATCGCCCTGACCTCGCGGGCACCCCCTTCGTCGATCGCGCACCAGTAGGTCCATCTGGCGTTGTCGCCGCCCTTGCCGCCGTCCCGGAAGCGCCGCAGCCGTACGATCTGGCCCTCCACGGTGACCGGGCCGGTCAGGTCGGAGAGCGCGAACAGGATCGGCGGCCCGGCCACCGCCAGGCCCACGAGGAGAGCGGCGGGCACGACGAGTCCGCGCGGCCACACGTCGAAGGCGGAGGCGGCCACCAGGAGCATCCAGGCGAAGAAGCCCGCGAACCAGCCGGCCGCGAGGCCCCGCACGACGACAGAGCCCGGCGACCGGCCCCACAGCAGGCGGGACGGATAGCGGACGTGGACGACGTGCCACATGCCGCCGTAGTCGGACCACGCGCGGCTGTCGTCGGCGGGGGTGCTGACCGGCAGGCTCGTGACGGCCCGCGGCGCCAGGCCGAGCGCGGCGGCGTACGCGAGGTGGCGGCCCCAGATCGTGACGGAGGCGGCGGGCTGCTCGGCGAACCGCCCGGTCGTCCCCAGATGCGCGCGGACGCCGAGCCAGTGGGCGGCGGCCCTGGCCCCCTCGGCCGTGCCGCGCTCGCCGTTGAGTCGCCCCATGAGCGCCAGGAGACCGGCGAAGGAGACGACCGCCGCGCCGATCCCGGCCTCGTGGTCCTTGTCGGAGATGTTCGCCGCGATGCCGATCGCCGCCGCCGGCAGCGCCGCCGCGACGGTGAGGAGCGCCGCGTGCGCCCTGCTCCAGCGCGCCCGGGACAGGCCCTGCTCCCGGGCCTCGGCGATCACCTTCCGGCGGAAGCTCTTCCACCACCGGCCGAGGTCGCGCGAGCCCTCGGCCAGCGCGCCCGTGGCCACCACCCCGTCGACGGCCAGCGCGCGGACGTGGTCGTAGACGAGCCGCTCGTACGGGCGCAGGCCGCCCGGTTCGCCCCGCAACCGGACGAGCGACAGCTCCGGCCCGATCTCCTCGACGCCGACGACGCCCCTCGCGGCGAGGTCCAGCAGGGTCGCCGAGGCCGCCTCGTCGCACAGTCGCCAGCCGCCGGTGATCAGGTCGACCACCGCGGGGGAGTGGGGGGCGAGATTCGCGGTGGCCGGTCCCGCCTCGACGTCCGGGTTCCTCGTCGCCGCGGCGAGCGCGAGCAGGAGCAGCAGCCACAGGCCGGTCACCGCCGCGGCGGCCGTCCAGGCGGCGGCCATGGTCAGAACCCGACCTGTACGGGCCCGCGCTCCTCGCCGGGAGCCCGGAAGTACTCACGGGGCGTGAAGCCGGTCATCCCCGCCACGATGTTGGCGGGGACCGTCTGGATCGTGTTGTTGTAGGTCAGCACGGCGTCGTTGTAGTACTGCCGCGAGTAGGCGATCCGGTTCTCGGTGGTGGCGAGCTCCTGCTGCAGTTCCGCGAAGTTGCCGCTCGCCTTGAGGGCGGGGTGGGCCTCCGCCACGGCGAACAGGCTCTTCAGCGCGCCGGACAGCATGTCCTCGGCCGCCGCCTGCTCCGTGGGACCCTGGGCGCCGATCGCCCGGGAGCGGGCCGTGACCACGGCCTCCAGCGTGGCCCGCTCGTGGGCGGCGTAGCCCTTGACGGTCTCCACGAGGTTGGGGATGAGGTCGTGGCGGCGCTTGAGCTGCACGTCGATCTGCGCCCAGGCGTTGTCGACGGCGCCCCGGCCACGCACGAGGCGGTTGTAGAGGGAGACGAGCGTGGCGACGAGGACGGCCACGACGGCGAGGGTGACGATCATGGGGATCACGGGGGCCTCCTGCACGGACGACGATCCGTGGCCGCTCACCCGGTGAACGCCCGCCGCCGGCCGCACGCGTGCCGGTGGGGGCACGCATCACGGCCGGAGAGGCGGGGCGCGGCGGAGGGGGCCCGCCGCGCCCGTGCCGGGTGAACGGCCCGGCCCCCTCATGTCACCCCGGTGGTCTTGCACGAGGCTTGCGCCCCGCTTTCACCCGGCACATCCGCCGGGCGACCGGATCAGGAAGGCGGGCGGGCGTGCCGCCCGGTCACGCGGAGGCGTCGCGGGCCTGGGCCCGCAGCGCCCGGCTGACGCCGTCGGCGCCCTCCAGGAGCAGGCGCCGCAGCGCGTGCGGCGGCTGCTGGGCGCTGATGAGGTCCTGCGTCCTCGCCACGGTCTCCGGGCGGATCAGCAGGGCCGGGTAGCACCCGACCGCGAAGCTCTGCGCCATGTCGGAGGTCCACTCGCTCCAGATCCGCCCGACCTCCTCGAAGTACCGGTCGCCGTACGGCTCCAGCAGCTCGGGGTGGTGCGGGTCGACGAAGCCGAGGATCGTGGAGCGCAGCAGGGCGCCGCTCAGCTCGCCCCCCACGATGGCCGCCCAGGACCGGGCCTTGGCCTCCGCGTCCGGGATCGCCGCCCGGGCGTTGGCGGCCGAGCGCTCGCCGGTCGCGGTGGCGTCGCGGACCAGCTCGGCGTCGATGTCGGCGGCGCCGAGGACCCCGCGGGACACCAGCCCGTGGATGAGCGTCCAGCGCAGGTCGGTGTCGACGGCCAGGCCCTCGGGCACCTCCGTGCCGTCCAGCACGCCCTTGAGGAACGCCAGGTCCTCCTCGGAGGTCGCGGTGGCGGCCAGGGCGTTGACGTAGGCGAGCTGGTGGTCCGAGCCCGGCTCCGCCGAGGTGACGAGACGGCGCAGCGCGGCGGAGAGCTCGCCCATGCCGGTCGCCCGCCACGCCGGGTCGGCGTACTGCTGCACGGCCTGGCGGGCCTGGCGCAGCACCGTCTGCACCACGGTGATGTCGCGCACCGAGTCGATGCCGGACACGACCAGCCGGACGTAGTCGCGGGTGGCCATCTCGGCGTCCCGGGTCATGTCCCAGGCGGCCGACCAGCACAGCGCGCGCGGCAGCGACTCGGTGAACGCGGTGATCCCGCCGTTCACGAGCGTCTGCAGCGACCGCTCGTCGAGCCGGATCTTCGCGTACGTGAGGTCGTCGTCGTTGATCAGCACGAGGTCGGGCCGCGTCTCGCCGACCAGCTCGGGCACGGCGGTGCGCGCCCCGACGATGTCGAGCTCGACCCGCCTGGTCCTGGCGAGCACGCCGTCCCGCAGGGAGTACAGGCCGATGGCGACGCGGTGCGAGCGCAGCGTCGGGTGCTCCGGCGTGGCCTCCTGCAGGACCTCGAAGCCGAGGAACCGGCCCTCGTCGTCGGTGGTGAACGACGGCCGCAGGGTGTTGACGCCGGAGGTCTCCAGCCACTCCTTCGACCAGGACGACAGGTCGCGGCCCGAGGTGCGCTCCAGCGCCGACAGCAGGTCCTGCAGGGTGGTGTTCTTCCAGGCGTGCTCGTTGAAGTAGTCGCGCACGCCGGCGAGGAAGTTGTCCAGCCCGACGTAGGCGACGAGCTGCTTGAGCACCGAGGCGCCCTTGGCGTACGTGATGCCGTCGAAGTTGACCTCGACGGCCTGCATGTCCGGGATGTCGGCCGCGATGGGGTGGGTGGAGGGGAGCTGGTCCTGCCGGTAGGCCCAGGACTTCTCCACGTTGGCGAACGTCGTCCACGCGCCCTGGCCCCAGCGGGTGGCCTCGGCCTGGCACAGCACCGACATGTAGGTGGCGAACGACTCGTTCAGCCACAGGTCGTCCCACCACCGCATGGTGACGAGGTCGCCGAACCACATGTGGGCCATCTCGTGCAGGATCGTCTCGGCCCGGCGCTCGATGATCGCGTCGGTGACCCGCGAGCGGAAGACGTAGTCCTCCAGGAACGTCACCGCGCCGGCGTTCTCCATCGCGCCCGCGTTGAACTCCGGCACGAAGAGCTGGTCGTACTTGCCGAACGGGTAGCGCAGGCCGAAGACGCGGTGGAAGAAGTCGAAGCCCTGCTTGGTGACCTCGAAGATGTTCTCCGGGTCGAGGTGCTCGGCCAGCGAGCGCCGCACATAGATGCCGAGCGGGATGCCGTCGTGCTCGTCCCGCACCACCGCGTACGGCCCGGCGATGAGGGCCGTGATGTACGTCGACATGGGAGGCGTCGGCGGGAAGTGCCAGCGCTTGGCGGCCTGCAGCGTGCCGTGCCGCCCGCGGTGCTCCTCCAGGTCCTCGGCGGAGTCGGGGGCGCCGTTCGACACGACCTCCCACTCGGCGGGCGCGAGGACGGTGAGCTCGAAGGTCGCCTTGAGATCGGGCTGGTCGAAGCAGGCGTACATGCGGTGCGCGTCCGCCGTCTCGAACTGGCTGTGCAGGTAGATCTGCTGGTCGACCGGGTCGACGAAGCGGTGCAGCCCCTCGCCCGTCCGCATGTACGAGCAGTCGGCGTCGATGCGCAGTTCGTTGCGTTCGGCCAGGTCCGGCAGCGGGAATCGGCCCTTGTCCGCGTCGTAGGTCCGAACGTCGAGATCCCGGCCGTTCAGCACCACCTTCCGCACATGGGCCCCGTGCAGGTCGATGAACGTGCCCGCCCCCGGCCGGTCGGAGGTGAAATGGACCGTCGTGATGCTCTCGTACCGCTCCTCGCCCTCCGTCAGGTCGAGTTCGACCTGGTAGGACTGGACCGTGAGCAGCCGAGCACGCTCCCGAGCCTCGTCACGTGTCAGATTCCCTGCCACACCCACTCCTCATCGCATGATCAATCCCCCGGTTCCCCGTCGCCCCTTCGCGTACAGGGATGGATGAATCCTGCCACGTCACGGTCACAGGACGGATTCGACATCGCCCCTACCTTGAGAAGGAAGTTGTCCGACGGCCCTCTTGACAGGGGCCTTCCGGCCGGGGCTCGCGTTCTGACAGTCAAGGCGCGAGTATGAGGAGCATGCGTCAGATCTACGTCGACGGCGGCTGGACGCCGTCCTCCTCGCGCGAGGCCGTCGAGGTCGTCAACCCGGCGACCGAGGAGATCGTGGACCGGGTGCCCGCGGGGTCGGCCGCCGACGTGGAGACCGCGGTCGCCGCCGCCCGTGCCGCCTTCCCGTCCTGGGCGGCGGCGGAGCCCGCCGAGCGCGCCGCGCTCCTCGGGACGGCGGCCGGGCTGCTCAGGGACCGCGCCCGGGAGATCGCCGCGACGATCGCCACCGACATGGGCGCGCCGCTGCCGCTCGCGCTGAAGGTGCAGACGCTGATGCCCGCCGAGGTGCTGGCCTCCTACGCCGACCTCGCCAAGCGGTACGACTTCGACGGCGGGCGGGTGGGCAACTCGTTGATCGTCCGCGAGCCGGTCGGGGTGGTCGGCGCGATCACACCGTGGAACTACCCGCTCCACCAGGTCGTCTGCAAGGTGGCTCCGGCCCTGGCGGCCGGCTGCACGGTGGTGCTCAAGCCGAGCGAGGTCGCGCCGCTCGCGGCGTA
The DNA here is from genome assembly GCF_014161415.1 of Microbispora sp. H10885. Classification (NCBI taxonomy): domain Bacteria; kingdom Bacillati; phylum Actinomycetota; class Actinomycetes; order Streptosporangiales; family Streptosporangiaceae; genus Microbispora; species Microbispora sp. H10885. The sequence continues at coordinate 20,656 of NZ_JABBWY010000005.1, read as the reverse complement.
CGCGTTCGCGGACATCCTGCACGAGGTGGGCCTGCCGCCCGGCGTGTTCAACATGGTCAGCGGGCACGGCCCGGTGGTCGGAGAGGCCCTCGCCGCCCACCCCGGCGTGGACATGGTCTCCTTCACCGGCTCGACCAGGGCCGGGCGCAGGGTCGCCGCCCTCGCGGCCGGGACGGTCAAGCGGGTGGCCCTGGAGCTGGGCGGCAAGTCGGCGAACATCGTCCTCCCCGGCGCCGACCTGGAGAAGGCGGTGAAGAACGGGGTCGCCGGGGCCTACCTGAACTCGGGCCAGACCTGCTCGGCGCTGACCCGGATGCTCGTCCACTGGGACCAGTACGACGAGGCGGTCCGGCTGGCCGTGGAGGCGGCGGCGAAATACGTCCCGGGCGACCCGTTCGCCGAGGGCACCCGCCTCGGCCCGCTGGTGTCCGCCGCGCAGCGCGACCGGGTGGTCGGATACCTCAACCGGGGCCAGGAGGAGGGGGCCCGCCTCGTGCTCGGCGGGACCGGCAACCCCATGGGCCGCGGCTACTACGTCGAGCCCGCGGTCTTCGCCGGGGTGTCGCCCGGCATGGCCGTCGAGCAGGAGGAGATCTTCGGCCCGGTGCTGTCGATCATCCCCTTCGGCACGGAGGACGAGGCCGTCGAGATCGCCAACGGCACGCCGTACGGACTGTCGGGGGCGGTCTGGGCGGCCACCGAGGAGGAGGGGCTCGCGGTCGCCCGCCGCCTGCGCACGGGCCAGGTGGCGGTCAACGGGGGCCGGTTCAACCCCATGGCGCCCTTCGGCGGCTACAAGCAGTCGGGCGTCGGGCGCGAGATGGGGGAGTTCGGCCTGGAGGAGTTCCTGGAGACCAAGGCGATCCAGCTGTAAGGGGCGGCGGTCTCAGGGCGCCTGGAGGAGGATCTTGCGGCGCTCGTCCTTGCCCAGCCGGTCGACGTACAGCGTGCCCTCAAGGTGGTCGAACTCGTGCTGGAAGCACCGGGCGAGCATGCCCCGGGCCTTCACGGCCACGGGCCGGCCGAGCTTGTCGACCCCGCGCAGCGTGACTCCGGCGGCGCGGACGGTGGGGGCGTACAGCGGCTTGCCGGTCTCCTTGCCCGGCACTGACAGGCAGCCCTCCTCCTCGACGACCTCCCCGGGGTCGTCGATCGTCAGCTCCGGGTTGACCACGTGGCCCTTGCGGTTGCTGATGTCGTAGACGAACAGCCGCCGGCCCACCCCGATCTGCGGCCCGGCCAGTCCCACGCCGTCGGCCTGGTACATCACCGCGAACATCTCGTCGATCAGGCGGCGCAGCTCCCTGTCGAAGTCCGTCACGGGCTCCGCGGGGGTACGCAGGACGGGGTCGCCGACGTAGCGGATCTCGCGCATGACACTCCTGCTCCGGCATGAGGTGGTGTAAGAGCCACTGGCGGTGTTCGTCTATTACCTTAGTGGAGGCCGGGGTGACCTCCGCCAGAACTCGTCTGGGAAACTTGTCCCGTGCGTGTCTACATCGGTGCCGACCATGCCGGCTACGAGCTCAAGAACCACCTGGTCTCCTGGCTTAAGGAGCAGGGCCACGACGTGGAGGACTGCGGCCCCCACGTCTACGACGCGGAGGACGACTACCCGCCGTTCGTGCTGCGCGCCGCGCAGGGCGTGGTCGCCGCCGAGGGCAGCCTCGGGGTGGTGATCGGCGGTTCGGGGAACGGCGAGCAGATCGCCGCCAACAAGGTGCGCGGGGTGCGCGCCGCCCTCGCCTGGAACGAGGACACGGCCCGGCTCGCCCGCGAGCACAACGACGCCAACGTCATCAGCATCGGCGCGCGGATGCACACGCCGGAGGAGGCCGCCCGGTTCGTCGAGGTCTTCCTCGGCACGGCGTTCTCGGGCGCGGAGCGGCACGCCCGGCGGATCCGCCAGCTCGCCGAGTACGAGACGACCGGCGAACTGCCGCCGCTGCCCGCCTGATCCGCCCGGCCGGAAGCACCGGCGCCGGAGACCGCCCGTCCGGGACACCGGGCGGGCGGCTGGTGAGCGGGCCGGTCAGCGGCCCAGGGGCGGCGTCAGCGGCCGTCCCGGTCACGGCCCCGGCGGGACTCCCGCCGGGGCGTCGTCTCGTCGCGCAGCGGCCGCCGTTCGGCGGTCTCCTGCTGCTCGGGGGTCGGCCGGGACACGTCGCGGGCCCGCATGGCCGTGATCGCGGTGATCTGCAAACTCTGCAGCGCCATACCGCGAGCGTACGCCCCGGGCCGTGAGCGTGCGATCGAACCGGCCGGACATCCGCTCAGGACATCCGCAGCGGGCGGCCGGCGGGTGGCCCGTGATCTTCGGCGGGGGTAGGCTGGAAAGATCACGGGACACGACCCCGGCGTCGGTCAAGCGGGTGCCGCCACCTGGGATGTCCGGATACAGTCGAGGCCATCATGACTTCCCGTCCGGCGCCGCTGATCTCTCCACGGCTGCGCGCCATCCTGGCGCGCGTGCCGCTTCTGGTGCCGTCGGTCCGTTTTGTCAAAAAGGTGTGGTCGAAGGACCGGTACCTCCTGATCGCCCTCGTCGCGGTCACCGTGGTCATCGGCGTGCTCGATGCGGAGGTCTCGGCGTACTGGTTCTCGCCGTCGTTGCTGATCCTCGTGACGCTGATCGGCGGCCTCCAGCTCCGCCTGCGCAGCCTGGCCATCCTGCTGTGCGCGGTCGCGGCGTCCCTCGCCTACATGGGAGCGACCAGGGGAGTGCTCGCCGTCGGGCCGGGCCTGCTGATCACGATGGGCTTCACCGCCGCGCTCGCGTGGACGATGGCGCGGACGCGGGGCAAGCTCGGCGTGCAGGGCCTGCGCGGCGACGCAATGCTGCTGGAGCTGCGCGACCGGCTCAAGCGGCAGAGCGAGCTGCCGCCGCTGCCCAAGGACTGGGGCGGCAAGGTCGTGCTCAAACAGGCCGGAGGGTCGTCCTTCGGCGGCGACTTCGTCGTCTCCATGCGCGAGGGCGACCGGGTCCAGCTCGCCGTCGTCGACGTGTCGGGCAAGGGCGTCGACGCCGGCACCCGCGCGCTCATGCTCTCCGGCACGTTCGGCGGGCTGCTCGGCTCGGTGGACGACTTCCTGGCCTCCTGCAACTCCTATCTCCACCGGCAAATCGGCGACGAGGGGTTCGTCACGGCCGTCCACCTGACGCTCGACCTGTCGACGGGGGAGTACACGATCACCTCCGCCGGGCACCCGCCGGTGGTCCGGTTCGACTCCGGGTCGGGCACCTGGCGGGTGTCCACGGCCAAGGGGGTCGTGCTCGGCGTCGTGCCCGACCTGGCCTGCGAGACCGACAGCGGCGTGCTGCGCAAGGGCGACGCGCTCATGCTGTTCACCGACGGGCTGATCGAGCAGCCCGGCCGGGACATCGACGCCGGGCTCGACCGGCTGCTGGGGGAGGCCGAGCGGCTGCTGCCCTCGGGCTTCCGGGACAAGGCGCGGCAGCTCGTGCAGGCCATGTCGTCCGGTCACAACGACGACTGCGCGCTCGTCCTCATCTGGCGTCCCTGAGGCCCGCCGGGAAAGGTCCCTACAACCAGCCGTAGTCGGTGGCGATGCGGACGGCGTCCACCCGGCTGCGCGCCCCGGTCTTCACCAGGACGCGCGACAGGTGGTTGCGTATCGTGCCGACGGACAGGCCCAGCTCGGCGGCGATCTCCTTCGAGCGCGCGCCCCCGGCCGCGAGGCGCAGCACCTCGTGCTCCCGGGGCGTGAGGGGGCACTCGGCGGCCTCCAGGGCCGCGACCGCGAGCTCGGAGTCGACGATCCGGCGTCCGGCGATGATCCGCCGTATCCCGTCGGCGAGCTGCTCGGGGCACACCTCGATGCTCAGGTAGCCGAGGGCCCCGGCCGCGAAGGCCCGCTTGAGGTGGCCGGGGTTCGGCTGGGCCGACAGCAGCATCACCCGGCATCTGGGCACCTTCTCGACGAGCCGCGCGGCCAGGCTCGGCCCGTCCGCCCCCGGCAGGTCCGCGTCGATGACGGCGGCGTCCGGCAGTACGTCGAGGGCGGCCGGCACGATGTCCTCGGCCGAACCGACGTCCGCGACCACCGTGAGGTCGCTCTCCCCTTCGAGAGACGCGACCAGGCCTCGCCGTACCAACGGAAGGTGTTCGGCCACCAGGATCCGGATCAAGACGCTCCCCTCTGGACGGTCTCTCAAAGGGTGATCGACCCATTGCGTACTGTCAACGGAGTGTCCAGGTTCGGCCACGTATGGGCAACGCGCCGGTTCGCCGGAGCAGGTCTCTCCCTTGTTCCGGTGGGCTACTCTCGGAGGGTGCGACGACTGCCACGGCATCTTCTCCGACTCGGAGGTACGCGCTGATGAGCTGGCTCATCGTGGCCGGATTCGTGATCGTCTTCGTTGGTCTGCTGCTCTCCATCGCGCTGCACGAGATCGGGCACCTCGTCCCGGCCAAGCTGTTCGGCGTCCGCGTGACGCAGTACATGGTCGGCTTCGGGCCGACGCTGTGGTCGCGGCGGCGCGGCGAGACCGAGTACGGCGTGAAGTGGATCCCGCTGGGCGGCTACATCCGCATGGTCGGCATGCTCCCGCCGCGTCCCTCCGACGACCCCGGCAAGCTGCGCAGCGTCTCGACGGGCCCCTGGCAGGGCCTCATCGAGAACGCCAGGGCGGTCGCCTCGGAGGAGATCCGGCCGGGCGACGAGAACCGCGTCTTCTTCCGCAAGCCCTGGTGGCAGAAGGTCATCATCATGACCGGCGGGCCCGCGATGAACTTCGTGCTGGCGTTCGTGCTCTTCGCGGTCGTGATGATGGGCTTCGGCGTGCGGACGACGAAGCCGGTCGTCTCCTCGGTGTCCAAGTGCGCTATCCCGGCGGCCGAGGCCGCGCACCGGGACTGCGCGTCCGGCGACCCGCTGACGCCCGCGGCGAAGGCGGGGCTGCGGCCCGGGGACCGGATCGTCGCCGTGGGCGGCACTCCGGTCGCCAGCTGGGAGGCGGCCACCCGGCAGATCCGGTCGCACGGCGCCGGCGCGACGACGCTCGGCATCGAGCGCGACGGCCGGACCACGACGGTGGACGTCGACCTGATCGCGCAGGACATGCCCTCGCAGACCGACCCCGACAAGGTGGACAGGAACGTCGGCTTCCTCGGCGTCAGCCCGACGATCGTCGTGGAGAAGCAGGGCCCCGGCTACGTCGTCGGGCAGATGTGGGACCTGACCAAGCGGACCGCCGCGGCCATGGTCAACATCCCCAAGAAGATGGTCGGCGTGTGGAACGCGGCGTTCTCGGGGGAGAAGCGCGACCCGAACGGGCCGATCGGGATCGTCGGCGCCGGCCGCATCGGCGGTGAGATCGCCGCGTCGGACATCCCCATCGACAGCAAGATCGAGGTGTTCATCAGCCTGCTGGCCGGGCTGAACCTCGCGGTCGGCATGTTCAACCTCGTCCCCCTGTTGCCGCTGGACGGCGGCCACATCGCCGGCGGCCTGTGGGAGGGAGTCAAGCGGGCCTTCGCCCGGGTGCGCCGGCGGCCCATGCCGGGCTACGTGGACGTCGCCAAGGCGCTCCCGCTGACGTACGTCATGGCGGCCCTGCTCGTCGTCATGGGCGGCCTTCTCATCTACGCCGACCTGGTGAACCCCGTCCGCATCTCGGGCTGAACGGGGCTGAACCGGGCTGAACGGGCCGGGCCGGGCCGGGCGGGCCCGGCCCGGCGGGTGAGGGACCGGGTCCCTACTCGCCCGTCGCCCCGTCGATGCGCTCGCGCAGCAGGTCGGCGTGGCCGTTGTGCCGCGCGTACTCCTCGATCATGTGGACCATGATCCAGCGCAGTGAGTGGTGGACGCCCTGCCGGGCCGCCTTCGTCGTCGCGTCCAGATCGGCGCAGGCCGCCTCCGCCGCCCGCGCGTGCTCGATCTCCGCGCGCCAGGTGGCGAAGGCCTCCTCGGCGGACGCCGTGTCCACGTTGTCGAACTCGCCGTCCGGATCGTCGTCGGTGTAGTAGATGCCTTCGAGGTCCTCACCGGCGAGCCGCCGCCGGAACCAGCTCCGCTCGACGTCGGCCATGTGCCGCACGATGCCGAGCAGCGACAGGGACGACGGCGGGACGGAGCGCAGCCGTAGCTGTTCCTCGGCGAGGCCCTCGCACTTCACGGCCAGCGTCTGGCGGTGGAAGTCGAGGAAGGCGCGCAGCATCTCGCGCTCGCCCGCGGCGAGCGGAGGATCGGTACGTGTGTCGGTCATCCGGACATCCTCCCCCTGGCCCCCGGGGTGCGACCACTTCATTTCCGCCCCGCCGGACGGCCCGCCTTCCAGGCGCAGGAGAGGGGGCGCGCTCTCGCGACCCGCTTGACTCGGGCGTGGACGAACCTTTGCCCGTACTTGTCCAAACAGCATGATCGAGTCAGAATCAGTTCAGCCTTCAACCATTTTGGTTGGAGGGTCGCTGCACGGATGAGGAGAGGCATGAAGCGCACGATCTCCGTTCTCGCCGTCGCCACCGGCGTCCTCGGCGCCACGCTCACCGGCGTCGGTCCCGCGTCCGCCTCCGCGGTCGACTGCTCCACGGGCGGGTACACCTACGCCCGGACCAGCTACGTCCCCACCAACGTCCAGCGGCCGTCGGTGGACGGCCGTAACTACAACATCGCCGGTCCGTCGGCGTACACGCACGAGGTCTGCCTCGACATCCCGGACACCGAGACGTTCACGATCGAGGTACAGATCCACTCCTCCGACGGGTCCACGACCGTGTTCGTGGACGACCGGCCCGGCGACAAGGTCTTCCGCTTCTCGCCCGGCACCAACAGCTGGTGGCAGGTCTACGGCACGATGACCGGGCCCGGCAGCACCTACATCTACTACACCTGGAACGAGAAGCAGATCCCCGCCTGACGCGGAACGGGCCGGCCGCCTCGCTCGGCGAGGCCGCCGGCCCTCGAAGCTCCTGCTCAGTACATCGAGATGTGGACATGGTCGTAGTGGTTGGCGGTGACGCCGCCCCGGTCGGACATGGGGCGCCAGCCCGGGTGGCCGAGGTTGTAGATGCGCTGCTGCCAGATGACGTACATCACGCCGAGCTTCGGGCCGTTCTTGATGGCCCAGGCGGCCAGGCTGTCGCCGAGCGCCTTCATCTGGGCCGAGGGCATGGCGCCGCCCGAGCTCATCATGAAGTCGCAGGCGCGGCCGAGGGGGTGCTCACCGCTGTTCTCGGCCCGGTAGCAGCCGACCGGGAAGCTCAGATCGAAGTGCTCCTCCACCTCCGAGCGCATGAGCCGCATCCGGGGCGTGATGTTGTCCGCGCCCGCCGGCAGTTCGGGCGCCCACGACCCGCTGCCCCTCCGGCCCGGAGCGATCGGGACCAGGCGGTCGATCTTGTCCTTGATGTCGTCGATGAGCTTCTCGGCCTCCCGGCGCCGACCGGCGACCTCCGCGGCCTGCGACTTCAGCGACGCGGTGAGCGCCCTCGCCGCCTCGGCGGCCTTCTGCCGTTCGGTGCGGACCTCGTCGACCCGCGCGAGCCTCGCGGCCTGTTCCTCCTTGAGCTGGTACGCCACCGCGGAGACGGTCAGGTTGGGCAGGACCCGCACGCTGTCGGTCTGGTACCGCAACCCGACGAACTCCCGAACCTCGTCGAGGGTCGCCGTGTAGTCGGTTTCCGCCCTGGTCACGCGGGCGCGCGCCGCCGCCTCGTCGTCCCGCGCCCTGGCGAGCGCGACCCGCTTGGCGTTGTAGTCGGCGATGAGCCGGTCGACCTTCTTCTGCAGGCCGGCGAGCTGCTTCTTGAGCTGCCTCTCCGTCGGCTTGGGGGCGGCGGCGCCCCCGGCGGCCGTGCCGAGAACGAGGGCCGCGGCGGTCAACACACCGGCGGCCAGGGGGAACGCGCGGGGCAGAGCCCACTCCTCTCCATCTGCCGACCGGGTTAGCTGACGGGTGCGGGCTGGAGGAGCCCGGGCAGCGACGTGCCTTTACCCCAGAGGCGTGAATGGGTCCCCGGCTCCCGGGCGAGGCGCCCGGGATTAGGCGGCACCGGCTGTGACCGGTGGTGCCAGGGATACTAGTGGTAAAGAAATGGTGACTGCCACCCCAAGTCGCAACCGTACGGAGATCAGTCCGTTACCACCTCGCGCAGCATGCGGGCGGCCTCCTCCGGCAGCACGTCGTTGACGAAGGCGCCCATCGCCGACTCCGATCCGGCGAGGTACTTCAGCTTGTCCGCCGCCCGCCGGATCGTGAAGAGCTGGAGGTGCAGGTAGGCCAGATCCCGGCGGTAGGTGACCGGAGCCTGGTGCCAGGCCGCGACGTACGGCATGACGACGCCGAACAGCCCGTCCAGGCGGCGCAGCACGTCGATGTACAGCGGCGCGAAGGCGGCCCGCTCCTCCGCCGACAGCGCCGGAATGTCCGGCACCCGGCGGTGCGGGTAGAGGTGCACCTCGAAGGGGTACCGGGCGGCGGCCGGGACAAAGGCCGTCCAGTGCTCGTTGGCGGCCACGACGCGGGGCCCCTTCCGCTCGGCCGCCAGGACGTCCGCGAACAGGTTGCCGCCGCGGTGCCGGGCGGCGGTCTCCAGCATCTGCCGGGTACGCGGCGTGACGTACGGATAGGCGTAGATCTGCCCATGCGGATGCGGCAGCGTGATGCCGATCTCGGCGCCGCGGTTCTCGAAGCAGAAGACCTGCTCCACGCCGGGCAGCGCGGACAGTTCGGCCGTGCGGTCGGCCCACGCCTCGACGACCAGCGCGGCCTGCTCGTCGCCGAGGGAGCTGAAGGAGGCGTCGTGGTCGGAGGTGAAGCAGACGACCTCGCAGCGCCCGGTCCCCGGCCGCACCTCGCTCAGCCCGCCCACCTGCTCGTACGCGCCGGTGTTGAAGCTGAACGACGGGAAGCGGTTCTCGAACACCGCCACCTCGTACGGCGAGGGGATCTCCGAGCCGGGATGCCCGGGGCAGAGCGGGCACTCCTGGGCGGACGGCAGGTGGGTGCGGGTCTGGCGGTGCCGGGCGACGGCCACCCACTCGTCCATGAGCGGGTCGTGACGCAACTCGGACGCGAGGGGGCGCGCGGGCAGATCCCGGGGGTCGGCCACGTCGTGGTCGGCGTCGTCGCGGCGGTCGAAATAGATCAGCTCCCGGCCGTCGGCCAGATGAGCGATGGTGCGCTTCACGGTGCGATCTCCAGCTTCACAGGGCTCTTCTCCGGCGTCGCGGCGGCGTCACACGGAGGCGGTCTTCAGGGGCGCCTCGCCGGACGGATCCGCGAGGAGGAGCTCGCCGGCGTGCTCCGACAGCACGGCGCGGGCGTCCTCGGGCAGGCCCGTGTCGCTCACGACCACGTCGGCCTCGCCGAGGGCCGCGATCGTGCTGATGCCGACGGTCCCCCACTTGGTGTGGTCGGCCAGGACGACGAGCCGCTGGGCGGCGGCGATCAGGGCGCGGTCGGTCTCCGCCTCCAGCAGGTTGGGGGTGGTGAAACCGGCCCGGACGCTCATGCCGTGCACGCCGAGCATGAGGATGTCGACGTTCAGGGAGCGGACGGCCGCGACCGCGACCGGGCCGACCAGCGCGTCGGACGGCGTCCGCACGCCTCCCACGAGCACCACGGTCTGGTCGGGCCGCCCCGCCCGGTGGAAGACGTCGGCCACCTGGACGGAGTTGGTGATCACGGTCAGCTCGGGCACGTCCACCAGGTGGTGGGCCAGCGTCCAGGTCGTCGTGCCGGCCGAGAGCGCGACGGAGCTTCCCGGCCGTACGAGCGGGGCCGCGCAGCGGGCGACGGCCTCCTTCTCGGCCTGCTGCCGCATCGACTTGGCCGCGAAGCCCGGCTCCTCGGTGGAGCCGGCGCCGGTGGCGGTGGCCCCGCCGTGCACCTTGACGATCAGGCCGCGCTCCGCCAGGACCTCCAGGTCGCGGCGGATCGTCATGTCCGACACCCCGAGCTCACGCACGAGTTGCGCGACCCGGACCCCGCCGGACCTGCGGACTCTCTCCAGGATCGCCTGCTGCCGTTGCTGGGCCAGCATCCGCCACTCCTTTAAACAGATTCCAACAGATTATGCACACATACGTACAGGAGCGCTGAGCCGGGGTGCGGGTACTTGCCGCCGCCCGTCCGCGGGGGGACAGTGGGCGAAACCCGTACTCCAGGGAAGGCGGCCGCGATGGGCAGACGCGCACGCAAGTCGAAGGCCCGCAGGAAGAAGAAGGCCAACCACGGCAAGCGTCCTACGGGGCGATAGCCCGGTTCCGGGGCCGTCTCAGGGGGTTCTGCCCCACGCCGCGAGCAGCTTGGTCTGCTGGTCGGCGCCGGCCGGGACGTCGCGCTCGTCCCCGATCACGCCCGCCTCGCGGTAGCCGTCCCACGCCTTGGCGAACCATTCGGCGCAGGACGCGACGAGGTCGGGGTCGAGCCGTTCCGGACCGCCGACGGCCCGCGCGAGGTCCCAGGTGTGGATCAGCGCGTCCGCGAACAGCTCGGTGATGTACTCCTCGCCCGGCACGTCGCCGAAGGACAGATGAGCCACGCTCGTGAGGGCGCCCTCGGCGTACACCGCCTGGACGGCGCCCTGCGCGGACGCCTCGAACGCCTTCACCGGGTCGTCGCCGAGCACGTCGCCCTCGAACGCGTCGCCCACCTCGGCGGCCGTGCGGCCCGACAGCAGTTCGGGAGCCCACAGGTTCTCGGTCACCAGGTGGTTCACCAGCCCCCGGACGTCCCAGTCGACGCACGGCGTCGGCAGGTCCCACTGTCCGGGGCGGACGAGATGGAGGCGGTCGCCGAAACCGTCGAGCGCCCTGCGGTACGCGTCCCGGATGTCGATCATGTCCCCTCCTCGCCACGAGCTCCCCGATTCGACCGTAACTCCTCCCGGCGATCAGTCATGCCCGCCCGCCCGCGAGGAGGCGGCCGGTCACGGAAGATGCTGCTCGACCCAGACGATCTTGCCGTACGGGGTGGGCCGGGTGCCCCAGCGATAGGCGAAGCGCTTGATCAGCTGGAGGCCGCGGCCGGTGTCCTCGTCGGGGGTGGCCGTACGCGGGGCGGGGCTGGAGGGGGAGCCGTCGGCGACCTCGACCACCAGTGTGCGGCAGCGCAGCAGCCGCAGCTCGATCGGCGGCCAGCCGTGCTTGAGCGCATTGGTGACCAGTTCGCTGACGATGAGCTGGGTGCTGTCCACCAGGCTGCTCAGTCCCCAGGCGGCGAGGGTGACCCGGACGAACCGGCGGGCCTGGGAGACGAACTTCGGGTCGGCGGGCAGGGGGCAGGTCGCCACCTCGTCCGGGTCGAGCTCACGCACACGGGCCACCAGCAGGGCGATGTCGTCGCGCTCGTGGCTCGCCCGCTGGCTGCTGATGATGTCGTCGCACATGTCGTCGAGGTCCTCGACGGGCCCGGCCAGCAAGCGGCGCAACCCCATGATCCCGGCGTCCAGGTCCCGCTCGCGGCTCTCCACCAGGCCGTCGGTGTAGAAGGCGAGCACGCTCCCGGCCGGCAGGACCAGCTCGCGCATCTCCAGCGGGTCGCTGCCGATGCCGAGGGGAAGGCCCGACGGCAGCTCGACGATCTCGGTCGACCGGTCGGGATGCAGCAGGATCGGCGGCACGTGCCCGGCGCGGGCGAGCGCGCAGCCGCGCGTCACCGGGTCGTAGACGGCGTAGATGCACGTGGCGATCTGGGTCGGATCGAGGTCCTGGCTCATCAGGTTGAGCCGGAACAGCACCTCGTCGGGCGGCAGGTCCAGGCTCGCCAGCGTGCGCGCCGCCGTGCGGAGCTGGCCCATCGTCGCCGCGGCCCTGGTCCCGTGGCCCATGACGTCGCCCACCACCAGGGCCGTACGGCACCCGGGAAGGGCGATCACGTCGTACCAGTCTCCGCCGACTCCCATCAGGTCGCTCGCCGGAAGGTAGCGCGAGGCGATGTCCATCCCGAGCGGCTGCGGCAGTTCGGCGGGCAGCAGGCTGCTCTGCAGGGTCAGCGCGGTCCGGCGCTCGGTGGTGTAGAGGCGGGCGTTGTCGACGCACACGGCGGTGCGGGTGGCGAGGTCCTCGGCCACCGCGACGTCCTGCTCCTCGAACGGGGGCGCGCCCGCCCGCCTGGTGAAGACCACGCACCCGAGCACCCGTCCCCGGGCCCTTAGGGGCACGGTGAGGAACGAGGCGTCGGTCAGCAGGGCGGCGATCGCGTCCTCGCGGCCGAAGGCCGCGCCGATGAGCCGGGCGCTCTCCTTGTCCATGGCCGGATACATCAGCGGCTTGCCGCTCGCCATGCACTGCGCCTGCGGCAGGCTCGCCGGGTAGACCGCCACCTCGCCGACGGGGAAGGCGTTCACGCAGGCGTCCGCGTCCGCGCCGGCCACGCCCATCGCCGTCCGGCGGACGAGGGTCGTCCCGTCCACCGGGCGGGACGACAGCTCGCCGTCGTTGAGGAGGCGGTCCTGGAGCATCACGGCCGCGGTGTCGGCGAACCTCGGGACGGCCACGTCCACGAGTTCCCGGCTCGTCTCCTCGAGGTCGAGGGTGCTGCCGATGCGGCGGCTCGCCTCGTTCAGGAACGCCAGCCGTTCGTGCGCGGACGCGGCGCCGCTGCGCCGCCACTGTCCCCGGTCCGCCGGGGCGGGGTCCTTGATCACGCAGTTCCGGTTCAAAACGAATACTCCGGCGAGAGCGGATGGTGTCCCAGAATCGTATGGAGCTGATACCGCGCATTTCAGCCGTTTGGCATGAGTGCTTTGGCCGGCACGACGGCGCGATGGCGCAGCCGTACCCTGCGGTCAACGGACGAAACGGATATCAGTCAACATGCGTCACATCAGACAGTTTGCCATCAAACGGAAGGCAGGTGTGCGAGAGCCGCGTCGATCCGCTCCTGCGGGAGCGTGAAGTCCTCCAGGCGGCCGGCGAGGTGACGCTCGTACGCGGGCAGGTCGAAATGGCCGTGCCCGCACAGGGACGTCACGATGACCTTCTCCTCGCCCGACTCGGCGCACCGCAGCGCCTCCGCGATGGTCGCGGCCACCGCGTGGGCGGGTTCGGGAGCCGGCAGGATCCCCTCGACCCCGGCGAAGCGGACGCCCGCGTCGAAGCACTCGGTCTGCGTCACCGCCACGGCCTCCACGAGGCCCAGTTCGTACACGTGCGACAGCAGCGGCGACATGCCGTGGTAGCGCAGCCCGCCGGCGTGGATGGGGTCCGGCACGAACGTGTGGCCCAGCGTGTGCATCTTCATCAGCGGCGTGAACCCCGCCGTGTCGCCGAAGTCGTAGGCGTACGTGCCCCGCGTCAGCGACGGGCAGGCGGCGGGCTCCACCGCGCGCAGCACCGGGTCCATCCGCCCCGCGAGCTTCTCCCGCAGGAACGGGAAGGCCAGGCCGGCGAAGTTGGAGCCGCCGCCGGTGCAGCCGATGACCAGGTCGGGGGTCTCGCCGAGGACGGCCAGTTGCTCCAGCGCCTCCTCGCCGATCACGGTCTGGTGCATCAGGACGTGGTTGAGCACCGAGCCCAGGGCGTACCGCGTGTCGTCGTGCTGCCCGGCGACCTCGACGGCCTCGCTGATCGCGATGCCCAGCGACCCCGTGCAGTGCGGGTCCTCCGCCAGGATCCTGGCTCCCGCGGCGGTCACCGCCGACGGGCTGGCGTGCAGCGTCGCGCCGTGGACGCGCATCAGCGTACGGCGGTAGGGCTTCTGGTCGTACGACGCCCTGACCATCCAGATCTCGCACGCCAGGCCGAACTGGCCGCAGGCGAACGCCAGGGCCGAGCCCCACTGGCCCGCGCCGGTCTCCGTGGTCAGCCTCCGCACGCCCTCCCGCGCGTTGTAGTAGGCCTGCGGGACCGCGGTGTTCGGCTTGTGCGACCCGGACGGGCTGCCGCCCTCGTACTTGTAGTAGATCCGGGCGGGCGTGCCGAGCCGGCGCTCCAGGCGGCGGGCGCGGATGAGGGGAGTGGGCCGCCACAGGCGGTACACGTCGAGCACCTCATCCGGAACGGGGACGTACCGCTCCCCGGAGACCTCCTGCCCGATCAGCTCCGCCGGGAAGAGCGGCGCGAGGTCGTCGGGGCCGACCGGCCGGAGCGTGGCCGGGTGGAGCACCGGGGGAGGAGGCGCGGGGAGGTCGGGGACGAGGTTGTACCAGTTCCGGGGGATCCGGGACTCGTCGAGAAGGACCCTGGTCGGCTCACCCATGTCTCCCAGTGTCCGCGCGGCGGGCCGGTCGGGAAAGGGCACCCGCCGATGTGGCCGGACCTGGTCAGACGGTGCCGCCCGAGCGCCAGTAGACGCCGTCCTCCCGGGTGAGGAACCCCTCGTCCACCAGATATCGGCGCAGCGCGGCGTGGTCGTCGTGGAACGCCCGCAGCGCCACGTCGACCTCCTTCTCCGGGTACCGCGTGCCCACCTCGAAGACCTGGGAGACGTAGTCCAGCACCATCAGCCGCTTGGCCCGCTTCGTCGGTATGGAGAGGAGCCGCCCGTCGACCAGGAACGCGTCCAGCGGGCCCGCCGGTTCGGCGGGCACCGCGCGGAGCAGGTCGCGGAAGGCCTCCGGCCGCGCCCGCCACCCGTCCCCGTCCCGTACGGCGAGACCGCCCCGCTCCAACCGGCCGAGCGCCCGCCCGACCTCGTCCGGGCCGAGCCCGGTGAGCTTGCCGAGAGGCTCCCCGGGATGGAGGACGAGACAGGAGAGAACCCGCAGCGTGTCCTCCTGGCCGAGCAGCCCGAGCACGCGGGGAATGCGCTTGTCGATCACCCGTCCACGGTATGTGACCGATGAGTACCTTCGGAAACATGGAGGGCGCCGTGCCCGCTCGACTGGATCACACGATCGTGCACAGCACCGATCGCTTCGCCTCCGCCCGCTTCCTCACCGGCCTGCTCGGCGAGCCGGGGCCCGGCACGTTCGGGCCGTTCGCCACGGTCAGAGTCGCCAACGGCGTGACGATCGACTTCGCCGACTCGATCGTCGGCCGGGACCGGATCGTCCTCCAGCACCTGGCCTTCCTCGTCTCGGAGGACGAGTTCGACGAGATCTTCACCCGGATCGGCGAGCGGGGCCTGCCGTACTGGGGCGCACCGAACCACCAGGAGCCGCAGCGGATCAACCACCGGCACCACGGCCGCGGGGTGTACGTGGACGACCCCGACGGCCACGCCATCGAGTTCCTCACCCACCCGTACGTCGAGGAGGAATGAACGGGTCAGCCGTGCGCGGCGGCCTCGATCGCCTGCTTCATCTCCGCCGCGCCGCGTTCCATGCGGATCCGGATGTCGGCCGCCCGCGCGTGCGGCAGGACATCGGTGATCCAGATCAGCCGGCCCGCCCCGTCGCCCTCGGACCGGACCTCGAACGTGGCGTGGTGGAACTCCACCGGCGGCCGCGCGCCCTCGACGACGCAGTAGGCGAGGCGGCGGGCGTCGTCGTCGATCCCGACGACCAGTTCACGGACCACGTGCCCGTCGGGGAAGGTCAGGAACCGCTGGTCGCCCTCGATCCGGGTGCCGGTGACGCGGCCCGGCAGCAGGCGCTCGTGCACGGCGCCGACGTCGCGCAGGACGTCCCAGATGTGCTCCGGGGGTGCGTCGATCACGATCTCATGACGAACGGAGGCCATGCGGCGGGGGTCCTTCCAGGCGACTGGTCGAGACCAACCTAGAGCACCGCACGTGGGCCAGAATCGGTCTCGTGCAGTTCGGCATCCTGGGGCCGCTGGAGGCCCGCACGGCCGAGGGGGAATCGATCTCCGTCGGCGGATTGCGGCCGCGCGCGCTTCTCGCGTTGCTCCTGCTCGACGCCGGTCGGCTGGTCGGTGTGGACCGGTTGATCGACGGTCAGTACGGTGACGATCCGCCGGCCGGGGCGGCCAACGCGATCCAGGCCCACGTGTCCCGGCTCCGGCGCAGCCTGCCCGGCGACCTGATCGAGTTCCACGGCGCCGGATATCGGCTCGCCGTGGACCCCGACGACGTCGACGTCCACCGCTTCGAGCGGCTTGCCCGTGCCGGGCGACGGCTCCTGGCCGCGGGTCAGCACGAGCGCGCCGCGAGGTCGCTCAGGGACGCGCTGGCGCTGTGGCGAGGTCCTGCGCTGGCGGACGTGGCCGACGCGCCTTTCGCGCCGGCGCAGGTGGCCCGCCTGGACGAGCTGCGGCTGACAGCGCAGGAAGACCTCGTCGAGGCCGAGCTCGCCCTTCCGGAGGGCACGTCGGCAGCCGGGCTCCGGCAGCTGGTCGTGGCGTACCCGTTGCGTGAGCGGTTGCGCGGCCAGCTCATGCGGGCGCTGCACGCATCCGGGCAGCAGGCGGCGGCGCTGGCCGTGTTCGAGGAGGTCAGGCGGCTGCTCTCTGACGAGCTCGGCGCCGACCCCTCGCCTGAGCTGGCGGCGCTCCACCTGGCGATCCTCCGCGGCGAGGAGCCGCGCGAGCGGGCGACGGGCGGCCGGCTCCCCGCGCATCTCACCAGCTTCGTCGGCCGCGCGGAGGAGCTGGACCGGCTCCACTCGCTCCGGAACTCCCGGTTGGTCACCCTGACCGGTCCCGGTGGCACGGGCAAGACCAGGCTGGCGATCGAGGCGGCCCGTCGCCGTGGACAGGAGGCCTGCTTCGTCGACCTCTCCCCGCTCGACGACGGGGCCCAGGTCCCGCAAGCCGTGCTGGGCTCGCTCGGCCTGCGCGAGGCGGGGCTGCGGGCACCGGACCTCGGCCGAAGCGACGCCGTGGAGCGGCTTACGGCCGCCCTCGCGGAGCGCGAGCTGCTGCTCGTCCTCGACAACTGCGAACACGTGGTCGCTCCGGCCGCCGTCCTCGTCCGCCGGCTGCTCGAGGCGTGTCCGAGGCTTGCCGTCCTGGCCACCAGCCGTGAGCCGCTCGGGCTCACCGGTGAGACGCTTGTCCCGCTGGCGCCGCTGGCCGTGCCGTCGCCGGGCACGGACCTCGATGAGGCCCTCACCTACCCGGCTGTGAGCCTGTTCGCGGATCGGGCCGCCGAAGTACGGCCGGGCTTCACCATGGGGCCCGAGGTCATCGAGATCTGCGCGACCCTGGAGGGGCTGCCGCTGGCCATCGAGCTGGCTGCGGCGAGGGTGCGGTCGTTCTCGGTGGCGGAGATCTCCGCACGCCTCAAGGAGCACGGCAGGTTCACGCTGCTGTCGCGTGGTGACCGCACCGCGGTGACACGCCACCAGACGCTGCACGCGGTGGTGGATTGGAGCTGGAGCCTGCTCAGCCCTGATGAGCGAGTGATGGCCAGGCGCTTCTCCGTCTTCTCAGGCGGCGCGTCGCTTGAGGCGGTGGAACAGGTCTGCGGTGCCGGTGAGGTGCTGGCCGACCTGGTGGACAAGTCCCTCGTCGAGGCCAGCGGCGGACGCTACCGGATGTTCGACACCATCCGCCTGTTCTGCGCGAAACGGCTGGCGGAAGCCGGGGAGGAGAAGCGGCTGCGCGACGCGCACGCCGCCTGCTTTCTCGATTTGGCCCAGCGCGCCGACCCGTGGTTGCGACGGGCCGAGCAACTCGACTGGTTGGGCCGCCTCTCCGCGGAGCACAGCAACATCGAGGCCGCGTTGCGCCATGCCGTACAGGAGAGTCCGGAGACGGCGCTGCGGCTGATCGCCGCCCTTTCGGCGTACTGGTGGCTGAGCGGGCGGCGCGGTCAGGCGGCCTCGTCCGCTCTCAGCCTGCTCGGCCGGCTGGGGACCGAGGTGCCCGCGGGGCTGGAGGAGGAGTACCTCCTCTGCGTGCTCCACGCCGTGCCTGACGTGCTTCCCGCGCAATGGGAGCGGGCCGAGGAGATCATGCGATCGCTGGACCGGGAACTGCGGCACCCGTTCGCGGCGGTCATGTGGGGAATGGCCGCAGGGCCGCCTGAACCGGACTCGCCCAGGAGGCGGCAGTTCGGCTCCGAACCGTGGAGCCGGGCCGTGGTGTCGCTGGGGCAGGGCGTCGTGAACCTGCTCGACGGCAGGGTGGCCGACGCCGACCGGGATCTGGAGGCGACGCTGGCGAGCTTCCGTTCGGTCGGTGAGCGCTGGGGCATGGCGCAGGCGCATGAGTGGCTGGCGTTGATCTCCAGTTGGAGGGGGGAGTGGGCGCGGGCGAGGCAGTTGTGGGAGCAGGCCCTGGACCTGTACGAGCAGCTCGGCGCGTTCGACGAGATGGTGGACGTGCTGTGCCGTAGGGCGGGTGGGCTGGTGCGAGAGGGCGACTTCCACACGGCCGCCGCCGACCTGCGGCGCGCCGCTGAGCTGGAGCGTAGGACGGGCAGGTCGCACCGACCGGCCCTGATCGGGCTGGGCTGGGGCGAGTTGGCCCGCCTCCGAGGCGATCACGCCGAAGCCCGCGCCCGCTACACGGAGGTGCTGGAAGCCGTCGATCTCCGCTCCTACGCCGGCGGGAGCATCAGGCTGCTGGCGCTCACCGGGCTCGGCCTGCTCGCCCAGGCCGAAGGCGACCTCACGGCGGCCAGGCTCCACCACGCCGAGGTGCTGGCGTGTGCGCGGGCGTCGCCGGCGACGGATCTCGCCTACGTCGCCGAGGCACAGGCCGGGCTGGCCCTCCTCCATGGGGCGCCGGACCAGGCGGCCTTCCTGCTGGGTGCGGGGCTGGCGCTACGCGGTGTGGTCGTCGCCGGCGATCGTGACCGCGAGCGGATCGCCGCACGCGTCACCGAGGTCATCGGCGCCGAGGCGTTCGCGTCGGCGTTCGCCAGGGGGGTCGCGCTGGACCGGGAACAGGTGTTGGCGGCTCTCTCCTGACCGGGTGGGAAGCCGGGAAGGCGACGGCAGACCACCCGTTGACGAGGCAAGGCGCCGGCAGCGTCCGGGGCGAGTCCCGCTGACAGCTCCGTTCCGACTGTCAGTCGGCTGTCTGCGGGCCGTCAGCGCTCCCGGCGAAGCTCGGGGACGTGGAAGACACCGACATCCTGATCTCCGGCGCCGGCGTCGCCGGCCCCGCTCTGGCCTACTGGCTCAACCACTACGGATTCAACGTGACCGTGGTCGAGAAGGCCCCCGCCTTGCGTCCGGGCGGCCAGGCCGTCGACTTCAAGGGCGAGACGCACCTGACCGTACTGGAGCGGATGGGCATTTTGGAGGACGTACGGCGGCTGCAGACCGGCGGGGCCGACCAGGAGATCGTCGACGCGAACGGCCGCAGGCTGGTGGTGATGCCCGGCGAGTTCACCGGGGGCGATCTGGAGATCCGGCGGGGTGACCTGTCCCGACTGCTGTACGAAAGGACGGTCGCCGCCGGCTGCGAGTACGTCTTCGGCGACTCCATCACCTCGCTCACCGAAACGGCGGGCGGTGTGCACGTGACCTTCGAGCGCGGCGCGCCCCGCGTCTTCGGCCTGGTCGTGGGCGCGGACGGAATCCACTCCAACGTCCGCCGTCTGGCGTTCGGGCCTGAATCCGACTATGTCCGATTCCTCGACTATTACTACGCCCTCGTCGATATACGGGGGAATTTCGGGACGACGGCGAAGATGTACAACGAGCCCGGCCGGCTGGTCTCTACCGGGGGTCCCAAGTCTGCCGCGCTCTTCATCTTCGCCTCGCAACGGCTCGACTACGACCGCTACGACGTCGAGCAGATGAAGCGGATCCTGCTGGACGCCTATGCCGGGATGGGCTGGCGGACGCCCGAGATCCTCGGAGCGGTCCGGGAGGCGGACGACGTCTATGTCGACTCGATCAGCCAGGTCCGGATCGACCACTACTCCAAGGGCCGCGTGGTTCTGTTGGGGGACGCCGCGTACGGCAACACGCTGGGCGGCTTCGGCACCGGGCTCGCCATGGTCGGCGCGTACGTACTGGCCGGTGAGCTGGCCGAGGCGGGCGGGAACCACCGGGTCGCCTTCCGGCGCTACGAAGAGGGGTTCCGCGAGTACGCGAAGATCGCCAAGTCCGGCAACGCGGGTCCCTTTCTCGCTCCGCGCACCTGGCGCGGGATCCGGATGCGCAACTGGATCTTCAGGGCCGGCTTGCTATTCAAGATCATGATGAGGATGGCCGACAGGTTCGCCACCGATATCAGGCTCAAGGACTACTCGTCCTCGGTGCGTCGCTGACCCACTCCTGAGACCACTGAAGGCCACCCCGATCCTGGGGTGGCCTTCTCGATGGTCGGGGCGACAGGATTTGAACCTGCGACTTCTTGCTCCCAAAGCAAGCGCGCTACCAAGCTGCGCCACGCCCCGTCCCGCCGGTTGCGCGAGCGCTCCGAGACTCCGGTACGCTTACGCCCTGACGACCGGATGAAGTCTAGACCAGATGGACACCGGGCGCGCGCGGACGTAGCTCAATGGTAGAGCCCCAGTCTTCCAAACTGGCTACGCGGGTTCGATTCCCGTCGTCCGCTCTCACCACGAAAGGCCAGGTCACCCCGCCCGGGGAGCCTGGCCTTCGTGATCTCACGATGCTGTTTTCGATCTTCCGTGCCACACGTGCCATTTCATGCTTCGATCTTGGTTTCGGCCGCCGTCTTCAACGCCTGCCCGAGCGCTTTGGCCATCGCCTGATCACGGTCCTGCGTGGCGTGCAGGTAGATCAGCGCGGCCCTAGAAGGCCACTGAAGATCTTGTCTCGATGACCGCCGGTGCTTGTGGTCGGCCCGTGGTTCACGCAGGTGAGTTTGGAACCAGTGTCCAGACGTTGCCGGTCCGGGTGAGTCCGAGGTTGATCAG